>OZ271845.1:0-1639474 GCA_965601545.1 Methylophilaceae bacterium | reverse complement strand
CTTCTATTGTTTTTTACTTTCGTTTTTTTACCGGGCAGATGTATCTAAGCGGTTGTTTTATTTTAAAAATTAAAGACATTTAAGCTGAGAATTTTTTTACTTATTTTTATACAGCACTGGTTGGCATTTTAGCCTGTTTAGGAAAACTTATCCACAGGCATTTACTTACAAGGCAAAACTAAATAAACGTTGACAAAATAGATGCTTATCGTGTCTAATAGCGCCCTTTATAGCTATTTGCTTGTTGGAGTAATACATGAAACGTACATATCAACCATCTAAAACACGTCGTGCAACCACTCACGGTTTTCTAGTTCGCATGGCCACCAAAGGCGGTCGCGCTGTTATCGCACGTCGTCGCGCTAAGGGTCGCAAACGTTTAGGCCTGTAATTTTTAGTCCGCCACGGACTGATTTTACAGCGCACATTATCCTGATAAATTCTATAATTTTAGGTAATGATGCCAAGCTACAGGCTCCTTAAAGAAGCCAAATTGATTAAAACGGATGAATTTTCATCCGTTTTTAATTTCCGCAAACGTATTGCAACAGAATACCTAGCCCTGCATTATCAAGCCAACCAACTTCAGAGGCCTCGCTTAGGCTTGGTGGTGGGTAAGAAAACGGCTAAATTGGCCGTCAGTAGAAATTACATGCGGCGCGTTTTGCGCGAACTTTTTCGCTTGCAACAGCATGAAATTTCAGCTGCCGATATTATTTTACGAGTGCAAAAGAAGTTCGACAAACGAGATTTTCAGTTAATTAAACTGGAGTTCAATGCGCTAGTGGTAAAATTAAACCAACGCTTAGCACGAGCGGAAATAAACCACGATAAAGGCCATGAGGCTTAGCAATCACCAGCAATGAAAATTATGGCGCAACTATTAATCTGGGTAATACGAGGCTATCAAATATTGCTAAGCCCATTTTTTGGTCAGCAATGTCGTTTTTACCCTACTTGCTCAGCGTACGCTACGCAAGCCATAAATAGGCACGGTGCCATCAAGGGCAGTTATTATGCCTTACGCCGTATACTTCGATGTCACCCGTGGCACGTTGGTGGCCACGATCCCATTCCTTAAACCGTATTAGCCAAGACCCTTACTAACATTTTATTAAAGATAACTTAAAAATCATGGATACCAGACGTTTAGTTTTATTTGTCATTTTTTCAATGTCGATTTTAATGCTTTGGGATGCATGGCAACGCCAACAAGCCCCGGTTGCGGTAGTGCAACAAGGGACCGTGCAAAACACTCCCTTAGCACAGGCAAACCAACTAGCTACCCCATCCATTGATCCCATGGCCGGTGATTACAAGTTGCAACAGGCTCAAAGAATCAGTGTGAAAACCGATCTTTATCAAGCCGAAATTGAGACCACTGGTGGTGATTTGCGCAAATTAGTATTGCTTAAGCATCGCGCTGCGGATAACGATAAAAACAATTTTGTGCTGTTGGATGATGCCGCCCAACCCATGACTTATGTAGCGCAAACGGGTTTATTGGGCACCGATTTACCCACCCATCATGCTTTGTTTAGCAGCACTGCCAACAGTTATGAATTGCAAGAAGGCCAAGATAAATTAGAAGTGCGTTTAAGTTGGGCGAGCAATGGCGTCAACGTGGATAAAATTTACACCTTCCACCGAAATAAGTACGCCATAGATGTGAATTACGAAATTCATAACAACACAGCAGCGCCGATCGCGCCCACGGCCTACTATCAAATCGTTCATGATAATGAATCCAACCAAGGTTCGGCTTTAATGCCTACCTTTACTGGCGGTTCGTATTACACCGATGCCACAAAATTTAAAAAATTGTCTTTCTCGGACATGGAAAAAGAACCACTTAAGCTTAACGCTAATGACGGTTGGGTTGGGTTGCTACAACATTATTTCGTAAGTGCCTGGATACCAAAGCAAGGCTTGGCCCGCGAGTTTTATACTGAAAAATTAAATGAACACATGTACAGAATCGGTACAAAAAGTGCATTGGAAACCATTGCGCCTGGCGCCAGTTTAACCGTGCCAGCCAAGCTGTTTTCCGGACCTCAGAGTAAAGACGATTTAATAGCCGCCGCTCCCGGCCTTGAGTACACGGTCGATTACGGCATGTTGACTATAGTGGCCGCCCCGCTGTTTTGGGTGTTGGCAAAGATACATGCTTTAGTGAACAACTGGGGGGTGGCCATCATTTTATTAACCTTGTTAATTAAAGCGGCTTTTTACCCCTTGTCGGCTAAGAGTTATCGCTCTATGGCACAAATGCGTGAATTAGCGCCACGCTTGGAAGCCTTAAAACAAAAATTTGGCGACGACAGGCAAAAAATGCAAATGGCCATGATGGACATTTACCGCACTGAAAAAATTAATCCCATGAGCGGTTGCTTGCCTATATTGATACAAATCCCAGTGTTTATTTCACTGTATTGGATGTTATTGGGTTCGGTGGAGTTACGCCACGCGCCCTTCTTTGGCTGGATACAAGATCTTTCTGCAGTGGACCCCTACTATATATTGCCGATTATCATGGGCCTGTCCATGATCATACAAACCAAGCTTAACCCTAAGCCTACCGACCCAATTCAAGCCAAGGTCATGACTTGGATGCCGGTGGTATTCAGTGTGTTCTTCTTCTTCTTTCCTGCCGGTTTGGTATTGTATTGGGTAGTGAACAACATTATCTCTATATGGCAACAATGGTATGTCAACAAAACCATCCATGCCGCTGCCCTGCTAAAAAAATCAGGTGGCAAGCACTAAGTCATCCGATACCATCGCCGCCATCGCCACGGCCAGTGGCGCGGGCGGCATTGGTGTAGTTAGGGTTTCTGGTCCCAATGCGGCCATTATTGCCCAAGGCGTGTTGGGGCAATGCCCTGCCCCGCGCCACGCCGCTTACCTGGATTTTCGTCAGGACAACGGTGAGTTAATCGATCGTGGCATCGCTATTTTCTATGCCAATCCACATTCCTATACCGGTGAAGACGTGCTTGAATTGCAAGCACACGGCGGCACTGCGCTCATGCAAATATTGTTGGCCCGCTGCATAGCATTAGGTGCAAGACAAGCTGAACCCGGAGAGTTTACCCGTCGTGCTTATTTAAACGACAAGATGGATCTAGCGCAGGCCGAAGCCGTGGCTGACCTGATTAATGCGGCCACCAGTGAGGCCGCAAAAAGTGCGGTGCGCTCGCTGTCGGGCGAGTTTTCCATGAGCATCAAAGCCTTGTTGTTAAAGCTAATTGATTTAAGAATGTTCGTGGAGGCGTGCTTGGATTTTCCCGAGGAAGAAATTGATTTCATTAGCCAAGGGCGCGTTAAAGATAAGTTGGCTGCTATTACAGCGGAATTGAACGCGGTGTTTGCTAAAGCCAAGCAGGGTAGCTTGTTGCGTGAAGGCATAAACGTGGTTTTGGTTGGTCAGCCCAATGTGGGTAAATCCAGTTTGATGAATCAATTGGCAGGCGAAGACATCGCCATTGTTACTTCAATTGCCGGCACCACCCGCGACACCATAAAAAATGCCATACAAATAAACGGTGTGCCGTTGCATGTCATAGACACAGCGGGTCTGCGTGACACCGACGATGAAGTTGAAAAATTTGGTATCGCTAGAACATGGCGGGCTGCAGAAAGCGCGAATATCGCATTATTATTAGTGGATGCAGCCCATGGTATTACCGAAACGGAAAAATCGATTTTAGCGCGATTGCCGCAGGAAATTCATAAAATATGGGTGCACAACAAAATTGACGTGGCCCAAGAGCCCCCCCTAGCCAAGCAAGTGGATGGCGCCATGCACGTTTATTTGTCGGCTAAGACTGGCGCCGGTATGGATTTACTAAAAAGCCACTTATTGGCATTGGCGGGGTATCAAAATAATTCCGAAGGCATTTTTATGGCCAGGGCGCGGCATTTGGATGCGCTGCTTAAAGTGAAAACCCATCTGCATGCGGCGAGCGCCCAATTAGCATCTGCCGAACTGTTGGCCGAAGAATTAAGCTTGGCGCAGCATGCGCTTGCTAACATTACCGGCGAATTTACGCCGGATGATTTGTTGGGCGAAATATTCAGTAAGTTTTGTATCGGCAAGTAAAACTAAAAGGTTTAATGCCTGAATCGCTGTGATTTGGGACGTAAAAAAGCAGTGTTTCACGTGAAACACTGCTTTTTTGTTGGCCTAAATCAGGCCAGAAAAACTAAGCCTATTTCTTAGCGCTTGGTGTTTTTTCAGTTAATACGTAAGTGATGTAGCTGGCTTTTTCAGCTGGCGTACAGTCGCTGCCGATAATGTCTGTGCAATGTTGTGTGAATTTGGCTTCAACTTTTTCGAAGTCAGCAAAACGTTTGGCATTGACGGCCGGTGATAAGGGTTGAATTACTTTATGGGTGGCAACGTGTTTACCGTTGTCTGCTGGATTCGCTGTATGGCAAGATGCGCAAGCCATTTCTTTGCCGTTGCCTAATTTTACTTTACGGTTAAAGAAGAATTTTCCATCGGCTACTGTTGGGCCTGTGTATTCTGGGTTAGCCGCTTTGGCTTGGGTAGTGTAAATCATAATTAATTTTTCTGCATTGGCAACGCTGGCTTGTGCAGAAACTGCAGTAAGGCCAAGCAATGCTACTAAAAGAATATTTAATTGTTTCATTTGTTACTCCGTCTTAATTAATAAAAGTGATCTTGCTAAACTGTACAGTTCCACCTGACATGATAAAGCAGATTGAAGCAATTTGCTTTAGATTTTTTCACACACTCATTATCACTCAGTCTAGTTAATGAATTATGACAAGGCTGTAAACAGACGTTTTTTTAGAATCCGCTGTGGCTTACTCGCGTAAAAAAGCTGCTTTTGCATGACTATTGGCGCCTATTAAAGTAAAATCTAGCCTTTGTGATTGCCAGCTTGCGCTTGAGCTGGAAAACCTACTAAGCCATTGAAAGATATACAAATTTAATGAATTACCCAGATAATTTTGATGTTATTGTTGTAGGCGGTGGCCATGCCGGCACCGAAGCTGCGCTGGCCAGCGCACGCATGGGGCAGAAAACCCTATTGCTTACGCATAATATTGAAACCTTGGGGCAAATGTCATGCAACCCAAGTATAGGCGGCATAGGTAAAGGCCATCTGGTTAAAGAGATCGATGCGCTTGGTGGTGCTATGGCAGCGGCCACCGACGAAGGCGGCATACAATTTCGTATCTTAAATTCCAGTAAGGGGCCGGCGGTTAGAGCAACCCGGGCACAGGCTGATCGCGTTTTATATAAGGCCGCCATTCGACGTCGTTTGGAAAATCAGCCCAATCTATGGTTATTTCAACAAGCCGTGGATGACATAATTTTAGAAGGCGATCGGGCGGTTGGGGTGGTTACGCAGATAGGCTTACGTTTTAAATCGCAATCCGTGGTGCTAACGGCCGGTACTTTCTTGGGCGGCTTGGTGCACGTTGGCATGAAAAGTTACAGTGCCGGGCGAGCTGGCGATCCACCGGCCATTTCCTTGGCTGCGCGTTTACGTGAAATTGGATTGCCGGCCGGCCGTTTGAAAACCGGGACGCCGCCAAGAATAGACGGTCGAACCATAGATTATTCCGTCATGACCATACAGCCTGGCGATGATCCGGTGCCGGTGTTTTCGTTTTTAGGCAACGCTGCCCAACACCCGGCGCAAATGCCCTGTTGGATTACCCATACCAACGAGCGCACGCACGATATCATACGCAGCGGTTTGGATAGGTCGCCTATGTATACCGGCGTGATTGAAGGCGTCGGTCCGCGTTATTGCCCCAGTGTCGAAGATAAGATACACCGATTCGCCGACAAAGAATCGCACCAAATTTTTCTAGAACCGGAGGGCTTAAACACCAATGAGGTTTACCCAAACGGGATTTCCACCAGTTTGCCATTTGATATCCAATTGGCCTTGGTTAGATCGGTCAAGGGCTTGGAGCAAGCGCACATATTGCGTCCTGGTTATGCCATCGAATACGATTATTACGATCCCAGGGGTTTAAAACGATCATTGGAAACCAAGGCCGTGGCTGGCTTGTTTTTTGCCGGCCAAATAAATGGCACAACCGGTTACGAAGAGGCCGCTGCCCAGGGTTTGTTAGCCGGCGCCAATGCGGCTTTGTATGCGCAAGGTAAAGACGCCTGGTGCCCGGCGCGTGATGAAGCGTATTTAGGGGTTTTGGTGGATGATTTAATCACCCGTGGCGTGACCGAGCCCTACCGTATGTTTACCAGCCGAGCCGAATACCGATTGCAGTTAAGAGAAGACAATGCCGACATGCGTTTAACGGAAATCGGTCGCCAATTAGGTTTGGTAGACGACGAGCGTTGGGCTGCCTTCAGCACAAAATTAGAAGCAGTAAGCAGAGAACAAGAGCGCCTTAAAAAAACCTTTGTCCAGCCGGCTAACATCACGCCAGAAAAAATGACGGCGTTGTTCGGTAAGCCTTTGGAGCACGAATACAGTTTGTTTGAATTGCTGCGTAGGCCGGAAGTCAGTTACGCTGATGTGTTGTCTTTAAGTGACGATGGTTTAGGTGAAGTAGAGCCGGCGGTGCGTGAGCAAGTTGAAATTGCGGCCAAATACCAAGGCTACATAGATCGTCAAACCGATGAAGTGGCGCGCAGCCGCGGTCAAGAAAACACCAGTTTACCCAGTGATTTGGATTACCGTGGGATACATGGACTGCCTATAGAAGCGCAGCAAAAATTGAACGCACAAAAACCCGAGACCATAGGTCAAGCCAGCCGAATTTCTGGTATTACCCCAGCGGCTATTTCATTGTTGCTGGTTTACTTAAAACGCCAATCTCGCGATAAAAAAATAGAGCGCTTGGCATGACCTTGCAGGCGCAGTTGGCCGCTAAATTAGAGGCGGGTTTACTGGCCATGCAGCTGCAGGTCAGTGCCGATAAACAGGCCAAATTGCTGGCTTATTTATTACTGATTGATAAGTGGAACAAAGTGCATAATTTAACGGCCATCCGCGACCCATTGGACATGGTAAGCTTGCACCTATTGGACAGCTTAAGTGTGCTGCCACATGTGCAGGCTTTGTCAGCAAAAAGTTTGCTGGACGTTGGTGCTGGGGCCGGTTTGCCTAGTATACCTTTGGCTATATGCTTGCCAGACTTGCAAGTGACGGCCATAGATTCGGTGCAAAAGAAGGCCAGTTTTATGCGTCAGGCAAAAGGTGAATTGGCTTTGCATAATTTTCATGTGGCCAGCGGTCGAGTTGAGGCATTAAAAGCAGATGGCATAAATAACGGTTCGGGTTTTGATGTGATTATTTCACGCGCGTTTTCCGAGCTGGCGCTATTTGTTAAACTAAGTAGGCATTTATTGGCAAAAACCGGACTCTGGTTAGCCATGAAAGGCGTGTTGCCAGAGCAAGAGTTGGCCGCGCAGCAATTTAAAAACTTGGCTGATGGCCAAGATGGCGTGGCGCTAGTCAAAATTGAAGTGTTAAAGGTAGCTGGTTTGGATGCTGAGCGGCATCTTGTTTTTTTAAACTTAAAATAATATTAAAAATTACATCCCCATGAAAATTTTAGCTATCACCAATCAAAAAGGCGGCGTGGGCAAGACCACCACCAGTGTTAATCTGGCCGCTAGTCTAGCCAATTTAGGTAAAGCGGTATTGTTGATAGATTTGGATCCGCAGGGCAATGCCAGTACCGGCAGTGGCATCGATAAAGCGTTTCTTAAGCACAGCATATACCACGTTTTAATTGGCGATAAATCCCTGCAAGAGGTGATTGTCAGTAGCACTAAAGGTGGATTTGATGTTGCTCCAGCCAACAGAGATTTAGCCGGTGCGGAAGTGGAATTGGTCAATGAATTGGCTAGGGAAAACCGCTTAAAAGTGGCCATAGCCAAATTGCTTAATAGCGAGGGCGCTAAAGCCTACGATTTCATATTGCTCGATTGCCCGCCTGCGCTCAATTTGGTCACGGTCAATGCCTTAACCGCATCCAATGCAGTATTGATTCCCATGCAATGTGAATACTATGCCTTAGAAGGCTTATCGGACTTGGTCAACACCATTAAAAAAGTACGGGCGCGTTTGAATCCCACCCTGGAAATTGAAGGTTTGTTGCGCACCCTATTCGATAATCGCAATATGTTGGCTCAGCAAGTGTCCGCGCAGTTAATAAGTCACTTTGGTGATAAAGTTTATAAAACCATCATACCTCGCAACATTCGTTTGGCCGAGGCCCCAAGTTACGGCATGCCGGTCTTAACCTACGATAAAAATTCCAAGGGTGCGCAGGCTTATTTAGAGCTGGCAAAAGAAGTCAGTGAAAAAGACATCAATCGTAAAGAGAAAAAACATGGTTAAAGTAAAAGGCTTAAATAGAGGACTTGGTCGCGGCTTGGATTCACTGTTGGCGGGCGACATGGGCTCGGTGGGTGAGGCCGATTCATTGCTCATATTGAAAGTGGAGCAGTTGCAACCGGGCAAATACCAGCCGCGCAGCTACATGGACGATGCCGCACTGCAAACACTGGCCGAGTCGATAAAAAGCCAAGGCATTATGCAGCCTATATTGGTGCGCCACATTGATGACGAGCGCTATGAAATCATTGCCGGTGAACGGCGTTGGCGCGCAAGTCAAATGGCTGGCCTAGAAGAGGTTCCGGTTTTAGTGCGTGAAATTGCCGATGAATCCGCGTTGGCCATGGCGTTGATTGAGAACATACAAAGGGAAAATCTCAATCCCTTAGAGGAAGCGCAAGGCATTAAACGCCTGATAGATGAATTCGACATGACTCATGAGAAAGCGGCTTTGGCAGTTGGTCGCTCGCGCGTGGCCGTGACAAATCTATTGCGTTTGTTAAGCTTGTCTGCCCCAGTGCAAGACATGCTCATGCACGGAAAAATAGACATGGGCCATGCCCGAACTTTAATTGGATTGTCTGGCGTGCAGCAAGTAATGCTGGCTGAGCAAATCGTGCAAAATAATTTTTCCGTGCGTGATGCCGAAACTTTAGTTAAAAAACACCAAGCTGACGAGGCTGCAAACAAATCAAGCGCCGGTCAGAAAGTAAGTCAGAAAACCAAACAAAATCGTGACGTTTTAAGCCTAGAACAAGCATTAAGTGAAAAATTAGGTGCAAGCGTAACCATAAAGGCCGCCGCAAACGGGTCAGGTACATTAAAAATTAACTACGCTAATCTCGATCAATTGGATGAAATTATTAGCAAAATGATGCGCTAAGTGTTTCTTTTTGCTTATAGTAAGTTCTTGACTAAAATCCGCTATTAATTCAGAATCGCGGTCTTTACTAAACGATGCAGCCAAAAATCGTTTAGGTAGCAACATAAAAGCAATCAATTAACCGGGTTTCAGTCTTTGTCAGCAGCCATTACAGCCGATGTGTTTAGTAAAATGCTTAAGGTTCAGCTGATCGCCACGATTGCGGTTGCGCTAGTTGCACTAGTTATAACGGGATTTCACGGTGGCATGTCGGCATTATTAGGCGGCGCATCGGTCATCATCGGTGCCATGCTGGCCAGTAAGATTGCTAGCAGGCAAGCTCGAAGTGAAGATCCAACCGCCATTTTATTAAATTTATTAAAAGCGGAAGCGGTAAAAATTTTAGTGATTGTCGTTTTGTTGGCAATCATTTTTAATGTGTACGGGCAGTTGGTGCCATTTGCGCTGATTGCTGGATTGGCAGCTGCCGCGCTATTTTCGGGCGCAGCGCTGAGTAGATTAAACGTTTAAATTTAAACCCATTTAGTTAAAGTAAATATCGGATTATGGCTACAGAACACGCAAACAGTGCAGAACACGGACTTACCCCATCTGGATACATAGAGCACCATTTAAGTTTTAACGCACACCCTGTGAGTGAAGGTGCTGGGTTTTGGACTTTGCACGTTGACACCTTCGTGATGTCGGTGGCATTGGGTTTAATTGTCATGGGTTTGATCTGGTTGGTGGCGCGCAAAGCAACGGCCGGCGTGCCTAGCAAAGGTCAAGCCTTTGTTGAACTGATTTTTAATTTCGTAGACGATCAAGTCAAAAACATATTCCACGGTAACCGTCATAGCTTTATTGCCCCAACCGCGTTAACGGTATTTTTATGGGTGTTTGCCATGAACTCCATGGACTTCTTACCAGTGGATTGGGTAGCAGGAATCGTTGCCTTCTTTGGCGGCGAGCACGCAAAATGGCGCGCCGTTCCAACTTCAGACATCAACACTACATTTGCTTTAGCCCTTTCAGTTTGGATATTAATGATATTCTTCTCGGTTAAAGTTAAGGGCTTAGGCGGTTTTGTGCACGAGTTATTCTGTGCGCCGTTTGGTAGCAAAATCTGGGTTTGGCCAGCCAACTTCTTGTTTAATCTAATTGAGTACGTGTCCAAACCGCTGTCCCATTCATTGCGACTTTTCGGCAATATGTACGCGGGTGAGGTTATTTTCTTGCTATTAGGCTTATGGGCGGCTACCGGTGTATCCGGCACCATCTTCGGTGCTATTTTAGGCGCCGGCTGGTCTATATTCCACATCTTAATCGTGGCATTGCAAGCCTTCATATTCATGATGTTAACGGTCGTTTATTTAGCCATGGCGCATGAATCGCATTAGTTTTTTTAAGTAGTGTTATTTTTTAATAAGTAGTTTTTAGTTGTAAGTTTAATTTTAGAGAGGGTAATAAAATGGATTCTTTAGCAATGATTCAAGCCTACACAGGCGTTGGTATTGGTTTAATTATTGGTTTAGGCGCTGCTGGTGCTTGTATCGGTATTGGTATTATGTGTGCTAGCTTTCTAGAAGGCGCTGCTCGTCAACCAGAAATGATTCCACAATTGCAAGGTAAAGTATTCTTGCTTCTAGGTTTGATCGATGCTTCTTTCATTATCGGCGTGGGTCTAGCCATGATGTTTGCATTCGCGAACCCATTATTAAGCGTAGTTGCTAAGTAATTAGCCTAAATAATTTGGCGGCAGGCAGCCTTATGCCTGGCGCAAATTAAACGACTTAAATATTGGAGTAAGTAATGAATATTAACTTTACACTTATCGCACAAGCCATTGCATTTGCTGTGTTGATTTGGTTCACAGTGAAGTTCGTTTGGCCGCCGCTGTTATCAGCCATTGAAACGCGCCAAAAGGAAATTGCTGATGGTTTGGCTGCAGCGTCTGAAGGCAGAAATGCGTTGGAAGTGGCTGCAAAAAAATCTGAAATCACTTTGAATGAAGCCAAACAAAAAGCCAGCGAAATCATAGGCCAAGCTGAGAAGCGTGGTTCACAAATCGTTGAAGACGCAAAAGGCGTGGCTAAGGCAGAAGGCGATCGCATCATTGCTGGTGCAAAAGCTGAAATTGAGCAAGAGATCAATCGTGCTAAAGAAGGCCTACGTTCGCAAGTGTCTAGCTTGGCTGTTGCCGGTGCTGAAAAAATATTGCGTAAAGAAATCAACGCAAGTGCACACAGCGACATGTTGGCTAAACTGGCTGCGGAGCTATAAGCATGGCTGAGATATCAACCATTGCAAGGCCTTACGCGGTAGCCGCATTCAATCTTGCTAAGCAGCAAAAGGCCTTGGCTAAATGGTCTGAAATGTTAGGTTTTGCAGCGGCCGTCTCTAATGACGCGCAAATGCAAGCTTTCATACAAGATCCAAAAGTAGTCAGCAGCGAACTGCAAGCCGCATTCTTAAAAGTGTGCGGCGATAAGCTAAATGAATACGGTCAAAACTTAATCAAGGTGTTGGTGGAATACCGCCGCCTGTCTGTATTGCCGGCAATTACCGATGCCTTCGAAGAACTCAAAGCCTTGGATGAGGGTAGCTTGGAAGCGGAAATTATTGCCGCATCCAAACCCAGTGCGGCAGAAGTAAAAGATTTAGTAAAACGTTTAGAAGTGAAGTTTGGTAAAAAAATAGAAGCCAATGTTTCAGTGGATTCAGAACTCATAGGCGGCATTAAAATTATTGTTGGCGATACCGTGATAGACGCATCCGTCAAAAATCAGTTACAAAATTTAGCTTATACCCTTTCAGCATAAGCGACAGAACATTTTAGGCAAAGAATACATTAGGAGCCACAATGCAGTTATCTACATCAGAAATCAGTGAGCTGATTAAAAGCAGATTAGAAAATTTTTCTACTTCAGCTGAAGCCCGTACACAAGGTACCGTCATTTCAGTAACCGACGGTATTGTTCGTATTCACGGCCTATCCAACGTGATGGCCGGCGAGATGATCGAATTCCCAGGCAACACCTTTGGTCTAGCGCTAAACTTAGAGCGTGACTCAGTGGGTGCCGTGGTTTTAGGTGACTACGAACACATTACCGAAGGTGACATTTGTAAATGTACCGGCCGTATTTTAGAAGTGCCAGTCGGACCTGAGTTAATCGGCCGTGTAGTGAATGCATTAGGTCAGCCTATCGATGGTAAAGGTCCAGTCAATGCAAAAATGACGGACAAAATTGAAAAAGTGGCCCCAGGTGTGATTGCGCGTAAATCTGTTTCACAACCCGTGCAAACCGGTCTTAAATCCGTGGACTCTATGGTGCCAGTTGGCCGTGGTCAACGTGAATTGATTATTGGTGACCGTCAAACAGGTAAAACGGCAGTAGCGATTGATGCCATCATCAATCAAAAAGGTCAAAACATGACCTGTATCTACGTGGCGATTGGTCAGAAGGCCTCCACCATTGCTAACGTGGTGCGTAAATTAGAAGAAAACGGCGCCATGGCTTACACCATAGTGGTAGCGGCCGCAGCGTCTGACTCAGCCGCATTACAATTCCTAGCACCTTACGCCGGTTGTACCATGGGCGAGTATTTCCGTGATCGCGGTGAAGATGCATTAATCGTTTACGATGATTTGACTAAACAAGCGATTGCTTACCGTCAAATTTCCTTGTTATTACGTCGTCCTCCAGGTCGTGAAGCTTACCCAGGTGACGTGTTCTACATTCACTCACGTTTATTAGAGCGCGCTGCTCGTGTTAACGAAGAGTACGTAGAGAAATTCACCAACGGTGCCGTTAAAGGCAAAACAGGTTCTTTAACCGCATTACCAGTTATTGAAACCGCAGCCGGTGACGTATCAGCATTCGTTCCAACTAACGTGATCTCGATTACCGATGGTCAAATCTTCTTGGAAACCGACTTGTTCAACGCCGGTATTCGTCCTGCGATCAACGCTGGTATTTCAGTGTCTCGCGTGGGTGGTGCAGCGCAAACTAAAGTCATCAAAAAACTAGGCGGCGGCGTGCGTTTAGCGCTAGCGCAATACCGTGAATTGGCTGCGTTTGCGCAGTTCGCTTCCGATTTGGATGAAGCGACACGTAAACAATTGGACCGCGGTCGTATGTTTACTGAGTTGATGAAGCAAGCTCAATATGCCCCATTAAGCGTATCTAATATGGCCATCACCCTATTAGCCGCCAACAAAGGTTATTTTGATGACGTGCCTACCAATAAAGTATTGGCCTTTGAAAATGCATTGCACGGCTTTATGGCTTCTAAATACGCCAAATTAATGGCCGGTATTGAATCCAGCAAAGACTTAGCCGGTGATAACGAAAAAGCTGTTGAAGCCGCAATTCAGGACTTCAAAGCAACCAATGCATACTAATACCTAACTATTAGGACTAAAAATGGCTGGTAGTAAAGAGATTAGAACCAAGATCAAAAGTGTAGAAAATACACGTAAGATCACCAAGGCGATGGAAATGGTGGCCGCTTCTAAAATGCGTAAAGCGCAGGACAGAATGCGTGCCAGCCGTCCGTATGCCGAAAAAATTCGTAACGTAGCTGCGCATTTATCGTTTGCTAATCCAGAGTACAAACACCCTTACTTAGTTAAGCGTGATGTGGTTAAAAACATAGGCCTGATTGTTATCAGTTCTGACAAAGGTTTGTGTGGTGGCTTAAACACCAACATGCTGCGTTTGTCGGTTAACCAAATGAAAAGCTGGGAAGCAGACGGTAAGGCCATAACGGTCAGTGCGATTGGCAACAAAGGATTTGGTTTCATGAACCGTGTTGGTGCGAATGTTAAATCGCACATAACAGGTTTGGGTGACGTGCCGCATTTAGAAACATTGATTGGTACCATTAAGGTCATGTTGGATGCATACGAAGCCGGTGAAATTGATCAGCTTTACATCAGCTACACCAAGTTTATTAATACCATGAAGCAAGAGCCAGTGATGGAACAATTGTTACCATTAAGCGGCGAGCAACTTGGTAGCCCTAAAGGCCATTGGGATTACATCTATGAGCCAGAAGCAAAACCGGTGGTGGATCAATTAATGATGCGTTACGTTGAATCATTGGTGTACAACGCCGTCGCGGAAAACATGGCATCCGAACAATCATCACGTATGGTGGCGATGAAGTCGGCCTCGGATAACGCGAAAAACGTAATTGGCGAATTGAAATTGGTTTATAACAAAGCGCGTCAAGCCGCGATTACTAAAGAGATTTCAGAAATTGTGGGTGGTGCAGCAGCAGTAGCTTAAAGACTAAGGTCAATAAGCTTAGTAATAGCTTGTAGTATTAAGAACGAATTTAATTAAATCTGACTAAAATGAAGTTAGGAAACAAAATGGCAAAAGCAAATCAAGTAAGCGTAGGTAAAGTAGTCCAATGTATTGGTGCGGTGGTTGACGTTGAATTTCCACGCGATCAAATGCCGAAAGTATTCGAAGCATTGATTATTGACGATGCATCAAGCCAAGCGGAAGCCGGCTTGACATTAGAAGTGCAACAGCAATTAGGTGACGGCATTGTACGTACCATTGCCATGGGCTCTTCTGATGGTCTTGCACGTGGTACAGCGTTTAAATCAACCGGCAATCAAATAACTGTGCCAGTAGGCGTGGGTACTTTGGGCCGCATCATGGACGTGCTAGGCCGTCCTATCGATGAAGCGGGTCCAATTGATTGCGATGAGCGTCGTTCTATCCATCAAAAAGCGCCAAGCTTTGAAGAGCTTTCTCCTTCAGTAGACTTGCTAGAAACAGGCATTAAAGTGATTGACTTGGTTTGCCCGTTTGCTAAAGGCGGTAAAGTCGGTCTGTTCGGTGGTGCCGGTGTAGGCAAAACCGTGAACATGTTGGAATTGATTAACAACATTGCTAAACAGCACTCAGGTTTATCTGTGTTTGCCGGTGTGGGTGAGCGTACTCGTGAAGGTAACGACTTCTACCACGAGATGGCAGAAGCAGGCGTGATTAAACTAGACGACATGAAAGAATCAAAAGTAGCCATGGTGTTCGGTCAAATGAACGAACCACCAGGCAACCGTTTACGCGTGGCCTTATCTGGTCTAACCATGGCGGAAAAATTCCGTGACGAAGGTCGCGATGTGTTGTTCTTCGTTGACAACATCTACCGCTATACCTTGGCCGGTACCGAAGTGTCTGCCTTGTTAGGCCGTATGCCTTCAGCCGTGGGTTACCAACCAACCTTGGCCGATGAAATGGGCCGCTTACAAGAGCGTATTACGTCAACTAAAACAGGTTCTATTACCTCTATCCAAGCGGTTTACGTGCCTGCCGATGACTTGACTGACCCTTCACCAGCAACCACTTTCCAGCATTTGGACTCAACCGTTGTGTTGTCTCGTGATATTGCTTCATTGGGTATTTACCCAGCGGTGGATCCATTGGATTCAACTTCACGTCAGTTAGACCCATTGGTCGTCGGTGAAGAGCACTATAACGTTGCACGTAGCGTACAACAAACCTTGCAACGCTATAAAGAATTACGCGACATCATTGCGATTTTGGGTATGGACGAGTTGTCACCAGAAGATAAATTAGCCGTTGGTCGTGCACGTAAAATCCAACGTTTCTTGTCACAACCATTCCACGTTGCTGAAGTGTTTACTGGCGCACCTGGTAAATACGTGCCATTGAAAGAAACCATCAAAGGCTTTAAAGCGATTGTGGCCGGTGAGTACGATCACCTACCTGAGCAAGCCTTCTACATGGTAGGCGGCATTGAAGAAGCAGTAGAAAAAGCAAAAACACTTAACTAATTGACGGTCGTTAGACTTTATATTTAGTTAATGGTTAAGGAAAAAAGATGGCAAATACTGTTCATATCGATGTAGTCAGTGCAGAAGCGAGCATTTTTGCTGGTGAGGCTGAGTTTATTGTGGTGCCAGCCAGTGCCGGTGAAGTGGGTATCTACCCAAATCACGCGCCTATGGTGACCAGCATTAAACCGGGTGCCTTGCGCATTAAAACCGCAGATAGCGCTGAAGAAACCCTGATCTTTCTATCCGGCGGTTTATTGGAAGTGCAACCGGGTTTGATCACCGTGCTAGCTGATACAGCGGTACGTGGTCACGATCTAGATGAAGCCAAAGCCATTGCCGCTAAAGCAGCAGCGGAAGAAGCGATGAAAAACCGTAGTTCGGATATGGATTACGCAAAAGCACAGGCAGAATTGTCTGAGGCCGTTGCGCAAATTCAAGCCATAGAGCGCTTACGCAAAACAACACACTAGTTGTCAGGCGTCTGCACTAACCGCAAAAAAGGCAGCTTAGGCTGCCTTTTTTGTTATACTTTGCTTATAAAAATTAACGGCAGTTAAGCCTCAACTTCAAAAATGCCTAATCTAAATATAGTCATACTCGCGGCCGGAAAAGGCACACGCATGCATTCCGATCTACCCAAAGTTTTGCATGAAGTGGGCGCTAAGCCAATATTAGGCCACGTCTTGGCGGCGGCTAAAGCATTGCAGCCTAGCAAAATTATTGTGGTCTATGGCTACGGTGGCGAGACAGTCAAAGCACAGTTTGAAGGTGAACCCATAGTATGGGTTAAGCAGGCCGAGCAATTAGGCACCGGCCATGCCGTGCAACAAGCGCTGCCACATCTTGAAGAGGGTGCCACCACGCTAATTTTATTGGGCGATGTGCCCTTGGTTGCCAGTCGCGATTGCGAGAAATTAATTACTAAGGCCGCGGATACGTTGGCCATCCTATCCTTCATCAAAGCCGATCCAAGCGGTTATGGCCGCATAGTAAGAGATGGACAGGCAAACGTTGCAGCGATTGTGGAGCATAAAGATGCCACTGAAGCGCAGCGACAAATCAAAGAAGTGAACACCGGCATGATGGCCATGCCCAATAGCCTATTGGTGCAATGGCTAGCCAAGCTTAGTAACAACAATGCCCAGGGCGAATACTACTTAACCGATATCGTCGCGATGGCAGTGCAACAGGGCGTGCCTGTCGTAGCAGAAATCACTGAAGACGAATGGTCGGTAACCGGCATCAACGCTAAAAGTGATTTAGCGCAGATAGAGCGGGTATACCAACAGCGTTATGCGGAGCAATTATTACAGCAAGGCGTGACCCTGAAAGACCCCAATCGCATTGACGTTCGCGGCGATCTGCAATGCGGTCGCGACGTGCAAATTGATGTCAATTGCTTGTTTGAAGGTCAGGTGGTGTTGGGTGATAGGGTAAAAATAGCACCCAATTGCGTGATTAAAAACGCCGTGATTGCCGCCGGTACACAGATTGCTGCCTTCACCCATATAGACGACGCGAAAATAGGCGAAGAAGCTCGCCTAGGTCCGTTTGCCCGCATTAGACCGGGCACTACTCTGGCCGATCATACCCATGTTGGTAACTTTGTTGAATTAAAAAATGCGCAAGTAGACAGCGCCAGCAAAATCAATCACCTAAGCTACGTGGGCGATGCCACCGTGGGTAAAAATGTTAACGTGGGCGCTGGCACCATTACCTGCAATTACGACGGCGCCAACAAGTTTAGAACCGTCATAGAAGACGACGTGTTCATCGGATCCGATACGCAGTTGGTGGCCCCGGTTACCCTGGCCAAGGGCGCGACTATCGCCGCCGGCTCCACCATCACCAAAGACGCACCGGCTGGTCAACTGACTTTTTGTCGAGCCAAAGATCAAAAATCCATAGCGGGCTGGAAACGCCCAGTAAAAATTAAAAAGTAGAGATAACCCATGTGTGGCATTGTAGGTGCAGTAGCAAACAGAAGCGTCGTCCCCACCTTAATTGAAGGCTTAAGTCGGCTTGAGTACCGCGGCTACGATTCGGCCGGTATAGCCGTATTAAATAGCCATGGTATAGAGCGCGTGCGTGCCGTTGGACGTGTGGCGGCCATGACCGAGAAAGCCGAAGCCACAAAAATAACTGGCCACGTCGGCATAGGCCATACCCGCTGGGCCACGCACGGTGGCGTCACAGAAAGCAATGCCCATCCGCACGTATCAAAAGAGCAAATTGCCGTGGTGCATAACGGCATCATAGAAAATCACGATGAACAGCGCGCTCGATTAAAATCCTTGGGTTACGAATTCACCTCGCAAACCGACACCGAAGTAATCGCTCATTTAATTCACTATTACCATCAAAGCTTAAGCCTGTTAGCCGCTACGCAAAAAGCCGTGGCCGAGCTCACCGGTGCGTTTGCCATTAGCGTGGTATCGGTAAAAGAACCCGAGCACATGATTACCGCACGCTTGGGTTGCCCGCTGTTAATAGGCTTGGGCGAGGGTGAAAATTTCATCGCATCCGATGTGTCGGCGGTGTTATCCGTTACCCGCAAAGTGATTTATTTGGAAGACGGTGACGTGGCAGACATACGACTAGACGGTGTAGCCATATTTGGTCGCGATGGACTAGCGGTGCAACGTAAAGTGCATTTAAGCGACGTATCAATGGCCAGCATGGAATTGGGCCCTTATGCGCACTTCATGCAAAAAGAAATACACGAGCAACCCCGCGCCCTGACCGATACCATAGAAGCCTTAATAGACGACAATCAATTCTCGGCTGCTTTGTTTGGCGATCAGGCCGAAGCGGTTTTTCAGCAGGTCGACAGCATACTTATCTTGGCCGCCGGCACCAGCTATTACGCGGCATTAACCGCTAAATATTGGTTAGAGAGCTTGGCCAAATTGCCCACCAACGTGGAAATTGCCAGTGAATACCGCTACCGCGTATCGGTGCCCAACCCCAAGCAACTGATCGTGACCATTTCCCAATCCGGTGAAACCCTGGACACCATGGAAGCCTTAAAGCATGCCAAATCCTTGGGCCAAAATTTAACGTTAGCCATTTGCAACGTCCAAGAAAGCGCCATACCACGCGCATCGCAATTGGTTTTTTATACCCGTGCCGGAGCGGAAATAGGCGTGGCTTCTACCAAAGCTTTCACCACGCAGTTAGTGGCCCTCTTTACTTTGGCCGCTACCTTAGCCAAGCAACGCGGTCTGCTCGATAGGCAAGCCGAGCAAACCCATTTAAGCGCATTGCGACAATTAGCCGGCAGTGTGCAACACGCCTTAAATTTAGAGCCGCAAATTCGCGAATGGGCCAAACGCTTTGCCGATAAACAGCATGCATTGTTTTTAGGCCGAGGCATACATTACCCCATCGCGTTGGAGGGGGCGTTAAAGCTCAAGGAGATCTCCTATATCCATGCTGAGGCCTACCCTGCCGGTGAACTCAAACATGGCCCACTGGCCTTAGTAGACAGCAGCATGCCGGTGGTTGTGATTGCACCTAATGACGATTTGCTAGAAAAAGTAAAATCGAACATGCAAGAAGTGCATGCGCGTGGCGGTGAATTATTTGTGTTCGCCGACGCCGATAGCCATTTTGTTGAATCCGAAGGTGTGCACGTCATACGCACACCGCGTCATGTGGGCCTGCTATCGCCTATTTTGCACACCATCCCCGTGCAAATTTTGGCTTACCATGCGGCTTTGTTAAAAGGCACCGACGTGGATAAACCAAGAAACCTGGCCAAGAGCGTGACGGTGGAGTAATTCTCTTAGGGGGTAGCTATTCCACAGGGTCTGTAGTCCGTTTTACCGTCCGAATTACCGTAAAAGCCCTCTTATCTGCGTCATATTCTGACTATCAAATTAAGCTTTCTAATCTAATAATTCACCAGCGTGACATTGAAAAGAAAACGTTCAAAGCAATCTCTGAAATACTAATTAAAGACGGATATAAATCCCCACGAGGATTTGAGTTAATTCCGGAAAGCGTTTTCTCAATTTATAAAAAACGTAAGATTCGAGATGAAAGAATAAACTCACCAGCAAAAGAAGAGGTAACTAGAGTTGAAGTTATTGATCTTGATACTGGTGATTTTGAAGTATTTTGAAAATAGATTGTTTTTATATTGGTAAAACCACTACTACCGTTTTGCTGTTTTGAGATTGAGAAAAGCTAAACTCCTTTTGGGTGGATTTTCTTAAGGCTTCGATCAGCTTCTCTTTGCTAATTTTAGTCCCCGCTTTTTCAGTCCCTTTTATTAATTCGCTAGTATTCATTTTCACCTACTTTGAATTTGGTAACTTAACTGGTTGGGTTTGCTTGTCTAACCATTCCTTAAAACTTAGCATATCATTCTCCTTAAAACATTTCTTCTTTAACTTTGTTGAAATTCTCTGTGTTGCTCCAATTGGAACGAACGAACTGCTTTAACGCATAACGCACGACTTCAGATCGACAATAACCCAGTCGGTCACATAGTTGGTCGAATTTATTGGTAAAGTCCTTAGTCGTTCTAAAAGCAAAGATTTGGTTACGGTCTTTAATGTTGTTCACGCTTAACTCCTTTTTGTTGGTATTTATTATTTAGGTGTGTTTTTATGAGCGTAAAATTATGGCTATATGAATCAAACAACAATTAACAGCGTAGTTGGTGATCTTCTAAAACAACAGGACTGTGACGCTATCGTTAATTCAGCTCACCCTTCTATGCTTGCTGGATCTGGCGTATGTGGGCTAATTCATAGAGCCGCTGGAAAAGAGCTTGAAGTATATGGCAAACAATTTGCTCCACTTGAATTAACTCAGGTAGTTGTTACACCAGCTTATAATTTGCCTTATAGAGCCATTATTCACGTCAATGCGCCAAGATTTCATAATGAAACAGACCCATATAGTCGTCTCAATCAGTCCTTATATAACGTTTTTGAGCTTGCTGAAAAATGTCAGCTGAAACGTATAGCATTACCAGCTATAGGAACGGGCATATATGGCTTTCCAATTGAAGAATCAATTAAGATATATGCTCAAGTAGCAACAAAATTCTTAAATTCGAACCTTGAAGAAATACGTTTTGTTTTTACAACGCTTGAAAATTCGGATTTAATGAACAATCAATTAAAAAGTCTAAAATGACTAAACAATCCTATTTGACATCAAATCAAAGGAAGTTTATGAGCGTGAACTTTAAGCTAAGTAATAACCAAATAAAACTGATTATTGATAATGATGACACCAGATCTAGATTTCTAGAATATCTAGATCTTCCGCTCGGAAATAACTTGGAAAAGGCTGCTGAGTTAGCATTAACAAATAGCCCTCACACCATCAAAAGATATCCAATAAATGACGATGAAAATTTTGATATTGTTATAACTGGTATTGATTATGTTTATGCTCTTTGGTCTGATTCAACAGATTGGGTTGGCGCATTTGAAACGATAGGTGAAGCAGAAGAATTTATTACCAATAATCTTTTATAAAAAAATGGAATTTAATACATCATTAAATAAAGATTTAATCAGTGCTTATGAAGTAACTAATTTTCACGTTAAGGCTGAACCTGCTTTTACTTTGAACGTTGGTAGATTGAGCTCAGAACTTAAGGCGCTGTTCAAACAAAATAATGCTACCAATGCTGCTTTCATTACTGCTTGGAATCCGTACAGCAAGTCACTATCCGACGAAGAAAACCAAGCAAGAAACGACCAGCTAAAGAATGAATTAATTATTCGAAGCCTAAAATTCATAGATGGATTCGGACAAGACCCATTAGGTCAATGGTCGGGTGAAGATAGTTTTCTAGTCTTAGGAATTGATCTAGAGGCGTCAAAGAAATTCGGTGTTCAATTCGAGCAGAATGCTATTATTTGGTCAGATAGTGATGCTATTCCAAAGTTGATTTTATTAAGTTAAGTTGTTTTAAACGGCAGATAAAAATGGAACAATCTAAATTCGAAATCTGGGTGAAACGCTGTCAGGATTTACACTTATCCGAAAACTGTATAAAAGGTTTAGCGTTTTTCTTGGGTTTAAAACTCCATAGATCTGAAAATAAGGATCAACAAGAGATAGGTAGAAACTTAGAGTACTTCCTTAGCAAGGCGGAATTTCAAGAATTATCTACAAGTATTGGTAAAGATTTGGCTCAAAGTTTGTTTCTTAGGTCCGTAACGTACATAAAAGCCTTTATAAATCTGAGTGACATTGACTTTCCAGAAAACAGAATTAACAGTGATGGGAAACCAACTACATTATTTGACCCTTATGAAACACAAGATATTTTTGAAAAGGATGATGGCAAGCTTGCTGCTTATCATAAACGCTATGAAAATCTTTTCGAAGGAATTGGTGAAGGCTTTTCAATAGCAGAAATGGACGCCAAATATGCTTTTGTATATAGCGATAAATTCATACTCCAAGCTGTGCTAGAGGATGTTCAAGGATATGAACTATTTGATAGCGTTATGGGTGCTAATGGTTTCCTTCCCCCAATTTTTGAAATGTTGCTTACAAAAGGATGGAATGAGCAGAACTTGGTGGAAGATGGATATCTGCCGTTTCAAACAGCGTTAGGTGGTTACGTTCACGGGCTAGACTTAGAGCTAATCGATTTCATTTGGGGTTGCCAACGCATTCTTTTTTATGATCAAACCACACTAAAAACTATTAATTTAGATTTCCAGTGGGGTTCAACTTTGGACTTTGTTCGACTTGTGAATTATTACTGTGAAAACTACTTTGCTCACGAGAACATAAAAGCACATACGGCAAAACACCTTCAATTATTTAAATCCCAAAAAGATATTGAGTTTGAAAGCTATATTGCTCCAGAAGGTGTGAATCTCTATGAGTTTCTCTTAGATAGAATTCAAGACGTTGAAGGATACGATTACAGAACAGAAGAATCCTTATCTGACTCCAATAGGCTCCAATTTAAAGCTAACTTTTTTTTCAAATTTATGTACGGAATAGCGGCTAATCCAAATCTACTGGTATTCAAAGAAACTTCAGAAAATTCTTAATCCATTTTCCAGCAGAACTCCAAAGAGTCGAATCATTAGCACTCAACAGGTTTCCAGTAGTCGTTTCGATCTTTGGCTTCGCCAAAGCAATTCGCTTCTCTTCGAGAAGCTCTTGGGACTCTAGATCTCTTGCGGTAACGTTTCTTTTAGACACAACTTACCTACTCGATAAGTTGTGTCAAAAGCTTGCGTATAACGCACCTCCCATCACCTTTGCTATGAAAAACCAGTCTTAACTGGTAGGGGCGGTTAGCCGTTCTCCCTTTACTTTCAGTCTTACCCAACGGTCATCCTTAATAGCCTAGCAAAGCGACACATAAGAATGTGAAGGTTGTCGTCGTACAGAGCCTTCATCGTAATCAATAATGTTTATTTAAAGCACCCAGTTTGTTTTTGGTGCTTCTCATAATATAAAGTGCCTTGGTCATACCAGCTTGACAACGTGTTATTGCGCCAAAGGGGCTGGGAGACGTGGGGCTTGTTTCACGGTTTCATATATCTATTTATAAGAGTTACAGACGTAAAATTCAAAAATATGAAAATATTTTTAATATTTAAATGCTGAAAACATCTCGTTTGCTACTTTTTTATTTCTTAAGAACGCTGGTAACTCTGCTTCTAGATTCTCAAGGGGTTCATCGACCAAGTCCCGCAGTTTAATTTCCAGAAATTCAATTGTGATCTCCCTTTTTGATAGTTTTGGGTAAGGTCTTTTTTGCTTCACAAGACACTCTGCGTTTTTTGAGCCTATAACACGTGGAATTCCCACAGAGCAGCAACTAGCCTCAGTGAAAACATCCCTATCAAGCCAAATTGAGAGCTCAGAATTAGCTCTAACCGCCTCTCGGATATAATCAATGGCAACTTCAAATATACTATCCGCCTTATTTGCGAACTTATAAGACAGCCTAGTATTTTTGGAAGAGCCAAGACTATACTTTTCCATCTTTCCATAAAAAATACAGCCTAACTTCATACGTTTTTGATACGCTATAATTTCAGCAGGCTTTTTAAGCTGCCTTGATTCTTTCTCGTCACTCCAAGACCGCTCTAAATCCAGCAATTCAGGTTTACTCAAGATCATTCTTATTCGACGCATAGAAAGTCTTTGGTTATTTTTTAAGGCTTGGAGCGCCAGCCTTAAGTTTTGGATTTTCTCATTCACCTTCATTTCCTTTTAATAGTTTCATTAGTTTGAAAAAGTAAACCTACGACAATTAAATTCTTCTTCAATTTGCTTAGGTAGAGTTACCCCAAAACTTTGATTCAATATCTCTGATATATTTGAATCGGAATCACAAGCAATTGGCTCGCAAATAGGTTTAATATCACCAAGAGCGAAACCAATCAGCATTTTTAGGTAATCGGTATCAATCATTCTTAGCCATTTTCCATTTTTATCCACTGAGTACTGAACCTCTCCTTTCAAAGAAGTTATCGCCGCATTAAGTTTTGATTGAGTTTTATATCCAAAACCAAATACAAGACATTCTCTTAAAAATTCGTTATGTTTACGGCTACCCCAAATAAAATCCTTCTCATTAATTGCGATTATTTTTTTAATATTTTCGTTAAGGTTACGATTATTATTCAAGTGTTTCATTTTTATTTCCTTTTCATAATTTAATTAAGTTTTGTTTTATTGATTTTTCAATTAACTAATTGTTTTATCAATGTATCTATTATCTCAAAAGTAGCTATTTAAGTAGATTTACTAGTTAAATTTGCTATTCAAAGTGTTAACATTTTTATGTTTAAGCTGCTAATGAAAACACGCTACTGTTCGAAGCAATTTGTGAGATAAAACGTCTTAAGTTAGGGGTCATAGCATCTTTAAGGCTTAAAAGATTTTTACCCCTCAAACTCGCTGCTAATTTACTTTCATACAAGTAAACAAGATCTCCATCACCAGACATTTTGTATTTGGTGAAACCAAGTGATTTGTAGTATTCATAATTCTCTCTGTATCTTCTTAAAGTCATATAAACCTTCCTTACAGAATAGTTTTTCATCACATATTTAATTAACGCTTTTAGTACACCCTTTCCACGAAAATCTGGTTTTACATAAGCATCGCTCAAGCTCCAAAGACCTTTTAATTCGTCGGAGTGATTTGTAATTCTCACAAAGCCAAGATGCTGTCCATTTTCAATAGCAACAAAGAATCTTGAGTAGGTGTTTTTATACAATTCAAGAGGAAACTTTCCTAAACCGCCGTCATATGATTTTGTAAATTGATTCATCCATTTAATTTTGTCATTAAGTACAGTAAGTTCTTTAAATTCCATTTTTATTTCCTTTTCATAAATTAAGTTTTATTTCACTTGGAAAATCAGCTAACTAACTGTTTATCCATGTATATAATCATACTAAAAGTCGTAATTTAAGTTAGCTAGGTAGTTATATGTGCTATTTAAATTGTTAATATTTTGGTATGCTTTAACTATGAAAACTGAAATCAAAAACCAGACTCGACACTTCCCCTATAAGCACCCTACTTTTGGGACAAAGAACAAGCGCAAGCCTGAAATTGCTTGGAAGAAAACCGTTTACTACTGGTGGTGGGCTTACCTGAAAAGAAACACGGAATACCTTGAGTGTTGTGAGAATAATGGCGAGGGAAAACTAGCCAGCTTATATGCTGATTTTGGCGACGTTCGAGGTGATGACTTTAGGGATTGGTGGACTAAAGATAGTCGTGGATTCAGATTATTTGCCGAACCACGGAGTGAAGACACAATAAGACTGCTAGAAGATGGCGAGGAAGCCCGAGACGGCGTTGAAATGATGACCGTTAGCGTTCCCCTGTATTTGCCAAAAAGATTCCTTACAAAGCGTTTTAGTGAGCTTCTAAGCAAAAAGCATACTGGCAAGCGTGGAATTCAATACGCCAAGAATTCCAACGCAACCTACAGATTTCAAGGGCAACCAAATATACCTGCCTTAGAGCAGGGCTTGATGGTTTATGACGCTATTAAGGAAGCAGAAGCTTTGGGGATTAAAAAGGCTTACTGGGAAATTGCGATGGACTTAAAGATTTTGACTAGCGATAATCGGATTCGCTCGACAGATCCTAAAGCAATACAAACTGCTAAAAAGAATATTGCTACGGCTATTGTGGGACGTTATAAAAAGCGGGTTGATGCGTCGATAAAACTGACGAGTCAGGGCTTCTTCCCTAAACCTAAAAAATCTATTTTTTAAGCTTTGGAGCAACCTGATCGATTAGCCATGTGAATCTATTAGCAGCCTCTTCGAAATTGTTAAACTCTTCACCACCTGCTGAAATACCTATTACTTCATCGTCCAAAAGATATGGTCTTACATCGGACAACGGTGCAAAGTTTTCTAGAAGTCTTGCAGGACCGAATACTTGGTACTTAACGTGACTTTCTTCCATCGAGTCGAAAAGAATGGCTAATAAAGCATAAACTTCATCCTTCAACCTATAAGAAATATAACGATCGAAGGCTACTCTGCCTGCCTTTTGAGCGCCCCCAACCTTTGCGCTTCCTTTTGCATCTAATAATTTATGCGGTATGAAGTTTTTTGTATCAGACGATAGCCCTCTGGCTTTTTCAGGATCAAAATCATAGGTTTTTTGAAGGTTGTTAGCCATCTTTACTATCATTTCAACCGCATCCGCTTCTAAAGATTTAGTTATTGGATTAGAAACTATAGGTATGAAAGTATTAGTTTTTTGAAACACAACCTTAGGCTTTGGTTTTCGGGCTGTTAATTCTGCCTCGCACCAATTAATGATTTCCGATCTTTTCGCTTCAGTAGCGTTTCTATACAAACCATTTAATTCAGCATTAGGGAGTGCCGCAATTTTGTCTTGTGTCCATAAAAAAGCCATTGAATTTCTCTTGATTTAAAATTAATGATTTGATAACGATAACATAAATTTTAGAGACTTATTTCATATGTTTTTTAGCATGGCTATCCTTAGCACAGGCAATCATAGAGCCTTGATTGACTTAATTATTGGCAGGAATTTAGATTGGGGTGTAATCTTAAACAATGACTGAAATAGACATCACTTTCGACTTTAGGACTGATACACCACCAGGCAAAGATCCTGATGCGCTCAGTCCTAGGCTTCGCTCCTATCACAAACTTCTTTGGAGTAAACCACTTCCGAATGGAGTGCATTTTGGCTTAGATGACACTAAGTACAATGTTTATCTTCATCATAAGTCGGATTTGGGTGAGTTTTTCTTATCGAGCGATTCCGCTATTCATACCTTTAGCCGTTGGAAGAATATGGCTCATATCATTAACCAAATCAATGAGGATGAGATAGCGGTATTTAGAAGACTAGCCTATACCATGGGCAGTATGATTATTTTCCCTTCAAACCGTGTTGATGGGAAAAGCACTATTAATGGTGCTAGAGGGCTTAATCACCTAATTAAAGATCGAATTGATCTGACACTGGAATGTATTAGACGCTACTACAACAATGAGGCTAGTCCATTAACAGATGTGTTGAACCGTTATGGTGACTTCTTTGGGTTGTTTGGCAATTTCCAAGGATACGTTGAGTTTTTTCTGTTACAGGATTTAGTTGCGGAAGACTTCTCGGAAATTAAGTTCTTTAGACATTTTGAGGATTTCAAAACACCAGCTGTCCCTAAAACTTTAGAAGAATATCTGTCTTATAAAGACCTAACCATAAAGTTTGTTAATAATCGAAATCAAAGGATTCTCAATAGTTTTGGATTAGGGCTTTAGAGCATCTATGAATTTGCTATAGTCATTTTTATGATCTTCAATAAATGATTCAAGTCTGAATAAATCGTTGCCGTGTAATTTAACCAAGTATGATTTAACGAATATCATAAATTCGTTAAATGTTTTCTTATCTATCACCAATTGATCTAGCTTCTTTTTAATTTTGGATGGTAAGTTATCTGTCTTATTGAGCATCGCTGGGTGAATATTCATATCCACACTTAATTGAAAAAGTAGACAAAGGATTAATGCTGACGGGTGCCAATCACTATAGCCTTCGTAACGACCTTGACCACCCATTCTTCTGAAGTAGTCCTCGGCATCATTAATATATAAATCTATTAATTTGTTCATGTTAGACCTTAAAGTCGTAAGGCATATCAAACTCTAGGGTGAGATTGGGATTCAAAACTTTGTTTTTGATTTCACTTAAAGTCGAGTCATCCAATATATTTCGGTTCAAATCACAATATTTAGCTTTAATCTCATCATTTTCAATGTAGTGATAACCAGTTCTAGGTAATAACATCTTCAATTGTTTAAGAATACAGTATTCAGTTTCCCAAGTAATACTGACTGATGAGTAACTCGATGGAATGCCATATGGAGCATGGTGAACAGGAAAATCAAGGGTTGGTTTACCCGATACTTCTGGACGAAAACCTATTCTTTCTTTAGTTGAAACACCATCCAAAGTAAGATTAAAAGAGCCCGATAGGTGTTCCCAATCAACTTGAAACTCACTAAGTTTTATCTTTTGTGGGGTTGGGAACACCTGAACATGCTCATCCAACCACTCTTGATACATCTCATTACGGGATTTCTCGGCTTTAGCCATCTTTAATGACTCACCTAAAAAATGCTTTTATAAAAATCATTATCTATCTTCTTTTATTTTGATTGTGAATTAGCGCTATCAAAGTACCCACAATAAAAATAATCCAATACATTAAAGGTGCTCTTGTCCTATAGAGAATGAATAAGATTAAAAACCAAATTAAGAACGTAAGCATTAGTTGTTGACTGCATTGTTTACCCAGAGTGACAGTATTTTTTCATCAGTGATGTCCTCTGAATCACTTAAAAACATAAACCAATCAGACCGCCTCAAATCAGATATGAAATCATCTTCATTTTTATACAAACCAAAGCATGACATTCCTAAATCGTGCATTCCCATTTCACGGGTTATGAATCCAACAACAACTGTGCTGACAGAATTACTAAGTGGCATTATTTCAACAGTAAGAGGCTCTGCTGATTTGATTAGTCTTTTAGCAAAGTTAATTCTGTCTTTATCGTTAATTTTGTCTATGTTTATGTCCTCTTCAGACGATAGCATTTCATCGTTAAAATCATCTGACACATATTGAATATCAATCCCATTATCAACAGGGTCACTTTCTCCATAACCCTCTTCTTCAAGCCACTTGTAAAGTTCATCTACGCCATCTGGCTGCTTATCATTTTGTCCAAGGGTAAACTCTATCGCTTGATCTCTAATTGCTTCTAGGGCTTCTGGAATATCTTCTGGTGCGCACATAAATCAATCTTCCCAAAGGCTAAGAAGCCTTTCATCTGTTAAATTGCCGATATCGTTTTCTAAAACTAAATAGGGTGATTGCTTTACTGCATCTAGAAAATCTTCAACTGATTTATAAATGAAGGCTTCAGTAAAATACAACCCAGCTTGACCATGAGATTCTAATACTGTGCCTGCAATAGCTGTTTCACCAACATCATTTTCGAGCCATGCACCACAAATCCATCTAATATATGAATCATTATTAAAAGTATTATTGATGAAGTCCCTTGCAAATTTTAATCTTTGCTCACTGGAATTATCCTCTGGATCTTCAAGTTCAGAATCCGAAAAATAGGTTGATGCCGACTGAATATCAACCGCATATTCTTCTAGTGCACTAGTTAAGGTTCCATCTATCTGCAACCATTCATAAAGCTCCTCAATATTATCGGGCAGCTCCTTAATGCGCCCCAATGCATAATCAATAGCCAGATCTCTAATAGACTTTAGGTTTTCTGGGAGGGCTTCCGGTTTTTCTTTATTCATTCCAGACAAATTTTTAAGCTCATGGAGTCTTTTTTCTAAATTAACCATCTTAACTAGTATGCTTTGAGGTGGTGTTGCACCTGATTTTTTAGCCTGTTGCTTTATGTTTTTTAATGTCTCTTGAATTATATAAATTTCTTCATCGTGGCTCATTTAATTTTCCCATCATTATCGAGCAAAATTAGCTCATATAGCGGTATTAGCCTCTGGCAAAATATCAAAACCTACTTTAAATCTTGCAATTTTGGCTTGTAATAATCGTCAAAATCTAACTCAAACTCGTCGCCTCTTGATCCGAAACAATCGCCACCCGCAGGAATTGTGTGTTTGCCATTTGGTAATTTATTGTTATTCAGAATGTAGCCTCTAAGATATTCCACTGCTCTTCCAAGACCCATATAACATGTTCCACTCGAGCCCGGATATCTGCTGAAATTATGTGTAGCTTTCCAATTGTCTACAAATGAGGTTATTTGCAAATCAAACGGCTTCAATTTGAAAGCAGTTTCAGCTTCTTTTAATTCAATCTGCTTCTCATAGTTCTTTATTGCTAATTCGAAAGCTGACTCCAAATCTTCATAGTTAAAGTTTGGCTTTAGTTTAAAAGCTGGAATATCCTCGATGTCTATCCCTTCTTCATCTAATTTGACTGATAGCCCAGTTAAAAAACTCAACAAATCCTGATTATATAAACCACCATCAAATGTTTCTAATTTCAATAAATCATCATCACTCAAACAAAGAAGTAACCTAGCACAAGCCTTATCTTCATCACTTTCGGTTATTGCAAATCCAAGCATTCTGCCGAATGGTGGTAGGTCGTTCAAGATTTGAATGTCATCTAAATAAACTGCTGACATAAATGTTTCATTATTAAGAGCATGTTCAACAATCTCTCTCCATGGAGTTTTTGCTGGGAAATCTGAGATTAACTCTGCATATTCTTCTGTCCACGCCCAAACCTTTATTCCAGATTTAAGTAAAAGTACACCTAATTCAACCTCTCCATTAACGCCTGGATTAGCAAAATAGTCGCTGCTTAATATTAAAGCGTCTTTAAATCTGCTTCTTTCACTTAATCGTTTTGCTGCCATTAAAGGTCCTTTTTAAAAAATCTCTAGCTATTTTTAGAATCGCCAGAAGCTTCTGAATTTCTTTTTTGCTGACGCAAAGCTAATATACGACCATAGTTGCTCATCCAGTAGCCGTAAAATTCTTCAAATAACTCCTCATCTGCAAAATCTTCCCTCATGGGCTTTTTAGGCATTCCTTGTTGATAAGCCTCATCAATAATATCTTTATCCACTTTCATTACAATGCTCACTAGGATTTGTTGTTATAAATGAATATTGTATTCCTACCTTCTACAAAGTTGTTGCTAGAAAGTAAGCTCATCTCGGCATTTCTAAACTTTTCAATAATTGATTCCAACACCCAAGGCACAGCAAATCCATCCTCAGCATGCTCTAATTTGAATTTTTCAATAGCTTCATTAACCATATTTTCTATGGCTATTTTTTCAACATCTTGGAAAGTCACTGTGTGATTATAGATAGTCATTACATTTCCTTAATTATTAGGTAGTAAATCTACTTTAGGAGGCAATGGGACAATCTTGGTATTACCCCAACCATCCGGCAGGGGCGGTACATACCTTCGTTGAATTGGTTGTATATACAAAAGAGGCGGGGCATAGTAATTTGGTGGTGGAACGATATAGGCTGGCGGAAGCAGATATTGAAGTGGTTGTGGATTAACTGGTACGAGATAGTAATAGCCTTCAGCATTAGCTGTGCTTGATAAAACAGCAGCCAGTAATATTAAGTTTTTCATACCCTTTCCCCTTCTCATTTGAATAAAAGTATTACTTGTCATTAGTATGAATAACTGACAAGCTCACATAATGAGCCAGTAAAAAATACAACTAGCTCACATAGCGAGCCACCTAATATCCATAATCTATAAGAATTGATGTCTCAAGGTAAAAATTATGAGCAACAACGAAAGAATTTATCGGATTGACCAGCTATTGAATGACAAGAAAGTTGTATCTTTTCAAGAGCTGCTGAACAGGCTGGAAATTTCCCCTGCGACATTAAAACGTGACCTAGCTTATATGCGTGATAGGTTAAATGCGCCCCTTGTTTATGATAAAGAGTTAAATGGTTATCGTTTTGAAGCAAATACAGAAAGCTATTCACTTCCGGGTCTTTGGTTTACCCCTGAAGAAATTTACGCCTTGTTAGCTATGGATCATTTGTTGGGTAATTTAGATGCGAGTGGTCTTTTGGGGAAGCAGATAAAACCTCTTCAATCACGCTTGCTTGCCATGCTGGACTCAACAGATAACTCACTAGAGGAAATAAGAAAAAGAGTAAAGATTGAAAAGATTGGAGCGAGGAAGTTAGATTATGATTTTTTCCAAGAAATTGGTATGTCTTTAGTTAAGCGAAAAAGACTATCAATCGAATACCAGTCTAGGAGTAAAGATGAATACACAATTAGAGAGGTTTCTCCACAGAGAATCATTTATTATCGTGATAACTGGTATTTAGATGCTTGGTGTCATCAAAGAAATGCTCTAAGAAGCTTTTCATTAGATGCGATTAAGCGGCTCGAGTTAATTGATGGTGAAGCATTGGATATAAAAGAAGAAGAATTAGATTCCGAGTTAGGCTCTGGCTATGGGATATTTGCTGGTAAAGATGTTCAATGGGCTACTTTGATTTTTAATTCTGATCGAGCAAGATGGGTTGCTAATGAGAATTGGCATCCCAATCAAAAAGGTTCTTATTTAGAAAATGGATCATACAGATTAGAAATCCCTTACAGTGATCATAAGGAGCTAATTATGGATATTTTAAAGTATGGTTCGGCATTAACAGTAGAGGCTCCCGACAACCTTAGACAAAAGCTTATGGAAGAAATAAAATTGACAATAGCTAATTACAAAAACAATTAATCTTTGTTCATTTAAAAAATATTGTGGAGTAGTTTGGTTCGGATGAGTTTATGAACCAAAAGATGTTACGCATTACCACTGCTTTACTGCAACAATTCCTCACCCCACGAGAAAAAAATTTCTTTCACAACATGTTTTCAGTATTCGCAAAAAGAATGCGAAACACCTAAATACTGTTACAGAAACCTATGAAGTTAAAATTAGCGATGAAAAAATGGTCGCAAACCTGGATAGACGGAAATAGCGTAAAGCAAGACAAGAATAAAGTAGTATTGTGGATATATGGCGATGTTTGATGATCATTTCGTTTATTTTTTAAACAAATTAATAAGTATTGTAATATTCACACATATTTAGAATTCATTAGGCATTCATCAAAGTGATTGGATCCAATCACTTTGAGTGGAGGATGACGCAGTAGTAGTTAACTGACGTTTATACAAAATTCAGGACAACCTCTTTAATCAGAATGAAATTAAAAAGATGAAACTCACAGACAACGAAAAACGAGATGCCGTCAGATATATTGAAGAGGGCAAACCATTACCTGAAAAATACCGTTTTCTTTTGTTTGATGAATCAAAACAAGTAGAACTCACTTGGAACGGTAAATCAGATGAAGTCACAAATGTAGTGCTTCCATTTCAAATCATTGAACATATTGATGAACCCAGAACGGAAACAAAAAAACTCGCACAAGATTCATTCGAATTCGTATCTGGAAGGCAAACAACTGGTTGGACTAATAAACTCATATGGGGTGATAACAAATATGTTTTATCTTCATTAAAAAATGGTCCTCTTCGAGATGAGATAGAAAAAAATGGGGGCATAAAATTAATTTATATTGATCCACCTTTTGATGTTGGTGCAGACTTTTCTATGGATGTAGAAATTGGCGATTCTTCTTATCAAAAAAAACCAAATGTTTTAGAGCATATTGCATATAGAGATACATGGGGGAAAGGCAGCGATTCTTTTCTATCTATGATTTATGAAAGATTATTACTCATTAAAGATTTAATGGCTGACGATGCAAACATTTTTGTTCATTGTGACCAACGTTTAAATGCCCCCCTTAAAATTATAATGGGTGAATTGTTTGGAATTGATAATTATAGAAATGAAATAGTTTGGAAAAGAACAAATGCGGGAAAACCCGTTTATAACAATCTACCGAAAAATGCCGACCATATAATTTGGTTTGCTAAATCAGCAAACTCAAAATTTATCTCATTTTCAGAGGAATTGTCAGAAGAAAGGATAAAAGATTTTAATAAAGACGATGGCGATGGACGAGGTCTATATACAACTCAATCAATTATCAATCCAGCAGATAGACCAAATTTAAAATATGAATATAAAGATAAAAATGGAAGGGTATGGAATCACCCACCTAAAGGTTGGAGATTTAATGAAGATAGAATGAGGTTATTAGAAGAAGATAATCGACTTTATTTTGGCGGGGCAACTATTCGAGAGAAATATTATTTAAATGAAAGACAAGACATAGGGCAACAACTATCCAATATCTGGAATGATATTAGCGGAAATTCAATTAAATATAGTGGGGAGAATGTAAACTATCCCACACAAAAACCAGAAAAATTATTATCTAGAATAATTGAAGGCGTTACAGATATAGACGACATAGTATGTGATTTCTTCGTAGGGTCTGGAACTACTGCAGCGGTTGCAGAAAAATTAGGTAGAAAATGGATTTGTTCCGACTTGGGTAAATTTGGCATACATACCACACGAAAAAGACTAATAAATGTTCAAAGAGAACTAAAAAAAGATGGTAAAGATTATCGTGCATTTGAAATACTTAATTTGGGAAAATATCAAAGAGAGCATTTTATCTATGATGGTAAAAATGAACGGGATGAGTTAAAACAACAAGAAAAAATTCAAAAAGAAAATGATTTTAAATCGTTAATCCTAGAGGCATATAAAGCAACTGAAGTTCAAGGGTTTAATACACTTCACGGAAAAAAAGGATTTGAATTTGTATCTATTGGTCCAGTAAATCAAGCATTATCCAGGAATCATGTTGAAGAAGTTATTAATGAATGTCTTAAAAATAATATTACTTCAGTAGATATTCTTGCATTTGAATTTGAAATGGGTTGGGATAGAACTCTTCAAGAAGAGGCAAAAGATAAAGGTATACGATTATCTTATAAGCAAATACCAATAGATGTCTTCGATAAGCGAGCGGTACAAAAAGGTGAAGTCATTTTCTATGACATCGCATATATTGAATTTAAACCTATTGTTAAAAAGAATATGTTATCTATTGAGTTAACTGATTTTGCAGTTTTTTACAATGAGGGTAATCTCAATATCAATGAAGAACTGCAAGCAGGTAAATCGAAAATCATTATTGAAAATGGTGATTTAGTAGAAAAACGCAAAGATAAAGATGGAAATATTTCAGAGAATATCCTTACCAAAAATTGGTATGACTGGATTGATTATTGGTCAGTTGATTTTGATTATGAATCTAAACCTGAAGTTATTAAATTCAAAAAAGAAGATGGTTCTATTGAAGAGGTCTGGACAGGAAACTATGTTTTTGAGAATGAATGGCAATCATTTCGAACAAAAGATGATAAAAAACTTGAATTAATAAGTTCTGAAATAGAACTTATTAACAATAAAACAAAGGTTGCAGTTAAGGTTGTAGATATATTTGGTAATGACACAATTAAAGTCATGGAAGTGAAAATCTAATGGGTCTAGATAAAACGTTTCCTAAGTCACCTTATTCTATATTGCACCCCAGTGTTCGATGGTTTCCAGGTGAAGATGTCGCAGATCCTCAAAGTCTTATGCCACCTCTTGTACCCAAAGTTAGAGAAGCGGTTTATAAGTGGAGAGAAGATGAATACCCTAATGTTTCTGATGTCACTCGTGCATTATTAAAACATTGGTTTGTGAATGGTCACGAAAGGGGATTTCAATACTACTTTGCACAAAGAGAATCTGTTGAATCAATTATCTACTTATATGAAGTAGAAAAGATCAGACATCCATCAGAATTGCTTCGTTTTGATTCATCAGGAGTATTAGTTGAATCTATGTTTGATGAACAATGGGTTCGTCTAGTAGCAAAACAGGCAACAGGCACGGGTAAAACAAAAGTTCTATCTTTACTCATTGTGTGGGCATATTTTCACAAACTTTATGTTGAAGACTCAGAACTTTCACAGAATTTTTTATTACTTGCACCAAACACTATAGTTCTAGACAGACTTAAGACAGATATTGAAGGTTTGAGAGTTTTTAGAAGTGACCCTGCACTTCCACCAAATAAATATGAAGGCAGAATGTGGAATAGTGACTTTAACCCTAAAGTCCATATTCAAGACAACATTGGTTCTATTTCAAAAACGGGCAATATTTTCTTAACAAATATTCAAAGATTTTCTAATAGAACTAAATCAACAGATAAAAACTCAAGTATTGATTATTTTCTTGGTGAAAAACCTGTTGCAAAAACAAGTGATAACAAGATTACAGTCAAAGATATTGTTAAAAATTTAGATAATCTGATCGTGTTAAATGATGAGGCACATCATATTCATGATTCAAACATGGCATGGTTCAAGACAATTGAAAACATTCATTCAAGCATTAGAAATATGCCTATTCAGATTGATGTTACTGCAACACCAAAAAATCAAAATGGCGAAATATTCATACAGACAATTTCAGACTACCCTTTAGTTGAAGCAATTGAGCAAGATGTTGTTAAAAAACCAATTCTTCCAGATGAGGCAAGTTTAGGAAAATTATCTGAACATGATTCATCTAAATTCTCTGAAAGATGGAGAGATTACATTGATTTGGGCGTTACGGTTTGGCAACAAGACTATGAAAAACATAAAAAGTTAGAAGAAGGTAAAAAAGCATTACTTTTCATTATGGTGGACGATACAAAAAACTGTGATGAAGTTAGAGATTATCTTGAGAACTCTTACCCTATATTAAAAAATTCAACATTTGTGATTCACACAAATAAAGAAGGTGAGATTGATGAAAATACCTCAAGCAAGAGTCAAAGTGAATTAATGGCACTTCGTGATATGGCAAATAGAGTTGATAGTAATGACAATGAAATAAAAGCAATTATTTCAGTTCTCATGTTAAAAGAAGGTTGGGATGTAAGAAATGTGACGACTGTTGTAGGTCTTAGACCGTTTAGTGCAAAAGCAAATATTCTTCCTGAACAAGCATTAGGTCGTGGTTTAAGAAAAATGTATTTTGGAAGTGGTTTTCAAGAAGAATTAAATGTGGTTGGTTCTGAAGGTTTTATTGAGTTTGTGAAAAGCATCAAAAGAGAAGGTGTAATGTTGGAAGAAAGGTCAATGGGTAAGGGTTCAGAAGCATCAGGACCCACAATCATTGAGGTTGATAAGACCAAAGATATAAAAGACCTTGATATTGAGATACCTGTCTTAACTAATAGAATTCAAAGGGATTATAAGAATTTAGACTTATTAGACCCTGACACATTTGAATTTAAAAAATTTACTATCCATGAATTTACTGCTGAAGAACAGAAGAACATCGTTTTCAGAGATATCATTCACGATGAAGTAATGAAAGAAGTTAAGTTAAGTAACGACTTAATTATTAATGGCACTTCTATTATTTCATTCTTCACAAATTCAATTATGCAAGAATTAAGACTTTATGGTGGTAAAGATATTCTTTATGGCAAAGTAAAACACTTCATTAAAGATTTACTATTCGGAGAAACTGTCAATTTAGAAAATCCTAACATTGCAAGAAATTTAAGTGAATCTAATGTTCGAGAAACAATTAAACGTGTATTTAAAGATTCTATTAATAAACTTACTGTTGTTGATAAGGGTGAAACAGAAGTCATTAATCACATCAAGATAAGCAACGTAAAAACATTTGCAGTAGCTAGAACACTTGAAACATTTAACAACCCTCAAAAATCACTCTTCAATAAGATTGTAGGTGACTCTCACTTTGAACTTCAATTTGCAGGGTTTTTAGATGCAACAGTTGATGTGAAGGCATTCGTTAAAAACTTTCAGAAATTAAACTTTCAGATGACATATCAGAAACACGATGGAAGTATTGGATCTTATTTTCCCGATTTTACAGTTAAACTAAAGAACGGTGACTTTTTCGTAGTTGAAACTAAAGGAGCAGAGGATTTAGATGACCCACGAAAAATTGCACGATTAAAGATATGGTGTGAAGATGCAACTAAGGCAGAGGGCAAAAACTGGAATTGTCTTTACATAAAACAAGAGGAATGGGAAAGACTTGGTCAAATACCAAACTCATTTGCGGAAATCATAGACTTATTTCAGGTGAAATAAACTTTTAGCAAGCTATTGGTGAATTAAATATACTGAACTTTAAGAGCTCCCTTGAAGATCAACCTAATATTCTTTACCAATTTAAAGATTCGACCGTCCTAGATAGCTCACTCTGTGATACAGATAGCTATCCATAATCTCCTTAATTCATCAAGGAGTCTTACATGTACAAGGTCGCTGTATTAGCTATAAGTTCTTTAGTATTTTTTTCAGGTTGCGCCACTATTACGCAAGGCACACAGCAGTCCATCTCGTTTAAGCTTGAACCAAAAGACACGATATGCGAAATAAGTCGAGTCGGAGACGGTAAACTTGGAAGAATAAGCACTTCATCAAGTACGCTCTTTGTTGGTAAAGATAAAGATGACATTATCGTAGTTTGTAATGCTACGGGATATGAGCAATCCACCACTAAAGTTGTTAGTGGAGCTACTGGCGCTGGTGTTACAGGAGTTCTCATAGATTTTGGAATTACAGACATGATTACTGGGGCTATGTATCGTTATCCAGAAGAAGTCACTATTGCTCTTAGTCCTTTGGCAAAAGCTAATTAAAAGATTGGTCTAAAGAGTAATTAAGTAATCCACGTTACAGCGCACTTTACTTAAAGTAAATATTAGCATCTAAGTGTTTACTTTAATTCGTCTTAAAACGAGAATAATCCTAATTATTTCATAATGTTAGGATTAAAATGGCTGTTTACGGTTACGCTCGTGTTTCAACTCTCACCCAAGCTCGTGAAGGCGAAAGCCTCGAAGCACAGAAAAGACAAATTCTCAGTTACGCTATTTCTAAAGGTTTAGATTTAGACGAAAGCAATATCTTCATCGAAGCTGGCGTTAGTGGTGGCATCGAATTCGAACATCGCCATGAAGGTTCTAAATTGAACGAACTGGCGCAAGCTGGTGATTTAATCATTTTCCCTAAGCTCGATCGAGCATTCAGAAACACTAGAAACGCTTTGAACGTTCTTCACGAAATGAAAGAACGAGCAGTCCATATTCACTTCATTGATTTAGGTGGTGACGTAACTGGCAACGGTATCGGTGCGATTATTTTTACTATCCTTTCGGCTTTCGCTACTTTTGAAAAAGAACGTATCGCCACTCGAATTCGTGAAGTAAAGCAGATTAAGAAATCCCAAGGTAAATTCACTGGGGGTAAAGCAGGCTTTGGATATGAAGTAATAGATGGCGTGAAAGTAGCCAAGAAGGACGAGCAGAAGATCATTAGCGAGATGAGGCGTCTTAAAAGCCTTGGAAAGAGCTACAGGTATATAGCTGGCTGGTTAAAGGCTAAGAAGGACGTAGAAATGAGCTTTATGGGTGTTAAGGGGATATTGATTAAGTAATATATGGGATAACTATAACGATAGACTGGAAATCAAGTAGCAACGGTTTTCGAACTGCGTGGATATATACCTATTATTTTAGTAAGTCTTAAGGAGTATGATGGAATTGAGTTCTTAACTTAAGATTAAATAAACGATGATTAATAAAATACAAAGCAAACTTAAAGCAATATTCACCTCAAAGTTTGCAAAGTTTTTTGGGCATGTTTTTTTGATTATGCTCACCTTACACTTTTGGGCAGAGATGAATGACCCTTATGGTCATGTAGAAGAGCATGTCAAAGTTGCTAATACGGCTTGGATTATTAGTGTATGTGTGTTTTATTTGGATAGGCTGGTTATGTCTCAATACAAAACCAAAATAGAACCGCTTGAGGCGAAAAAGTCTCAGTACTGTCTAACCGATTCATTCACAATGTACGACACACCCTCTACTTAATGAAAAATTATTATGAAGTTTTAAATGTCAGTAGAAATGCTTCTTCAGATGATATTAAGAAGTCATATCGTCAGTTAGCATCTAAATATCACCCAGATAAATACCCTGAAAGCTCAAAATTTGCAGAAGATATGATGAAGCAAATTAATATTGCTTATGCGACTCTTTCTGATGTTGGTAGAAGAGCGGCATATAACGATTGGTTGGGTTCAGAAACCGAAAATATTGAGCCTAAATCTAATGGTGGCGATAAACCAAGACCAGAAAATCAAAATATTAAAAATAAAAAAAGCGAATTTAAGGTTAATAATATTTACTTTGGATTTTTAGCACTTTTATTATTAAGCGCAATCCTTGATTACTACTTAAGTAATCCCAATAAATCAAGCGACACTTCAATTATCCCAAGCAATGAAGTTTTAACACCAGAATCTACAATTGAAAAAATAGTTATACCAGAGAAGGTCATTGAAGAAGTTCCTGTTGCGCTTCATGTACCAAGTAACTTCCTAGAAAATGCCACAATTAATGTCAATACCGAGCCTGACAAAAATTATAGGATCTTTTTCAAAGTTAAAAACTTTACAATTGATTCAAAGAATAAAGACAACATTTGGACTTTAATGATAAATGGCAAAGAGGTTGCATCTGATGACCATCTCACAAAAGTATTCGAAATAAAGAAAAATAATATTATTGGATACTATATTTTTAAAACCCAATGCGGAGGCAATGCATGCTCTGGAGCATCTTATTATTTAGTTGATTTAGAACATCAATCTTTTTCAAAAATTCCAATTGACCAGCTTGATATTAACTTGGAATTAATTGATAAAGACTTATATGCATCTGGTCAACTAGGTGTTGATGAACTTGGTGACCCCATTATCAAGAATTTTAAATATGTAACTAGAACTGATAAAGGGCAAACTTCAGGCAACTGGATGAATTTGGACGTTAATCCAAAATACGATGCCATAATTGGGGGTCATCCGGACCAATTCTTTTCAGATAAAGAACTAAGAACTCGGATGGTTACTCAACTGGGTTCAACAACATTCAAATACGTAAGAGATAGAACAATGGTTGCTGGTTCAATAAGTGTCTTAGTTGGACATTTGTTAGTGATAGAAGGTTGTATGCCACATGCATGTATTGACAATGATGCCATTACAATTCTCGATATAAATAATGATAACTTTCATACCTTATTCCAAAAAGATGGTTTATTTTATTCTGTTGGTGACAATGTAATAGATGAACCAATGCCTTATGGTGGATTTAATGAATTTGTTTATAAGAGAACATTTAACGATTATTTAAGCAAATATCATTTGCATGTGGAAATTGCAAAAAATGGTGAAATTTATATCAAGCAGTAGATTGCATTCAACAATCATTTACATGAGACTTAGGCAATTTAAACAATGTTTGTTTGCTGTACAACTTATTAAATCATAATGCGCTGGTTGTTAATCCTAATTCTGCTATTCAGCTTCACAGCTGAAGCTTAATAAGCTTTTATGAAGGAAGGTTTAATATGAAAAAAATAATACTCATGTTGTATGTTTTGACTTTCTTTACTGCTTGTTCAAAAGAAAACAATTCTCCTATAACTATTACATCAAAGAGAGGTGAAATGATTATTGCCCCTCAATTTGACTATGCAAGTACTTTCTCAGAAGGTTTAGCCTCTATCAGAATAGGTGATGATGTAACGGGTAAATACGGATTTATTAACAAAGAAGGCAAGATAGTAATTAACCCTCAATTTGATGATGCGGGAGTTTTCTTTGAAGGTTTAGCTTCTATCACAATAGGTGGTAAATACGGATTTATTAACAAAGAAGGCAAGATAGTAATTAACCCTCAATTTGAGGATGCGGGAGTTTTCTCAGCAGATTTAGCTTCTATCACAATAGGTGATAAATCCGGATTTATTAACAAAGAAGGCAAGATAGTAATTAATCCTCAATTTGATTTTGCGTTTAGTTTTACTGAGGACTTAAGTTTAATCCGAATAGGTGATTATCTAACGGGTAAATACGGATTTATTGATAAAGAAGGCAAAATAGTAATTAACCCTCAATTTGAGGATGCGGGAGTTTTCTCAGAAGGTTTAGCCTCTATCAGAATAGGTGATGATGTAACGGGTAAATACGGATTTATTAACAAGGAAGGCAAGATAGTAATTAACCCTCAATTTGATTATGCGGCTGGTTTCTCAGAAGGTTTAGCCTCTATCAGAATAGGTGATGATGTAACGGGTAAATACGGATTTATTAACAAAGAAGGCAAGATAGTAATTAACCCTCAATTTGATTATGCGGCTGATTTTACTGAGAATTTAAGTTTAATCCGAATTGGTGACTATAAAACGGGTAAATACGGATTTATTGATAAAGAAGGCAAAATAGTAATTAACCCTCAATTTGATGGAATTTGTGGCAGTTGCGAAGGCGACTTAATTCCTGTAACTGTTACAAAAAACGGCAAGAAAGTGATGGGATATATTGCAAGGTAAGCCGAAGTGCGCAGGTTATTAATCCTAATACTGATATTTAGTTTCTCGGCTGAAGCTAAGCAACATAGAAGCTACAAAGCTAAGTAGAGTTTAAGCAACAACATCCCTGCCCTGCTAATGGAGCAACAAAAGGGCGATGTGAAGGCTACATCATTGACCACATCATTCCACTAGCCTGTGGGGGCGCAGATAGCCCTGAGAACATGCAATGGCAGACCCAAGAAGAGTCAAAGGCTAAAGATAAGTGGGAGCGAGCGGATTGCGGGATGTATACAAGCGATGTGCCTTAAAAGAACAACGATTGGAAATAATATGAAAAAACTAATCACAGCATTACTATTGGCAATGTTGCTAATTACAAGTTTTGCTTATGCTGCAGGCACATTGAAAGATGCTGAGCCGACTTATACAAAAGAAGATTATGTGCGGGCGTTTAAGCTTTCCAAAGAATTGGCGTTGAAGGGTGATGTCAATGCGCAATATGTCCTAGGGATGCTGTATTTTGAAGGAAAAGGGGTGGCGCAGGATTATGCTAAATCAGCAAAGTGGCTTAAGCTGGCTGCAGAACAAGGCTTTCAGGCTTCTCAAATGCAATTGGGTTTTATGTACGATATGGGAATGGGTTTGCCAAAAAATTATGCTGAGGCAGCAAGATGGTATAGATTGTCTGCAGAACAAGGTAATAAAGCTGCGCAATACTTCTTGGGGAGTTTGGCTTTTGAAGGGAAGGGGATTATTCAAGATTATGCTGAGGCAGCGAAGTGGTTTCAGTTGTCAGCAGAACAAGGAGAAAAAGGTGCGCAAGAAAAATTGGGTTTTATGTATGCTGAGGGAGATGGCGTTAATAAGAATGTCGTAAAAGCACACATGTGGTTGAATTTGGCGGCAGCCGATGGAGATATAAGAGCTATTTTAGGCAGAAAGATAGTTGAAGAATCAATGACAAAACAACAAGTAGCTGAAGCACAAATGTTAGCAAATGAATGTCTGGCTAGAAACTACAAAGGCTGTTAAGTGAAGGGATTCTTATGTTAATTTATTTTCTACTTTTTACATTAGCAGGCTATTTTATAGGCAAATTTTTTACGCAAGATAAAGGCGTGATTCTTATTGTTGTGCTTGCAATACTTTGGGGGATATCTTCAGCCCCAGTTTGGGGGTTGGCTAGCCTTGGCGAGATGCTTTTAGGTTTATATCTATCTAAAATAGTCAACAAATAAGTTAGATTAGGCATAATTCAAGAACTCTCTAACAGTTCCTGTTCTTTTGCCCTCAACAATAACTACGTCTATTGCCATGTGCAAATCCATCTTTTCATTCCCAAGCATCTCAAGACTTTTAGAAATAATTTCATGATAATTTTGTCGTTCTCGCTTGGACATAATTTCAGTATATAAAATCTTGGCGCACTTACGTCCAAATGGCAGCCCATCTATTATTATGACTTCCAAGCCACTAAAAACACCCCCTTTAGCTGTGGAAACAGTACAAGTAAAACCCTCGCTATATATTATGGAAACTTTAGCTCCAAACAATCCACCCGAATTTACTATAGTCATAACAACATTTCCTCCTAACTAAAATTAAGATAGCTTTACCACCTACTTTTTTAATCTATTGAACCCATCTCGTAACTCACGTATTTGCTTATCTTTTTCTTTATTGATTGTATACAAATGGATAATGACCATTATTAAAATAACTAATGTCCAACTTAATAGTCCTATGTAGTGGCAGTCCCTGAGCATGAAGGGATCCTTTTTTCTTCGTGAATATCGCTAAAAGCGTAAAGTGGAAGAAATATTAATAAATATCATATGTTTTTAGTCAAACACATCAAGACCCACTCTGAAGTATTTTAAACAATTAAATCAATAACAACAGGCACGTGATCGCTTTTTGATCTCCAGTTATCATATTCTGGAATTTCCACACTTTTAATCTCTACCGAGTCTTGAACATAGCAATAGTCTATGTGATAACCCTTCTCAGGGTTCTTTGTATGATAAAAAGTGGAACTTAGCTCTGCGCCATACGAGTATTTTGTTAGACGATGGTAAGCACTCTCCAAGCCCAGACTGTTAAGAGCCGAGTTAATGTCGGCGAAATTGAATTTACCATTCACCTTATCCCAAATGATTGAGTTGTTGAAGTCACCTATAACTAAGCTACGACCGCCAGCAATCCATTCTGAAAGCTCTTTTATAACCTCAAGCGAGCTTCCAACGTACTCCGTTCCAAATCGAACAGCACGATGGTTATAAGCCCAAGTAGCAACTAGTCTTAAATTCTTTTCGGGAATAGATATTGGCAGAAAGTACGCCCATTCTTTTTGCCAGCTAGGCTCAAGAACAATTTTAAGGTTCTTAGCAAGGACGCCAAGCCCCTTACGGGGGTTATTTCCGCTCCAAATGTATGAGTAGCCATCAGGGACTGTTAAATCTTGCTCACACTCTTGGATTACAGCTACGTCAGGATCTAGCTCTAATAGGCTATCAAGCTTTTTAGCTAGCGAGAGATTACAGTTCCAAGTAACAACCCTCATATTAAAATAATCCAAAGCTTCTCGTACAAGAAGAATCCCGACTGAGAATATTTTGAGATAAAAAGATCTAAGCGAAAGCTAGCTGAGTCCATACTAAAAGCAGCATTGAAATAATCAATGCACTAAGTTTTTTCATTATGAACCTTTAATTTAATTTCAATAAAGTCTTTGCTTTATCATTCATATTAAGCATCTTCATAGCTGCGTATATTAGCTCAGCAGCGATTAAAAATTCCTCTTGAGTATTTTCTAGTGCAATTCTTTTTGTAGCTTTAAAATGGACTGTGTCTTCAAGTATTACAGAACTATCACTAGTAAAAAACCATTCTTCACATTGTCCATACTCCATATCTCTTTTTTTAATACCATCAGCAAAAACCCGCATGAAAATATCACCAAACTCGTCGTCTTGTGATTTTATTTTGATAATCTCATAAACATATCTTGCTACAGGGTCGTAGATTTTTACCTGTGCAGATTTACCATTGACATTAAAACAACTTCTACTTAAGTAATGGAGGTAAAAATAAATAAATTCATAATTAATTTCAATCTTTTTGCTTCCTTCATCAGCTAATCCGAGTTCTTTTCTTTTATCAATATAGCTATCTGCTAATGTATTAGACGTATCAACTATGTCTTTTGCAAGGGCAAAAAAATCTTCATTTATGCCATCATTTTTATTTTTTTTCTTAAATAATCCAAACATAGTATTTATCCTAAATTATTCATTGTGTAATCTCACTACTGCACTCTCATCTAAATAATGACTATTATCAAAAGTTAATAATGTCGTTCTTAAAACATAAGAATAACCGAGATATTAGATTTAACGTTTTTTTTGCTGTTCCAAATGGAACGTAATTTCTAAAAAAAGAATAAACTAATGGGTAATTAAAGTTGGATTGCCCAATTGAAAAAGAACGTACTTCATATTTACACACGTGTTTCTTCATTAGCTCAGGCTGATAGCGGAACCTCGCTAGAAACTCAGCTAGAGCTCGGTACCAAAAGAGCGAAAGCGTTGGGTTTCGATCTTAAGCATTGGAACGAGGGTGGTAAAAGCTCACACCACGAAAATATCCAAGACCGTCCAGTGTTGTTCGAGATGTATGAAGCAATCAAATCTGAAGAAATTAAACACCTTTGGATTTACGACCAATCCCGCATTTCAAGAAACGATCAGGTAGCCTCTATATTCAGATATGAATGTAATAAGCAGGGTGTAACTTTATATACCAAAGATGGGCAGATGGATTTATCTAATCCGTCTGAAAAATTACTTAAGCATATGTTGGACGGTATTGCTGAATTCGATAATTCGGTTCGAGCAGAACGCACAAGACTTGGTAAATTGAACCGTGTTAATGCTGGATTTTGGCACGGTGGACCAGCACCATTCGGTTACAAACTTGAAAATAAAAAACTTGTTGTCGAGAAAACTGAAGCTAAGTGGGTGAAGAATATATTTGATGAGTGTCTAAGAGGCGTCTCTATTCTTAAAATTAAAAAAACTTTAGATTCGAAGGGTGTTATCCCTAGAAGAAAAAAAGGGTTATGGACGCTAGGCTCAATTCAAGCTTTATTGAAAAATACTCACTACATTGGACATTATTCTTTTAAAGATAAAAAAACAGAAAATCCAATAGAGGTTAAATGTCCTGTGATTGTTGATGAGCTTGTTTGGAAAAGCGTTCAGCAATCTCGAACTCCTCAAAACGCTAGAACACAGCAGAAAAATAAAACAAAACGGTTCTATATGCTTCGTGACTTGATGTTCTGTGGGCACTGCGGACGCCCTATATCAGGACGAATAAAAGAAGAGAAAAACGAATACTTGTATTATTGCCCTAATAAAGAGCGAGACTGGGTTGTTAATGGTGGAAGTGCTCAACCTTGGAAAAGAGGTGTTGGTTGCGGAATGGCTAGATCATTAAATATTAAGGATTGTGATGATCTAGTCTGGAATGCGGCGACAAAGCTTCACAAGGACTCAAGCGTTCTTAAAGAAGAAGTTAAGAAAAAAGCGCTTAAAGAAAAGGATATTCTGGAAAACCAATCTGAAGAAGATATATTTAATCTTAAGAATCGAATTAAGAGGTTAGAAAAAGACCTATTACACGCTCAAGAAACGCAAGGTACACTTGAATTTAATTTCTTAGCTGGTGAGATTGATAAAAAAGTTTATGACTACGCCGTGAAGCTTGCTAAGGAAAAGATCGAGAGTGTGAATGTATCTTTGACTAACGCTCAGCTTGAGTTAAAAGGCACTAAAGAATCTAAAAAGTGGGTGGATTGGGTTAAGCAGTATGGCGATGAAGTGTCTTCAAAGGATAACCTAACTGATGAGCAAAAGAGAACTTACCTATCGGGCTTGATTGAGAAAATCAACGTAAAATATCTCTCAGAGTCGAACGAGCATCAAATTGAAATTCAATTTCATCTGCCAATAGTTGGTGATGGTATTAAGTATAAAGATGCTAGTCAGAAGTCCCTTGGCTATAAAGTCATTAAAGGTGAGAAAAGCACTGTTCTTATGTTGAAAAAAAAAGATCCTCGCTGGGTCAAAGTGACCCCCCAACAGAATCATTCGGTTACCGTCGAATAGCGTTTAGTAGCTACTGGCGGACTTCAGTATCACCGGCAGGATATCCAAACTGCCATCGTCATGGCCTAGCATGATTTGACCGTCTTGTAGGGTGCAGCTGATGTTTAATCCTCTTTGAGCGATGGCGGCCAGCTCTTTGGTTTCGGGTAAATTAATCACCGTTAGGTTGTTGGTTTTGAGTAAGGCCTTGCTGTTGCTGGCCCACCACATATCGGCCACGCGCCCGCCGTATAACACTACCACCACTTGCTTTGACCGACCTGCTGCTTTGCGTATGTCGCGTTCAGAGGGCAAGCCCACGTCTATCCATAAATCTATCGCTCCGGTCAGGTCTTTTTGCCATAAATCCGGTTCCTCTTCGTCACTTAAGCCCTTACCAAAAATCAAGGCTTCGTTAGCGTAAAGGGCAAATGCCAGCAGCCTAACCATGACACGCTCGTCGGTTTCAGACGGGTGTTTTGCCAGCGTTAAATTGTGTTGCTGGTAATAATGGCGATCCATGTTGGAGACTTGCAGATCGATTTTATAAATAGTGGATTTGATTGCCATAGCGAGCACCTTTTGTGGTTGCCGCATTATACCCAGTTTGTCGCTTTCGCATGCGGCCCATTATGGGCGATGAGCAAGTCAGCTGGCTTTCTGTTAAGCTGTCATTTTTTAAATTAACACAAAAACACCATGGCTCAATACGTAATGTCCATGCTCCGTGTGAGCAAAATAGTCCCGCCCAATAAGACCATCATTAAAGACATTTCCTTGTCTTTTTTCCCTGGCGCTAAGATAGGTTTGCTCGGTTTAAACGGCTCAGGTAAATCCACCGTGTTGCGCATTATGGCCGGGGTGGACAAAGAGTTTGAGGGTGAGGTGCAATGGCAACCGAATATGACCATAGGCTATTTGCCGCAAGAGCCGCAATTGGATGCCGATAAAACGGTGCGTGAAGAAGTGGAGTCGGGCATGGGTGAGGTGATGGAAGCACAGGCCAAGCTTGAAGCGGTTTACGCGGCTTACGCTGAACCGGATGCTGATTTTGATAAGCTTGCGGAAGAGCAAGCCAAGTGGGAAAACATCATTGCTGCCAGTGGTAGCGACCTAAGTACGCAACTTGATATTGCCGCCGATGCGCTGCGTTTACCACCTTGGGATGCAAAAATAGGCCCCTTATCCGGCGGTGAAAAACGCCGTGTGGCCTTGTGCAAATTGCTGCTGTCTAAACCCGATATGTTGTTGTTGGATGAGCCTACCAACCATTTGGATGCGGAATCGGTGGAATGGCTAGAACAGTTCTTAGTGCGCTTTCCAGGCACGGTGGTGGCGGTGACGCACGATAGGTATTTCTTGGATAACGCGGCCGAATGGATATTGGAATTAGACCGTGGCCACGGCATCCCCTGGAAAGGCAATTACTCGAGTTGGTTGGATCAAAAACAAGCGCGTTTGGCCTTGGAAGAATCACAAGAATCGTCCCGTCGTAAAGCTCTTAATACCGAGTTGGAATGGGTTCGCCAAAATCCTAAAGCGCGACAAGCCAAGAGTAAGTCACGCTTAGCCCGTTATGAGGAAATGGCTAATGCGGAATACCAAAAACGCAATGAAACACAGGAGATTTTCATCCCTGTGGGCGAGCGTTTGGGTGACCAAGTCATCGAATTCAATGGCGTAAGCAAAGCCTTTAAAGACCGTCTGTTGTTGGACAACCTGAGCTTTAGCGTTCCAGCCGGTGCCATTGTCGGCATCATAGGCCCTAACGGCGCGGGTAAATCCACCTTGTTTAAAATGATTACCGGTAAAGAGCAGCCAGATAGCGGCGAAGTGAAAATAGGCAGCACGGTAAAAATGGCCTACGTCGATCAAAGTCGCGACGCCTTAAGCGACGCTAAAACCGTGTTCGATGAAATATCCGGAGGCTCAGACATCTTAACGGTCGGTCGTTATGAGACGCCATCACGTGCCTACATAGGCCGCTTTAATTTTAAAGGCGGCGACCAACAAAAAATCGTTGGGCAACTTTCCGGTGGTGAGCGTGGCCGTTTGCATTTGGCCAAAACCCTTATTTCTGGTGGCAATGTCTTGTTGCTTGATGAGCCATCTAATGACTTGGACGTGGAAACCTTGCGTGCGCTAGAAGATGCCTTGTTGGAGTTTGCTGGATGCGTGCTGGTGATATCGCATGACAGGTGGTTCTTGGATCGCATTGCCACGCATATTTTAGCCGCAGAAGGCGATTCACAATGGACCTTTTTTAACGGCAATTACCAAGAATACGAAGCCGATAAACGCAAGCGCTTGGGTGAAGAAGGCGCTAAACCCAAACGTTTGCGCTACAAACCCATTACCCGATAGTTTCACAATTTCACCACAGATGCTGTCTGTGGTGAAACGGGTTTTATTACACTACAACCAATCCCAATCCAGCCTCGGTTTATACGGGGCTTTTTTCATGGCCCAATCCCATACTACTGGCGGGATGAATTTCATTAGTCGGCCTAGCCAACCCATTTGCCATGGAATCACAACAAAGCGCCGTTTGCCTGCTATGGCTTTTATAAACTTTTGCGCAGCGACATCGGCATCCATTAAAAAAGGCATGCTGTAGGTGTTCACATCCGTCATTGGTGTGCGGATGTAGCCAGGCGCGATGGTGGTGACGGCGATATTGCTGGGGGCCATTTCTACCCGCAAGCTTTCCAAGTAACTGATGGCGGCCGCTTTACTGGCGCTGTATGCGCCGGCACCGGGTAAGCCTCGTATGCCAGCGACACTGGCTATGCCAACTAACTGTCCGCCACCGGCTTCGCGCATGGCCGTGATGAAGGGTTGAAAGGTGTGCACCATGCCCATCACGTTGATGTCCAACACTGCCTGAAAAGCGGCGATGTCTTCCTGGTGTTCGGTTAAGGTGCCACGGCTTACACCGGCACAAGCGATCACCACATTTGGCGCACCCGCATGCATAATAAAATCGCCAGCTGCTAGTGCCAAGGCCTGGTGGTCGCGCACATCCAACGGGTAGGTATGACAGCGTATATTGGGCTGCGTTTCTAGCAATACTTTTAAATTTTGTAAGTGCTCACTACGCCTAGAAGCCAATCCTATATTCAATTCTTCATTTTTATACTGGCTAGCGTAAGCGCTTGCTAGTGCGGCGCCTATGCCACTGGATGCGCCGGTAATAAATACATTCATGCGGGTCTGCCTTTGAAAAATGTTTAGCCGATTTCATGGATTGCGGCGATAAAAAAACCGTTTTTACATCGTAGTAAAAACGGTTTTAATTAAGCCCCATGTGGTTATTTTTTTACGGCGTTGGCCTTATCCGCACGTAAATTATTGATGATGTAATCGGCTGTTTTAAGCGCCGCAGGGTTGCCACCGGCCATGGTGCTGGAGGTAATAAAGCGACCATCTATGATTAAGCTAGGCACGCCGGTTGCACCGGTTGCACGAAAATATTGGGCAGCTTGGTTAAGCTTGCTATTCATAGAGAACGATTTAAATGAGGCTTCTACCTTGGCTTTATCCAAACCACTTTTTTTAGTGATCCAATCTATGGCTGCCGCTTCGTTAGTAGGATTAAGCGATTTCTCTTTGTTGATGGCATCAAATAATGCGCCGTGTAATTTGTCCGTCAGCTTTAGGTCTTCCATGGCATAAAAGGCTTTTGCCATAGGCGCCCAAGTGGGTTGGGGTAAGCCAGGCATGCGTCTAAACGTGACGTCCGCAGGTAATTTTTTTACCCAGTCGTTTAGCAATGGGTCCATTTGGTAGCAATGGATGCAGCCGTACCAAAACACTTCGGTCACTTCAATTTTACTGGGGTTGTCGGTAGGGATGATCTGCAGGGTTTTATCGAATTCCCTGCCGATTTGTGGGTCGGCTGCCAACACTTGGAAAGAGGCTAAAAACAGCAATGCGCTCAACAATTTTTTCATGATTTGATTCCTTTTCCTGAGTCTAAATTTTGCTACGTCGTATTATTGGTTATCCAGATTCACTTTAATTAAATCGGCTTTAAAGCCATTTTTAAGTAAATCATTTTTTGTTTTATTGATTTGATCTAAATTCGTCAGTGGCCCAACCCGCACGCGATGCCATATGGCTTTGTCGGCAGTGGTCGCGGTTTGCACCACTGCTTCAAAACCTTGCAAGGCTAATTTTGCTTTCATGTTGTCGGCTTCCTCGCCGGTTTGAAAAGCGCCGACTTGCAAGTAATAGCTAATTTGCAGGGCCGGTTCCGGTGCGTCATCCTTAATTTTAATTTCTTCTTCTGCACTTACTTTGCTCTCACTGCCAGGCAATATGGTATAAAAATCGAAACGGTTTTGTGTGCCATCGGGACCGGCTTCAGCCGCCGCATCGGCATTGGCCTGATCCGCTATGGCTTTATCTTGCATTTTCTCAGACACGGATTTGGTGATTTCGTTGCTGGTTTGTTGAGCAAAAGGGCTTTCACCGCCTTTAATAAACATGACCACGCCTAATGAAGCCGCAACACCCATAAGTATGCCTATCAGCAATCCAGTAAAAAGTGGGTTGCCTTTGCTGGTATTTTTTGAACGTTCTGGGCTGGGTTTGTAATCTCTACTCATCATTCACTTTAATCCTTACATCTTTTCTGGGGCGCTGACGCCAAGTAAATACAAGCCATTTTTAAGCACTTGTTGGGTCGCCGCAATTAAACTTAAGCGGGCTATTTTAACTGCTTCATCTTCAATTAAAAACTTATATTCGTTGTAATAGCTGTGCAATTCACTGGCCAATTCTTTTAAATAATTAGCGATGGTGTGGGGGGCTAAATCGGTTGCCGCATCGGCCACCGTTTCAGGGTAGCTACTTAGTCTTTGCATCAAGGCAATTTCATGCGCCTGCGTGAGCGGGCTTAAGTCGGCCTGCTGCAAATCGGCCTGCTTGCCACCCCATTGCGTTAACACACTGGAAATGCGTGCGTGCGCATACTGGATGTAAAACACCGGGTTGTCGTTAGTTTGGGCACGGGCCAAATCGATATCAAACACCAATTGCGAATCCGAGCGCCGCGCTGCTAAGAAATAGCGTGTGGCGTCGCAACCCACTTCTTCTATTAGGTCGCGTAAGGTGACGTAGCTACCGGCACGTTTAGACAGCTTCACTTCTTCGCCAGCGCGCATGACCGTGACCATTTGGTGTAACACGTAGTCCGGCCAGCCGGCAGGAATACCCGCATTCAAGGCTTGCAAGCCAGCCCGCACGCGCGTGATGGTGCTGTGGTGATCGGCACCTTGCTCGTTAATCACCCGCACAAAACCACGGCGCCATTTTTCGGCATGGTAAGCCACGTCGGGCACAAAGTAGGTGTAGCCGCCTTCGCTTTTGCGCATGACACGGTCTTTATCGTCGCCAAAAGCAGTGGTTTTTAACCACAGCGCGTTGTCTTGTTCATAGGTGTGGCCGCTATTAATCAGGGCTTGCACGGTTTGCTCAACCTTGCCCTGGGCATACAGTGCGCTTTCTAAAGAGAACACATCGAATTTGATTTGAAAGGCGGTTAAATCCAAATCTTGCTCGTGCCTTAAATAGGCCACGGCAAAATGGCGTACCGCTGTTTCGTCGTTGATGTCGCCACTAGCGGTGACCTGCATGTCGTCCGCCACCACGGTTTGTTTCGCCAAAAAGGCGGCCGCTATGTCGGCGATGTATTCACCGCGGTAGCCATTTTCAGGAAAGCGGGCGTCGTCGGTGGCGATGCCTTTGCAACGCGCTAAAACCGAGATGGTAAGGTTGTCTATTTGTGCCCCGGCGTCGTTGTAATAAAACTCACGGGTGACCTCCCAACCGTTTGCGTCCAGTAATCGCGCTAGGCAATCCCCAACTGCTGCGCCACGACCATGACCAACATGCAGTGGACCGGTTGGGTTGGCCGAGACAAATTCCACCTGGACTTTTTGTTTTTGGCCGTTCGCGTTACGCCCGTATTCTGCGCCAGCGCTTAGGATGGTTTTAACGACTTGTTGCTGGGATTGGGCATTTAAAAAGAAATTAATAAAACCGGCACCGGCTATTTCGGTTTTAGCAATGAAGTCGCTGCTGGGTAAGGCCGCAATCAGTTGGGTAGCAATGGCACGTGGATTTTGTTTTAGTGGTTTGGCCAGCACTAAGGCAAGGTTGGTGGCAAAATCGCCGTGTTCGGCTGATTTAGGGCGCTCTAGTAATATGCTTAAATCTGCACTGTCGGGCGCAATAGTTTTTGCGGCAGTGGCCAGTAATTGGGTAAGATGTGCTTTCAAACTAATATGGTCTTAACGTTAATAATTTAAGAACATTATTTTAACCTACTAGCCGCGTGTTTTTATCATGTGTCTTGAATAAGCTAAGAATTGCCTAGCCACTGATTAATCATCCAGAATATAAATTGCCAAAAGCCATATTAAAAATTGCCTTAGATTTGCCGCTTGATCGACTTTTCGATTATTTAAGCAATGGTGAAGCCGTGCAAATAGGCCAGCGTGTGCTGGTGCCGTTTGGTCGGCGCAGCCAAATTGGTATCGTCGTTGGCATGGCCAATGAGAGTGAGTTTGCCTTAGATAAACTCAAGGCCGTGACGCGAGTGTTTAATGACGAGCCGGCCTTGGATAGCGAAGCATTAAGCTTATTAAAATTCAGCGCCGACTATTACCACTACCCTTACGGCCAAGCTTTATTGTCTTGTTTGCCTGCTCGTATGCGGCAAATAGCGCCAGCGGTATCGCGTAAACAATACCGCTACTTAATAACGCCTGTCGGCAGTCAAGTCGATGTAGCTCAGTTGCCCGCCAGGCAAAGCGTTTTGCGTCGCGTGCTAGTGGCACTGCAAACCCAACAAGGGCTAACGGAATTGGAGTTGGATGCCATTTCCAGCAGCGCACGTAAAGTGGCTAAGCAACTGGTGGAAGAGGGTTGGGCGCAGAGCGAGCAAGTGGCCGCCTTAGTTAAAACCTTAGGCATGGCGCAGCCGGCTGCCCCAGCGTTAAACGACGAGCAATCCCTAGCTTTGTCCAGCATCATGCAAGATGCACAGCAATTTCAGGCTTGGTTGCTGCATGGCATTACCGGTAGCGGTAAAACCGAAGTCTACATGCGCTTGATGCAGCAAGTGTTAGATCAGGACGACGCACAAGTCTTGGTCTTGGTGCCCGAGATTAATTTAACCCCACAATTGGAAGCGCGCTTTAGAAGCCGCTTTGCGCATTTCCCCTTGGTCAGTTTGCACAGCCATTTAAGCGAGGGCGAGCGCTTGCATCATTGGCAGTTGGCCCAAGCAGGGGCAGCAAAAATCGTGATTGGTACGCGTTTGTCCATTTTTACGCCCATGCCTAAATTAAAGCTGATTATTATCGACGAGGAGCACGACAGCTCCTACAAACAGCAAGACAGCATGCGCTATCACGCGCGCGATGTGGCGCTGATGCGGGCTAAACGCTTGAACATTCCGGTGGTGTTGGGTTCGGCCACACCCGCATTGGAAACTTGGCACAATGCTCAAACTGGTAAATACCGCTTGCTGAGCTTAAATCAGCGCGCTGTGACGGCGGCAAAATTACCACAAATCGATTGCATAGACATCACGAAAGTACACCTGCAGCAAGGCTTAAGCCCACAATTGATTGCTGCACTAAAGTTACGCTTGGCGCGTAAAGAGCAAAGCTTGTTGTTTATTAATCGGCGGGGTTATTCACCGGTTTTATTGTGCTCGGCTTGCCATTGGATTGCGCCCTGTTTGCGATGCAGCAGCCGACTGGTGGTGCACTTAGGCCAAAGAAAACTGCGCTGCCATCACTGCGGCCACGAGCAAAAAATACCGCCACAATGCCCAAGTTGTGGCAATGCCGATTTGCATCCTACCGGTCACGGTACCCAGCGTCTGGAACAAAGCTTGCAAGAAATGTTGCCTGGCGCACGCATCGCACGAGTTGATAGAGACAGCGTCAGTCGCAAAGAGGCTTTGCTGGAAATTTTAGAGCAGGTGCACAACCAAGAAATAGACATATTGGTTGGCACGCAAATGCTGGCCAAGGGCCACGATTTTCCAAACTTAACCTTGGTCGGCGTGATCGATACCGACAGCGCGCTCCATAGTCCGGATTTTCGTGCCAGTGAACGCTTGTTTGCGCAACTCATGCAAGTGGCGGGCCGAGCTGGCCGCGCTGCCATCGCCGGACAGGTGATGATACAAACGCAGTTTCCTGAGCATGAATTATTTAACGCCTTACGCCGTCAAGATTACGCCACTTACGCCAACGCTTTGTTATTGGAGCGTGAGCAGGTGCAGTTCCCGCCTTATGTTTTCACGGCTTTATTGCGCGCCGAAGCCAACGATTTCGCCTTGGTGCAAAAATTTTTGCGCTACGCATTTGAACAGGCCCGCAGCCTGAGTAATGAGGTATTAATTTACGATCCAGTGCGCCCACAAATGGAACGCTTAAAAGGCATGGAGCGGGCCCACATGCTAATGCAATCGGGAAGCCGTCCGGCATTGCAGCGCCTGCTTAAACAATTATTGGTCAGCTTGAGAGAGCAGCCTTTGTCGGCAAAAGTGCGCTGGTCTGTGGATGTCAATCCGCTGGAATTCTAGGTGCCGTATTTATTGCCCGGTAGGCTTTAAGCGACCTTAATAATCATGGTGCGCTTCGCACAGCGCCCAAGCAAAATGCAGTAAAATAATGCATCAGGCGGGCGTCGTATAATGGTAATACCCTAGCTTCCCAAGCTAGTGCCGTGGGTTCGATTCCCATCGCCCGCTCCAAGCGCCTTTGTTTCTCAGAAATGTAAAATGATTGATGTTAAAGATGTGGATTTTTACAAGCAATCAAGTCCTAGCTTTAACATTTTTATAAATGTGTAATTTTGAGTTTATAAATTATGAATTTTAGCTAAATATCAGCAATAAAAATTCCCCAGAATCAGTAAAATTTATAAGGCATTTTTTTATTTTTTATATTCTTGTATGTCATACTAGAATATAGACCAATCACGTGCGTGTCATGATCCCTGGATTGCAAGCTCGGCTGTCACAACTTAAAAAATGCAACATAATAATCAAACTTGCCCACGCACTAGAGCAAACTTAGCTCACATCGGCTAAGGAATAAAAATGTATCAAGAAAATGTATTAACCTACAAAAATTTTAGATACCTTAAATGGTCGTTCGTGTTGATTGCAATCTGCATTAGCGCTTACATCATCGATACACCACCTATTCGCCAGGGCGGTGGTACTTGGCTGGGATATACTTTAGGCAGCGTGGGGGCGATCATCATTTTCTGGCTGATGTTTTTTGGGCTCAGAAAACGTGCTTACAAATCGAATTTAGGCTCTGTGCGCGGCTGGTTATCAGCCCACGTTTATCTGGGACTTTCGCTGATCGTAGTAGCAACCCTACACGCAGCCTTTCATTTCGGCTGGAACATTCACACCCTCTCCTACATCCTGACCATTGCTGTTGTGTTAAGTGGTCTGTGGGGAATCGTGATTTACCTCAGAAACCCGATTTTGATGAGCAACCTGCTAAACGGCAAGACTCTGGGGCAGTGTGGAGAGGCGTTGCTCGAAATCGATGCTCAAAGCATAAAAATTGCTAAAAACTTCAGTCCAACAATACAAGAGCTCATCGTCAGCTCAGCCGAAGGGCCTGTTTTCGAGCATTTCTGGAATCGGTACTTTGGCAAGCATCCTCAGTGCATGACAACAAAAGCAGTCATTCTACTAACCGAACAATACTCACAGATAAAAACACAAACACAAGACCTTTATACTGGCGCTGTTAATCCCAGTGAAGCTAATACTAAGAGTGGCGCCACGCTAAACCTGCCAGCATTACAGGAGGAGCTATTTACACTCCAGTTAAGACGCCAACTTCAGCTTGGACAGATACGTGAATATTTACGTCTGAAAGGCTGGGCGGAAGTCTGGCTAATATTTCACGTGCCGCTATCATTCGGTTTGCTGGCTGCACTCGTGGCTCATATTTTTTCTGTTTTCTTCTACTGGTAGAAAAGCGCTGAACAATGGCTAAAAAACCACAAATCAATGCGTTAATAGAAGAAATCCTAACAGCGAAAAAGGTACGGTCTGGCCGTCGTCGGCTCTCTTGGTTGTTGTTTATAAGCATGCTCACAATCGGACTGCTCGTCCCTCTTCTGTCATCCATGTATCCTCAGGACATTGCCAGTTACATAAAAAAACATGCAGTTGCCGATCAAGCTGTCCAGCAAATCAGTAAACTTAACATCATCCCGCCCCCAGCAATCACAGTGCAGGATTCCAAAATCAATAAATTACTGCTACCTTATACCGCTAACACTCAAAATTTTCGACATGCCCGTAGCGATCAACCCGCTTATCTTGGTCTGGATAAAGTCTGGAACCCTGGACATTCACTCGATAATGCCCACAAACCATGGGAAAATGATTGCAAGGCCTGTCACAGCATGCCTTTTGTTCAGGTACAAGATAAAAACTGCCTGGCTTGCCACTTAAATATCAGCGACCATGTCGACCGCAAAATAACCACTAATAGCTCATGGGAAGACCAGAAGTGTGCTGACTGTCATAGGGAGCACAATGGCGAGGATGGCCTTGCGAAACAAAACGTAAGCTACATGTCTGAGAATTGCGCCTCGTGTCATGGAGACATCAAAAAATCATACGCAAAATCTAAAACTGAAAACGTGGATGACTTTTCCTCAAAACACCCTGAGTTTAGATATCAACTAGCTTTGAGCAATAAGCCCAAAGACCTTGAGCGCACCCGCCTTATAGAAGGTAAACAACTAAAAGAAAAAACAGCTTTGAAGTTCCCGCATGATGTCCACCTCAAAGCGGGGGGTGTCAAGAGCCCTAAGGGTAAGGTCAAAGTGGATTGCGCAACCTGCCACAAACCTAACCCTGATGGTTTAGGCTTTGCAACGGTAACCATGAAAGACCACTGCCAATCATGTCACGACCTGAAGTTCGAACCGGCAGTTTCCAATCGCGAAGTTCCTCATGGTTCGGTAGAACTGACCCTGTCAACATTGAGAGAGTTTTTTAGTTATGTCCAGGTCAACACGGTTCCTATAGACAACAAGCCGTTGACGAGCCCAATTAACCTGGTACGCCCCGGCAAGGATTTGCCAAAAGTAGCCAGTTTTGTTCACACCGATGGTAATTCGCGCTCGCGCGCTTCTGCCGCAGCAACGTCTCTGTTTGAAAAAACCTCATGCAATATCTGCCACGAAATTTCTCGCATTAATGAACCAGGCCGATCAGGCACGACGGGCCGGGATTTGCCGCAATGGAAAGTTACACCACTTACCCCAGCGCACCCATGGCTGGCAAAGGTGAAATTTAATCATGCCAAGCACCGGATTGCAGAATGTGGAGACTGCCACAGTGCCAACAAATCCAAGAAATCTGAAGATGTACTGATGCCAGAAATTAAGATTTGTAAAGACTGCCATACCGGAAGTAAACCAGAATCTAACAAGTTGGTCTCGGACTGCGGCCTCTGTCACGGCTTTCACATGAAAGATCATGACACATCCAAAGGGTTGACACAGCAGGACACCTTAAAAAGTGTCATCAAAGAATCTTTTGATAAAAGCATCACCGGCATAAGTGGTAAAAAGCAGGCTTCAGCTTTGCTCAATAAAGGGGGAGTAGATTGAATCCGCTTAAGCTTGCATTCATAGCCCAAACCCGTGCTATATCCATACTCATATTAACGACAGTTCTTTCTGCCTGCGGTGGTGCTAGCAGCTCGTCTAGCACTATCTCATGCAGTTTTCCCATTGCAAGTACACCACAGAGCTTAACGGCAAGCGAAACCCTACGCCTGATTGCACAAGCGGAACAGGCGGCGACCATTTTGAATGCAAAGGCCACCATTGCGGTGGTAGATCGGGTCGGCAATGTGCTTGGGGTGTACAAAATGACAGGGGCTTCAGACAAAGCAAACTTGCGCAGCGGAAGAGCATTAGCCAGCTTTCCACAAGGACTAGATGGTGTGAATGACACGATTCCCTCAGAACTGGCAGCAATTAGCAAAGCGTTAACAGGCGCCTATCTTTCCTCTTCTGGCAATGCGTTTAGCACCCGGACCGGTAGTTATATTATTCAGGAACATTTTCCGCCAACAGTAAACTTTCAGGCTGGCGGACCGCTATTTGGGGTGCAATTCAGCCAATTGCCCTGCGGTGACTTAGTCACCCGTGGCCATATAGTTGGCGCCGGCCCAAAGCGCTCACCACTTGGACTCGCTGGCGATCCGGGCGGCTTTCCTGTTTATAAAAACGGCGTGGTAGTCGGCGGTATAGGCATAATTTCTGATGGTTTATACAGTATTGATCTGAATCCAGTGGCAGGCACAACCGACAGCGATGAACGCATTGCGCAATCGGCACTCGCCGGCTTTGAGGCTCCCGACTGTATCCGCTCCAACAAAATCACTCTAGGCGGCCAAACACCTCCATACAGCAATGCGGATGGAGCGCTTGTTAGTGTCAGCCATACCAGCGTAACTGGCCCAGGAAATTTCATAACTGTCCCAACTTACTTCGACTCTAATGTTGCTCTGGCTGGGAAGGCCTACGGTAATGTAGACTCGGGCTTTGCCGCAGACGGCGGTGGAACTCTGGGCACCGGTGCATTTGTCATGACTAATGGCGCCAATAATCGCTACTTTCCCATGAATTCCATTTCACCTTTGCCGGCAGCTTCCGGTTTGAGTGTCACTGAAGTGACGCAAATATTAAACTCTGCTATCGGCGTGGCTAATCAGTCAAGAGCGCAGATACGGCGACCACTTGGTGTCGCAGCCCAGGTTTCAGTCGCCGTTGTAGATACAGCGGGTAATATTCTAGGGATGTCACGTTCTGCAGATGCTCCGGTATTCGGAGCAGATGTTGCAGTGCAAAAAGCACGCACCTCGGCATTTTTCTCCAGCGCAACTGCTGGCAGCCAATTGAATTCAGAAGCTCCTGTCACTTATCCACGAGGCACGGTGAGGATCGAAGACTATGTAAGCGCCTCCAGCACCTTTGGCAGTACCGCATTTACCGGTAGCCATGCGTTTTCATCCCGTGCTATCGGCAATATCTCCAGGCCATTTTTCCCAGACGGTATAAACGGTTCGCCCTTCGGACCTTTATCTAAAGATTATTCCATATGGAGCCCTTTCAACGTGGGGTTACAGCTTGATCTGGTCCACAACCGTCTGGTTTTCGAAATATTAACCCCCACTTTAGATAGCACCAGTTGCACTTCTGCCACTGGAATTACTAGCATGAACAACGGTATGCAGATTTTTCCGGGCTCTGTGCCTATTTATCGTGGTCACACACTGATAGGCGCCATTGGCGTATCCGGTGACGGCGTTGATCAGGACGATATGGTGGCTTTTCTTGGTTTGAGCCGCGCATCGCAGATATCAAACACCGGTTACGGCAATGCTCCAATAGGCATACGGGCTGACACTTTATCACCTCAAGGTTCGGGCTTGCGCTTCGTCAACTGTCCACAAGCACCCTTCATTGATAGTACGCAGCAAAATGTCTGCAGCGGAATTTAATTGAGTATGCAAAACAAAATACTCCTCGTGATAATCAATCTGGCGCTGATGCCGCTAGCACTTCAATCCATGCCTGCGGTTGCGGCAGACGTAAGCGAGACCGCGTCTGCACGGGTTCAACTGCAGGTGTTGGCAACGACCATTAAAGTTCATGTTGAACCTAATTCAGATGCCCTTGTTCTCTATGAAATAGCTAAGGCTGGCCTGCTGGATGTCATTGAGCAGCGCGGCGATTGGTTTAAGATCAAGATCAACTCTTTGCAGGAATTCGGCTGGGTTCACCAAGAGCCTTGGGAATACGGTGAGCTGACTCTCTCAGTGCTACCCGATAAAGGCGAGGTAAGATATTCTCACGAGGCTATCGGCACTTTAGCACCAGAGGATGCGCCGCAAACAAACAAGTTTCAACCGGCCAAACCAAACTTTATTGCCACTCTGCCGCCCATTGACTCTGCTCAGGTAGCTCCCCCCAGCCCTAATTTGCCACGCGAGACCGTTCCTATTCTTGATCGCTGGCGCATTATGCAGGCTCTGGACTATAAATTCCCCTGGTATGATCCATACAACCAAAATCATCTTAAGGGAGATTTGCCTGTGCTTAAAGAATGGGGTGATCACCTGTTCTTTAATCTGGGTGTGATTTCTGATACGGTATTTGAATCAAGAAAAGTTGCGACACCTGTTGCCGGGCAGACATCTATTCGCCCAAGTGCAAATAATACTTACGGCAATGGTGAGCAGTTCGGATTCAATCAAAATATCATCTTAAGCTTCAGTTTGAGCAAAGGCGACACCACATTCAAGCCGCCTGACTATGAATTTAAATTTGTTCCCGTGATTAACTATAATTATGCGGATGTTCAAGAGGCTGGCATTCTTAATGCCGACCCTAGAAAGGGCACCACCCGCTCCGATAGTTTCGTCGGGGTGCAGGAGTTATTCATAGATTATCACTTGCGTAATGTCTCAGATCGCTATGACTTTGATAGTATGCGTGTCGGCATACAGCCGTTCATCAGCGATTTTAGGGGCTTTCTGTTTCAGGATACCCCATTCGGCGTACGCATTTTCGGAACGCGAGATAACAATCGTTACCAATACAATTTAGCCTGGTTCAGGCGTATAGAGAAAGACACTAACAGCGGACTCAACGATATTGGTCAGCGTCTACGCGATGACGACATTTTCGCCGCTAACCTTTATCTTCAGGATTTCCCGCAAAAAGGCTTTACCTCCCAGGTTAGCCTCATCCATAACCGCAACAGTGAAACCGACCGTCATTACAATAAAAACGGCTTTCTGGTTCGTCCGGCCTTGTTAGGCGACCTACAACCGCATAAATACAACGTAAATTATCTTGGTTATAGCGGCGACGGGCATTTTGGCAAATGGAATCTCACTACTTCCACGTACCTTGCAATTGGTAGCGATAGTCGAAACCCGATTGCACAAAAAAGTCAGGACATATTTGCTGCTTTCCATGCCTCAGAACTATCATTCGACTTTGACTGGTTGCGGGTTAGAGGCAATTTGCTATTGGCTTCCGGCGACAAAGACCCTTACGATGACAAAGCCACCGGTTTTGACGCTATTTTGGAGAATCCACAATTTGCCGGTGCCTCCACCAGTTATTACATTCGCCAAGCCATCCCGTTGGTAGGCGGTGGCGGGGTTGAGCTTTCAGGACGCAATGGAATTCTTCCCTCACTGCGCTCTTCATCTATTCAGGGGCAATCAAACTTTGTGAATCCAGGCTTATTCTTGCTGGGTATCGGTGCTGATGTCGATCTTACTCCGCAATTACGCGTATTCGGCAACATTACCGACCTTAGTTTTATGAATACCAGTTCGTTGGGAGCAATGCTTAATGAGGCGCCTCCACCTAAACACATTGGCGTGGACGCCTCACTTGGTATGCACTGGAGGCCATTCTTTAACCAAAATGTGATTGTCAATGGCTCGATTGGCGCGCTTTTCCCCGGTGGCGCAATCAAACAAATGTATGGCAATGATCAGGGTACTTTATATTCCGGATTGCTTAACATCCTGCTTACTTATTAACTATTATGTCTATTTATTACGTTAATCTATCTAAGTCACTCATACTGAAAAATCAGTGCCAATGCCAGTCTAAGGAAGCCTATGCTTTTTAAAAGCACAACCAATACTAAAGTCTACCTAGCTGGATCTATACTTGCACTGGCCATTTTAGCTATGATGCCACTCATTGGAGTTTCATCAGAGGAGTATCTCACGCAGCGTGAATACACCATGGCGCCAGCGGCACCGAAAACTCAGACAGAGAGTCAGGCTCAACAGAAATCAATAGGCTGCATGACCTGCCACACCAGCACCGACAGGCATACCATGCACGCCAACCCGGGTGTCATTATAGGCTGTGCAGACTGTCATGGTGGCAATGCCAATGTAAAGGTGACCAAGGCTATCAGCACTGGTGACCACAAAAGTGCGGCATATCGTAAAGCCATGAAAGAGGCGCACATTTTGCCTCGTGATGAAAAATTCTGGAATTACCCATCATCAGCAAGCCCTCAGGCCTCCTACACCAGACTTAATAAGGAGCATCCTGCTTTTATTCGCTTCATTAATCCGGGCGATCTACGCGTGGCACGTGATGCCTGTGGCAGTTGCCATTTATCTATCATTCAGGCACAGGAACGGAGCCTGATGTCCACTTCGGCGATGCTGTGGGGCGGTGCCGCATACAACAACGGAATTCTGCCTTACAAACGATATATTATCGGCGAAGCATACACAAAAGACAGTGAGCCAGCCGCGATTGCCAACCCAATTAAAGCTGACAACGATTTATTTACCTTCAAAGGTATTCTAGACCGGCTTTACCCATTGCCAGCATGGGAAACAATTCCCCCAGGCGATATATTTCGTGTGTTTGAACGCGGTGGCCGCGTAATCAACAGCACCTTTCCTGAAATTGGCTTACCCAATAGTTCAGGCACGCTGCAAAAAGTTGATGAACCAGGACGAGTGGATTTCCACCAGTCAAACCGTGGTCCAGGCACCGGTAGCAGCATTGCCGTCCCCACCATCAATATAACCAAAACCAGACTGAACGATCCACACTTGTGGTTTCTTGGCACCAATGACCAAGCCGGTGATTACCGTTCATCAGGTTGCACTGCTTGCCATAGCATCTACGCCAATGACCGCGATCCGTTGCACTCAGGCCCTTATGCAAAATTCGGTAATGGCGGCGAAACGCAAACCATTGATCCAACGATACCCAAAGGAGAATCGGGGCATCCGCTGAAACATGAGTTCACCCGCGCTATTCCTTCATCACAATGCATGGTTTGTCACATGCACCAACCTAATATTTTCGTAAACTCTTTTTACGGTTATACCATGTGGGACTATGAATCAGACGCCCCCAGCATGTGGCCGAAAAAACAGAAATATCCTACCGATAGCGAAATTCGTGCGATCAACAAACGTAACCCGGAAGAAGCCGCCATCCGCGGTAAATGGAGCGACCCTGAGTTCTTGAAGAACGTATCTTCATTGAATGCTACGCTAAAGGATACCCAGTTCGCCGACTACCACGGACACGGTTGGAATTTCAGGGCTATATTCAAACGGGACCGCAAAGGTGCCTTGCTCGATAAAAAAGGGGACATTGTAAAAGACGATGACCCTAAAAAATTTAGTAAAGCCGTGCATCTAAGTTCCATCCACATGGATCTTGGTATGCAATGTGTTGATTGCCACTTTTCCCAGGACATGCATGGCAATGGACATATTTATGGAGAGGTGGCTGCGGCCATTGAAATTGATTGCGTCGACTGCCATGGCACGGCCACCACCTACCCAACCCTTCATACCTCTGGCCCTGCTGCCAGTCCCGGTGGCTTAGACATGACAACGCTCACTGCACAAGATGGTCGCCGCCGTTTTGAATGGATAGATGGTGCACTGATCCAGCGATCAGCGACAGACCCGAAAAAAGAATGGAAAATGTCACTGGTGAAGGATAGCGTTAATCCAAAACACCCTACATATAATGCCAAGGCGGCACGTGCAAAACTTACGGCTTCCGGTGAAGAAGGGCAGCAAGGCAAATGGGGACATGGTGTCAAGAACCTAGCGCACGATAACAGCAAAATGACCTGCTACAGCTGCCATTTGTCATGGACTACCAGTTGCGCCGGTTGCCATTTACCCATTCAGTCTAACTGGAAAACAGAGCGCCATCACTACGAAGGCGGCGAAACCAGAAATTACGCTACCTATAATCCGCAGGTGGTGCGTGACGATATGTTCCAACTTGGTTTAAGTGGACCAGTCAAAGGCTCAAAAGTCACACCGGTGAGATCCAGTTCCGCGCTGATATTATCATCGACCAATGCGAACCGTGAGCGTATCTATATCCAACAGGCGCCAATCGCCGCCAGCGGATTTTCTTCTCAGGCCTTCGCCCCACATTACCCGCATACTGAGCGCAAGGAAGAGACGAAGACCTGCAGCGATTGTCATGTATCTAAGGCTAACGACAATAACGCTATCATGGCGCAGTTGCTATTACAGGGCACAAATTTCGTTAATTTCATAGGCTTCAATGCCTGGATAGGCGAAGAGCGCCACGTTGAGGCTGTAAAGGTAACAGAGTGGGACGAGCCGCAGGCTGTCATTGGCAGTTACCTGCAACGTTACGCCTATCCTGATTACTTCAAGGCACACCAAGAACATAAACTGCAACTGACGGAAGCACACGATCATCGTGCTGACGGTAACGTCAACTGCCTGCAGTTGCGTGGTGAGTACCTATACGCAGCAGAAGGCAAAGCAGGGTTCCGCGTCTACGATGTAGCCAGTATCGGCAATAAGGGTATTTCACAACGTATCATTTCATCACCCTACTCCCCTATGGGTCAAGACCTGCAGGTGGCAACGAGCAACGCTTCGTGTATGGCACTGCCGACTAACCAGTCTATCGCGCCATCTAGAAATCCGGATGAGAGTAAAGATAAAGCCCGCTTTGAATTAATGAGAAAGACTAATCAGGAGCAGGCATTCCATTCTATTTACCACTACGCTTTCATTTCTGATGCCGTTGAAGGGCTAATCGCAGTGGATGTTGACACACTTTCAGACGGCGAGCCTCGCAACAACTTCCTTAAACGTGCTGTTACGTGGAATCCAGATGGTCTACTCAAGGGTGCCAGACACATCACCGTTGCAGGGCATTATGCTTATATTGCAACGCCCAAAGGTATCGTTGTGATTGACCTGGATAACCCACTCAAGCCCAAACACATCAAGACACTGGCGCTAGATGATGTTAGAGGTTCGGCGGTGCAGTTCCGTTATCTTTTTGTTACAGACCGAAGCGGACTGCGCGTGGTTGACATCACAAAACCGCAAGATCCAATTTTGTTGCCGGCGCGTATACCTCTGGCTAATGCACAAAAACTGTATCTAGCAAGAACTTATGCTTATGTTGCTGCCGGCAGCGAAGGCCTTGCTATCATTGATATCGAAAAGCCAGATAAACCAGTGGTCTATCAAATGTTCACAGCAGATGGTAAGCTCAACGATGCGCGAGACGTTGTGGTAGGTTCTACCAATGCATCGTTATTCGCCTATGTTGCTGATGGTAAAAACGGGCTGAAAGTTGTTCAGTTAACAGCGCCTGACACGCAACCACGCTTCTATGGCTTTTCACCAGAACCCAAGCCAAATCTAATTGCTTGGCGAAAAAGCCAATCTCCTGCACTGGCAATATCCAAAGGGCTGGATAGAGATCGCGCTGTTGACGAAACAGGCCATCAGATCGCGGTTTTTGGCCGCATAGGCTCGCGGCCATTCAATCGTGGGGAAATGGACAAGCTGTATATGAAGCCAAGTGGAGATATATGGTCTGTCACAGACAAGATTAATGCCAACGATATGATTCCTAAAAAAAATGACAAGCCAGAAAATGCAAAGGGGCTAGTTAAATAATGCGTAGGATAGAAACACTCAGTATAAAAAAATTCATATCAGCCCTAGCTGTTGTTCTGTTGGGCCATTCTATTAGCGCATGGTCAGCCCACCCTTCTCTGTCGCCCGACCAGACTGTGGGTTCGGTAAACTGTGCCAACAGTTTATGTCACGGTTCAATCACACCATGGAGTGAGTCTAACGTACTGCAGAACGAATACACTACATGGGAACGTTTGGACAAACACACTCAAACATATCAAGTCTTGCTAAACAAGCAATCCAAACTTATCGCTAAAAATCTAGGACTTGAAAAGCCAGCCCACGAGTCTAAAGTCTGCCTAGATTGCCATGCGCATAATCCTCCCGCCAACCAGCGAGGAGAACGCTTTGTCATGAGTGAAGGTGTTGGTTGCGAAGGTTGCCATGGCCCCGCCGAGCGCTGGATTAAAAGTCATACGCTTGATGGCAATACCCATGCCGACAACATTAAGAATGGTATGTACCCTACCGACTCGCCAGTGGCTCAAGCCAAGCTTTGCTTATCCTGCCATTTTGGAGACCAAAATCGGTTTATTACCCACCGCATTATGGGTGCCGGACACCCTCGCCTTTCATTCGAACTGGAAACCTTTACGGCAATTCAGCCAGCGCACTTTCGCATTGATGCCGATTGGCGCAAACGTAAAGGCGACTATAACCCGATCAAGGTCTGGGCAATTGGCCAAGTCATCGCTTCGCAACAACTTTTAAATGCTTTCGCTGACCCCAAACTCGGTCGTGACGGCATATTCCCTGAACTTGTGCTGTTTGATTGCCATGCTTGCCACCACCCTATGAGCCAGAAATCATGGACACCGCGTTTGGGTGTAGGTCCTGGGCGAGTACGTTTGAATGACAGCAATCTCCTGATGCTTCGTGCCATCATGCGTGTCGTTGACCCTGATGGTCTTACACAGATGAATAACCGCATCATGAAGTTACATCAGGCTATTTCTGGTAATGGTAATGCCGACGGCATCGACCCGATAGAATCTGCCAAAACATTATCCGCATCACTGGATAACAGTATCACCAGAATCACAAAACAACCGTTAGGTCTGCCGGAACTCCAACAGGTGCATCAGGCACTAATTGACGATGCTATTAACAGCCAGTATTCAGATTATGCAGGTGCTGAGCAAGCCTACATGGCTATTTCAAGCCTTTCCTTGTCTTTAGCTAAGATGGGCGGACTCAAATCAGCTGAAAAAGTAAATCAGCAGTTGGCTAAAATGCGCAAGACACTGATGAATGATGAGCAATACAAACCCAACGTGTTTGCCAAGCAGTTGGCAGATCTAAAATACACGTTGTCGCAAGCTAGGTAAACCATGCATAAGTCAATGTTAGCCAAAAGGCAAAGTAGGGTTATACCTGTATAAAAAAAGATAATTTAATCTTTGTTGCATGAGTATGAGTGCCTGTAAAATATGATCTAAGAAATTGCAGCAAGATTAAATAGGTATAAATAAATACTTATTTTCTTATTATATAGAACAGAAAATGCTTACAGAGCACCGTTCTATTCCCATCATCCGTTCCAATGATTAATACAAATTTTAAGACTATATGGCCAATCAAGCACCTCCATCAGTACTTACCTTTGCCGGCACAGACCCCAGTGGCGGGGCAGGGTTGCAAGCTGACATTCTTACCTTTGCTAGCATTGGTTGTCACCCCCTTTCCGTGGTGACTGCCATCACTGTCCAAGACACCCGTGGTGTGGACAGCGTGCTGGCAATGGATGCCGATTGGGTCAACGATCAGGCGCGCGCTATCTTAGAAGACGTGCAAGTATCGGCTTTTAAGTTAGGTATATTGGGCTCTGTTGAAAACGTCGCCGTGATAGCCGAAATCATGGCTGACTATCCAGATGTGCCTTTGTTAATCGACCCCATTTTAAGCTCGGGTCGCGGTGACGATTTAAGCAACGATGACATGATGGACGCAATGATAGAGCTGCTCTTTCCACAAGCCACCTTGATTACTCCAAACAGTTTAGAAGCCCGCCGTTTTGCTTTTGCTGAGGACAGCGATGAGGTGGCGTTGACCTCACTGGATGAGAGTGCTGCGCGTTTATTAGCCATGGGCAGTGAGTACGTCTTAATCACCGGCACCCACGAGCGCACATTAGAAGTAACCAATACCTTGTATGGCGACAACAAATTGATTAAAGCCTACAAATGGGAGCGCTTGCCTGGTAATTACCATGGCTCAGGCTGCACCATGACCAGTGCCATAGCCGCTTGCATGGCGCACGGCTTGAGCATGGAAGACGCCGTAGCCGAGGCGCAAGAATTTACATGGCAAACCCTAAAAAACGGTTTTAGGCCAGGCATGGGCCAGTTCATACCCGATCGCATGTTTTGGGCGCGCGATGAAGAAGATGCCGTGGTTAACAGCGGCGAAGCCTCCAGTAAAAGCCATTAAAACAGCGCGCGTATCATGATAAAAGGCTTGTATGCCATTACGCCGGATGAAGCCAATACCGAGCTATTGCTGACAAAAGTGGCTTTGGCCTTGCAAGGCGGCGTGAGTGTCTTGCAGTACCGAAATAAACTAGCCGATCAAGCATTGCAAACGCAGCAAGCGCGGGCTATTTTGCCTTTATGCCGGCAGTATCGGGTGCCTTTTATTATCAATGATTCGGTAGATATTTGTTTAACGTTAGACGCAGATGGCGTGCATATAGGCGCTGATGACGGCAATTTAGCAGAAATTCGCAGCAAAATAGGTAAGAATAAATTACTCGGCGCCTCCTGCTACAACCGATTGGATTTGGCTTTGACTGCGGCCAAAGCCGGGGTGGATTACGTGGCCTTTGGCGCTTGTTTTGCCTCCAGCACCAAGCCCAATGCGCCGGTTGCCGATTTAAGTTTGTTTGAATTGGCTAAAGCACAGTTAAGCGTTCCAGCTGTCGCCATAGGCGGCATCAGCTTGGCTAACGCCGGGCAGGCGATCGCCGCCGGAGCCAGTTCGGTGGCGGTAATCCATGCCATTTTTAATGCAGATGACGTAAAATTAAGCGCACAAAAATTCACTCAATTATTTAGTAACCAAGCGTAAGGCTCAACCATGACATCCATTAACCAAACCTTATTTGAACAATCCCAACGGCTGATTCCGGGTGGGGTAAATTCGCCGGTCCGGGCTTTTCGCAGCGTAGGCGGCACGCCGGTTTTCTTTAACAAAGGCTTGGGTTCTAGATTGTGGGACGTAGACGGTAAAGAGTACATCGATTACATCAATTCCTGGGGCCCGATGATAGTGGGTCATGCTCATCCTGAAGTGATCCAAGCCGTGCAGGCTGCCGCCGAAAACAGTTTGTCCTTTGGTGCGCCAACCGGTTTGGAGTTGGAGATGGCCCAGTTAATCAATAAATTGATGCCTAGCATGGAGCAGGTGCGCCTAAATAGCAGTGGCACCGAGGCGACCATGAGCGCGATACGAACCGCACGTGGGTTTACCGGCCGTGACAAGATCGTTAAATTCGAGGGTTGTTACCACGGCCACTCAGATGGCTTGCTGGTGAAAGCCGGTTCCGGTTTGCTGACCTTTGGCGAGCCCGATTCGGGTGGCGTGCCAGCCAGTGTCGCGGCGCATACGTTGACTTTAGAGTACAACAACAGTCAAGCTTTGGAAGATTTGTTTGCGGCAGTGGGCGATGAAATTGCCTGCGTCATTATTGAGCCTGTGGTGGGCAACATGAATTTGATTGTGCCGCACCAAGCATTTTTACAAACGCTAAGGGCGCTTTGCACTAAGCACGGCGCCGTGTTGATTTTTGATGAAGTGATGACCGGTTTTAGGGTGCATTTGGGTGGGGCACAAGCGCTTTATAACATCAAACCAGACATGACTACATTAGGTAAAGTGATCGGTGGCGGCTTGCCGGTTGGGGCATTTGGTGGGCGTAAAGACATCATGCAATGCTTGGCGCCGGTGGGTAAGGTGTATCAGGCGGGGACGTTGTCTGGCAATCCGATTGCCGTTACCGCTGGTTTAAAAACCTTGCAACTCATACAAGCGCCTAACTTCCACAGCAAATTGGCCGCGCAAACGGCAAAATTGGTGGAGGGCTTAAAAGCGGCGGCAGCTGAGGCTGGCGTGATTTTTAATGCACAAAATGTCGGTGGCATGTTTGGTCTGTATTTTAGTCAGCACTGCCCCAGCAGTTACCATGAAATCATGCAATCCAACAAAGAGCACTTCAACCGCTTTTTCCACAGCATGTTAGACAGCGGCGTCTACTTGGGGCCATCGGCTTTTGAAGCCGGCTTTGTTTCGGCCGCGCACACCGACGAAGACATCGCGCTCACTTTAGCGGCCGCTAGAAAAGCCTTTGCATCACTTTAGCTGTCGACCAAGCTCTGTTTGGCTTATTTAAAGGCGGCCAGCTTAATTATTCTGTAACTTTAAGCGGTATCTTATTGAACAGATAGGCATTTAACGGTAAACTTTAAGGTTCCTCTAAATGTTTTGTGATTAGATAATATGGCATCAGATTTAAGTAAGGCAATCCACGTCAATTCAGGCAAGCCAGCGCAGCAAGGTTTATACAATCCATCTAACGAGCGTGATGCTTGTGGCGTTGGATTTGTGGCGCACATTAAAGGCAAAAAATCCCACGATATCGTGCAAAAAGGCTTGGAGTTATTAACCAACCTGACGCACCGTGGCGCGACTGGCTATGATCCAAAATTAGGCGATGGCGCCGGTTTGCTCATGCAAATGCCCGATGCCTTCATGCGTAAAGAAGCCGCTAAATTGGGCATTACTTTGCCGGCAGCTGGCCAATACGCCGTGGCTAACGTGTTTTTGCCGCAAGCAGCAGAAAACTGTCAGGCCTGCGTCAGCCTGATCGCCAAGATAGTCGCAGAAGAAAAACAAAACTTACTAGGCTGGCGCGATACGCCGGTCAACAACAGCAACATAGCCCAAGCAGCACGTGATGTTGAACCGACTATGCGCCAATTAATCATAGGTGCTACGGACGCAGATCAAACCGTGTTTGAGCGTAAATTATTCGTCATCCGTAAGCGCATTGAGCACGCGGTTCGTGCGCTTAATTTACAAGACAAAGCCACCTTCTACATCCCTTCTTTATCCTCTCGTACCATCGTTTACAAAGGCATGTTGCTGGCCAATGAAGTGGGCGTGTATTACAAAGATTTAAACGACGAAACTCTGATGTCGGCTCTAGCTTTGGTGCACCAACGCTTTTCTACCAATACCTTCCCTGCCTGGGATTTAGCGCACCCTTTCCGCATGATTGCGCACAACGGCGAAATCAATACCGTGCAAGGTAACGTCAATTGGATGGCCGCGCGTCACGAAACCATGAAGTCCAGCGTGATAGGTGAAGATTTAGAAAAATTGTGGCCGTTGATCGTGGACGGCCAGTCCGATTCCGCTTGTTTTGATAATTGCTTAGAGTTGCTAGTGGCCGGTGGTTATTCCTTGCCGCATGCCATGATGATGTTGATTCCAGAAGCCTGGAGCAACAACAGCTTGATGGATCAAGAGCGCCGTGCTTTTTACGAATACCATGCCGCCTTGATGGAGCCATGGGATGGCCCAGCCGCCGTCGCGTTCACCGATGGCCGCATGATAGGCGCCACCTTGGATCGCAACGGTCTGCGTCCAGCGCGTTACTTGGTGACCGATGACGATTTGGTGATGATGGCCTCTGAAATGGGCGTGCTGACTTTCCCACAAGAAAAAATCGTAAAAAAATGGCGCTTAGAGCCAGGCAAAATGTTGTTAATCGACATGGAGCAAGGTCGCATCATAGGCGATGCTGAAGTCAAGAATGCTTTAGCGACGGCCAAACCATACAAAGAATGGCTAGAAAAAACGCGTTATTACTTAAGCGACATGCCGAAAGTAGACGCAGAATTGGCCATGGCAGCCAATTTGTTGGATACCCAACAGGCCTTTGGTTACACCCAAGAAGACATCAAATTCGTCATGCAGCCCATGGTGGAAAATGGCGAAGAAGGCTCGGGTTCCATGGGGAACGATGCGGCTTTGCCGGTGTTGTCGGTTAAACCAAAATTACTCTATAACTACTTCAAGCAGTTGTTCGCGCAAGTGACCAACCCGCCTATTGATCCGATTCGTGAAGAGTTGGTGATGTCTTTGGTGACCTTTATCGGGCCTAAACCGAATTTATTGGGGGTGGACGTTGACTACCCGCCTATGCGATTGGAAGCTGCACAACCGGTCCTAACCTTGGACGAGTTGGCGCAATTGAAAGCCATCGCGACCTTCACGCAGAACCAATATAAATCCATCGTATTGGACATCACTTATCCTCTATCACAAGGTAAAGCTGGCATGGCTAAAGCCGTTGCCGGCATTACCAGTGCGGCAGAAAAAGCCGTGCAAGATGGCTTCAATATTTTGATTCTGTCTGATCGAGGCGTGAGTGCCGATCGCATGGCGATTCCGGCTTTGTTAGCTTGTTCTGCCACCCACGAGCATTTGGTAAAAACCGGTTTACGCACAAGCGCAGGCTTGGTTGTTGACACCGGATCGGCACGCGAAGTGCACCACTTTGCCTTATTAGCCGGTTACGGCGCGGAAGCGGTTTGCCCTTGGTTAGCATTTGAAACCATCAAGCACATGGACGTTAAAGATACCCACGATGCGGCTAAGAAGTTTGTTAAAGCCATAGGCAAAGGCTTATATAAAGTCATGTCTAAAATGGGTATTTCTACTTACCAATCATACTGTGGCGCACAAATATTTGAAGCCATCGGCCTAAATAGCGCCTTTGTTAATCAATACTTCACCGGTACCACCACCAACATTGAAGGCATTGGTTTGGCGCAAGTGGCGGAAGAAGCCGAGCGTTTGCATACGGCAGCCTTTGGCGACGACCCAGTATTGGCTAAACATTTAGATGCCGGTGGCGAATATGCTTTCCGCGTGCGCGGTGAAGAGCACATGTGGACGCCGGATTCGATTGCTAAGTTGCAACATGCCACTCGCACTAATTCAGCGGATACTTACAAAGAATACGCTCAGTTAATCAACGATCAAACACGTCGTCACATGACCTTGCGCGGTTTGTTTGAAATTAAATCGGTTGGCGCAGCGATTCCCTTAGACAAAGTTGAGCCAGCGAAAGAGATCGTCAAACGCTTTGCTACCGGCGCCATGTCATTGGGCTCTATTTCGACTGAAGCGCATGCAACTTTGGCCATTGCCATGAACCGCATAGGCGGTAAATCGAATACCGGGGAAGGCGGCGAAGACGCTAAGCGTTTTATCCCAGTAGCCAGTGCCACTACCATGGCCAATGTCATAGGCAGCGACAGAATAGTCAAAGACATCGCCTTGCAAGCCGGTGATTCCATGCGCTCTAGCATCAAACAAGTGGCGTCTGGTCGCTTTGGTGTGACCGCTGAATACTTGGCTTCCGCCGATCAGATACAAATCAAAATGGCGCAAGGTGCCAAGCCTGGTGAAGGCGGCCAATTACCTGGCCATAAAGTCAGCGAGTACATTGCTAAATTACGTTTCTCTGTGCCAGGCGTGGGATTGATTTCACCGCCACCGCACCACGATATTTATTCGATTGAAGATTTGGCGCAGCTGATACACGACCTTAAAAACGCCAATCCTAAAGCATCCATTTCCGTCAAATTGGTTGCTGAAACCGGTGTGGGTACGGTGGCGGCCGGTGTGGCCAAAGCCAAATCGGATCACATTGTGATTGCTGGCCATGACGGCGGCACCGGCGCATCGCCAATTTCATCGGTGAAGCATGCCGGTGGACCGTGGGAAATAGGTCTGGCTGAAACACAGCAAACTTTGGTACTCAACCAATTGCGCGGTCGCGTGATCTTGCAGGTAGACGGTCAAATTAAAACCGGTCGTGACGTGGTCATAGGCGCTTTGTTAGGTGCTGACGAGTTTGGTTTTGCCACCGCACCGCTAGTGGTAGAAGGTTGCATCATGATGCGTAAATGCCATTTGAATACTTGCCCGGTTGGTGTAGCAACGCAAGATCCAGAATTGCGTAAGCGCTTTACCGGACAGCCTGAGCACGTGGTGAATTACTTCTTCTTTGTAGCTGAAGAAGTGCGTGAATTGATGGCCTCGATAGGCGTGGCGAAGTTTGATGATTTAATCGGCCGCGCCGATTTGCTGGACATGCAAGCCGGTATAGAGCACTGGAAAATCAACGGTTTGGATTTCAGCAAAGTGTTCCATTTGCCAGCCATGCCAGCAGACGTATCACGTAAACACAATGACGTGCAAGATCACGGCTTGACCCATGCGCTAGACAATAAGCTGGTGGCCATGGCCAAGCCGGCATTGGAAGAGGGCAAAAAAGTTGTGTTGGATGTGGCGATCTCTAATACCAACCGCACGGTAGGCACCATGTTGTCTAATCAAATTGCCACCCGGTTTGGTCACGCCGGCTTACCCGATGACAGCATACACATCAATTTTAACGGCACCTCGGGCCAAAGTTTTGCTGCTTTCTTAGCTAAAGGCATCACCTTTGAATTAAGCGGCGAAGGCAACGACTACGTGGGTAAAGGTTTATGCGGCGGACGCATCATCATTAAACCGCCGGTCGCATTCGGTGGCCTGGCCCACGAAAACATCATAGTCGGTAACACCGTCATGTACGGCGCGACCACTGGTGAAAGCTATTTCAGGGGCGTTGCTGGTGAGCGTTTTTGTGTGCGCAATTCAGGCGCCACGGCCGTGGTCGAAGGCGTGGGTAACCACGGTTGCGAATACATGACTGGCGGTACCGTCGTGGTATTGGGCCTCACCGGTCAAAACTTTGCCGCCGGTATGAGTGGCGGCGTGGCTTATGTCTATGATGAAGACGGTTTGTTTGCTAAACGTTGCAACATGAGCATGGTCGCCTTAGAAAAAGTAGAGGTGGCCGATGCCGCCGTGGGTAAAGTACAGCATTTAAATCAGCCGGACGAAGTCACACTCAAAACGCTGATAGAAAAGCATGCGAACTATACCGGTAGTGTGCGAGCCCAAGCCTTGTTGGCCGATTGGGCTACGTCAAGAAGCAAATTTGTGAAAGTCATGCCGATTGAATACAAACGCGCATTGACCGAATTGGCTGCCGCTTCGGCAAAACAAGCCGCATAAAAGCATAATAGGATAAAGGTTTTAGTATGGGCAAAGTAACGGGTTTTATGGAATACAACAGGCTGACTGAGGCAAATCTGCCTGTGGTTGAGCGCGTTAAAAACTACAAAGAATTTGTTTTGCATTTGAGCGACGATCAAGCCAAGCTACAGGGTGCACGTTGCATGGATTGCGGCATTCCTTTTTGCACCAGCGGCTGCCCAGTGAATAACATCATTCCTGATTTCAACGATCTGGTTTATCAGCAAGATTGGAAGTCCGCTATTGATGTGTTGCACAGCACCAATAACTTTCCTGAATTTACCGGTCGTATTTGCCCGGCCCCATGTGAAGCAGCCTGTACGTTAAACATCAATGCGGATGCGGTTGGCATTAAATCCATAGAGCATGCGATCATTGATAAAGCCTGGGAAAACGATTGGGTTAAACCGCAAATTGCCAGTCAGAAAACCGGTAAAAAAGTCGCCATCGTGGGTTCTGGCCCGGCTGGTATGGCGGCGGCGCAGCAATTAGCTCGAGTGGGTCACGGCGTGGTGGTATTGGAAAAAAACAGCCGTATTGGCGGCTTGTTACGCTACGGCATTCCTGATTTTAAAATGGAAAAAACCCACATTGATAGACGCATGACGCAGATGCAAGCTGAAGGCGTGGAATTCCGCGTTAATCAGCACGTAGGTGAAAACGTGAAAGCCGATGATTTACTGGCCGAATTTGATGCAGTTATCCTAGCTGGCGGTGCCGAGCACCCACGTGACCTACCGGTCACAGGCCGCGATTTAGACGGCGTGATGTACGCTATGGACTTCCTGACCCCACAAAATCAAGTGGTGGCTGGCGACACGGTGCCTAATCAAGTGATGGCGACGAATAAGCACGTGGTGGTGATTGGTGGCGGCGATACCGGCTCCGATTGCGTAGGCACATCCAACCGTCATGGCGCAGCGTCCATCACTCAGTTTGAGTTGATGCCTCAACCGCCCGAGCAAGAAGACAAGCAGATGGTGTGGCCAAACTGGCCATTAAAAATGCGCACTTCCAGCTCGCATGAAGAAGGCGCAAACCGCGATTGGTCTATTACCACTAAAGCCTTAATAGGCGAAAACGGTAAAGTGGTGGGTTTGACTGGTGCCAAAGTGCAATGGCAAGCGGGTAAAATGCAAGAAGTGCCGAACACCGAATTCACCATCAAAGCCGATTTGGTCTTATTGGCCATGGGCTTTGTTTCACCCATACAAAAATTACTCGATGCCTTTGCCGTAGAAAAAGACAGCCGTGGCAATGCAAAAGCCAGCACCGAAGGCCTAAACAGTTATCAAACCAGCAAAGCCAAAGTGTTTGCCGCTGGCGACGTTCGCCGCGGTCAATCTCTGGTGGTTTGGGCCATACGTGAAGGCCGTCAGGCTGCGCGTGCCGTCGATGAGTTTTTAATGGGCAGTTCTTCGCTACCCAGATAATCCAACGCTACACCACAAAGGCACGCAGACCAATGCTTAGCGGCGGTGTCTGCGTGGTTAAACATGAGTCCATTGAAAAACGATAACTTCTTGCGCGCCTTAATGCGTCAGCCCACCGATTACACGCCAGTGTGGATGATGCGCCAAGCCGGTCGTTACTTACCTGAATACCGTGAAAGTCGTAAAACCGCAGGCAGTTTTTTACAGCTCTGTAAAAACCCCGGTTTTGCTACCGAAGTGACCATGCAACCCTTGGATCGCTACCCGCTATTGGATGCCGCCATTTTGTTTTCAGACATCTTGACCGTGCCTGATGCCATGGGATTAGGCTTGTATTTTGAAGAGGGCGAAGGCCCAAAATTTGAACGTACTTTGCGTGAAGAAGCGGACATAAAAAAACTGTTCGTGCCCGACATGGGCGATTTGCAATACGTCTTCGATGCCGTGTCGCAAATCCGCAAAACACTGGATGGCCGTCTACCGCTGATAGGCTTTTCTGGCAGTCCCTGGACCTTGGCGACCTATATGGTGGAAGGCAAAGGCGGCACCGACTTCTTGAACATCAAAAAAATGGCTTATGCCAGACCGGATTTATTGCACCGCATTTTAGACATCACGGCACAAACCGTGACGCAATATCTCAATGCCCAAATTCTTGCTGGCGCCCAAGCCGTCATGATTTTTGATTCATGGGGCGGCGCATTGGCACACGATGCCTATGGCGAATTTTCACTTAATTACATGCACAAAATCGTGTCAGGCTTAATTAAAAGCAACGACGGTCGTCCGGTGCCCAGCATTGTGTTTACCAAGGGCGGTGCCTTATGGTTAGAAGCGCAAGCTGAAATAGGCGCCGATGCATTGGGTCTGGATTGGGCCGTGGACATTGGTCAGGCGCGTCAGCGTGTGGGGCATAAAGTGGCCTTGCAGGGCAATTTAGACCCGGCTATATTGTTATCTACCCCAGACGCCATAGCCAACCAAGTGGCGAAGGTGTTAGCCAGCTATGGCAGTGGCCATGGCCACGTGTTTAATTTAGGGCATGGCATCACTCAGTGGACGCCACCGGAAAATGCGGCGGCCATGTTAGAGGCAGTTCGATTACACAGTCAGCCATACCATCAGTAAAATAAAAACCCCCGCATGCGGGGGTTTTTTATTCAGAAGCCACTATTTATGTCTCTAATGCACATGACATATAAAAAGCCCACATCGCTGTGAGCTTGATTTTATTGGTGGCCTAGACTGGAATCGAACCAGTGACACGCGGATTTTCAACGCTATAAGTGATTGTTTTTAAACAGTATTTTCATTGGCTTAATTCTACCTCAATTCAATTGTCATTTACGCAGCGACTTAAATGGCATGCTCTGGCGTCAATTGGTGGTCATCATTCGTCGACAGACGGCCTCGTATTTTTCTTTGGAAGTTTGGGGATGAATTTAGTTAGACAAGCGTCGTGTTACGCGACGCTTGATGCGTTTAACTGAGAATTCAGGCTCTAACTGAATAGCCTATAAGCGGTCTGTGAAGATAAGTGAAGTGAAACTGCCCTAAAGCAGTCATTGAATTTAGTGGTTATCGACCCTTAGCAGTCATTCACCCAATAAAGAAGGACACACTAAGGTGCCCATTAAATAACTATATCTCTTTGGATTCGAATGAGTTTAGAAGTGGTAGTTAATTGCAATCTTGCCTGTTTGAAAATTATCAATTTTATTGTATATGGCAAAACCTAAAGGATAGGATGTTGGCGGAGTGCCATATTTGGTGCCTACACCGGCAGTAGCTAGGCTAGGTAGATTCATCATTAAGTATTCTGCTTTAATGCTCCACTTATTAGCCTCTCCCCAAGGAAGAGCGTATTCGATGCCGCCACCTAGAGCATAACCTAGATTGGAGGATGTATCATCGACACTTGGATTGCCATCTTGACAGTTTCTGTCGGCACCTGAACAAAGTCGCGTTTTCATGTCAGTTATGACTGCGCCGCCTTTGAAGTAGATAAGCGCACGATCAACCGCATAGCCTATTCTTCCACCAATAAAACCATAGTTTTTTAAGGTAAGTTTGTAAGCTACGTTATCCAAGTCTGGCGTCGCGGGAGATTGAACAATCCCATCGAAACTGCCTTCCTGATAATCTAAACGACCATATTCTGCTTCAACCCCCCAAAGATTAGGCAACCATTTATAACCTTGAGGGAAGTCAATTTGCCAGTTATGGCCTACCTGAGCACCGCCAATAAGGCTTTGACTAGAAGGAGATGAAAAATCCGTTTCAACATAACTTTCTGGAGAATTGCATTTAACAAAGCTTCTTGCCGCGCACAACAAAGCATTGCCTTGAGTAGAAACTGTACCCCCCATAAATCCACCTGCGTAGAATCCTCGCCAATTGTGTGCTGTTTTAGAAGAACCTTCATCGGCTATAGCAGAGAGAGATATTAAAGCCAACCCAATAATTAAGATAAATTTATTAATACCCATAACGAACATTCCTTTTTTTTAAGAAAAATATAAAAAATATTAAGGATTCCCGTCATATGTAATATGTGACATTCGGCTTTAATTTTTCATAATAATTAGGCGAAATATAGCATATATTGATAGATACTAAGATATTTGACGAATATCTATAAAATAACTTACTAATAGCTACATTCTAGTTGCGAATGACTGCTTCTGGCCCAAAGCTGTCATCAGACTAAAAAAACATCAGAGACATAATAGCGCGCAATAGCCATTGCTAACTAGGTGATGAATTTATATAAGGACCAAGCCAAGTTAAGCACGGCCAATGCAATCAAGGTATGAAAGGTGAATTTCATGCCCAATACTCTTTTTGAAAAATTTGGCGGTGTTTGATTAATGCCTAGTGCATGAAACACCCGACCAATAATGAGAGTCAGGCCGGGAATAAGCACCAGCCACCAGGGCGCCCCATTTACTTCCAAGCAAGCTATCAGAATAAGGCCGGTCGGCACGTATTCAGTAAAATTGGCTTGGGCGCGTATGGCTCTTTCTAGGGCATCGTTTCCACCGCTACCAAGGCTAACTTTGTTTTCTCTTCTTAAATTAATCACGGCAAAAGAGAGCTTAATCAAGATTAAGCTAAGCAATGCTGCAACGATGGCGGTGATTAATAGCATGCTTTATTTCAAGCTCATGCGGCTCATGGTGTCATCTTTGTCGATGAATTTATGTTTTAGTGCACCAAGTAAATGAATGCCTATCAACACCAATAAAACGATGCCAACGAATTCATGTGTGCATTCAAAAAAATCGCGCATGGGTTTGTTGTCTAAGCCGGCAATCACATCTATACCAAACCACTTCACGCCGTATTTGCTGTTTATTGCCATAGTTAAACCGGTCACTGGCACGGCTAACATAAGCAAATACAGTGAATGGTGAGTGGCCGTGGCAATTTTTTTCTCTATGGCTTTGTAGGAACTTAAGGCTGCCGGTGGCGTGTGGGTGATGCGCCATAAGATACGCAAAACGATCAACGCTAGAACCGTTAGACCTAGCGATTTATGTAAGTTGAAATAAAAGGTTCTAGGGCTGATTTCTTCAGCGGCTTGCCAAGTGTAGACGCCTAGATCAAATAGATCGTAAGCCATTTGCTTTGGGGCTTCTTTAGGCAACTCTGCCATGAACCAACCTAAGACAAACATCAAGGCAATAAAAATAGCGATAAGCCAATGTAGGACGATGGCGGTTTTCGTGTAACGGCTTGGAGTTTGTTTCATGCGGGTATTCCTGTATATTGATTTGAATGACTAATAAATTTAATGAAACTTAGTTGATACATGATAGCCCATTATTCTATTAAAAACCCAAAGTGCAGGAATAAACCATGCGTATTTTAATGATTATCCTTAGTGGCTTAGTTTGGCTTATGCCTGCCCGCGCGGCATCCAGTGAGGATTTCGTTATTGAATCCCTGGGGCAGGGTATTTATGTGCATCATGGCGCGCATTTAGACATAGACGATGGCTACCAAGGTGATATTTGCAACATTAGCTTTGTTGTGGGCAGCAAGGGGGTGGCGGTCATCGATACCGGCGGTAGCCTTAAAGTAGGGCAGCAATTGCGTCAGGCGATTGCTAAGGTCACTTCCTTGCCGGTGCTATACGTGATTAACACCCACGTGCATCCTGACCACACTTACGGCAACGCAGCATTCTTGGCCAGTCAGTTGAATGAGGTCGAGCCGGAATTCATAGGGCATGAAAAATTGGCCACGACCATGGAATTGCGCCAAGAACAATACGCTAAATTAAATGCTAAGTTGCTGGGTGAAGATGCCTTGGGCACCATATTGGTTAAGCCTGGCCTCGCTGTTAAAAGCACTTTAACCTTGGATTTGGGTGACAGAGCATTGGTGCTAACAGCCCATCCGGTTGCGCACACCCATACCGATTTAACGGTCATGGACAGCCAAACGCATACATTGTTTAGCGGTGATTTGTTGTTTATAGAGCGCACACCGGTGGTAGAGGGTGATGTCAAAGGCTTAATAGCCGAACTGGATAAACTAAAACTCAGTGGCGCTTTGCAAGTTGTACCCGGCCACGGTCCGGTTAGCCAAGACGGTGTGCTTGATATGAATAAGGCGCAAACCTATTTGCAGGTTTTATTAAACGACATACGCGCCAGTATTAAACAAGGCGTCAGCATGGAAGCTACGATGAACAGGGCAGCGGCAACTGAAAAAGACAAATGGCTGTTGTTTGATGTGGCCAATAGGCGCAATGTGAACACGCTTTACCCGGCCTTAGAGTGGGAGTGAGGATGAAAATAAAAGGCCGCATTTAGCGGCCTTTTTTCTGTTCTATTTTGCGACTTGTTTTTCGCGCATTTCATCCAGCGTTTTGCAGTCTATGCAAAGCGTAGCAGTCGGTCTGGCTTCCAAGCGTTTTAGACCAATTTCTATGCCACAGCCTTCGCAATAACCGTATTCACCGCCGTCTATGTTACGCAGGGTTTCATCGATTTTCTTGATTAATTTGCGCTCGCGATCTCGGTTGCGCAACTCTAAAGTCATGTCGGTTTCTTGGCTAGCTCGGTCATTAGGATCAGCAAACATCGTCACTTCATCTTGCATGGTGTGCACGGTTCGGTTTAAGTCGTTGCTTAATTCCAGTTTCCATTCATTCAGAATCTTACGGAAATGGTTGAGCTGATTTTTGCTCATGTATTGCTCATCGGCTTTAGGCTGATAAGGAGTAAATTGTTTATTAGTAACGGCTGCCATGATTGGATTCCAAATACTTAAGTAAATTCTAAAAAAACGTAATTAAACGTGCGCTTACAAAATTAGCGCGTGAGTGTACACCGAATAAAGCATTCATGCAAAACTAGTCTAATGGCTTGAATGCTTTGAAAAATTTGATTAGGCGGCTTCGCTAAGCTCTAGAGCCAGCAAGGTGTTTTCCATTAAGGTGGCGACCGTCATTGGCCCTACGCCACCAGGTACTGGCGTAATGTATGCGGCTCGTTCTTTCGCAGCTTTAAAATCCACATCACCGGCTATGCTGCCATCGGCTAATCGGTTAATGCCGATGTCGATCACGATCGCCCCAGGCTTAATCCACTCACCTTTTATCAATCCCGGTTTGCCTGCAGCGGCAATCACCAAATCGGCTTGCATGATAGCTTTGGCTAAATCTTTGGTGTGGCGATGGCAACTGGTGACAGTGCACCCGGCCAACAACAATTCCAATGCCATAGGGCGGCCTACGTGATTGGACACCCCCACCACGACCGCATCCAAGCCCATCAAGGGAATGTTGGCTGCTTGCAATAGCTTGATCACCCCAAATGGCGTGCAAGAGCGTAAGGTGGGTTGACGCACTGCCAAGCGGCCTATGTTGTGCGGGTGAAAGCCATCCACGTCTTTGTCTGGGCTAATTTGCTCTATGATGTGTTCGTCTTTGATGTGAGCAGGCAAGGGCGACTGCACCAAGATGCCATCCACAGTTTCATCTTCATTTAATTGTTTAATCAGCGTTAGCAATTCAGCTTCGCTGGTGCTGCTTGGCAAATCGTAAGCCAGTGACGTTATGCCCACTTTTTCGCATGCCAAGCGTTTGTTACGTACGTAGATGGCCGAAGCAGGATCGCCGCCTATTAGGACAACGGCTAGACTGGGGGCGCGCTTATTTGCTTTGAGTCTTGCGTCAATGCGCAACTTGATAGAATCGAGTAAGGTGGCGGCAATGGCTTTGCCATCAATTATTTGCGCTGTCATTGGATTGGGCTGCTTAATATGGAACAATTATTAAAATAAAGCAGCATTTTAACATATTAGAATTGACCTAAAGCTCGGATTGCAGTATATTTCTGCCCTTCGGCGTGTAGCGTAGCCTGGTAGCGCGCCTGCTTTGGGAGCAGGATGTCGGGAGTTCGAATCTCTCCACGCCGACCAACATTTTGCAATTGAATTGCTCAGTTGCTTTATTAAATGTCAGCCCGAAAAGTTTTATATGGAGCGTACTAATTGCGCCGTATTTAACCCTTGTAACCCAATATCTGCCCGTAGCTCAACCGGATAGAGCACCAGCCTTCTAAGCTGGGGGTTACAGGTTCGATTCCTGTCGGGCAGACCATGTTTTAGCGTCTCTATGGTGGCTGTAGCTCAGTTGGTAGAGTCCAGGATTGTGATTCCTGTTGTCGTGGGTTCGAGCCCCATCAGCCACCCCAAATTTTAAAGCCTCACGGATGTGGGGCTTTTTTTACGGCTATAGGTGCACTCTGAGGAGAAAGCCTGAGACCTATGTATGCAATTTCTAAGTTCATCCTTATTTTACAAAACGGACTAATTCTCATTTGGAATGATAAAAGTACGCCAATTTAAAATATCTAGTCTTATAATTTAGTCTATATTTTTCCCTTTCTTAATTATGTCTACCACCAATCAACTTCAACCCGCAGACGAGGTAATCTGCCAATGCAGCGGCACAACCCGAGGCTATATAGAAAAACTGGTTAAGCAAGGTTTGGATGTGGATGAAATCTCACAACGCAGCGGCGCGTTATCCGGTTGTGGTGGTTGCGAGTGGGACATAGCCGAACTGGTTAAAGCCCTCGGCGCGCAACAAAATCAAGATTAATAAAATTAATATCACTGACTTAATTAAGTATCAGCTTCAGCTTTTCTCAATCTACAACCTATACTACAGATTGGTGTTCTGTTGAACAGATCTGTATTTATAAAATACTTCTGACATACAGTGCACTGCATCACATCTCGCGGGTCTGCTGGGACCCAATCGCCGTATTCAACGAACCATGCTGTGGGTGGATCAGTTGAGTAATCAAATTTCATAGTTATTCCTTATTAGAAGACATGGTGTTTTTGAAAAACAGATTTATATGGATTACTAAAATAATCAACTCTTAAAGAATTCAAAGGTATGCTGATTAATAATTATTAACAGTTCATTGCGTTTCAACGTTGCTCATCCCATTGGCTAGTGATAGCCTAGGCAAAGATCAAATAAAAAATAAAAATGAACGCGCAGAAAAACAATCGCTTAGAGGCAGATGATGAAAAAATTGTTTTATATAGACTATCCGCAAGAGCACTTTGAAGACCAATTGCATCGCTATCGCTGTGCTTATTGCAAAATAGAAACAACGGTGATCAATGGCAAATTAGAAGGCCACCTTGCGACCTGCCCCTATCGCGTAAAATTAAGTGCAGCAGGCTTCCAAGCTTCAAATAAGGCGGCATCGGTTGATGCGGTTGGTCATGACACGGATGATTTTGATTGATGCAATGTCCTATGCTGGCCATGAGCCAGAAAGGTAATAAAACATGGTAGTGCACAGCAAGGCAATTAATAAATTAGCCCCAAGCGATTATGCGATGATCAAAAAAGAGCATCAGCAGCTTGAAAAATACCTGGCTGATTTGCGTGATGCGTGTGCCTGCAGTTTCTTACCGGACTCTGACGCGCCGAGTTGCGATAAGGAGCAGCAAACGTCTTGTCATGGACGCATGCCTTCTTTCTTATTTCACATTATTGATTTAGCCGGTAGGCACTTTGATCATGAAGAAAGCATCATGTTGAGTCGGCCTAACATTGGTGAAAATAACGATTATTTTCGAGTCCACAGGCAAGCCCATTTAGACATCATGAAAACCTTACAAGGGTTGGCTGATAGTTATTTTTCCGTCACTGATAAGACCAGTGCTGCCGCAGTGTATCGGCTTTTCTATGGAAAAATCGCAGGCATATTTGATGAACACGACCGACAGTTTGATGATCCATTTCTTGAGTCAACCAAACAGAATTGAATCTTAATACTTAGGTGTTAGGTTTTCTGCCTGGTGCTTTAGGGGGGATGGTGCCGGCAATTCGACACAACATGCCCTCAATGGGCTGCCCATCCAAAAAACGAATCACCGTGCATTGTGACACATCGCCTTTAGCAGACAGTTTGCTTAAACAGTCACGCACACTAGCTACGGTGAGATTCATGGCTGAGGCAATCTCCCAATCTGCTAATTGCCCATGTTTCTTCAAATGTTGCAGAATTAGCGTTGCGTCCATAGTAAACCCCTTGATGCTTGCCTGATAAAAGCAGTGGCTTGGTGATTAGTTTTCCAAGCCATTACCGTTGCTGTGATTAAACACAGTTCGAAATTAGATGCGAATAAAGACTCTAGCCAGTCTATCGCTTAGTTTTAAACAGAAAAAGATTGGGCTAGATGAGTCAATCAATACACAACGCATTGTAGCATAGCTAGCGATCTTACAGGGGCAGGTCAGCATGGCATAAGGACGGCACGGAGATTGTTACCGCGGTACAAAAATTACTTTAGGCCTAAAGTTTTCTATCCGTAAACTGAATGAGAATCGCTCTAATTTTGTCTTCAGCAAAACGAATGCGTGGTTAATTTATATCCAGTTTGGTGTAACCAAAAATGGTCCCGGTTGCATAGGCAATATCAATCATGGAAACTTGATAATCACTCACAGCCTTTACTTCTTTTATTTGCGCTTCACCCAAGCGAGTTAGGGTTTCAAGTACCTCTGTCATGGTTCTCAGCCCCTCATTAAATTGCTTTAACTCTGCATCGTAGTTATACCCAGCAATCACCACTTGCTGCCTAGCCGCCAAAATGCGCTGCCAATTGTTTTCAACTTGATCCAGGGCATCGTAAATTTCTTTTTTTACCGTTAAAGTTTGCAGTCTTTTGGTCGCTAGGCTTTTGTTTCTCTGTTGAACGGCGTAGTCTAATTTCGCCTTATTGGCTTCGTTGGTAAAGGGCATTTCAAATTTAAGGCCTATGGCCCACTCGTTAAATTGGCCGTTAAAGACATTTTGGTAGCTATTGCCTAAATTATTAGCCGATGAGGACAGGGCGCCGTAGTGGTAATCAAGGCTGAATAAAGGCAAGGTCTGATTTTCAAAATATTGAATGTTCACTGCTTCAGCAGATAGTTTTAGCTCCAGTTCTAACAAATCCAGTCTCCCATTAAGCGCGTCATGGATTAGTTTGTTTCGATCAAATTCGTACCTTAATAAGTTAGGTTCAGTGGTCGTATTGATAACCGAAGGATTATCTTGCTCGCTCTCCATGTCGTTCATGAAGAATCGAAGTTGGCGTTGTGCAAGTTTTAGGTTGGTTTCTGCAATAATAAGCGCCTCCATCCTATCGGCCACGCCAATTTCTGCTCGGTTTAATTCAATGGCAGCCGTCAGCCCCTCATTGACCCGCTGTCTAACCATGGTTAAATTTTGAATAGACAGTTGGTATTGCTGATTTCTAATGTCCAGTTGCGCCCATGCTTCGTAGAGTCCCCAATAGGCCTTATCGGTTAAAGCGATAATTCTAATGGCTTGCAGTTTTGTTTTAAGTTGTATGGCTTGCTTATCGAATTCTGCAACACGGATGCTGGCCTCATTGACCTGGGTGCCGGCATTTCGGAGTAAAGGCTGGCTTACTGAAAACCTTAAGGCGCTATTGTATTCATCGCTGCTAAATGCGCCCGCTGTTTTTTTATTTTCCAAGGGCGAGCTTAGCGTCACACTGCCACCGCTTCTTAATGGGACTTTGACCCCAGCCATGATGTCTAGTGTTTGAACGGATTGCGCTAGGTTTGTTATTTTGACTTGCCGGCCATCGAGAGCAGAGTTGGTGGATGAAAAGCCTGCTAAATTACCTGCATTTTTTGGGCTATCAAGCCCTGTTTTTTTGGCATAGGCAAAAATAATGTTATCAAACTTAGCTTGTTCTTGGCGCAGTGATGCGCTCGCCATCGCAGGATCAAGTTGGCTTACCTCTATGGCTAAGTTATTTTTTAGCGCTTTCGTCCGAACCTCTAAAATATTTAGCGCTTGGGCGGCGGCTTTGTTCAAAGTCAAATTGTTAGCAATGGGTTTATCAATTTCAGCCAAGGCGCCTTTTAAATCTATCTGTATTTGCTTAGCTTGTTGCTCTTTTTTTTGTTTGTATTCGTTTAATGCCTTAGTCAGGTCTTTTGGTGTGCCATCCGTGTAACTTTCTGGTTTGAATTGAATGGCTTGATCCAATATAAGGGTATGTTTTTCTGGTGGCAAGTCGCTAGCATGGTCAGCGGCTAAGGCTAACTGCGTGAGCAGCAATGCACTTATTGTGCTCAAGACCAACGCGCCGCGCTGGGCAAGTGAAGACTTAAAAAACGCGCCCTTTAGCCGACTCATTTTTTTGCCTGATTGACGATTTTGCTTTGGTCATTTTCAACTGGAATGCGAGGCGGGAAGCCATTAAAAATACGCCATAATTCGTAAGCAATGCTTACATTTTCAAGCAAGATCCAGCCTTTTGCCGTGAGGCCTTGCCTTAAAAAACTGGCTTGCGGCCAAGGTTGTTCGCTGCGATCTGGCACCACCATTACCCTAAAGTTACCGGTGCCATTGTCGACTGGGTCGACAAAAGCGACTTGTCCACCATAGGTACCGACTCGCACTTTTGCCCAACCGGGTACTTGTAATGCTGGCCAACCTTCAAATTCCAATCGCACTTTGCTGCCTTTAGTGATTAGTGGGGCATCTCGTCCATCCACCATCAGTTCAACAGACGGCGAATTGGTGCTCGGTTGTATGATGAGCAAAGGCTGGCCTTGTGCCACGATTTGCGAAGAGGAGTTAAATGGCAATCTAAACACTACGCCATCGCGAGGCGCCAAAACCTTTTGCGTGTCTTGCCTGGAAAGCGCTATTTCAGAGCTGGTAAGGGTATTTTCCGAATCCATGACTTCGGCATAAATTTTTTTAATTACAGCGGCAGTTGAATCAAGCTCGGCTTGTGTGTCGGATTGAATTTGCCGTATGTCTGCCGTAGCGGATTTTGCCTCTGCCAAAGCCGATTCGTGTTGAGCTTGAGAGCTACCAAAAGTACGTCTAGCGATCTCATGGTCACGCTCGGCAATTTCAACGTCTCTTTTTGAAACAAGGCCGTCTTGCAGTAACCTTTGCATGCGCTTAACTTGAAACTCTGCGGTGACCAGAGTGGCTTGTGCGGATATCATGGATTCCGATGCGGCATTAATTTTTTGTTGAGCTACATCGCGTTTAAATTTAGCCGCTGCTATTTTTGCGTCTCTTGCTAAGTTAAGGTTTTTTTGTTGCAGCTGATACGATTTTAATTCCTCTTTCTTTGCTGCAAATTTATTCGATAGATTGTCTCGTTGGGATTCGATCCGATTTTTAAACTGTGGGTCTATGTCGCTCATTTCCAATAGCACGTCGCCGGCTTTAACTTTTGAGGCTTCTTGAACATGCCATTGCGCAATCAAGCCTTGAATAGGTGCATCGATGGACTGCACCCTTTCAAACGGTGCCAATGCCGTGACTTTTCCGAATGCCGAAATATTTTGCTGCCAAGGTAAAAACAAAGCAAAAAGTGGCACGAGAAAAAACAGCCACAGCTGAATTTTAAATATACGGCCTACTATTTTTGGCGTTTCGCCAAGATCATACGAAGCCTTATATAAATTGTTGTTATGGTTATGCATGGTTAAGTGCGGACTGGTTTAAATCCAAAATGGTATCGAATCTTTTTGCTATGTGTACAAAACGCGTTGTTACTATGAGCATCCATTCATCATGGTGATTATTAAAGAGATTAATGGCTGCATTTAATTCGTTTTCATTGAAGCTGTCTAGCAAGCCGTCAATCAACAATAAACTAGGGCTTCCAGCCAGCGCTCGCGCAATCATCAAGCGTTGTAACTGACTGCTTGACAAGGGGGCGCCTGAGGCGGTGATGACCGTATCTATCCCTTGAGGGAAAAGACTAAATTCTTTTTCCAAACCCAGCTCTCGAAGCACTGTGTTTAATTTCTCTAAATCGATCTGGCGTTCCAAACAAATGTTGTCTTTTATGGTGCCCTCTAATATTTCAATTGGTCCAGCTAGGCCCATGCTGTCTCTTAAGGCATCGTTTTCTATCTGCCTTAGGTCTATTTCATTAATGGTAATTTGACCTGCGCTGGGGCTGCGAAATTTAGCGATGAGTTTTAGCAAAGTGGATTTGCCGGATCCTGGGCTGCCTAAAACGGCGATGTTTTGTCCTTTTTGTAGGTCCAGCTTAATGTTGCTCAGTGGTTTAATGTAATGGTTGTAAGCAAAGTGCACATCATTCAATTTGAGTGAGTTAAGTTTTGTTTGATGCGGAATGTGTTCGCCACTTTTCTCTTGTGGCACGTCTTCAAGCACGCCAATTTTATCCAAGGCAGCCAACAGGTCGTAAAAATAATCCAGCTTGCTAACAAGACGGACTAGTCCAGCCAAGACCCCAAATATGATGAGTTCTGCTGCGACAAATTGCCCTAAATTGATTTCGCCTCTTATAACCAACCCTCCGCCAATGGCCAGCAGAGCAGTGCCGCCGACTGCGTAGATGATTGCTGCGGTGATATTTTGCCAAAGTAAAATGTTGAAATGTTTAGAGCGCTTTTCAATATAACTTTTAACTAGGGCTTGGGTTTGATTAGCCGTTCGCTCGTTACCTTTGTAAAACTTAAAGGCAAAAATATTTTTAGCGATTGATTCTAGCCAAGAAGCCATTTCGTATTTGGCCTTTGATTCTGCCATGGCCGTTTCGGTAGCATGTCGTCCTAACGATCGGACAATAAAGATCAAAAATCCGATAATCATCATGACCACAAAGGCAAAATAAACGCTGTAAAAAAGTAAAATTATGCTGCCAATGATGACTTGAAGTAGCGATATTAGGCTAATGGTTAAGAGGGTGGCGGCTGATTTTTGTATGGTGTCAACATCAAAAAACCGATTAATCAACTCAACCGGATTTTCTTTGTCGTATAAACTGATTTCAACTTTTTGGGTGTTTTGGGCGGTGTTAATAGCAGTTCGGATATAAATGCGCCGTTGTATGAGCTCCACAATGAAGCCTTCAAACACATACAGTGCGCCGGATAAAAGCAGCAAAACAAACAAAATGAGGCTGATGACAAAAAGTGGCTGCAATACGGCGCCCATGTTCACCACGTTTACCAGTGCTTGCACCGAAACAGGTGTGGCGATGCTAATCACACCATACGCAAATACCAGAAAAGGCAGGGTGATTAAATCTTTCTTTTCAAGACGAATGAGTTCGAGCAGTCTATCTGCAGGGCTTTTTGTTTTTTCGCTCAAATGAGTGCCTCAGTCTTTTCTAGGATAGGGGGTAATTATTTAATACTTCGTCGTTATCACGACTATGCAAAGTATTAAAAATGTCCGAATCAATATGCCTTTCCATATGGATTGCATAAAAATGCTCATAAAGCCCTGTTATTTTGCAATACTCCTCTAAGGTGTGATTCATGATTTCATCTTGCACCACTACCTTAGGCATCAAGGCAATGTAATTCGAATCTCGAACCAGCAATCTTAGCGCTGGCATGTCATTAATTTCAGCCATGATATCGTAATTTAATCCGTGAGTTTTGCAAAATGCATCGAACATGAGGCGCATTTCGTTGCCTTGTCCAGGAACCAGCATAGGCGTTTTGGCTAAGTCCTTTTTTAGATCAAATTTTTTGTTAGCAGCCAATGGCTTGCCTATGATGCTCACTTGTTGTTTGGCTATCACCTGAACCTTATAGGAATGGTCTGGTGAATTGACGGGTCGGTGGTTGGATAACACAACATCTAACTGATATTTAGCCAACTTATTCATCAGTTCTAATTGGTTGCCTGAGTCGATTTGCAATTCTAAATCGTCATTATTTAATAAAGGTCTGATGAAGTTTTCAACAAAATTTCTTGATAGGGTTGAAACAATGCCGACTTTAAATGAAGGTTTATTTTTTTTGTTATGCCGCAATACGCTTGTTAACTCGTTGCCTAAACTAAATATCGTATTCGCGTACTCTAAAGTAAGTCTACCCGTTTCAGTAAGCCTCAGGGATCGGGCCTCTCGATCGAATAGATTGGTTTCAAGTTGATACTCCAACTTTTTTAATTGAGTCGATAAAGCAGATTGTGACACCAGCAGCTGTTTTGCTGCTCGACCTAGGTTGCCTTCATTTGCAATGACCCAAAAATAATACAGGTGGTTGTAATTTAAATTTTTCATTTTTCATTTTTCATTCTTAATTAAAGAATTGAATATATTTTATATCTATTTTACAGAATAATCAAATAAGATAATAATGTGTTTTTTTAAATTGGTTTCACAATAATGGATTTAAATACACTCCTTACACCTGCGGTTTTATTTTTTTGCTTAGGATTGACCGCCCAATCATTAGGTTCTGATTTAAAGTTACCCACTGATCTGACCAAGTCTTTAACTATTTATCTACTCATCAGTATAGGCTTACATGGCGGAAAGGAATTGGCACATACTCAGCTTACTTCTGCCTTGCCTGCAATTTCCGTAGCGATATTGTTGGGGATGACAATGCCGTTGTTGGCCTATTGGTTAATTCGTTTATCAAGCAAAATGGATCAATTTAATGCTATCGCTATCGCTACTCATTACGGATCAGTGAGTGCGGGCACTTTTCTTACGGCCTTGGCCTTCCTTGAAATGCACAATGTTTACTTTGAGCCTTACCCCATTATCATGATGGCGATCATGGATACGCCGGCCATATTAATTTGTTTAATCATGGTGTTTTGGATGCGCGCTCAATCTGAACAAAAAGAGATCAATGCCACGCAGGGTTTGCAAACCATCGTTCGAGAAGCGTTTACTAATGGAAGCATCTTGCTGCTATTAGGGGGATTGTTGATTGGCTATGTTGCAAACGATAAGAGTATGATTAACGTGCAACCGTTTTTTGACCAGTTGTTCTATGGCATCTTGTGTGTTTTTTTACTGGCCATGGGCATGGAGGCGGGGAAAAAATTAAACGACTTTAAAAAAGTAGGCGTTTACTTAGTATTTTTTGGCATAACCATGCCTATTTTAGGGGGCTTAATTGGTGTTATTCTTGGCACCAGCGTGCTCCACTTTTCTATCGGTGGGGCCACTTTGGTTGGTGTGCTAGCTGCCAGCGCCTCCTACATAGTCGTGCCTCCTGTGATGAGAATGGCTGTTCCCGAAGCTAACCCATCGATTTATTTAACATTAAGTTTGGGCGTGACCTTTCCTTTTAATGTCTTGGCAGGCATCCCTTTGTACTATTACATGGCAAAAATTGCCGTTTAATCAGGAGGCACAATGAAGCACGTAAAGCGGGTGGAAATAATAGTGGAAGCCCTAGAAAAAGAAACCATTATTAATTTACTAAAAGCCCATCATCTTGAGCATTACACTTTATACAAGCATGTTGCAGGCAATGGTGAGAGAGGCATGCGCGAAGATCAGGTTTTTGGTGAAAAATTTGAAAATGTAGCGATTGTTCTGGCATGCTCTGAAGAAGTCATAGCAGAAATGATTGAGTCAATTCGTCCGGTTTTAAAAAAATACGGTGGAATATGTTTGGTGTCGGATGCACAGTGGGTCATTCATTAGCAATTAATCCTCTGTCCTAGTCTTGCCCATACATGCTTGCTGAAAGAACAGAAACATGCTTTTAAGCATCACAATAGAGAGTTTGTTTATTTGCAATTAAAGTTGAATTATTAGTAAAGGAGATATCGTATGAAATCACGGATTTTTACTTTTTTATTTTCCATTTGGCTGTTTTACAGCCCTAATGCAAGTGCGGTCAGCGATAAAACATGGGCCAATATAAGTGATGTAGGTGTGGCTACCCTCATTGGGGGCTCACTCATTTTACCCGTAGCTAAAGATGACTGGGAAGGGGCGCGTCAAGCGGCCTATAGTTTAGGAGCCGCAACAGGCATATCTCAATTAGGAAAAGCCGTCATCCATGCAGAACGGCCTGACCAAAGTGACAACAACAGCTTCCCGTCTGGGCATACTTCGCTTGCCTTTGCCTCTGCTACAACCGTGTATAAACGCTACGGCTGGGAAGTGGGGATGCCGGCCTATGCATTAGCCACATTAACCGGTTCTGCCCGCGTGGGTGCCAATAAGCACTATTGGCGGGATGTGATCGTTGGAGCGGCAGTTGGTATAGGCAGCGGCTGGTATTTCACCGATGCGTTTAACAACAAAGTGCAGCTTATGCCCTGGGCTGATAGCAAAGGGGTCGGCATAGAAGGCAGTGTGGCTTGGTAAAAAGTGAATCCATTTTTAAATAGAAAGCTATTCCGGAAGTTTGCGGGCAATGATCCTAGCTAAACATTCAATGGATTCTTGCTTAGGCAAGAACACTGGTTAAGTATTCGTTTGATTCTAAACAATACGCAGGGAGATGTTTTGTCGGATGCGCGGTCGGGCATGAATTAGTAAGGAATGATCTTAAAGTATAGCTGCAATTAAAAGCACGATCGACGGCAGCGCATCGCTAACAAATTATGGTGGCCCCCCTGTGAGTCGAACACAGCACCAACGGATTATGAGTCCGCTGCTCTAACCAAGCATGAGCTAGGGGGCCGAAACTTTTAAACTAATTAATCTTGACCTGTTTCTAAGAAACTGCGCAATCTTTCTGAACGTGTTGGGTGACGCAATTTACGAAGGGCTTTCGCTTCAATTTGACGTATGCGCTCACGCGTTACATCAAACTGTTTGCCCACTTCTTCCAGCGTGTGATCGGTGTTCATTTCTATACCAAAACGCATGCGTAATACTTTTGCTTCGCGTGGCGTTAAGGATTCCAACACTTCGCTAGTTGCGTCACGTAAGCTGGCATAAATAGCTGCATCAACGGGCGCCAAGGTTTGGCCGTCTTCAATAAAGTCACCCAAATGCGAATCTTCGTCGTCACCAATAGGCGTTTCCATGGAAATGGGTTCTTTGCTGATTTTTAAGATTTTGCGTATCTTGTCTTCCGGCATTTCCATTTTTTCAGCCAAGGTAGCAGGATCCGGTTCCACGCCAGTTTCTTGCAAGATTTGGCGGCTGATGCGATTCATTTTGTTGATTGTTTCTATCATGTGCACCGGGATACGGATGGTGCGTGCTTGATCGGCAATCGAGCGCGTAATGGCTTGTCGTATCCACCAGGTGGCGTAGGTTGAAAATTTGAACCCACGGCGGTATTCAAATTTATCCACGGCTTTCATCAAGCCTATGTTGCCTTCTTGTATCAAGTCCAAGAATTGCAAGCCACGGTTGGTGTATTTTTTAGCAATCGAGATCACCAAGCGCAAGTTCGCCTCAATCATTTCGCGTTTAGCACGGCGAGCACGGGCTTCACCGGTCGTCATTTGCTTATTGATTTCTTTTAATTCTTTAATGGGGATGCCCACAGTCACTTCTAAATCAATCAAGCGTTGTTGCTGATCCAAAATAGAGTGGTTGTAACGCTTTAGTTTTTCTACGTAAGGCTTATCCGCTTTAAGCTCTTCGGCTAACCAATCTTGATTGCATTCGTTGCCTGGGAAAGACTTAATAAAATGCGTGCGCGGCATGCCGGATTTTTCCACACAGAAATCCAACACTTTACGTTCGTGACCACGAACGGTTTCAACTAAATTACGCACTTGATCACACAAGCCCTCGACCTGTTTAGGCGAAAAGCGGAAAGCCGTTAATTCAACTAAAATTTCGGCAAGTAAGGCTTGGTATTCAGCATCTTGAGAGCCTCTGACTGGCAAAATAGCCGTCATTTTTTGGTTGGCGGCACGCACAACAGCAAAGCGTTTAATCACTTCTTCTTTTAATTTAGCCAATGCTTCTGCAGAAATGGCGGCGGCTTTTGCGCCGTCTTCGTCTTCTTCTGCGTCATCGTCGACGTCGTCTTCGGCGTCGTCTTCGGCGCTGGCCAATTCTACTGCATCCACAGCGCCGACGTCTGAGTCTATCAAGCCATCAACCAAATCGTCCACACTGAGTTCGTCCCTTTCTACTTTGTCGACTAATGCCAATAAAGCAGAAATAGTGGTTGGGCAGGCGGCAATCGCTTGCACCATGTGTTTTAAACCGTCTTCAATACGGCGTGCAATTTCCACTTCGCTTTCGCGAGTCAGCAAATCCACCGTGCCCATCTCACGCATGTACATGCGCACTGGGTCCGTGGTGCGACCAAAATCGGAATCAACGGTGGCCAGAGCTTGTTCGGCTTCTTCTACGGCGTCTTCATCGGTAACAGCAGGTGGCGCATCGGACATCAGCAAAACTTCAGCGTCGGGCGCTTCTTCGTATACTTGTATGCCCATGTCGTTGATCATGCCGATGATGCCATCGATCTGTTCGGAGTTTTGCACGTCATCGGGCAGATGATCGTTAATTTCGGCGTAGGTTAAATAGCCACGCTCTTTACCTAAAATGATTAGCGATTTGAGGCGCGAGCGACGTTCGTCCGCGTTAGCTTCTTGCTCTTCCGGGCTGATAAATTCAACCTTCTTTTTTTCAGCTATTTGATCGCTTTTCTTTGGTCTTGCCATGACGCACCTCTAGTTTATGCACACACTATTACAAACTGCTTGTTTTAATAGAATGAAAGTGATTTTTTACAACCCGGCATTATAGCAGAATTTAAGGCTATTTTGACTTGGGCTTACTCGCAAAACTTTTCAGTTGATTGCGCTCGTTTTCTGTCAGGCTGCTTAAGGGTTTTTCACTGATTTTTGCCAGCAATGCTTGATCGGTTTTTTGCGCATACAACTGTTGTAATTGTTGCCTAGCACCAGTTAATTCTTGTGCCAAATCCAGCGTTTCATCGAGCACGTTTAGGGCTTGTTCTAATTCACGCTGCATGGCGATGTCTATCTGACCTTCTAATGCACGCATAATCACCACCGGTTTGGCTTGCGGATTTTGCAAGCAAATGGTGATGGTTTTTTGCAGCAGCAACTCATTAGCCGAATCGCCAATCAACCACTCTAAATCAGCGGCGCTAGCCAATTCGGGATGCATCACCAGCGTCAAACAAAACCGTTGGTGTAATGAATTGGTGGTGCGCGTGAGTTTTGGTCGGGCTGGCGTGGGCGTTTTATTTAGGTTAGGCAACTTCAACAAGGCCTGCATTTCATCGGTCGACAGTTGCGCCAATTCGGCCACTTTCTTACGCAAATACATGGCACTGCGCGGCGCTTGAATTTGCTGCATGATGGGTTCGGCATCGTTTAAAAAACGCACCTTGTCTTCTTGGCTTTGTAAGGGGTTGTCGGCACTTAAATGCATCAAAATATATTGCGAAAGCGGCATGGCCAATTTAATTTCGGCTTCAAATTTTTCTCGGCCAAATTCCCGTACGTATGAATCGGGGTCGTGCTCTATGGGCAAAAATAAGAAGGACAGTTTCAGGCCGTCCGTCAAGGCTGGCAAGGCATTCATCGCGGCCCGCCAAGCAGCAGTTTGGCCGGCTTTATCGCCATCAAAACAAAAGACAATTTCATCGGTTTGGCGCATTAGCTTGGTGATATGAAACGGGGTAGTGGCAGTGCCTAATGCTGCCACGGCATAATCGATGCCAAACTGTGCCAAGGCCACAACATCCATATACCCTTCCACGACCAAAACACGGCCCACGTCGCGTATGGCACGCCTTGCTAAAAACAAACCGTATAACTCATGGCCTTTTTGAAAGAGCGGTGTTTCTGGTGAGTTGTAGTATTTAGGGGTGTCTTCTGGGTTGATGATGCGACCACCAAAACCAATCACTTGGCCTTTTTGATCATGGATGGGAAACATAATGCGGTCGCGGAAGCGGTCGTAGCGTTTGCCTTGCTCATTTTCGACTACCAGGCCGGCCACTTTAAGGGCTTCGTTGTCGTATTGGGGGAACACGCTTTGCAAATTTTGCCAGCCAGCTGGCGCGTAGCCCACCTGAAATTTAGCGGCGATTTGACCACTCAGGCCACGGCCTTTTAAGTAGGCGATGGCCCGATCGGATTGCTTGAGCTGCTCTTTGTAGTATTGCGCTGCTTGTTGTAAGGCGTCTTGCAAGCCCACTACCACTTTAGCTGCTGGCTTGTCTGGGTCGCGTGTTTCTTGCGGCACTACCATGCCGACTGATCTGGCTAATTCGTTGATGGCCTCGACAAAGCTTAAGCCTTGGTATTCCATTAAAAAGCCTAAGGCCGTGCCGTGCGCGCCGCAGCCAAAGCAATGGTAGAACTGCTTGCTAGGGCTGACGGTAAAGCTAGGGGATTTTTCATTATGAAACGGGCAGCAGGCAGAGTAGTTGGCCCCGGCTTTTTTTAAAGCCACGTTTTTGTCTATGACATCGACAACATCAACGCGGTTTAGCAGTTCTTGGATAAAACTTTCTGGGATCATAATGGTGAGTATAAATTAAAAAAAGGAGCCTATCGCTCCTTAATTTTAATGACCCGTTTTACCGGTTTAACTTAAACGGGTTTTGATTAATCCGGATAGTTTACCCATGTCGGCGCGACCAACAACCAGCGGTTTGATGGCGGCCATGACTTTACTCATGTCTTTTATGCCGTCTGCGCCGGTTTCGGTGATGGCTTGCTCTAGCAAACCCGCCACTTCGGCGTCAGTCAGTTGTTGGGGTAAATAGGTTTGCAGAACCGATACTTCGAATTTTTCCACATCGGCTAAATCGTGGCGATTGGCACCTTCATAAGCACTGATGGAGTCGCGACGCTGCTTGAGCATTTTTTCTATCGCAGCCAGGACGTCCGCGTCATTTAATTCGATGCGCTCATCCACTTCACGTTGCTTGATGGCGGCTTGCAGTAAACGTATGGCACCTAAACGCGCGCTGTCTTTAGCGCGCATTGCGGTTTTCATGTCTTCAGTTATTTTTGCTTTTAAGGACAAGGGGCAAAAACGAATTAGAACAATTTTGCAGGAAGCGTTTGTTTCATTAAACGACGGTATTGACGTTTAACAGCAGCAGCAGCTTTACGTTTACGTTCCCATGTTGGTTTTTCATAAAATTCGCGAGCGCGAAGATCATTTAACAAACCAGTTTTTTCGATTAAGCGTTTAAAACGGCGAAGGGCAACGTCAAACGGCTCATTTTCTTTTACGCGTACACTAGACATTCGATCTCTCTTATAGGCAACAGTATTAATAATTTATTCGCGTTTCTAAAATTCTGCCAGTGCTGAATCGCAAGAGGCTCTCAGAAACCGAGAAAAGTCGGCTATTCTAATCGCATAATCGTTTTTATTCAAATACTTTTACGCATTTGCGCTTGGTTTCGACTATTTATTAGCGAAATACGTAATAATTCCACTTCCCGATATTTGAAGTCGCTTAAACCATGTTAATTCTCGGTGTTGAATCCTCTTGTGACGAAACAGGGCTTGCCTTATACGATAGCGTGCATGGTTTGTTGGCGCATGCATTGCATAGCCAAGTGGCCATGCATGCTGAGTACGGCGGCGTGGTCCCAGAACTGGCCTCGCGCGATCACATACATCGTGTGCTGCCATTGACCGCGCGTGTTTTGTTGGATGCCGAAAAAACCTTGCAAGACATTGATGCAATTGCTTACACACAAGGCCCAGGCTTGTCCGGTGCATTGTTAGTGGGCACTAGCTTCGCAGCTTCTTTAGCCTTTAGTCTGGGCATCCCCACCATACAAGTGCACCATTTGGAAGGCCATTTGTTAGCGCCTTTACTGGAAGACAATCCGCCGGCTTTTCCGTTTGTGGCATTGTTGGTTTCCGGCGGGCACACCCAATTAATGCGCGTGGATGGCGTAGGGCGTTACCAGCTGTTGGGCGACACCTTGGATGACGCTGCCGGTGAGGCCTTCGATAAAACCGCCAAATTATTAGGCTTGGGTTACCCGGGCGGACCGGCTTTAGCCGAGCTGGCGGATGAATCGCAGGTGCATAGTCAAAGCGCCGATCGCTTGTTTAAACTGCCCAGGCCCTTGTTAAATAGCGGCGATTTGAATTTTAGTTTTAGCGGCTTAAAAACCGCCGTCTTAAGTTTAGTCAATAAACATCAGCCCTTAAACGCAGCTACAAAAGCCGAGTTGGCTTGGGAGTTTCAAGAGGCCATCACCGACGTATTGTCAGCAAAATGCATGGCAGCCTTAAGGGAAACCGGCTTGGATAACTTGGTGGTATCGGGTGGCGTCGGCGCCAATTTACGCTTAAGGCAAAAGTTAAATGCCGCGGTGCGCGCTAAACTTTGCAAAGTCAGTTACCCGCGTTTGGAGTTTTGCACCGATAACGGCGCCATGATTGCGTTTGCTGGAGCGATGCGCTTGCAGGCGGCTAATGTAAATGGCGGATACGGCTTTAGCGTCAAGCCCAGGTGGGATTTGGCTGAATTGCTAGCGCCTTAATTATTTTTTACCGAAACCCGATTCGGTGCCAGCCAGCAGTTTTTTGATGTTGCTTCTGTGGCGCCACACTAACAACAACGACATAACCAGCACGGTAATCAAATAATCCGTGTAGGCCGATAACAAATACCAGGCATAAACTGGAGCCAAGCTAGCAGCAACAATGGCAGCTAAGGAAGAGTAGCGTGATACGGCAAACACCACTATCCACGTGACCAAGGCCGCTAAAGCCAACAAGGGCGACAAGGCAAACATGACGCCCAAGGCCGTGGCCACGCCTTTGCCGCCTTGGAATTTATAAAAAATTGGGTACAAGTGACCGATAAACACCGCCAAGCTTACGTATGCCACCACCCACATCAGCATGTCGGATTGCATGGCCAGCCATACTGGCAGCCAACCTTTGACTACGTCGCCAAGTAAAGTGAGTGCGGCAGCCAGTTTTTTACCACTGCGCAATACATTGGTCGCGCCAGGGTTGCCTGAGCCTACCGTGCGCGGATCGGGTAAGCCAAATAAGCGGCTGACCACGATGCCAAATGCGATGGAACCCAGCAGGTAGGCGCTAACTATCCAAACCGTGGGGATCAATGTGACGGGAATAAAACCTAATTCATTCATTTTGCTCAACCTTGATGTGATGCACTAAAATAGTATTAATCACATTCTAATACCACGGCAAATCAGTCGGTGTATTTTTTTAGGCAGGCCATCCATGGACAGTATTTTTTTAGAGCAAGTAAAACTGAAGGTCAGGCTAGGCGTCCCGGCATGGGAGCGTGTTTTGCCGCAAACCATCGTGTTGGATATCAGCATGGATTATGATTTGGCGGCCGCCGGAAAAAGCGATGCCATTGCCGACACCATTGATTACGGTGCGGTGATTGGGCGCCTAAATGACAGTTTGCAAGCCAGCCAATTCCAGTTGGTTGAGGCCTTAGCAGAACACGTTTGTCAGTTAATTCTAAAAGAATTTGGCGCTAAGCGAGTTAAAGTCAAAGTGGCCAAGCCTGGCATATTGCCTGGGGTAAAAGCCTTGGGTGTGGTGATAGAGCGCAGCTAATTAGCCTCTAGGGTGGTGTGCACTGTGCAGTTGTTTTAAGCGTTCACGCGCGACGTGTGTGTATATTTGCGTAGTGGAAATGTCGGCATGACCCAGCAGCATTTGCACCACCCTTAAGTCAGCGCCATGGTTTAACAAATGCGTGGCAAAAGCATGGCGCAATACGTGTGGCGACATGGGTTTTTGAATGCCGGCCATTAGGGCATGGCGTTTGATTAAATACCAAAAAGCTTGGCGGGTCATGGCCTCGCCGCGGTTGGTGACAAATAGGGCATCGCATAAGCGCTTATGCAATATGACTGGCCTGCCCTCAGACAGGTAGCGACTTAGCCAATTGACCGCTTCTTCACCCATGGGCACCAAGCGTGTTTTGCTGCCTTTGCCGGTTATTCTGACCACGCCATCGCTAAGGCTAACCTCCGTCACTTTCACGCCGACTAACTCCGACACCCGCAGGCCGCAGGCATACAGCAACTCCAGCATGGCTTTATCGCGAAGGCCAACTGACTCATTCAAGTTAGGGGCGTTAAGCAAGGCCAACACTTCGTCTTCGTTTAAGCTTTTGGGTAAACTACGCGGCAGCTTAGGCGATTGGATTTGTAGGCTGGGATCCAGGCTAATTTTATTTTCTCTGAGTTGGTAGCGATAAAAACGCCGCAAGCTGGCAATTAATCGGCTGATGCTGCGCGGTTTGCTCAAAGGAAATTTCACCGCCAGGTAATGCTGAATGTCGGCTTGCTCGGCGCTTAATAGGCTTTTATTTTGCTGCTTTAAGTGAGCGGCATAGGCGCTTAAATCCAAACGGTAGCTGCTCAAGGTGTTTTTTGCCAAACCGTCTTCCAGCCATAAGTGGTCTATAAAGCTGTCCAGCTCCACGCTGTCGGCCAAAGTTAGTGACTGCTCACTGTCTTGTTTTACTTTGTCAGTAGCCATGTACGCCTTCGTGAGACAAGAGCCAGCGTTTGATGCTCAAGCCATTTTTATCCCCCCGCATAAAACCGCCTAGACCATTTTTAGCGACCACACGGTGACAAGGAATCAGCAAGGGTAAACGGTTAGCACCGCAAGCATTGGCTACCGCTCTTGGCCCAGACTGCAACTGCGCAGCCAGTTCGCTGTAAGTTCGGGTTTGGCCTAAGGGGATGGCTAATATGGCTAGCCAGACTTTTTGTTGAAAAGCGCTACCGGCTAATTGGGCGGGTAGGCTAAACGCTTGATGCGGCCGTTGCAAATAGGCGAGAATTTCTTGGGTCATTTGTTTGAACGACTGATGTTGAACAACGGGATCTTGTCTAACAGACGGCTCGCTAACATGATTGCCCAACAAATCTATCTTAAGCAGGCCTGCTTGTTGGTGGATGGCGATGCCGCCAAAGCCGGTGTTGATGGTTGCCAAAGCGAGGGAAGTCATCGTGTTATGTTAAACGAATGGGCCGAATATGCAAACGTAAAAAAACCCCAAGAGTCTTAAGACTGTTGGGGTTTGGGCTAGCAACGCTAAATTTACGCGTCGTCTGCTGGCGCCATCACTTCTTTTTCACGTGAGAATAATTTTTCTTTAATACGTGCTGATTTACCTGAACGCTCACGTAGGTAGTAAAGTTTCGCACGACGAACATCACCGCGGCGTTTAACTTCAATGCTAGCGATCAATGGTGAGTAGGTTTGGAATGTACGCTCCACGCCTTCACCTGAAGAAATTTTACGTACGATGAAGGATGAATTTAAACCGCGGTTGCGTTTAGCAATCACCACGCCTTCGTAAGATTGCACACGCTTACGTGTACCCTCGACCACGTTTACACCGATCACTACGGTGTCGCCTGGTGCGAAATCAGGAACGGTTTTGCCTAAACGGGCAATCTCTTCCTCTTCTAACATTTTAATAATATCTGCCATTTTACTTATCCCTTGCGGGTTCCTTTTAATTATGAAGAAACGTGTTCCTGCTAGTTAGTCTTGCTCTAGCAGCCGTGCTTCCTCTTTCGTCAACGGCCTTGCGGCCAATAAATCGGGACGTTGATCCCGAGTTCTTTGCAATGACATTTTCAAACGCCATTGTTTAATCTTCGCATGGTTGCCCGATAGTAAAACCTCAGGAACCTGCATGCCTTGGTAGGCTTCTGGCCTCGTGTAATGCGGGCAATCCAACAAGCCATCCACAAAGGAATCTTCTATGGCCGAGTCACCGTCACCCAAACTGCCAGGCAACTGCCTTACGATGCTATCGATTAAGGCCATGGCGGGTAACTCACCGCCACTTAACACGTAATCGCCTATCGACAACTCTTCATCCACGTGCGCATCTATCAAGCGCTGGTCCACACCTTCATAACGGCTAGCCAATAAAATCAAGCCGGCTTTTTTACTCAAGGCCATGACTTTTTCATGCGTCAAAGGCTGGCCTGCCGGTGAAAGATGGATAACCCAACTTTCTATGTTGGCCGCTGCTTGTTCTGCTTTGGCCGCCATTAAGGCTTTTTCCAGTGGCTCAATCAGCATTACCATGCCAGGGCCACCACCGTAAGGCCTGTCATCAACAGTTTTATGGTTATCCGTGGTGTAATCACGCGGATTCCAAAACTGCAGAGCGTATATTTTTTGCTGTAGGGCCCGGCTGCTAATGCCAAATTTTGTGATGGCATCAAACATTTCAGGAAACAGCGTCACTACATCAAACTTAAATGCCATGATTAAAAATCGGCATCCCAATCCACCAACATGGTTTTATTGGGTAAATCCACTTCCAGCACCACGTCGGCTACAAACGGTAACAAACGCTCTTGGGGTTTGCTTTTGGCTTGTTCGCCGTCCGGCGCGCTTGCTTCTGCTTGTACAACAATCACGTCATTGGCACCGGTTTCAAACACATCCACGATGCTACCAAAATCCACCGCTTGTTTATTTTTAACCCGTAAGCCGATTAAATCAGACCAGTAGTAGGCGTCGTCTTCGGGTTCTGGCAATTGCGACCTAGGAACCGCTATTTGCTTGCCTTTGCAAGCCATGGCCGCGTCTCTGTCGTCTATGCCTTTTAGTTTTACCACCAATACATCGTTGTGTACCTTGGCGGTCTCAACCAATAACTCACGCCAATCGTTACCTTTTCCTAGCCACCAAGTGTCGTAATCAAACAAGCCATCAAAGGCTTCCGTATCCGGCACTACTTTTAGCCAACCAAAAACGCCATAAGGCGCAACAATGCGCCCCATGACTACCATATCAGTATTGGCCAAAATGGCTTACCTCTAAGGCTCTTGCGATGAAATCATCGCTCAAGCTTGAGAAATTAAGCTTCTTCAGCAGGCGTTTCAGCTGCGTCAGCAGCTGGCGCTTCAGCCACTTCTGCCTCAGCTTCAGCAGGAGCCGCTTCAACTGGCTCAGCGGTCACTTCTGCTTCAACTACTTCTGCCGCAGCGGCTTTTTCAGCAGCTTGTGCTTCTAACTCAGCTTTAGCTTCGTCAGCGGCTGCTTTTGCTTTAGCTGCTTGTGCAGCAGCAATTTTAGCTTTAGCTGCATCGGCCTTAGCCGCGTCTTTTGCTTTAGCAGCAATAGCGTGCTCAGGGCCTTTTGCATGAAACTTAACTAAACGTGCCACTGTATCTGACAGTTGCGCACCTTGGCTTTGCCAATGGGTAACACGCTCTTGATCTACACGTAGCGCTTCAGCACCGGCTTTAGCAGATGGATTGTAGAATCCAACACGCTCAATAAAGCGGCCATCACGACGATTGCGTGAGTCAGCAACGACTAAGTTGTAGAAAGGAGTTTTTTTCGCGCCACCACGAGCTAAACGAATAATAACCATAATCTTTGTTCTCTTTGTTGAAAAAATTTATCGCAGAAAGGCGCGGATTTTACGCTACAAATTGTGCTTTTGACAAGCGCTTTATGTATTTAGCCTCATGATTTAGCCTAAATTGGCGTCAAAGCCAATCGCCACCTTGTTCTTATAGCGTGTTGGGTCGCTCAAACCGGCGGCTTTAAAGCCCTCGCGGCGTAAGCGACAAGAATCGCATAGGCCACAGGCTTCGCCATGCTGGTCCGCTTGATAGCAAGAAACAGTCATGGCGTAATCCACGCCCAATTTGGTGCCCAATTGCACGATTTGCGCCTTACTCATGTCGATTAGCGGCGCATGGATGGTAATGGTTTGTCCTTCCACCGCACTTTTTGTGGCTAAATTAGCCATGGCTTGGAAGGCCTTGACGTATTCGCCACGGCAATCCGGGTAACCCGAATAATCCAGCGCGTTGACGCCTATGAATATGTCTTGTGCCTGCAAGACTTCAGCCCATGCCAAAGCCAAAGACAGCATGATGGTATTGCGCGCTGGCACGTAAGTAATGGGTATGCCGGCTGTTTCCTGCTCTGGCACGGCAATGGCATCGTCGGTCAGGGCCGAGCCGCCAAATAAAGACAAATCCAGTTTGGCGGTTTTATGCGCGGCGGCGCCCATGGTGTGAGCGATGCGATCGGCGGCCTGCAATTCGGCGATGTGGCGTTGGTGGTAATCCAAGCTTAGGCAATAGCAGTCAAAGCCCTGTGCTTTGGCAATGGCTAAGCAGGTGGCCGAATCCAATCCACCGGATAACAAGACCACGGCATTTTTTTTAAGCGTATTTTTATTCACCATCATAACTTCACTGTCTTTGTTTTAAGGCCTTTAGTTTTACTGTGTTTGTTTTACCGAAGCGTATCAGTTTTGTTTAAGCACGTTAAACGCCCGGCTTTTCGCCCCAAAGAATTTTATGCAATTGCACCTGCATGCGCACCGGTAGTTTGTCGGCCAAAACCCAGGCGGCTAAATCGCTAGGCTCAACCTGGCTGTAAACAGGTGAGAATATCACTGGGCAGGTTTGGGTTAGCTTATGCTCGGCCAGTTGCTGTTTGGCCCAATCGTAATCGGCCCGGTCGCACAGCACAAATTTGACTTCATCACTGGCTTTAAGCAAGGCCAAATTGCTCCAGAGGTTTTTGGCTAATTCGCCTGAACCGGGTGTTTTGATGTCCAGTATGACCGACACCCTAGAGTCCACCGCGCGGATGTCCATGGCGCCACCGGTTTCTAAGGACACGCTGTAGCCAGCATCGCACAGGGCGGTGAGCAAGCCGTGGCATTCTTTTTGTGCCAGGGGTTCGCCACCGGTGACCGTCACATAAGGTGCACCCAGCTCCGCCACTTTTAGCATGATGTCGGCTAAGCTCATGTTGCTACCGCCACTAAAGGCATAAGCGGTGTCGCAATAAACGCAGCGCATCGGGCAGCCGGTTAGGCGCACAAAGGTCGTGGGCAAGCCTATGCGTGACGATTCGCCTTGTATGGAATGAAATATCTCGTGAATTTTTAGGGTCATGGGCTGCAGTAAATCAGTGTATGGGTTTGGCCGACACGCTATGCCAAGGGGCTATTTTAAATAACATTAACATGCCGGGGATGGCCAGCACAAAGCACCAAATAAAAAATTTAAACCAGCCCAAGTTTTCCACCATGTAGCCGGTGGCGGCATTGGCGAAGGTGCGAGGCACGGCCGCAAGGCTGGTGAATAAAGCAAATTGCGTGGCCGTGTAAAGCGGGTGGGTGGTTTGCGCGATGTAAGCGACAAAAGCCGCCGTGCCCAATCCAACTCCGAAGGCCTCTACCCCTATTACCACGCCTAACCACAACAGGCTGTGACCCACTGTGGCCAACCAGGCAAAGCCTAAAATAGCCAACATTTGCACGGCACCAAACAGCCATAGCGCACGGTTGACGCCCAATTTAAACATCCACACCCCGCCCAATAATCCGCCTATGACACTGGGCCACAAGCCGGCATTTTTGGCAATTAAGCCAATCTCAGTTTTGCTAAAACCCATGTCTAAATAAAACGGCGTAGCTAGAGCGGTGGCCATGCTGTCGCCTAATTTATAAAGGAATATAAAGGCCAAGATCAGTAAGGCGGATTTAAGGCCATTGCGGCCGATGAATTCTTTAAACGGTTCCACCACGGCAGCGCGCAAGGTTTTGGGTGCGCCGGCTTTCAGCAAGGGCTCTTTAACAAAAACCGTCATCAAAATACCCGGCAACATAAACAAGGCCGTGATGGTGAATACGCTGCTCCACGGCATGTGATCGGCTAGGATCAGCGACAAGGAGCCGGGCACGAGGCCGGCAATTTTGTAGGCATTGACGTGCACGGCATTGCCCAAGCCCAATTCGTTATCTATCAATAATTCACGGCGGTAGGCATCCAGCACCACGTCTTGGCTGGCGCTAAAAAAAGCCACGGCGGTGGCTAAGTAAGCGATGCCCCATATGTCCAGCTTAGGGTTAAACAGCGCGATTAGGGGAATGGACAGCAGCAGTGCAATTTGCGTGAGTAATAACCAGCCGCGTCGTCTGCCCATGGAAAAGCCTGCTAGTTTCGGGATGTAGCGGTCAAACAGCGGCGCCCACAAAAATTTCCAGGTAAAAGGGAGGTTAATGAGGGCAAACAAGCCTATGGCCTTCAGGTTGACACCCTCGCTGCGCAGCCAAGCCGGCAAGAGGCTTACCAAAATGTATAAGGGCAAGCCCGAGCTAAAGCCAGTGAATATGCAAATCAGCATTTTTTGGCTGATCAGCGACGACCAAATCGAATTGGTTTTAGAGGTGGATGACAACACTTAAGCGGCTTTTAAGCGGTACATGGCCAAATTGCCCAATAAATTCGGCATGAAGTGCACGGTTTGGCTATTGGTAATGACGCAGCGTTCTAGTATGCTAATTTTGTGATTTTTACAAAATTGGTCGAAATCGTTGATGGTGCACAAGTGCACATTGGGCGTGTCGTACCATTGGTATGGCAAGGTTTTGGACACAGGCATGCGACCATTGGTAATTTGTAGGCGGTTTCGCCAATAACCAAAATTAGGGAAAGTGACGATCACTTCGCGGCCCACGCGCAGCATCTCTTGGACAATCTCTTCGGTGTTGTGCATGGCTTGCAGGGTTTGCGACAAAATCACCGTGTCAAAGGACTGGTCTTCAAAGCCAGACAGGCCATCTTCCAAATCCATTTGGATAACGTTGCTGCCGTTTTCCATGCAAGACAACCAATTGGTGTCGTCTTTTTCCACGCCGTAGCCTTTGACTTCCAAGCTTAAGCGCAAGAATTGCAGCAATTCACCGTCGCCGCAACCCAGGTCCAGCACCTTAGAACCAAAGCCGACCCAGTTTGAAATGATAGCAAAGTCTTGGCGAAATTGCAGGACAGAATTTGTAATATTTACATTATTTTGTGCTTTTTGGCTCATGCTTACACCTGCACCTTGTTTAAATAAGCGCGCAATATAGCGTGGTAGTGCGCATCCGGCATTAAGAAGGCATCGTGACCGTGTGCAGCCGTCACTTCTGCGTAACTGACGGTGCGCTCGTTATCGAGCAAAGCTTTGACAATTTCACGCGAGCGCGCCGGAGAAAAACGCCAATCGCTGGTGAACGACACCACTAAAAAGCTGGCTTGCACGGTTTTTAAGGCCGCACTCAAGTCGTTATCAAATGCTAAGGCTGGGTCGTAATAATCCAAGGCACGGGTCATGCGCAAATACGTGTTGGCATCAAATTCGCCGGCAAATTTATCGCCTTGGTAGCGCAAGTAAGATTCCATTTCAAATTCGGCATCGAAGCTATAGTGAATGCCGTCTTTGAGTTTGCGGCCAAATTTTGCGCCCATGGCATCGTCGCTTAAATAAGTGATGTGGCCCAACATGCGGGCAATCCGCAGGCCGCGTCTAGGCACCACGCCGTGCGCGTAGTAATCGCCACCGTGAAATTCCGGATCGGTAATGATGGCTTGCCGCGCTACTTCATTAAACGCCATGTTTTGCGCGGTTAAATTCGGTGCGGAAGCAATCACCAAGGCGTGGCGAACGCGTTCGGGGTAGGCCAGCGTCCATTGCAAGGCTTGCATGCCACCTAGGCTACCACCGACGACGGCGGCCAATTGTTTGATGCCTAAGTAATCGGCCAACATGGCTTGCGAGGCCACCCAGTCTTCCACTGTCAGCAAGGGAAATTGTGCGCCCCAAGGTTGGCCATTGGCTGGATTAATAGAGGACGGTCCGGTGCTGCCGTGGCAGCCACCCAAATTGTTTACGCCGATCACAAAAAATTTATTGGTATCTAAGGGTTTGCCTGGGCCAATTAAGTTATCCCACCAGCCCGGGTATTTGTCGTCCGCGCTGTATTTGCCGGCCACGTGGTGGGTGCCAGATAGGGCGTGGCAAATCAACACTGCATTGGATTGGTCGGCGTTAAGCTTGCCATAGGTCTCATAAACCAAATCGAATTGCGGCAAGACCGCGCCGCTTTTAAGCGTCAGGGCTTGCTCAAAATGAGCGGTTTGAGCGGCAACAATGCCTACGGAGTTCTTTTCTAACATGGCGTGATTATACTATGGCTTAGTAAAAATATTTTGTGAAGCTAGCTAGCGCATTGATTTGACAGACCCTGATGCAAGTTCGAGGCCTACTGCTCAATCAACAGTTTCGATAATGTTATATATTAGCAACCCTAATTTTGCATCAATCAGCGCCTAGCTGTTTTAGTTTAGCTCGTCAGGTTTATGCCACAATTTGGCGGTGCCAAAAACCAAGTAATTTAATACCGCAATCGCCAAATAACAAAAAGCGATGCTGTAGATAAAATCGCCTAATGGGAATGAATTGGCCAACACGTAAACAAAGCCACCCACCAACAGCACGCTAACCGCCACGGTCAAACTGTTGGCTAGTTTTTTTAATAACACCTTCATACTGCCTCCTAAAAGAAAAAATTAATGCTACTTGTGCTATCTTAACTTTATTAAATAATTTGGTTACATCAATAATAAACAGCCTTGAACTTATGAACGACAACCAACTATTACGCTACAGCCGCCACATGCTGTTGCCACAAATCGGCTACGAAGGCCAAGAAAAACTGGTGAACAGCCATGCCTTAATCGTAGGCGCGGGGGGATTGGGTTCGCCGGCTGCCTTGTATTTGGCCGCCAGCGGCGTCGGCAAATTAACGATTTGCGATTTTGATGCGGTGGATTTAAGCAATTTACAACGCCAGATTATTCACAGTATGGCGCGCGTGGGCATGAACAAAGCGCAGTCGGCCAAGCAAGCCATCGCTGAAATCAACCCCGACATAAGTGTGCACGCCATAGAAGAAAAAGTCGACGAAGCAACCATGGCTGCATTAGTTGAAAAAGTCGATGTGGTGCTTGATTGCAGCGATAATTTTGCCACCCGTTACAGTTTAAATCGCCTCTGCGTGGCCCTAAACAAACCACTGGTATCGGGCGCCGCCATCGGTTTTGAAGGGCAAATTACCGTTTACGATATGCGTAACAGCAACAGCCCTTGTTACCACTGCTTATTCCCCGACAGCAGTGAAATCAGCGGCGAAGACAACGCCATGCGCTGCGCTAGCCACGGGGTGTTTGCGCCCCTGGTGGGCATCGTGGGCACGACCCAAGCTGCTGAAGCATTGAAGTTATTGATGGACATAGGCGAGAGTTTGCAAGGCCGTTTGCTCTTGCTCGATGCGCTTAGTATGGAATGGCGCACCATTAAGCTCAACCCAGACCCAGCCTGCCGTGTATGCGGCGAAGGCCACTTAGCCGCGCAATAAATTGCGCATAGGCTGTGTTAAAATAACGGCCATGACAACGCACACCACCCCGCTCGATACACCCGCGATTAAAGAGCTCGCCAAATCATTTGACCCCAAAACCATAGAAAGCCATTGGTATCAATTTTGGGAGAGCAAAGGCTATTACGCGGCTGGCTTAGACCAATCCAAGCAAAACCATTTTTGCATTCTGCTGCCGCCACCTAATGTCACCGGCACCTTGCACATGGGTCACGGCTTTAACCAAACCTTGATGGATGCACTGACCCGCTACCACCGCATGGCAGGCGACAACACGCTATGGCAACCGGGCACCGATCATGCCGGTATCGCCACGCAAATTGTGGTGGAACGCCAATTGGATGCACAAGGGGTATCGCGCCACGATTTAGGCCGCGAGAAATTCTTAGAGAAAGTCTGGGAATGGAAAGAATACTCAGGCGGCACCATCACCAAACAAATGCGCCGTTTAGGCACCTCGCCGGATTGGTCACGCGAGCGCTTCACCATGGATGCCGGCTTAAATAAAACGGTGACCGAAAGCTTTGTTCGCCTATACAACGAGGGCTTGATTTACCGCGGTAAACGCTTGGTTAATTGGGACGTCAAGCTAGGCACGGCGGTGTCCGATTTGGAAGTGGTGCAGGAAGAAGAAGACGGCTTCATGTGGCACATCAATTACCCCTTGGCCGATGGCTCTGGCCATTTAACGGTGGCCACGACTCGCCCAGAAACCATGCTGGGGGATGTGGCGGTGATGGTGCACCCTGACGACGCGCGTTATAAAAAATTGATCGGCCAAAAGGTAACACTGCCTATGTGCGATCGTGAGATTCCGATTATTGCCGACGATTACGTGGACATGGAATTCGGTACCGGCGTGGTAAAAGTGACGCCTGCGCATGACTTTAACGACTACGCGGTCGGTCAGCGCCACCAATTGCCCATAATCGGTATATTAAATTTAGCCGGCTTTTTGAACGACAGTGCGCCTAAAGCTTACCAAGGCTTAGAGCGCTTTGCCGCTCGCAAACAAGTGGTGGCGGATTTAGAAGTGCAAGGCTACTTAGTCAAAATCGATAAACACAAATTAAAAGTGCCGCGCGGCGATCGCACCGGCGTGGTGATTGAACCCATGCTGACCGACCAATGGTTTGTGGCCATGAGCAAACCGGCCGCCGACGGCAAATCGATTACGCAAAAAGCCTTGGACGTGGTGGCCAGCGGTGAAATTAAGTTTTACCCAGAAAACTGGGTCAATACCTATAACCAATGGCTAAACAACATTCAAGATTGGTGTATTTCGCGCCAATTATGGTGGGGCCATCAAATCCCTGCATGGTATAGCGATGCAGGCAAAGTCTACGTGGCGCAGGACGAGGCCACCGCCAAAAGTTTGGCAGAAAAAGACGGTTACAGCGGGGAATTAACACGTGACAACGATGTATTGGATACTTGGTATTCGTCTGCCTTATGGCCGTTCTCTACCCTAGACTGGACTGGCGATGCAGAAAAAGACGCGGCCAATCAGGCCTTGCAACAATACCTGCCCTCTAGCGTCTTGGTGACCGGCTTTGACATTATCTTTTTCTGGGTGGCGCGCATGGTCATGATGACCAAGCACATCACCGGCAAAATCCCATTTAAACACGTCTACGTGCACGGTTTGATTCGTGATGCCGAAGGCCAAAAGATGAGTAAGTCCAAGGGCAACGTGTTGGACCCCATCGATTTAATTGATGGCATCAGCTTGGAAGACTTAATCAAGAAACGCACCACCGGCTTGATGAATCCTAAAGATGCACCCAAGATAGAAAAGCACACCCGCAAAGAATTCCCCAATGGCATCAATGCTTACGGCACCGATGCATTGCGCTTTACTTTTGCCGCCTTAGCCTCACCCGGCCGCGACATCAAATTTGATCTACAACGCTGCGATGGCTACCGAAATTTCTGTAATAAATTATGGAATGCCACGCGCTTTGTCTTGATGAATACCGAGGGCCAAGATAACGGGTTTGATGCCGCCACTTGCGGGGAGGGTGGGCGTAAATTCTCTGCCGCCGACCGTTGGATAGTCAGCATTTTGCAACGCACGGAAGCCGAAGTGGAACGCGCCTTTGAGGATTACCGTTTTGACTTAGCGGCTAAAGCCATCTACGAATTCGTTTGGGATGAGTACTGCGATTGGTATTTAGAATTAGCTAAGGTGCAAATTCAACAAGGCGATGAAGCCGAACAACGCGCTACGAGACGTACCTTATTGCGCGTGTTGGAAACCGTGTTGCGTTTGGCGCACCCCATCATGCCATTTATCACCGAAGAGATTTGGCAAACCATCGCCCCCATGACAGAAAAACACGGCGCCAGCATAATGTTGGAAGCTTATCCTAAAGCGCAAGCCGACAAGCTCGATGAGCAATCCGAAGCGTGGGTGGCACAACTCAAGCAAATGGTCGATGCCTGCCGCAGTTTGCGCGGTGAAATGAGCATCTCACCGGCTGCACGGGTGCCGTTGGTGGCATCTGGCCATGCAGAAAAATTAACGGCTTACGCCCCGTATTTGAAAGCCTTGGCCAAGTTAGAAGAAGTCAGCATCGTGGCCGACTTACCGGAAGCCGACGCTCCTGTGATGTTGGTGGACGATTTCAAACTGATGTTGAAAGTGGAGATCGACGTCGCCGCCGAGAAAGAACGCTTAGGCAAAGAAGTGGCTAGATTGGAACTGGAAATCAGCAAAGCCAACGCCAAATTAAACAATGAAAGCTTTGTCGCCAGAGCGCCCGCCGAAGTGGTAGCACAAGAAAAAGCCCGGGTGGCGGAATTTGGTGCGAACTTAGAAAAACTGCTTAGCCAATTGGCTAAATTGAAATAGCGGATTGGATTTAACTACTGCGTTTTTTTATGTAAAACGTAAACACGCCATCCACCGTGTCTAGGTGCAAAAGCTCGTGGCCGGTTTGCTGACAAAACGCATTGAAGTCTTTTACCGCGCCCTTGTCCGTCGCCATCACTTTTAACACCTGAGTCGCTTCAATTTCGCTCAAGCCTTTTTTGCAGCGCAAGATGGGCAGGGGGCAGTTCAGCCCTCTGGCATCGACTTCTTTAGCAAATTCCATCATTTGTTTTTGGGCGCTTGGTAGTCTACAAAAGGCAAGCCGGCTCTGCCCCAAGCCAAAATCCCGCCGGTTAAATTGTAAACATTTTTACTGCCCAACTCCGCCGCGTAGGCGGCGGCATGCGCTGAGCGTACGCCGCTGTGGCAGTAAAAAACGGTGGTGTCGGCTTTGGGCAAGCTAGCAAATTGTGCGGGCAACATGGCCAAAGGAATGTGTACGGCGTTAGCAAGCATGCCTCGCACCACTTCGTCTATATTGCGCACATCGACTAAAAGCAAACTTTTATCGGCCATCATGGTATGCAGCGCATCGGCTGAAATTTCACTGAAACTGTTCATTAAACATCACCTTAATTAATTCAAAACAATCATAACAATTTTGCCCTAGCGCTGCACCTACAATAAATAAACCACCTATATTTAGCCATCAGCCTATGATGGGCTGCTAAAGCTTTACTAATTATTAAGGGGAACTAAGATGGCCAAAGGACAAGAGCGCAGCAACAAAGAAGTCAAAAAACCGAAAAAAGACAAAAAAGTGGTGGTGGTTAGTGGCGGCCTCATCCCAAGCCGTGCACCTGCGCCCATTAAGAAATAAATGCACCATTAAGTCAGTTGATGCAATTCCAATTTTCTTAATTTAGGCGCCCATTTAGCCGTTACCCCAACCACGGCTAGCGTCATAAACCCGCCAAACAATACCGACGGCACCAAGCCCATAAAGCGTGCAGCCAAACCGGATTCAAACGCACCCAACTCATTAGAGGAGCCAATGAAAATGCCGTTAATGGCCGACACGCGGCCACGCATGGCGTCGGGGGTGGCCAATTGCAAGATGCTGGTGCGCATCACCACCGAAATACCATCGAACACACCGGACAGCAATAATAGCAGGGCCGCGACCCAATAAGACTGGCTAAGCGCAAAGCCTATGATGCTAAAGCCAAAGCCGGCTACCGCGCCAAGCAACCAACGGCCGGCATGGTAATTAATCGGGTGCCGCGTTAACCATAAACCGGTCATGATGGCCCCCACTGCCGGCGCCGCGCGCAATATGCCTAAGCTTTCTGGGCCCAATTGATACACTTCGTTAATGAAGGCTGGCAACATGGCCACTGCACCGCCAAACAACACGGCAAACATGTCCAAAGATAAGGCACTAAAAACAATTTGATTGCTGTAAACAAACCGCAAGCCTTGACCTATGCTGGTAAAGATAGGCGGGCTGTCTGACGTAGGCGACGGCTCTTTAATTTTAATCGACCACATGGCGATGGCGGCCCCTAGGCAAAACACCGCGGCCAAACCGTAGGCGGCAGTCTTGCTGGCATAGCCCACCAACAAACCACCGATAGCCGGGCCAATAATTAAGCCGGCCTGAAAGACCGAACTGCTGATGCCCGATGCCCGATTGTAGGCTTCCCTAGGCAGAATTAAGGCAAACAAGGTGCTATAGCTAGGCGCAATAAATGCCCGCTCTATACCGGTTAACATAATGGAACCGTAGATCCATAAATGCGCATTTTCACGGCTGCCTATTAAGCCCATCGCCAGCATGGTTAAGGTGAAGGCGTTGACGGCCAAGGTCAGCGCCGACAAGGCGCCAAAGAAACGCCGCGAGCAAAAATGGTCCACCGCATGCCCGGCAAACAGCGCGCAAGCAAAATAGGGTATGGCCTCGGCTAAACCAATTAAACCCAAGGCCAAAGTATCGTGGGTAATTTCATAAATATGCCAACCCACTGCCACGGCCATCATTTGATAGGCCAGCACCATTAGCACGCGAAAAATAAGTAACTTTAGAAAAGCGTGCTTATGCAGGGTAAATATATTCATGGCTCAAGTGATGCAATCAATTTACGGTTAAAATGCCAGTGTTAGTGCAGTGAATAAGGCAGTAAGCAAGCGCCTCAAGCCCTTGCCGATGAGTCGTCATTGACCTAGTGTGACTCTGCCGCTATAGATTAGGCGCACTAACACCCTCGATTTTTAAGGGCTGCAGACTAGGCTAACTTTAAAGCCGCTTTGATGCGTCTAAACGTTTGGCTAACAATATTGCCATCCAATTTGTAATGTTTGTGCAACGCTTGCTTCACTTCCCAGGTGGCGGTCATGCCAGCAGGGAAAGTCACCAAATCCCCTTTAGCAAAACGAACGGCTTTGCCACCTGTTGGGGTAATCACGCACTCGCCTGCCAAAATGTAAGCGATTTCTTGCTCAGGGAAAGTCCAAGGGAACACCGACACTTCTTTTTGCCAAGTAGGCCATTTGGTGACATTTAATGCATCCAAACGGGCTTGATCGGGCTTGCTTTCTACGACGATTTTTTTATCTGCAGCGTGGCTCATGGTGACTTTCTTCAGTGATTTAAGGTGCGCTATTTTAGCATTGATAGGCAATTGTTATGGGAAACTGGCTTAAGGAGTAAAATAGCCATTTTAGCAATTAGCCTCACATTTTATGCGCATTAGCTTAGAAGCCGCCGCAAGCAAACTAAAGCAAGGTGAATTGGTGGCCATCCCCACCGAAACGGTATATGGACTAGCGGCCGATGCCAGCAATGACCTCGCCCTGGCTAAAATTTTCAGCACCAAACAACGACCGGCCGATCACCCATTGATCGTGCACATTAGCGATCTGAGCCAAGTGCCCAATTGGGCCAGTGTTTTTCCGGAAACAGCCATCAAGCTGGCCCAAGCATTTTGGCCTGGCCCCCTCACCTTAATTTTGCCGGCAAAAAGCCATGTGTCTAAAGTAGTAAGAGGCGGTGAAGCGACCATTGCGCTGCGCGTCCCGAATCACCCTCTAACGTTGGCCTTATTAAAACTCAGTCAATTAAGTGTGGCGGCCCCATCGGCGAATTTATTCACGCAACTGAGTCCAACTACGGCCGATCATGTTGAAGCCGGCTTAGGCGCAAACATACCAGTATTAGACGGTGGCGCCTGCCAAGTCGGCATTGAATCCAGTATCGTCAGCGTCGCCGCGGATGGCTCATGGCAGTTGCTGCGCCCCGGCATGATTAGCGAGGCTGACATCAGCCGCGTGGCTGGCCAACCTCAACAATCGGCTGGCAATAACACGCCCTTAGCTGCTGCCCCTAAAGCCCCTGGGCAACATGCACTGCACTATTCGCCGCGCACGCCATTGTTGTTATTTAAAGATCGGGCTAGCTTGATGGTGGGCAGTGAACAGTGCCAACAATCGGGTCTTAGGTGCGCTGCCTTGCTAATAGGCCCAGGAGAACAACCTAACTGCCCGACAAGCCAGTTGAATAGTGTGCCGGCAGAAGTTGCCGAGCAGCTATACAGCACTTTGCATGATTTAGACGCACTCAAAGTGGACCGATTGTTAGTGCAATTGCCAGCAGCCACACCAGAATGGGTGGCTGTGCTAGACAGATTGCAACGAGCAGGCCACAGCAAACAAGGCTAAGCTCCCCTAGCATCAACGTCGTTGATTTAAGGCTTGCGCGTGACACAAAATTGGCGTAATTTTGCTACTTAAATAAGGCATTAACTGTGGAGATAGCCATGGATAATAAATACGGTTTAGGCAGTGCAAAAGTGGCCACCGAGCATCACGAATCCCACCATAAATCCGGCAAGCACCCGCTGGATAAATGCAAATTTTGTGGGCACGGCCAACTGGTGTTGTGCCCGACCATGCGCGATCACCGCTGCGCTGGGTGTGATGAATGGCAAAATGACGTTCCCCAAGGTTATTCAACCGGCAGAAGTAACGATTACTAAAAATTCCCACTGGCAATTTTCTTGCGCATTTCTTGCGACCAATAAAAACGGCATTTTTGTAAAATAAAGTCAGAATTTAACCAATATTTAACAACTTAATTTCATATTAAGTTTTATAATCTCGCCTACAAAAACACCCTTTCCATTAAACAACTCCAAAAGAGAAGATAAATGTCTACAAAAAATGCTGATATTGGCCTAGTTGGCCTAGCTGTTATGGGCCAAAATTTAGCCCTAAATATTGCCGATCACGGCTACACCATTGCGGTTTACAACCGCGACTCAAAAAAAATGGTGAACTTCATTGAAGAATGCAAAAAAAATGAGCCATCTGCTGAGCGCGTCATTGGTCACGCCGATTTAGCGTCGTTTGTACTGAGCATCAAGCGCCCTCGTAAAATCATCTTATTAGTTAAAGCCGGTAGCGCAACAGACGTGACCATCAATGCCTTGTTACCTTTCTTAGAGCAAGGTGACATCATTATCGACGGCGGTAACTCATTGTGGACAGACACCATACGCCGTGAAAAAGAATTGGCGGTTAAAGGCATAGACTTTATCGGTTCAGGTGTATCTGGCGGTGAAACCGGTGCACGTTTTGGCCCATCATTAATGCCTTCAGGCACACGTAAAGCATGGGCTAGTTTAGAGCCTATCTGGCGTGACATTGCAGCCAAAGTGGACGCCGTCACCGGCGAGCCTATGGAAGGTGGCAAACCAGGCAAGCCTGTGGTCGGCGGTTTCTCTTGTGCCGAGTACATTGGTCCAGACGGTGCCGGTCACTATGTAAAAATGGTGCACAACGGTATTGAATACATCGATATGCAGTTAATTTGCGAAGCTTACTGGTTAATGAAAAACTTGTTAGGCATGCCTGCAGATGAAATCGGTAAAGTATTTGAAGAGTGGAATAAAGGTGAATTATCAAGCTTCTTGATAGAAATTACCGCCGACATTCTGCAACAAAAAGACCCAATGGGCCCAGGCTTCTTGGTCGACAAAATCTTGGATACCGCTGGTCAAAAAGGCACCGGACAATGGACTGCTGCCAACGCACTGGAGTTAGGTGCGCCGGCTAACGCGATTGCGGCGGCCGTTTATGCCCGCGCTTTATCCAGCCTAAAAGACGAGCGCGTGGAAGCAAGCAAAATCTTAAAAGGCCCAGCAATTAAAATCGAAACAGATAAAAAAGCCATTATTGATGCCATTAAAAATGCATTGTATTGCTCAAAAATCTGCGCTTACGCACAAGGCTTCCAATTAATCGACAAAGCACAAGTGGCTTACAACTGGAAACTTAACTTCGGTGAAATTGCTCAAATTTGGCGTGGCGGTTGCATTATTCGCGCTCGCTTCTTGCAAAAAATTACCGATGCGTATGCGCTAAATTCTCGTTTGAAAAACTTGATGTTAGATCCATACTTTACTAATGCGATGAACGAAGGCCAAGCAGGCTGGCGTAAAGTGATTGCCTTAGCGGTCACCAACGGCATTCCTGCACAAGGCTTTGCTGCGGCGATGGCCTATTACGACGGCTACCGCAGTGCGGTCTTGCCAGCTAACTTGCTGCAAGGTCAACGCGATTATTTCGGTGCGCACACCTACGAGCGTGTCGATCAAGCGCGTGGTCAGTTCTTCCACTTAGATTGGCCGGAAGCCAGCCGTCCGCAGTTGGAAATCTAAAGCGTACGACTGAGGCAATAAAAAAAGGGCAGAATTTCTGCCCTTTTTTTATTTTGGATTTTCGCTATTGCTTAGACGTTTAGCTCAATTCCGACAAATCGTTTTAGCCACCAAGAGCCACAATACGCGCACTCAAGCTGGGGTGGCTGGCAAACAAGCTGGTCCAATTGGCCTGACCGCCGGCAATGCCCGATGCCACCATTTGTTTAGGCAACACACTGGGCTCGTGCACGGCTTGCAAACGCTGCAATGCCGCTATCATTTTGTTGGCGCTGGACAAGCGGGCGGCACCGGCATCGGCACGGAATTCGCGCTGCCGCGAAAACCACATTACGACCATGGTGGCCAACACGCCTAACAACAACTCGGCGATGATCATGGTAATTAAGAACGCAGGGCCTGTGCCTTTTTCGGTTTTAAATATGACTTTATCCACGGTGTAGCCTATGACCCGCGAAAAGAACATGACAAAGGTATTCACCACGCCTTGTATCAAGGTCAAGGTCACCATGTCGCCATTGGCAATGTGCGACACCTCATGCGCCAACACGGCTTCTGCTTCGTCTTTGCTCATGGCATTGAGTAACCCGCTGGATACTGCTACCAAAGCGCTATTTTTTGTCATGCCGGTTGCAAAGGCATTCACCTCAGGTGAGTCGAATACCGCCACTTCTGGCATCTTGATGCCCGCTATCTCTGCCTGCACCCGCACGGTTTTCATCAGCCAGATTTCCGTTAATGTCTGCGGTTCTTGAATGACCACCGCACCTGACATACGTTTAGCCGACCACTTAGACATAGCCAGCGATATAAATGCGCCACCAAAACCCATGATGGCAGCAAAAGCCAACAAATTACCTAAATCCAAGCCGTTAGCATTTAGATAAGGCTCCACACCCAATATGCGCATGGTGATGGACAGCACCAACACGATGGCTAAATTGGTCACTAAAAAATATACGATGCGTTTCATACATGACTCCTATTCATAAACAGGCTTGCTTAAGACAAAAACTTTCTCGCTTGCCATACGAACAACAATATAGGGGCGCTTACCAATAATTAAAGGGTGCGGCTAAATAAATTGAGGGCTAATTGGTAACACAGTAAAGCTGTTTGGGCGTCGTAGCGTTCGTCGCCGTCACGCATAAACGCATGTTGCGCATTAAATTCGTGCCAAGTAAACAATAAATTGGCCTCCGTCAGTTTGTCGTAAACTTGCCGGCGACCAGGCAATGGAATGTGGTTATCTTGCTTACCCCAAATCATCAACAATTCACCGCTGATATCGGATAGCCTTTCCATGCTGTGTTGACCCGGCTTATTAGGGATAGTCAGGCCGTGCAAATCAGTGGCATAAAAACACGCCGTGCCTTTAATTTCCGGCTGCAAGGCAGCACGGAAGGCCAAGTGGCCGCCTATGCAAAAACCCATCGCGCCTATGCTGCCGTTGTACCAAGCTTGCTTTTTTATAAAAGCGATCATGGCTTGGTTGTCGGTATCGTAGCCTTGCACATCCTTAGCCGCTTTATCGGCGTTGCCCTTGTCTCGGCCAGCATCGTCGTAAGCCAACACCGTGCCTATGGGGTTTAATTCATGAAACACCTCAGGCACTAACACCACGTATCCGTGGCTGGCGATGATTTTGGCCGCACTTTCTATCGGACCGGTTTGTTGAAAAATTTCCGAATAAAACAATACCGTTGGGTAAGCTTTATTTGGCTTGGCTTTATCTAGCGGACGGTGAATATAGGTGCGCATAATACCGGTAGGGGTATGGATGTCAGCAATTTCACTTAGAATATTCATGATGTACTTTCTTAAAAAAGAAGGGTCAAAATAAAGCGGACTTAAGCAAATAATAATGCATAGGCCGCCAACAAAATTTGTAGCTATTGTACAACGCCACAAGCAATTTTGGAGGGCAATCTAGTCGCCGCAAAATAGCTAAGATAAGGTTTGCTAATGCCCCTATTATTTTCGTAAAATGGTGCTTTAAATTAGCCTATTAATTTCAACGCATGCAACTGACCATCAACGGAAAAGCTCGTGATTTTGCCGTGACCCAATTGACCGTAGCCGAGCTCGTTCTTCAACTTAATTTAGAAGGAAAACGACTGGCCATTGAGCGCAATGGGGAGATTGTTCCCCGCAGTCAATTTGCTATCACACCATTGATGACAGGCGATCAATTGGAAATTGTAGGCGCAGTCGGTGGCGGTTAAGCCCCCAGCAAAGCCATTACTTTAAGGAAGCCCCGTGTCAGATTTATTAAACATCGCAGGTAAAAGCTATCAATCTCGCTTATTGGTTGGCACCGGCAAATACCAAGACTTTAAGCAAACACGCGCCGCGATCGACGCCAGTGGCGCAGAAATTGTTACCGTTGCTATCCGCCGAACCAACATAGGCCAAACCGCTGGCGAACCTTCCTTATTGGATTTTTTACCGCCGGATCAATTTACCTATTTACCCAATACCGCCGGCTGCTATTCGGCCGAAGATGCGATACGCACCCTGCGTTTAGCGCGCGAATTGCTAGATGGCCACACGCTGGTCAAATTGGAAGTATTGGGTGACCCGAATACGCTCTACCCCAACATGATAGAAACCATAGCCGCGGCAAAAGTGTTAGTAAAAGACGGCTTTGATGTCATGGTCTATTGCTCAGATGACCCTATTATGGCCAAGCAATTAGAAGAAATAGGCTGTTGTGCAGTAATGCCATTGGCCTCCTTAATTGGTTCAGGCATGGGCATTTTAAATCCGTGGAATTTACAAATCATCATTGCCAACGCAAACATTCCGGTCTTAGTGGATGCTGGGGTGGGTACCGCATCCGATGCCGCGATTGCCATGGAGCTTGGCTGCCAAGGCGTGCTGATGAACACCGCTATTGCCGCGGCGCGCGACCCCATTCAAATGGCTGGCGCCATGAAAAAAGCCGTGGAAGCCGGACGCGAAGCTTACTTAGCCGGCCGCATGGCAAAAAAATTGTACTCAGCCAGCCCTAGCTCGCCCACTACCGGCCTTATCAGCTAATGACGGCAGCAGCAAAACGTTACGAATGCTTGGTCACGGTTGAAAGCGAATTTCTACCTGACCAATCCGACCTTGAACGTAACCGATACGCTTTTGCATACCACATTAAAATTGTTAACACCGGCAACGTTGCGGCTCAACTAATCAGCCGGCATTGGGTGATCGATGAGTTTAATGGAGAACAACAAGAGGTGCGTGGTTTAGGCGTGGTCGGGGCACAACCCTTGTTGCAACCCGGCCAACTTTTTGAATACACCAGTGGCACCGTGCTCACCACGCCCAACGGCAAAATGCATGGCAGCTACCAAATGGTCGCCGACGATGGCACAGCCTTTGATGTCGCGGTACCGGCTTTTAGTTTGAGCATGCCTAGAGTATTGCATTAATTTTCGTCCAGATAGACATAAAATCATGTTTGCAATCAATCCACCTTACCGATTTAGTTTAGTCTTGCTCATTAGCGCCGGCTTATTTGCTTGTGCCAATCCCTTGTTAAAAGCGCCAGCGACGGTAAGCAATAAGGTCGACTGCGTTTGCGATAAAGTGGCCGACAAACCCACTGAAAAACCAGTTATTCCCCCCGAAGCGGCTAAACCCGCAGAACTTAAAATAGCCGATTACGGCTTATTAAAGCCAGCCGAGTGGGACGAAGTAGATGGCCTAAGTGCTAACCACAGTGCAGCCGACAATTTAACGTTAGCCTGGCCAGCTTGGCTGCAAAGCTGCACGGCCTTGGTTAAAAAACCGATGTGGAAGAATGCCTGCGATGCGGCTAATTCGCTTAACCTTCAGACCAACAACAACCCAGATTCAGATAGTGTGCGCGCCTATTTCAAGCAAAATTTTAGCGTGTATAAAACCACCAATGTGGATGGGGCGGACAGTGGCTTGATCACTGGCTATTACCAACCTATTTTAAAAGGCAGCCGCATCAAATCCGCCAAGTACCCGTACCCCCTTTACACCACCCCACCTGACTTGATCACCGTTGAATTAGATGGGCTATTTCCAGAGCTAAAATACAAACGGGTGCGCGGCAGAGTGGTGGGCAATAAATTGGTGCCGTATTTCAATCGGTCTGAAATTGAAACCGACAATTCGCCTATTAAAGGCCGTGAATTGGTTTACATAGACAACATCGTCGACGTATTTTTTCTGCAGATACAAGGTTCGGGGGTGGTGCAATTTGAAAACGGTGAGCAGGTTATGGTTGGCTACGCAGATCAGAATGGCCACAGCTATAATTCCGTAGGGCGTTTGCTCATAGAACGCGGCGAACTGACTAGTGCGAACGCCTCCATGGCAGGCATTAAAAACTGGGTGAAAAACAACCCGCTGAAATTTCGCGAACTGCTCAATAACAACCCCAGCTTCGTCTTCTTCAGAGAATTGCCCAGCGGCTTGCCTGGTCCTATAGGGGCTTTAGGTGTGCCTATCTTGGCAGAGCGGGTCGTGGCCGTGGACCCTAAATTTGTGCCCTTGGGTGCCCCAGTATTTCTCTCGACCACCCAACCGAATAACAACAAACCCTTAAAACGCTTGATGATGGCGCAAGACACCGGCGGTGCAATTAAGGGTGGCGTACGGGCTGACTTTTTCTGGGGAGCTGGCAATGAGGCTGGCGCCAAAGCCGGCGCCATGAAGCAGAGCGGTAAAATCTGGGTGCTGTTACCCAAAGAATTTGTCTTTAAAAACTAGCCTAAAAAACTAGGCTATAACTCGCGTTCGTAAACCCGGTAACGTTTATAGGCAGTGCCGCCTATGGATTCAATGATGTTACGCATGCCGGCATTGTCTTCCAGTATCCATGACAACTCCAGCCTGTGCGCGCCGCGTTTGTGTAGTTCAGCGCGCACCGCATCGATAATGAGAAAAGCCAGACCGGGACCAAGCCGCGTGTTTTGAAATTTTTTGCGCACGCCCATTAATGGCACTCGGCCACTGGCCGGGCCTTTGATTTTTAGCCGCCAAAACAATTTTAACCAGCCAAAAGGAAACAATTTTCCCTTCAAATCACGGATGGCCTCGTTGATGTTGGGCATACCTATAATGAAGCCAGCAGCCTCGCCATCAACCTCGGCAATCTGGATGTACTCGTCGTGTAATAAAAATTTTAAATTTTGCCCAAGCTCTTTAAACTCAGCTTCGGTGAAGGGCACAAAGCCCCAATTCTCTGACCATGCATCGTTAAATATATCGCGTAACAGCATAATTTCTTCATCGAAGCGACTACGGTCCAAGGTTCTAACCGTTACCCTCTCCGAGGCCATTTTTAACAAACGCTGCATCACCGGTGGCGCAACAAAATTGGGATTAATCAAATAAGCCAAGGTGTCGGCTGCCTTGAGGTAGCCGCACTGCTCGATGCGCTCACGGTAATAAGGCAGAGCATGACTCATCATGAAAACAGGCGGATCAGTGAAGCCGTCTATCAACAAACCCATCTCTTCGTTTATGGATAAATTAAATGGGCCGCGCACCCGTCGTATGCCTTGTTCAGCCAACCACTGCTCGGCCGTGGCCATCAGCGCAGCAAAAGTTTCCTGATTGTCTTCGGCATCCAACATGCCAAAAAAGCCTGTGGCATCATGGTGTTGCGCCAAAGCCAAATCATCAATCTGCGCACTGATTCTGCCTACTGCCACATCACCCCGCCACGCTATCCAAGCTTGACTTTTGGCATGCTGAAAGTAGGGATTGTGCTTGGGTGAAAGATGGATTTTTCGCTCTAGAAATAAGGGGGGAATCCAATGCGGGTCGTCTTTAAAAATAGCCGCTGGCAAACGGATAAATTCAGCCAAATCGGCCTTACCGCTAACCGGAACAATACGAAGTGGGGCGCTAGTTTGGGTGGTATTAGTCATGGGGACAGTAAAAACAGTGCAATGAAGAAAAGTCTACCACAATAAGCTGGGCTTATTATTGACTTAACCTAAATCGAACGAACATATTCTGTTATACTGTCGAACAGTTTTTATGCCCAGTTTTGGCCTAGGCATAACCGAGTATTGTTAAATCATTTAGTCAAGGTAAGGAAGCCAATTGAATCAAGTAGCAAACGTTGAAGTCACCGAGTCGGCCACGCCGACATTAAGCGCATTGCCTTTGCGTTTAGCCGATTTCGACTCATTGGCCAGTGCCTTGGACTATGCCGCGCAAGGCGAATCCGGCACCAATTTCTACGCCGGCAACGGCAAACTTGCCACTGTTTTACCTTACCGCTCGCTGCGCGAACAAGCGCAAACCTTAGCCAAACGATTATTGTCCTTTCCATTAGAGCGCGGCGCACGCGTTGCCATCGTAGCCGAAACCAATCCGGATTTCTTGCGCTTCTTTTTTGCCTGCCAATATGCCGGCTTAGTCCCAGTAGCGCTGCCAGCAGTGATTCATGTAGGCGGGCACAAGGCCTACGTTAACCAACTAAACGGTTTGCTCAAAGGCTGCCGCGCTTCACTGGCTGTTTCTTCCAGTCAATTGCTGCCGTTTTTAACGGAAGCAGCCGAAGGATTAGGCTTGCAATTCGTCAACGCCGCCGCCGCCTTTGATGAATTGCCACTGAAAGAGATCACTCTTCAGCCCAGCGGCCCAAACGAGACAGCTTATTTGCAATACACCTCAGGTAGCACAGGCTTTCCTCGCGGGGTGATCATAACCCAACAGGCGGTGATGGCTAATCTGCTAGCTTCGGGTCATGGCTTGGACGTGCGGCCTGAAGACAGACTGGTTTCTTGGTTACCGTTCTATCACGACATGGGCTTGGTAGGCTGCCTATTGGCTCCCATGGCCAGCCAACGCTCTATCGATTATTTAGATACCCGCGACTTTGCCATGCGGCCAAGACGCTGGTTAGAGCTATTAAGCAGTTCGCGAGGAACCATTTCATTCAGCCCCCCTTTTGGCTATGCGCTATGCGTACGTCGCCTACGCCCTGAAGACATCGCCTTGTATGATTTGAGTGCTTGGCGAGTGGCTGGCATAGGCGCCGAACCCATACACGTGGAATTAACCGATCGTTTTTGCGAGTTGCTGGCACCAGCTGGCTTTAATCCAAAATCATTCGTGCCCAGCTACGGCATGGCAGAAACTTCCCTAGCACTAAGCTTTGCACCACTAGGCACCGGCGTGGTGGTCGATTGGCTAGATGGCGACGATTTAGCCGACAACTTAGTGGCGACCAAAGTCAGTCCGAATACCGGCAGCAGCTTTGTTCGTTGCGGCCCCATATTACCTAAACACGAAGTGCTGATTCTCGATGAGCAGGGCAAGGCCCTACCCGAAATGCAAATTGGCCGCATCAACGTGCGTGGGCCCAGTATTATGTCTGGCTACTTTGAATTACCAGAACAAACACAATTAGTGTTGTCAGCTGATGGCTGGTTGGATACCGGTGATCTAGGCTACTTGATTGACGGTCAAATTGTGGTGACCGGTCGCCATAAAGACATGCTAATTATTAACGGCCGTAACATTTGGCCACAAGACATTGAAGCCATTGCCACACGCCAGCCAGAACTGCGCTCAGTGGACGCTTCCGCCGTGTCGGTGCCTGGCCCAGACCAAGAAGAAATGGCGGTGCTTATTGTGCAATGCAACATTACCGATAGCACTGAGCAGCAAACTCTCACGCAGCGCTTGCATAGAGAAATACACGAAGAATTGGGCGTCAATTGCGTGATTGAATTGGTGCCACGCCATACCTTACCACGCACTTCGTCTGGTAAATTATCCCGTTCTGGCGCACGCAAAGATTACATATTGCGTCAAAAAGCCTTAGCAGAAAACGCAGCCAAGTAAGCCAATTCCCTCTAGCTTGCATCACTCTAGCCTATGGCTGCCTCCACAAAAAAGAACAAGACTGTTGCCTTAACCGGAGCCACCGGCTTCATAGGTACGGCCCTGATCAAGCAGTTACAGCAAGCCGGCTGGCAGGTCAAGGCTTTATACAGACCCAAACCAGGCCGATCACCCATCAGCAGTCAGAACCTAACGTGGGTCGCTGGCGAACTAAGCGACCTTGCCTCTTTAAATAGTTTGATGGCGGATGCCGATGCGGTCATACACTGCGCCGGGGCCGTGCGTGGGGTAACGCAAGCCGATTTTGACTTAATCAATGAAATTGGCGCGCGCCACGTCGCAGAAGTCGCCGCCGCACAAAATAAGCCGCCACGTTTACTGCTCATTTCTTCCTTGGCCGCGCGCATGCCAGAATTGTCGCATTATGCCGGAAGCAAAATGCGAGGCGAATTAGCCATTAAAAACAGTCCCTTACGCTGGACCATCTTTCGTCCACCCGCAGTGTACGGGCCGGGTGACCGCGAATTGCTGCCGCTCTTTCAAAGCATGGCCAAAGGCCTTGCCCCTCTACCCGCTGGAGCGAATGGGCGCTTTTCCATCATTCACGTGGATGATTTAGCGGCGGCCATGGTGCATTGTTTAGGGCAAGATGCGGGCGACGGCAACACCTTTGAGCTAGACGATGGCCACTTGGGCGGTTACGATTGGCCTAAGGTCATCCAAATCGCTCAAGCTGTGTTACGCAATGGCGGCAAAATAAGACGCTTACCCATTCCAATTAGCCTACTCAAACTGGTGGCTTGGACCAATTTTTATGCCGCCCAATTACTGCGTTATGCGCCTATGTTAACCCCGGGCAAAATACGCGAGATTACGCACAGCGATTGGTTGTGCGATAATAACGACATTACTCGAATTACTGGTTGGCAGCCCACTTGTGAATTAGCACAAGGTTTGGCTAGCCTATTTGATAAGCATCACTAGCCTAGATAGGAAATTTTATGACTGAATACGATCGCATCCTTGCCGACTTGATCAAAGGCTTAGCGCCTTTCACCAATGGTAAAACAGTGACTGAGAGCACCGAATTAGTTGGTGACCTAGACTTGGATTCATTGAAAATCATGGAGCTATTGCTGTTTGTCGAAGACAGTTTTGACATCTCTATCCCAGTGAGCATCTTACCGGATGTAAAAACCGTAGGGGACCTGGCTAAACAAGTTGAAAAAATCGTAGGTAACGCATAATGGGATTGTTTACAAAATTTGACGGCTTGGCCGCAGGCCGTGCCGAACTGGGTGCATTGGGCATAGACCCGTTTGCGGTGCAGATAGAAAAAATCATCTCGCCTACCGAAGGCATCATACACGGCCGCCATACTATTTTAGCGGGCACCAATAACTACTTAGGCCTAACCTTTAATCCCGAGTGCATTGCCAGCGCGCGCCTTGCCTTAGAAAACGAAGGCACTGGGACAACTGGCTCACGCATGGCCAACGGCAGTTACTCTGGCCACCGCAATCTAGAAAAAGAACTTGCCGCCTTTTATGGCAAACGCGATGCCATTGTGTTTTCAACCGGCTACGTAGCCAACCTAGGCATGATTTCCACACTTGCCGGCCCAGGCGACGTGGTGTTGCTGGATGCAGATTGCCATGCTTGTATATACGATGGCTGCCGTCTTGGCGGCGCAGAAACCATACGCTTCCGTCACAACGATCCGGAAGACTTAGCAAAACGCCTACGTCGATTAGGCCCACGTGCAGCCGAAGCGCTGATCGTGGTGGAAGGCATCTACAGTATGCTGGGTGACCGTGCCCCACTAAAAGAAATCGTTGCAGTTAAGCGCGAATACGGTGGTTACCTCATGGTAGATGAAGCCCATTCGTTTGGTGTGTTAGGCGAACGCGGCTGCGGACTAGTAGAAGAACTAGGCATCATGGACGACGTGGACTTTATCGTAGGTACCTTTAGTAAGAGTTTAGGTTGTGCAGGCGGTTTTTGCGTGAGCAATTTGCCTGAGCTCGATCTGATTCGCTACGCCAGTCGCCCTTATATCTTTACCGCCTCCCCAGCACCAGCAACCATAGCCTCAGCTAGGCAAGCGCTGCGCATATTGGAAGCCGGCAAAGATTTACGCCAACGCTTGCACAACAATGCCCAACAATTGCATAGCGGTTTAGCCGCTTTAGGCTACACCCTAGGTGGCGACCCTAGCCCAGTGGTAGCGGTAGTCTTGGAAAACAAAGTGGAAGCGCTGCAATTCTGGGATAACTTGTTAAAACTAGGCGTATACGTCAACCTCATGCTGCCACCAGCAACGCCTAACGGTGTATCGCTGATTCGTTGCAGCGTCAGTGCTGCCCATACCTCTGCGCAAATCGATGCGGTGTGTGCTGCTTTTGCTAAGTTACGCAAGACAACTTAATCACATACAGGTAGGTCGGGGCAATCCCCGACTTATCGCCTTAAGCCAGCTCATGGCTAAATAAGATTTAACATAGGCCACCTGTGAATCAAGCCGAAGACCCAACACCAAACCATAACCCCATGCACCGCGTGCTGGGCAACTTCTGGATTTTAATCCGAGGTCGCGGGGCAGCCGCCATCATGGCCTTTGGCGCCACTGCATTAATGGCAAGGGCGCTGGGCCCAGTGGAGTTTGGTTTAGTCGTATTGATACACACCTACGTGTTGTTAATCCGGGCTTTGTTGGATTTTGGCACCGCGGATGCCATCGTCCGTTTCGGCGTCGCCGCGCAAGATGCCTCAGATAACCTAACTTTGGCTAAATTAATAAAAGTTTGCCGTCGCATAGATAAGCAAGCCAGTATAGTAGCCGCTCTCCTAGCGTGGCTTGTTGCCCCCTTAGCCGGCCCTGCCATCGGCATGGATAGCAAGCACGTGATGCTGCTCATGGCTTACAGCGCCATTCTGCTAACACCTGGTGTGGGCAGCGCAGCCGGCTTGTTGCGTTTGAACGATAGGTTTGATATTGGGGGTAGGCAAATGACCGTAGCGCCTACCATACGCTTTTTTGGGGTGCTTATTGCATGGGGGCTAGCTGCACCTTTAGAAATATTTTTGGCCGTGTGGGGTATAGCCTACGTCGCAGAAAATGTTTATTTACTTTGGCAGGCTAAGCATAAATACCGTAAGCAAATTAACCAATCTTTAGTAGATGGTAGCCTTAAAAGTGCCTCATTAAAGGATTTCGATGGCCTACGCCATTTTATTTGGGTCACTTACTGGCAGTCCAACATAGATTTGCTGCCTAAACACTTCACCACATTAATGGTCGGGCATTTATTAGGCCCAGCCGAGGCTGGCTTGTTGCGCTTAGCAAGGGAAATTGCCAGCGCCTTATCCAGGCCGGCTTTACTAATACGCCAAGTAGTTTTTACTGATCTCACCAGGGCTTGGAATGAAGGTAGCGAGGCCTTTGATGTGGTCACTTACCGGACAGCCTTTCTCGGCGGGGCATTGGGTCTTGTGTTCGTGGCACTCAGTTATTTCTTTGGCGAATACCTATTGGCGCACTTGCTGGGTACTCAGTTTATTGCAGCCAAAGATGTTATGACATTAATGCTACTAGCCGCCACACTGGACCTGGCTACTTCGCCGCTCTTGTCAGGGTTATACGCCATGGGTCACGCGATTAAAACATTGCGCATAACGATGGTATCCACCGCACTTTATTTGGTGATGTTCGTCTTGTTGACTCGCCAGTTTGGCTTGATAGGTGCTGGACTGGCTGCGAGCGCTGGTGCAGCCTTAACACTGGTTGGCATGATTTTGCTTATGCGCCGCAACAAACGGCCTGCTTAAAAAGTCATAGGGAAAAGCGAAATTATTTACAGCGAGTAATTTCTTCAGCGGGCCTTACCCACTCCAGCGTTTTGCCAAACAAAGAAATGCCCACATAACCGCGGATTTTAAGCGTGCCTTCAGGGCTTAATTTCATGGTGCTGCTAAAAGTGAGGCCATCGTCAGGGTTGTAAATTTCGCCATCTTGCCAAAGTGCATCGTTAGCAGGCTGGAATCCGGTCAAAATTTGCAAGCCACACAACGGTCTATCCCGTAACGCTTCATTAGGGTTGTGTTTGTCACGCTTAGGTAGACCGTTGGCGAATAAAGGCTTCTTTAACCAATACAAGCTACCGCAAACTTTGCTACCGCAGTCTTCCACCAACACCGCAAACTTTTGTCGGCTGGGGTCTTTATTGTCCACCCACAAACCTTGAATTTTATGCTCGGCGGCCCCCGCCAAAGCCGTTGTGCTAAAAGTGCTAACTAGGGCTGAAACCACTAGCAAGCGGACTGTTTTGCTAATAAAAGGAACGCACAATGTGGGTCGCATACTATTTCTGCTTACAAGTAAGTTAATCGGATTCATAAAAAAATGCATTACTTTTTATGGGCACGGTTCCAAGCCGCTACGTTTTTTAAGGGCTGCTTAACGTAGCTGCTGGCTTGGATTAAACGCACAATCACCCGATTAACCAAGGTGCCTAAGCGATCCATAGGCCTGTCTATATCAATGAATAATACCGCACGAAATTCATCGGTGTCGTTACGCACTTCATGCTCGTAAGCATCATCAAACAGCACCACTTTACCTTCTTCCCAATGCAAGTATTGGTCATGCACACGTATCCACACACTTTTTCGGTCTTTTGGTATTTTCAAGCCTAGATGGGCACGAATGACTGCACGCGTTGGGCCTTTGTGGGGCTCAATGTGATAGCGTGGCGCCAAAATTGAAAACATGGCGGTGCGCATACCAGGCAATGCTTCAAGCGCAGCGGCGGTTTTTGGGCACAGGGTGCAGTTGTCGTCGACGCGCTGGCCATACACATAAAAAGCAAAGGTCTTCCAATTATTGCCTTTAGAAATGCGTTTTTGATCGGGGGACAATTGATGAAAAGTTGGAATGTCTTCTGGATTTTTTAACAGGGCATCCAATTCCGCTCGAATGTCTGCGTAAGCCGCTTCCAGTTGTGGCACCCAAGTAAATTCGTCGTTACCGATAACGGGCGTGGTGCTAATAAGTGAATGGCGCGCTTGGAAATCGCCCATCCAGCGCAAAAAATGCTTACCGACTTTCATGATTAAGCGACGCCATAATGGCGATTTATCTGTTGAGTTTGCAGTGATCATGTCCATGGATTTATAGCCTTCACTATGCCTAAAACCTAATTTTATCATGGCGAAACCGATACGCGCATGCTTATACAATGTCGCCAGAAACAGCCGCAATAACAAGCAAACCTTGCTTAAATGATGGCTTGAACGGCTTTTAAGGTATTCGCCCAAACTTCAGCGTAAGGGGCCCTGGCATCAATTTCAACTAGCTTAGCGCCGTTGTAATTAAGGCTAGGCATCACATCAATTTTATCCTGCAACTCGGCTATGCTGTGATCGGGTTTGCGGCCGTGTGCGGTTACTGCATCAATATTAAGCCGTATGATCAATGCCGGTTTTTGTTGTGCCATCCACTGATAGAGTTTTAATTCACGCGCGGCGATGTAAAGCAACAGCCAATTATCTTTGTCGCTTGCCTTCATGCCGGGGCCATCGTAGCGAAAGCCGGTAATTTCCGCTTGTGGGTATCGGTCGGCTACCACCAAAATACCTTGTGTCGATAAACGCATGACGCGTTTCACTTTGCTAACACGCCACATAGACAAAATGTGCATGATGATGGCCGTCAATGTGCCAGCCGGCTTTTGTTTCATGTCTTGCGCACGCTCTGCTTTGGCCGCTAAATAGCGCTCTAAGCGCACGCCCACAAAAGGCAAATATTTAATTTTATCGCCCATTTCGCCTGAAATTAAGCCTAAGTAGCGGCGTTCAGCTGGTCCCTTGGTTTGCAAATACGCTAACAAGTCGGCCGTTATGGTGGACTTGCCTGTGCCATCGCACCCGACCACGGCAATCACGCCTGTTAGCTGGGTGTGTGAATCGGCGAGCAGTTTAATTGAGATCATCTTGAGCTTATAAATCAGGATACGAATTAAGGGAATATTGGCACAATGCCAATTTGAGCAGGTTATATATTATAGCGCGCATGCGCTATCAATAGCGGACAGCGCCGCGTCTAATACTTGAGGATAAGGGTCGCGGCCATTTAAATCCAATATGGTTGCACCATTAAACTGCAGGGTAGGAATCACCCTCACTTTTTCACGCAACATGGCCAACTTATGATCCGGCTTACGCGCGTGAGCCGTTTCTGCATCGATGTTAAGCCGAATCAAAAGCGTCGGCCTATGGCTTGCCATCCATGTATAAAGGCGCTTTTCTCGTTTTAACAATAGGCGAGCCAACCAGCTTTGTGCATTATTATCATTTAACCCAGTGCCATCAAAATAAAAGCCTGGCACTTCGGCTTGCGGGTAACGATCGGTGATGACCAACACCCCACGATGAGCAAGTTTGAGTACGCGGCGAAATTTGTGTGCGCGCCATAAGGAAAGTAAAAAGATAACAATCGCCGTTAAGGTGTCGGGCGGGCGGCCTTCTTTACTATGCGCACGCTCGGCTTTGCGGACTAAATAGCGCCCAAAAGCAGGCCCGATAAGCGGCAAGCCTCTTATCCAATCGGCAATGTTCCCAGAGGACTGACCAAGGTACACCCACTCTATCTGTCTTTTCTTGGCCAATTCAGCAATCAGATCATTGCTTAAGGTGGACTTGCCAGAGCCATCGCAGCCTACTATGGCAATGACGTTATTTAAATTTACTGGATTTGTAGCCGATTTCTTACAAAACAAAACCGATCTCCATTTGCTATTTAATCCCTATCGCGCTGAGACGATTCAAGATAGATTCACCAGCTTGACGAAATGCCTCGGCACTATATCGAGGATACACTTTAGTTTTAGCTGCTTGGCCCATCAATGCCAACTTTTCTGGCTGGCTAAGGGCGTCAGCCAATGCATCGGCTAAAGCATCAACATCACAAGGAGGCACCAACCAACCGCTTCGACCAGCCTCAACAGTGTAAGGAATTTGACCAACGGTTGATGCAATAACTGGCAATCCAGCTTGCATGGCTTCGTGCAATCCAATACAAAAACCTTCTGTTCTAGAAGGCTGTATGTACAAATGTAAGCTAGCTAAAAAGTCTTGAGGTTTATCGACAAAACCTACCAAGCGAATTTGATCTGCGACACCAGAAAGTTTAGCTTTCAACAAAAGTTTATCCCTATCACCACCATCTCCTGCGATTAAAATTTCAAATGAAACAGGTGCGATAAATCCACGTTTCTTTAATAGCGCAAGGGAATCAATTAGGATATCGTAAGCTTTGTTTGGGTGCAGTCTTCCTAAACTTCCAATTTTCAAAGTTTTACCATTTAACCAAGGCTGTGCTTGAGGTGCGTTTGGATTAACGGAAAACAATGACCAAGTTGCTATTTTTGTTGCTGGCAAACTAAACCGCTTTGCAGTGATCTCTGAAACCATTTCAGAATCTCCTATCCACATTGCAGGTCTTTTCTTCAATAAATAGAAAAGGACCAATCGGCTAAATTTTAGTGTAGCCATATGCTGCCAACAAACCACCGGGACATTATATTTTTTGCCAAGTAATAAGCCTATGATGCTAGCTCGTGCCACTGAGGTCCAAATTAATGTTGGTTTAAACTCAGCTATTTTTTTATCCAACCAAAAGTATGCCTGTAAATGATCATAATCACCGCCTTCGCGGATATGCACGTCCAAACCATCTTTAAGCATAGCTGGCAAAGCTCTGCCATCCCGACGTGTTAATGCGAATACTTCGACATGAGCGCCCACATTTCTGAGCACCCTGGTGACAGCCGGTATTGGTAATGGGCCCCCAGCACCAGCTAGAGAGGCAGTAATGTAAGCGATTCTCATACTTAACCCAATTCAGATATAAAATTATTTAGATAAGCAAAAATTGAGGATTTAGGACAAATTTGCTTGGATTTTATAAAAGGCAACATAAGCGATCAACCGCCGTTTAATCTCGACCGGCATTTCAAAGGTGTCTTTGTTATAATTTTGTTTTTTATTAAAACTGGCAATAATTAGGTCGTCATGCACGCTTCCCATTAATCCATTTATAGTTCTTAGATATAACAAAACAGCATGCTGATAATCGTCTGGGTAAAGAATGTATATGCAATTATAAAAAGTGACGAAGCGACTAATTACTCTTCGCACCTCGTGAAATTCATGACTTGTCAATCTATCTTTAATAAGTTTTGAGTTTATAAAACCAATGCTATCGTCTAAATATTGACGGAAATTTTCAGGCGAACAAGGGATAAATTTATCGAATTTTTTAATTAATAGAGCGTAAATAGGTTTTGTTAAAAAAAACTTTACTAAAATAGCAGCATTCTTCACGCTGGAATGTTGGGAAGACTTTAAAAGATCTTGCATATAGCCCATAGCTGCTGCCATCCAGTGGAACATTAATGGATAGCGATGGTTTTTATCAAACATCAAAAAAGCATACCTAAGGTGTTTAATTTTAGCGCGCATACAATAAAATGTATGCTTATCATCAGCGTCAAGTTGACCTTGGCAGTAAATTTTCTCTATCATCTCTTGCAATAGCAAGCGACTTAATCCATCTCGCCATAGTTGATGTGATAATTGGAAGTATTCATTAAGCTGCTCTTGGGTATAACTTTCATGGCTGGGTATTGGAAGAGATGTCTCCAAGTTAACTTCATCATGAAGGAGCAAAGCATTAAATAACGAGTCACACTGAGCCACTGAAAAGACAGTTGGATTGACGACATTTTTAATTAAATTAAAATTAGGTATAAGTTTCATGCATAGTCCATAGGTAACTTTAATTAATCTTGTGACATTTTTAGTTAAGAACTGCAGTATCTTTTTATTATTTTACTTTAGTTATATAAGCAATCAAAATAAAAGCAACTTTTATAAATATTAAGAGAATCCAAGAAAGTAAAAATACGGCAGAACTTTTTTACTAATAAATGTCATCATTTTTATAACTCTTTCCCTACCTTTTTTAATTTAGTATAGAGCACTTCAAAAAAAGAGGTCATCACTAAATTATTTTAAAGGCCATATACACTTTAACGAGGCTGACAATCAACTTATCGCCACGGACTTCTTAAAGACCTATCAAGTAGGCACTAAATTAAGTGCAGACTCATTTTTTTAGGCGCCCTATTTACTATGAAAAAAAATCAATCCAACCTAGCCCCACTCATAGCCATTATTGGTTGCGATGGCTCAGGCAAATCCACCGTTAGCGCCGCCATTCTTGATTGGATGCAAGGTTATGGTCCTGCCGAGGCAGCGCATTTGGGGAAGCAAATGGGCAATATAGGCCGCACCATTGCCAGCTTGCCATTCATTGGCAAGTTGCTGGATCAATTCATTGTCCGCAAAACCAAAAGCACCCAGATCCAGCGTGAAAAAAAGACCCCTGGCTTATTTGTTGCGCTGGTCTTATACACTTTTTCACTTCGTAGACTGCGTCGCTTTAAACAAATGATGGCGCAGCGTAAACAAGGCTTTATTGTGGTGACAGACCGCTACCCGCAATTAGAGTTTCCTGGTTCATACGATGGCACTGGTCTATCGATTAGCGCGCCGGGTAATTTTTTAGTGCGCTGGCTAGCTAGAAGAGAACGAGCTCAGTGCGAATGGATGACCAGCTTTAAGCCGGATTTAGTGATACGCTTGAATGTCGATTTGGAGACGGCTTGTGCCCGCAAGCCTGACCATAGGCGCGAACTACTAAGGGACAAAATAGCCATCACCCCGCAATTGACTTTTAACGGTGCCCCCATCGTTGAAATCGACAGCAGCCAAGCCTTGCCTAAGGTGATAGATCAAACTAAGGCCGCCGTGGCTAAAACCATGGCAGCCTGTGGTTACAACTTAAAGCAAGCTTAAGCGAATACGCGAGGCCAATAATGCTTGGCAACGATCACCCACAAAGCTAACCAACCATAAGCCAAAATCCAACTGGCTAGCACATCGCTAGGCCAATGCACCCCCAGCGCGATGCGCGACAAGCCGATGACCAAAGAAGAGATTAATGCGAAGCCGTATAGACCCCACTGCGCGCTGCGCTGCTTTAAAAGTGGCGCTAACACCAAGGCTAAGGCGAGATAAAACAGAGTGCTGTTTAAAGCGTGGCCACTAGGAAAACTCATGGAGCTGGCCTGATCCAAATGCGCCACTAGCTGGGGCCTTGGTCTTGCCACCCAAGCTTTAATCAAAGTAGACAGGCTAATCCCGCTGAGCAAGACAGCCGATAGAAATAAGGCACTTTGCCAGCGGCGTAGGCATAACAAGAGAGTAATGCCAAGTCCGGCAGCAAACAAGCGTGGTGCGGTGTCGCCCAGCCAGCTAACAGATAACCAAAACTGCGTCATCCATGCCGGACCGGCCAATTTAGCATGGTCTGGGCCATCACGAAACCAAAACAAAATAGCACTATCCAGACTCAGTGGTCCGTATTGCGTTAAAACCAAACCACAAGCGCTCACACTGATTATCAGCAAACATAAAGGAAGCAATCGGCAAGCTTGCTTGGTATTCATGAATGCTATGGTTTAGCCTCAGTTCTGACATTGGCATTCAAATCGCTTGCCTGCCAACCACCACCCAAGGCTTTAATGAGCCCCACACTCGCTGTCAGGCGTTTTGCTAAGATGGCTAAACTGCCTTTTTCGCTTTCCAGCGCAGCCGTTTGAGCGCCAATAAGAACGGGGTAGTTGATGATGCCTACTTTATGTTGATTGTCCATTATCTGAGCTCTCGAACGCGAGGCGTTAATTGCGGCATCGGTGTAGACTGAAGCAGCAGCTAACGATTCTAAACTCGCCAAGCCATCCTCCACTTCGCGAAAGCCATTGAGCACAGTTTGTTGGTAGTCTGCCATTGCCTCTTCATAAGCCGATGACGCTTCAGACTGCCTGGCCTTATTTTGCCCACCAGTAAATAAAGGCGCAGAAATACTTGGGCCACCTAAAAGGCCGCTTTGTATGCTGACACCCGCAAACAAACTTAATGTGGGGTAGGCAGATGCTTCGGCTTCGCCAATTTTAGCGCTGGCCGCCGCCATTCTGCGTTCTGCCGCTGCAATGTCTGGCCGACGCAGCAGTAAATCAGCTGGCAACGCAAGGGGGATGTCTGGCACTTTTGCTTTTACTAAGGACGGTGCAATAGAAAAATCAGCCGGTGGCTTGCCTATTAAAACCGCAATAGCATGCTCCCATTGAGCTCGGCTTACTTTGGCTTCATGCATTTGCGACTGCAATTCATTAAGCTTAGATTGCACCTGCAAAACAGCACTTCTGTCGGCTACACCTACTGCGTATTGGTTTTGCGTAACCTTTAGGTGATGCTCCTGTACCGTCATGATTGCTTGCAACAACTGAATTTGATTGTCTTGCACCCTGAGATTAAAGTAATGTTCGGCCAATTGCGCTTGCAGGGATAGTTTCATGCCCGCTAAATCCGCAGCACTGGCCTGCGCGGCTGCACCGCTGGCTTCAATATTTCGTTGTATGCGTCCCCACAAATCAATTTCCCATCTGGCCATGACACCTAAATCGTTACGCCGTCCAGGCAAAGGCTGAAACGCCACCGAAGGCAGTTTAGCTGCCTCTGCCACCTCAGTCATGGCTCTGGCCTGCTGAGATTTGGCGGCCATGGCCTGCAGGGAATAATTTTTCGGTTCAACTTGCGCAATCAAATGATTAAGTTCTTCATCGGCATACAAGGTCCACCATTGCGCGCTCATTTCACTAACGGGCTTGGTGGAATCGGCTTCTTTGTAAGTGGCCGGGCTATTCGCTGCTGGGTGAACATAATCCGGGCCCATTGCCTTACAGGCTGCGACTAAGCTGGCTATGCCGAGCAAAAGAAACAGGCGTCCAAATCGATTTTTATTCATTACGGTCATGGTCTTTAGTCTACCACGGCATTTCTTAGATGCGAGGCGTAGTGGGGGTTAAGGTGCTGCAAGCGAACACTCATCCACTTGCTAAATCGGTCTAAGTAAATGTACACCACCGGCGTGGTATACAAGGTAAGCAGTTGGCTAACGATCAAACCGCCGCCTATGGCTATGCCTAAAGGCTGGCGCATTTCTGCACCATCGCCTTGGCCTAGCGCTAAGGGCACGGCCGCCAAAAGCGCGGCGATGGTGGTCATTAAAATCGGCCTAAAGCGTAACAAGCAGGCCTCATATATGGCTTGCTCAGCCGTGACAGAAGCCGTGCGCTGGGTGGCCAGGGCAAAATCGATCATCATGATGGCATTCTTCATGACGATGCCTATCAGCATAAAAATGCCTATCATGGCGATCACGCTAAAGCCACTTTGAAACAGGATCAAGGCCATCAAGGCGCCCACGCCCGCCGATGGCAGCGTGGAAATAATGGTTAGCGGGTGGATCAAACTTTCGTAGAGCACGCCCAAGACTATGTACAAACTTAAAAAGGCCGCCAAAATCAGCATAGGCTGATTGTCCAACATCTCCTTAAAGGCCTTGGCCGAACCCTGAAAGCTCCCACGCACCGAGCTGGGCAAACTGATGCCTTGCAGCGCTTCATCAATTAGTCGAGTGGCCTGCGATAAAGACACGCCCTTGGGCAAATTGAAGGACACGGTGGTGGCGGCAAATTGGCCATGGTGATTCACTTGCAAGGACGCCTCGGTCTCTTTATAACTGGCCACCATGGACAAGGGCACAGGCTGACCGTTGGCATTGATGACGTTTAGGTGATCCAAGGCAGTGGGCGACTGAACAAATTCTGGCGCTAGGCCCATCACCACTTGGTAATGGTTAAGCGATTGGTAGACATTGCTGGCCACGCGTTGGGTAAAAGCATTGTTTAATACGCTGTCTATCTGTTTGGCGCTGATGCCCAAGCGTGCGGCGGCATCGCGGTCCATGTTCAAGCTGGTTTGCAAGCCATGCGCCTGCACATCGGAATCCAAATCGAGTAATTGCGGCACCTTAGCCAGGGTGCGGCGTATGCTCGGCTCCCATTGTTGCAGCAAAGCCAGTTCATCGGCTTGCACGGTGTACTCATAACTGGAGCGACTTTGCCTACCGCCTATGCGTATGTCTTGCACCGGATTCAATATTAAGTCGGCGCCTGGCTGATCGGCCAAGCGCTCACGCAAGCGTGCGATGACTTTGTCTGCCGTGTCGTGCCTTTCCTCCAGCGGTTTTAAACTAATAAACAGCGAGGCCGTATTGGCTTGGCCACCGCCACCGGTATAACCCACGGCGTTTTTCACGGCTGGATCGGCCTTGATGATGTCGATGAAGCGCGCTAATTTCTTTTCCATGGCCTGAAAAGACACGCTCTGATCGGCTTGTATGCGACCGGTTAACTGGCCCGTGTCTTGGGCTGGAAAAAAGCTTTTCGCAATCACCGTGTACAAAAAGACATTTATGCATACCGTTAACAGTAGACCGCCCATGGTCAAGGCTGCGTGATTGAGCGCCCAAGATAAGCTGCGCTTATAGGCATTCAATAGGCGATTAAACAGCGCATCGCTCCATTGAAAAAAACGTGGGCTAATCTGCACGGGGCCGCTAGGCTTGAGTAAATAGGCACACATCATGGGCACCGTTGTGAGCGACACCACCAGCGAAATAAGGATGGCGACCACCAAGGTCACTACAAACTCACGGACGAACAAGCCGACGTAGCCGCCCATTAATAGCATGGGAATAAACACCGCAATGATGACCAAGGTCATGCTTAATACCGTTGAGCCAACTTCTTTGGCACCCAGGTAGGCGGCTTGTTTTGCATCCAGCCCGTTTTCTAGGTGACGCGTGATGTTTTCCAGTACTACAATCGCGTCATCAACCACAAAGCCCACGGCTATGGTGAGCGCCATCAAGGACAGGGTATTGAGGCTGTAATCGAGTAGATACATGGCGGCAAACGTGCCGACCAACGACACCGGCACCGCCACGATGGGGACCAAGGCGGCGCGGCCATTGCGTAAAAACATCAGCACCACCAAGATCACCAACAACACGGCAAACACCAAGGTGTATCCAGCATCGTTTATCGATGCACGTATGTTGCTGGTGCGCTCCATGGCCACGCTTAAGTCTACGGCTGCGGGAATGGAGGCTTTTAGGCTAGGCAGCACATCGCTAATGCGGCCCACGGTATCAATAATGTTGGCGCCGGCTTCACGCTTGATCACCACCAGCACCGCCGGTTTACCGTTGTCCAAGCCTGCGGTGCGCACGTCTTCAACGCCATCGGTCAATTGCGCCACGTCGCGCATGGCCACCGCCGCGCCATTTTGGTATTTAATCACCACGCCCGCGTAATCGGCGGCAGCTTGTAATTGCCCGTTTGAGGCAATTTGCCAATGGCCACTGGCGTCATCCAAGCTGCCTTGCGGTAAGTTAGAGTTAGCTGCCGAAAGAGCCTTGCGAACCTCATCAAGGCCCACGCCGTATTGCTGCAAAGCATTGGGGTTGAGATCCACGCGCACCGCCGGTAAGGCGCTGCCACCGACTTCAATTTCGCCCACGCCTTTTAATTGCGACAGCTTTTGTGACACCACCGTCGAGGCGGCATCGTAAAGTTGTCCTTGGCTCATCGATGCCGAGGTCAAGCTCAGTATCATGATGGGCGCGTCTGCCGGATTCACCTTGCGGTAAAAAGGCTTGCTCGGCATGCTGCTCGGCAAATCACTTTGTGCGGCATTCAAGGCGGCTTGCACATCCCGCGCTGCACCATTGATGTCGCGGTCTAGGTTGAATTGCAAGACGATACGGCTGGCGCCTAGCGCACTGGTTGAGGTCATTTCGGTGATGCCGGCGATGCGGCCCAATGATCGCTCCAGCGGCGTGGTAACGGCGGCGGCCATGGTTTCCGGGCTGGCGCCAGGTAGCGATGCCGAGACTTTAATGGTGGGGATGTCTACCCTAGGTAAGGGGGAAATAGGCAACAACTGCAAGGCACTGATGCCCACCAACATCAGCCCTAAGGTCAATAGCGTGGTGGCTACCGGTCTACTGATGAAGGGCGCACTAAAGTTCATGGGCGCAGCCTCATGCCCAACCTTTGACTTTGTCCACTAAGCGAGGCCATATTCCGGCTTGGGCTAGGCGCTCCATGGCCAGATAAATTACCGGCGTGGTAAACAAGGTGAGCATTTGGCTCATGACCAAACCGCCTACTAGGGTAATGCCCAAGGGGTGACGCAAATCGGAACCGACTCCCCAGCCCAACATCAGTGGCAAAGCACCTAACAAGGCCGCAAAAGTGGTCATGGTGATGGGTCGCAAGCGCAATAAGCAGGCTTGGTAGATGGCCTCGCGTGGCGTCATACCTTGTTCGCGCTGCGCATCCAGGGCAAAATCGATCATCATGATGGCGTTCTTCATGACGATGCCTATCAATAAAATGATGCCGATAATGGCAATCACATTGAGTTCGTTACCCGACAGCATTAAGGCCAATAAGGCGCCTATGCCTGCCGATGGCAGAGTAGACAAGATGGTAATCGGGTGTATATAACTTTCGTATAGCACCCCTAAAACAATGTACACCACCACGATGGCCGCCAAAATTAACCACAATTGATTGGCCAGTGAAGCTTTAAATGCCAAGGTGGCGCCTTGCAATTTCAACTGACTGCTGGCCGGCAATGCCAATTCGCGCTGGGCTGTTTCCACCACGTCTATCGCCTCGTCCAAAGACGTGCCTAGCGCTAAGTTAAAGGAAATGGTGCTGGCCGGAAATTGCCCAGCGCGGCTAATCAATAAGGGCGCACGGCGCTCGCTGACCGTGGCAATTGACGACAAGGGGATTTGCTTGGACAGATTGGATGCCGTGACATTGGCGCCACCACTCATGTTGCTCACGTATAAACCGGCTAAACCTTGCACGCTGTCACGGAATGCCGGCTTCACTTCCAATATGACGCGTTGCTGATTGGTAGGAGTAAACAAGGTTAACACTTGACGTTGACCATAGGCGTTGTACAAGGTGTTGTTGACGTCATTAGCGCTCAAGCCATAGCGAGCCGCCATGTTGCGGTCTATCTCGACGTGGGCTTGTAAGCCACCTTCTTGCTGGTCGCTGGTGACATCAGCCAATTCAGGTGCTGCGCTTAAGCGTGCCACCAATTTCGGCACCCAAGCACGCAACACCTCGGCATCGGCATCTTCCAATGAAATTTGGTACTGCGTCGGGCTGACTTTATCTTCTATGGTTAAATCCTGCACGGATTGCATAAACAACTTAATGCCTTGCACCTCGGCCACCGCAGTTTGCAAGCGGGCAATCACTTCATCGGCACGGTCGCGATCGGCCAATGGTTTCAAATTAATCAAAAAGCGGCCGGTATTGAGCGTGGCATTGCTGCCGTCCACGCCTATGAAGGAAGACAAACTTTCCACCGCCGGATCCTGCAAAATCACCCGGCCCAAGGCTTGCTGGCGCTCGGCCATGGCAGCGAACGACAAGCTGGTTGGCCCTTGTGAAACGGCTTGAATGGCACCGGTGTCTTGCACCGGGAAGAAGCCTTTGGGAATGAACACGTACAGCAACACCGTGATGACTAGGGTGAGCCCGGCCACCATCAATGTTAAGCGTTGGCGATTAAACACCCATTGCAACATTTCCCCATAGCGCACGGTGACCTTATCAAACCAGGCGCCGGTCACCACAAAGAAACGGCTTTGCTCAGCGGCCGGCACGTGGCGCAATAAGCGCGCGCACATCATGGGGGTGAGGGTCAAGGACACCACGGCCGAAATCAAGATGGCCACCAACAAGGTCACGGCAAATTCATGGAATAAACGGCCGATGACGTCGCCCATAAACAGCAGTGGAATCAACACCGCCATCAAGGACACCGTCAAGGACACGATGGTGAAGCCGATTTGCTTGGACCCTTTAAGGGCAGCTTGCATAGGTGACTCACCGGCCTCGATGTAGCGCATGATGTTTTCTATCATGACGATGGCGTCGTCCACCACAAAGCCGGTGGCCACAATCAGCGCCATTAGGGTTAAGTTGTTGATGGAAAAGCCAGCCAAATACATAGCGGCAAAACTGCCTATTAAGGATAAGGGCACGGCCACACTAGGAATAATCGTGGCGGACAGATTGCGTAAAAATAGGAAAATCACCATGACCACCAAGGCCACCGACAACAGCAATTCAAACTGCACGTCGGCCACCGAGGCGCGTATGGTTTGCGTTCTATCGGTGAGCACGGTCACTTTAACGGCAGGCGGCAAGCTCGCTTGCAAGCTAGGCAATACTTTTTTAATGCCGTCCACCACCTCAATAACATTGGCCCCAGGCTGACGCTGCACGTTGACTATTAGCGCTTGAGATTCATTGCCCCAAGCCGCCAACCTGGCATTCTCGGCGCCGTCCACCACCTCGGCCACTTCCCTCAAACGCACAGGAGCGCCATTGCGGTAAGTCACGGTTAGGCCTAAAAATTCCTCCACGGATTGCAACTGATCATTGGAATTCAAACTGGATGCTTGGCTAGGGCCGTCAAAGCCACCCTTAGCCTGGTTGGAATTGGCGTTGGTTATCGCTAAACGCAAATCTTCTAAAGATAAGTTATAGGCGGCCAAGGTTTTGGGGTTGGCTTGCACGCGAATGGCCGGGCGTTGCCCACCGCTTATGCTGACCAAGCCAACGCCGGGCAATTGGGAGATTTTGGCTATCAACCTCGATTCCGCCAATTTTTGCATGGTCGGCAATGGCAAGGTGGGGGAAGTCAGGGCCAAGGTCAAAACGGCTGGATCGGCTGGGTTGATCTTGCTGTATATCGGCAACTGCGGCAGATCAGGCGGCAACAAATTAATTGCGCCATTGATGGCAGCCTGCACGTCTTGCTCGGCTACATCCAAGGGCAGTTCCAGATTAAATTGCAAGGTAATCACGGAAGCCCCGTCTGAACTGGTCGAGGACATTTGCTTCAAGCCTGGCATTCTGCCAAATTGCCGCTCCAATGGCGCGGTGATATTGGACGTGACCAGGTCTGGACTTGCGCCCGGGTATAAAGTGACCACTTGTATGGTCGGGTAATCAAATTGCGGGAGGGCGGAAACCGGAATGACACGGTAGGCAAACAAGCCCACTAGCAATATCGCCACCATGAGCAAAGAGGTGGCGATGGGCCGAGCAATAAACGGGCGCGAAATATTCATGGCGGCTTAAGTGTAGGCTTACAAGCTCAAGGAGCGAGTCAGGATCATGGTCTCAAGACCGCGACTGGCGGCGCGTGATGCGTTTGAAGCGACCGGTGTGGCCTGACCGATGACTTTAATCTTGGCGCCTTCTCTGAGGCGATCCGCCCCCTCGACCACCACTTGGCTGCCGACCGACAAGCCGCTTAAAACCACCGTGGTGTCACCTTGATTGGCGCCCAATTTAACCGGGGTCACGGTGACGGTATGGTTGTCTTGTAACTGATAAACAAAACTGCCTTTAGCGCCACGTTGTATGGCGGCGGTTGGCATAAGGGTCGCTTTCGCTAGGCTTTGCACCGGCATTTTGATGTTAACAAATTGGTTGGCAAACAGCGCGTTGTCGGCATTGGGGAATTCTGCTTTTAACTTAATGGTACCGGTGGCGGGGTCGATTTTATTGTCCGCCGCCAGCAACCAGCCTTTGCCCAAATTGCGCTCTTGGCTTCTGTCGTAAGCATTCACCGCAATGCGCTCAGAGCCAAGCAGTTTCATGACTTGCGGTAAGGCATCTTCTGGGGCAGTAAACACCACGCTGATGGGTTGCAATTGGGTAATCACGACGATGCCTTTAGCACCGGAGGCACGCAGCATATTGCCTTTATCGATTTGCCGTAAGCCCACGCGACCGCTAATAGGGGCGATCACTTTGGTGTGCGAGAGCTGCAATTTTGCGTTGTCTATGCTGCCTTGATCGGCTTGCACGGCGGCTTTGTGTTGGCGAACCAGCGCCTCTTGCGTGTCCACTGACTGACGGGAAATGGAGTCTTGTGCCAACAAGGTGCGATAGCGTTCTAGATCGGCTTGCGCATTATCCAGCAGCGCTTGATCGCGGGCTAATTGCCCAGCCGCTAAGGTGAGCTGTACTTCGAATGGACGTGGGTCAATTTGCGCCAATAAATCACCTGCTTTAACCATTTGCCCTTCTTTAAAATCAATGCTGGTAATTTGCCCGTCTACCCGGCCGTATACCTCAACCGCGTTGAGTGGCGTAACCGTGCCTATGGCCAATAAATTGTCATCAAATTGACCTTGGCGTACCGACGCCAACACTACCGGCATTTGCTCGGCATCGGCCACATCGGACTGCGTGTTAGGCGTTGCTGTGGGTGGTGTGACTGGGTCGCCTGAGCTCATCCAAATCACCACGGCCAAGATTAATGCACCCACGCCTAGGGTGAGCAGTTGGCGTTTTCCTAAGGTGGTTTTGGGTCTAGCCGTGCTTAGGCCTGAAAACAGTTTTGCTAGATCAGAATGAGATGCCATGTGTCGTTACCGTTTAAAGGTTAGGCTTGAATTATAGACGATAATCCAGTCTATGCACCAGCTTAGGCGCGGGCAATTTCAATGCAATCCAAGCCTAAAAAAGCCATAAAAAAACCCGGCACATCGCTGCGCCGGGTTGCTTATATCACGCTGCTAAACAGGCACGATTAAAATGGAATGTCGTCCTCAAAATCGTCAAAGCCTGAACCGCCTGCCGCTGGTTTCGCCGCCACCGGATTGCTAGGCGCTTGATTGTAATCGTCACCGCCGCTGCTTTGATCCATGCCGCCGTCGTAACTGGCATTGGAACCTGCGCCATCACGGCCACCCAACATTTGCATTTGATCGGCAATGATTTCCGTGGTGTAGCGGTCTTGGCCTTCTTTGGTTTGCCATTTGCGCGTTTGCAAGCGGCCTTCCACATACACAGGACGACCTTTTTTTAAGTACTCGCCGGCAATCTCGGCCAGCTTACGGTACATAACAATGTTGTGCCACTCGGTGCGCTCTTGTTTGGCACCGGCTTTGTCTTTCCAGCTATCGGTGGTGGCAATGCTGAAATTACAAACCGCGTCGCCGTTCGGCATGAAACGCACTTCAGGATCGCGGCCTAAATTGCCGACTAAAATTACTTTATTTACTGATGCCATTATTTATCCCCTCAATAGTTGCTGCACCTTGGATTCGTTCCAAGCCTGCGTGTTATGTATTTTTAAATCCACTTTTAAAATGACCGTGCGCTCTTGCGGCAAAACCACTGCCTCTAATACGCCCGCCAGTTTGCTTAACTGATTTTTAAGCTTGCTCGCTTGTTCTGCACTTAACTCAGCCGTCGCTTCATCCAAGCTGTACATCTTGGTTTTAAGTGCCGGTGGCGCTTGCATGGAATAAGCCAATAGTAGCCATAAAAGCATCATTACGCTACAAAAAATAAACACGCTGGAAAAACCAAAACGGTGCGATAAATAGCCACCCATGGCACCGCCAACAAAAATGCCCAAGGATTGCGCGGTGTTGTATACGCCCATGGCCGTGCCTTTGGCGGCAGCCGGGGCCATTTTGCTGATGATGGACGGCAAGGAGGCCTCCAACAAATTAAACGCCACAAAATACACCGTCAATGAAAATACGATGCCCCAAAAGTAATCAATGGATAAGGCAAAAAGCACTTGCGCAAAAAGCATGGTGGCCACGGCCGCCACGAACACCTGTTTCATCTTGGCCTGCTTTTCTGCGTAAATAATGGCCGGCACCATCAGCGCAAAAGACAGCAACAACACCGGTAAATAAATAAACCAATGTTGATTCACGTTAAGCGTACTGGCCTTGCTAATGGCAAATGGCACCACAACAAACATGGCCATTTGCGCGGCATGCAAGGCAAAAATGCCGTAATTTAATCGCAGCAATTGTGCATTGTTTAGCACGTCTTTTAATTTAGCCGGCGCGGCGCTGGCATCGGAATGGTAGTGGCTATTAACCGGATCGGGCACCACGTACTTGACCACGGCGATGGCGGCTAAGGTTAACACGGCGGTCATGAAGAATATGCCTGGCACGCCTATCCATTGATTGAGCAAAGGCCCGCCCACTAAGGACACGGCAAAGGCCACGCCTATGGTGGCGCCTATGCTGGCCATGGCCTTGGTGCGGTTTTCATCGCGGGTTAAATCAGCCAACAGGGCCGTGACCACGGCAGACACGGCTCCGGCCCCTTGCACGGCGCGGCCTATGATCATGCCTTCTATGTTCATGGCCAAAGCTGCCATCATGCTGCCCACGGCGAAGATGCCTAGGCCTAAATAGATCATGGGCTTGCGGCCAAATTTATCTGAGGCCATGCCAAACGGTAGCTGAAACAAGGCTTGCGTTAGGCCATAAGCACCGAGTGCCAAACCTATCATGAGCGGGGTGGGGTGTTCAGGAAAGGAAGCGGCGTATACCGCAAAGATAGGCAAGATGGAAAATAGGCCGAACATGCGCAAGCCATAAATAGAGGCCAAGCTGACGGTGGCGCGCAATTCAACTGGGGTCATTTTATCTAAACTACTGCCTTCAACTAGGGCGGCCATTTTTTGCGCGGCCACGTCTTTAACCAACCCACCTAACTGATTTTTTATGGCTGTCATGTAAATTACTTGAGCTAATTTTAGAAAAGTAGGTATATTAGCAGGTTGCCAAAAATTAACCGAGCCTTTAGCCAGAAGCATGATGGAATTCATAAAAATACGCGGTGCACGCACGCACAATCTTAAAAATATTTCATTGGATATTCCCCGTAATAAGCTGGTGGTGATCACCGGTTTATCCGGCTCCGGTAAATCGTCTTTGGCCTTTGATACCTTGTATGCCGAAGGCCAGCGACGTTATGTGGAATCCTTATCGGCCTACGCCAGACAATTTTTGGCGCGCATGGACAAACCGGATGTTGACCTGATAGAAGGCTTGTCACCGGCCATATCCATAGAGCAAAAATCCACCTCGCATAACCCGCGCTCAACCGTGGGCACCGTCACCGAAATTCACGACTATTTGCGTCTGCTTTACGCACGCGCCGGAGATCCAGAATGCCCAGAGCACGGCATTAAATTAGAAGCGCAAACCGTCAGCCAAATGGTCGATCATGTCATGGCTTTGCCAGAAGACACCAAGCTAATGTTGTTGGCACCGGTGGTGAGCAACCGCAAAGGTGAGCAACTGGATTTATTTGAAGAACTCAAAGCGCAAGGTTTTGTGCGCTTACGCATAGACGGCACCATTTATGAAATGGACGCGCTGCCGCAACTGGCCAAGACCACTAAGCACAGCGTGGAAGTGGTCATAGACCGGATAAAAGTTAAACCGGACATGAAGCAACGCATCGCCGAATCATTCGAGACGGCCTTGCGATTAGCCGAGGGCAAAGCCATCGCTTTTGAGATGGATAGGGAGCGCGAGCATTTGTTTTCTGCTAAGTTTGCCTGCCCAATTTGTGAGTACTCACTCGCTGAATTAGAACCGCGCCTATTCTCTTTCAACAATCCCATGGGCGCTTGCCCAAGTTGCGATGGTCTAGGCAACATGAACTTTTTTGACCCGAAACGGGTGGTGGCTTTTCCGCATTTATCCCTAGCCGCCGGCGCCATTAAAGGTTGGGACAGACGCAACCAATTTTACTTTCAGATGCTGGCCAGTTTAGCGGCGCATTATAAATTTGATTTGGACAGCCCCTTTGAAAAATTGCCCGAGGCCATACAACAGGTTTTACTGCATGGCAGCGATAAAGAAACCTTGCCGTTTAAATACCTCAACGAGCGCGGTACTTTCTTTGAAAAAACCCATGCCTTTGAGGGAATCTTAAACAATTTAAAACGACGCTATCACGAAACCGATTCGCAAACCGTGCGTGAAGAGTTGGCCAAATACCTCAATTCAAAAACCTGCCCAGATTGCAACGGCACGCGTTTACGCAAAGCCGCACGCTTTGTAAAAGTCGGCAATAAAAACATACACGAAGTCTGTGAAGTGCCTTTAAAGTTGGCGCTTACTTTCTTTGAAACACTTGAATTGAAAGGGGCTAAATTAGCCATCGCGGATAAGATCGTAAAAGAGATCAGCAACCGCTTGAAGTTTTTAACCAACGTCGGCTTGGAGTATTTGTCCTTGTCGCGTTCGGCTGAAACCTTATCCGGCGGTGAAGCGCAACGCATACGCTTGGCCAGCCAAATCGGCAGCGGCCTAACCGGCGTCATGTACGTATTGGACGAACCGTCCATCGGATTGCATCAACGCGATAACGACCGTTTATTAGAAACGCTTAAGCGTTTACGCGACATAGGCAACAGCGTCATCGTGGTGGAGCACGATCACGATGCCATTTTGGCTGCCGATTACGTGATTGATATTGGCCCAGGCGCCGGCGAGCACGGCGGTAAAATTGTCGCGGAAGGCACCCCCGACCAAGTCTTGGCAAACCCTAACTCATTAACGGGCGAATACCTAAGCGGCAAAAAACAAATCATCTATAACAAAAAACGCACCGCGCCCGATTCAGCCCGTTGGCTAAAATTAAGCCACGCCACTGGCAACAACTTAAAAGACGTCAGCTTGAAATTACCGGTGGGCTTACTAAGCTGTATCACGGGCGTGTCCGGTAGCGGCAAATCTACCTTGATTAACGATACCCTGTACCGTGTTGTTTCACAGCATTTGTATGGCAGCAACACCGAGCCGGCCGCCTTCGGTGAAATCGACGGCTTGGCCTTTTTTGATAAAGTGGTGGACGTGGACCAAAGCCCGATAGGCCGAACCCCGCGCTCCAACCCTGCCACTTACACCGGACTATTTACGCCTATCCGTGATTTATTTGCCAATGTGCCGGAAAGCCGTGTGCGTGGTTACGGCCCTGGCCGTTATTCGTTTAACGTCAAAGGTGGGCGTTGTGAAGCCTGCCAAGGCGATGGGGTGTTGCGCGTTGAAATGCACTTTTTACCGGATGTTTACGTGCCGTGCGACGTGTGCAAAGGCCATCGCTACAACCGCGAAACCTTGGAAATTCAATTTAAAGGCAAAAACATACGCGAAGTATTGGAAATGACGGTGGAACAAGCGCACGTGTTTTTTAGTGCCCAACCGGTCATTGCGCGCAAGTTAAAAACTTTGTTGGATGTGGGCTTGGGCTACATCACCCTAGGGCAAAGTGCCACCACCTTATCCGGCGGCGAAGCGCAACGGGTAAAATTAGCACTTGAATTAAGCAAACGCGACACCGGTCGTACCCTTTATATATTGGACGAACCGACCACCGGCTTGCACTTTGCCGACATTCAATTACTGTTAGACGTGATCCATCGTTTAAGGGATGCCGGCAACACCATCGTCATTATTGAACACAATTTGGACGTGATTAAAACGGCCGATTGGATAGTGGACATGGGCCCAGAGGGTGGGGATGGAGGCGGCAGCATTATCGCCGAAGGCACGCCTGAACAAGTGGCAGAAAACAAACACAGTTACACGGCCAAATACTTAAAAGCCATGCTGTAAGCATAACCGCTTACAGAATTAGGGCGTAAGCCTGTTACTTAGGTACGCTCACTTGGTACATGCGCGCTTCTATGGTGGCGGTGCGCCGGCTTAAATAGTTGGTGTAAGTGTGCTTGTCGTAAAAGCGTGGATTAGGAATCATGGCGGCTAACTTAGCGGCTTGAACGCTACTCAAATTGGCGGCGCTGGTTTTGTAATAATGCCTAGCAGCGGCCTCGGCACCAAATACCCCGTTGCCCCACTCGATGATATTTAGATAGATTTCCAATATGCGCTTTTTACTCAGGATGTTTTCCAACATCACCGTAATGAGCGCCTCTTCTGCTTTGCGCCAAGGCGTGCGCTTGGTAGACAAAAATAAATTCTTAGCCAATTGCTGACTGATGGTGGAACCGCCCGCGACGATTTTGCCTTTGCGCTTGTTCTTCTTGTAGGCTTTTTCTATGCCTTCCCAATCGAAGCCCTCATGATCTAAAAATTTAGCATCCTCACTGGCAATGACGGCCCGTTTTAAATGGATGGAGATTTTGTTGTATTTCACCCACTTGTGTTTTAACTCGGCATCGGGATTTTTTTCTTGAATTAAATCCAGACGGTCTTCCATGAACGCACTGGATGAGGGATTGAACTGTATCCACCAACAAATATGCAGCAATATCCAAAGTTGGTAGGCGAGCAGCAGCATAAAAAACGCCACCAATCCGCGCGTGGCGTAGCCACTAAAGCTCAGTGGCTGGGCTTTTTCATGTCGATTAAGTAACCAATTTTTCATGCGGCTGTATGCATTTATAGGCTTAGTTGTTGCAGCAAAGCTTGCGTGTTTGGCCGCACCCCACGCCAGATAGCAAAGGCCTCGGCCGCTTGTTCTAGCAGCATGCCCAATCCATCGGCCACCTTGGCGCCACAACGCTTAGCCTGCTGCATAAACGGCGTTTCACGGCCGTACATCATGTCGTAGGCCAAACAATCGGGGCCAAAAATGCTGTCGGGGATGGCCAATGGGCTTCCGCTCAAACCGGCAGAGGTGGCATTGATCACAATGTCAAAAGCGGCGTCGCCTAATTCAGCAAGGGAAATGGCCTGCAATTTAGTGGGCGATGCTGCCACCTTGCTTAACATCGCTTGCGCTTTATCCAAGCTGCGATTGGTGATGACCAATAAGCTGGGCTTGGCCGCCAGTATCGGTTGCAACACCCCTTCGGCTGCACCGCCGGCGCCAATTAAAAGCACACGTTTGCCGGTAAATTCACATTGCTGATTAACTAGTATGTCCCGCACCAAACCTGCTCCGTCGGTGTTGTCAGCCAGTATGCCATCTACCGTAAAACTCAAGGTGTTGGCCGCGCCAGCAGCCATGGCGCGCTCGCTACGCTGATCGGCCATGTCGTAGGCAGCAAATTTAAACGGCACGGTCACGTTAACGCCTTTGTAGCCTTGCTTGATAAGGGTTTGCACGGTGCCAGCAAAGTCATCCAGTGGCGCCAATATCGCTTCATACGCCATGGCTTGCCCCGTTTGTTTAGCAAACTCGGTATGTATCAAAGGCGATTTGCTGTGCGCAATCGGGTTGCCTATGACCGCGTAGTGATCGGTCATGCTTTAGTTAGTCCAAGGCAAATTGGCGTGCTTCCAGCCATTAATAGTGGTGCGCTGTTTTAATGCATTGGCGTCGCCCTCAAAGCCCTCGAGGATGTTGTAAGCTTGGGCATAGCCCAACTGTTTGGCCAACACGGCGGCATTGTGTGAGCGGCCACCGGTGCGGCAGAGGAATAACACCGTTAAATCTTTATCGACATTGGCGGCCAATTGCTCGGCGAACTGCTCATTCTTAACCATGCCAGGGTAGAACGCCCACTCTAAATTAAGGGCGTTGGGTAAGCGGCCGACTAGTTCTAACTCGGCCTTGGTGCGCACGTCTATCAACAGTGCCTTTGGATCGGCTTGCAATACAGCGTAAGCTTCGGATGGCGTCAAGGCCCCAAGATAGGGGAAACTGTTCTCTAAACTGCGTTGTTGTGCGGATTGCAATATGCCTTGTACTTGACTCATAAGCCCACCCTTTATTTTTTGTGAACGATGCGACTGTTGCGTATAAAGCATAGGCCAGCATTCTAATTTTACTTACCCTGAAATTATAGCCGGATTGCATAAAAAACCAGCACCCTGCCAAGCGATAAATTGATGCACTTTAATGGTGCAATAATTGAGTATATTGCACTTTAATGGTGCTTAATCCTGGGCGGCATTTCCGCACTTAGGCAAAAAAGCCGGCTTTTGGTCTTTTCAGCATGGCACGTTTCCTGCTAATCTAGCACGTTGAATACTTTGTGATTTTATACAGTTAAGAATTTGTTTTATCTATCCCACACCATACTTAGGAGATTTTGATGTCAGTGGCTAAAGTAATGAAAATGGTAAAAGAAAACGACATTAAATTTGTTGATTTTCGTTTTACCGACACGCGCGGTAAGGAGCAACATGTAACCGTTCCTGTTTCTGCATTCAATGAAGAAAAATTTACAGAAGGCCACGCCTTTGACGGTTCTTCTATTGCTGGCTGGAAAGGCATCCAAGCCTCAGACATGCAATTAATGCCAGACCCAACCACGGCTAACATCGACCCATTCATGGACGAGCCTACATTGATCCTAACTTGCGATGTAGTGGACCCAACAGACGGCAAAGGTTACGACCGTTGCCCACGTAGCTTGGCTAAACGTGCTGAAGCTTACTTAAAAGCCAGCGGTATCGGTGACACGGCTTACTTTGGTCCTGAACCAGAATTCTTCATTTTTGATTCCATCGAATGGGACGTAAGCATGAGCGGTAGCTCAGTGCGCATCAACTCAGAAGAAGCGGCTTGGTCGACAAAAGACAAATTTGAAGGCGGCAACACTGGCCACCGTCCAGGTGTTAAAGGTGGTTACTTCCCAGTGCCACCAGTCGATTCATTGCAAGACGTGCGTTCTGCTATGTGTATCGCGCTTGAAGAAATGGGCGTGCCAGTTGAAGTGCACCACCACGAAGTGGCCACAGCCGGTCAATGTGAAATCGGTACGCAGTTCAGCACCTTGACTCAACGTGCAGACTGGACACAAATTCTTAAATACGTGGTGTTAAACACCGCGCACGCTTATGGTAAAACGGCTACTTTCATGCCAAAACCATTCGCTGGCGATAACGGCTCAGGCATGCACGTGCACCAATCCATTTGGAAAGACGGTAAAAACTTGTTCGCTGGAAACGGCTACGCTGGTTTGAGCGATTTCGCGCTTTACTACATAGGCGGCATCATCAAGCATGCTAAAGCATTGAACGCGATCACCAACCCAGGCACCAACTCATACAAACGCTTGGTACCGCACTTTGAAGCGCCAGTTAAATTAGCTTACTCAGCTAAAAACCGCTCTGCTTCTATCCGCATCCCATTCGTGCATTCTGACAAAGCACGCCGTGTTGAAGCGCGCTTCCCAGATCCAATTGCTAACCCATACTTGGCATTCAGTGCCTTGATGATGGCGGGTCTGGATGGCGTACAAAACAAGATCCACCCAGGCGAGCCAGCGACTAAAGACTTGTACCATCTTCCACCAGAAGAAGATGCAATGATTCCAACCGTATGTGCATCACTAGAAGAAGCCTTGGCTAACCTAGACAAAGACCGCGAGTTCTTAACCCGCGGTGGTGTGTTCACCAACGATTGGATAGACAGCTACATTGCCTTAAAAATGGAAGAAGTAAACAAACTACGCATGACGCCGCACCCAGCTGAGTTTGGTTTGTACTACTCTTGCTAAGCTAAGTTAGACTAGATAAAAAGGGGCGAATCATCGCCCCTTTTTTATTGCTCGCTATATAGTTAACATACTCAAGCTTAGCAAATTGCCTAGGCCTAACAACTGTTCTACACTACAAACATGATAAAAAATTATTGCCTAATTTACATTAGCACCCTTGTGTTCACAATGCTTGCCAGCCCGGTGCTGGCCGACATATATAAACACACGGATGCCAACGGGGTCGTCACCTACTCCAACTTAAAAAGCAAAGGTGCCATTAAATTAAACATCCCCAATAGCAGCGACTTCTCGCGGGTGGATGCCGACCTGCAAAAGCAACGTGACGCCAAACGCCAAACCATATTAGAGGCCGAGCTTAAGTCCGAACAAATTGCCTTAAAAGCTGCAAAAGAAGCCTACGTCCAAGAGGCCGCTAAGGGTGAAATAGCAAGGCAGAAAAACAGCGATGGTACGGTGTCCACTTACCGCAACATGGCTAAATTCAATGAGAAAATGAAACCATTGCAAGCCGAGGTGGACAACCATCAAAACAACATCGAATTGCTACAAAAAGAATTGAATGGCATGCGTTAACGGCATAAGATTTATTTATGCCCAGCCTGCCCTAAAGTTGGTCTGGCTTTTGCTTTAATCATAGTATGATCAATCAACCCAATTTAATTTAGCCTCATTATGGTCCACGCCACCCCCAATCATTTTAAAGGCTTAGAGCACCTCGCCACCGCGATCATCTTGCTTAATGCAGAGAACCGTGTGGTCTACATCAACCCGGGCGCAGAGGTTACTTTTGCCTTCAGTGCCACGCACGTGACCGGTATGCTCATCAACGAGGTGTTTCCTAATTGCGAAATTTTAATGCTGGCGGTGAAAAATGCCACCAAACAACAAAGCCCGTTCCGTGAACACGAATTTGCCATCAGCACGCATAGGCAATTGTCTTTCGCTGTCACCTGCACCGTCACGCCAATTGACACACCCGATGCCTGCTTGATTTTAGAGTTTCAGCAAATGGACGCGCAATTGCGCATAGCCCGTGAAGAGCGCATGCTAATTCAACAACAAGCCAACGCCGAACTCTTGCGCAACTTAGCCCATGAAATACGCAACCCCTTAGGCGGTTTGCGAGGGGCAGCGCAATTGCTAGAACACGAGTTGCCTTCACCCAGCCTGCGCGAGTACACGCAGGTCATCATTAAAGAAGCCGACCGTTTGCAGTCGCTGATGGACCGCTTGTTGATTCCACACCGCGCCCCTAAATACCAACCCACCAACATCCACGAGGTGTTAGAGCGCGTGCGCAGCCTGCTGATGGCCGAATCGTCCAAGGGCTTGGTGATTAAACGCGATTACGATTTAAGCTTGCCCGAACTTATAGGCGATCGAGAAAAACTCATACAAGCGGTTCTTAATATTGCCCGCAACGCCGTACAAGCCATGCAAGGGCAAAACAAGACCGATTGCCAACTAAGCTTTAGAACCCGTGCGGAACGGCAAGTGACGCTGGCGCGTAAGCGCTACCGCGTGGCGATTAAATTGGAAATTATTGATAACGGCCCCGGCATCCCCAACGACATCCGTGAACGCATTTTTTACCCATTGGTATCGGGCAGTGAGGGCGGCACAGGCTTAGGCCTCACCTTGGCGCAAACTTTCATCACCCAGCACCACGGCATGATTGAATGCGAAAGCAAACCCGGCCATACTTGTTTCACCATATTGTTACCAATAGAAACCTCGGCCATTAAACCAACAACAATAAAGAATTAAATTCATGGCCTTTGGCCGCGAATACGCTGTATTTTAAATAGTGAGAACCGCATGAAACCAATTTGGATTATTGACGACGACAAATCGATACGCTGGGTATTTGAAAAAGCCCTGTCGCGCACCGACCTGGAATTTAAAACTTTTTCTTCGGTAGCCGAGGCGATTAATGCCTTAGAGCATGAGCAACCGCAAGTGGTTGTCAGTGACATCCGCATGCCCAACGAGTCGGGCTTGGATTTTTTGTCTGAAATCAAACAAAAGTTTCCCGACATTCCGGTCATCATCATGACCGCCTACTCCGATTTGGAAAGCGCGGTGGCAGCCTTTCAGGGTGGTGCATTTGAGTATTTAGCCAAACCGTTTGATGTCGACCAAGCCATGGACGTGATTAAACGCGCCGTGGAAGAAAGCACCCGCCAATTCACCGAAGCGGTGGTAGAAGAAGACACACCTGAAATCATAGGCCAAGCCCCGGCCATGCAGGAGGTTTTTAGGGCCATAGGCCGCTTAAGTCGCTCGCATGCTACCGTGCTTATCAACGGCGAATCCGGTAGCGGTAAAGAGCTGGTAGCGCGCGCCTTGCATCGACACAGCCCGCGCGGCGATAAACCTTTCATTGCGATCAACACCGCGGCCATCCCCAAAGACCTGCTAGAGTCCGAATTGTTTGGTCACGAGCGTGGTGCTTTTACCGGCGCACAAGCTGCCAGACGCGGTCGTTTTGAGCAAGCCGACACCGGCACGCTATTTTTAGACGAGATTGGCGACATGCCAGCCGACTTGCAAACCCGCTTGTTGCGAGTATTAAGTGATGGCCAGTTTTACCGAATAGGTGGCCATCAGCCAATTAAGGTCAATGTACGCATCATTGCCGCCACCCACCAAGATTTGGAAGAGCGCGTCAAACAAGGTTTGTTTCGTGAAGACTTATTTCATCGCCTGAATGTGATTCGCCTGCGCTTGCCGGCCTTGCGCGAACGTCGCGAGGATATCCCACTGCTGATCAAGCATTTCCTGCAACACAGCGCCACCGAATTAGGCGTTGAGGCCAAGCAACCTTCCGCGGCCGCCCTGCAATACTTAAGTGCTGTCAATTGGAGTGGTAACGTGAGGCAATTGGAGAACGTTTGCCATTGGCTCACCGTGATGGCACCCGGGCAAAACATAGACATTGCCGACTTGCCGCCTGAACTCAAAGAAGACAGCAGCAAATCCAGTGCCGCCTTATCCTGGCAAGAAGGCTTAGCCAGCGAAGTAATGGACGCATTAAACCGCGGTGAACAAAATGTGCTGGAAACGCGCACGCAGATTTTTGAACGCATTCTGATTACTAAAGCGCTGGAGCATACACGCGGCCGGCGCATAGAAGCCGCCAATCAACTGGGTATGGGCCGCAACACACTTACGCGTAAAATTCAGGAACTGGGGATAGAAGAATAGCTAATGACGCAATTGAGCTACGGAATCAAATAGCCACTTTTATTGACAGCTAAACACCATTTCACGATGGACGCCACTTTTATCATCATTTTGATCTTCCACTTCGTAACCATTAGCGCAGGTGCGCTTGGCTTTTCTATGGCAACTACCCCAATCTTCAGCTAGACCACTGCATGTAGTTTTATAGGTTTTGGCTTTTCCGAATGGAACTACCGGTTGCTCTTGGAAGTTGCTTAATGATGTGCAAGATGTCAATAATGCGATGCAAGCTAGTAATAATTTATTCATAGAGTCCTCAATTTCATTTAAGTAAAAAAAACGGCAACCGAAGTTGCCGTTTTTATTTGTATCTCAAAGCTTAATTTTAAGCTTCTAAACTACAGCAGACTAAGTCTGCGGTAATCCTAGAAGAATAAGATCGCGCCAGCTGACAAGATGTCAGATTCGTTTTGAGCACCTGCATGGTTTTTAGATTTTACATTTGAGTACTCTGTTACCAAGTTAAGGTGTTTTGTCAAAGGATGGTAAGCACCAACAGTGATCATTTCATTTTTCTTAACTAGAGTAGTTGCTGTTTCACCTGATGCTGCATCAAGATTGCTTTCACCCCAGCTAGCTGCAAGTTTTGTACCTACACCTGGAACTGTGAATGAGCCTTGAACATAACCACCGTTTGAATCACGGCGAGCGCCAGTTGAGTAAACACCGTCCATTAACCATGCTGTTGTACCAGTACCTTTAGCATCGTAGTAGTAAGCCACTAGACCGAAACCAGAGGCATTAACATTGGCACCAACAGCGTATGCTTCAGCACGTGCAGAGATTGCAGATGTGTAGTCAACTTTTTGTGTTTTACCTTCAACCCAAACTTTACCAGATACATCACCAGCAAATGAGTAAGAAGCTTTAGCTTCGAACGCTGGCTCTGATTGTGAACCTGATGAAGCTAAGCTAGTTGTGCCTTGGTTCAATGTGTTGATTGGTTGTACAACGCCAACAACTGCTTGGAAGCCATTGAAGTTTGGAGTTGTGTAGTTAACTTGACCTTGGAAGTCAGCATAGATGAAACCTGTACCGATACGACCTAGAGTTGTAGTTGAACCACCGGCTGTACCAACAACACCTTGTGAACCAACGCCTAACAATGTTTGGTCAAGTAAAATAGCATCACGGCCGAATTCGCCTAGGTTTTTACCTAAAAGAATAGTACCCCATGATTTATCACCAAATGAGATGTAAGCTTGACGATTTTCTGTACCGCCACCACCAGCTAGTGATGTTTTAGAAGAAGCACCTGGTTGCATACTGATTGCAAATTCAACGTCTAAGTCGTTTTGACGTGTTTTACCTGTAAAACCTAACCATGAAGGCAAAAGACCAGTGTTGATGCTTTGTGCAGTGTTGCCTTGAAGCGTAGCAGCTGATGTATTAGCAAGACCACCTAAAACAGTGTTGTTGTCATTTGATTTGTTGTTGATGTAGTAAGCATTCACGTTACCACCGATGTCAATAGTCCAATCACCAGCTACGATACCACCAGCTGCTGAAGCACTTGAAGCTGCAACTAATAAAGCTGAAGCAACTGCTAATTTAATTGTGTTATTCATATAAATCTCCTAAAAGTTTATTGCTATTTGTACTTCTTTAAATTATCCCACCGTTACGGTGAGGAAGTTTGCAAACTTCCTCAATGCCGACTACCCAAGGGCAATCTTTATCGAGAAGGTGAGCCAGTATGCCAAAGCTTTTTGGCTGAAACAACGTTTATTTGGTGTTTTTGTAACAAATTGTTGTGTTTGTTGTAAATTTGCAACAAAACTTCATGCGCATGCGGTTCAAATGGCGCTTAGAAGTCATTAGGTGGGCGTATGTTTGATTAAGCTTTTACAGGTATTCTTCTACGGTAAAGAGTTTGCGGTGCTCACGAATGGCAAAGCGATCGGTCATGCCAGCAATGTAGTCGGCCACCGCACGCGCTTTATCCACTTCGGCATAGGCTTGAAATTCATCGGGCAACAAGCCGACGTTTTCAAAGAACACGGTGAATAGCTCACGCACTATACGCATGGCTTTAGCACTCATGCGATTGACTTTGTAATGGTGGTAGAGATTTTTGCGTAAAAACTGCTTAAGCTTTTTATTCTGCTCGGCTATCTCGCTACTAAAGCTAATAAGGTGCGGCAGCGCGCGAATGTCATTAATGCTTTTGGGTTGATGTTCAGCAATCGCCGCCTCGCTGGTGGTGCATAAATCCACCACCAAGGTGTTGATCATGCGGCGCACGGTTTCATGAATCAAGCGCTTTTGCTCTAATTTAGGGTACTTGGCTTTAACAAGGCTTAAGTTGTTAGCAAATAACTCCACTTGCTCTAACTGCTCTAATGTAATTAGACCGGAGCGCAAGCCGTCGTCTATGTCGTGGTTGTTGTAGGCAATTTCGTCGGCATAATTGGTCAATTGCGCTTCTAGGCTAGGGCTTGTTTTGTCTATAAAGCGTTGGCCGACGTCACCCAATAGTTTAGCGTTGTTTAGGCTGCAGTGTTTGAGTATACCTTCGCGCACTTCAAAAGTTAGGTTTAAGCCATCAAAGTCGGCGTAGCGTAATTCCAACTTCTCTACCACACGCAAAGACTGCAAGTTGTGCTCAAAGCCACCAAAATTGCGCATGCAATCATTGAGCGCGTCTTGCCCAGCGTGGCCAAACGGCGTGTGGCCTAAGTCGTGAGCGAGCGCAATCGCTTCGGTAAGGTCTTCGTGCAAATGAAGGGTACGGGCAATGCCGCGTGCCATTTGCGCTACTTCCAAGCTGTGGGTTAAACGGGTACGAAACAAATCGCCTTCGTGATTAACGAACACCTGAGTTTTGTATTCTAAGCGGCGAAAGGCGGTGGAGTGGATAATGCGATCGCGATCGCGCTGAAAATCGTTGCGTGTGTTGGATGCCGGCTCCACGACATGTCGGCCCAGGGATGTTTCAGGGTTGGCGGCGTAAGGGGCAAGATTCATTAATGAAGCATTCATTAAGGTCGCGCTCATTAATAAGCGCTCAAGCTGGCATTGAGTTTATAGGCATCGTAATCGCTAGTGATGACCGCTCGGCCTATGCCCTGTTGCAAGACCAAGCGAATTTTGCCGTTTTCCACTTTTTTGTCCAAGCCCATTAAGTCTAGGTATTTGGCGGCACCCAATTTAGGTGGCACCAAGGGTAAGTTAGCCGCCAACAAACTATTTTTAATGCGGGTAACGTCGTCAGCGCTTAGCCAATCCATGCGCTGCGACAAGTCGGCAGCCATCATCGTGCCGGCAGCCACAGCCTCACCGTGCAACCAGACGCCATAACCCATTGCATTTTCAATGGCATGGCCAAAAGTGTGACCTAAATTTAGCAGCGCGCGTTCGCCATGCTCGTGCTCGTCCTTGGCCACAACGTCCGCCTTGTTTTGGCAGGAGCGGTAAATGGCCTCACTTAATACGGATTCATCCAACTGCATCAGTTGTCCCATGTTGCGTTCTAACCAATCAAAAAATTTCGCATCGCGGATTAAGCCGTATTTAATGACTTCGGCAACGCCTGCAGAAAATTCACGCGGCGGCAAGGTTTGCAGTGTGTCGATGTCGGCCAAAACCAATTGCGGCTGATAAAACGCGCCTATCATGTTTTTACCCAGCGGGTGATTGATGCCGGTTTTACCGCCCACCGACGAATCCACTTGCGATAATAAGGTGGTGGGGATTTGAATAAAAGGCACACCACGAAGAAAAGTCGCAGCAGCGTAACCGGTTAAATCACCTATGACACCGCCACCTAGCGCAATTAAAGTGGTGCTGCGCTCGCAGCGGTTTTGCAATAAGGCATCGTAAATTCGGTTAAGCGTGTCACTATTTTTATAGGCTTCGCCATCGGGCAAAACAATGGGAATGACTTGCACGCCGGCGGCTTGCAGGGTGTCGCTTAATTGAGCCAAATACAAAGGTGCGACCGTGGTGTTGGTGACTATGGCCACGTGCTTGCGCTTTAAGTGCGGCAAAATCAGGCTGGCATCGGAGAGCAAGCCACGGCCTATGTGTATCGGGTAACTGCGCTTAGCCAGCGCGACATTGAGTGTTTGCATGTGGAATCGCTTAAGTTTTATTCGGGGGCGTTGCTTTAATTAATTGTTCAATTTGCTGGCAAATATCCAATGCCGATTGCACGCCAGTGTCCACTATGAAGTCGGCCATTTCAGTGTAAATCGGGTGGCGAGCCTGATGCAATTGCTCTATTTTATTTTTGATGTTGCCACCTTGCAACAGCGGCCTGGTTTTATCGTTACGTGTGCGGTGCCAGAGGTCATGAACGTTAGCACGCAAATAAATGACGGTGCCATGTTTTTTTAGCAGCTCGCGATTTTCCGGGGCCAGCACAGCACCACCGCCGGTGGCCATCACGATGTTGTTCAATTCGCACAAGCTTTGAATGGCTGCTGTTTCGCGTTTACGAAAGCCCGCTTCCCCTTCTAGCTCGAATATCAATGGGATTTTTACGCCGGTTTTACGCTCCACTTCGTGATCAGAATCATAAAAATCCATGCCCAATTGCTTAGCAATCAAGCGGCCTATGGTGGTTTTACCTGCACCCATTAAGCCTACAAAGAAAATATTTTTCAAATCAACCACCCAGTCTATCGCATTAAAAAATGCCTAAAACCAAACCAATAGTCATTTTATGATAATCCTTATACTCTGTCAGTTTTAATAATTCTCCGGCAAGTTTTTAGTTTTTTATCGGCATCCAAAGACATAGCCATTTATAATGACTAAACATTATTCATATAAGACATTAAGCAAAACATGACTCCTACAAAATGGTGGCACTACCTTATTTTGGCAGCCGTGGTTGCTGGCTTGTCGGTTACGGCGCTGATCGCCATTGCTGCTGCCTTAATCTACCCGGCCTTGCCTGATCTGGACGCACTAACCGATTACCAACCTAAACTGCCGCTCCGTGTTTACTCCGAAGAAGGCGCCTTGATTGCCGAGTTTGGCGAGGAACGACGTGCTTACGTCAAAATTGAAAATGTGCCAAAAAACATGAAAGACGCGGTCTTGGCCATTGAAGACCGACGCTTCTATCAACACGGCGGCATTGATGCCAAAGGGGTGTTGCGGGCTATCAAAAATAATGTCACCGGTCGAGCCCACGAAGGCGCCAGCACCATCACCATGCAAGTGGCGAAAAACTTTTTTACCTCGCCAAACGGCAGGCGCAACATCGTCACCAAAGTCAACGAAGCCTTATTGGCTGTGAAAATTGAACACAATTTATCCAAAGACCAAATTCTTGAGCTGTACATTAACCAAATCTATTTAGGCCAACGTTCCTATGGTTTTGCAGCCGCCTCACAAATGTATTACGGCAAGCCACTGAACAAATTGAATTTAGCCGAAGCTGCCCTGTTGGCTGGTCTACCTAAAGCGCCGTCTAACTACAACCCCTTTATCAATCCTAAACGTGCTATCAAGCGTCAACACGAAGTATTGCGCGACATGCAGCGCTTTGGTTTTATCAGCGAAAAAGTCTATAAAAATGCCTTAAAACAACCCTTGCGTTTCAAGGCCTCCAAACAATCCCGCGACGTATCGGCTGAATACGTTGCAGAAATTGTGCGCGAACAACTGTATGCGCAATACCAAGACGACATTTATTCCAGTGGCATCAAGGTCTACACCACCATACACAAAGCCAGCCAAGAAGCGGCCAATGCTGCCGTGCGTGAAGGCGTAATGGATTACGACCTACGTCACGGCTACCGTGGCCCAGAAAAAACTTTGGATTTGGCCGCGCTCTTGGCCGAGGATGAAAACGCTTTGGCCTCTGCTTTGGACGATCTCGATACGGTCAACGGTTTTGAGCCGGCCTTGATCACGGCCGTCTCAGCTAAAGGCGTGCAAGTACACAGCAAAAATGGCGAAGACCTAACTATCAGCGGAAGCGGCTTAGCCTTTGTTGACAAAATGCTGCACGACAAAGACCTGGTCAAACGTCGGCTAAAACCGGGCGCGGTGGTGCGCATTGTTAAACAAGGAGAAGGGTGGCGCATCGCCCAATTGCCACAAGTGGAAGCGGCGCTAGTCGCCTTGGACCCTGACAATGGTGCTATCCGCGCCTTGGTCGGCGGCTTTGACTTTAACCAAAATAAATACAATCATGTTACCCAGGCCAGTCGTCAACCTGGCTCCAGCTTTAAGCCTTTTATCTATTCGGCCGCACTGGAAAAAGGCTACACCCCGGCCACGGTAATGGAAGACGCACCCTTAAACTTTGCTGCAAACGAAACCGGCAATAAAGCCTGGTCACCACAAAACTACGAAAACACTTTTGAGGGGGCGATGAGCTTAAGAAAAGCCTTGGCGCATTCGGTGAACACGGTGGCCATCCGTTTATTGCACGAAATAGGTCCGAGGTACGCACAAAACTATATCACCCGTTTTGGCTTTTCCGCTGACGATCACCCACCTTATTTGACCATGGCCTTGGGTGCTGGCGCCACCACGCCCATGCAAATGGCCGGCGCTTACGCGGTGTTTGCTAACGGCGGTTACCGGGTGAAACCCAATCTGATTACTAAAATTGTTGACCATAACGGCAAAGTGCTGGTCAGCAACAAATTTACCCAAGCGGGGAACGGCGCGCCACGTGTGATCGACGCACGCAATGCCTTCATCATGAATTCCATGCTGCAAAGCGTGATTGAAAACGGCACGGCCATGCGTGCCTTAAACTTAGGCCGCAGTGATTTGGCCGGCAAAACCGGCACCACCAACGAGCACATGGATGCTTGGTTTGCTGGCTACAGCCCAAGGCAAGTGGCGGTGGCCTGGATAGGCTTTGACAAACCGCGACCCATGGGCTCAGGTGAAACCGGTGCTGGTGCGGCCTTGCCCATGTGGATAAGGTACATGGCCGGCGCCTTACGTGGCGTGCCGGAAGAAGCAATGTGGATGCCCGATGGCGTCGATGCGGTCAGTGTGCATGCCGATAACGTCGATCGAGTGGAGTATTTCTATCATGAAAACTTGCCTAACACCCCTTCGCCAAGCCCAGCCGCGCCCAGCGCTGCGGTTTCCGAGCCCAGCGGCCTCAACCAAGCCCAGCAAGTGCTGCAACCTGCTGCCCGTTAAGCCAATGTGCAATCATTATGGCCAAAGAAAATTTACAGCAACTGCGGCAAGTCATTGCCCAACAAGCGGCCAGAATGATGGCCGAAGAGGGTATTTCCGATTTTGCTTATGCGAAGAAAAAAGCCGGTCGCCAATTTAATGCCATAGACAATTTGTCTTTGCCTTCCAATGCCGAAATAGAGGAAGAATTAAGGCTTTATAACCAGCTTTTTTTAAGTGAGGAACAACCGGAAAATTTGCTGATTTTGCGTAAAAATGCGCTGTTTACCATGCAATTATTGGAAAAATTCAACCCGCATCTGACCGGTCCGGTTTTGGACGGCACCGCTGGCTTAGGCTCGGCTACGCACATTCATTTGTTTGCCGATAGCCTAAAAGAAGTGGAGATGTTTTTGCTCAACCAAGGCATCCCATTTGAAACCAATGAAAAATCCTACCGGGTGAGTAACGAAGGCAAGCGCGATAAAAAAGCCGGGCCTAGAAAAAAAGTGCCGGTCTTTTCATTGGAAACCGATGCCGGTGAAATTAAACTCAGCGTGTTTGAGGTGGATGAAATTCGCGTGGCCACCCGCCGTGCCGCCGATGGCAGCAACGCCGAGCGTGCCAACATCAGTGAAGTGATGGCTTTAGTTTAAGGCTTTGAAGTTAAAGACCCGAACTGATTACTTGGTGTTTAACCAACGCGCTGCATCGAGCGCATAGTAAGTCAAAATGCTATCGGCCCCAGCCCGTTTAAAGGCCAATAGGCTCTCCATGACGCAGGCTTGCTCATCCAACCAACCGTTTTGAGCCGCCGCTTTGAGCATGGAGTATTCGCCACTGACTTGATAGGCAAAGGTCGGCACGCCAAATTCGTCTTTTACCCGTCGCACGATGTCTAAATACGGCATGCCCGGTTTGACCATGACCATGTCGGCACCTTCTGAAACATCCAGCGCCACTTCTTGCATGGCTTCGTCGCTGTTAGCCGGGTCCATTTGGTAGGTGTATTTATTGCCCGCGCCCAAGTTAGCCGCAGAACCGACCGCGTCGCGAAATGGACCGTAGAACGCGGAAGCGTATTTAGCCGAATAAGCCAGTATCTTGGTATGTATGTGCGCGCTGCTTTCTAAGGCTTCGCGGATTTGCCCGACGCGCCCGTCCATCATGTCGCTGGGTGCAACGATGTCGGCGCCGGCATCGGCATGCGACAAGGCTTGCTTGACCAAAACCTCTATGGTTTCGTCGTTTAACACATAGCCGTCTTTATCAATCAAGCCGTCTTGGCCGTGCGTGGTGAACGGGTCCAATGCCACATCGGTGATCACGCCTAGCATCGGGTAAGCCGCTTTCAGTGCGCGTACCGCACGTTGTGCTAAGCCTTCTGGGTTATAGGCTTCAGCCGCGTCCAAGCTTTTAAATGCAGTGTCGACTACAGGAAATAAAGCCAAGGCTGGGATGCCCAATTGCACGCATTCTGCGGCGGTTTTAAGCAGCAAATCGATGCTTAGACGATGCACGCCAGGCATGGAGGCCACTGCTTCGCTGCGATTATTGCCGTCTAAAACAAACACCGGGTAAATTAAATCGTCTGCCGTTAATGTGTTTTCACGCATCATGCGACGAGAAAAATCGTCTTTGCGCATACGGCGTGGTCTAGCATAAGGGTAACTCATTTTCGTTCCTTTTTTATTCGGCGAAAACCGGCTGGGCCTAGGTTTTGTCGACTATCCAAACACTCTTGCCAATTCCGCACCCGGGTCATCTTGACGCATAAAGGCCTCGCCCACCAAGAAGCCTTGCACTTGGTTATCCATCATGAGCTTCACGTCTTCTGGGGTGAAGATACCCGATTCCGTTACCACAAAGCGGTCTTCAGGCATGATTTTTAACAGGTCTAAAGTGGTTTGCAAGCTGACTTCAAAGGTGCGTAAGTTGCGGTTATTAATGCCGATTAAGGGCGTATCCAATTGCAAGGCCAAAGCCAATTCGTCGGCATCGTGCACTTCCACCAGTACCGCCATTCCCAACTCGTTTGCCAAGGCTTCTAATTTTTGCATTTGCGCTAATTCTAAGGCGGCCACAATCAGCAAAATGCAATCGGCACCCATGGCGCGCGCTTCAAACACTTGGTATTCATCGATGATGAAATCCTTGCGCAACACCGGCAGTTTGCACGCAGCCCGCGCTTGTTTTAAGTAAGCGGCCGAGCCTTGAAAGTATTGCTCGTCGGTCAACACCGACAAACAAGCGGCGCCAGCTTTTTCGTAACTTTTAGCAATCTCAGCCGGTTTAAAATCTTCGCGTATCACGCCCTTAGACGGGCTGGCTTTTTTAATTTCTGCTATCACCGCCGCTTTATTTGCCATGATTTTTTTATGGATGCTGCCGACAAAGTCGCGCGGCTCGCCTTGCGCTTCTGCTTGGGCTTGCAATTGGTCCAAACTCACGGCCAGTTTGCTCGCGGCCACTTCGGTTTTTTTGGTGGCTAAAATTTTATTTAAAATATCGGACATGGTATTTTCTATTTATGAATTAATGGAGCTAGCTTACAGCATACTGTTGCAGTGCGTTTAACTTGGCTAAGGCCAAACCTTGGTCTATCACCTCGGCCGCCTTGTTGATGCCGGCAGCCAAACTGTCGGCCAAGCCGGCCACGTAAATTGCCGCGCCAGCATTAAGTAATACGATGTCGCGAGCCGCGCCCAGCTCGCCGTTCAACACCGCCAATATCAAGGCTTTGGATTGCTCGGCGTTGTCGATTTGTATGCTGGCAAGTGAGTGCACCGGCAAACCAAATTGCGCCGGGTTAATGGTGTATTCGCTGACTTGGCCATTTTTTAATTCGGCCACGTGGCTGTCGCCAGTAAAGGAAATTTCGTCCATGCCGTCGGCACCGCACACCACTAAGACGTGCTCGCTGCCTAATTGCTGCAACACTTGCGCCAATTTAACCGTCAAGGCTGGCGAAAACACGCCCATGATTTGGCGTTTAGCATTGGCCGGATTGGTCAGTGGCCCTAGCAAATTAAACAATGTCCGCACACCCAATTCACGGCGCACCGGGGCCGCATGCTTCATCGCACTGTGGTGGTTAGGCGCAAACATAAAGCCTATGCCGATTTCTTCCACCGCACGGGCCACCTGCACAGGCGTTAAATTCACATTGACGCCCAAGGCTTCCAAGACATCGGCACTGCCGCAACTAGACGACACAGAACGGCCACCGTGTTTGGCTACTTTTGCCCCGGCCGCCGCCGCCACTAAGGCGCTCACCGTGGACACATTAAAGGTTTGGATGCCGTCGCCGCCGGTGCCGCAGGTGTCTATCAAATGCGGGCTCGCTAGGGTGGCTACCTTAGTCGATAATTCGCGCATGACACTTGCAGCCGCGGCTATCTCGTCCACGCTTTCGCCTTTGATGCGCAGTGCCACTAAAATCGCCGCCATTTGCGCGTGCGTCAATTCGCCCGACATCACTTGACGCATCAAGGCCTGCATCTCGGCAAAGCTCAAGTCTTGGCCGTTGATGAGTTGATTTAAGGTGGGTGCAAACGCCATGCTTACGCTTTCAGGAAGTTCTGTAAGAGCGCGTGACCGTGCTCAGTCAATATTGATTCCGGATGGAATTGCACGCCTTCCACGCTCAAGGTTTTGTGGCGCACGCCCATAATCTCACCGTCTTCGGTCCAGGCCGTGATTTCTAGGCAATCGGGCAAGCTGGCTTTTTCTATTACCAATGAATGGTAACGGGTAGCGGTGTAAGGGTTGGGCAAACCGCTGAACACGCCGATATTGTGGTGGTAAATTAATGAGGTTTTGCCGTGCATCAATTGCTTGGCGTGCACAATTTTTCCACCGAAGGCTTGGCCTATACTTTGGTGGCCTAAGCAAACACCGAGCAATGGAATTTTGCCGGCAAATTCTTTGATCAAGGGCACGCTAATGCCGGCTTCATTGGGGGTGCAGGGGCCAGGTGAAACCACAATGTGGGTAGGCTTGAGTGCCGCCACTTTGGCTAAATCAATTTCATCGTTACGGTAAACCTGCACGTCTTGCCCCAACTCGCCTAAATACTGCACCAAGTTGTAGGTGAAGGAATCGTAATTATCTATCATCAGTAACATTGTTTTTCACCGTTTTCTTTCATGATGGCTTCTAAGATTAAGCGCCGGCAGGCCCTTAATTATCCAGCCCTGCTTGCACTAATTCGGCCGCACGCAACACCGCTTTGGCTTTGTTTTGCGTTTCTTCCCATTCGCTTTGCGGCACGGAGTCGGCCACGATGCCCGCCCCTGCTTGCACGTAGAGCATGTTGTTTTTAATCACACCGGTGCGTATGGCAATCGCCACGTCCATGTCGCCGTTAAAGCCTAGGTAACCGACCGCGCCCGCGTAAATACCGCGCTTGCTCGGTTCCAACTCGTCTATGATTTCCATGGCCCGTACTTTAGGCGCGCCACTGACTGTGCCGGCTGGGAAGGTCGCTTTAATGACGTCTATGGCATCCATGCCGTCTTTGAGTTTGCCTTCCACGTTGCTGACGATGTGCATGACGTGCGAGTAGCGCTCTATCATCATGTTGTCGGTGACTTTGACGCTGCCGGTTTGTGCCACGCGACCCACGTCATTGCGACCTAAATCCATTAATTGCACGTGCTCGGCACGCTCTTTTGGATCGGCCAATAACTCCTCGGCCAAGGCCAAATCTTGTTCGCGGTTTTTTCCACGCGGCCGGGTGCCGGCAATCGGCCTAGCCGTGACCGTGCCATTTTCCAAACGCACTAAAATCTCTGGGGACGCGCCCACCACATGGTGATCGCCCATGTCGTAATAAAACATATAAGGCGACGGGTTAAGGCTGCGCAATGCACGGTATAAGGACAAAGGCGGGGCGGTGAATTTTTGCGCCATGCGCTGCGACAAGACCACTTGCATGATGTCGCCGTCCAAGATGTATTGTTGGGCGCGTTTGACCGCGGCTTTAAAGTTGGCCTCACCGAATTCAGAGCTGGCCACCGATTTTTCTGACGGCACCGCTTGCGGTATGGCCACGGTTTTGCGCAACATCACCAGCAATTCGCTGAGTCTGTCGTAGGCGTTTTGGTAGGCATTGGGCTCGGCAGGATCGGCATAGACGATGAAATACAGTTTGCCACTTAAATTGTCCACCACGGCAATCTCGGTGGATAAGGTGAGCAACACGTCCGGCACATTAATCGCGTCGTCTTTTTGCACGCCAGCCAAACGCTTTTCTATGTAGCGCACGGTTTCGTAGCCAAAGTATCCGGCTAGGCCACCGGTAAACCTCGGCAAGCCTGCATAAGGTGGGGTTTTAAAACGTGCCTGGTAGCGTTTAACAAAATCCAAGGGATTGGTGTTGCTTATCGATTCCACCACGCGGTCGCCTTGCCACACTTGCACTTCCATGCCGTGGGCAACGATGCGGGTTTTTGCCGGTAAGCCTATGATGGAGTAACGACCAAAGCGCTCGCCACCTTGCACCGATTCCAGCAAATAAGAATAAGGTTGATTGGCCAATTTTAAATACAGCGACAAAGGCGTGTCTAAATCGGCAAAGGTTTCAAGCACAAGCGGAATGCGGTTATAGCCTTGGGCGGCCAGCTCGTTAAATTGCGTTAAATTCAGGGTACTCAACATAAATTTCCTTACTATCAATGGGTGGGGTTGATTCGGCGCCCTGCGTGTCAAGCAAGGCTAGCCTTGGGCTTTAAGCCCGCCACCATCGCCAACTGTGTCGTTTGTTGTGACCGATATTCATGTGAGTCTATAAAAAATAGTTTAATGCAATAACGTTAAGGCATCGCTCAACTGCGCGATGCTGGCATCGCTTTGCAACACCAGTCCGTGATTATAGCCATAAGGCACGGTAAATACATAACAACCGGCCGCGCGCGCCGCCGTTACGTCGCTGATGGAGTCGCCTACCATCAAGACCTGTTCAGGCGCCAACTGGAATTGCTCGCACACGTGCAGCAGCTGCGCCGGATCGGGTTTCTTTTTACTCAAGCTGTCGCCCGACACCACCACAGAAAAATAGCTATCTAGCTGACTCGCTTGCAATAAAGGCAGCGTAAAACTGGCCGGTTTATTGGTCACGCAGGCCAAGCGGTAACCGGCTTTTTGCATGGCCTCTAAGCCCGCCACCACGCCCGGGTAGGGCTGACTGTGGCTGACATTGCCCGCATAAAATTTAAGGAACAATGCCTGCGCTTCGGCTAAGGTGGTCGCATCCGGCTCGCTCGCTGATGGGCCCATTAAGCAGCGTTGAATCAGCATTTGTGCGCCTTCACCGATGTAGCCTTGTATCTGCATGGAATCCAAAGTCGGCAGCTGCATGGCCTGCAGCATTTGGTTGGCGGCAGCGGCAATTTCTGGCGCGGTGTGCAACAAAGTGCCATCTAGATCCAGCATGATGGCTTGCACGCTTATTTTTTGAGCCACGCTCGCCAACGCTGTATCTAGTTAAGCTTGAATCGATTAAACCGTGGCCAAGGCCGCGCGCATTTCGCCAACAATGCTGTTGTAACGATTTTTGTCGCTGTCTTTGCCTTGCGTGAATATCGCGCTGCCTGCCACAAAGGTATCGGCACCGGCTTTAGCAATTTCCGCAATGTTTTGCGCATTGACGCCGCCGTCCACTTCCAACCAAATTTGACGGCCGGTTTTTTCGTAATAGGCGTCAATTTTGGCACGCGCTAAACGCAATTTATTTAAGGTTTCTGGGATGAATTTTTGACCACCAAAACCCGGGTTGACGCTCATTAACAAAATCATGTCGACTTTGTCCATCACGTGATCCAAATAACTCAATGAGGTAGCTGGGTTAAACACCAAACCGGATTTGCAACCCAAATCACGCACCATGGCCAAGCTGCGGTCTATGTGCTCGGATGCTTCTGGGTGAAAGGTGATGATGTTGGCGCCGGCTTTGGCAAAGTCAGGGATGATGCGATCAACCGGTTTGACCATCAGATGCACATCGATGATGCCACCCACACGGGCGGCAGTTTCGCGTATGGCTTCGCAAACCAATGGGCCTATGGTCAAGTTAGGCACGTAGTGATTGTCCATCACATCAAAATGCACTAAATCCGTACCGGAGGTGATGACATCATCAATTTCTTGACCGAGTTTGGCAAAGTTTGCAGAAAGAATACTGGGGGCAATTCTAAAAGTTTTATCCATGACTAAAGTCCGTTTTCAAAAATATGGGTTAAATTTACTGCAACAAAAGCATTATTTTAACCCTATTTCTGCCGTTTAAGATGATGCTTCTTGCTTAACATAAGCCAATCTAGCAAAATTACACCTATGCAGTTATTTGTTATCGGCGTGAATCACACGACCGCCCCCATCCAAATCCGTGAAAATGTGGCGTTTAACAGCGAGCATTTGGCGGGCGCCCTGCGCGAACTGACTTTGCGGGATGCGGCCGAAGCCGCCATATTATCCACCTGCAATCGCACCGAGCTGTATTGCAGCGCCGACAACCCAGAAAAACCCTTGCGCTGGCTGTCCAATTACCACCATCTAGACCTGACCGATCTGCAACCTTACATCTATACCTTACCCGATGATGCGGCCGTCAAACATGCGTTTCGCGTGGCCTCTGGCCTAGACAGCATGGTCTTGGGCGAAGCGCAAATATTGGGGCAATTCAAGCAATCGGTAAAAATTGCCCATGATGCTGGCACCTTAGGCAGCTTGCTGCATAAGCTGTTTCAACGCACCTTTGAAGTCGCCAAAGAGGTTCGCACCGACACCGATTTAGGCGCCAGTTCTATCTCCATGGCAGCCGCCGCGGTAAAATTGGCGCAACGCATTTTTGGCGATATTCGCGAACAAAAAGTCTTGTTCATAGGCGCGGGGGAAATGATAGAGCTGTGTGCCGAGCACTTTGCCACGCAAAAACCCAAGAGCATGACGGTAGCCAACCGCACCCTAGAACGCGGGGCCGCCTTGGCGGAAAAAATCGGCGGCCAGGCTATCTATCTGAACGATTTGCCGGACTGCTTTGCCGAATTTGATATCGTTATTACCAGTACCGCCAGCCAGTTGCCCATAGTGGGCTTGGGCATGGTGGAACGGGCCATTAAAGCGCGCCGCCACCGCCCTATCTTTATGGTGGATTTGGCCGTGCCGCGTGACATTGAGCCGGAAGTGGCGGACCTAGACGACGTGTTTTTATACACGGTGGATGACCTGGCGCAAGTGGTCAGCGACGGCATGATCAATCGCCAAGAAGCCGCGCAAGATGCTGAGCTGATCGTCACCGCCCGGGTAGCGCATTTCATGCAATGGCTGAAAAAACGCGATGCCGTGCCCACCATTAAAGCGCTGCGCGATCAAGCCGAACACACCCGTTTGGCCGAGCTGGAAAAAGCCATGAAATTGATGCAAAAAGGCGAGTCGCCAGAGAAGGTTTTAGAAGCATTAAGCAATGCGCTTACCAATAAATTTTTGCACGCGCCCAGCCACGCACTCAACCAAACGCACGGCGAAGAACACGCCAAACTGGATTTGGCCATCAAACAGCTCTACCAAATTAAGCCTTAAGAAAAGAAGCCCATTATGAAACCCAGCATGATTAAAAAACTCGCCACCTTGAGCGACCGCTTGGAAGAGCTGAACCGTCTGATGAGTTCAGAAGGGGCGACCAACAACATGGATAATTACCGCAAAATTACCCAAGAGCACGCCGAAATTACTCCCATCGTCGAACAATACCGCTTGTTCGAGCAAACCGAAGCCGACATGAATGAAGCGCAAAAAATGCTCAGCGATCCGGACATGAAAGAGTTTGCGCTAGAAGAAATTGAAGCGGGCAAAGCCACCTTAGAAAAAATCGAATCGGCCTTGCAAAAATTGCTTTTGCCCAAAGACCCGAACGACGACAAAAACCTATTTTTAGAAATTCGCGCCGGTACCGGTGGCGACGAATCCGGCTTATTTTGCGGCGACTTATACCGCATGTATTCGCGTTATGCGGAACGGCAAAAATGGAAAGTGGAAATCATGTCGGCCAACGAATCCGAGGTCGGTGGCTACAAAGAAATCATCGTTAAAATCGAAGGCTACGGCGCTTATTCCAAACTGAAATTTGAGTCCGGCGGTCACCGCGTGCAGCGCGTGCCGGACACCGAAACACAAGGCCGCATTCACACCTCAGCCTGCACGGTGGCGGTGTTGCCGGAAGCCGACGAAGTATCGGACGTAGTGATTAATCCGGCCGACATCCGCATCGATACCTACCGTGCCAGCGGCGCCGGCGGTCAACACATTAACAAGACCGATTCGGCAGTGCGCATTACCCATGCGCCCACCGGCATCGTCGTGGAATGCCAAGAAGGCCGCAGCCAACATGCCAATAAAGCGCAAGCCATGCAGGTGTTGGCAGCCCGCATCAAAGCCAAGCAAGTGGACGAGCAGCAAAGCAAAATCGCCTCGGAACGCAAAAGTTTAATCGGCTCCGGTGATCGCTCTGAGCGCATCCGCACCTACAACTACCCGCAAGGCCGCATCACCGATCACCGCATCAATTTAACCTTGTACAAAATCGATGCCATTACCGAAGGCGACATGGATGAATTGATCGGCGCCTTATCGGCCGAGCACCAAGCCGACTTACTGGCCAGCCTAGGTGAAGACAATTAAGTTTGAGCATAAACTGCAACAGCATCGAGCAAGCCTTACAAAGGGCGGCAGCCAAACTAAACAGCGCGGATGGCGCCATGGAAGCGCGGCTGTTATTGCAGCAGATACTGGGCGTGAATCGCGCTTGGCTCATTGCACACGCAAACGACGCCCTGCAGACCAATAGGGACGCGGAGTTTCAAGCACTCTTAACACGCCGTTTAGCTGGCGAACCGATTGCTTATTTGATACATCAGCGCGAATTTTACGGTTTAACGCTGCGCGTTAGCCCCGCCACACTGATCCCCAGACCGGACAGCGAGACCTTGGTCGATGCCGCTTTAGAAAAAATACCCCATCCCAATACTAATCCTATCACGGTGCTGGATTTAGGCACCGGCAGTGGCGCCATTGCCTTGGCCATTGCGCACAATCGGCCGCAGGCCAGTGTGCTGGCGGTGGATGCCTCAGACGCTGCCTTAACGGTGGCCCAAGACAATGCCAGCGAGTTAAAGCTCAGTAACGTGCAGTTTGCCTTAAGCGATTGGCACGCCAACTTGGCCGAGCAGCGCTTTGATGTAATCGTCAGCAACCCGCCCTATATAGCGAAAAATGACCCACACTTAAGCCAAGGTGACTTGCGTTTCGAACCCTTGAGCGCACTGGCGGCAGGGTTAGACGGCTTAGACGACATCCGGCAAATTACAGAGCAGGGCTTAATCCACCTTAAGCCGCAAGGCTGGCTGATGCTGGAACACGGCTACGACCAGGGCGCCGCGGTCAGGGAGTTAATGGCACAAGCGGGTTTGGTAGAAATAGCAACAAGACAAGATTTGGGTGGCAACGAGCGCGTCACGCTGGGTAAAAACCCACTGATAGTTAGTCAGCACTGGGCTTAGCGTCCGAATTCCAATCTATTTTTTGATTAAATTACGCTTCGTGCGAGCTAGTTAGTAGCTAGAGCGTATGAAGATGTTGCCGTCGGGCTTGAGGTCAAAGGCGATGCAGATACGCTCTTCGTTTGAATTGAACGGAATGGTGCGGTGGAACAAAGACGAGGGGAACAGCACGATGTCGCCGACTTTGGGACTGGCGATGCCAGCTGGAAAGTTGCTGTGTTTTTGTGGGTAATTATCGCCGTGTAAGCCGTATTCAAAGCAGCCTTCGAGCGGGTCTTTTCTGTCGGTGGGCAACACTAAATACACCGCGCCACTTATCCATCCCACTTCATGCATGTGCCTGTCGAGGTATCCGCCGCGGCGCAACCTCACGTACCAAGAGCTGGTGAATTCCAATTCTTTTGGAAACGATTTAATCAACTCGCAATCGGCGCCAGCAAATTGGTTTTTGTAGTTTAAAAATTCTTGCCTAACGATCTCGCCCAATTTTCTAAAGGACGCTTCTGGCCGTTTGAATAAATTACCGGCCGATTGTTTGCCGTTGATGATCATGCCTTGCGCACGCACTTCGATGGCGGTGTTGTCGATGTCATTAAGCAAGTCTTTTAGGAATGGGCTATTAGGCTTAGCCAGTTCTTCTATGCTTTTTTGGTATACGAAATCGAAGCCGTTTTTGCAAAAGTTATACGGGTTGTCCACCCCAAAATTGGTGGCATAGTGGCTGGATAAAGTTGCCAGCAGCGGGGAATTGTGTTTTTTCTGGGTGCGAACAAGGGTATCCAATTTTGTTTTGAATTCGTCAAAATGTTCGGCTTTGTAAGTGCAATACAAGGCACGCTCTTGCCAATCGTCTAATTGCGATACTTCAAAATGGCCCACGGCTTCATCAAAGCGGCCAGCTAAGTATAGGAATTCCCCCATGTTGTAGTTAGCGCCTGGGTGATTGGGGTTAAGTTGCAAGGCGTCCAAGTAGCATTTGATGGCGTCTTCCATATTGCCTTGATCGCGCAGGCATTCGCCCAAGTAATTATGCGCATCGGTGTAATTGGGAAACAACGCTATGGCTCGCTTGAAATGCGTAATCGCGTCGTCCAATTTGCCTTCGTCGCGCAAGGCTGTGCCCAAATTAAAGTACCCTCTGGCATCTTCGTTAATGCTTAATGCTTTTCGGTAATGAGCGATGGCGTCAGCCAATTGGCCTTGTTTTTGCAAGAGCGTGCCTAAATTGGCATAGGCTTCAAAGAATTGCGGTTGCAGGGCTATGGTTTGTCGATAATGGCTTTCTGCCTCGGCCAATTCACCTAGGTTGCTTAAGGCAATGGCCAAATTAAAGTGCAACTCCGGGCTGCTAGGCTGTATGGACAAGGCTTTTTTATAACTGATGACGGCATCGGCGTATTGCATCAAGCCATCTTGGGCGATGCCCAGTAGGTGATGCAGGATAAAAGCATGCGGGTAGCGCGGCAGCAGTTTTTTTGCGGCGGCCACGGTTTGTTCGAGTTTGCCGGCATTAAGCAGCGCCAGCAGTGGATTGATTTCCATTTGGCTGGGTTGCGCGTGCATAGGGGACGATTGTTTGGCCATGTTAATTATCGCTAAGGGGGCTGGAGTTACGCCTATTTTAAAATAAAACTAGTTGTCGCGCATTTGTAATCGCGTGGCCAATTGGCGTAAAAATTTCATGGCCACTTTGGGTTCGTCTAATAGCAGCGTTTCTATGTTTTCTGGGTAGATGGTGATGACGTCCGCACTGTCCGAACTGACAATGGCATCGGCGATGGTGGGCAGATTAGACAGCAAGGCCATTTCACCAAAATACTCGTCGACTTCAACCGTGCGCAACAGGGCGCCTTGTTTTTTCAGTTGCACTTGGCCGCGCACCAAGTAGTGCAGGTTGCGACTGGCATCGCCTAGGCTGAAAACCGTTTCGCCTTGTTGGTAAGTTTTGCCGAAGCGCTGCATTAATTTTTCTAAATAATTGGCCTTGGCCTCAGCTGTTTGTTGGCCGGGCTCATCCGCAAACAGGCTTTTTAATATCAGCACGTCTTTTTTGCGTAAGGTGGCGACCAGTTCTGTGCCCAGTAAAAACACGGCAAAGTTGAAGTAAAGCCATGTAATGGATATGAATAGGTTCTTCATGCTGCCAAAAATAGAGCCATACGATTCATTAAGCGACAGAAACAATGTAAAGGCAGGGCGCATGAGCAGCCACAGCACGGCGGTGAATAATGCGCCTATCAATATATGCCTTATATAAAGGCGAGCCGGAAAGAAGGCTAAATAAAAAGCCGTGATGAGCAGAGTGGTGAGGATTAAGGAGCCAATCGCCGCGACCTTGTCGTAGGCCAGGTAGGGGTGATTGCTGGCTAAAAAAGCGATGACTTTTTCTAACATGAGGCCGGCAAAGGTAAACAAGAAGAACAGCAGCAACATGGCAATCACGGTGAGCACGTCTTTAACTTTGCGGTGTATAAAAGACGGCGCTTCGGCCAGGCTGGCTATGGTGTAAAAAGCAGCGCGCATGGCACTGGCTAATGGCGTGACCGCCCACAGCAAAACAAACAAGCCGGCGGCGCCCCAGGCGGCTTTTTGCTGAGCGGTGTTGTAGACCTCCAGCATGATGGCGCTGCTAAACTTAGGCAATAAGTTGCCCATGATGATGGCCAGTTTGACGGTGGCGTAGTCTGAGCTAAAGACCAGTTGACTGAGTAAAAAGAATAACAACAACACCAGTGGAATCAAGGCGAACATGGCATAAAAAGACAGCGAGGCCGATAGGCTAAGGGTATTGTGGCGTCTAAACGCATCGAACATTTCATAGGCCACAAACAACGGCGTGTTGTAGCGCTGTTTCGCATAGGCGGCGCGTGGCTTGTGCATGGCACTTTGCAAACCGGGAACCAGTTTGCTATTGAGTCGCTGCGGTAAGCTGGGTTTCATGCTTAGCTCAAGCCCTTAAATTTTTCAGTGGCGGCCACCAGTGCCGAGGTGATGCCAGGCTCCATGGCAGAATGGCCGGCATCCTCTATCATATGAAATGCTGCGTGCGGCATGGCGCAACTTAGCTCCCAAGCCGTAAGCGGTGGGCAAACCATGTCGTAGCGGCCTTGAACGATGATCGTGGGGATGTGGCTTAAGCGCTGCTGTACTTGACCGAGCAAATCCGTTTTGCCGACAAAACAATCGTGCCTTATATAATGTATCTGCACGCGAGCCCGAGCCAGCTCAATTTCGCCATTGATGGTTTGCCCAGCTTGGGTGGGTCTTGGTAACAAGGCCATGATACTGCTTTCGTAGGCATTCCAGCGTATGGCCGCCGGCACGTTGACTTGTGGGTCCTCAGAAAAAATGCGTTTCTCATAAGCGCCCAAAGGGTCGTGGCGTTCATCGGGATTTAAATAATCACATAGCGTTTGCCAAGGCTCAGGAAAAAAGGTTTGCACCTGGCCTAAAAACCATTGCAGCTCGTTGGCGCGACTTAAAAATATCCCGCGTAATATTAAGCCGCTGACTCGCTCTGGGTGCTGGACGGCGTAAGCCAAAGCCAAAGTGCTGCCCCAAGAGCCACCAAAGACCAGCCATTTATCTAGCCCCAATAGCTTCCTGATGGCCTCCATGTCGGCTATTAAGTCGGCCGTGGTGTTTTGCTCGGTCGCCCCTTGCGGTTCGCTGCGACCGCAACCGCGCTGATCAATTAGTACGATGCGGTAATGTGCCGGGTCAAAAAATCGTCGTTGCGTTGGATTACAGCCGCTACCGGGTCCGCCATGCACAAAAACCACAGGTTGACCCTCAGGGTTACCGCAAACTTCGTAATAAATACGGTGCAAATCGCCTGCTTTTAGACAATTTTGTTCTAAAGTACCCAATTCGGGAAACAAATTGTAATTATGAGTTTGCATCATGGTATGTTGGCTTTCTATTTGATTATTAATGAATTTTTGTTAATTTTAGCATGGGGTTTATGCTAAATTGTGCCACTTAAAAAACATATTTTTAACTAATTCTAATTAATTGTAAGTAAATTGTAACAAATGTATTGCAATTCATTTATGACTGGCTTATAGTTCTGCTACGCACATGAAAATGTGATGATAAGTAGACCCCGTTATGTACCAACTTTTGCGATTGCATCAACAAAGCCGGTAAATAATTAAGGGTCTATTAAACCCTTAGTAGTACAACTTTGGAGATTAATATGCAAATCAACAAGATCAAATTAGCACTAGGTTTAGTGGCTGGTTTATCAGTGGCTATGCCAATGGTAGCATCTGCAGCAGCTGACCAAGAAAAAGCAATGAAAGACGCTAACAACTGGGTTGGCCCACGTGGTCAATACGACAACCAAGGTTACAGTGCTTTAGCACAAGTTAACAAAGGTAACGTTAAAGGCCTTAAAGCTGCTTGGACATTCGCAACCGGTGTAAACCGTGGTCACGAAGGTTCACCAGTAGTTGTTGGTAACATGATGTACGTTCACACAGCGTTCCCAAACAACGTATACGCTCTTGACTTAAACGACAATCAAAAAATCGTTTGGTCTTATTTCCCAAAACAAGATCCATCAGTACAAGCTGTTTTATGTTGCGATAACGTTTCTCGTGGTCTAGGCTACGGCGACGGTAAAATCTACCTACAACAAAACGATGGTAACTTGGTTGCTTTAGACGCTAAAACAGGTTCTAAAGTATGGTCAACTTTAATCAACGATCCAAAAGTGGGTGCTACTAACACTAACGCTCCACACGTAATTAAAGATAAAGTATTGACAGGTTGTTCAGGTGCTGAGTTCGGTGTACGTTGCTTTATCGCAGCTTACAACTTAAAAGACGGTTCTTTAGCATGGAAAGCCTACTCAACAGGTCCTGATGCTGAAATGTTAATCGGCGAAGGCTTCAACAAAGATACACCTGAGTACAGCGCACTATCAGTTTACCAAGACGTAAACGGTGGTAACAAATTAGGTGGTTCTTTCAACACTATCCCTAATGACAAATTAGTAATTGGTCAAAAAGAGTTAGGCACACGTACATGGTTGAAACCACAAGCAGTTAAAGATGGTTGGCAACATGGTGGTGGCTCTGTATGGGGCTGGTGGCCGTATGATGCTCGTACAAACTTGGTTTACTACGGAACAGGTAACCCATCAGTTTGGAACCCAGATGTACGTCCAGGCGACAACAAATGGTCTATGACTGTTTTCGCTCGTGACTTAGACACTGGCGTTGCAAAATGGGGTATGCAAATGACTCCACACGATGAGTGGGATTACGATGGTATTAACGAAGTAATCTTGTTCGACAAAGGTGGTAAAACATACGCATGGCACCATGACCGTAACGGTTTTGCTTACACTTGGAATGCTGGTAACGGTAAATTAGTTGCTGCAGAAAAAGTACACCCATTCGTTAACTGGGCAACTGGTGTTGATTTGAAAACAGGCGTGCCTAACAAATTGGCTACTGCTTCAACTCACCAAGATTACAATGCAAAAGGCGTTTGTCCAGCTGCTTTGGGTACTAAAGACCAACAACCAGCTGCGTACTCACCAAAAACTGGTTTAATTTACACTCCATTGAACCACGTATGTATGACATACGAGCCAGTTGAGTCTAAATACGTTGCAGGTCAACCATGGGTTGGTGCTACATTGACCATGTTCCCAGGTCCAGACGGTGTAATGGGTGGTTTCGGTGCTTACGATCCAATGACAAACAAAAAAGTTTGGTACAACAAAGAGAAATTCTCTGCTTGGGGTGGTGCTTTAACAACTGCTTCAAACTTAGTATTCTTCGGTACTTTAGATCGTTGGTTTAAAGCTGTAGATGCATCATCAGGTAAAGAACTATGGAAATTCCAAGTTGGTTCTGGCGTGATTGGTAATGCATTCACATACGGTCACAAAGGTAAACAACACGTTGGCGTGCTATCAGGTATCGGTGGCTGGGCTGGCGTGGCGATGAACCTTGGTATGACTAACCCAACAGACGCTTTAGGTGCTGCTGGTGGTTATGCTGAATTAACTAAATACAACGCGGCTCCTGGCGGCGGTGCATTAACAGTATTCAGCCTATAATTTAATCGTAAGATTAAGTTGTAACTAAATACAAGTTAGTTCAATGTAGTAAGTAAAAACACCCCGATTCGTCGGGGTGTTTTTTTTCGTCTAAGTAATTGTTTATTAGCCCTATTATTGCAAGCATTTAAATAACAGGCATGGCAATAAATTAGATACAATACCGCTTGCTTTTAATTACGATAATCAGCATAAGCTGAGTGCAAAGAACTTTTTTAATTGGACTGCACTCTATAATAGCCAGCAGCCTTAAACTTGGCTGAATAATTCACAAGAAGGAAGAGAAGATATGTTTAAACAGGTTAAAAAGCAGTTGGGTTTACTTGCCATGCTTGTGCTTACATCTAATGTTAGCTTTGCAGCGGATGTGGACATTCCATCGCTAAATCCAGATGAAGGCCGCATAGGTGAAATTCGCCGCGTGGAAAATAATGATGAATTCAAAGTGTGTGCTGATCCTGAAAACATGCCATTTTCAAATAACAAACAAGAAGGCTTTGAAGATAAAATTGCACAAGTGTTGGCGCAAGATTTAGGTAAAAAGTTAACGTTCACCTATGCGTATAGTCGACAAGGCTTCTTTAGAAACACCTTAGGCGCTAACCGTTGCGACGTGGTAATTGGTACTACATCTGATGCGGATAACATGCGCACATCAAAACCTTATTACCGCGCCGGCCACGTTTTTGTATGGCGTAAGGCTAGTAACTACAACATCACAGACTGGACTTCACCGGATTTACGGAAAGGCTTCATCGGTGTGATTGATCATAGCCCAGCTACCATTCCTATGAATGACAACAACCTTATAGCAAACGCGCGACCATACCGCATACAACGCGATTTAAATCTGCCATCTAGCTTTATGATAGATGACCTAGCAAAAGGCGACATTGATATTGCTATTGCTTGGGGTCCAATAGGTGGTTATTTTGCTAAGCAATCTAAAGTGCCGATGGTGGTAGCACCGATTCCAGAATACGAAACCGAAAATGCTAAGGGTAAGGAGTATTGGAATATTTCTGTTGGTGTGCGTAAAAAAGACAAAGAGCGCATGGCCATGATACAAGGTGCCATAGATAGAAATCAGGCTAAAATCATCAAGATATTAGATGATTACGGTATCCCACACGTGCCAGTAGTTGAAGGCGATAGTTTGCAAAAAGTCTATAACAAATACGGCGCAAACAAAAAGCCATCAAGCGATAAATAATTATTTATTTAAACTTATTGAGCGGTCTAAATACTGTAATAAATTAAACGGCTAATGTATAATTCTTCTGGTCGTTTTTTGAAGTGAATTGTATTTATAACGGTGTCATAAGTACTGTTAAGTAAAATAAGTTGGTTAAATCAATACAGGTTAAGTAATGATTTTGCATAAGGCAATAGGCAGAAATCATTACATTAAGGAGATAATATGTTAGGTTTTAAATCAGTTAAAGCAGCATTATTAATTTCAATGCTAGGCTTTATCGGCGCAGTTACAAGTACTCAAGCAAGTGCGGCATGCAGTTTTGTTTCAACTAAGAACGGTTCACCGCTTCCAATTAAGGCTTCAGCCACTGATACGCCACAAGCAAAAGAGTTTTTAGAGACATGCATTAACCCATACACCAAAGCGTATGCGGCAGATGCATCATTAATTACTCAAAAAACCCCTAAAGGCGGCAAAGCCTTGTTTGGTTATAATGGTTGTTCTGGTTGCCACGGCGGTAAACTAGAAGGCGTAATGGCACCGTCATTAAGAAAAGACGGTGGTCAAGGTGCATTTGATACCAAATGGGTATACGCAAAAAATGCAACCGACAAAGGCATGTTCGAAACCATTTCAGGTGGTTCAGCCGGTGTATCTGGTGGTGTGATGTCACCATGGAACATTACCTTGGCTGATCACGTGGGCGATGGCTTAACCACGGACGAAATTTTACGTTTGATCGCTTATATCCGCACAGAATACCGCGGTGACGGTGAAAAAACTTGGATGAAATAATTAAGAGTTAACTTAATTTAACATCCGTATGTAATACTAAAGCGGCTACTGCAATATGCAGTAGCCGCTTTTTTTATTGCTTTAATTAAACCGCGAGGAGAGGAATCATGGCGAAAAGAACAGTTTATCTGTTATTGGCACTTGGCTTAACAATATCCGCTTGTGGCAATAATAAGCAGGGCAATGCCACGGATGTCAGCTCAGCCAACTGCCAATTCGTATCGACCAAAGACAATAGCCCACTAAGCATCATTGCAGCGCCTAGTGACAGCGATGCAGCCAAGGCATTTTTGGCTAGCTGCATTAATCCCTACACCAAGCTTTACGCTAAGGATGCCGAGGCCGCTAAGCAAGGTAAAAAGCAATATGCCTACCAAGGTTGCAGTGGTTGCCATGGTGGCAATGCCAACGGATTAATGGGCCCCAGCCTGATTGATGCAAAATGGCACTATGCAAAACACATTAGCGATAAAGGCATGTTTGAAACCATAGCCGGTGGGACCAACGGTTCGCCGCCTGAATGGGGGTCCATGCTCATATGGCACAATCAAGTGGCTGGGCATACCGGTGAGGGTTTGGATACCGATACCATTTTAAAAATTATAGCTTGGCTAAGAACCCAGTATGTGGGTGGGGGTGAAACACCCTGGCTTAACAACTAAGTTAATAAGGTGAGGCGCCGTAGAAAAAATAATGCCCATTGTATAATTTTACTTTCTTAATATTCTCACTCAATAGAATCAAAGGTCCCATTGAAAAGCACAAATAAAGAAACATTGCACCATGTAGTGATAGTCGGCGGAGGAGCCGGCGGGCTGGAACTCGCCACTAAACTGGGCGATAGCTTAGGCCGTAAAGGCAAGGCTATCATCACCCTGGTGGACCAATCGAAAACCCATGTTTGGAAGCCGTTGTTGCATGAAATTGCCGCCGGCAGCATGAATCCGGAAAGGCATGAATTGGTCTATTTGGCGCAAGCTCATTGGCATCATTTTCATTTTCGCTTAGGCAAAATGGATAGCTTGGATAGGGCTAAAAAAACCATTTCCATTTCCTCTTACTTTGATGAAGATGGCTTTGAAGTCATTCCTAGGCGCACCATCCATTACGACACCTTAATCATAGCGGTGGGCAGCACCACCAACGATTTTGGCATAAAAGGCGCCAGTGAGTTTTCCATCGCCTTGGACACCCAAGATCAAGCAGAACGCTTTCACCGTCGTTTGCACAATGCCCTGGTGCGCGCGCAAACGCAAACGCAAACCTTACAAGCTGGTCAGTTGGAAGTGGCCATTGTAGGTGCTGGCGCGACCGGTGTTGAGTTGGCGGCCGAATTGCACAATACCACCCGCGAGCTAGCAGCCTATGGGCTGGATAAAATCAATGCCGACCGTGACATTAAAATTTCATTGGTGGAAGCTAGCGATCGCGTTTTGCCTGCGCTACCGGTAAATTTATCGCATTTGGTGGAATTGGAACTGAGTAAGCTCAATGTGCACCTGTATAGCGGCGAGCGCGTTACCGAAGTGAGCCAAGATGGCATCCATACCCATAGCGGTAAATTCATTCCTTCTGCCCTGGTGGTATGGGCCGCTGGCATAAAAGCGCCGGACTTTTTACGTGAAATCGGTGGATTGGAAACCAATAACATTAATCAATTAGTGGTCCACCGTAGCCTGCAAACCACAAGGGATGCCAACGTATTTGCCTTTGGTGATTGCGCCGCTTGCCCTAGGGCGGAGGGCGCTGGTCAAGAGAACGTGCCACCAAGGGCGCAAGCCGCGCATCAGCAGGCCAGTATGTTGGTTAAAACGGTAAAAAGCAGAGTGGCTGGAAAGAAAAACTTGCCTGTGTATACCTACGTCGATTACGGCTCATTGGTAAATTTGGGCAAGTACACCACGGTGGGTAATTTGATGGGCTCCTTATCTGGCGGCAGCTTATTTATAGAAGGTTTGATTGCCAGACTGATGTACAAATCCTTGTATAAGATGCACCTAATGGCCTTGCACGGTTTTTGGAGCATGGCCTTGCAAACACTGGCACGCATGATTAACCGTCGCACCGAGGCGCACGTTAAATTGCATTAAAGCTTAGCTGGCGCGTGTTTTTGGTAGAGTTTGTAGATGATGGCCATGGCTAGGCTGACAAATAGCCCAAAGATGACCAAAATGGCGTTGATGGCTAAATGTTGGTGCTTCATCAGCGTGTATATGCCTAGCAAGACCAAGATGCCGATGTTCTCATTAAAGTTTTGCACGGCAATCGAGTGGCCTGCGCCCAGTAAGGCATGACCGCGGTGTTGTAACAGTGAGTTAAGTGGCACCAGAAAATAGCCTGCCAATACCCCTATGCAAAACAGCACCACCGTGGCGATTTCTAAGCTGTTGACCAAGGCCATGCTGATCACTAAAAAGCCCATTAAGATGCCGGCTGGCAGAACTTTAACGGCATTCTCTAATTTCACAAACAAGGAAGCGCCAACCGAACCTATGGCGATACCGACCGCAAGCACGGCAATCAATATGGACGCCGCTTGTTGTTCCATGTGCAGTATCTCTTTTGCCCACTGCAAAATAACGAATTGCAAGGTGGCGCCCGCCCCCCAAAATAAGGTGGTGACCGCTAACGATACCTGACCCTGCGGGTCGCGCCATAAGGTGGTAAACGCATGCCAAAAATCGCGCATGAGAAAAACAAAATTGCGTTGTGGCATTTTGTGATCGATGGGCACTTTGGGAATGTAGTGATTAAAGATGGCTGCCACTAAGTAAATACAAGCAATCACGGCTATGCCAAAATACGGGTCATTGGCGGCAATAGTCGAACCAAATACCGGCCCCAATATAATCGCGGTCACGGTGGTGCCTTCCATCCAAGCGTTGGCTTTAATCAACTGATGGCTAGGCAACATTTCGGTCAATATGCCGTACTTGGCAGGCGAATAAGCCGCGGCCCCTATGCCGACTATGGCGTAAGCGTAAAGCGGCGGGACACCTAAAAATGCCAATAAGCAGCCAAAGAATTTGATGCCGTTGCTAATGAACATGACGCGGCCCTTCGGTAAGGCATCCGCAAAGGGCCCGACAAAAGGCGCCAAGACGATGTAGGCAATAATAAAAAACTCACGCAACAAGGGTTCGTGCCAACTCGGCGCCTGCAATTTGGCGAGCAAGGTGATGGCGGCAAACAGCAAGGCATTATCGGCAATTGCCGATAAGAATTGCGCCATTAACAGCGTGTAAAAGCCTTTTTTCATGAGTAGGCTACAAGGCCTCTGCCGCAAAGTCGGCTAAGCGCGAGCGTTCACCACGCATTAGCGTGATGTGGCCGTTATGTCCCCAGCCTTTAAACCTATCCACTACATAAGTTAGGCCAGAGCTGCCTTCGGTTAAGTAGGGCGTATCAATTTGCGCGATGTTACCCAAACACACTACTTTAGTGCCTGGGCCTGCGCGGGTAATCAGCGTTTTCATTTGTTTGGGCGTGAGGTTCTGCGCTTCGTCTATGATCAAAAATTTATTCAAAAAGGTACGGCCACGCATGAAGTTAAGGGATTTAACTTTAATGCGACTGCGAATAAGATCTTGCGTTGCAGCGCGTCCCCATTCGCCGGCAGTGTCATCGCTTTTGTTTAATACGTCCAAGTTGTCATCCAAGGCGCCCATCCAGGGTCCCATTTTTTCTTCTTCTGTTCCTGGCAAGAAGCCTATGTCTTCGCCAACGGAAACGGTGACTCGGGTCATGATGATTTCGGAATAGATTTTACTGTCCAGCACTTGAGTAAGGGCAGAGGCTAGGGTTAACAGGGTTTTGCCGGTGCCGGCTTGACCCAACAAGGTGACGAAATCGATTTCAGGGTCCATCAACAAATTCAGGGCGAAATTTTGTTCGCGGTTACGGGCATTGATGCCCCAAACGTTGTTCTTGCTTTGCAGGTGGTCTTTGACCACCTCCAGCACAGCTGAATCGCCATCCACGCTGCGCACGATGGCATGAAACGGTTTTTCAAATTCGTAATAAACGAATTCGTTGACTAGAAACGATTTGCATAAGGGACCGTTGATACGGTAAAACATGCGACCGGCTTCTTGCCAAGATTCCATGGCTTTGCTGTGCGTTTCCCAGAAATTCGCAGCCAACTCGGTCATGCCGCTGTATAAGAGGTCGGTGTCTTCTAAGACTTTGTCGTTGAAATAATCTTCTGCCAACATGCCTATGGCACGGGCTTTGATGCGTATGTTGATGTCTTTGCTGACCAATATGACTTGGCGCTGAGGGTTGTGTTGTTGTAAATCAAACACCACGCCTAAAATTTGATTGTCGGCTTTGCTGCCAGCCAATCCAGGCAGTTCAACGGTGATTTCTTTGGTTTGCAAAAACAAACGGCCCATTTGCTGGCGGTTGCCATTGATGCTCAGAGGGCAGCCTAACTCTAGGTTGATCAAGTCCGCGCCGACTATGCTTTCTAAATTGCGGCTTGCTTGACGCGCGCTACGTGCGACTTCGGTTAAGCCTTTCTTGTTGTTATCCAACTCCTCCAATGTGACCATGGGCAGGAAAATATCGTGTTCTTCAAAACGGAATAAACTGGAAGGGTCGTGTATCAGTACGTTGGTATCAAGCACAAAAAGTTTGGTTGGGGTTAACGTTGATTTAGCCATAATTCACTTTCTATTGTTAAGTGTTTGATTGCGAAGGATAAGGATTACAAAGGGTTAAATTACAGGGATTTTATAAAATGAAGCACCTCGGCCACGTGGCCGTCTACTTTTACACCACGCCATTCTTTAACCAAGCTGCCGTGTTTGTCGATGACAAATGTACTGCGCTCTATGCCGCGAACTTGCTTGCCATACATGTTTTTCATTTTAATCACGCCAAACAGATTGCAGGCCAGTTCTTCTGTGTCTGCCAGCAAATCAAAGGGAAAAGTGAACTTCGATTTAAAGTTTTCGTGCGATTTGATGCTGTCGCGTGAGATGCCAAAAATGACTGTATTCAGTGCTTGGAAGTCGGCATAAGCGTCTCTAAATTGAACGCCTTGCGTGGTGCAACCTGGCGTGGCATCTTTGGGGTAAAAGTAGAGGACGATATTTTTGCCTAGGTGCTGGGATAATTGAAAGGTGGTATTGCCGGTTGCAGCCAATTGAAAATCCGGTACAGCATGATTTTGCATAGTGTTTCCATCTGGGGTTAAGTCTTTTACCATTGTTGATAAAAAGACCGATTAAGGCAATAGTCTAGTTCATTAAAATGACAGTATTTGTGCTTAACCGCATTTATTTGGATGCGGCCTTCACACTGGCAGTTGCATGGTGATGACGGTGCCGCCGTCTGGGCGCGCGGCAAAGTTTAACTCGCCGCCTAAGGCGTCGCACACCTTGAAAGCAAAGGGGATGCCCAAGCCGGTGCCAAAGCGTTTGCTAGAGGGTGCGCTGATGGCGCTGGGGTCTGGTTTAAATGGCATGCCGCCGGCGCGGTCTAGAATTTGCAAGCTAAATGTTTGGCGCTTCATCTCGACCACGATGTCTATTACGCCGTCTTTATTGGATGCGTCTATGGCATTCAATAGCAGGTTGTAAATGACTTGTTCAAGCAGGTGCTGGTCGGTGTAGACGGCATTATTTTTTGGCCATTTCGGTAAGCTTAGCTGGATGGCCTTGGCTTTTATTTTTTGCTGCAAGGGCGCTAAAGCCCCTTCCACTATGTCTTTTAATTGGCTGGGCTGGGGTTGCGGTTTAAGTGGCAGTAGGTAGGCTAACAGTGACCCTGTCCAGCGTTCCAATCGGTCCACGGTATCAATGATGTCCTTGAAAGCGCTGCGAGTTTCTTTGTCTTGTTCCGGGCCGTCCATGACTTGAGAGATGGCTCGTATGCTGGCCAATGGATTGCGAATATTGTGGGCTAACATGGGGACCAATAACCCCTGAGCGGCCTGCTTTTCGCTGCGCACCAATGCTTCTTGGCTGGAGCTTAATTTATCCGCCATGACGTTAATGGCTTGCGAGACCATGGCCAGTTCCGCCACTCCTTCCTCTGGGGCCCTATGATTAAGGTTGCCGGTACTGATTTCTGCGGTGGCATTTAATACACCTTGTATGGGCTGCACGATGGCACGCTTTAAAAACACCCGTGAAAAAATAAGCAGCAATATAGCCAGCATTAAGGGAACGATGAGCAGTAAGATGGCGATGCGTTTTGTGTTGCTCAACTGTTGGTTTAATTCTTTTTGCTTTTGATTCAGCAATCTCTCGGTGTGCGCCAAAATGACTTCATGACGATTAAACAAACCGGTCTCAATGTCGGTATTAATGGCGCGTTTACTGGCGGCATCGGAAGACAGTTGGTAGGCATCAAATAAGGCCGGAGCTTCAACAACGAATTTTTGGTAATTGCGTTGCAAGGCGGTAATGGCTTGAATCTCCTCTGGGCCGACGGCAATTTTATTTAATTGCACGAAGTGATTTTCAACCGAAGCGGTAAAGTTATCGTATTCTTCCCTAGCCGTTGCGTCTTCTAGAAAATAGGCGTCAAACAACTCTTTCATTTGTCGGTATAAATCGCCCCGTGTCTGTTGCACTTCGCTGACCAATGAACTGATGCGGGTCGCCTCTTGGCTGGATTTTTCCCACAGGTGGATGCCAATGGCGCCCGCTGTTGCGGCTAAAATAATCAGTAAAATAAATGCCAGCTCATGTATCAGCAGGAGGTCTTTTAGGGATTTATTTTTTTGCATGATGCGACCGCTATTCTAATTTGAAGGCGATCGGTACTTTGACGCTGAAGCTACTGCCGCGCAAAACCTCTGGTGGTGCGGGGAAGGGCAGCGCTTTTTCCACCATGTCCAAGGCTTGTTTATCTAAGACTTCGTGACCGCTAGACTGAATAATTTTTTTTGATTTAAGTTTGCCGTTACCGTCGATTTGTAGTTCGACGATGGCTTCACCTTGCCAGCCACGCATTTGTGCAATGCGCGGGTATTGTTTATGTTTTACGATGGCTGACCATAGGGCGTTATCGTAATTATCACGCACTTCAGTTGTGTCAACCGGTACCACTACTGGTTTGGCTGGCTCACGCGGCACGATTGCCACCGGCGGTGTTTTGGGCGGTGGGGCCTCAACCTGAGGGGCCGCGGCAATCACTTCAGGGGGTGGTGGCGGGGGGGTTGGATCGTTTTTTATTTCAGTGGGCACGACCACTGGTTTTACCACTGGTTTAATCTGCGGTTTAGGTTTAATGGGTTCCGGCTTTGGTGGCTCGGGAGGAGGTGGCGGAGGAGGTGCTTGTTGTGCGAGTTCAACCACCAAGGTCTCCTGCTTGGGTGCGTTCATGGCCAAGTTAGGCAGCACCAGTGCAATAAAAGCATGCAGCATCAATGAGCCGATTAAAGCCCACATCAGGGTGGGCTGGCTCGAATCATTGGGGTGGGTATTTAGCTTGTTCAGAGTGAAATTCAAAAGCAGTGTAAGGCCTAATTTAAATTAATGCACAGGCAAGTTTAAGGATGGAAAATTATACAACAAGCCGTTGCAATATGCCGTTTACATGGCTTTAAATTCTGTCTTTTGCTTAGACTAAATAAGGCCGTGCAATACTTGCACGGCGACGGTCGTCCCGGCATCTAGGTTGCCGACAGATTCGTCTAAGACGATAAAGCAGTTGGCTTTAGACATGGAGCTCAATATGGCTGAGCCTTGGTTGCCTGTGGGCTTAACTTTCCATGAGCCGTCTTGATCGGTGTACAGTATGCCGCGTTGAAATTCGGTGCGGCCGCTTTGTTTTTTTATGGGCTCTGTGCACACCACATTAAAAGTCGGTTGGGGCGGGATTTGGGTTTGCCCCATGAGCGTAAGTAAGGCAACGCGGACAAATTGGTAGAAGGTCACCATGACGGCTACCGGGTTGCCAGGTAAGCCAAAATAATGCGCCTCGCCAATTTTGCCGTAGGCTAGAGGCCGACCGGGTTTCATGTTGATTTTCCAAAACAGCACTTGGCCGTGCTTACTTAATAGCGTTTTCATGTGATCGGCTTCGCCGACTGACACTCCGCCACTGGTGATCACGACATCGGCTTGTTGGGTGGCGGCGAGCAAGGTTTTTTCTAGTAAGTCGGGGTCGTCGGCAATTGCACCAAAGTCAAGGATATCAAGGCCTAAGCGGCTTAACATGCCGTATAGGGTGTAGCGATTGCTGTCGTAAACCTGCCCTATTTTTAGAGGCTGGCCTATGCCGGCTAATTCGTCTCCGGTGGAAAAAAAGGCCACTTTAAGTTTCCGGTATACGCTGATCTGAGCAATGCCTAGTGAGGCCAGCAGGCCTAAATCTGCCGCCTGTATGAGGTGGCCAGCTGCTAATACGGTTTGACCCAAGCTTAAATCTTCGCCGGCATAACGCACGTTCATTTTGCTGTTTGCTGGTTTGGAGAAGCTAATGCTGTCGGCGGCCAAACTAACCTTTTCTTGCACGACAACGCTGTCTGTCCCACTTGGCATCATGGCGCCGGTCATGATGCGCACGCATTGGCCTTTTTGCACTGGCTGATGAAAGCCCTTGCCAGCGTAGGCTGTGCCTATCAAACTTAATGAAGTCTGACCCTGGTCGGCGATATCTAGGCTGTTAAATGCGTAGCCGTCCATGGCCGAATTATCGTAATTGGGTACTTGAGCTGGCGACAAAACTGCCTGTGCCAACACCCTACCTAGGCCCTCTTTTATGGGCACTAGTTCGCATGCTGTCAGGGGGCTTAAGTGCGCTTGGATGAATAATTTGGCCTTAGCCACGGACATGGCATTGGGGTCGTAGTCTTCCATAAAGCTAGGCAAGCGTGACGCTGGGTTTTGGCTGTTGGGCATGTTGGCGACTAAAGTAGACTTATTTTGACAGTTGTAATTCTAATGCAGCCAGGTCGTCTGCGGTATTCAAATTAATAAATGCCTGCGCACTGTCAGTAAAATCGACTTCCATATAGGCCAAGCTTTTTTGCCAGTCGCTGACGCGGCGATTCCCCTGTTGCAAGTAGGCTTGCAGCGTAGGTAAAACAGGTTTTTTACATAAGCAGAAAACCGGATAAATGCGCCCATGACAGCTGGCTACGGCAATTTGCGCTTGATGCTCGTTTAATGCAGCAAACAATCGGTGGACTAGATCCATGGGTAGCAAGGGGCTGTCGCAGGGTACGCATAATACGTGCTCGTGTTGAGCGTGTTGTAAACCTAGGCTGATGCCTGCCAGTGGCCCAACAAAGTCTGGGTAGCTGTCCGCCCAAACTGGGTAGCCTAAGGCTGCGTATCGGTCCAGTTCACGGTTGGCATTGATGATAATTTCATCTACTTGCGGTGATAAGCGGGAAATAACGTGGCCAATCAGAGGGCGCTGGTTTAATAAAGCCCAGCCTTTGTCTATGCCGTTCATGCGGGTGGCTCGACCGCCAGCCAAAATGATGGCACTGATAGCCATGACTTAGCCGCCGGTATGCGACATAAAACGAACCACGGCCGGCTGTTGGCGGCTTAAATCAAAATCATGCCCCAGTGGCTTAATGGCCATGCTGGCTAAAATGGCGGCAACGATAGCTTGGTCGTTATGGGGGTGAGCACGCAGTAGTGGCATCAACTCAACTTTATCGTCTTGGCCTAGGCACAGAAAAAGTTCGCCCTTACAGCTGATGCGAACGCGGTTGCATTGTTCGCAAAAGTTATGGCTGTGCGGTGAAATAAAGCCTATTTTGCTGGGGCTGTTCGCTAGCTGCCAGTAGCGTGCCGGCCCGCCTGTGCTTTTTGAACTGGCCGTCATTGGGAAAGCGGCTTGCAGAGTTTTTAAGGTGGCTTCATTGCTGCAAAAAGTCGATAAGCGGTTGTGTTGCACCTCACCTATGGGCATCTCTTCAATAAAGGAAATGTCTAGGCCTTGGTCTATGGCAAATTGAACCAAGGGCACGGCTTCGTCGTCATTGACGCCACGCATTAATACGCTATTTAGTTTTATGTTATCAAAGCCGGCTTGCTTGGCAGCTTGTATACCGGCTAAGACTTGATCGAGCTCGCCGGTGCGAGTAATGCGTTTGAAACGGATGGGGTCTAAGCTGTCTAGGCTGATGTTGATGCGCTTAACCCCTGCGCGCTTTAAGTTGCCAGCTTGTTTGTATAATTGACTTCCATTGCTAGTAAGCACTAACTCTTTTAGCTTGGGCAGTTGGCCAATCTCTTCAAATAACCAAAGTGCATTTTTACGCACCAAGGGTTCGCCACCGGTAATGCGCACTTTGCTTACGCCCAAGCTAACGAAAATTTTAACCAATCGTGCGCACTCTTCTAGACTCAACACTTCATCCCTTGGCAGAAACGTCATGTCTTCGGCCATGCAGTATGCGCATCTAAAATCACACCTATCGGTAATGGATAATCGAATGTAATCGACGACACGACCATGCTGGTCGATTAATTGAGGAGCGGTATCGGGCACTTTATTTATCACGTCTTGTCGGAATGGCTAGCTTGTTACAAGTGTATTATACTTATAGCTAAAAAAATACCATGAAAGCAGTTTTGGAGAGTGACGTTGCAAGATACCCTTATCGACCAGGCATTAAGCGTGCAAGCAGGATGGACGGAAAAATTAGATCAGCTGATCGCGCAATATAAATCAATACCAGGGGCGTTGTTGCCTTTATTGCATGCTATCCAGGACGAGCTAACTTACATACCCGAATCAGCCTACCCAAACATAGCTCGGGCACTCAGCTTATCAGTGGCTGAAGTGCACGGCGTGGTGAGCTTTTATCATCACTTTAAAACGCATAAACCCGGTCGTCATGTGTTGCAAATATGCCGGGCGGAATCTTGCCAAGCCATGGGTTCCGAAGCATTGGAAGCCCATGCCAAACAATGCTTAAGCATTGATTATCACGAAACCAGTCAAGATCAGGCTGTAACCCTTGAGCCTGTTTACTGCCTTGGTAACTGCGCGCTTTCACCAGCGGTGATGATGGATGAGGAAATCTTTGGACGCGTCAGCAAAGCCGATTTAGAGGCCTTAATACAAGATGCCAAAAAAACGGAGGCACAGGCTTAACATGAGCACGATAGTTTACGTACCACGCGATTCCAGCGCCCTGTCGGTAGGGGCAGAAAAAGTAGCGAGCGCCATTAGCCAAGAAGCGGCCAAGCGCGGCATGGCCGTGACCATAGTGCGTAATGGTTCGCGCGGCCTCTTTTGGTTAGAAACCATGGTGGAAGTGGCTACGGATAAAGGTCGAGTGGCTTATGGGCCGGTTAAGGCTGCCGATGTCAACGGCTTGTTTGAGGCTAATTTTTTAAATACTGAGGCTGCTAGCGCGAAAGCGCATCCATTAAATTTGGGCTTAACCGAGCAGTTGGCTTGGCTTAAGCAACAACAACGCCTGACCTTTGCCCGTGTAGGCATTACCGATCCGGTATCACTAGAGGATTATTTGGCGTACGACGGCTATCAAGGCTTGAAAAACGCCTTGAAATTATCGGCGGCAGACATAGTAAAGACCGTGACCGATTCCGGTCTGCGTGGCCGTGGCGGTGCCGCCTTCCCGACTGGTATTAAATGGAACACCGTATTAGGCTGTGCAGCCGATCAAAAATACATAGTTTGCAATGCCGATGAGGGCGATTCCGGCACCTATTCAGATCGTATGATCATGGAAAATGACCCCTATGTGTTGATTGAGGGCATGACCATCGCCGGCATCGCCGTTGGCGCCACACAAGGGTATATTTACTTGCGTTCGGAATACCCGCACGCGCTTGGGGTGCTGAATGAAGCCATCGCTAAAGCCGAACAGGCTGGTTATTTAGGCAATAAAATACTCGGCTCATCCTATGGCTTTAACCTAGAAGTTCGTCGTGCGGCTGGGGCGTATGTATGCGGTGAAGAAACCTCTTTATTGGAAAGTTTGGAAGGCAAACGTGGCTTAGTTCGCTTTAAGCCACCATTGCCAGCCATTGAAGGCTTGTTTGGCAAACCGACCGTGGTTAACAACGTGATTTCATTGGCCACGGTGCCGATTATTCTGCACAAGGGTGCCCAATATTACGCTGACTATGGCATGGGTCGCTCGCGCGGTACCTTGCCCATACAGTTGGCTGGCAACATTAAACAGGGCGGCTTGGTAGAGTTAGCCTTTGGCATTACCTTACGCGAACTGCTTTACGATTACGGTGGCGGTTCAGCCAGTGGTCGACCCATCAAGGCTGTTCAAGTAGGCGGTCCCTTGGGTGCTTTTCTTCCGGAATCGCAATTCGATACGCCTTTGGATTACGAAGCCTTTAGTGCTATTTGGGCTGTCTTGGGCCACGGCGGAATAGTGGCCTTTGATGACACGGTAGACATGGCCAAAATGGCGCGCTATGCCTTTGAATTTTGTGCGATTGAATCGTGCGGCAAATGCACGCCATGCCGCATAGGCTCAACCCGAGGTGTGGAGGTGATGGATAAAATCATTGCCGGCACCGATCGTGTTAAAAACATCAAGTTGGTGCGTGACCTAAGTGACACCATGTTAAATGGCTCGCTGTGTGCATTGGGTGGCATGACACCGTACCCAGTATTGAGTGCAATTAACCATTTCCCTGAAGATTTCAACATTAAGGATGCCACGGTTTAGCTTAGCTAAAACCGTATAGGAGAGCGTCATGGACGATATTAAATACAACACTAGCCATCAGCCCGAACACAGCCGCACCAATTACGATGACCAATTGGATTACGGCACACCAGCCAGCTTGTCGAATAAACAAGTAAGCTTGACCATAGATGACAGGGAAATAACTGTGCCTGAAGGCACATCCATCATGCGTGCTTCCATCATGGCCGGTATTAATGTGCCTAAATTGTGTGCAACCGATAGTTTGGAGCCATTTGGCTCTTGCCGATTGTGCGTGGTGGAAATTGAGGGGCGCCGTGGTTACCCTGCTTCTTGCACAACGCCGGTTGCGGATGGCATCAAAGTGCATACGCAAACAGCAAAATTGGCCGATATTCGCCGTGGCACCATGGAATTGTATATTTCCGATCACCCCTTGGATTGTTTGACCTGCGCCACCAATGGCGATTGCGAATTGCAGGACATGGCCGGTGCAGTGGGCCTTCGTGAAGTGCGCTATGGTTACGATGGCGAAAATCACCTCAAATCCGTTAAAGACGAATCCAATCCCTATTTTAGCTTTGATCCGAGCAAGTGCATTGTTTGCTCGCGATGCGTACGTGCCTGCGAAGAAACCCAAGGCACCTTTGCACTGACCATTTCTGGGCGCGGCTTTGAATCAAAAGTGGCGGCAGGGGTGACCAATTTCTTGGATTCCGAATGCGTGTCCTGTGGCGCTTGCGTGCAAGCTTGCCCAACCGCGACCTTAATTGAAAAAACCGTGATAGACCACGGAGTGCCTGAGCACAGTGTGACTACTACTTGTGCTTATTGCGGTGTGGGTTGTTCCTTCAACGCGGAAATGAAAGGCGAGGAAGTGGTGCGCATGGTGCCGAATAAAAACGGCGGCGCCAATCACGGCCACTCTTGCGTTAAAGGGCGCTTTGCTTGGGGTTATGCTACCCATCAAGACAGAATCACCACGCCCATGATACGAAAAAGCATCAAGGATGAATGGCAGTCGGTTAGCTGGGAAGAGGCAATTAATTACGCGGCTAGCGAAATCAAACGCATAGAAGCCAAATACGGTAAAGACGCGATGGGCGGCATTACCTCCTCCCGTTGTACCAATGAAGAAGTGTACGTCACGCAGAAGTTGGTGCGAGCGGTGTTTGGCACCAATAACGTCGACACCTGCGCCCGTGTTTGCCACAGCCCAACGGGCTATGGCCTTAAACAAACCATAGGTGAATCAGCCGGTACACAAACCTTTGATTCGGTGATGCAATCTGACGTCATTATGATCATAGGCGCTAACCCTACTGATGGCCATCCGGTGTTTGCTTCACAAATGAAACGCCGTTTACGTGAAGGCGCCAAACTCATTATTGCCGATCCACGTGCGATTGATTTGGTGGAAAATACACCGCATATTCGTGCGGATCACCATTTAAATTTACGCCCCGGTACCAATGTTGCCCTGATTTCGGCCTTAGCCCATGTGGTGGTGACGGAAGGCTTGGTCAAAGAAGATTTTGTTAAAGAACGCTGCGAGTGGGATTCGTTTTTGTTGTGGCGTGATTTTGTTGCCAAGCCTGAGAATTCCCCAGAGGCCTTGGCAGATGAATTGGGCGTGGACGCCAATAAAATTAGACAGGCGGCGCGCTTGTTTGCTACCGGTGGTAACGCCGCCATTTATTATGGCTTGGGCGTGACTGAGCATTCGCAAGGCTCCACAACCGTGATGGGCATAGCCAACTTGGCCATGGCCACCGGCAATGTTGGGCGTGAAGGCGTGGGCATCAACCCATTACGCGGTCAAAACAACGTGCAAGGCTCATGTGACATGGGCTCCATGCCTCACGAGTACCCTGGCTATCGCCATGTTTCAGACCCAGCGGCGAAAGCCTTGTTTGAGGCTGCTTGGGGTAGGCCGCTTAGCGATGAGCCCGGCTTGCGCATACCTAATATGCTGGACTTGGCCAGTGAAGGCCACTTCAAAGCCTTGTATTGCGTGGGTGAAGACATCGTGCAATCCGATCCGAATACCCAGCATGTCACCCATGCCTTAGAGAATATGGAATGCGTGATTGTGCAAGATTTATTCTTAAACGAAACGGCGATGTATGCCCATGTGTTCTTTCCTGGCGCATCGTTTTTAGAAAAGAGCGGCACTTTTACCAACGCTGAGCGCCGCATCTCACCAGTACGCCGTGTCATGGCCCCTAAAAATAATGTAGGCGGGCAAGGTTACGAAGATTGGGAAATTACCGCCATGTTGGCCCAAGCCTTGGGCTACAAAATGGATTACCAGCATGCCAGTGACATCATGGATGAAATTGCTGCGTTAACGCCTACTTTTAAAGGCGTGAGTTTTGCGAAATTGGATCAATTGGGCAGCATACAATGGCCGTGTAACGACGAGTATCCTACTGGTACACCGACCATGCATATTGATGAGTTCGTGCGCGGCAAGGGCAAATTCTTTATTACGAAATACGTGCCAACCACGGAGAGAGTCAATGCCAAATACCCATTGATCTTGACCACAGGTCGAATCTTGTCGCAGTACAACGTAGGTGCGCAAACCCGTCGTACCAAAAACGTGGCATGGCATCATGAGGACGTGGTGGAAATACACCCACACGACGCTAATGAAAGAGGCATTAAAGATGGCGATTGGATAGGTATAAGCAGTCGTGCTGGCGAAACCGTATTGCGCGCTCAATTAACCGAGCGCGTCCAGGCGGGGGTTATTTACACTACTTTCCACCATCCTGAATCGGGTGCTAACGTGATCACCACCGACAACAGTGATTGGGCGACCAATTGCCCTGAGTTTAAAGTGACGGCGGTGCAAGTGTCGCGGGTGAATCAGTTGTCGGATTGGCAGTTGCATTACAAAACCTTTAGTGAGGCGCAATTGGCGTTTGCTGGCAGGAATGCAGAAGCCGCTAAAATAGATTGATGGAGACTAAGTCCGTCGTGTTAAGCCAGGCCTCGAGTTTGCTAAGCGTGCAACAGTGGCGAGATGGCGAACTTCGACCGGCACAAGATTGTTTGGCCGAAGAGACGCCGGTGGCCATGGTCTACAATGGCGTGTCGCATGCGGTGATGTTGGCCACGGCGCAGGATCTGGAAGATTTTGCCTTGGGTTTTGCCTTAAGTGAAGGCATAGTGGAGCATGCTGGTGAGCTTTACGGCATAGAAGTGCTAGAACAAGAACAAGGTATGGCCTTACATTGCAGCATAGCCAGTGAGCGTTTTATGCAGTTAAAAGAACGGCGCCGTACCTTAGCCGGTAAAACCGGTTGCGGCTTGTGTGGCGCGGAAAATTTAGCTCAAGCCATGCGTTACCCAAGAGCATTAAACAATGCCGCTAAGTTTACCTCGGCGAGCATAGTTAGTGCATTGGCGGCTTTGCCTTCGCGCCAGCTATTGCAACAACAAACCGGCGCCACGCACGCTAGTGCTTATGTGTTAGCCGATGGCAGCATCGGCTTGGTGCGCGAAGACGTAGGGCGGCACAATGCACTGGACAAGGTGGTAGGCGCTTTAGCGAAAACCGCGCAACAAGATACAAGTGGTTTTGTTCTTACTACCAGCCGTGCCAGTTTTGAGATGGTGCAAAAGGTGGCCACCGCAGGTTTGGCGATGTTGGTGGCGGTATCCGCGCCAACCGCTTTAGCAGTGCGCGTGGCTGAGCAGTGCGGCTTATGCTTGGTCGGCTTTGCTCGGGATGGCCGTTTCGTGGTGTACAGCCATGGTGAAAAAATATTATATTGAATCAGTTTAGACTAAGGCTAGTGGGTATTTAAAAATGGACATACAGCGTTTAATTACTATGGCTAATCAGATAGGCGATTTTTACGAATCCTACCCCGATCCCGCGCAAGCGGAACAGGGTATAGCCGAACACATTAACCGTTTTTGGGCTTTGGCCATGCGTCAACAAATTGCCCAGCATGTTGGGCAGCAAGCCGGCGTGGGGTTGCATGTGCCGGTACAAAAAGCCATCGCCGCTCATCTAAAAATCTAATGCCGTCCAACTGCGTTTAGGCCAGCTAGTCGGCAATCAATCTAAGCGTTGGTATAAGTAAAAACTCTCTTTTCTGTCGGCCGGTCGTTTGCCCGACCACGCTTGTTGCCAAGAGCCATCCGGCTCAAACCGTTGCTGACCTTTTTTATTAAAAACCAACAAGTAGTCACAGGTGCTAAGTTGACTGCTGGCGACGGGCGTCAGGTCGATGGCGCTGTAGTAATTAAGTAGCAAAGCTTGTTGCCGTTCAACATGTAAACTATTGATGCAGCCCTTATGCATGCTTAATCGTTGATCTAGGCTAGTGAAAACAGTTTGGTAACTTTTGGCTGAATCGAGTAAGGGTAACCAAAGCGTCATAAGCAAACTCCAAGCAAAGGTCATGCCTACCGCCCAATTGCTTACGGTGGATTTGTTAGTTTGTCTGGCGCGTATGCAAACAAACAGCCAAATTGCCGTGACCAACAGGGCAATGATAAAAGCCAGCCAATTGAAAGTTAACTGTTCCGCACCCGACAAGAACACCATGCGTTGCTTGAGTTTAATTGGGTTGCCAGTCAGCATGGCCAGCCAACCCAGCCAAATAAGGCCGCCAATTAGGCCAAATAAAAGTACACCAAACCAGTTTAAAGCTGCGGCCATGCCACGTTTTAAGTGTTCAACGCTACCAGCAGCCAGTGCCGTTAATGGCAGCAGCAAGGTCAGGGCATTAATGTCTTTGGCCGAGACCATGAGGCCTAAGAAAAAAACATGGCATGCAAAAAAGACCAGTATCAGTTGCATGGGAGCAAGCACATGCAAGCGTTGTCTATAGTGCCATAGACCTAATAAGGCTAAGGGCAATGCTGGCCACGCATACCAAATTAAAATGCGTAAAAAATACAGGTGATTGCTCTGATTAAAGGCATTTAAATGCGCGTTCCACCAAGCATAAAATATATCGATGTGTTGTTGATGCAGCAGAATTAACCACAATCCAATTGGCAGGCTGGCAAGCAATAGCGCGCTCAATAGGGTTTTAAGAAAGGTAGGAGTGCGCCAAGCTTTAAAAATTAACATCAACAGCAAGGCGCTGCTGATTAAGGGTAAGGTACTCATTAGGCCGTAAGAAAGGTAGCCTAAGGACAAGGCGCTAGCCAATAACATACTGCTAAGCTTGGGTCGGCGTCTAGCCAGTGACAGCGCATAAAACCCCAGCGCACTGGCCGTTAAGCCGGCTATTTCAACCGACAAGCTGTGCGCGCTGACCACCAAGCCTATGCTGCCTAGCATGATCAAGGTGGCATGGCGACCTGCCCCATTGCCCCATAATTCCCGGCCGCTCATGCCCACCATCAGCAACATCAAGGCCAGCCATAGAGCGTTGATCAATCTTGCGCCATCGTGCATGGTTAGCCAGGGCGAGAGGGTGTAGGCGCTTGCTGCGGCGCTAAGGTAATAAAGCGGTGGGTTTTCTAGTGTAGTGGCATCGCTAGTTAAGGGTGCCAACCATATGCCTTTATCGAATAGCATTTTAACAATATTGATGCCGGTGGATTCCAGCGGTTTCCATGGGGCGTGGCCAGTTAAGCCTAAAAGCACCCAAATGAAACATAAAACCAGCAATAATTGGATTTTCACGCTGTCGCCTAAGTGGGCGCGCGGGGTAGCCATATTGCCCTGCCAGTCGTGATCAAGTTGAAAGCGCATGCGGTTTTTGTAGCCTGTTTTCTCTAATTAGCGGCTTAATTTTAACCGATAGTGGCATTTCACCATAGGCTTATGCAATAAGGCTTAAGTTGCATTATGGCCGCTTAGTTTAGGGCAATAAAAAAGGCAGCCTAAGCTGCCCGTTTTGATGACTATTACTTGAATTACATGCCGTATTTTTTACGGAATTTATCCACACGGCCAGCCGTGTCCAAAATCATTTGCTTACCAGTGTAAAACGGGTGAGATTTTGATGAAACTTCAATTTTTACAAGCGGGTATTCTTTACCGTCTGTCCATTTAATGGTGTCTTTTGCCGCTATGGTTGAGCGTGTCTTAAAGGTAAAGTCTGCGCCGATGTCTTGAAAAACAACGTCGCGGTATTCTGGGTGAATTCCATCTTTCATAATAGTAACCTCAATTTTGCCGAACGATACGGCAGCTGATTTTGTAAGAGCCGAGCATTATATTTACATTTGCCTTGCTATGCAAGGATGGCTTGTAAATTAAAACGCCCTGGCGGTTTAGCCTCTGCGCATGCTGTCAAAGAAATCCGCATTATTTTTGGTGGCTTTAATCTTGTCGAGCAAGAATTCCATCGCTTCGATGTCGTCCATGGGGTAGAGCAGTTTACGTAATACCCAAATTTTCTGCAGCACGTCTTTTTCGATGAGCAGCTCTTCACGACGGGTGCCGGATTTGTTGACGTTGATGGCAGGGTACTGGCGTTTTTCAGCCATTTTGCGATCAAGATGGATTTCCATGTTGCCGGTACCTTTAAACTCCTCATAGATGACGTCATCCATGCGAGAGCCAGTATCAACCAATGCGGTAGCGATAATGGTCAATGAACCGCCTTCCTCAATGTTACGTGCGGCACCAAAAAAGCGTTTAGGACGTTGCAGCGCATTGGCATCCACACCGCCGGTTAATACTTTGCCTGATGATGGGATGACAGTATTGTAAGCACGGGCTAAACGGGTAATCGAATCCAGTAAAATCACCACGTCTTTTTTATGCTCAACCAAGCGTTTGGCTTTTTCCAGCACCATTTCAGCAACTTGCACGTGGCGGGTTGCGGGTTCATCAAAAGTTGAAGCCACCACTTCGCCCTTAACGGAGCGGGTCATTTCGGTCACTTCCTCAGGCCGCTCGTCAATCAGCAACACGATTAAAATGACATCGGGATGATTGGCGGTAATGGCGTGTGCAATATTTTGCATCATCACCGTTTTACCACTCTTGGGACTGGCCACCAGTAAGCCACGTTGACCGCGGCCTATCGGTGCGATCATGTCGATAACGCGGCTGGTAATGTTTTCCACGCCCTTGATATCGCGCTCCAAGGTGAGGGGTATGGTCGGGAATAAGGGGGTTAAGTTTTCAAATAAAATTTTATGCTTGGTGTTTTCCGGCGCTTCACCGTTAACCACATCAACCTTCACTAAGGCGAAATAGCGTTCGCCGTCTTTAGGGATGCGAATTTCACCTTGTATGCTGTCGCCCGTATGCAAATTAAAGCGCCGAATTTGCGACGGTGAAACGTATATGTCGTCAGGACCCGCTAAGTAAGAGGTATCCGGTGAGCGCAAAAAGCCAAAGCCATCTTGCAATACTTCCAGTGTGCCGTCGCCAAATATGCTTTCACCCTTTTTTGCCTTGTGTTTCAAAATAGCAAAAATCAGATCTTGTTTTCGCATGCGGCTGGCATTGTCGATTTCATCGGCAATCGCCATGTCCACTAATTCGGTAACGGGGAGATGTTTAAGGTCGGATAAGTGCATGAAGGCTCACTAAAACAAGGGTAGTCTTGGGAAGGTTGAAGCTAGGGGTAGATGGGTTTGAAAAGTGCTTGATTTGAGGGGCTTAAATCAAGCACATTCTCAATAATGTGCACAGCGTAAAGGGTTTAAATGTTGCTGTCAATAAATGCAGTTAGTTGGGATTTAGATAGTGCGCCAACTTTTGTTGCTTCCACGTTACCATTTTTAAACAGCATTAGGGTAGGGATGCCGCGTATGCCGTATTTTGGCGGGGTCAATTGGTTATCGTCTATGTTAAGTTTGCCCACTTTTAATCGGCCGGCGTACTCTTTAGAGATCTCATCCAAGATGGGTGCAATCATCTTGCAAGGGCCACACCATTCCGCCCAATAGTCGACTAAAACAGGAAGTTGCGACTGGAGCACGTCTTGCTCAAAACTCGCATCGTTAAGGTGTGTTATATGTTCACTCATGAAAACCTCGATTTGATTAATACTTTAAATGAATACGTATCGTAACGAAAAAAACCGTTTTAGTGAAGAGCCAAATGTAAAACGGATGCTTTAAGGGTTGCTGATTTTATTGCGGTGCGGCAATGCTGTTGCCGTGCTCGTCGACCACATTCAATTGATTCTCTTCAGCAAAATGCATGAGTTGCGCATAGCCGTCTGGGTTGACGGTTTTTAGTTTTAAATCCACCGCTAAGCAACGCACCCCATCCATTACCTTGGGTTTGAGGTAGGGCGAATATTTTAATTTACGGTCCTCTCCAAAAGAGGCATAACTGCTACACATCCGATCCACCCAATCGCTAGGACGAAAGGGTTTGCCGGCCCGCGTGTTGCTTTGTATGATAATTTCGCCTGTGGTAATGCTGGGTTTTTGATTGCTGGTCATTAGGTTGCTTGCCAATATTAAATTAAGGTCTGTTGACTGGGTCAGTTAATTAAGCGTGTTCTTAGGGTTGGTACTCAAATAACTTCACTACTTTACGTACGCCATTGGTGTTGCTGGCTATTTCAGTTGCGGCATCGGCTTCAGACTTGGTTACGATGCCCAATAAGTAAACCACGTTATTTTCGGTAACGACTTTGACGTAGTTGGCAGAAAATTTATTTTCCGTTACGAATTGCGTTTTTACCTTAGTGGTTAAATAAGCATCGTTACTGCGTGAGCTGATAGTCGATTTTTCGCCCACAACAATTTCATTGGTGATGCCACGAATATTGGTAATGGTTTTAATCATGGTTTCGGCTTTGCTTTTCGCTTCAAGGCTTGGCGCTTCACCAGTTAACAAGACGTTGCGGTTATAGCTGGTGACATTGACATGCGCGGTTGAGCCTAAGTTCGTTTCTATCATCTTCAATGCTTTTAATTCGATGTTTTCGTCTTCTACGTATATGCCTGAGGTGCGCCTGTCGCTAGCCATGGCGCCACCAGCCGCTGCGCCACCAACGACTACCGGGACGCAGGCGCTGAGCTGGCCGATCAATACTAAGGACAAGAAAAGCTTCAGGGCAATATTTTGAGTGTTTAACAGCATGGTTGACTCCTTGAAATGAATGGGCAATTAGATGGGCGCATCTATTTTTTGCGAATGATACGCTTTTTATGCGTCAAATGCATTACGTAACCACACTAAGTTTGCCAGCTCGGCTTTGTCCATTAGGATAGCGTCGAAGCGACAAGCCGCATCGCCATGTGCTTGCAAATAATGCAAAGCGGTGCGCGTAAGTTTTAACTGTTTTTGTTTGGTAATGCTACTTCCGGCATTACCGAAACCTAGGCTGGTTCTAAGCCTTACTTCAATGAACACCAGGGTGTTTTTATCTTGCATGATTAAATCTATCTCACCAAATCGGCAATGGTAATTCCTGACCAGCAGTTTCAGGCCTTGTTCAATCAGATAGCTGGCCGCCAAGTTTTCCGCAAGCAAGCCCGGATTGTTTTGATTGATTTTCATAGGCGTTAGCGCTGCTTGGCGTTAAACTTTAATTATGAGTGAAATGACGAAAAATAAGCTGGGTACATTATATGTGGTGGCCACGCCTATCGGGAATTTAAGTGATATCACCTTGCGGGCATTGGACACTTTAAAAAGTGTCGATGCCATTGCGGCTGAGGACACCCGCCATACGGCAGGATTGTTAGGGCATTTTGCTATCAGTAAAAAACTCATAGCCGTGCACGAGCATAATGAGCATCAGTCCGCGGCCAAGTTGTTATTGCAATTGCAAGCCGGTGACAATGTTGCGCTGGTAACGGATGCGGGTACCCCTGGCATCAGCGACCCTGGGGCAGTCGTGGTCAATTTTTTACGCCAAGCCGGCATCAAGGTTGTGCCTATCCCTGGGGTGAGTGCGGTGGTAACGGCTTTATCGGTGAGCGGCATTGTTCAGAATGGTTTTTTCTTTCATGGGTTTTTGCCGGCTAGTGGGGCGGCTAGGCGCCAAGTGCTTGAGGGCCTAAAAAGTCAGACTGTGACCTTGGTTTTTTATGAGGCGCCGCATCGAATAGTCGCTAGCCTCGCCGATATGTCACAAGTACTAGGCGCGGATAGGCGCGTCACCATCGCCCGCGAATTGACCAAAACCTTTGAGACTGTGCACACATGCCTTTTATCTGATGTGCAGGCTTGGTTAAAGGGCGATGCCAATCAGCAGCGTGGGGAGTTTGTTATCTTGGTGGAGGCGCCACCTTTAAAGAATCAAGAAGAAATATCCGAGCAAACGGCGCGCATGTTAACATTGCTTTTGGCCGAATTGCCCTTAAAGCAGGCGGTAAAATTGGCTGCAGACATCAGCCGAGAGAAAAAAAATAGTTTGTACGAGTTAGCCTTGCAATTCAAACAATCTGAACCCTAATTATTGCCATAATCCTATGACAACCATTAATACATTGACGATTACTCAACCCGACGATTGGCATTTACATTTGCGCGACGGCGAGGCCTTAAAGGCTGTTTTACCTGACAGCGCTCGCCAATTTGCCAGAGCCATCGTTATGCCTAATTTGCGGCCTCCAGTGAGCACCACGGCCTTGGCTCTTGCCTACCGGCAACGTATCTTAGCGGCGCTGCCTAGCGACCTAAATTTTGAGCCACTGATGACCTTGTATCTGACTGATAACACCCGCGTAGAAGAGATTAGGACGGCGGTGGCCAGCGGCATAGTGCATGGCGTGAAATTTTACCCAGCCGGGGCAACCACCAACAGCGATTCAGGGGTCACGGATTTGGCGCGCTGCAAACTCGCTTTGGCTGAGATGGAAAAGCTAGGCTTGCCCTTGTTATTGCATGCGGAAGTAACGGACACGCAGGTGGATGTGTTTGATAGGGAACGAGTATTTATTGAGCGGCATATGGTCACCATTATTAAAGACTACCCAGCACTTAAAGTGGTGTTTGAGCACATCACGACCAAGGATGCGGCCGATTTTGTATTGCAGTCGCCGTCCAATGTGGCGGCCACTATTACCGCTCACCATTTATTAATGAACCGCAATGACATGTTTGTTGGTGGCATACAACCGCATCACTATTGCTTGCCCATATTAAAACGTGAGGAGCATCGTCAGGCTTTGCTGCGTGCTGCTACTTCTGGTAATGCTAAGTTTTTCTTGGGCACCGACAGCGCGCCGCATGCTAAGCACACCAAAGAGGCGGCCTGCGGTTGTGCTGGCATGTATACGGCTCACGCTGCCATGGAATTGTATGCCGAGGCCTTTGATGCTGTGGGTGCATTGGATAAATTGGAAGGGTTCGCTAGTTTTTACGGAGCGGATTTCTATGGTTTGCCTCGCAACTCGGGACGCATTCAGTTGCATAGGCAAAATTGGACTGTACCAGCCTGCCTGCCTTTTGCTGGTGACAGCATCATCCCATTAAGGGCTGGGCAGACTATTGCATGGAAAATGCAATCGCTTTAAGCACCTATTTATTCCTCCTGCCGTGTTAAACTAATCATGAAGCTGGCTAGACAGTCGCCGTTCACCTTTAACTTGCTGGTTTACTTGCATAGTTAAATGGGCAAGCCCCCTGCGGGCTTTCCAAGTGAAGGGAGGAAAGTCCGGGCTGCACAGAGCGAGATGACGGCTAACGGCCGTCCGTCGAAACCTTCAAAGGCGCAAGCCTTGAAACATAAGGCGCGGAATAGGGCCACAGAGACGAGCGTATTAAGTTACGGTGAAACGCGGTAACCTCCATCTGCAGCAAGACCAAATAGGCTGGCATTTTTACGCAAGTAAATAAGGCGTGGTTCGCGCTGCCAGCGGGTAGGTTGCTTGAGCGCACAAGTAATTGTGCGCCTAGATGAATGACTGTCAGCTTTAGCAATAAAGCCTACAAAACCCGGCTTATCGGCCAGCTTCACTTCTTTTACTCACTGCCAATGGCTAGACGCGGCAGACAGTCTGATCCCCTAGTTCACCATTTTGTTTTATAGGCTGCCACTTCATTCTGGTGGACTAAGAACAATTCAAATGCTTTCGGCATTATCCTCACAATCTACATTCATATAATTTCGTATGTTATTCATTTATAACGATATTATTTTTATAGCAAAAACACGCTAAGTCATTGAGATATATAGAGAAAATAGCAAAAATGGCTTGCATTAGCCTTTTTTTTTATCTATAGTGCAACTTAGTGGGAAAAAGTGGGTTTATGTGGAGAATTGTTCCTTGCTAGCGATGTTGAAAAATCATCTTCTAACATCATGTCGCTAACTACTAAGGGTTGTTGCCGTTAGTAAGGAGTAATTCTCCACTATTTTGATTTTCGCTTTATTGGTGTCGGACTGGCGCTTAAAGATTTAATTGGACGATAGGACAACAGCAAAAAATGTTTCGTGGTGCAACCTCATTAAGCTTGGATGCAAAAAACAGACTCGCGGTGCCAACCAAGCACCGTGAAGCCTTGCTGCATGAGTGTGGCGGCAATTTGGTGCTGACGGCCCACCCGCATCGCTGCCTGTTGCTTTACCCGCAAGCTGCCTGGGAGCCGATACAAGAAAAAATGATGGCGTTGTCCTCCTTTGATAATCAATCGAGTGCGCTACAGCGCTTGCTGGTTGGTTTTGCAGAAGACTTAAGTTTGGACAGCGCAGGGCGCTTGTTGGTGTCGCCGGTATTGCGAGACTTTGCTGGGTTAAGCAAAGAGGTAATGTTGGTGGGACAAGGCAGCCATTTTGAATTGTGGAACATGGAAGCCTGGCGCGCTCAGTTAGCGCAAGTCATGCAAGGCGAGCAGTTTGCTATGCCAGCAGAGCTAGAGGGCTTCTCCCTGTGATTAAGGGCGTGCACTCCACGCCCAACCTAGCCTCATTGTCTCCAAATAAAGCGTCTGCAAATGACGCTTTATTATTAGTAAATCAAGCATTAGCAACGATGAACGAAAACCCAACAAGCCCTGCTAGCGGCGTGCATGTCACCGTTTTATTGGATGAAGCAGTCCAGGCCTTGGCAGTAAAGGCGGACGGCATTTATGTGGATGGCACCTTTGGTCGCGGGGGTCACAGCAGAAGGATTTTAGAGAAATTGGGGGAGCAAGGCCGCCTGATCGCTTTTGACAAAGACTTGCAAGCGATTGAGTCGAGCAAGGCTATTCAGGATAAGCGTTTTGTCATGGTGCACAGCCATTTTGCTGGCATGCAGGCCCACTTAGCTGAAATAGGCGTTCATCAGGTGGACGGCATTTTGTTGGATTTAGGCATTTCCTCACCACAAATTGATGAGCCCGCCCGAGGCTTTAGTTTTAGATTTGATGCGCCTCTAGACATGCGCATGGATCAGACCCGTGGTCAAACAGCGGCGGAATTTATCGCCACTACAACAGAGCAACAATTAGCGGAGGTTATAAAAAATTATGGTGAAGAACGGTTTGCTAAGCAGATTGCAAGGGCGATTATTGCGGAGCGCAATGACGGGCGCCCCATCACCACTACAGGGCAGCTTACCAAGGTCGTGGCAACCGCAGTCACGCGCTTTGAGCCCGGGCAGAACCCAGCCACGCGGACATTTCAAGCTTTACGGATTCACGTCAATCAAGAGCTTGAGGAGTTGTCGTTAACCATGCCTCAATGCTTGGCCCTATTGTCGCCGCAAGGCAGATTGGCAGTGATCAGCTTTCACTCGCTGGAAGACCGTATGGTGAAGCAATTTATTCGCGATCAAGTCAATCGGGATGATTTGCCAGCGAACTTTCCGGTTCGAGCCGCCGATTTGCCGCAGCCTAAATTAAGGGCCATAGGCAAAAGCATCAAGCCTAGCCAGCAAGAAATTAAAGCCAACCCCCGTTCACGAAGTGCCGTGATGCGCGTGGCGGAAAGAACGGCGACAGCATGACACGCTTAAATTTTATACTGTTTGCCGCTTTAATCTTGTCGTCCTTGGCCTTGGTGAAATCCCAGCATAAGGCACGTAACCTATACATAGAGTTAGAGCAAAGCAAGCGCGTGAGTACCCAATTGGAGCAGGAGTATGGGCAGTTGCAGTTGGAGCAAAGCACCTGGGCCATGCACAGTCGGATTGAAAAAATAGCCGCCGAACAAATGCAAATGCAAGTGCCGGACGCGAAGCGAATTCAGGTTGTGCCTATGGCCGAGCTCTATGCCCTCAAACCTTTGCTGAATAATAAGGTGGCGCAATAATGGTCATGCGCATGCCTATTAAAAGTTCGGTGCGCACACCGGTCATCGTAAAATTACCGGCATTGCGTAGGCGAATTTTATTGGGCTTGGTGTTGAGTGGCTTTGCTATCTTATTGGGTCGCGGTGTATACCTGCAAGGCATACACGATGAATTTTATAAAGATAAAGGTAACGCGCGTTACAGCCGCAATTTAATTTTGACCTCGCAACGCGGCAAAATAACCGACAGAAATGGTCAATTGCTGGCTGTGAGCATGCCGGTTGAATCGGTTTGGGCCAGTCCGCCAGACGTGGTGTTGGACGCAGCGAAAACCAAGCAATTAGCGAATTTGTTAGGCATGCAGGAGGAGGTCATAAAAAGCAAGTTGGCCAATACCGAGCGAGGTTTTGTCTATTTGAAGCGCCGTATGTCCCCAGAGGACGCAGCCAAGGTCATGAAGCTGGGCATACCGGGTATCGATTTGCGTCGTGAATACAAGCGCTACTATCCGGCAGGCGAGGTAACGGCGCACATGGTCGGCTTTACTGGACCCGGCGACAAAGGGGCGGGCGATAAAGGCTTGGAAGGATTTGAATTGGCCTTGAATACCGCCTTGTCGGGTAAAGACGGTAATCGCCGCGTCATCAAAGACCGGTCCGGACATATCATAGACGATCTCCAAGCGGTGGTGGTGCCTCAAGATGGGCATGACGTGGCTTTGGCCCTGGATTTGCGCATTCAATATCTAGCGCACCGTGAATTGCAAAAAGCGGTAGAAGCACACAAGGCTTTAGCGGGTGCAATCGTGGTGTTGGATGCTAAATCCGGTGAAGTGTTAGCCATGGCTAATGTGCCGACCTATAACCCGAATAATCCGGTCAACATCAAAGGTAAAACCCGCAATCGCGCCATTATTGATAATTACGAGCCGGGCTCAACATTAAAACCCGTGACGGCGGCAGCGGCACTGGAGTCTGGCTTGTACCAAGCCGACACGAAAATCCAAACGGCACCGGGCACCTTAAAAATTGGCCCGGCCACCATACACGATACCCACCCACAGGGCGTGCTCAGCGTCGCCGAGATGATACAAAAATCGTCCAACGTTGGGGCCGCTAAAATTGCCTTGACGCTGGATAAGCAGTTCATGTGGAATGTCTACAATCAGCTTGGTTTAGGGCATATCGAAGGGGTGGGATTTCCCGGTGAGGCTGCCGGTAGATTGCGCCCATTTAAAAATTGGCGTCCGATAGAGATGGCCACCATGTCTTTTGGTAACGGCATCAGTGTCACATTGTTGCAAATGGCAAGGCTCTACACGGTTTTTGCTAACGAGGGCGAGTTGCGCCCTATCTCCCTGTTAAAAGTAAAAGAGGCGCCGGTAGGCCAGCAGGTTTTTTCAGCCTCCACCGCCAATCAGGTTAAAAGTATGTTGGAAATGGTGGTGCAACCAGGGGGCACCGCCTTGCAAGCGCAAGTATTGGGTTACCGCGTGGCCGGCAAAACCGGCACCTCAAAAAAGTTGGGTGACCAGGGATACATTAATGAATACGTGGCCTCCTTTGTTGGCATGGCGCCTGCCTCGAATCCACGCTTTTTAATTGCTGTCATGATAGACGAGCCTAGCAATGGCGCTTATTACGGCGGCGTTGTCGCCGCGCCGGTGTTCAGTGCGGTTATGGCTGAAACCTTGCGTTTGTATGCGGTGCCGCCTGATGCGCCAAACAACAACGTGGTGTTGCAAGGCAATGCGGATGACGCCAAGGAGGGCATGTGATGATGGACGCCCTGAACTTCATAGGCATCACGGCGGACAGTCGCTTGGTTAAACCTGGCTATTTGTTCTTGGCCTACCCCGGCGTGCAATCAGACGGCCGTGACTACATCGCGCAAGCCATTGCGGCCGGTGCAATCGGCGTAATTTTCGATGATATCGATTTTACCTGGCAAGAAAAATGGACTGTTTGGCATCGTGCCGTGCGAAGTCTTAAGCAAGTCGTAGGGGACATTGCCGCGGACTTTTATCAGCAGCCTAGCCGCAAGTTAAACGTCGTCGGCATTACCGGTACCAACGGCAAAACATCGGTCAGCCATTGGCTGGCGCAAAGTTTGACCTACTTGGGAAAAAAAACAGCCGTGTTAGGCACCGTGGGCAATGGATTTTTAAACGCGACCCGTCCTGCAACAAACACCACGCCTGATGCCATTTTATTACAGGCCATGTTGGCCGAATACCTGGCTTTAAATGCTCAGACCGTCGTCATGGAAGTGTCTTCGCATGGCTTGGATCAAGGGCGAGTGAATGGCGTTGAGTTTGATGTGGCGGTGCTGACGAATTTAAGCCGTGACCATCTGGATTACCACGGCAGCATGGAGGCCTATGCTCAGGCCAAGCAAAAACTATTTAGCTGGCCTAGCTTAAAGTGTGCCGTGATTAATGCCGACGATGATTTTGGGCAGCGTCTGTTGACCGCCTTAAAAGCTGAATCCAAGGCCACCTTAAGTTACGGCTTTTCGGATGAGGCCGACCTGCATGCCAGCCATTTGCGCTTGCATGAGTCCGGACTAAGCATGCAGGTAAGCTATAAGCAACGTAGCGTGGAGTTACAAGCGCCAGTATTGGGCCGATTTAATGCCTATAACGTGCTGGCGGTATTAAGCGGTTTATTGGCATTGGGCAACACCCTAGAATCAGCCTTGCCGGCGTTGGCTAAACTGCAATCCGTAACGGGTCGTATGCAGCAATTTGGTGGTGAAAACTTACCCCTGGTGGTGGTGGATTATGCCCACACCCCAGACGCATTGGAAAAAGTATTGATCACCTTACGCGAGCAAGCAACGGGGCAATTAATTTGCCTCTTTGGTTGCGGGGGCGAACGCGATGCCGGCAAACGGCCGTTGATGGGGGCAATAGCCAGTCAACTGGCAGATCGGGTCGTGCTGACATCGGATAACCCGCGTGGCGAAGCCCCAGATGCCATCATTGCTGAGATCATGAAAGGCATGTATGGACACTACCAAGTGGAGGCGGATCGGGCTATGGCAATAGATCTGGCAATCCATTCGGCTATGCCTGGTGACATCGTCTTATTGGCCGGCAAAGGGCATGAAAGTTATCAGGAAGTGGCCGGCGTGAAGCAGCCATTTGATGATGCCTTAATGGCTAAGCGCGCCTTAGAAACCCACCCAAAATCATCAGCAAAGGGGATGTCGCTATGATGAATTTGAGCGCAGCTAGCCTAGCCATGCATGGGTGCTTGACGGGTGCGGATGGCCAATTTGATTCCGTCGGTAGCGATAGTCGCGCCATACGCGCCGGTCAACTGTTTGTTGCCTTAAAAGGCGAACACTTTGATGGACACGATTATGCCAAGCAAGCCTTAGAGCTTGGCGCGGCGGCAGTGGTATTGGAAAAAAATAACGCCAACCTAGCACCGGCCATCCTGGTTAAAGACAGTTATTTAGCCTTAGGTGAGTTGGCCGCCCATTGGCGAGCTAAATTTAGCTTACCGGTATTGGCCATTACCGGTAGCAATGGCAAAACTACGGTCAAAGAAATGGTCAGCGCCATTTTGGCTGCCAAAGCCGGCGGTATGGACGCTATACATGCCACCGTGGGCAATCTAAATAACCACATCGGCATGCCATTAACCTTACTTAATTTGCGCGCAAGCCACCAGTACGCAGTGCTGGAGATGGGCATGAACCATTTAGGTGAAATAGCCTACCTGTCTAACTTGGCACAGCCAACATTGGCCATTATCAACAACGCCGGAACCGCGCACATAGGTGAATTGGGCTCTCGCGATAATATCGCCCAAGCCAAAGGTGAAATCTTTCTTGGCTTAGCGGCTGACGGCATTGCGCTGATCAATGCCGACGACAATTACGCGCCTTACTGGCGTGGGCTAAATGTGGGTAAAAAAATCCTTACTTTTGCCATGGACCAAGCAGCCGATGTGCAGGCTAGCTATCAAGAACGGGCTGGTGATTGCATGGTGAACTTGCGCACCCCCGCCGGTGTAGTGGATTTTGTATTGCCACTTATGGGCAGCCATAACGTCCGTAATGCCCTAGCGGCGGCCGCAGCCGCCCATGCCATGGGTATCTCGAATGAAGACATAGCCATTGGGCTGGCTGGCTTTTCCGCAGTCAAAGGGCGTTTACAGCATAAGGTAGCCGTCAATAATGCGCGCTTAATTGACGACACCTATAACGCCAACCCCGATTCAACGAAGGCCGCCATAGACGTTCTGGCCAATCAAGCGGGCGAGAAAATATTGGTGCTTGGTGACATGGGTGAATTGGGTGCCGATGCCGCGCGCATGCATCGCGAGATCGGTGAGTACGCCAAAGCAAAAGGCTTGCAGCAATTGTATTGCCTAGGTGAACTGAGTCTTGAGATGGTGCAAGGTTTTGGTGACGGCGCCCGCCATTTTGAGGATGCCGCCGCCTTAGCGCAGGCCATTAAGCCACAGTTATCTGCGGCCATGACGGTATTAGTAAAAGGCTCACGTTTCATGAAGATGGAGCGCGTGGTCAATATGTTGGACCAAACAAACAATCAAACTAGCTTGCTGGAGAATCAATCATGTTATTAGAACTGACCCGTTGGTTAGCCCACGACATTCGTGGCTTCAATGTATTTAATTACATTACCTTGCGCGCCGTCTTAGCAACCTTAACGGCGTTGGCTATTTCCTTTATAGCTGGGCCCAGTGTGATTCGTAAGTTAACCGAATACAAAGTTGGCCAAGCAGTCCGCGACGATGGCCCACAAAGCCATTTAATTAAAACCGGCACGCCTACTATGGGTGGGGCTTTGATTTTGGTCTCGATCGCCGTGTCAACGCTACTTTGGGCTGATCTAAGTAACCGATTTGTTTGGGTAGTGTTGTTCACAACCGTGGGTTTTGGTGCGGTGGGCTGGGTAGACGATTACCGTAAGGTGGTGCATAAAAATCCAAAAGGCTTGTCGGCCAAGGCCAAGTTCTTTTGGCAAAGCTTGATAGGTCTAGCCGTGGCGGTGTTCCTCTATCGCACCCACTTGAGTGCAGTGGAAACGACGCTGATCGTGCCATTTTTTAAGCATTTAGTGCTGCCATTAAGCGCTTTTGGCTTCATCCTCCTGACCTATTTGGTGGTGGTAGGCAGCAGTAATGCGGTCAACTTAACCGATGGCTTAGATGGCCTAGCCATCCTGCCTACCGTCATGGTAGCCGGTGCGCTGGGGCTGTTTGCTTATGTCGCTGGTCATTTGCATTTTTCCAGTTATTTGGGTGTGCCGCACGTGGCAGGTGCCAGTGAGTTAATGGTTTTTTGCGCGGCCATGGCCGGCGCTGGTCTCGGCTTTTTATGGTTTAACGCTTACCCAGCGGAAGTCTTCATGGGCGACGTGGGTGCCCTAGCATTAGGCGCGGCGCTTGGCATAGTGGCGGTCATTGTTCGCCAAGAAATCATTTTATTCATAATGGGTGGCGTGTTTGTCGTGGAAACCGTTTCGGTAGCCTTACAAGTGCTGTATTTCAAGTACACCAAACATACCACCGGCACGGGGAAGCGCATCTTTTTAATGGCACCACTGCACCACCACTACGAAGAAAAAGGTTGGAAGGAAACGCAAGTAGTCGTGCGTTTTTGGATCATCAGCATGATGTTGGTGTTAATTGGATTGGCCAGCTTGAAATTACGATAAAACCATGCAAATTTTAAAAGACAAAAAAATTCTGGTGTTGGGTCTGGGTGAAACCGGCTTATCCGCCTTGCGTTGGTTGAAAACGCAAGGGGCACATTTGTCTGCGGCCGATACCCGCGAAACGCCTCCAGGCATGGCCGCATTGCAAAGTGAAATGCCTGAAGTGCAGGTGCATACTGGGCCATTTAGTGCTCAACTGTTTCAGCAAATTGATCTGGCCGTGATTAGCCCAGGCGTGGCCATAAGTGAACCGGCTATCCAAGCGGCAATAAAAAACGGTCTTAGCGTAGTTGGTGACGTGGAGTTATTTGCGCAATTTAGACCGACTGCGGCCAAGGTCATCGCCATTACCGGCTCGAACGGTAAAACCACGGTCACCAGTTTAGTCGGCCAAATTTGCCAAGCGGCGGGCTTAAAAACCATTGTTGCTGGCAACATTGGTTTGCCGGTATTAGACAGCTTGGCTATGGCCACGCCGGATGTCTATGTCTTGGAGCTGTCGAGCTTTCAATTGGAAACCACGCACAGTTTGCAAGCGGATGCAGCGACCATGCTTAATTTGTCTGAAGACCACATGGACAGGTATGACAGCTTGCAAGATTACGCCATCGCCAAAGCCCATATTTTCTATCAAGCCCGCCTGCAAGTGCTGAACTTGGATGATGCCTGGAGCATGATGTTGGCCAGACCTAAATTGCCACAGTTGAGCTTTGGCTTGTCCGATAAAGCCGATTTTGGATTACGTCTAATAGCCGGTGAAAGTTGGTTGTGCGAGGGCAAAAAACAGCTGATTAATCTAGAGGATTTAAAAATTACCGGCTTGCACAATGCCGCCAATGCCCTCGCAGCGGCAGCTCTTTGTCGCGCCATAGGCATCGATTACGTACCCATCATCCAAACCTTATATAACTTCAAAGGCTTGCCACACCGCGTGGAATGGGTCGCCAATATCGATGAAGTCGATTACTACGATGATTCTAAAGGTACTAATGTTGGCGCAAGTTGTGCGGCCTTGGCCGGCATGTTTAAAGATGGCTTGCCGCAAAAAGTAGTGTTGATTGCAGGGGGTGATGGAAAGGGGCAAGACTTTTCCCCGCTGGCCGAAGCCGTCGCCGCTAATGCACGCGCCGTGGTATTGATGGGTAGAGACGCGTCGCTAATAGAAACGGCTTTGATTAGCACTGATATTGCTTTATACCGTGCATTGGATTTGCCCGAGGCGGTCAGTATCGCTAGAAAATTAGCCCATAGCGGCGATGCCGTGTTGTTGTCACCGGCTTGCGCAAGCTTCGACATGTTTAAAAATTACGTGCACCGTGCCGAGGTGTTCGTTGCTGCAGTCATGGCCATGCAGCCTAGCTTGAAGGAAACAGCATGATCACCAATATGCTAGACCGCGAACGCATCAACGCGCCCAGTTATGACGAAGGCTTGCTATGGGCAGTATTGTCCTTGTTGGCTATCAGTCTAGTAATGGTCTACTCCGCGTCAATTGCGATTGCCGAAGCAGATAAAGGCGTGGGCCATAACAGCAGTTACTATTTGGTGCACCAGGCCGCCTTTATGTTGGTCGGCATAGTCTCGGCCTTTATTGCGTTTAATGTACCCATCGCTTGGTGGCAAAAAATGGCGCCGTATTTGTTTTTAATTGGTTTGGTTTTGCTGGTGCTGGTGCTGATTCCTGGCATAGGCTTAAAAGCCGGCGGCAGTCGCCGTTGGTTGAAAATGTTTGTGGTGAATCCACAGCCCTCCGAATTCATGAAGCTATTTGCCGCGATTTACGTAGCCGATTACACCGTGCGCAAAGCAGCGGTGATGGACAGTTTTAGGCGCGGCTTTATGCCCATGGTTGGGGTGATGGTCTTGGTCGGCTTTTTATTGCTGCGTGAACCGGATTTTGGCGCCTTTGCCGTGATTGCCGCGATTTCCATTTCTATCCTATGGCTAGGCGGCATTAATGGCAAAATTTTTGCCGGATTGCTGACCTTGTTGCCCATCGCCATCGTAGGGTTAATTTGGAGCTCACCCTACCGCATGCAGCGCGTCATTGGCTTTATGGACCCATGGGCTGACCCCTATGGCAAGGGTTACCAACTTTCGCATGCCTTGATTGCATTTGGCCGTGGTGAATGGTTCGGCGTGGGCTTGGGTGCTAGCGTGGAAAAATTGCTGTATTTACCGGAAGCGCATACCGACTTTTTGCTGGCGGTGATCGCCGAAGAGTTAGGCTTTGTTGGCGTGCTGACGGTAATAGGCTTGTTCGCCTGGATAGTTATCCGCTCCTTTGGCATAGCCAAAGAAGCCATAGCCAACGAGCGCTACTTTTCTGCCTTATTGGCCCAGGGTTTAGGCGTTTGGATGGGCGTGCAAGGCATCATCAACATGGGCGTGAACACCGGCTTGTTGCCCACCAAAGGCTTGACCTTACCCCTGATGTCGTTTGGTGGCACGGGTATTTTAGTCAATTGCGTGGCCATGGCCATCGTCTTGCGCGTGGATTTTGAAAACCGACGATTGCAAAAAGGTTTGCCGGCATGAGTAAAACCTTAATGATCATGGCAGGCGGCACAGGCGGGCACGTTTACCCGGCTATGGCGGTGGCGGATGCCCTATTGGCACGGGGCTGGAAGATAGTTTGGTTGTGCACCGAGGGCGGCATGGAAAACCGCTTGATTGCCAATAAGCCCTACCAAAAAGCCATGATCAGCATGCGTGGCGTGCGTGGCAAAGGCTACCTAGGCTGGTTGTTATTGCCATTTAAATTACTTATAGCGCTTAGTCAGAGTGCGCAGGCCATGCGTCAGCATCAACCTGATGTGGTGTTGGGCATGGGCGGATTTGCCGCATTTCCTGGCGGCTTAATGGCTAAGCTATTAGGCAAGCCTTTGGTCGTTCATGAGCAAAATTCCGTGGCCGGTTTGACCAACAAAGTATTGGCGCCGTTAGCAAATAAAGTGCTGGCGGCTTTCCCCGCGGCATTTGGCGCTAAAGCGCTGTTGCTAGGTAACCCAGTAAGGGCAGACATATGCGCTATAGCCGAGCCAGCAAAACGGGTAAAAGGACGTCGTGGCCCATTGCGACTGCTGGTAGTGGGTGGCAGCTTAGGTGCGCAGGCATTAAATGAAGTGTTGCCTTTGGCATTGGCCCAATTGGATAAAAAAGACCGGCCTATCGTGGTACACCAAGCCGGCGAAAAACACATAGCGAATTTAACGCAGCGTTACCAGCAATTGGCAGTGGAGGCGGAGCCTAAAGCCTTCATCGAAGACATGGCCGCCATGTATGCTTGGGCGGATTTGTTGGTTTGCCGAGCCGGCGCCTTAACCGTGGCCGAGTTATCCGCTGCTGGGGTAGCCAGCTTGTTGGTGCCTTTTCCGCACGCCGTGGACGACCATCAAACCGGCAATGCTCATTACTTATCCGATGCCGGTGCAGCAGTGCTGATACCGCAAGCCGAATTCACCGTGGAAAAAGTAGTGGCCTTGTTGCAAGGCATGACGCGCGAGCAATGCTTGGACATGGCTATAAAAGCCAGAAGTTTAGGCATGCCCGAGGCGACCGCTAAAGTGGCAACCATTTGCATGGAGCTGGCAGCATGAAACACAAAGTCAAAAACATCCATTTTGTAGGCATTGCCGGCTCGGGCATGAGCGGGATTGCGGAAGTGTTGATTAATTTAGATTTCACTGTCAGCGGTTCGGATTTGGCGGTCAATGCCACGACCAAGCGTTTGACGGATTTTGGAGCCACCGTTTACCAAGGCCACGCGGCAGAAAATCTTGGGGCGGCCGACGTGGTGGTGGTGTCCAGCGCGGTGAACGAAGCCAATCCAGAGGTTAAGGCAGCTAGATTGAAAAACATACCGGTGGTACCCCGGGCGCTGATGTTGGCAGAGTTAATGCGTTTTAGACAGGGCATCGCGGTGGCCGGCACTCACGGCAAGACCACCACGACCAGTTTGATTGCCAGTATTTTAGCCGAAGCCGGCATGGATCCTACCTACGTGATAGGGGGCAAGTTAGAGGCAGCCAATGCCAATGCAAAATTGGGCACCGGTGAATACATCGTCGCCGAAGCGGATGAGTCGGATGCGTCATTTTTACACCTGACACCAGTGATGGCGGTCGTGACCAATATCGACCAAGATCACATGGAAACCTATGAGCACAGCTTTGATAAGCTCAAGAGTGCTTTTGTGGAATTCCTACAACAATTGCCATTTTGGGGCATGGCGGTGGTGTGCATAGACGACGCCAATATACGGCAAATTTTACCTAGGGTGACCAAGCCGGTGATGACCTATGGCTTTAGTGAGGCGGCAAAAGTTAGGGCGATTAACGTCAAGGCCGATGCCGGCAAAATGCATTTTACCGTGCAACGCATTAATGGCGTGACCACGGAAATGGACGTCACCCTTAACTTGCCGGGCAAGCATTATGTGCTGAATGCTTTGGCGGCCATTGCCATCGCCAGTGAATTGAATGTGCCGGATGAGGCCATTATCAAAGCCTTAAAAGACTTTAAAGGCGTGGGCCGCCGTTTTGAACGCTACGGCGAGGTGCCGCTAGCGGCGACTAATAAGCGCAAAGCGGGCAGTTTTACGCTAATTGACGATTACGGTCATCACCCGGTTGAAATGCAAGCGGTGATTGCCGCGGCCCGGGCTGCTTTTCCAGGTCGTCGCTTGGTGTTGGCGTTTCAGCCACATCGCTACACGCGCACGCGCGATTGCTTTGAAGATTTTGTACGGGTCTTATCCAGCGCCGACGCGATTTTGTTAACCGAGGTGTATGCCGCTGGTGAAGCACCTATAGTTGCGGCCGATACGCGCACCTTAATGCGCTCGGTGCGTTTGGCGGCAAAAGTGGAGCCCCTATTTGTTGAATCGACCGATGCCTTGCCCAGCGCCATATTGACCATCGCCCAAGACCATGACGTAATTATCGTTATGGGTGCCGGCTCCATTGGCCAAGTGGCGGCTAAGACCCGCACCCTAGCGATGGAGGGCGTTTAAGGCATGCAAGCGGCAAGCACCCATCCATTGGCCGGCAAGCTACTGCAAAATGAACCCATGTCCAAGCACACTAGCTGGCGTGTGGGCGGCCTGGCCGATCAATTGTACATACCGGTGGATTTGGCCGATTTGCGTGCATTTTTACAGCAAGTAGGCGATCAGCAGCCCATCCATTTTGTTGGCTTGGGTTCGAATTTGTTGGTGAGGGATGGCGGCTTACGCGCGACCGTGGTGTCCATGCATAACGTCTTGACGGACATGCATGTGGAAGGCGATTTGATCTACGCGGAATCGGGTGTGACCTGCGGAAAATTGGCCAAATTTTGTGCCAAACAAAGCCGCCAAGGGTCGGAGTTTTTTGCTGGCATCCCCGGCACCTTAGGCGGCGCTTTGGCCATGAATGCCGGGTGCTATGGCTGGGAAACTTGGGATGCGGTTGACAGCGTCATCACCATTAATCGCCATGGCGAGTTGCATAAACGCGCGGCCAAGGAATTTGCCGCCAGCTACCGGCACATCAGCATGCCAGTGCAAGGCGAATGGTTTGTGGCGGCTTGGTTAAAGTTTGAGGCAGGCGATGCGGAAGTGGCTGCGCAAAAAATTAAGGATTTGTTGGCCAGTCGTTTGGCCTCGCAGCCGCTTAATTTACCCAGTGCCGGCTCGACCTTCAGAAACCCCGAAGGTGATTACGCGGCGCGTTTAATTGAGGCCTGTGGCTTGAAAGGCTATTTGATAGGTGGCGCACAAGTATCGGAAAAGCACGCTAATTTTATAGTCAACATCGGTGGCGCAACGGCCTTGGATATAGAGCTGTTAATTAAGCACATGCACGACACGGTGTTGGAACAGTTTGGTGTGGCCTTGCAACAAGAAGTGAAAGTAATAGGTGATTATGTTTAATACGTTGATAAAAAAAGCCGCAGTGGCACAAGCAGGAGTGGGGCATGCGTAAATTCGGCAAAGTAGCGGTATTGCTTGGTGGGCTCTCCGCTGAACGTGAGGTGTCACTCAAGAGTGGTGCCGCCGTATTGGCCGCTCTGCAAGCACAAGGCATAGACGCGCAGGGCTTTGACCCACTCGATCTGCCTTTGCACGACTTGGAAAAATTTGATCGGGTATTCATTAATTTGCACGGTCGCTTTGGTGAGGACGGTTGCATACAAGGGGCCTTGGAGTTGTTGAACATTCCTTATACCGGCAGTGGCGTGATGGCCTCGGCCATAGGTATGGATAAATGGCGCAGCAAATTGCTATGGCGTGCCATGGGCATAGTGACCCCGGATTTTGAGTTGCTCAATGCGCACACGGATTTTGCCGCCATAGAAAAGAAATTGGGTTTGCCCTTATTTGTGAAGCCGGCCAATGAAGGCTCCAGCATAGGCATCAGCAAGGTGAAGTGCGCAGGCGATTTAGCGGCGGCCTATGCCTTGGCTGCCAAAGCCGATCCCTTGGTATTGGCCGAGAAATTTGTCGGCGGCGGCGAATACACCGTGGGTATCTTGGCTAATGCCAAAAAAGGTTTGGAGGCCCTGCCTATCGTCCGTATCGTGCCGAAAAACGAATTTTACGATTACGAGGCAAAGTACTTGCGCAACGACACCGAGTATTTATGCCCTTGCGGTTTATCGCCTGAAAAAGAAGCCTTGATTCAGCAAGAGGCGATCGCCGCATTTCAAGCATTAGGCTGTAGCGGCTGGGGTCGAGTGGATTTCTTAATGGATGAAAATGGCCAGCACTATTTCCTGGAAGTGAACAGCAGCCCAGGCATGACCGATCACAGTTTGGTGCCCATGGCGGCTAAAGCGGCTGGAATCAGTTTTGAGCAATTGGTAGTGCGCATATTGGAGTCGGCCGATGTGGGATAAGCCTACATGGTTAAATTGGTTGGCCAATAGCTTATTGGCTATCAGTTTAGTGGCGATGCTTTACGCGGGCATGTTTGCCGTGGTGCATTTGCCTATCTTCCCCTTACGCGAAGTGGTGGTTGAGGGGCAGTTGAATCATGTTAATCGTGAGCAGGTGAAATTAATCGTCGCCAAACATTTAAAAGGTAACTTTTTTACCTTGGATTTAATTAAGGCGCGCAATGCATTCAAAAAATTGCCATGGGCGCGTAACGTCAGTTTGCGTCGTCGTTGGCCGGATAAATTGGAAGTGGTGATAGAAGAACATCAAGCTTTGGCACGGTGGGGCAATGTTGCACTAGTGAATACCCACGGCGAATTGTTTTATGCGGCCACCAATAAGGAGCTGCCTATCTTTTTAGGCCCCGGGGACGGCGTTATCGAAGTGGCATCGCAATACATGGAAGTGAGCAAAAGTTTGAAAATGGCTGATTTAACGATTGCCACCTTGGCGCTTAGCCCAAGGCGGGCTTGGCAAGTGACGACCGCTAACGGCATGGTTATTGAGTTGGGACGGGTCGACGTGGCCGCGCGCTTGGATAAATTTGTCCGAGTTTACCGCAACACCATTGCCAGCTTGAACATGAAAGTGGTCTACGCCGATTTGCGTTACCCCAATGGCTTTGCCGTGCGTAAGCCGGTTGCGGCTGGTGCGATACGCACTGCCACAGCCGATACTAAATCGCTGTCGCCCAATAAACAAAGCAGCCAAGCTGCGAAGAAACCCAGTAAACCCACTGCTAAGGGCCATCAATCTGGCCGTAGCAAGAAACAAGCAGCCGTGAGCCGTGCATGATCGATGAAGGAGTAAGCAATGAGTAGAGACAGAGAAGATAAAAATTTAATAGTGGGCTTAGACATAGGCACATCCAAAATTGTCGCCATAGTCGGTGAGCTGCAGCCAGAGGGCACGGTAAAAGTGATAGGCCTTGGCCAGCATATTTCCCGCGGCTTGAAAAAAGGCGTGGTAATCAATATTGAGTCGACCATGCAGTCGATACAGCGTGCGCTTGAAGAAGCCGAGTTGATGGCCGACTGCAAAATCAATAATGTCTATACCGGTATCGCTGGCAGCCATATCAAGAGTTTAAATTCTCACGGCATGGTAAAAATTAAAGACGCCGAAGTCTCACAAATGGACGTCGATAGAGTCATAGAAACAGCGCGTGCGATTGCCTTGCCGGCCGATCAACAAATTTTGCATATTCTGACTCAGGAATACATCATCGACGGTCAAGAAGACGTGCGTGAGCCATTGGGCATGAGTGGCATGAAACTCGAAGCTAAAGTACACATCGTCACCGGTGCGGTGGCTGCCGCACAAAACATCGTTAAGTGCATTAAGCGCTGTGGCATAGAAGTCAGCGATTTAATCTTGCAACCATTGGCATCCAGCCTAGCTGTGTTAACCGAAGACGAAAAAGAATTGGGTGTGTGTTTAGTGGACATAGGTGGCGGCACGACCGACATTGCCGTGTTTAAACAAGGTGCGATTCGCCACACCGCCGTGGTGCCGATTGCCGGCGATCAAATGACCAACGACGTGGCGGTGGCTTTCCGCACCCCCACGCAATCGGCCGAAGACATCAAAGTTAAATACGGTTGCGCCTTACGCCAATTGGCCGATTCACGCGAGACGGTGGAAGTGCCTGGCGTGGATGGACGTGAACCGCGTCAATTGTCCGTACAAACTTTGGCCGAAGTATTGGAACCACGCGTGGTGGAGCTCTATGAAATGGTCTTGAACGAATTGCGTCGCAGTGGCATGGAAGAAATGATTGCCTCTGGCATCGTCATTACCGGCGGCTCTGCCATGATGCGTGGCATGGTCGAATTGGGCGAGGAAATATTCCACATGCCAGTGCGCATGGGCTTGCCAAGATACGTAGGCGGCTTGTCGGAAGTGGTAGGGAACCCTCGTTATGCGACAGGCGTGGGTTTGGTTTTGATGGGTAAGCAGCAATTAGAGCGGCATTTAACCGGGCAAATGGAATCCGGTTCATTTGGCCGCATGATGGAAAAAATGAAGAGTTGGTTTCAAGGTAATTTTTAGTTTAGTAGCAAACGGTAGGGAGGGTGGTTTTAGGCAAGTAGGAGCTGGCTTAGTAAAGCGCAGAAACTAAGTGCAGTAGCCGAGGACCGCACTATTTTTTAAAAAAGAGGAGATACACTATGTTTGAAATTATGGAAAGAAGTTCGCAAGAAGCCGTCATTAAGGTGATAGGCGTGGGCGGTTGTGGTGGTAATGCCGTGGCGCACATGATAGAAAAAAATGTTGGGGGCGTGGAGTTCATATGCGCCAATACCGACATACAAGCCTTGAAGAAAAGCCAAGCAAAAACCATTTTACAAATGGGCGTGGCCATGACTAAAGGCTTAGGCGCAGGCGCAAAACCAGAAATTGGTCGCGAAGCCGCGCTTGAAGACCGAGATGCCATTGCTGAATTAATCGATGGCGCAGACATGTTGTTTATTACCGCTGGCATGGGCGGTGGCACCGGCACGGGTGCGGCACCGGTGATTGCTCAAGTAGCAAAAGAAATGGGCATATTAACCGTGGCCGTGGTGACTAAGCCTTTTGTTTTCGAAGGTAAACGCACCAAAGTCGCCATAGAAGGCTTGGAAGAATTGTCCAAGCACGTGGATTCCTTGATTGTCATTCCTAACGAAAAACTCATGGAAGTGCTGGGTGAAGACGTGCCTTTCTTGGATGCCTTCAGCGCGGCCAATGACGTGTTGCATAACGCGGTTTCTGGTATCGCTGAAATCATCAATTGCCCTGGTTTGGTTAACGTCGACTTTGCCGATGTGCGCACTGTCATGGGTGAGATGGGCATGGCTATGATGGGTTCAGCCATCGCCACCGGTCCGGATCGCGCCCGCATCGCTGCCGAACAAGCCGTGGCCAGTCCTTTGTTGGAAGACGTCAACTTGGCCAACGCACGTGGCGTTTTGGTTAACATCACCAGTTCTGCTTCGTTCAAAATGAAAGAATACTACGACGTGATGAACACCATCAAAGCCTTCACGGCCGATGACGCTACCGTCATTGTTGGTAACGTGTTTGATGAAACCATGGGCGACGAACTGCGTGTGACCATGGTCGCCACGGGTTTAACCGGTGCAGGCAGAAGGCCGCAAAAACCAGTGTTGGTGCCGCAACAAATTGTGCGTGATGGCACCACAAACCAACCTATTTATGCCAACGGCACGAATGCTTACGAGTCCGCCGTCATGGATGAAGCGCCGCAGGTGTTCGGCTCGAACAGCCGTCGCGCGCAAGTGGAGGCGATGAAAATGTCTGGGGTAGAAGAATACGATATCCCGGCTTTTTTACGTAAACAAGCCGACTAATGACCTAATTGGCTAGCCAAAGCGTTGTATTACTTAGTTTCATGCGCCATTGCGTGTCCGCATGTTGCGCTTGCAACTATGCTGGTATGCTGAGCTCTATAGTGAGCTTAAGGGGAAACGGTTAGGGATGGCTAGGCTATGTTAAAGCAACGGACATTAAAAACAGCAATTAGCACTACCGGTGTTGGTATGCACAACGGCGAAAAGGTTACTCTTACCCTGCGCCCAGCTGCTGCTGATACGGGCATTGTTTTCAAACGGGTTGATCTGCCTCAACCCAATGAAATTTTGGCCAGCCCCACTGCTGTTAATGACACGCATTTGTGCTCGGCGGTCGAAGTCGATGGTGTACGCGTCGCGACTGTTGAGCACATCATGTCCGCCTTAGCTGGATTAGGCATAGATAATGCCTACGTCGAAGTCAATGCGGCTGAAATGCCGATTATGGACGGCAGTGCCGGGCCATTTATTTATTTATTGCGTGAGGCCGGCATAGTCGAACAAGCGGCCAGTAAGAAATTCATACGCATTAAAAAAACCGTGGAAATTATCGATGGTGATAAATGGGTGCGCTTTGAGCCTTACCACGGTTTCAAGGTGGATTTCACCATCGCCTTCGATCACCCGGTTTTCGAGGGGGTGCTCAATCAGGTTAAGATGGATTTTGCCACCGATTCCTACGTGCAAGCCATTAGTCGTGCTCGCACCTTCGGCTTTATGCACGAGGTGGAGTATTTGCGCTCCAACGGTTATGCCCGCGGGGGCAGTTTGGACAACGCCATTGTTTTGGATGAATACCGTATCTTGAATGCCGATGGTTTGCGTTACGACAACGAGTTTGTAAAACATAAAGCCTTGGATGCCATAGGCGATATCTACATGCTAGGCCACCCTTTGTTGGGAGCCTTTAGCGCATACAAATCGGGCCACCGACTAAACAACCAATTGGTCAGGGCTTTGATGACCGACGCTAGTGCTTGGGAATTCCATAGCTTTGATCGCTTGTCCGATGCGCCTGCAAGCTATTTAACGCAAGAGTGGTCGGGGCAATGGCTGTCGGCACAATAATGCGCAAACGCAGTCTATCTTTACGCAGCAATGGCGCAACATGCAATTAATACGCTTTTGTCTGATGTTGATCGCCATGACCTTGTCTGGCCAAGTTAAGGCCATGAGCGACGAAGCCTTGTTTAAACATGCCAAGCTCGCCTACAGCAATAAAAATGCGCAAGCCTTAGCGGACGATGTAAATCAGCTTAAAAATCAACAATACTTACTGGCCCCTTATGCCGACTATTGGCTGATGTTGCTGAAATTGGAACAAGTGCGCGATGAAGAGGTGCAAAATTTCTTAGCGCAATACAGCAGCATGCCATTTAGCGATCGCTTGCGCGGCGAGTGGCTGAAAAAGCTCGCCAAGCAAAAAAATTGGCAGGCTTTTTTTGATGAGCAGGCTTTTTTTTATGGCGATGATAAGGCCGTGCAGTGCTATGCATTTCTGGGTCACCTGCAATTAAAAGACCTGGATGTGACGGTCCCAGCCAAGGCCATGTGGTTAAGCAGCAGTGATTTGCCCGGTGCTTGCACGGCCTTGTTTGATGCCTTGCAAAAAACAGGGGCGCTCAGCGACGATGACATATGGGCTAGATTACGTCTGGCTTTGCTAGATGGTAATTTACCGCTAGCAAAAAACATCAAGGCCCGCTTGGCTAACGTTGACCCTGCCGCACTAAAATGGCTAGACCGTGCCGATTTAGGCCCGCAACTGTTGCTTGAAAAAAGAACGGTTACTTTTAAATCGCGCTTTGGTGTGGAAGTGAATTTGTATGCACTGGATAGGTTGGCCCGAACTAAACTCGATGTGGCCATCGCTACGCTAGAAAAAATGCAAGGTTCATTTGATGCTAATCAGCGCGCTGTGGCATGGGGGCGCATGGCTTATCATGCCGCGCGCAAACACGATCCCATGGCCTTACACTATTACGCCTTGGCCGAGGGCGCTGCCCTCAATGCAGAGCAGTTGGCCTGGAAAACCCGGGCGGCATTGCGCGCACAAGATTGGCCTGTTGTTTTACAAAGCATAGTCGCGATGTCGCCCAAACAAGCCGATGAAGGCGCATGGCGTTATTGGAAAGCGCGTGCACTTAAGGAGACGGCGGCCAAATCTGCTGAACAGCTTGCGCTAGCCCATGGCCTATTTCGTAAGCTAAGCAACGAGCGCCATTATTACGCTTGGTTGGCGGCCGAGGAATTGGACAGCGTGATGGCCAGTCCCGCCCTTGATTACCAAGTGTCTGAGCAAGAGCTAAGCGCATTAGCCAGCCATCATGCCATTAAGCGTGCAGTGGAGTTCCAACGCATAGGCCTGCGCTGGGAAAGCAAAGTGGAATGGTTGGCAGCAACCAGAGGGTTTGACGATAAGCAACTGTTGGCAGCTGCGGAATACGCCATGCGCCAGAAGTGGTATGACTTGGCTATAGATACCGCGGACGACACCAAATTCACGCACAACTTTGCTTTGCGTTACCCCACGCCTTACCGGGATTTGTTTCGTAACTACGCTAAAGATTCAGGCTTGGACGAGGCCTGGGTATACGGCATTGCTAGGCAGGAAAGTCATTTTATGCATTTTGCCAAATCCGGGGTAGGGGCATCGGGCTTGATGCAGATCATGCCCACGACGGCGAAATGGGTCGCACAACGCATAGGTTTAGTCGATTACAGCCACAGCATGCTGCATGATTTGCCGACCAATGTTGAGTTTGGTACGCATTACATGCGCTACGCTTTGGATTTGATGGGGGGGCAAGCGGTGATGGCCACTGCCGGCTACAATGCTGGACCGAGCCGCGCCAAAGAGTGGTTGGCTGCCGAGCCCATGGAAGCGGCTATTTACATAGAGAGCATCCCTTATGCGGAAACACGCTTGTACGTGCAAAAAGTCATGGCTAATGCGCAAATTTATGCCCCGCGTTTGCTGCCTGAAAACAGCAGTATTAAAATTCAAAGTCTAAAAGCTCGTCTAGGACAAATTCCTGGACGGGCTAAGTTTGAACAGCAAGCCTTAGTATTACCAAGCGCCGATTAAGGCTAGAAAAATTAATGGAAAATAGTCAATTCATGCACATAAAAAACACAGTAGTTTTAGGTGGGTCTGGCTTTGTCGGCAGTGCCATAGTGGCCAAGTTGGTAAGTGCCGGTTACCAAGTAACGGTGCTCACTCGTCGCTTAGACCACGCTAAGCATTTATCGTTGTTACCAGGCGTCACGCTCAAGGTATGCAATGTGTTTGATGCCCAAGCGCTGCGCACGGCATTACACGGGGCCGATGCCGTCATTAACTTGCTGGGTATATTGCATCAAAGCGCTAAGGCGAGCTTCACTCAAGTGCACGAGCATTTGCCTATGCAATTAGCCAAGTTGTGCCAGGATCTAGGCATTAAACGTTTGTTGCACATGAGCAGTCTGTGCGCGGCGACCGATGCCCCTAGCCTGTATTTGCGCTCAAAAGGTCAGGCCGAAGTGGCGCTGGCTGGCTATGCGCCGGGTTTAGCTATCACGGTTTTTAGGCCCTCTATCATTTTTGGCCGAGCAGACCAATTTATAAATTTATTTGCCGGCCTAATCAAGCACTTGCCGCTGGTGGTGTTGGTTAAACCGAATGCAAAATTTCAACCGGTATGGGTGGAAGACGTGGCGAGTTGCTTTGTCGCCAGCCTGAATGAGCCAGCTAGCTTTGGCCTAAGCTACGATTTGGTTGGCCCTAAGGTGTATACCTTCCGTGCCTTGCTTGAGGCCATCATGCAGACCTTAGGCGTGCATAAACCAATATTAGGCTTAAACGATGGGCTGTCCTACGCGCAAGCCTTCCTCATGGAATGCTTGCCGATTAAATTGATGTCACGCGATAACATACGCTCCATGCAGCAAGACAGCGTGAGCGATCAAGCGTTTCCTGAGTGGCTTGATCTTAGGCCCAGCGCATTGGAAACCGTCATGCCGCAGTACCTAATCGATCAGACCCCACGCGGTGCATACGATCGCTTCCGACGCAAGGCGGCCAGGTAAGAGCATGCAAGTCTATTTAGTCGGCGGCGCAGTGCGGGATGAGTTATTGGGCTTAGCCGTTAAAGATAAAGACTACGTGGTGGTCGGCTCAACGCCTGCCGCTATGTTGGCAGCTGGTTATAAATCCGTAGGCAAGGATTTTCCGGTATTTTTGCATCCGCAAACGCACGATGAATATGCCCTTGCCCGCACCGAGCGTAAGGTGGCGCAAGGCTATAAGGGCTTTGAAGTGCAAGCCTCGATCGACGTCACCTTAGAAGAAGATTTGGCCAGGCGCGATCTGACCGTGAATGCGATTGCTAAAGATGCGCAGGGTCAATTAATCGACCCGTATCAGGGTTGCGCTGACTTGCAAGCGAAAATTTTTCGTCACGTTAGCCCAGCCTTTGCCGAAGACCCGGTGCGCATTTTGCGGGCCGCCAGGTTGGCCGCTCGATTCCCTGAATTTACCGTGGCGGCGCAAACCAATCAATTGATGCAACAAATGGTGGCAGCCGGTGAAGTGGATGCCTTGGTGGCAGAGCGGGTTTGGCAGGAGTTGGCCAAAGGCTTAATGGAGCAGCAACCCAGTCGCTTGTTTGAGGTCTTGCAAGCTTGTGGTGCCATGGCACGTATTTTGCCGGAATTGGCCGCCTTATGGGAGAGCGAGCCCGATAGCGCGCGCGCATTATTGCAAATTATTAATCATGCCGCCCAACAGCAACAGACATTGCCGGTTCGTTTTGCCGTGCTGATGCTGGCTGGCCAAGTAAATGCCGATCAACTCAAAAGCCTAAGCATGCGCCTAAAAGTGCCAAACGACAGTAAGGAATTAGCGCAATTGCTGCATAAATTTCACGGCCTATGGCCGCAAATATTGACCATGTCGGCACAGCAAATACTGGATTTTTTAATGGCTATGGATGCCATCAGGCAGCCATACAGGTTGACGGATTATTTAAGCGCAGTGCACTGTTACTACGGCGATTTAACAGCAGAGGCAAGCTGTCCGCCCGGTTTGGTATTACACAAAGCGCTAGCGGCTGCTCTGGGTGTCGATGCCGGGGCCATCGCGCATGATTGCAGTGGTCCATCGCAAATTAAACAAGCCGTTTATGCCGCACGTTTGCAAGCGGTCAGTCAAGCGCTGTAGCTTTATTGCCCGCTAAACAAAGAGGCTATCCAGCGTCGTCCCGCATGAAACAATGCGGGTTGATATAGGCAGAGGGTTATGAGTAAGGCGCTGTTCGTGAGTGCGGTGACTAAAAATAGGCTTGCGATGGTAAGTCCCAGTTTGAAGAGGGCGATGGATAGCACGCCGGACGCGAACATAAACAAGGCGTTCAATATATTATTGCTCGCCATCACTCGCGCCTGATGGCTTTGCGCAACCTTGCTTTGCACGAAGGCATACAAGGGCACAATATAAAAGCCACCAAACACACCCAGTAATGCAATATCCAGCAGCACGCGTGCGCGAGCAGGATCTAGCAGGCATTGCAGGTAATTAAGTGGGTATGCATTTGGCGCTGCGACCTGGTTGATTAAGCCATGACTGGCAAAGTATAAATCGATGCCAAACAGACCTAAGCCCACCGCCCCCCATAGTACTAAGCCCAGTTCTATTTTGCGCCTGGATAATGTTTCACAGAGCAATGAGCCCAAGCCTATGCCGCATGAAAAAAGGCTTAATAACAATATGAACACGCTTTGATCACCATTTAAGCTGTCTTTAGCAAAAGCCGGAAATTGTGCCAGTAAGGTAGCGCCGTAAAACCAAAACCAAGAAATGGCCAATAAGGCTAAGCCTATTTTTTTGTTTTGTTTAGCCCATAGTAAATTTTGCCAAGTGGCGCGAATGGGTTGCCAGTCTATGCGTAATTCATTAGCGCCAGCGGGTGAATTGGGTAGACTAAGACTGGCCCAGTAACCTGCTAGTGCTATGCCTATGGTGACAGTGCTGACAAGCAAGGCAGGCTGCGTTTGCAGGGCTATGGCCACGCCCAGAATTTGTCCCAGCAGTATGGCTAAAAAAGTAGCGGATTCCACCAAGGCATTGCCGCCTATTAATTCTTCATGAGACAAATGCTGCGGGAGGTAGGCGTATTTCACCGGGCCAAACAAACTGGAGTGCACACCCATGAAAAATAAAGCCGTCGTTAGTAGAGTCAGATCGGACAGATAAAAGCCAAGGGCAGCAAAAAGCATGATGGCTATTTCAAAGAGCTTAATGCGGCGCATCAGAATGGACTTTTCAAATTTGTCAGCCAGTTGCCCAGCCGTGGCGGAAAATAACAAAAAAGGCAGGATGAAAAGCGCCGGTAAGGCGCTGGCCATGAATGTGTAATCGATTTGGTTTGTGCCTAAACCACCAAACACCAGCAAGGTAATAAGAGCTGTTTTAAATACGTTGTCGTTGAAGGCGCCCAGTAACTGGACCAAAAAGAAGGGACGAAAGCGCTGTTCTTGCAGTAAGTTAAATTGCATGGCGAGTGGGCTAGACTTAAATAGAGGCTAGCCGCATCATAGCATGGGAAATTATGGATTGATTTTAAGGCGGAGGAGCGCGTTATAGCGCGCGTTTTTTGGTGCTGTTAGCACTTTGTTTGGCTTTGTTTTTGCTTTTTGCCTCATCGGCAGCGTCGCTGGCGGCCTGCAACTTTTGCGCTTCTATGGCCGCTTCAGCAGCCCTTCTGCGTTCAAGTATGCGCGCCTGCGCATCAGCCAGTTCATCCAGGGAGATGACTTTGTCTTGGTTGGCGTCGACTTGATTAAAGTGCCTAGCGATTTGCGGTAATTTTTCTGTGGCTTCTTGCCTGTCTATGGTGCCATCGTTGTCATTATCGGCATCAAAAAAACGCGCTTCCAAACTTTCTTGCATGACGCGGCGACGTTCTTCAATTCTATCGTGGTCTTGGTCTATGGATCTGGCGTAATCGTCCAACGCTTTACGCAATTTCTCTCGGCTTTCTGGGCTGAAATTTAGCTCCAGTGTTTGTTGTAGAGCATCGTTGTTATTGTCCTCATTGGCGGCCAGTTTGCTGAGTTTGCCGTTGCCCTCAAAGTAGGTTTTTTCCGCAGCCAGACTGTTTAAGCTGACAGCAAAAAGCGCGCCTAGCCAAAAGCAGAGGGGCTTAAAAACAAACTGTTGTTTTGAGTTTAGAAGAATCAATGCCTTAACTTTTTAAAGGTTAACCGGATTTAGACCAAGCATCATGGAGCAGGATTGTTAATTGATTGTTTCGAACAGGGTTGAAATTGTAAAAATTTGTAACATAAGCTTGTCTAATTTTAAGACTAAAAAAATGCCACTAAGTTCTTCTTGTAAGGGCTGCGGTTGTTTGCCATAGAATTGGCTGGCCATGGGCAAATTAATCGGCCTGCATTTGAAAATCAACGAAATTAGCATACACTGGAACATGAAAGCTATTAGCTGGGTATGGGCCTAGTCTCTTGGCTAATTAATCGGCGTTTATCCTCAAAAAACACAGTGCGAGTGTCAATATGATCAATCAAAACAAAAAAATATTAGTCGTGGACGATGATGTTCGTTTACGTGAATTGTTGCAGCGTTATTTAACCGAACAAGGTTACATCATTAAAGTGGCATCCGACGCCAATGAAATGGATGCTGTCTTAGCCAGTGAGCCGATTGACTTGTTGGTGCTGGATTTGATGTTGCCGGGCGAAGACGGTTTATCTATCTGCCGGCGAATTCGTGGCACAGGGACCATATTACCCATCATCATGCTGACTGCCAGAGGAGATGAGGTCGACCGTATCATAGGCTTGGAGATGGGCGCCGACGATTATTTGCCCAAGCCATTTAACCCGCGTGAATTGTTAGCGCGCATCAATGCCGTAATGCGTAGGCACGAGCGTTTGCAACCCAGTGCGCCGGCTTTAAATGTTGACAACGTGGCCATAGGTGATTTTATTTTCAGTGCCAGCAGCCGATCGCTTACTAAGGACGGTGCGTCCATCACCATCACCAGCGGTGAATTTGCTTTGCTCAAAGTCTTTGTCGATCACCCGCGTCAGCCCTTGTCTCGCGACCGTTTGATGCAGTTGGCACGTGGCCGTGAATTGGATGTGTTTGACCGCAGTATAGACGTGCAGGTATCGCGCTTACGTAAACTGATAGAGCCGGATGTGGCGCACCCGCGTTATCTGCAAACCATGTGGGGCTTTGGCTACGTCTTTATTCCAGACGGTGCGCTAGACGAGTAAGGCCATACTCCGTGCTTGCTACTTCCATTTTTTTCAAGCAGATCGCCATTTGAAACCGATACTACTCCCTAAGACCCTGCTGGCCAGGGTGATGCTACTGATTGCCGTGTTGTTGGCCGTGGCGCAAGTGGCATCCTTGCAAATTTTCGAGTACTTTGAGCGTGAGCCACGCGCAGAGGCCACGGCTCTGCAAGCCGTTACCGTGGTTAACTACACGCGCGCTTCATTGATCGCTTCGCAAGAAAGCTTGCGCTTGGCGCTGCTATCAGAAATCACCGGTAAAGAAGGCGTGCGTATCTATTACGCGGATTTCATGGAAGAAATCGAGCCCTTGCCGGCGGATCCCTTCATCAACCTGGTGGCAAACAAAATCCGCCAGCGTTTGGGCCCGGAAACCATCATTACGGTAAACCATTATGGGGTGCAAGGACTTTGGATCAGTTTCAATATCGGCCCGGACGATTATTGGGTGGTCATACCGCGGGTGCACGTTGAGCGGGCTTTTCCTTGGCAATGGCTGGGTTGGGCTGCTTTGGTGTTGGCCTTGTCTTTAGGCGCAGGCTACTTTATTGCCATACGAATCAATCGCCCCTTGCATTTATTAATGAATGCAGCCGACCGCTTGCGTAATGGTGAGCAGCCAGAAAAACTACCAGAAGGCAGCTTTGCTGAGCTGCAGGAAGTGAACGACACCTTCAATAAAATGGCGGATTCACTGGCGGAACTGGATGCCGAGCGCACGCTGATTTTAGCCGGTGTTTCGCACGACATACGCACGCCGCTGGCGCGTTTACGCTTAGCCGTGGAAATGCTGCCTGAAGAGGGCTGCGCTAGCCTCAAACACGGCATGGTGGAAGACATTGCTGACATGGATAACATCATCCACCAATTCTTGGATTTCGTAAAAGGCGTGGAAGGCGAACCCACGCACATGACGGACATTAACAGCCTATTGCAAGCCTTGCATGACAGGCAGTTGCGTGCCGGACGTGACATCGTCGTGCAATTAGCTGCCAACTATGTGGTGCCGATCAAACCCTTGGCCATGCAGCGCTTATTGGATAATTTAGTGGGCAATGCCTATGCCTACGGCGGCGGTCAGGTGCGAGTTGCTAGCAGCGTCTCGTCTGACCACATCGTGATTAGCGTATTTGATAACGGCCCTGGTATTCCGGATACGCACTTGGAGAAATTATTGCGTCCGTTTGAGCGCTTAGACAGTGCGCGCAGTAATGCCGGTGGCAGCGGCTTGGGTCTGGCCATTGCGGATCGCATAGCCAAGTTGCATCAGGGTAAATTGCAGTTGATTAATCGCCCAGAAGGCGGTTTGGAAGCCAGGTTGACTATCCCCATTAAAAATTAGTCGGCGGCCTGAGTCTGCGGTTCAAACCAATTTAATTTTTCACGTAATTGCACCACTTGGCCAATAATGGTTAGGCATGGGGCTTTCATTTTGGCCGCGGCCACTTGGCTAGCCAAGTCACTTAAGTTAGCGCTTACTACTCTTTGATGCTGCGTGGTGCCTTGTTGTATCACTGCGGCCGGCATGTCGGGGGCTACGCCATGGGCCATCAATTGCTGGCAGATTTGCTCCAAGCCAACCAATCCCATGTAGATCACCACGGTTTGTTGCGGTCTGGCCATGGCGGCCCAATCTAAATCCAGCACACCATTTTTTAAATGGCCGGTAATGAACAGGCAGGCTTGGGCATAATCTCGGTGGGTTAAGGGTATGCCGGCGTAGCTGGATACACCGTTGGCCGCCGTGATGCCAGGCACAACCTGGAATGGCACGCCTTGTTGCATAAGAGTTTCAATTTCTTCACCGCCTCGACCAAAGATAAAGGGGTCGCCACCTTTTAAACGTAACACGCGTTTACCGGCTAATGCTAAGCGCGCTAGCAATTGATTGATTTCCTCTTGTGGCAAGGTGTGTTGGTCGCGCGATTTGCCGACATAGATGAGTTCCGCATCTCGCCTGACCAAGTCCAAGACCTCGGGGCTAACCAGCTTGTCGTAGACGCAAACGTCGCATTGTTGCATCAAGCGCAAGGCGCGAAAGGTAAGCAAGTCTGGATCGCCGGGGCCGCCACCAACCAAATAAACCTCACCGTGCTGTTGCGACGCCGTGTCGTCAGCTAAGAGTTGGTCTAGGCCGATTCTGGCGGCGGCTTCTTGGCCAGCTAATATGCGTTCCACTATCGGGCCTTGCAGCACGCCTTCCCAAAAGATGCGGCGCGCTTGGCTGGTGGCGTACTTACTTTTAACTTTATCCCTAAATTCACCAGCAATAGCGGCGATGCGACCGTAGCCTGCGGGCAGCATGGTTTCAATTTTGCTACGCAAATAACGAGCCAATACCGGGGCGTTGCCCTCACTGGAAATGGCAATGACGATGGGCGATCTTTCCACTATGGACGCCATGGTGAAAGTACATAAAGCCGGCGCATCGACCACGTTGACCGGGATGTTGTTTGCTTGGGCGGCAAGCGACACAGCCGTGTTGACTTGCAAGTCATTGGTGGCCGCGATGACCAAGCATGCGCCACTTAATTGCTGATCTGCAAAGCGGGCTTGCTGGTAGCGTATACGGCCAGCCTCAACTAAGTCGGCCAGCGTAGGGCAAATTTCCGGGGCGTAAACGGTCACGCTGGCTTGCGCTCTTAAGAGCATGGTTACTTTACGGGCCGCGACCTCGCCGGCGCCTATGACGACGCAGAGGCGCTGGTTGATGTTCATGAAAATAGGCAGTGCTTGCATAAGCTAAAGGTCTCAATTTTTGCCTATTTTACCCTGCAGGCCACAACTTTGCGTGAAGCGCATGCACAAATGCGCTAAAATCAAGGCTACTGTAAATAGGTCATGACGCTTTGAATGCAAAAGAAATTTCCATAAATTCGCCCGTCAGCGCGAGTGCGGAACCAAAAAAAGTTTTTATTAAAACCTTTGGCTGCCAGATGAATGAGTACGACTCTGCGCGCATGGCCGATATGTTGGCGGCCGCCGATGGCATGGTCGAAACGCAGACGCCGGAGGACGCTGACGTCATTTTGCTCAACACCTGCTCGGTTAGGGAAAAAGCCGAAGATAAAGTTTTCAGTCATTTGGGCCGTTTTATCCCACTAAAAAACAAAAATCCAAACTTAGTCATAGGCGTGGGCGGTTGCGTGGCCTCGCAAGAGGGTGACAACATTATCAAGCGTGCGCCTTTTGTGGATTTGGTTTTTGGACCACAAACCTTGCATAGGCTGCCTGATTTGATTAAGCAACGGCAATCCAGTGGGCAGTCGCAGGTGGACATTTCCTTCCCCGAGATAGAAAAATTCGATCATTTGCCGCCACCGCGTGTAGAAGGCGCCAGTGCTTTTTTAAGCATCATGGAAGGCTGCAGTAAATATTGCAGTTTTTGTGTGGTGCCGTATACGCGAGGCGAGGAAGTGTCACGTCCGTTTGCGGCCATCCTAACTGAAGCCGCGCAGTTGGCTGCGCAAGGGGTCAAAGAGATCACCCTGTTAGGTCAAAACGTCAATGCTTATCGCGCCGAGCACGACGGCTTGGAAGCGGATTTGGCCATGCTCATAGACTACATCGCGGAAATTCCGCAGATAGAGCGCATCCGTTTTACCACCAGTCATCCCAATGAGATGACACAACGCTTAATTGACTGCTTTGCGAACATCAGTAAGTTGGCCGTGCACTTGCATTTGCCAGTGCAAGCTGGCTCGGATCGTGTGCTAATGGCCATGAAGCGTAATTACACGGCTTTGCAATTCAAATCCACCGTGCGTAAGTTGCGCGCAGCCAATGCAAATTTGACCTTTACCTCGGATTTTATCGTTGGTTTTCCAGGTGAAACCGAAGCCGAATTTGACGCCACTGCGCAGTTGATGCAAGACATAGGCTTTGATTACAGCTTTAGCTTTTTATACAGCCCGCGTCCCGGCACGCCCGCCTCATACTTAAGCGATGACACCACGCAAGCGGTGAAATTAGCCCGATTGACTAAATTGCAAGCCATCAATGAAGCACAGGGTAAACGCATTAGTGAAGCCATGTTGGGCAGTGTGCAGCGCGTCTTAATAGAAAGCGCATCCTGGAAAAACAGCCTGGAACTGGCAGGTAAAACCGATAACAATCGCATCGTCGACCTGCAGGGCAGCAGCGACCTCATTCATCAATTTGTTAATGTGCGCATTACCGATGTCAGCAATCCCAAGCGTTTGCGCGGCGAATTGATCAGTCATTAAGCAAAAGACACCCTATGGAAATTACCTTAAGCCCAGAAGATAACCTTCGTTTAGCCAATTTGTGCGGTGTATTGGATGAAAACATTAAACAGATTGCCGATGCCTTGGACGTGCAAATTATCCGCCGTGGCGCGCACCTGCGTTTTGTTGGCGATGTGCACAATGAGCGATTGGCCGCACAGTTAGTGGAGAATTTTTACGCGCGCGCTAAACAGCCTATAGGCTTAGATGAAATCCAATTAGGCTTAGTTGAGATCAACAAGCTCAAGCCTGAAGACGTAGCGAGTTCCAATGCGCCGGTGTTGATGACGCGTCGGGCCGAATTGCATGGCCGAACGCCTAGGCAAATTGCTTATTTGCAGCAAATCCAAGATCACGACATTACCTTTGGCATAGGCCCAGCCGGCACCGGTAAAACCTATTTGGCGGTGGCCAGTGCGGTGGATGCCATGAGCCGAGACAGAGTGAAACGCATTGTTTTGGTGAGGCCGGCGGTTGAGGCCGGCGAGAAACTAGGCTTCTTACCTGGCGATTTAAACCAAAAAGTCGACCCCTACCTACGGCCTTTGTACGATGCATTATACGATTTGGCTGGGTACGACACGGTCAATAAAATGTTCGAGCGCGGCGCCATAGAAGTGGCGCCCTTGGCCTACATGCGCGGCCGGACTCTAAACCAGAGCTTTATTATTTTAGACGAAGCGCAAAACACCACGCCTGAACAAATGAAAATGTTTTTAACCCGTATAGGCTTTGGCACGAAAGCCGTGATCACTGGCGACGTGACACAAATTGATTTGCAACGCCATCAAAAAAGCGGCTTGGTAGAAGCGCAAAAGGTTTTAAAAGACATCAAAGGCATCGCCATGACACATTTTTTAACGGCGGATGTGGTGCGCCATCCCTTGGTGCAGAAGATCGTCAATGCATACGAGCAATACGAGCAACAGGCCGACAAGTAATCCACCGGCGACAGTTTTAGTGCCAGCACTAAGGCGATGGCTAAAAGCGAGTAGTATAATGACCAGCATACCTAGATAAAGCGAGATAGCAATGATCCCAAATAAATTCAGTAAATTTGTGCAACGTGGCCTTGGTGTAGTCGAGCAAGGCGTATTGATCACCATTGCCATGGCGACCATTTTCGCTGTGTTTGAAGCCATATTGCATATATGGCAGGCACGCGCAATTGCTGTCGGCGATCTGCTTTTGCTGTTCCTCTACCTAGAGGTGATGTCCATGCTGAACCACTACTTGGGCTCGGGTAATTTACCGGTTAGGTACCCGCTTTACATCGGTATCATCGCCTTGGCGCGTTATTTGGTGTTGGAAGTGGCCGAAATTAATGCCTTGCAAATGCTGGCGCTATCCGGCTCCATCTTCTTGATTGCGATTGCCATCTTGGTTATCCGTTATGGCCATGTGCGCTACCCTTATGTGGATTGCCCAACTCAGCAATCTAACTAGTGCGCTTTTGCCCTGCAAGCCCTAGGTGCCATGCCCAAACTAAAACTAGCCGTTCAATACGCCAGTGAGTATCCCCCGTTGCCCTGTCGAGCGCAGATGCGCTCATGGGTTAAGGCAGCGCTTAGGGTGGACACGGAAGTCACGATACGCCTAGTCGACGAAGCCGAAGGGCGGGCACTCAATAAACATTACCGGGCAAAAGATTACGCCACCAACGTGCTTACTTTTCCTTTAAGCGCAGAGCCGCATTTAATTGGTGACATCATTATTTGCGCGCCGGTGGTGGCCAGTGAAGCGATCGCCCAAGGGAAGTCCTTGATAGCGCATTACGCGCATTTAACCGTGCACGGCATCTTGCATTTGCACGGCTACGACCATGAACATGAGGCGCAAGCGGCCTTAATGGAAAGCATAGAAACTGCAATTGTCACAAAATTAGGGTATGCTGATCCCTATCTCATTACATAGGACGCCTGCCATGGCTGACGAGTCGGAAAAACCCAGTTTATTAGAACGTTTAAGTCATTTTTTAATGCGCGAACCAGAAGATCGCGAGCAACTTGTAGCGCTATTACACGGCGCTTATGAAAACAGTTTAATGGATGCAGATTCGCTCGCCATGATAGAGGGCGTGCTGCAAGTCAGTGAAATGCAAGTACGCGACATCATGATCCCGCGCTCGCAAATGGATGTCATCGACATCACCCATCCCCCCGAAACTTTTATACCGCATGTCATTGAAACGGCGCACTCGCGCTTTCCTGTCATTGAAGACGACAAGAACGACGTGATAGGCATATTGCTGGCCAAAGATTTATTGCGTTATTACGCCGGCGAAGAGTTTGAAGTCCGTGACATGTTGCGTCCAGCGGTGTTTATTCCCGAATCCAAGCGACTCAATATTTTATTAAAAGAATTCCGTGGCAATCGCAATCATATTGCCATCGTGGTCGATGAGTACGGCGGTGTCGCCGGCATGGTGACCATAGAGGACGTGCTAGAGCAAATTGTCGGTGAAATCGAGGACGAGTACGATTACGACGAAGAAGAAGACAACATCATACAAAATGCCGATGGCCAATATCGAGTGAAAGCCCTAACGGAAATTGCCGATTTTAATGCCGTGATAGGCTGCGAATTAAGCGATGAAGAATTCTCCACAGTCGGCGGACTGGTGGTCCATCAGTTTGGCCACCTGCCAAAACGCGACGATGAGATTACCTTTAGCGGCTTGCGTTTTAAAGTATTACGCGCAGACAGCCGCCGCTTGCACACCCTCATGTTGGAAGTTTTGAGCGACGCGGATGCTGCAGCCTAGACTAGGCGTGACTGATCAAATGACGCCGCGTCCATCCAGGAACTTATTCTAGCTTGGCCTGCTCACAGCTTCAGTGGCATTTAAAATAACGCTTTTTTGATTGGAGTCGGTAATGAAATACAGTGCATTATTCGCGGTAGTCTTGAGCTCGCTTTTGCTAATGTCGGCGGTTAAGGCGGAGGAAGCGCCAGCCGTATTAGAAATTCCTACCCTAGAAAAAGATTTTGTCGGTGCCATAAACGGCTTTGATAAAGCAAAAATCATCGCTCAGTTTGGCGAACCAGCCAAAGCCGACGACGTTAAAGTGAAAAGCACCGGCAAGGTGGTCGCCTCCATCTGGCAATACCACTACATTAATACCGCTGCCGACGGCAGTTATTATGAAACCACCGAGTTGGATTTTATCGATAACAAAGTCGTGCAAGTGGTGTTCATCAATAACGATGGCAGCGAAGGGCCGGACGCCGGTAAAAAATACGACGTACCCAGCAAGACCGAATAAACCACGGTCCAACAAGCCGCCGTATTGCTTTGCGGATAAGGGCTATAACAGGCTACAATTTAGCCCATGTTTAACTCATCCCGTTTAGTCCAAGTCCTGTGTTTATTTTTATTAGGCGCAACCTGTGTATTGGGTTTTGCGCCTTTTTACTTGTATCCCCTAAGCCTGCTCTCCATAGCCACCTTGTGCTGGGTTTGGTGGCAATGCGACACCCCTAAGCAAGCCGCACTAGCCGGCTTTTTTTATGGACTGGGCTTGTTCTGCACGGGCATCTATTGGATCTACATTAGCCTGCACGATTTTGGTCACATGCCTATGTGGATGGCCGCCTTGGCGACCTTGTTGCTATGTGCAATTTTGGCCCTTTTCCCTGCGCTAGTGGGCTGGCTCAGCTTGAAAACCGCCAAGGCGCAATCCAGTCAATTACTGATAGCGGTGCCGGTATGGTGGGCCTTGGCTGATTGGACGCGCAGTTGGATTTTCACGGGCTTTCCCTGGTTAAGCATGGGCTACAGCCAAGTGCCAGCCAGCCCTTTAGCAGGCTACCTGCCTATACTTGGGGTGTACGGGGTGTCGCTTATAACGGTCGCGCTAGCTTGTGCTGCGGCCTATTGTTTTAGCTCGCTGCAGGCTCCCGCCAAACTAAAACGCCGCTTAATCTATGGCATGCTGATGCTCATTTTAGTGGGCTACGCCCTAAAGCAAGTGCAATGGACGCAAGCGCAGTCGACGCCAATTAAAGTGGCCTTGTTGCAAGGCAATATCGCACAAGATTTAAAGTGGTCGCCAGACATGGTGGAGCGCACCTTAGTCCACTATTTGCGCTTGGCGGAGGCCACTGATGCGCAGCTTATTGTCATGCCAGAAACGGCCCTACCCATGCTCTCCAGTGCCTTGCCGGATGAATTTAAAGCGCGCATCAAGGCGCTTGCCAAAAAAAATAATGGAGCGGTATTGGCCGGTGTGATTGAGTACCAGCAAGGCCAGTATTTTAATAGCATGCTGAATATGGCGGGTGCGGGCAGCGAAGTGTATCGCAAGTCGCATTTGGTGCCATTTGGCGAATTCATTCCATTCAAAGCCGTGTTTGCTTGGATTTACCGCGACTGGCTAAATATGCCATTAAGCGATTTGTCGCGTGGCACGATAGAGCCGCAGCCTATGGCCATAGCTGGGCAAAAAGTGGCGATTAACATTTGCTACGAAGACGTGTTTGGTGAAGAAATTATTCGGCAATTGCCGGCGGCCAGCTTATTGGTCAATGTCAGTAATGATGCCTGGTATGGGCGATCCATTGCCGCCTATCAGCATTTGCAGTTTTCGCAGGCGCGCGCCATGGAAACAGGCCGCACTGTATTGCGGGCGACCAATACCGGTGCCACCGCCATGATAGACAGGCGCGGCCAGGTGTTGGCGCAGGCCCCGCATTTTAGCGTGAGCAGCTTGCAGGTCATGGCGCAAGGTTACAGCGGCAGCACCCCTTATGTTCGTTTTGCCAACAAGCCAGTTTTGCTGCTGTGTTTTCTGGGTTTATTGGCCATTTTTGTGCCTAATTTTTTGGCAAGGCGGGCTAAAACAAAGTAAAATTCCAGCTTTACGGCTTGCGGCAAAAGCCAGCAACTAAACCACAGGCATCCATCATGGCGCTTACATTTCAACAAATTATTCTCACCCTGCAAACCTATTGGTCGGACCGCGGTTGCGCCCTGTTGCAATCCTATGACATGGAAGTGGGTGCTGGCACTTCGCACACGGCTACCTTTTTACGCTCACTAGGCCCTGAGCCATGGAAAGCAGCCTACGTGCAACCCAGTCGTCGTCCTAAAGACGGGCGCTACGGTGAAAACCCCAATCGCTTGCAGCACTATTATCAATTTCAGGTAGTCTTAAAACCCGCGCCTGCCGACATATTGGAACTGTACTTGGGTTCCTTGGCAGCCTTGGGTTTTGATTTGAAAAAAAACGACATACGCTTTGTCGAAGACGACTGGGAAAACCCGACCTTAGGTGCTTGGGGCTTGGGTTGGGAAGTGTGGCTAAACGGCATGGAGGTCACCCAGTTCACCTATTTCCAACAAGTAGGGGGCATCAATTGCAAACCCATTACCGGTGAAATCACATACGGTTTAGAGCGCTTGGCCATGTATTTGCAAGGCGTGGACAACGTTTACGATTTAACTTGGACCGTGGGGCCAAACGGCGAGCGTTTAAGTTACGGCGACGTTTACTTGCAAAATGAAAAAGAGCAATCGGCCTATAACTTTGAGCATTCGGATGCCGATTTCTTATTCACCGCGTTTACCGCGCACGAGAAACAAGCCCAGCATCTCATGGAAAACCAGTTGGCCCTGCCGGCTTACGAACAAGTGCTTAAAGCCGCCCATACCTTCAATTTATTGGATGCGCGCGGCGCCATTTCGGTGACTGAACGTGCCGGCTACATAGGCCGCATACGCAACTTGGCCAGATCGGTCGCGGCCAGTTACTTAGACAGCCGTGCCCGTTTAGGCTTCCCCATGGCGCCCAAGGATTGGGCGGATGAAGTGTTAACCGATTTAGCCAAGAAAGCCGCAGCATGAGTCAAAAAAACCTTTTAGTCGAATTGTTTGTAGAAGAGTTGCCACCCAAGGTGTTAAACAAATTGGGTCAGGCTTTTTCTGAATTGCTATTTGAAAACTTGTACGCATTGGGCTTGGTTGATACCAGCAGTATTTTGTCCGCTTATGCCACGCCCCGCCGCTTGGCCATGCATGCGACCAAGGTCGCGGCGATGGCCTTGGATAAAACCAGCGTGCAAAAACTGATGCCAGTCAGTGTGGGCTTGGACGCAAACGGGCAGGCCACGCCAGCTTTAATTAAACGCTTAAATGGCCTGGGTTTAGACGAATCCGCTGTGCCGCAACTTAGCCGCCAAATGGACGGTAAAAATGAGGCTTTGTTTATTGAGGTGACGCAAAAAGGCCAGAGCTTAAAAGACGGATTGCAATCGGCGTTAAACGAAGCCATCGCCAAGTTGCCTATTCCTAAAGTCATGAGCTACCAGTTGGCCGACGGTTGGAGCAACGTTAATTTTGTGCGCCCTGCACACGGCTTGCTGGCCATGCACGGCAATGAGGTGGTGCCGGTGACGGCGCTTGGATTAACGGCGACCGCGCAAACCCAAGGTCACCGTTTTGAGGCTAAGGTATCGCCGATTACCCTAAAGGATGCCGATAGTTACGCTGCGCAGCTTAGGCAAGAGGGCGCAGTGATAGCCAGTTTTGCTGAGCGTCGCGCTGACATTCTAGAGCAACTCAATGCCGCTGCGGCCAAACAGCAACTCAAACCAATACAAGACGAGGCCTTGTTGGATGAAGTGACGGCCTTGGTTGAGCGCCCCAATGTTTTGTTGGGTCAATTTGAAGCCGTGTATTTGGAAGTGCCGCAAGAATGCTTGATTTTGACCATGAAGGCCAACCAAAAGTACTTCCCTTTGTTGGACGCGCAGGCTAAGTTAACCAATCGCTTTTTGATTGTATCCAACATCAGTCCGGACGATGCCAGTGCCGTGATAGGTGGCAATGAACGGGTGGTGCGCCCGCGTCTAGCCGATGCCAAATTCTTCTTTGATCAAGACCGTAAAAAAACCTTAGCCAGCCGCCTAGAGAGTTTAAATAAAGTGGTTTACCACAATAAGCTCGGTTCACAAGGTGAGCGCACGGCCAGGGTGAGTGCCATGGCCAGTGCCATTGCCATGCAGTTAGGCGGTGCAGACTTAGCCAAACGAGCCGCATTGGCAGCGCAATTGGCCAAGGCCGACTTGGTCACCGACATGGTGGGCGAATTCCCTGAGTTGCAGGGCATCATGGGCCGTTATTACGCCCAACACGAAGGCATAGACGATGACGTGGCGTATGCCATAGAAGACCATTACAAACCGCGCTTTGCCGGCGATAGCTTGCCACGTAATCCAGTTGGTATTGCCGTGGCTTTGGCGGATAAATTAGAAACCTTGCTGGGTTTATTTAGCATAGGTGAAAAACCCAGTGGCGATAAAGACCCCTTTGGTTTGCGTCGTCATGCTTTGGGTGTGCTGCGCATGCTGATAGAAAACAAGTTGGCTTTAAATTTGTCGGCCTTGTTAAGCACAGCGGCCAGTGGCTTCCCCGGCTTAAGCGAGGATACACGTTTAGCGGTATCGGCATTTTGCTTTGATCGATTGGCCAATACGCTGCAAGAACAAGGCTACAGTGCCCTGGAAGTAGAGGCGGTGCTCAGTCAAATGCCAGAACAAATCCATCTGGTACCACAGCGTTTAGAAGCGGTTAAGGCTTTCTCTGCCTTAGCCGAAGCGCCGGCCTTGGCCGCTGCCAATAAGCGCGTGAGCAATATACTGAAAAAAGTTGAAGCAGCAGTGCCGGCGCAAGTGCAGGCCAGCTTGTTGCAAGAACCGGCAGAAATAGCCCTGAATCAAGCCTTGATGGCGGTGGTGCCAGAAGCCAATCGCTTGTTTGAATTGGGTGATTACACGGCATCCTTGCAATCTTTAGCGGCCCTTAAAGCGCCGGTGGATGCTTTTTTCGACAAGGTCATGGTCAATGCCGATGATCCGGCCTTAAAAGCCAACCGTTTAGGCTTGCTGGCGGTGTTGCATCAAACCATGAACCGCGTGGCCGACTTGTCCAAACTAGCCAGCTAAGCATGGTAGCACTATGAAGTTAGTGATTTTAGATAGGGACGGTGTCATCAATCGGGATTCCGCTAATTTCATCAAAAGCCCCAATGAGTGGGTGGCCTTGCCGGGCAGTTTGGACGCGATTGCCTTGCTTAACCAATCCGGCTACCGGGTGGCGGTGGCCACCAATCAATCGGGTATCAGCCGCGGCTTATTCGATATGGCCACACTCAACAGCATACACGAGAAAATGAACCGCGAATTGGCCGCAGTGGGCGGCCGTATTGATGCCATATTCTATTGCCCGCATGCCGCAGACGACCATTGCCGTTGCCGTAAACCCGACGTGGCCATGGTGGAAGACATCGCTAAACGTTTTGCTGTGGAGTTGCATGGCGTGCCGGCAGTGGGCGATGCCTTAAGAGATTTACAAGCCTTTGCAGCCGTCGGTTGTCAGCCTATTTTAGTGTTGAGCGGTAAGGGTGAGGCAACCTTGGCTGCTGCCAAGGCCGACGCCGATCTAGCCTTGCCAGATAACACTTGGGTGTGCGCGGATTTAGCCGAAGCGGTGCAACGCATCATTGCTAGCCCGTTTTTAGGATAAGCCCATGCTTTTTCTTCGCTCCAGCTTGTTTTTTATCGGTCAACTGATTACCGCGCCCATCTTTACGCTCATCGCCTTGCTGGCCTGGCCAGTCAATCCCATCTTGCGCAACCAACTTATCTCGGGCTGGGCACGCAGCATGATTTGGTGGTTACGGGTCACCTGCAATGTCCGTCATGAGGTCAGTGGCATGGAAAACATACCCGATACGCCCTGTATCATTCTGGCTAAACACCAATCGACTTGGGAAACCTTTGCTTTTCAAGCGATATTTCCTACCCAAGTTTACGTGCTAAAACGCGAATTATTGTGGATTCCCATTTTTGGTTGGGGGTTGGCCATGACTTCGCCGATTGCCATTAACCGCGCCTCTGGGCGTGAAGCGCTCAAGCAGTTGGTGAATAAAGGTCAGGCCAGGTTGGCACAAGGTTTGTGGGTGGTGATATTCCCAGAAGGCACGCGCATGCCTCCCCATCAGCAGGGCAAATACCACATAGGCGGGGCATGGTTGGCCTGTCAAACTAAGACCCCAGTCTTGCCGGTGGCGCATAATGCCGGCCATTGTTGGCCCAAGGGCTTCATTAAGCAAGCCGGTGTGATTAAGTTGCACATAGGCCCAGCCATAGCCACGGCAGACCTTAAAGCCGATGCGCTCAACCTTAAAGTCGAGCAATGGATAGAGGCGCAAATGCAGGTGATTAACGCAGCATGAACCACCTGCTGACCTTGGCCAGCGGTGTACAAGTGCCCTACCAGCTCAGCCGCCGTCCACGTCGAAGCGTGGGCTTGAAGATAACGGCCATGGGGTTGTTGGTGCATGCCCCGCAACGCATCTCACAAGCGGAGCTAGAAAGCCTATTAGTCAAAAAATCCGATTGGATAGTCAAGAAACTGGCCGCCTTAAGTGCCAATCATGTGCCGGCCATGGCTTGGCAACACGGTGACAGTTTGCTTTATTTAGGTCAGCCTATGCGGCTGGTGCTAGAGCACGACGCGCAGTCTAAAGCAGTGCAGCACGAGCCTGGTATTTTGCAATTGGCCTTACCCAATCCGCAGGATACTAAGCTGGTGGCGCGTAAGGTGCTGGTTTGGTACAAGAAACAAGCTTTGTTGGATTTTAGCCGGCGTTTGGAACTGTTCGCCAGTAAGCTTGGCGTTGGCTTTGCATCCTTGGCTTTATCAAACGCCAGTTCACGTTGGGGCAGTTGCAATTCGAGAAAACAAATCCGTTTGAATTGGCGCTTATTGCAAGCGCCACCGCACATCATTAACTACGTGGTTTGCCACGAGTTGGCGCATTTAAAAGAAATGAACCACTCGGCAAAATTTTGGGCCACGGTAGCCAGTATTTGTCCTGATTACAAGCGAGCCGAAAAGGAATTGAAAGCCCTGTCGGCCAGCTTGCATCGCATTTAGCGATTAATCTTAAGCGTAGTCTAGAACGCTGGTTTTACCTTGGCATTATTGTAATTGGCCACGCCGTCCAAGATTTCTTTCTTGGCTTGATCAATATCGCCCCAACCGTTAATTTTGACCCATTTGCCTTTATCCAAATCTTTGTAATGCTCAAAGAAGTGGGCAATCATGTCCAAACGCCAGGCCGATAAATCTTTATGGGTTTTAAGGTGGCCGTATAAACCGCACACTTTTTCTACTGGCACAGCCAACACTTTGGCGTCCAAACCGGCTTCGTCTTCCATTAGCAATACGCCTAGTGGACGGCAACGTACCACCACGCCAGGAATGAGTGCCACTGGCGTCATGACTAAAACATCGACTGGGTCGCCGTCATCGGCCAAGGTGTGCGGGACATAGCCATAATTCGTTGGGTACTGCATGGCCGTACCCATAAAACGGTCCACAAAAATAGCGCCGCTGTCTTTATCTACTTCGTATTTAACGGGGTCGCCTTGCATGGGGATTTCAATGATCACATTGAAATCATTGGGTACATCTTTACCGGTGGGCACTTGGTTTAACGACATGGGTGAGTCCTAACTATTAAAATGAATGAATGCTGTACTTAAATTTTGAGTCGCAATTATAGCAAGCGAGCCGGCTAAATTAACGCGCATAATGCAATTAAACTTCTGGCGCTTGGCTAGCCTGAGCTTGCACACGGCAGCTTAATAGCAGACTTTTCGGTATCAGCAATACGGCCAAATAGACCAGTAGCGGGATGATGATCAGTTCGTCTAATTGGCCGAGCACGGGAATAAAATCCGGTATCAGGTCGAAGGGTAATAACAAATAGCCTATGGCTAAAGCCAACAACAGCTTAGCTAACCGCGGTGTGCGCGGGTGCTTTAACAGTAAGCGGTAAACGGCCAATTCTTGCTTGAGTTGCTTAGCGTAAATTTTTAATTGCTTAATCACGCGGCACCGGTCTTGCGGCCATTAGTCTATTTTTAAGGCATGACCAGTAAGGCGCTCAAAGGCTTCCATGTATTTTTCACTGGTTTTCTTTGCCACATCAGCGGGAAGAGCTGGGGCCGGGGCGGTTTTATTCCAACCGCTGGCTTCTAGCCAATCGCGCACGTATTGCTTGTCATAACTGGGTGGGTTCTTACCCACGACGTAGCTGTCGGCAGGCCAAAAACGCGATGAGTCTGGGGTGAGTACCTCGTCCATGACGTGCAACACGCCTTGCTCGTCCAGGCCGAATTCAAATTTGGTGTCGGCGATGATGATGCCGCGTGTTAAGGCATAAGCCGCCGCCTCTTTGTATAAGGCAATGGCGACCTTAGCCACTTGCGCGGCCATGTCAGCACCAAGCAAATCAGCGCATTGCGCTAGGCTGATGTTTTCATCGTGCTCACCCACCGCGGCTTTACTGGATGGGGTGAATAGGGGTTCGGCTAATTGCGCGGCTATCTGTAGGCCAGCCGCTAGAGGGATGCCGCAGACGGTGCCACGCGCCTGGTATTCTTTCCAGCCACTGCCGACCAAGTAGCCACGCACGATCGCTTCTATGGGCAGGGCTTTTAATTTTTTCACCACCACGGCGCGCGAGCCTAACTGTGCTTGCTCCACCGGATCCGTCACCACGCTATTAGGGGCAATGCCGGTTAAGTGGTTGGGCACAATGTGCTGCAGTTTTTCAAACCAAAAATTGGCCATTTGCGTCAACATGGCGCCTTTGTGGGCGATGCCGGTTGGCAATATCACGTCGAAGGCAGACAGCCTGTCTGTGCTCACCAGCAACATGGTGTGTGCATCGATTTCATAAATGTCACGCACTTTACCTTGGTGTATGCGTTTAAGGCTGGCTAACTGCGTTTGGAGTAAAGGCGTGGTCATGTGCGTGCTTTAAGCTTTAAGGGGTGGATTGCCTATTATAAATGCCAACTAAAGCCAAACAAAACATTATCTGCCTTGCCCGGTTTTAAGCTGACTTAGAACTGGGTTTATTTGGCCAGGATGGGGCCAATTTTGACAATTTTTAAAGTGTTGGTACCGCCTGGGCTGCCTATCGGTTCACCAAAGGTCAACAGCACCGTGTCACCCGGGCTGACCATTTTTTGTTGCAACAAGACCTGCTCCATTTCTTGCAAGATTTCATCTTTGTTTTTATTAGCTTGTTCAATCGGGAAGGGGTAAACGCCACGGTGTAAAGTCAGTTTTCGTCTAGCCAATTTATCTGGAGAAAGCGCATAGATAGGCACTTCTGCATCGGCTCTGGATAGCCAGCGAGCCGCGTTGCCGGATTGCGTTAAGGCGGCAATGGCTTTCACTTTTAAGTGTTTGGCCGTGTAAATGGCCGCGGCGGCTATGGTTTCATCGGTTTGTAAAAAAACCTGCTCGGTTTTTTCGGCGTGCTCGAGTTTGATGTATTCCTTTTCCGCTTCCATGACCACTCGGTGCACCGCTTGCACGGTTTCGAGTGGGTATTGACCGGCGGCGGTTTCGGCCGACAGCATGACGGCATCGGTGCCATCTAACACGGCATTCGCCACATCGGACACTTCTGCTCGGGTCGGGATGGGGCTGCTGATCATGGATTCCATCATTTGCGTGGCCGTGATCACCAATTTGTTTTGCGCTCTTGCCATGCGTATCATGCGTTTCTGTAGACCGGGCACGGCGGCGTCACCTACTTCCACCCCTAAATCGCCGCGGGCAACCATGATGGCATCCGAGGCCTCAATGATGGCGGCTAAATTGTCTATGGCTTCGGCCCGTTCTATTTTAGCGATGATGCTGGCATGGCCGCCGGCTTGCTTGACTAGGCTTCTTGCCAATTCCACATCGGCGGCGGTCTTAGGAAAAGACATGGCGATGAAGTCGGCTTCCAATGCCACGGCAGTTTTGATGTCTACACGGTCTTTTTTAGTCAAGGCTTCGGCAGACAAGCCGCCGCCTTGGCGGTTGATGCCTTTGTTATTGCTCAGTACGCCACCGTTTAACACCAGGCAATGGATTTGGTTGCCTTTCACGCGGTCCACTTGCATGCTAATACGGCCGTCGTCTAACAGTAAGACCACGCCTTCCACCACCTCCTGTGGCAAGGTTTTGTAATCCAGGCCTACGTGGAATTGATTGCCTAATTCGCAATCGGCATCCAAGATAAAGACGTCGCCGGTCTTAAGGCTGACCTTGCCTAACTCGAATCGGCCTATGCGTATTTTTGGGCCTTGTAAGTCGCACAACACGCCTATGGGCCGGTTGAGTTTAGCGGCGATGGCACGCACCATAGCGGCTCGGTGTATGTGCTCGTCGGCACTGCCGTGAGAGAAGTTGAGCCTAACCACGTTCACGCCGGCCGTGATCATGCGTGCCAGCATTTCCTCGCTGTTTGAGGATGGGCCTAGGGTGGCGACGATTTTTGTTTTGCGTAAGGTCAAGCGCTTAGCCTTTTCAACGTAAGTGTTGCTTTAATTTAAAATAAAAATGGGGCATATCGCCCCATTTTACGATGCTGCGCTTTAGGCTCAGTATTACTGCGCAGCACGTTGTTCTAGTATGGCCACCGCAGGCAAAGTTTTGCCTTCTAGGAACTCCAAAAATGCCCCACCGGCGGTGGAAATGTAATCCACTTTATCTTCTATGCCGTATTTCTGTATGGCGGCTATGGTATCGCCGCCGCCAGCCAAGGTGAATGCATTGCTGTTGGCTATGGCCATGGCGATGGTTTTGGTTCCCTCGCCAAATTGGTCAAATTCAAACACCCCGACCGGGCCATTCCAGACCACGGTGCCGGCATGTTTAATGATGTCTGCTATTTGACTAGCAGATTTCGAGCCAATATCAAAAATCATGTCATCTTTGGCCACGTTTTCCACGTCCTTGCTCACGGCGGGCTCGTCGGCTGCGAATTTTTTACCGCACAACACGTCAACGGCAATAGGGATGCTTGCTCCTCTTTGGCTCATTTTGTCCATTAAGGTGCGTGCTACCGTCACCAAGTCGTCTTCACACAGCGAGCCGCCAACTTCATGACCGGCTGCTTTTAAAAAGGTGTTGGCGATGCCACCACCGACCACCATTTGGTCTACTTTTTCAGACAAGCTTTCCAATACCGTAAGTTTAGTTGAGACCTTGCTGCCGCCAACAATGGCCACCATGGGCCGGGCTGGATTAAGCAAGGCTTTGCTTAAAGCTTCCAATTCGTTGACCAATAAGATGCCGGCGGCGGCCACCGCAGCATACTTGGCTACGCCGTGGGTAGAGGCTTCTGCTCTATGGGCCGTGCCAAAGGCATCCATGACAAACACGTCGCACAGTTTGGCGTATTTTTGTGACAAGTCGTCGTTGTTTTTCTTCTCGCCTACATTAAAGCGGCAGTTTTCCAGCACCACTAACTCGCCGGCTGCCACAGCCACCTCGCCATCTAACCAGTTTTTGATTAAGCGTACCGGCCGATTGAGTTTTGCGCTGATCACATCGACCACCGGCTGCAATGAATTTTCTTCGGAATACACGCCTTCTTCTGGGCGGCCTAAGTGCGAAGTCACCATGACTTTGGCGCCGGCCTTTAAGGCAAAGTTGATGGTCGCCATGGAGGCGCTAATGCGTGCGTCGGATGTCACCTTGCCGTTGCTGACCGGCACATTTAAATCGGCACGGATCAAGACGCGCTTGCCTTGTAAATCCAAATCAGTCATTTTAATAACGGCCATGTTGTTCCTTTTTTAACGGTGCGAGAAGTAAAGCCTAAGCGATGTAACGCACTAAGCGCATCAAATTACAGGTGTAGCCGTATTCGTTGTCGTACCATGCCACCACCTTAACAAAAGTTGAGTCCAGCGCCATGCCGGCTTCGGCATCGAATACCGATGGGCAGGTTTCACCGCGGAAATCGGTGGACACCACTTTGTCGTCGGTGTAGCCCAATACGCCTTTGAGTTCGCCTTCGGAAGCGGTTTTCATGGCCTGGCAGATGGCCTCGTAGCTGGTCTCTTTAATCAGCTCGCAAGTTAAATCCACCACCGACACGTCTGAGGTGGGCACGCGAAAAGCCATGCCAGTGAGTTTTTTATTTAAGCTAGGAATCACTTTGCCCACCGCTTTGGCGGCGCCTGTGCTAGAGGGAATGATGTTTTCCAATATGCCACGACCACCACGCCAGTCTTTATTGGATGGGCCGTCCACGGTTTTTTGCGAGGCGGTGGCCGCGTGCACGGTGGTCATTAAGCCACGCTTAATGCCAAAGGCATCGTTCAGCACTTTTGCTACCGGTGCCAAGCCATTGGTGGTGCATGAGGCTGCCGATACGATGGCCTCGCCTTGGTAAGTTTTGTGGTTCACGCCGTAAACAAACATGGGCGTGTCGTCTTTGGCCGGGGCCGATTGCACGACTTTTTTCGCGCCTGCATCTAAGTGTTTTTGGCAGCTTTCTTGAGTTAAGAAAAAGCCCGTGCACTCGATGACGATGTCGGCTTGCACTTCATTCCATTTCAAATTGGCGGGGTCTTTTTCTGCCGTTAAGCGTATGGTTTTGCCATTCACTACCAAGTTGTTACCGCTCACTGCCACGTCGCCTTGAAAGCGGCCGTGTACCGAGTCGTGTTTTAGCATGTAGGCCAAATAGTCCGGCTCTAACAAATCGTTGATGGCCACGACCTCTATATCAGTAAAATCCTTGATGGCAGCACGAAACACCATGCGCCCAATGCGACCGAAACCATTAATTGCTACGCGAATTGCCATGATCATTCCTATCGTTATTCGAAAGATGGGCTTAGCTATACCTAGGTATGAAGTTAAGCGCCTTTATAAAACAATAGGGCACCTCGCTGGAGGTGCCCTTGAACTAAACCGTTAGTTAGTTGACGGCATCTTAAGCTCGAGCGATTAAGCGACTCGAACTCAAGATGGCGCAGATTAACATTACAGTACTGATTTAACAGTTGCTACAACGTTTTCAACGGTGAAGCCAAAGTGTTTCAGTAACACGCCACCTGGCGCTGATTCGCCAAAGGTGTCGATACCCACTACAGCACCTTCTAGACCTACGTATTTGCGCCAGAAATCCGTTACGCCAGCTTCAACCGCTACGCGTTTTACGCCTGGTGTTAACACGCTGTCTTTGTAGGCTTTATCTTGGCGATCAAATACATTGGTTGATGGCATAGAAACCACACGCACTTTCGTGCCCGCTGCATTCAATTCGGCTGCTGCTTTTACCGCTAGTTCTAATTCTGAACCGTTGGCAATAATGATCACATCGGCTTTGCCTGATACGTCTGAAAGCACGTATGCGCCTTTACGCATTAAAGCAAAATGCGCGGCTTCGTGTTTCATGCCAGGCACGTTTTGACGGCTTAATACCAAGCTGCTTGGGCCATTTTTGCGTTCAACTGCTGCTACCCATGCCACGGCTGTTTCGGTTGAGCTACCTGGACGCCATACGTCCATGTTAGGAATCAAGCGTAAACCTGCGGTGTTCTCGATAGGTTGATGGGTAGGACCATCTTCGCCTTGACCGATGGAGTCGTGGGTCAATACCGCGATAGAACGTTGTTTCATCAATGCAGCCATGCGCAAGGCAGATTTTGCATAATCAGAGAACATGTGGAAGGTGCCGCCGAATGGCACTAGACCACCGTGTAAGGCCATGCCGTTCATGATGGCGAACATACCAAACTCACGAACGCCGTAAGAGATGTAGTTACCTGGTTTTTTCGCATCCACGTGAACAAAGCTACCACATGAAGTTAAATTAGAACCGGTTAAGTCAGCTGAACCACCTAAGAATTCAGGCAAGATTGGAGCCAAAGCGCCAATCACATTTTGTGAGGCCTTACGTGTGGCCACTGTTTCGGCTTTTTCGTTAGTGGATGCAATGATGGCATCGGTGGCTGATTTCCAGTTTGCTGGCAATTCGCCTGCCATGCGGCGTGAGAATTCAGCGGCTTCAGCTGGGAAGGCGGCCTTATAGGCAGCAAATTTGCTGTTCCATGCTGCTTCAGCAGCAGCGCCTTTAGCTGTGGCATCCCAACCAGCGTAAACGTCAGCTGGAATGACAAATGGCTCATGTGGCCAGCCGATGTTAGCGCGAGTTGCCGCCACTTCGTCTAAACCCAAGGCTGAACCGTGGCAATCGTGTGAACCGGATTTGTTTGGTGAACCCATACCGATAACTGTTTTACAGCAAATCAAAGATGGTTTGTCTGTGACTTTTTTAGCCGCAGCAATGGCTTTACCAATCGCAGCTACATCATGGCCGTCTACGGATTGCACGTGCCAGCCGTAAGATTCAAAGCGTTTAGCGGTATCGTCTGTGTACCAGCCTTCAATGTGGCCGTCGATAGAGATGCCGTTGTCGTCCCAAAATGCGGTTAATTTACCCAAGCCCCATGTGCCGGCTAAGGCGCAGGCTTCGTGTGAAACGCCTTCCATCATGCAACCGTCGCCTAAAAATACATAGGTTTGGTGATCCACAATGTCATGGCCTGGTTTGTTAAATTGGTTGGCTAATAATTTTTCTGCCATGGCAAAACCCACGCCATTGGCAATACCTTGGCCTAATGGACCCGTGGTAGTTTCAACGCCTGGCGCGTAACCGTATTCTGGGTGACCGGCGCATTTTGAATGCAATTGACGGAAGGTTTTGATTTCATCCATAGGTAAAGCATAACCAGTTAGGTGTAGCAATGAATAAATCAACATGGAGCCGTGACCATTAGAAAGCACAAAGCGATCGCGGTTTGCCCATTCGGGATTTTTTGGGTTATGGCTTAAATGGTGATTCCACAATTCTTCAGCAATTTCTGCCATGCCCATAGGCGCACCTGGGTGTCCAGAATTCGCTTTTTGTACCGCATCCATAGATAACGCACGGATGGCGTTGGCTAGGTCTTTACGTGTTGCCATAAACTTCTCCCTAATGATTATGCTTGCAGTTTTACGCGTCGTGTGTGGCTATCAGTCACACAGAAAATCCAGTAAAACCTTGAATGAATTCTTCAAAAAGCCAGTTTTAAGGACTGGCTTTTTGCAAAGGTTAAATTATTGCTTAATTACCCTATTTCGGCAAGGGCTTAGGGGCGCATGCCTTAAGAAAATGGCCTTGATGGCTAAATGCCTGAGGGGGTCTTTTTTAGACGGCCTTTTACAGTATGCCGAGTTTGATTTTAATGACGTACTTGGCAATGTAACCAACCATGCCAAAAGTCAGGCCAAGAAAAAGTGCAAAGGTACCAAATTTGCCGGCTTTGGATTCCCAGGCCAAGTGGCCGACGATAAACACCATCAACAGCATGAGGCCGCCTACACCATAGGTCATGCCCAGTTCAGTGATTTGTGCTTCGGTTAATCCAAAAAAAGTGCCTGGCATAGGTCTCCTTATTGCGGTTTTATTAGGCTAAATAAGGGCCACGATTTGTTGTTGGGCAAATTCCATGGGCTTACGTTTGAAACCGCTTTTGGCAAATTGCTGCCAGCGTCCCATCACATAGCACAGCATTAAGTTGGCTTGCGCTTCGGCATCGGTTTTGTGACCGGTTTGCGTTTCGGCTATGCGCAGGCTTTGTTTAAGCGTGACCTCTATTCGGTCCGTTAGTTGGTTAATGCGCACTTGCAATTTTTCGTCTTCGTTGACCAGGGCGTCACCAATCAACACACGCGTCATGCCTGGGTTCTTTTCCGCAAACACCAAGAGCATAGATAGAATGCGTTGCAGTTGCTTTTGCCCATCGGTTTCTTCTGAGCTAATTTTGTTGATTAGGCCAAATACGGTCTCTTCGATAAACACAATCAAACCTTCAAACATTTGCGCTTTGTTGGCAAAGTGACGGTATAAAGCGGCTTCGCTGACATCCAATTTGGCGGCCAAGGAGGCCGTGGTAATTTTTTCGCGCTTAGGCGATTCCAGCATCTTGGCTAGGGTTTCTAGAATTTGTTGTTTGCGTTCGCCGGCCATAAACTTCTCCCTTGCTTGCTATTGATAAAGTGCTGGTTAAATTATAACCGAATGTGAGTGAGTGCTAACACTTGGTTAATGCGGTAGTCGACAAAGCTGGGTTTGTGGTATTTTTTGCTGAGTAACACGGTCTTCATGCCCAGTCGTTTTGCCGTCATCAGGGCCGCGGCGTTGTCTTCTAATAACACGCAGTCGCTGGCTTTCACCCGCAGACTAGCGAGTAGCAATTGAAAGCCGCGCACGGAAGGTTTGGCGTGAAATTTAGTCGATTCAACACTGAACACCAGTTCAAAGCAATCGGCTATACCAAGTAAATTCAGCACCCTCAGTGCGTAATCCCTAGGGGCGTTGGTGAACACCACTTTGCGACCAGCTAAACTTTTAATCAGGTGGTGCAAACGCTTAACTGCAATGACGCGCTCGGCTAAATCGTCAAATTGGTGCGTCACTTTTAGAAAATGTTGCGGATCGGTTTGATGATGGCGCATCAGGCCCTTGAGGGTGGCGCCGTAAACCCGCCAATAGTGCCTACGCAAGTCGTGAGCTGCCGCCTCATCCATGGCCAAGGTGTCCATGATGTAGTTGGTCATGGCCTGGTTCATGACCGGAAAAATGTGCGCACTGGCGTTATGCAAGGTGTCGTCTAGATCAAACACCCAAACTTTGGCCGCCCTGCTGAGGGCCAATTTATTTGGCCTTAATGAGCGTGCCCACGCCTTCGTCGGTCAACACTTCCAGTAGCAAGGCGTGTTCTACCCGGCCATCGATGATGTGCACGGTTTTAACCCCGCTTCTGGCGGCATCCAATGCCGAACCGATTTTTGGTAACATGCCACCCGATAGGGTGCCGTCGGCGACCAGGTCGTCAATTTGCTTGGGCGTCAAGCCGGTCAGCAATTCGCCATTTTTATCCAGTACGCCTGGGGTATTGGTTAGCATAATGAGCTTTTCCGCGCCCAAAATCTCAGCCAACTTGCCGGCCACCACATCGGCATTGATGTTATAGGATTCGCCGTCTTTGCCTACGCCGATAGGGGCAACCACCGGAATGAAATCGCCGCCATCCAGAAAGTTGATGATGCTAGGGTCGATGGCGCTGATTTCGCCCACCAGTCCCACGTCTATCATTTTTTGAGGGTCGTTTAAATCTTCCATCAGCAGTTTATGGGCATGGATGAAGTTGCCGTCTTGGCCAGTTAAGCCCACGGCTTTACCGCCGTGGCGATTTATCAGGTTAACGATTTCTTTGTTGACCTGCCCGCCCAAGACCATTTCCACTACGCTCATGGTTTCGGCATCGGTCACGCGCATGCCTTGGATGAATTCGCCTTTTTTGCCCAGTTTGTCCAGCATCTCATTAATTTGTGGGCCGCCGCCGTGTACCACCACCGGGTTCATGCCGACCAATTTTAATAAGACCACGTCTTGGGCGAAGCATTCTTTTAAATGCTCATCAGTCATGGCGTTGCCGCCGTATTTAATAACGATGGTTTTGTCAAAAAAGCGTTTGATGTAAGGCAGCGCCTCAGCCAGGGTGCGGGCTTTTTTTGCGGCAGTGGTTTGGTTTAGCATAAGGATTCCATCGGCTTTATTTGCGGGGTGGTTAACTTTGCCACATTGTAACTAAAATTTACTACAGCGTTTTGTTAAAAACCTTAGAATTGCGCTGGAAATTATAAAGTTTTTGTTTTTCCGCCGGCAATTTGTCTACGCTTTGCTCGGTGAAGCCGCGCTCTAAAAACCAATGCTCGGTGCGCGTGGTTAAGCAAAATAAGCTTTTAAAGCCCAATGTTTTGGCTGCCTGCGCGCAGAAGTAAAATAGTTTGTCGCCACGGCCGGCGCCGCGGTAAGCGGGGTCTATGGCTAGGCAAGCAAATTCCGCCGTGCGTTCTGCTCTAAAAGGATAAAGCGCCGCGCAACCTATCACTCGGTTGTCGTGCTCCATCACGTAAAAGTGGTCGATTTCCATTTCGATGCGTTCGCGTCCACGGCGCACTAGAAAGCCTTCCGCTTCCAGTGGTTCTATCAGTTTGAGTATGCCGCCTACATCATCGATGTCGGCTTGGCGCATGCTCTCTAAGCTTAATTCGGTGACCATGGTGCCTATGCCGTCGACGGTAAACAGCTCTTGTATGATGGCGCCGTCTATGTGCCGAGAAATTAGGTGGGTGCGCGCGACGCCATGGCCGCAAGCCCTAACAGCGGCCGGCAAGTAGTAGATCACGTCTTCGGATACGTTGATGGCTTGTTCGTTTTCCTGCGCCCGTGTTTGGATATTTTTCAGCAAATTGCCGGCCTTTTCAGCAGTCATTTCACGCAGCAATTCGCCACGCAAATTGTGCACGCCGGCTGAGTCCATTAAGAAAATCAGCTTATCCGCATCCAAGGCGATGGCGGCGCTCACTGCCACGTCTTCCAGGCTGAGGTTAAACGCCTCGCCGGTGGGTGAGTAGCCCAATGGCGACAGCAAGACCAGTTCACCATCGTCTAGGCGTTTTTGCATGGCAAAAGCGTCGACCCGCCGCACTTCGCCGGTGTGTTGCAAATCCACGCCATTACGCACGCCACTGGGTTTGGCCGTGACGAAATTGCCGCTGGCCACGCGTATGTCTGCGCCGGCCATGGGTGAATTGACTAGGCCCATGGACAGCAAGGCTTCTATTTCTACCCGTATGGCGCCATTGGCTTCTTTTACTGCTTCCATGGCGTCGTCATCGGTGACGCGTAAGCCATCGACAAATTTAGGCGTGAGTTTATCCCGTTTTAAACGCCGTTCAATTTGCGGCCTGGCGCCGTGCACCAATACCAAGCGCACTTCTAGGCTGGCGAGCAAATTTAAATCGTGAGACAAGGCAACAAATTGTTTTTCGTCCACCACCTCGCCGCCAAAGGCGATAACAAAGGTGCGGCCGCCAAAGGCGTGGATGTAAGGCGTGGCGGAGCGAAACCATTGCACAAAATCTTTGGCATGGGGTTGCGATGAGGGTTTGTTGGCTAAGCGCGTTTCTGGCCCAGATGCGGCGCTAACAGGCAGCTCGCTGTGGGCATACAAGTAAGCCGGAGTGCAATCCAAGGCTGCGGCCACTTTACGTAACAAGCTCTCGTTGATACCCAATTCACCGCGCTCTATACGCGATAAATTGCCTGCATCGGCGGCCACTTGGGCAGCCAGAGTTTGCAGGGTCATGCGCAATGCTTTGCGCCGATTACGGATAGCGTGGGCCAGTGACATGGGTATTAGGCTTTATTTTATTGTAAATTTTACAAAATAATAAAATTAATTTGTAAATAAAGCAAGTGTTAGGCTAGAAATCGCCCCAAAGACTTTGCATAACGGTGATGGCGGTTAGGGCGGCGGTCTCGGTGCGCAGTATGCGCGGGCCTAAAACGATGGATTGAAAGCCGTGCTGGCTGGCCAGGCGGATTTCCGCATCGGTCAAACCGCCTTCCGCGCCTATGAGCAATGCAATCGAACCGTGGCCTGCAGTTAAATCGGCAAGGCGTGTTGCGCCCACCGGATTAAGCAATAGTCGCGTGCTGTGGCTGTCGGCATGTTTGGCCAGCCATTGGCTAAGGCTGAGCGGCGCTAAGACCAATGGGATGCTGGCGCGGCCGCATTGTTCGCAGGCCGAGTAAACGATGTTTTGCCAATGCGCCAAGCGTTTTTCTGCGCGTTCGGCGCTGAGTTTTACCACGCTGCGTTCGGTGGCCAGTGGTTGGATACAAGTGACGCCTAATTCCGTGGCTTTTTGTATGGTGTAGTCCATGCGCGTGCCGCTGGATATGCCTTGCAATAGGGTGATGTGTAAAGGCGATTCTTTGTTGGCTAGGCAGGCGCTTTCAACTTGGACGCTGGTGGCGGTTTTGCTGATGCTACGCAAAACGCATTGGTAATCTTGGCCATCGCCATTAAACAAGCCGATGCGGTCGCCCACTTGCAAACGCAACGCACGGGTGGCATGGGCGCTGGCATTATCGGATAGGCTGACGACTTCGCCTATGCCTAATGGGTGGGGGTGATAAAAACGGGCGATCGCCATGAGTCAGCAAATTAAAGTGATAAAATTCGATTATAAAACCATTTGGAGTGTTGCATGGCAAGTATCCACCCACCGGTATGCGATTTCGGTTGGCCGGCACCGGATTTTAATTTAGTCAACGTCGATGGCCGTAGCTTAAGCCGCGATCAACTGATGGGCGAAAAAGGCTTGTTGGTGATGTTCATTTGCAATCATTGCCCCTATGTCAAAGCGATATTGCCTCGCTTGGTGGCCGATTGCCGCGAGCTCAATAGCTTGGGCATTAATAGCGTGGCCATTATGTCCAATGACCCAACCGTTTACCCGGAAGACGGCTTTGAGCACATGCAAAAAATAGCAGCTGAGCTGCATTTCCCCTTTGCTTATTTAGTCGACCCCAGCCAGCAAGTGGCGAAATTCTATGGTGCAGTGTGCACGCCGGATTTTTTTGGCTTTAACAGTCAGGGTCAACTGCAATACCGAGGCCGCTTTGATGAAAGCCGAAAAGAAACGGCCAGCCACAGCAGCCGTGATTTATTTCATGCCATGCGAGGCATCGCCGAGACGGGTATGGGACCCGCTGAGCAAATAGCCAGCATAGGCTGCAGCATAAAGTGGTTGGAGGATTAAATGACAGTGCCAAAAAAACTCAACTGGGGCATATTGGGCGCAGCTCGCGTTAACGAGCGCTTGCTGCCGGCCATCATGACGGCCGCTAATGCGCAATTGGTGGCCATTGCCAGCCGCCGGCCCGGGGCTGCCGCGGCGACCTTAGCTAAATACGCGGTGGGCGACAGTCAGCATGTGAGCTGTTACGACGATTTGACCAGTTTAATTAATGACCCCAAGGTGGAAGCGATTTATTGCCCTATGGCCAATGAAGAGCATGCGCATTGGGCCATGCAAGCCATTGCCGCGGGCAAGCATTGTTTGATAGAAAAACCCATGGCCACCAAGCTGCAAGACGTCGAGGCTATGGCCATGGCCGCTCAACATCAGCAAGTTAAATTGATGGAAGGTTTTATGTACCGCTTTCATCCGCAGCATGCGCGTTTGCAAGCCTTGATTGCGCAAGGATTGATAGGAGACGTGTTGTCGGCGCGCGCTTCTTTTTCATTTTTGATGCAAGCCGCGCGCCTCTACCGAGTCAATCGCAGCATGGCCGATGGCGGCGGAGCAATGTGGGACATAGGACCTTATGCGATGCATGCGCTGCGTTGGTGTTTTGCCGAGCATTGCCAGCCGGCGCAAGCCTTGAAGGTAAGCGCATTAGCCAAGTTAAACGAACACGGCGCTGACATCGCATGCAGCGGGGTGCTTGACTTTGGTTTGGATGCGCAAGGGCGTGCGCGTTTTGGCCATTTTGACGTCAGTTTTGAGCGCAGCCGTAAATCCGAATACGAAATCATAGGCAGCAAGGGCTGGATAAAATGCCACGCCGCCTGGGTGTTTGAAAAGGACGAGGCGGTGATTAGTTGGGGGCTGGACGACGGCAGTTGTGGTGAAGAGCGCATCGCGCCCAGCAACCACTTTAGTTTGGAAATAAGCCATTTTAGCGATTGCGTGTTGCATGACAGCTCGCCTTTACTGAGTCTGCAAGATGCCAAGCACAATTGCCAGGCCATACAAGCCGTATTGCAAAGCGTGGCGACTGGGTTGCCGTGCCGTCTGGCTAAGCTGGACTAAAGCCAACTGTGCGGCTAATTTTAACTTGCGCGAGATTTAGTCTGCTCGCCAATTAAGGTATAATCCGCGCTTAATTAATTGATGTGACAGGTGAATTGATGCCTATTTATGATTACCAATGCGCCACTTGCGGTCACAAAGCCGAAGTCATGCGCAAGATGAGTGAAGTGAGTACGGAAGCCTGCCCAGCTTGCGGTGCCAATGCATTTAGCAAACAGCTGTCTGCGCCTAGTTTTCAATTAAATGGCAGCGGTTGGTATGCCACCGACTTTAAAAATGGTGGTGCTAGCAGTAAAAAGGACAGCAGCCCTGAAAAAAAGTCTGAAGCGGCAGCGCCGGCTGCACCTTGCGCAAGCGGCTGTGCTTGCCATTAAAAAGCGAATCTGCTCCCAACCCTTTGCCTGCATGAGTCTATTCAAATGAAAAAATACTTTATTACCGGTTTGCTTGTCTTAGTGCCATTGTTTATCACCGTTTGGGTGATTTCCGGCTTGGTTGGCATGATGGATCAAAGCTTATTTTTGTTGCCAGAAACCTGGCGGCCGAAAGCGCAATTAGGCCTAGAAATTCCAGGCATGGGCGCCATACTGACCTTATTGATTATATTTGTCACTGGCGTGATCGCCACCAATTTCTTTGGCAAACGCTTGATACTGGTATGGGAAGCCTTGTTGGCTAGGGTGCCGGTGGTGAAATCCATCTACGCCAGTGTTAAACAAGTGTCGGACACCTTATTTTCTGATTCAGGCAACGCCTTTAGGCAAGCGGTGTTGGTGCAGTTTCCAAGGCCGGGGGTGTGGACCATCGCCTTCGTCACCGGCAAACCAGGTGGCGACGTGGCCAATCATTTAAGCGGCGATTATCTGAGCGTCTATGTACCGACCACGCCTAACCCAACCGGCGGCTATTTTCTGATGCTGCCACGGGCCGATGTGGTGGAATTGGACATGAGCGTCGATGAGGCGCTGAAATACATTATTTCCATGGGGGTGGTGGCGCCGCCAACTAAACGAAGCGCCAAGCATGCCACTTCAGCAGAGTGATTTTTTAATTTTTAACGACTATTTAACAAGACTTTATTTATGATGCGTACCCATTATTGCGGCCATTTAAACCGCCAACACATAGGCCAAACTGTTACTTTATGCGGTTGGGCACACCGTCGCCGTGATCACGGTGGCGTGATCTTTATCGATTTGCGTGACCGTGAAGGCTTGGCGCAAATCGTCGTGAACCCCGATGCTAAAGCCGCTTTTGCCGTTGCCGAAAGCGTGCGCAGTGAATACGTCTTGAAAGTGGTGTGCGAAGTGCGGGCTCGACCAGAAGGCGCGACCAATGCCAACTTAGCCACCGGCGAAGTGGAAATGATCGCCACGGAAATTGAAGTGCTCAATGCCTCGCTGACACCACCATTTATGTTGGACGATGAAAACCTCACGGAAACCGTGCGCTTGGAACACCGTTACATCGATTTGCGTCGCCCAGCCATGCAAAAGAACATGATGTTGCGTTACCGCGTGGCTAAAACCTTGCGCGATTACTTGGATGCTAATGGCTTTATTGAAGTGGAAACGCCGATGTTAACCCGATCCACCCCAGAAGGTGCGCGTGATTACTTGGTGCCTAGTCGTGTGCACGACGGCCAGTTCTTTGCCTTGCCGCAATCCCCGCAGTTATTTAAACAATTGCTAATGGTGTCGGGTTTTGATCGTTATTTCCAAATTACCAAATGCTTCCGCGATGAAGATTTGCGCGCCGATAGGCAGCCTGAATTCACTCAAGTCGACCTTGAAACCTCCTTCATGACCGAAAACGAAATCATGGACATAGTTGAGGAAATGATCAGGCAAATGCTTAAAAAAGTGCAAAACGTCGATTTGCCTGCCAGCTTCCCCCGCATGTCTTTCCATGAAGCCATGAACCGTTATGGTTCGGATAAACCGGACATGCGCGTCACCTTGGAAATCACCGAGATGTCAGACGTCATGAAGGACGTGGATTTTAAAGTGTTTGCTGGTGCGGCTAACATGGCCGGTGGCCGTGTGGCGGCCTTGCGCGTGCCTAATGGCGCGGCTATTGCCCGCAGCGAAATTGATGCTTACACCGAGTTTGTGAAAATTTACGGTGCCAAAGGTTTGGCTTACATCAAGATTAACGACATCACAAAATTAAACGAAGAAGGCTTGCAAAGCCCTATCGTTAAAAACATTCATGTCACTGCCTTGCAGGCCATCATAGATAGAACCGGTGCGCAAAATGGCGACATCGTTTTCTTCGGTGCCGATAAAGCCAAAGTGGTGAACGAAGCCTTGGGTGCCCTGCGTCTTAAAGTCGGTCACGACAAAGGTCACGTCGATGGCCGTGCTTGGGCGCCATTATGGGTGGTGGATTTTCCTATGTTTGAGCACGACGAAGAAAACGACAGATGGGCAGCCTTGCACCATCCGTTTACCGCGCCTAAGGACGGCCACGAAGATTTATTGGTCAGCAATCCGGGTGCAGCTTTATCCAAAGCCTATGACATGGTGTTAAACGGTTGGGAAGTGGGTGGCGGTTCGGTGCGTATTCACAAACAAGACATCCAATCTAAAGTATTCGATGCCCTTAAAATCAGCAAAGAAGAAGCCCAAGAAAAATTCGGCTTCTTATTGGAGGCCTTGCAATATGGCGCGCCACCGCATGGCGGTTTGGCCTTTGGTTTAGACCGATTGGTTACGCTGATGACCGGGGCGGAATCCATACGTGACGTGATTGCTTTCCCTAAAACCCAGCGCGCACAATGCCTGATGACCAACGCGCCTAATGCGGTGGACGAAAAACAATTACGCGAGTTGCACATTCGTTTGCGCACGCAAACGCCGGCTGCCTAAGCCTGCTTTGCCCAGCTAGATAACAGCATGCCGGTCACCGAGATTAATCACGTTAATTTGCGCACGCCTTACCAGACGATGCTGCAATTGAAGGATTTTTACTGCGATGTGGTGGGTTTGCAAGTCGGCCCGCGTGAGGGTTTTAGCAGCCGCGGTTTTTGGTTGTACGTAGGCGATAAGGTTGTTTTGCATCTGGCCGAATACCGTGGTGAGGAAGCGATGCTCACCAATGTGTTAACCAGCGTCGACCATTTTTCCTTTACCTGCACCGACATGCCGGCCATGGAAGCGCACCTTAAAGCTTGCCAGGTAGATTACACGGTGCGTGATTTGCCGGTTTTAAAAGTAAAGCAGATCAATTTTAAAGACCCGGTAGGCAATGGCGTGGAGTTATTTTTTCACGTGGATTAAGCCGGCGTTTTTAAGCCAGTGAATTTTTTCGTGCATAGGCGGGTCCTATTTTTTAAATAAGCGATTAAGCATGCAAGAACGTTAGGCCTGGCAGTGATTAATTTTGGAGGGGACTAAAATGAAACCGTTAAATCCAGCTATTTTTCTAAAAGCCGTATTAGTGATGGCGCTATTTATCGCCATGCCACTGCGTGCTGAACCCGATACAAAGTTATGGCCCATCATGAAAGAGGCCTTCTTTGCTAAGCGCGACATGCAGGAAGCCGATTTTATTAAAATCGACGCACCACGCCGTGCCGAGAGCGGGGCGCAAGTGCCGGTCACTTACAGCATAGATAATGCCGCTGCTAAAGGCGTGGTGATTAGCAAGCTGTACGCTTTTGTTGATGCCAACCCCATTCCCTTAACCGCTACATACCATTTAAGCCCAGGCTTGGGTAATTTCCAACTTGCCACCCGCATCCGCTTTGAAACCGATGCCTTTGTGCGTTTGGTGGGTGAAACAGCCGATGGCAAATTGTACTTGGCTTCGCGCGAAATACGCGCTGCCGGTGGCTGTGGCGGCACGGTAGACGGTGATGAGGCGAGCATACGCGCCAGTGCCGGTAAGATAAAATTTAAAGTGGATCAACCCGTCACACTGAATAACCCAACCGCGGTGATGTTCAATATCAAGCACCCCATGCGTACCGGTTTGCAACGCGAATTAGTGTCACAAGGCTTCGTGCCGGCTTTTTACATCAACAAAGTGGCTTTTGCCTACAACGCAGCGCCGCTGCTCAGCATAGACGTAGGCGTGGGTACCTCGGAAGACCCCTACTTTAAATTCAATTTTGTGCCTGCCGCGGTCGGAAAATTAGACGTGACGGCCAACGACAACGAAGGCAAAAGCTTTGTGCAGCAAATTGATTTAAGTCATTGATAGCCAGCGCGCATCGACTAAGGCCTCCGCATTGGAGGCCTTTTTTATGGTGGGTTTGTAATCCGGCAATGATAAAATAACCGCTTAGATTTAACTTTTGCACGAGGAAGCCCAGCATGAAATCTTACCGTAAAGAATTGTGGTTTAATCCGCCCACCCGCGTGGCCTTTATCCGCATCACCGAACAAGTGAACGAGTGCTTGCGTGAGAGTGGCGTGCGCGAGGGCTTGGTGCTGATTAATGCCATGCACATTACCGCCAGTGTCTTTATAAATGACGACGAGCGTGGCCTGCACCACGATTACACCCAGTGGTTGGAGAAATTGGCGCCGCACGAGCCGGTCAGCAGCTACCGGCACAACGACACCGGTGAAGACAATGCCGATGCCCACATTAAGCGCCAATTAATGGGCCGTGAAGTGGTGGTGGCGATTACCGAAGGGCGTTTGGACTTTGGCCCTTGGGAACAAATTTTTTACGGCGAGTTTGATGGCAGACGCAAAAAACGCGTCTTGGTAAAGATTATTGGTGACTAAGATGAAATTACCTGAACTACTTGCGCCGGCCGGCGATTTGGATCGCATGCGCACGGCTTTTGACTACGGCGCTGATGCCATTTATGCCGGTCAGCCTCGTTATAGCCTACGCGCGCGCAATAACGATTTCACTATGGCCAACTTAGAGCTAGGCATCAACGAAGCGCATGCGCGCGGTAAAAAGTTTTTTGTCGCCAGCAACATTGCCCCGCATAACGCCAAAGTGAAAACCTATATGGCGGATATGGCGCCGGTGATTGCCATGCATCCGGATGCTTTAATCATGTCGGATCCGGGTTTGATTATGATGGTGCGTGAAAAATGGCCAGACATGCCGGTGCATTTGTCTGTGCAAGCCAACACGGTGAATTTTGCGACGGTTAAATTCTGGCAAAGTTTGGGCCTGACGCGGGTGATTTTATCGCGCGAATTATCCTTGGATGAAATTGAAGAAATACGCCAACTCTGCCCCGAAATGGAATTGGAAGTGTTCGTGCACGGCGCCTTGTGCATCGCCTATTCTGGGCGCTGTTTGCTGTCCGGCTATTTCAATCAGCGTGACCCCAACCAAGGTACCTGCACCAATTCTTGTCGCTGGGATTACAAAGTGCACGATGCGGCCGAAGATGCGGCCGGTGTCATACGCTTAAACGAATTCGACTTTCAAGCGGAGATGGAAAAGTCCAGCCTCTCGGGTTGTGGCAGTTTGCCGCGCCATCCCTTAGCCGATAAGGTCTACTTGATAGAAGAGAAAGGTAGGCCTGGTGAATTGTTGCCTATCTTGGAAGACGAGCACGGCACCTACATCATGAACAGCAAAGATTTGCGTGCCATTGAGCACGTGGAGCGCTTGGTGAAAATGGGCGTGGATTCTTTGAAAATTGAAGGACGAACCAAATCCCGTTATTACGTGGCGCGCACTTGCCAAAACTACCGTGTCGCCATAGACGACGCGGTGGCGGGCCGTCCTTTTGATTGGAATTTGTTGGGCGAATTAGAAAACTTAGCCAACCGGGGTTACACCGATGGCTTTTATCAGCGCCATCACACGGCCGAGCATCAAAATTACAAGCAAGGCTATTCCGTGTCCAATCGCAGTTTGTATGTGGGGGATGTGGTGGCTTACGATGCGACGACAGGCTTGGCGGACATAGAAGCGCGCAATAAATTTTCCGTGGGCGATCGCTTGCAAATTATCCACCCTAGCGGCAATCAAGATCTGCTAGTGGAAAACATGTATAACAAAAAAGGCGAAGCCGTTCAGCAGGCAGCCGGCAGTGGCTATTTTGTGCGTTTGCCGGTGGCGGCGCGCAATCTAAACAATGCCATGGTGGCCAAATACTTATAAAAAAAACCTAACAAACGTCCAGTTTGTTAGGTTGTTGAACGCTTAGCTGGCCTAGCCGGTAATGTAAGACTCTAGCTGCTTAATTAAGCCTTGTTGGTAAGCTATGGTTTCTTTAACCAAGTCGCCGATAGAGAGCATGCCAACCACCTTGGCATTATCCAGCACCGGTAAATGGCGTATGCGTTTCTCTGTCATGACGGTCATGGCTTGCTCTACCGTGTCGCCTAATTTAACGGAAATCACGTTGGCCGTCATGACCTCGCTTACCGCAGTGGTTTTTGAGGATTTGCCTTTTAGCACCACTTCCCTAGCGTAGTCACGTTCAGAAAATATCCCAACTAGCTTGTCACCCTCAAGCACCATCAGTGCGCCAATTTCGTACTCTGCCATTACCACCAATGCATCAAACACTGGGCGGTGTGGGGCTATCGAGATCACTTCTTGGTGTTTTTTGGTCGCCAGTAATTGTTGTATTGTTTTCATTATTCTCTCCTTGCAAAAGCGCTAGCCAAAAATATACACCTTATAATGCGTGTTACACAATTGAATTGGAAAAATACTTAATCCCTCCCATCATGCATAAAAATACCGTCATTAAAGCCTTGTTGGCTTTGTTCGTTCTTACTTTAATTTGGGGGTATAACTGGGTGGTGATGAAGGTGGCGGTGCAATACGCTAGCCCATTTCAGTTCGCCGCCATGCGCACGGTCTTTGGCGCCATGGTTTTGTTTGTTTTGATTGCGCTGACCAAGCGCCCTTTGGCTTTGACTCACTTCCGCACGATGTTGGCCTTAGGTTTGTTGCAAACAGTGGGCTTTACTGGACTGCTGATATGGGCCTTGGTTGAAGGCGGCGCCGGTAAAACGGCGGTGCTCACTTACACCATGCCGTTTTGGGTGCTGTTGTTTGCTTGGCCTATGCTGGGCGAAAAGGTGCAAGGTTGGCAATGGTTGGCAGTCCTGTTTGCGCTCATGGGCATGCTGTTTATTTTTGATCCACTGCACATCAAGGCCGATGGCTTTAGCATGTTTTTAGCGTTGTGTTCGGGCATATCCTGGGCGGTCTCCGCCATCATTTCCAAAAAACTGCATCAACGTGAACCGCATTTAGATTTGCTCAATCTAACTGCCTGGCCTATGTTATTGGGCTCCATTCCCATTCTGGCCATAGCCTTAATTTTGCCAGCGCCGCCCATACAGTGGACCAGCGGGTTTATTTATGCCGTGCTGTTTAATGTGTTTTTAAGCGGTTGCTTGGCTTGGGTATTATGGCTGTATGCCTTGCAGCGTTTGCAGGCCGGCGTGGCTAGCATGGCGTCGATGTTGGCACCGGTGATAGGGGTCATTGCAGCCTGGGTGCAGTTAAACGAAGTGCCCAATTTGTACGAACTGATAGGCATGGTGTTGATTGCTCTGTCCTTGATTACCATCTCCATCATTAACATTAGTAAGCACACGCAAATTGATCCGGCCCAAGGGCAGGAGTAATGTGGCCAGGCAGGCTTGTGATAAAATAGTAGCTATTTTTTAAGTCTTAAGGGTAGGTCAAATGGCAGGTCATAGTAAGTGGGCAAATATTCAACATCGCAAAGGCCGTCAAGATGCCAAGCGCGGCAAAATATTCACCAAGATTATTAAAGAGATCACGGTTGCGGCTCGTTTAAGCGGTGGCGACGTGACCATGAACCCACGCTTGCGCGCTGCGGTGGCCGTGGCCAAGGAAGAAAACATGCCGGCCGATAACATCACGCGAGCCATCAAAAAAGGCACGGGTGAATTAGAAGGCGTGAACTACGAAGAAATTCGTTACGAAGGCTATGGCATCAATGGCGCGTCCATTATTATTGATTGTTTAACCGACAATAAGCAGCGTGCGGTAGCCGATGTGCGCCACGCATTGACTAAGTTTGGTGGCAACTTGGGTACCGATGGTTCGGTGGCCTTTATGTTTAAACATTGCGGCAGTTTGGTCTACGAGCCAGGTACCAACGAAGATAAAGTCATGGAAGTGGCTTTGGACGCGGGTGCAGAAGACGTCGTCAGTGATGAGGATGGCAGCATAGAAGTGATCACAGCGCCCAATGATTTTATGGCCGTCAAAGAAGCCATGGAGGCAGCCGGCTTGAAAGCGGTCATGGCAGAAGTCACCATGAAGCCCATGAATGAAATAGAACTCACTGGCGACGATGCGCTAAAAATGCAAAAAATATTGGACGCATTGGACGATTTAGACGACGTGCAAGACGTCTACACAAGCGCCTTAATCGACGACTAGTGGCCAAAATCACCATACTCGGTATCGACCCTGGCCTGCGCATGACGGGCTTTGGGTTGATTGAAAAAGACGGCGAAAAAATTCATTACATCGCCAGTGGCACCATCAAAACGGCCAGCGCTAAAAAAAATAAAGTGGTCGGTGAAGACGACAGGGAAGAGTTGCCGGCGCGTTTAAAAGTCATATTGGATGGCTTATTCGAAGTGATCGACACCTACCATCCCAATCAAGTCGCCATAGAAAAAGTGTTCGTTAACGTTAATCCGCAGTCGACGCTGTTATTGGGTCAGGCGCGCGGCGCTGCCATTAGCGCGGCCGTTATTCGTGATTTAAGCGTGGCCGAGTACACGGCCTTGCAGGTCAAACAGGCTGTGGTCGGCAACGGCCATGCCGATAAAGAGCAAGTGCAAGCCATGGTGAAACGCCTGCTTAATCTAGCTGCCACGCCTAAGCCCGATTCTGCCGATGCCTTGGCGTGTGCTATTTGCCATGCCCACGGCGGCCAAGGTTTGGGTAAATTGGCCACCGCCGGATTTAGGGTGCGTGGCGGCCGTTTGGTTTAGTAGTCAATCGTTAGCCATGCCTTATTGTTAGCATGGGTCTTAATAAGGGAGTTGCAATGATAGGACGTTTGAATGGCACGCTGTTGGAAAAGACGCCGCCACTAATCTTGATTGATTGCCACGGGGTCGGTTACGAATGCGAAGTGCCCATGAGCACTTTTTATAACCTGCCCGCCCTAGGTGAAAAAGTCGTGATGTTGACGCATTTTGTCGTGCGTGAAGATGCCCAATTGTTATACGGTTTTGGCAGCGAACAAGAGCGCGCCACCTTTAGGCAGTTATTGAAAGTGAATGGCATAGGAGCGAAATCGGCTTTGTCCATATTGAGCGGCTTGTCTATAGACGACCTAGCCCAAGCCGTGGCCATGCAAGACAGCGCCATGTTAACGCGCGTGCCGGGCGTGGGTAAGAAAACTGCCGAACGCCTGTTGCTGGAACTCAAAGATAAATTTAGCCTGGCCGGCCTGAATTCCGCCCAAGCCAATCAACCCAAATCGGCTGCCAGCGATGTACTCAATGCCCTTATTTCATTAGGGTACAATGAGCGTGAAGCCTTGGCTGCGGTGAAATTATTGCCCAGCGACAGCACGGTTGCAGAAGGCATTAAACAAGCTTTAAAATCCCTGTCAAAATAACCGTTATGCACGCTTGAGTTAGCGCATTGGTATGCGCCGCGACGCAAGCGTATTGGAAAAAACGCCCATGATAGAAACCGATCGCCTGATCGCCCCTGATACCGAAAGCCCACAAGAGGAGGCCTTAGAGCGTGCCTTGCGTCCTAAGTTATTGGACGAATACGTGGGCCAAGAAAAAGCCCGCAGTCAGTTGGAGATCTTCATCAACGCGGCGCGTGGTCGCAGTGAAGCGCTCGATCATGTTTTGCTGTTTGGCCCGCCTGGTTTGGGTAAAACCACTTTGGCGCACATCATCGCTAAAGAAATGGGCGTTAACATGCGTCAAACCTCGGGCCCGGTGTTGGAACGTGCTGGTGATTTGGCGGCCTTGCTGACCAATTTAGAACCCAATGACGTTTTGTTTATCGACGAGATTCATCGCCTGTCACCCGTGGTGGAAGAGATCTTGTACCCGGCCATGGAAGATTACCGTTTGGACATCATGATAGGCGAAGGACCAGCTGCCCGCAGCGTGCGTTTGGATTTACCGCCGTTTACCTTAATTGGCGCTACTACCCGTGCCGGCATGCTGACCAATCCCTTGCGCGATCGGTTTGGCATCGTCTCCCGCTTGGAGTTTTACACGGCGGATGAGTTGGCGCGCATCGTCCAGCGCAGCGCCGGATTGCTGGACGTAGCCATGGTGGACACCGGTTCGTTAGAAATCGCCAAGCGTTCACGCGGTACGCCACGCATTGCCAACCGTTTATTACGTCGCGTGCGCGACTACGCGCAAGTTAAAGGCGATGGCACGGTGTCCGCGGAAGTGGCCGATGCCGCTTTAAAAATGCTAGACGTGGACAAGCTTGGTTTTGATGTGATGGACAGAAAGTTATTGCTGGCGGTGTTAGAAAAATTTGCCGGTGGCCCAGTGGGGTTGGATAATTTGGCAGCGGCCATAGGCGAAGAGCGGGACACCATAGAAGACGTATTGGAACCCTACTTAATCCAGCAAGGTTATTTGATGCGCACGCCGCGTGGGCGCATGGCTACCCAGTTGGCATATCAACATTTTGGATTGGCGGTACCGAAAAATTTAATGACGGAAGATTGGCCAGCGTGACCCAATTTACTTGGCCTATACGCGTTTATTATGAAGACACCGATAGCGGTGGGGTGGTTTACCACTCAAATTATTTGAATTTCATGGAGCGGGCCAGAACCGAATGGTTGCGCGCTTTGGGCTTTGAGCAAACGCAGTTAAAAGACCAACATGGCCTCATCATTGTCATCCACAGTTTGAGCATGCAGTTTAAAAAACCGGCTTATTTCAACGACATGCTGGCCGTCCACTGCGAGTTAAGCGAACTCGGGCGCAGCAGTTTAATCATGCAGCAAAGCATCAGTCGTGATGGGCTGGTGTTGATAGAAGCGCAGGTGAAAGCAGCCTTTGTTGATGCGGTTAGCTTTAAGCCTATAGGCGTGCCGGATGAAATGCGCCATAAAATACAATTGGAAAAACCACAGGGACTCCTATGACCGTAAGCGTTGCAAATGACATGTCTATTTTTTCACTGGTTGCAGGCGCCAGTCTGCCGGTGCAATTGGTGCTGGTGGTGTTAATCCTCACCTCCTTATTTTCTTGGTGGTATATCTTCATCAAGTTAGCCACCATTAAGCGCGCCGAAAGCAGTGCCGAGGAATTTGAGGCGGCCTTTTGGGCAGGCGGCGATTTAAATAAATTGTTTGACAGCCTAGGCGCTGGCAGGCGGAAAGCCCAAGGCATGGCCAGCATCTTTGAAGCCGGCTTTAAAGAATACGTCAGGCATAAACAGCAATCGCGCATGGAAGTATCGGACGTCATGGAAGGCGCCAGACGCGCCATGCGTGCTGCCTATAACCGTGAGCTGGACAACTTAGACGCCCACTTACCGTTTTTGGCTTCGGTGGGGTCAGTTAGCCCTTACATAGGTTTGTTTGGTACGGTCTGGGGCATCATGAATGCATTCCGTGGCTTGTCTAATGTCGCGCAAGCGACCTTAAGCCAAGTGGCGCCAGGTATTGCCGAAGCACTGGTGGCGACCGCCATCGGTTTGTTCGCGGCGATTCCAGCGGTGATTGCCTATAACCGTTTTGCCAGCTCGGTCGATCGCTTGTCGGTGCGTTACGAAAGCTTTATGGAAGAGTTCACCAACATCTTGCAAAGAAAAAGCTAAGCCATGTCACGCAACCGTAAACGCCGCATGATGAATCAAATCAACGTCGTGCCATACATAGACGTGACCTTGGTGCTGTTGGTCATCTTTATGGTGACCGCCCCCATGACCAATCCTGGCATGGTGGACTTGCCCAAAGTAGGGCAGAGCCTTAAGCAATCTCCAGTCCCGCCTTTGGTTTTAACCGTTAAGCAGAACAATGAAATTGAGTTAGACAATCAAGCCATGGCGCGTGATCAATTGTTGAGCAAGGTAAGGCAAGCGTTATCGGCATCGCCTGAACGGGCCGTGGTGATTGCCGCCGATAAAAACGTCAAATACGATGACGTGATTGCGGTGATGGATCTGCTCAAACAAAACCAGGTGGATAAGGTTGGCCTGTTGTTGTCGCCAGCCCAGTAATTTGCGCAGCGCATCATGATGATTAGGGCCTATGAAAAAGACGTGTCCTGGCAAGCCGGTTTTTGGGCAATAGGCGTTCATTTGCTGTTGTTGGCGGCCTTGCTTTTATCGTTCAATTGGAAAGCGACCCCACCCATGCTGAATGTGGCGGAAGTTGAATTGTGGGACAGTCTGCCTCAACCTTCTCTGCCTTTGCCAGTGGCGCCACCCGTAGAAACCCCACCGCCAGTACAAACGCCACCGCCCGCCGTGGTCAAAGAAGCCCCGCCACCACCGCCAGAAAAAGTCGAAGCGCCAGCCCCTAAAGCCCCCGAAGTTGAGATTGCCCTGGAAAAAAAACGCAAAGAGCTGGAGCAGAAAAAAGCCGCCGAGCAATTGAAAAAAGAGCTGGCTCTAGCGCAAAAAAAACAATTGGCTGCCTTGCAAGCGGAAGCGCGTAAAGAAGAAATGCAAAACAGCGACAAGTTGTTAAAAGAAAACAAAGCCAATGAGACTTTGAAAAAACTGCAACAAGAAGCCTTAGCCGAAGAGCGCGCCGCGATTGAGCAAGCGGTCGCAAGCGATAAATCGGCCAAGTCGGCAGCCAGTGCCGGTGTGGTGGACGAGTACCGCAGTAAAATCCAAGCCAAAATTCGTGGCCATGTGAATAAAAGCTTGTGTGCCACGGCCAACCCTGAGCTTAAATTTGACATAGCCTTGCTGCCCACGGGTGAAATGACCGGCTTGCCTAAGCTGCTTAAATCCAGTGGCAATAAAGCCTGCGACGAGGCCGTGGAGCGGGCTATTATGGCATCCCAGCCTTTACCGGTGCCCTCTGATGGGGTGGCATTTTCGCAATTTAGAAACCTAAAGTTGACCTTTAGGCCTAATGACTAAGGCTGGCTAGGCCGGAGACTGGCAATTGGAATCGCGGCAAGTTTGCCTCATAAAAAAGTCGGCTAAATGTCACAAAACTAGCAAGAGATTGCAGTAAAATCGACTGGCGCCATGTAATATGAAGGCTGGTTTTATTTAAGCCGTATTTTTAAGTAATAGATAGTTAAACAATAGACAGTTAACCCATAGCTAAAGAATACACGCAAAGAAAATAACAGTGCTTATGCCCATCGTACGAATCGTTTTATTTTTAGTGAGCTTTTGCTTAAGTGGCTTAGCCCACTCCGCTTTGGAAATTGAGATCAGTGGTGGCGGCGCGCAACAACTGCCTATTGCCATCGTACCATTTGCACAAAGCCAGTCCGGTAGCGATAACCCCAGTAGCGATAGCCTCAGTCAAATCATCCAAGCGGATCTAAAACGCAGCGGTTTATTTCGCCTCTTGGAAACCGCTGGTGTAGTCAGTCGACCCAGCGACATCAGCCAAATTAAATACGCCGAGTGGGTGGCCCTGCAGGCGCAAGCCATGGCCTTGGGCAAGGTGGAACCCCTGCCTGGCAATCGCTACAACGTCAGTTTTCAATTGGTCGACGTGCTCAAGCAAACCCAGTTAGCCAGCGTGCAATACAACGTTACCGCCACTCAATTACGTGGCACCGCGCATAAAATAGCCGACGTGATTTACCAAAAATTAACCGGCGAAAGCGGCCTTTTTTCCAGTCGTATTGCTTACGTGGCTAAGCTCAATGGACGCTATGCATTGCGCGTAGCCGATGTCGACGGGGAAAATGCGGTCACCATGGTTTCCTCAAAAGAGCCGATTATTTCACCGACTTGGTCGCCAGATGGCAGCAAAATGGCTTACGTATCGTTTGAAAAGAAAAAACCCATTATTTATATCCAAACCCTGAGTGGCCAACGCACAATATTAGCCAGTTTTAAGGGTAACAACAGTGCCCCCGCTTGGTCGCCAGACGGGAGTAAATTAGCCATTGTTTTAACCTATGGCGCCAATTCACAGCTCTATACCATCAATGCCGATGGCAGTAATCTGCAGCCCTTAACTAAAAGCAGCGCCATCGATACCGAGCCCACTTGGTCGCCAGACGGACAGTGGATTTATTTCAGTTCCGATCGTGGTGGTCGCCCACAAATATACAAAGTAGCGGCCAGCGGTGGCGAGGTGCAAAGGGTGACCTTTGAGGGTACGTTCAATTTGAGTCCGCGTGTGTCACCGGATGGTAAGTTTTTGGCCATGGTGCGCAACGACGGCGGAAAATACCGATTGGCCTTGCAAGATTTAGTCAGTGGCCAGGTGCAGATGTTGAGCGAAGGGGCGCAGGATGAGTCGCCCAGCTTTGCCCCTAATGGCCGTGTGTTGTTGTATGCAGCCCGCAGTGGCAATAAAGGGTCATTGGCGGCGGTGTCCAGTGATGGTCGCGTGCAGCAGCGTTTAAATGAGACCGGTGGTGATATCCGTGAGCCGGCTTGGGGTCCGTTAATTAAGTAGCAAATAATATTTTTAGGCTGTGATGGCCTTATTAAGGAGAGCGATATGAACAGCAGCACATGGAACATTAAGCTATTAAGTAGCCTAGCCTTGGCTTTAATTTTGGCCGCTTGTAAAAGCACGCCCATGGTAGATAAACCGGCTGCAGTGGAAGACAGAAGCCCGGCCGCGGCCAGTGCAGCTAAGCCAGCAGAAACCGCCCCTGCTGCGGTAGCTGAAACTGCAGCAGTAAAAGAAGTGGTCATAGACGGCAATGCCGCCAGTAACATCAACAATCCATTGAAAGACCCGAATAACATTTTATCCAAACGTCAGGTTTACTTTGATTACGACAGCGATGCCGTTAAAGCCGAATACCGACCCTTGATTGAAGCGCATGCCAAATACCTATTAGCCAACCGCAACGCCAAGGTCATCGTACAAGGCAATACCGACGAGCGCGGCAGCCGCGAATACAATTTATCTTTGGGTCAACGCCGTTCCGTGGCGGTCAAAAAATCGTTAAATTTACTTGGTGTGCAAGATGGTCAAATAGAAACGGTGAGCTTTGGTGAAGAAAAAGCCACGGCTGGCTGTGCCGATGAAAGCTGCGCCAAACAAAACCGCCGTGCTGACATCGTTTACGAAAACGAGTAAAACCTCTGCGGATTAAAGAGAAACCATGAAAAAACTGATACTGGCTAGTTTGTTAATTGTCACCGCGGGATTTGCTGCGCAAGGCCATGCGGCCTTGTTTGATGACAAGGAGGCGCGCAAGAAAATTTTAGAGTTGGAAGCCACCACAACGACTCAGCATCAGGCTGCGCAAGCGGACTTGGCCGCTTTGAAGAAAACCCAGCAAGTCATAGAACAACGATTGGCGGAGATTGAGGCGATCACCAAAGGCCAAGGCTTGCTGGACATGCAAAATCAAATTGAAGTCTTAAAGCAAGAAGTGGCCAAACTCAAGGGTGAACTTGAGTTAGCCAGCCACAATGTCAACCTCACGCAGCAAAGGCAAAAAGATTTATACGGCGATGCCGACGCCCGTTTGCGTAAGTTGGAACAAGGTCAGCCTGGGGCTAACGCCAATGCGACCCCCAACCCAGTGCCGGCATTAGAAGCGGCGCCTGCCAGTGTAGCTGCACCTGTTGCCACTGTTGCGGCTGCGCCTGTGGCGAGCACGCCTGAGCCAGCAAAGAACAGCCAAGAGTACCAATTGCTGGAGTTGGCGCATGGCTTGGCCAAGGAAGCAAAATACAAAGATGCGTTTAATGCTTACGACAAATTTTTAAAGGATTACCCCAATAGCGCTTACGCCCCGGATGCCATGTACGGTTTGGGCTACGCGCAATTTGCATTAAAAAATTACAAATCGGCCATGGCCACCCAGCAAAAATTGTTGGACGCCCATCCGGACAGCCCAAGAGCGGCGGACGCGCTATTTAATATGGCCAATAGCCAGTTTCAATTGGGCATGGTGCCGGCCGCCAAAAAAACCTTGCGAGATTTATTGGCCAAGTACCCAAACAGTGAGGTGATTCCGGCTGCGCAAAAACGCTTGAAAGCCCTGGACGCGATCAAATAGCCTCAAATAGTCTAGGTGCCGTAATCGATAATTAAAGGCGCGTGATCGCTAAAGCGTTGCTCTTTGTAGATGCTGGCCTCGCTTGCCTTGGCCGCGGTGGCAGGGGTGGCAATTTGGTAGTCTATGCGCCAACCGACATTTTTCGCCCAAGCCTGACCGCGATTGCTCCACCAGGTATAACACTCTTCTGTAGTTTCTGGGTGTAATGTGCGGTAGACATCGACCCAGCCCACTTGATCAAACAACGTGCTTAACCAAGCCCGTTCTTCAGGTAAAAAGCCGGAATTCTTTTTATTGCCTTTGTAGTTTTTCAGATCCACTTCCTTGTGGGCGATATTCCAGTCGCCGCAAATCACTACTTCACGGCCACTTTTAATCAAGGCTTGCATGTGCAACATAAAGCGCGCCATCACGCTGAATTTAAAGGCCTGCCTTTCTTCGCCACTGGAGCCCGATGGCAAATACAGCGACACCACGCTTAGATTGCCAAATTGGCATTCGATGTAGCGGCCTTCGCTGTCTATGTCGGCCACGTCTTGGTTGCTGCCACCCAAGCCGATGATGACCGCGTCCGGTTTTTTCTTTGAGTAGATGCCGACGCCGCTGTAGCCTTTTTTCTCGGCGTAATGAAAGTGCCCGACATAGCCATCAGGGCTTAGCATCTCGGCCGCCATGTCTTCGGCTTGGGCTTTGAGTTCCTGCAAGCAGACGATATCAGCGGACTGCGTTTTTAACCAGCTCAGCACGCCTTTATTTGTAGCAGAACGTATGCCGTTTAGGTTTAGCGATATAATCTTCAAAACTTCATCCTTAAATTAATACGATTAGAGTAACCATGACATTGCACCCCAACAAAGTCACCACCAATGCAGCGGCGACTGCTCAAGTCAGCCAAGATTTTATCGCATTTGCTATAGAAAAAGAGGTATTGCGTTTCGGTGAATTTAAAACCAAAGCCGGCCGCCTCAGCCCGTATTTTTTTAATGCTGGTTTGTTTAGTGATGGCGTCAGCTTGATGAAGTTGGGCGAGTTCTATGCCGCAGCGATTGATCATTCCGGCATCCAGTTTGATATGTTATTTGGCCCCGCTTACAAGGGCATTACCTTGGCGGCCAGTATCGCCATTGCTTTTGCCAAACAAGGCCGTAATGTGCCGTATGCTTACAACCGTAAAGAAGCCAAAGACCATGGCGAGGGCGGCACCATAGTCGGCAGCCCCTTGCAAGGCCGCGTGCTTATTATCGATGACGTGATTTCTGCCGGCACTTCGGTACGCGAGTCGGTGGCCTTGATTGCTGCTAATGGGGCAAGTGCTTGCGGCGTCGCCATTGCCATAGACCGGCAAGAAAAAGGCTTGGGTGAGTTGTCCGCCGTGCAAGAAGTGATCGCCCACAATCAAATCCCGGTTTGTGCCATCGCCAATCTAAGCGATTTGATGCGCTACCTAGCTGACCATCAAGCCTTGGCTGATCACCTGCAAGCGGTGAGCGCCTACAGGCAACAATTCGGCGTCAATTAACTTCAACCCCGGCTTAGGCCTGCAGTTTTTTCTTGAGGATGTCGTTCACTTGCGCTGGGTTAGCCTTGCCTTTTGAGGCTTTCATGGCTTGACCGACTAGGGCATTGAAGGCTTTTTCCTTACCTGCTTTAAACTCGTCCACCATGGCCGCATTGGCCGCCAAGACTTCGTCTATGATGGCTTCTATGGCGCCGCTGTCGGACTCTTGTTTTAAGCCTTTAGCGGCAATGATGCTGTCCACTTCGCCTTCACCCAGCCACATGGCCTCAAACACCTGTTTGGCGGCATTGTTTGAGATGGTGCCGTCGCTGATGCGTTTGAGTAATTGGGCCAATTGTTGCGCGCTAATCGGGCTGCTACTTAGGCTTTTATCTTCGCTATTTAGTTTGGCACTTAAGCTGCCCATGACCCAGTTGGCGGTTTGTTTAGGCTCGGCCCCGGCATCAATCGCCGCCATAAAGTAGTCGGCTAATTCGCGACTGGCGGTGAGGCTGCTGGCATCGTAACTGGATAAAGCAAATTGCGCTTCTAAACGGGCTTTCATGGCGGCCGGCAATTCTGGCATATCGGCCTGCACACGGGCTTTGTCTTGCTCGGTAATAACCAAGGGCAATAGATCCGGATCGGGGAAATAGCGGTAGTCGTTGGCTTCTTCTTTGCTACGCATGGCACGCGTTTCACCGGTGTCCGGGTTAAACAATACCGTGGCTTGCTGTATTTTACCGCCGTCTTCTAAGGTTTCAATTTGCCAGCGGGTTTCGTATTCGATGGCTTGCGTCATGAATTTAAACGAGTTGAGGTTTTTAATCTCACGCCGTGTGCCTAGTTTGTCTGAGCCTTTAGGACGGACTGACACGTTGACGTCGCAACGGAAGCTGCCCTCCTGCATGTTGCCATCGCAGATGCCTATCCATTGCACCAACTCATGCAATTTTTTGGCGTAAGCCACGGCTTCCGCAGCCGAACGCATGTCCGGTTCGGTAACGATTTCTAACAAAGGCGTTCCAGCACGATTTAAGTCTATGCCGCTCATGCCTTCGACAGCACCGTGCACCGATTTGCCGGCGTCTTCCTCTAAATGGGCGCGGGTGATGTTCACCACTTTTTCGTAGGCATCTTGTTTACCCGCGGCCGGCACTTGTATGGTGATGGCGCCTTTGCCGACTACCGGTAGTTCAAACTGACTGATTTGGTAGCCTTTGGGTAAGTCTGGGTAAAAATAGTTTTTACGCGCAAACACCGAGCGCGGCGCAATCTCGGCATTAATCGCTAGGCCAAATTTAATCGCACAATGCACGGCTTGCTTGTTTAACACGGGCAAAACGCCGGGCAGCGCCAGGCTCACTTCGCAGGCTTGGGTGTTCGGCTCGGCGCCGTATTTAACCGATGCGCCGGAAAAAATTTTACTGACTGTTTGCAGTTGGGTGTGTGTTTCCAGCCCAATAACGACTTCCCATTCCATTATGCTTTTCCTTCGGGCAAGTTGGGTGCAAGCGTGTGCCAATCGGTGACTTGCTGGTATTGATGAGCTACGTTTAACATGCGCGCTTCATCAAAATAATTACCGATAATTTGCAGGCCTACCGGTAAGGCTGGACCATCTTGGCTGGGGGCAAAACCAGCCGGTACGCTCATGCCAGGTAAGCCGGCTAAGTTGGTGGAAATGGTGTAAATGTCTTGTAAATACATGGCCACCGGGTCGTCTACTTTCTCGCCGGCTTTAAACGCCGTGGACGGCGCAGCCGGACCCATGATGACGTCGCATTGTTTGAATGCCTCGACAAAGTCTTGGGCAATCAGGCGGCGAATTTGTTGGGCTTTTAGGTAGTAGGCGTCGTAATAGCCAGCGCTTAGCACGTAGGTGCCTATCAAGATGCGGCGTTTTACTTCGGCGCCAAAACCCTCGGCGCGACTCTTGCAATACATGTCCATTAGGTCAGTGTATTCGGCTGCGCGGTGGCCGTAGCGCACGCCGTCGTAGCGCGATAAATTGCTGGAGGCTTCAGCCGGCGCCAATACGTAGTAAACCGGGATGGATAAGCCGGTGTTGGGTAGGGAAATATTGACGATTTCTGCGCCCAATTTTTTGTATTCGGCGATGGCGTTTTCTATCACTTGGCCGACCTCGGCGGACAAGCCCTCGGCAAAAAACTCTTTAGGTAAGCCTATTTTTAAACCGGCCAGCGGTTTAGCTAAATCGCGGCAGTAGTCTTCTTTTGCGCGGTCTAAGCTGGTGGAATCGCGTTCGTCAAAACCAGCCATGACGTTCATCATCAAGGCACAATCTTCTGCGCTCTTGGCCATCGGGCCGGCTTGGTCTAAGGACGAGGCAAAGGCGATCATGCCAAAGCGCGACACCACACCGTAAGTCGGTTTCAATCCGGTAAAGCCACACAAGGAAGCCGGTTGGCGTATCGATCCGCCGGTGTCGGTACCGGTGGCCGCCGCACACAACCTTGCCGCTACGGCAGCGGCACTGCCGCCGCTGCTGCCGCCCGGCACACGATCATAACTCCAAGGGTTTTTTACCCCGCCAAAATAGCTGGTTTCGTTGGACGAGCCCATGGCAAATTCATCCATATTGGTCTTGCCTAAATTCACCGCGCCGGCCGCATCAAATTGACTAATCACGTGAGCGTCATAGGGGGCGACAAAGTTAGCCAGCATCTTAGAGCCGCAAGTGGTAGGCCAGCCTTTAGCGCAAAAGATATCTTTTTGGGCGATGGGGATACCGGTTAAGGGTGCGGCTGAGCCTGCCGCAATGCGCGCGTCAGCGGCGCGGGCTTGCGCCAGTGTTTTATCTTCATCCAAGGCAATGAAGGCATTGATGCTGGGGTTGTATTGCTTAATGCGCTGCAAAAATGCCTGGGTCAATTCTAGACTGGAGATTTGCTTGCTTTGCAAAAGTTGGGCGTAGCCTTTTAGGCTGCCGTTGGTTAATTCGTTGTTGGCCATGATTATTCGATTACTTTAGGAACGAGGTATAAGCCACCGGCTACGGCCAGCTCTTGTGAGCCGTTGCCTAAAATCGGTGCATTTTTTTGGAATTCATCGCGTAAATTGGTTTTGCTGACGACGTCATCGCGTAAGCGTTGGCTTAAGTCTTGGGCGTGCGACATGGGGACTATGCCGCTGGTATCGACCGCTTGCATTTGTTCAATTAAAGCCAATATGCCACTTAGTTTGTTTAAGGTGGCGTTGGCATCGTTTTCATTAATTTCGATGCGCGCCAAATGCGCCACTTTTTTGATGTCTTCTATGCTTAATGCCATGCTTCAAGTATCCAAAATTTAATCGGTGCAAGGACTGCGTGCGCCTTAGTTTGTGCTTTTATGACGGGGTTTAGATGCTGCCTAGTGCTAAAACCGTAGCTAGCTATATTAGCAAATGCTAAACGCGGCTATTTATCAGCGTTTATTTGCAATTAAGTTGCCATTGCATCTTAATTTTAAACACGATATGCGGTATTATACCTTGATTTTACGGGCGCCTAAATCGCGCTTTTATTCAGTTGGCGTAACGGCTGTTATTTTGCATCAAAGCACAGGAAAAACAAAATGTTCGGTTTTTTAACTAGTTACTTTTCAAACGACTTGGCGATAGACTTAGGTACCGCCAACACGCTTATCTACTCACGCGGCAAAGGCATTGTTTTGGACGAGCCGTCCGTGGTGGCCATACGCCTTGACGGCGGACCGGGCGGCAAGAAAATATTGTTGGCCGTGGGTGCGGAAGCAAAAGGCATGTTGGGTCGTTCGCCTTCCAACATTCAAGCCATACGGCCGATGAAAGACGGCGTGATTGCCGACTTCACCATCACCGAACAAATGCTTAAATACTTCATCCGACGCGTGCACGATGCGCGTTGGTTTTCACCCAGTCCACGCATCATCATTTGCGTGCCTGTGGGCTCAACGCAAGTCGAGCGTCGTGCGATTAAAGAGTCAGCCGAGCGCGCTGGTGCTAAGCAGGTATTTTTGATCGAAGAGCCTATGGCTGCCGCAATCGGGGCCGGCATGCCGGTTTCAGAAGCAACCGGTTCCATGGTGGTGGACATCGGTGGCGGTACCACCGAGGTGGGCGTGATTTCATTAGGCGGCATTGTTTACGCTAAATCGGAACGGGTGGGCGGCGATAAATTTGATCAGGCCATCATTGATTACATCCGTCGCAATTACGGCATGCAAATTTCCGAACCAACCGCGGAAGCCATTAAGAAAAAAATTGGTTCGGCTTTCCCGGGCTCGACTGTGTTAGAAATGGAAGTAACCGGTCGCAATTTAGCCGAAGGCTTGCCACGCAAATTTACCATTTCCAGCAACGAAATTTTAGAAGCCTTGACTGAGCCGCTTAACGCCATCGTCGGTGCAGTGAAATCGGCCTTAGAGCAAACGCCACCGGAATTGGGTGCCGATATTGCAGAAAAAGGTATGGTGTTAACAGGCGGTGGGGCTTTATTGCGCGATTTAGACCGTTTGTTGGTGGAAGAAACTGGCTTGCCTGTCATCGTGGCTGAAGACCCATTGACTTGCGTGGCTCGTGGTTGCGGCCGTGCATTGGAAGAGATTGATAAATTAGGCAACATTTTTGCCTACGAATAAGCCTAGCATTTAAGCTGTTTTAGCTTTTTGTCCGTACCCAGTTAGTCCAGTATAGGCCGCCTAGTCGGCCTATACTTTTACTCAGTTTAGAGAGACTCACCACTCAACACTAATGGCGCGCCATTTATACAACAAGATAGAGCAACAACAAGCCCCGGCATTTTTTGTGCGTGGCCCTAGCCCGTTTGCCCGTTTGGCTTTTTTCTCCGTTTTATCCCTAGCCTTGATGGCCTCCGACAGCCGTCTCCAGTATTTGGCCAGCATGCGACAAAGTTTGCAAACCTTGTTGCACCCCCTGCAGTTATTGGCCAATGCGCCCACGCAACTGTATCTCAATACCACTGAGTATTTTTCCACGCATGACACCTTGCTCAGCGAAAATGAGCAATTAAAGAAGCGTGATTTAATGCAATCCATCGCCTTGCAAAAGCTCAATCTATTGGCGGTCGAGAATGCCCATATGCGTGAGTTGTTAGCGGCGCAAACTGCCCTCAAAGAAAGCAGTGTGGCGGCCGAAATCATGCACGTTGGGCGCGATCCATTTACTAGAAAAGTCTTAATCAATCGCGGTCAAAATCACAAAATCTTGCCTGGTATGGCGGTGGTGGATGCGGCTGGTGTGATAGGGCAGGTGACCCGGGTTTACCCGTTAAGCAGCGAGGTGACGCTCATCACCGACACCTCTTTAGCCATGCCCGTGCAAATTGAGCGCAACGGCTTGCGGGCAATTGCCTTTGGTCATGGCCGTGATAGCACGGTGGATTTGCCTTATTTGCCGGCCAATGTAGACATCAAGCGTGGCGACCTATTGGTCACCTCTGGCATCGATGGGGTGTACCCAGCCGGCTTGGCCGTGGCCACCGTTAAGCACATTGTCAGCGCCGCGGACACGCCTTTTGCACGCATAGTATGCGAGCCCGCCGGCGGAGTAGAGAATCACAGGCAGGTGCTGGTGGTGAGTAAGCCGCAGTTAGGCAGCGTCACCGCGCCTAGCTTAACGCAGCCAGTGAAGTTAGGCTTGACCCAAGCTAAGGCGGCCGATAAGAAGCAAAGCATGCCAAATAAGTCAGTTAAGCCGAGGGATGCCCATGCCCGTTAATAAACTAAAAACCCTGTACTTTTTGGTGTTGTTGGCTTTTATGAGCTTGCTCTTGCCCTGGTCGCAAGCTGCCCTGTTAGTGCGCCCTGATTTCATGTTGTTGGTGCTGATTTTTTGGTTAATACGCGCGCCCAATCTTTGCAATGTCGGCACCGCTTGGATGCTAGGCTTGTTGGTCGATTTGGCAGCCGGCATGGTGTTTGGTCAATATGCCTTGGCCTACACGGTCACGGCTTTTTTTGCCGTGACCTATCAGCGCCGCTTGGTGTTGTTTACCGGCGTGCAGCAATTGCTATACGTGTTCTCTTTGTTGCTTATTTCGCAGGTCATGCTGCTGATCATTAAAACCTTTGCCGGCGGGCAGTTTATCGGCTGGTTGTATTTTCTTCCCAGCTTAAGCGGTGTATTGCTGTGGTTGGTGGCGATGGGCTTAGGCTTAAACACGGGTGGGCGCGGTCGTGCCAATTAGCCTGTTAATTAGTCGGGTGCATGGCCAGCAAACGGGTGCTTAAGCGTGCTTAGGGAAGTTAAAAATCCGCAACACGAGCAGTATTACTTTAGGCTGCGTTTAGGCTTCATGGCTTTTTTCGTGATGTCGTTGTTTGCCTTGTTGGCTTTACGCTTCATTTACCTGCAAATCAGCCAATACACCCATTACCAAACCCTGGCGGAAAACAACCGCATTTCCATGGTGCCGATCGTGCCTAATCGTGGCTTGATATTGGATAAAAACGGCGTGGTGCTGGCGCATAATTTTTTCGTTTACACCTTGGAAATCACGCCTTCAAAAGCAGGCAACCTAAAAACCACGATTGCTGAATTGGGCCAATTGCTGGAAATCAGCAAAGCCGACATCAAGCGCTTTGCTAAATTAAAAAGCGAAAGCCGCAATTTTGAGAGCATCCCTATACGCACTCACCTCAATGAAATTGAAGCGGCGCATTTTGCCGTTAACCACTACCGCTTTCCCGGGGTGGCGATTAAATCACGTTTGTATCGCCATTACCCTTTGGGCAAATTTGGCGCACACATGATAGGGTACATTGGTCGCATCAACAGCAAAGATTTAGTCGCGCTGGAAAAATCCGGCGACTTGTCTAACTACAAGGGTTCCTATCACATAGGCAAAAGCGGCGTGGAACAGTTTTACGAAACGCAGTTGCATGGTCAGACCGGCTTTGAGCAAGTGGAAACCGATGCCGATGGCCATGCTGTTCGGGTTATCGCCAGATCGGCACCGGTGCCGGGGACCAATCTGATTTTATCGGTGGACAGTAAATTGCAGGAAATTGCCGAGACCGCTTTTGGCAATCGACGTGGCGCTTTGGTGGCGATTAATCCAAAAACCGGTGCGGTATTGAGCTACGTCAGTCAGCCTGGGTTTGATCCCAATTTGTTTGTTGATGGCATCGATGTGGACAATTGGAAATGGCTCAATGAGTCACTGGATAAGCCATTGGTTAACCGTCCGATACGCGGTATTTACCCACCTGGCTCGACCTTTAAGCCTTTTGTTGCCATGGCTGGATTGGAAAATGCTAAACGCTTGCCGCCTTTTCGCATCAGCGACCCTGGCTACTATTCATTGGCTAACAGTCGCCACCGTTATCGGGATTGGAAGCCAGACGGCCATGGCATGGTGGACATGCAAAAAGCCATTACCGTTTCTTGCGACACCTTTTTTTATGGCTTGGCCTTGGATTTGGGCATCATCAGGCTGACCGATTTTGTTCGTCACTTTGGCTTTGGCGCTAAATCGGGCATAGACATCCGCGGTGAAAATGCCGGCTTGTTGCCCACCCCTGAGTGGAAAATGCGCCGTTTTAAACAGCCTTGGTACCAAGGTGAAACGGTGATAGTCGGCATAGGTCAAGGCTATACCTTGGTGACGCCCATGCAGTTGGCGCAAGCCACCGCCACCTTGGCCAATAATGGCGTGGCCATGCGTCCGCACACGGTGGTGGCGATGCAATCACCGGCGACCGGTCGCACCATGAATGTGGCGCCAGTGGTGCAAGATCGCATCGCCTTGAAAGCGCAAAACATAGCCATCGTTAAGCAAGGCATGATGGACGTCACCTTGCCCGGCGGGACGGCCGCCAGTGTCGGCGCGAACGCAGGCTACAGCATTGCGGCAAAAACCGGTACTGCGCAGGTGATAGGCATCAAACAAAATGCCAAATACGATAGCAGCAGTATCAATGAGAGGCATAGAGACCATGCCTTGTTCATTGCCTATGCCCCGGCCGACAATCCCACAATAGCTTTGGCAGTGATCGTGGAAAATGGCGGCCACGGTGGCTCGGCAGCCGGCCCCATCGCCAGGAAAGTCATGGATTATTACCTATTAGGCAAATCGCCAAACGAGCCGGCCGCCAAACCGGTAAAGGCTAATGCGGCTCAGCCTGCTGGCCACAACGAAAGCGCGCACGATGAATAAATTCTTAAAACCTTTGCTAGTTCACATTGATTCGTTTTTGATGGGCTGCTTGTTTTTCACCTTAATGCTGGGCTTGTTTGTGTTGTACAGTGCCTCGGGCCAGGATTTTTCCAAGGTTTACGATCAAACCGTAAATATAGTATTGGCCTTTTCTGTCATGTGGTTGGCGGCCAATATCGCGCCGCATCAACTCGAACGCATAGCCATGCCGCTTTATGTATTGGGTGTGGTCTTGTTGGTGGCCGTTGAATTGGTAGGCTCTTCCAGTCATGGTGCGCAGCGTTGGCTTAATTTAGGCGTCACCAAAATACAGCCATCGGAAATCATGCGCATCGCCATGCCCATGATGTTGGCCTGGTACTTTACCAAACTGGAAGTTCGGCCTAGCGCTAAGCATTTTGCTCAAGCCGGCTTGTTATTGTTGGTGCCGGTGGCCTTGGTCATGAAGCAGCCGGATTTAGGCACGGCTTTGTTGATTACCGCAGCGGGTTTTTACGTTTTGTTTTTGGCCGGCTTGAGTTGGAAGTTATTATTAGGGGGTGCCTTAAGTTTGGCTGTCGCCGCGCCATTTTTGTGGACGCTGTTGCACGATTACCAGCGGCGCCGCATTGAAATTTTATTTGACCCCAGCCAAGATCCACTGGGTTCAGGCTACCACACGATACAGGCAATGATCGCTATAGGCTCCGGTGGTTTTGCCGGCAAGGGCTGGTTAAATGGCACGCAAGCGCAACTGGATTTCATCCCAGAAAGGACCACCGATTTTATTTTTGCGGTGTTCAGTGAAGAGTTTGGCTTGTTGGGCAACATCTTGCTTTTAAGCTTGTTCAGTTTGATTATTTTACGCGGCTTGGTGATCGCCTCCGAGGCCAAAAGCACGTTTGGCCGATTGTTGGCCGGCAGCATCGCCTTGACTTTTTTTACCTACGCTTTCGTTAACATGGGCATGGTCAGTGGTATCTTGCCTGTGGTTGGCGTGCCCTTGCCATTGATCAGTTACGGCGGTACGTCCATGGTGATGTTGTGCTTAAGTTTGGGCATATTGATGAGCATCGCCACCCATAAAAATGTGGTGGCCACTTAATTTTTTACTATTTTTATTTATTTGTTATGACTATTAAAACCCCCATATTGTTGTTGAGTTTAATGCTGTTAACGGCTTGTGCCGATCTGACGCTAAATAGCCCTATTGCAGGCTCGGCACCGATTAAAAACGAGAAGGCCAGTAGTGTAGACAATGCCAGTGGCAAACCCGGCGCAGGTGCTTATTATTTAGACGACGGTCCGGGCGACAATGCGCCGGCCAACTTGGACAGCATCCCAAGTGCAAGTTTGAAAGTGGAGCAACCTTTGCCGCGCGCCAATAAACCGTATGTGGCCCTAGGCCAGTCGTATACGCCCATGACCGCTTATCAAGCTTATAAAAAACAGGGCGTGGCTTCCTGGTATGGCAAGCGCTACCACGGCAAAAAAACCTCTACTGGGGAAATTTACGACATGTATGGCATGACGGCTGCGCACACTACCTTGCCCATACCCAGTTATGCTAAAGTGACCAATCCCGCCAATGGGCGCTCTGTCATCGTGCGGATTAACGACCGCGGCCCTTTTAAACGCGACCGTTTGATTGATTTATCCTATGTGGCGGCTTACCAATTGCGCCTGGTCAACCACGGCAGTGGCCTAGTGGAGGTGGAGGCCATCGATACCAGCGTGGCCGCCATGCAAACTGCGGCAGCGCCGGTCAGCGTAGTGAGTCGTCAAGAGCAAAATGAAGCCGAGGGCGTGCTGATACAAGCTGTGCCAAATGAAGCCGTCACGAGTCCATCGGCCAAGCTTGATACGCCAGTTGCCCCAGGGGTTTATTTGCAATTGGGGGCATTTAAGAATGAAGCCAACAGCCAAATCTTGCAGAAAAAAATTCAAGATTCGGGTCTGGTTGAAAACGCAGCCGCAGCGAAGGTGTATAATGACGGCCTCTACCGAGTGCGTCTTGGCCCTTATGCCAGTAGGGTGGAAGCGGAAAATATGGCCGCTAAAATTCGCCAACAATTAAACATGACCGCCGTTATTATTAATTAAGCCCTTTATCAATTAACCCCGTTTCCATTAACAGTGAATTTCATCATGACTACTAGCCATTTAAAAATCCATGCCTACGCACTTCTTTTTAGTTTAACCGCGCTTGCGCTTAGTCCTGCTGCGCAAGCTGTGGGCGCACAAATTCCAGCGGCACCTGATTTGGCGGTGAATGCCTATTTGCTAAAAGATTTTAATAGCGGCCATGTGTTGGCAGCCAAAAATAATAGTGCGCGCATCGAGCCGGCTTCCTTGACTAAAATCATGACCGCTTATTTGACTTTTAAGGCGCTAAAAAGCAAGCATTTGTCTTTGCAGCAAAATTTAGCCGTGAGTGAATTGGCCTGGAAAGTGGAAGGCTCAAAAATGTTTATTGAGCCTAATCGCCCGGTTACCGTGGACGAGTTATTGCATGGCATGATCATACAGTCTGGTAACGATGCATCGATTGCCTTGGCCGAGGGCATCGCCAGTTCCGAAGTGCAGTTTGCCGACATGATGAACCAAGAAGCACAACGTTTAGGCATGAAAAACACCCATTACATGAACGCGACCGGCTTGCCTGATGCCCAGCATTACACCACGGCTGACGATTTGGCGATCTTGGCCACCGCCTTAATCCACGATTTTCCGGATCAATACCAACGCTTGTATTCCGTGAAAGAATACACCTACAACAACATCACCCAGCCTAATCGCAACCGCTTGTTGTGGGCAGATGCGAGTGTCGATGGCATGAAAACTGGCCACACCGAATCGGCTGGCTACTGCTTAATTTCTTCAGCGAAACGCGATGGCATACGCCGTATTTCTGTCTTGTTAGGTGCCGCCAGCGATGCCGCGCGTGCTGCCGAAAGCCAAAAATTATTGAATTACGGCTTTCAGTTTTTTGATTCCAAATTGCTCTACAAGCAAGGCCAGGCAATCAAATCCTTACGCGTTTGGAAGGGTAAGGAAAATCAAGTGAATTTAACGGTGGCCGAAGATTTGTACGTGACGGTGGCCAAAGGCGAACACGCCAAAATCCAAGCGCAGGTGACCAGTCAACCGCGTTTGGTGGCGCCTATTCTTAAAGGCCAAGTCATAGGCCGTGTGCAATTTACCTTAAACGGTAAAGTGGTGTCTGAGCGTCCGTTGGTTGCAGCGAAAAACATAGAAGCAGCCGGTGTGTTCGGCCGCATTTGGGACAGCCTGTTATTGCTAGCGCAATAAGCCTGCTGGCAGACTAACACCATGGCGGATCTCGATACCAGCAAGCCGGCTTTAATTGATTTTCCTTGTGATTTCCCGATTAAGGTCATGGGGGAAATGCAAGACGGCTTTGCCGATACCATCATAGGCTTGATCCAGTCTGTGCAACCAAGCTTTACTGCGGCTCAGGTAAGCATGCGTGCCAGCTCCGGTGGCAAGTACATCAGCCTAACCTGCCTGGTGCACGTGGCCTCGCAACATCAATTGGACGCGGTTTACCGTTTAATCAGCGCCCACCCATTGGTGAAATTTTCACTTTAAGCCAACCCGTTGCAGCACGCCGCAGCCATGTCCGCCAGTTCGTATAAGTCTGCCATTTTGGTGCGCCATTTAGGCCGCACCGATTACACCCAAACCTGGCTGGCCATGCAGCAGTTTAATACCGATCGCACGCCCAGCACGGAAGATGAAGTTTGGGTGACCGAGCATTTTCCGGTTTACACCTTGGGCCTGAATCGCCAAGGCGTGCGTTTGCCAGAAGCCAGTGACATTCCATTGGTCCTGACTGATAGAGGCGGTAAGATTACCTACCACGGACCAGGGCAGCTCATCATTTATCCCTTGTTGGATTTAAAACGCCATGGCTTAAGCGTGCGTAAGTTGGTAAGCATATTGGAAAACAGCGTGATAGCTTGGTTGGCTGAATACGGCGTGCAAGCCCAAGCTAAATCCAATGCACCTGGGGTTTACGTGCATGAGGCTAAACTAGCCGCCTTGGGTTTACGCATCAAAAATAATGGCAGTTACCACGGACTAAGTGTCAATGTGGCCATGGATTTAAGCCCGTTTAGCGCCATAGACCCTTGCGGTTATGCTGGCTTGGCTGTGACGCAAACCCAAGACTTAGGTTTACCGCTGACCTTATCGCAAGCCGCTGAACAATTAACGGCTAAGCTAGTTAAGCAATTGGAGCATGGAATAGCACATGACTGAATCGATTCTGCCTAAAACAAAAATTGCCGGTGTAAAAGAACGGGATGCGGCCAAGACCTCGCGCATTCCAATTAAGATTATCCCGCAGCCGGTGCAGCGTAAACCGGACTGGATACGCATGAAGATGCCGGATAGCCAACGCTACCAAGAAATCAAAAAAATCCTGCGTGACAACCAATTGCACACGGTCTGCGAAGAGGCCAGTTGCCCAAACATAGGCGAATGCTTTAGTGGCGGCACGGCTACCTTCATGATCTTGGGTGACATTTGCACGCGGCGTTGCCCATTTTGCGACGTGGCTCATGGTAAGCCCCTGCCGCCGGATGCCAATGAACCGGAAAACTTGGCCCGCACCATCGCGCAAATGCGTTTGAAGTACGTGGTGATTACTTCGGTGGACAGAGACGATTTGAAAGACGGCGGCGCGCAGCATTTTGTAGACTGCATACGGGCCGTGCGAGCCCAGTCACCTGATATTAAAATCGAAATATTAGTGCCGGATTTCAGGGGGCGCTTGGACGTGGCTATGGCGATTTTGAATCAAGCGCCACCGGATGTCATGAACCACAATTTGGAGACCGTGCCACGTTTGTATAAGCAGGCCAGACCCGGCTCGGATTACCAAAATTCGCTGACTTTATTAAAAACCTTTGGTGAAATGTACCCGCAAATTCCCACTAAGTCTGGCTTGATGCTGGGCCTAGGTGAGACCGATGAAGAAATTCTGGCCGTCATGCAGGATCTGCGTGATCACCAAGTGAGCATGCTGACTTTGGGTCAGTATTTGCAACCCAGTGTGCACCATTTGCCGGTCATGCGCTACGTGGAGCCGGCTATTTTTGAGCAATTAAAAGAAAAAGCGCAAGCCATGGGCTTTAATAACACCGCCAGTGGCCCCATGGTAAGAAGCAGCTACCACGCGGATGCGCAAGCGCAGTTAGCTTAGCCCGCGCTTTAGGGTATATTTGCGTAAAACGGAACAAAGGTCATTATGGTCCCACATCTCACGACAGCATTGAACGGCCCGCTCTTATCGCTAGAAAAAAGCATGTTGGATGCCATGCCGAAAATTGAGCATTGGTTTCGCTGCCAGTGGCTGGAATACGGTTCGCCATTTTATGCCAGCGTGGATTTACGCAATTCTGGGTTTAAGTTGGCGCCAGTGGACACCAATTTGTTTCCTGGCGGCTTCAATAACCTAAATCGCGATTTTCTGCCTTTAAGCGTCCAAGCGGCCATGGTCGCCGTGGAAAAAGTCTGCCCGGAAGCCCACCGTTTATTGATTATTCCTGAAAACCACACGCGCAATACTTATTACTTACGCAACGTGGTCGAGTTGGTGCACATCATGAAGCAGGCTGGATTGGACGTGCGGGTTGGCTCCATCTCGCCGGAGATCACTCAGCCTACTAGCTTGGAAACCCATGATGGCCACATGTTATTGCTAGAACCAGTGGTGCGAGTTGGCAATAGGATTAAGCTAATTAACCCGGAATTGGGCGATTTTGATAGCTGTGCCATATTGCTTAATAACGATTTATCCGGTGGCATCCCCGACATCCTTAAAAACTTAGAACAAAACCTCATTCCGCCCTTGCATGCCGGTTGGAGCACGCGTCGTAAATCGCAGCATTTTAGTGCCTATAACCGGGTGGCTAAGGAGTTTGCTGATTTACTTGGTATCGATGAATGGCTGATTAATCCCTACTTTGAAACCTGCGGTGAAATCGATTTTAATGCGCGCACCGGTGAGGATTGCCTGGCCTTTAAGGTAGAGCAATTGCTGGATAAAATTAAACTTAAATACGCCCAGTACAGCGTGACGCAAACGCCATTTGTGATCGTGAAAGCCGATGCCGGCACTTATGGCATGGGCATCATGACGGTGAAATCGCCGGATGAAGTACGCGATTTAAACCGTAAAACCCGCAATAAAATGGCAGTGGTGAAAGACGGTTTGCAAGTCTCGGAAGTGATCATACAAGAGGGCGTGTATACCTTTGAAAGCATAGACCAAGCGGTGGCCGAACCGGTAGTGTACATGATGGACCATTTTGTCATAGGCGGCTTTTATCGGGTGCACACCGGCCGCGGCGTAGACGAAAACCTCAATGCCCCGGGCTCGCAATTTGTGCCTTTGGCCTTTGAAAAACCCTGTACCCTGCCAGATTGCACGGACAGCCCGGATGCGGCACCTAACCGTTTTTATGCCTACGGCGTGGTGGCTAGGTTGGCCTTGTTAGCCGCCGCGATTGAATTGCAAGAGCAAGATCCCCTTAATCAATAGGCCCAGCCATTATGAAGCTTGCGTTTATATTGGATCCATTGGATCAGCTAAAAACCGCCAAAGACAGTAGCTTGGCCATCATGCACGAGGCGCTTGGTCGCGGCCACCAAGTCTTCGTTAGCCTGCAGCACGATTTATTTTTGCGTCATGGGCAGGCCAAACTGGTCACCAAGCCCTGGGCATTTAATGGGAATACGGCAGTCGTAGGCGAAAGCCAAGAAAGCCTGCCCACTGCCTTTGATGCCGTCATCATGCGTAAAGACCCGCCGTTTGATAACGAGTATTTATACAGTACTTACTTATTGGAAATCGCCGCCAATCAAGGGGCTAAGGTCTACAACAACCCAAGCGCCATGCGCAATTGGAATGAAAAATTGTCGGTAACGCGATTCATTGACTTGGCGCCGGCCAGCTTGGTCACCGCCAACAATGGCCTGCTGCGTGAGTTTTTGCAGGAGCAACAAGACATCGTGTTGAAACCATTGGATGGCATGGGCGGCAGCAGCGTATTCAGATTAAAAACCAAGGACCCCAACTTAGGCGTGATATTGGAAACCATCACCGATTTTGGTCGCCGTACCATCATGGCGCAACGCTATTTGCCGGAAATTTTACAAGGCGATAAGCGCATCATCATGATAGACGGCGAGCCCTTACCTTATGCCTTAGCACGCATTCCCATGGCGGGCGAAACGCGCGGCAATTTGGCGGCCGGGGGCACCGGTGTGGCCCAAGCCTTAAGCAAACGGGATTTAAGCATAGCGCATACGGTGGCCCCAGTCTTAAAACAAGCTGGCTTGTTTTTTGTGGGACTAGACGTGATAGGCGATTACTTAACCGAAATCAACGTCACCAGCCCCACCGGCATGGTGGAAATTGCCCAGCAAACCGATTGCCGCCCAGCCGCCGTATTCATGGATGCCTTAGAGCGGCAGACCTAGCATGCGCTATTTAGCCTTGCTGTTAAGCCTGTTGCTCTGCGGTTGTTTTAAGGCGCCGCTCTACCATAGCCAGAGCTATGTGTTTGGTACCTTAGTCGATATCAGCATTTACGGTGAGACCGATGAGCGGGCAGCCACGCTGGCCAATCACGTGCAGCAGGATTTGCAAAATTTACACCGTAGCTTGCACGCATGGAAGCCCGCGGCGGCCGATCAATTAAGTGAACTGGGGCAAGTAAATGCCGCCTTTGCGCAAGGGCGCAGCTTGACCGTGGCGCCCGACTTAGCGGCCATGCTAGTGGAAGCCCAGCAATTGTCGTTGCAATCCGATGGCTTGTTTAATCCGGCGCTAGGCCATTTGATTGGCACTTGGGGATTCCAGCGGGATGAATTTAGTGCCCAACCTATTGCCACGCTAGCCATTCAAAAATGGCGGGATGCTAAGCCCAGCATGGCAGACATCGTCATAGAGGGCGAGCGCATACGCAGCAAGAATAGCGCAGTAAAATTGGATTTAGGCGGCTACGCCAAAGGCTATGCCTTGGATAGGGTGGTGGCTTATTTGCGCCAGCAAGGCGTGCAGCATGCCTTGATTAATATAGGCGGCAATATCATCGCCATGGGTCAGCACGGCGATCAGCCTTGGCGAGTTGGCATACAGCACCCGCGTCTACCCAATGCCATGGCCACCTTAGATTTGCCTGATGGTTGGGCGATAGGCACGTCGGGGGATTACCAGCGCTACTTTATGTTAGACGGCCATCGCTATTGCCATATTATTGATCCGCGCACGGCCTACCCTGCCAAGCACATGCAATCGGTCACCGTGTTGGTGCCACCGCAAGCAGTTGGCAAGGCGGGCGCAGGGGTGCTGTCGGACGTCGCTAGCAAACCCTTATTCATAGCCGGGGTAACGCAGAGCGAGCACTATGCGCAAGTTTTTGCTATTCAAGATTACCTATTAATCGACGATAACGCTGCGGCTTATGTCAGCAGCAGTCTAGCCAAAAAACTGCATTGGTTGGCCAAGCCAGCTAAGCTCACCAACATAAGCCAGCATGCACAACCTTAAATCCTTACATAAGCAATTATTGCTAGGCGATTGGCTGGTGTTGTTGCTGGCGGCGCTGTTCGTTTGTCTGTCTTTCCTGAGCTTGTGGCAGAATGCGCCAGCAGCCAAAGTGCAGATTAGCGTGGCCGATAAAGTTTACGCCACCTACAGCCTTAACCAAGCACGCGAGATTCATGTGCGTGGCCCTTTGGGTGAGGCGTTGATTCAGATTGCTAAGGGCAAAGCGCGCTTTGCCAAATCGCCATGCAGCAGCCAATATTGCGTGCATCAAGGCTGGCTGAGTAAAGCCGGGCAAGTGGCCATATGCATTCCCAATCAAATCAGTTTAGCGCTAGTGGGCGAGGCCAAGCCCTATGACACGCTTAATTATTAGAGTGGCTTAGACCGGTGCTAAAGCATTTTCAACCCAACTTAGAAGATCACCGCATCGCCAAGCTAGCGGCGTTTGCCATAGCCTTGCACATGCTAGAGGCGGTCGTGCCGTCGCCCTTGCCTGGCGTTAAGCCTGGCATAGCCAACATCGTGACTTTGTTCGTGATGTATCAATACGGTTTTACCACGGCGGCCTGGGTCAGTCTATTGCGGGTGCTGGCCAGCAGCTTGCTATTAGGCCAGTTTTTATCACCCGGTTTTGCCTTGAGTTTGGCCGGTGCCGGTTTAAGTTTGGCGAGCCTATATGCCGCCATGCACTTGCCTAAAAGATGGTTTGGCCCGGTTAGCTTAAGTGTCTTAGCGGCCTTTGCCCACATTGCCGGCCAATTACTGGTGGTGCGATTTTGGCTAATACCGCACGCCGGGGTGGCCTATTTGGTGCCGGTGTTTGCAGTCGCTGCGTTGTTCTTCGGCACCATCAATGGGTTGATCACGGCACAATTACTCAAGCGCTAAAGCGCCTTAACGGATCAGCTTGCGCCAACCAGTCCGTTTACCATCAAAGCCGGCGCCAGTCTTAAAAGGGGCGGCATTTCTCTGTCTAGGCCTTTATGTTAAACTAGCCTGCGTAGGTTTTTAAAAGATAAAGGCTGGGTAATGCAAAAAATCAGGGTAACACTTTTGCTCGCCATGCTGGTTTTTTCTAGTCTATCTGGCTGCGGCACCAAAGGCCCTTTGTACATTCCCGAGCGGCAGTACCCTCAGCCTAGCACCACTAACCCATAAGCCACCGATTACTATAACTTTCTTAAGCGCCCAACGTGAATTCATTTACCATTAAAAACAATCACTTGCACGTAGAAAAACGCGCTCTAGCAGATATTGCTCGCGAGTTTTCCACCCCTTGTTACGTCTATTCTAAAGACGCGCTCACGCAGGCGTTTACCAACTTCAGTGCGGGCTTTGCCAATTGCTCTCATTTGGTTTGCTTTGCTGTAAAAGCCAACCCCAACTTAGCTATATTGAATTTATTTGCGCGATTGGGCGCCGGCTTTGATATCGTCTCCGGGGGCGAGTTGGCGCGTGTGTTGGCCGCCGGTGGTGACCCGAAAAAAGTGGTGTTTTCTGGCGTGGGAAAAACCGAAGCCGAAATGCAAGCCGCTTTAAACGCTGGCATCTTTTGTTTTAACGTGGAATCGGCCAGTGAATTGAAGCGGCTCAATCAAGTGGCGCTTAGCATGGGCAAGTTGGCGCCGGTCTCGTTGCGGGTTAACCCCAATGTGGATGCCAAAACCCACCCTTATATTTCCACTGGTTTAAAAAACAATAAATTTGGTGTGGCATACGAAGAGGCCTTGGGCATTTATGAGCAAGCAGCCAGCATGCCTGGTATTGCCATCCACGGCGTCGATTGCCACATCGGTTCGCAAATTACCGAGCTGTCCCCTTTCTTGGATGCCTTTGATCGCGTCTTGGCCTTGGTGGATGCCTTGGCGGCAAGAGGGATTGCCGTGCAACACATCGATGCCGGTGGCGGCATAGGCATTGCTTATCAAGGCGAAACCCCACCTGAATTCAGTGTGTATGCGGCGGCCATGCGCGCTAAAATCGTCGGTCGTGATATTAAATTGGTGTTTGAGCCAGGTCGGGCGTTAGTCGGCAACGCCGGCGTTCTGTTGACTAAAGTGGAGTATTTAAAACACACCGAAGCTAAAAATTTCGCCATAGTCGACGCTGCCATGAACGATTTAATGCGGCCGGCTTTGTACGATGCCTACCATTATATTCAAGCCGTGTCCCCACGTGAGGGTGTGGCGACCAATTATGAAATCGTTGGTCCAGTATGCGAAACCGGTGATTTTTTAGGCCACGATAGACGCTTAAATCTGCAAGAGGGTGACGTGTTGGCGATCATGTCTGCCGGTGCCTACGGCATGAGCATGGCCAGCAATTACAATACTAGAGGGCGTGCCGCTGAGGTGATGGTGGATGGCGATGCCTGCCATTTAATTCGGCAGCGCGAGCAAATCAGTGATCTATTCGCTTTAGAGAAAATCTTGCCTACAGAGGCTTAATCAAAAATAACAGTTTTGTTGGCGTACAGCAAAATGCGATTTTCGATATGCCAACGCACAGCTTTAGATAACACCACGCGCTCCAAATCCCGGCCTTTTTGGATCAAGTCTTCCACTTGATCGCGGTGCGAAATGCGGTCAATGTCTTGCTCAATAATCGGCCCTTCATCCAGCACTTCGGTCACGTAATGCGCGGTCGCACCTATCAATTTAACCCCACGTTCAAATGCCCTATGATAAGGCTTGGCGCCAATGAAAGCCGGCAAGAAGGAGTGGTGGATATTGATGATTTGTTTAGGGTAATGCGCGACGAAATTCGGCGATAAAATTTGCATGTAACGTGCCAACACGATGAGGTCAATTTGGTATTGATCAAACAAGGCAAATTGCGCGGCCTCAGCCGCCGCTTTGTTGTCTTTAGTGACCGCGATGTAATGAAAGTCCACGCCGTAAAATTTAGCCAAGGCTTCGGTATCGCGGTGGTTGCTGATAATAAGTGGTATGTCGCAAGCCAGTTCGCCGTTTTTGTGCCTGTGCAATAAATCGGCTAAGCAATGGTCGTATTGCGAGACCATGATGGCCACGCGCAAGGGTTTTTGCGATAAGTTCAACTGCCACTGCATGTTAAAGCGCTGAGCAATCGCTGCAAAATGCGCTTCAAAGTCATTGGTCGCCAAGCTAAAGCCCGCCAAATCCCATTCCACACGCATTAGAAATAAGTTATTTTCTGCATCTTGGTGTTGGTCCGCATGCAAAATATTGGCATTGTGTTGATACAAAAACTCGGCGATGGCGGCAACAATGCCTTTGCTATCGGGGCAGGTGATCAACAAGGTGGCGGTATTTTTAATGGGACAGGTGTTCATTTTTTTAAGCGGACTCGAGTTCAAATTGACATTAAGCGTGTGCAGTTGGGTTAATATGTGCATTATACCTTAAGTTAATTTAACAAATAAAAGTGCGTATGACAGACAGTATAGCCAGCAAGCAAGTATCCGCCGATATCGTATTGGCCAATCCTAGAGGGTTCTGTGCCGGTGTGGACAGAGCCATCATTATTGTTGAGCAAGCCTTGGAAAAATTTGGTGCGCCCATCTACGTCCGTAACGAGGTGGTGCACAACAAGTTCGTGGTCGATGGTTTGCGCGCAAAGGGTGCTGTTTTCGTCCAACACCTGGACGAAATTCCCACCGGCAGCACGGTGATTTTTAGTGCTCACGGCGTGTCCAAAGCGGTGCGGGCGGAAGCCGAAGATAGAGGCTTAATTGCTTATGATGCAACCTGTCCTTTGGTCACCAAGGTTCACATTGAAGTGGCTAAAATGCGTGATGCCGGCATGGAAATTATCATGATAGGCCACAAAGGCCACCCAGAAGTGGAAGGGACCATGGGTCAAGTAGAGTCCGATCATGATGACGATGATGAAGTGGCAGCGATCGCCATGTATTTGGTGGAGACGCCAGCCGATGTCGCCCAATTAAAGGTTAAAAACCCAGACAAATTGGCTTTTGTAACGCAAACCACCTTGTCCATGGACGATGCCGCCACGGTGATTGAAGCTTTAAAAGCCAAATACCCCAATATCCACGCGCCCAAAAGCGAAGACATCTGTTACGCCACGCAAAATCGTCAAGACGCGGTCAAGCTAATGGCCAAAGATTGCGATTTGGTGATTATTATTGGTTCACCGAACAGCTCCAATTCCAACCGTTTGCGAGAAGTGGCCGAGAAGCAAGGCATAGAATCCTATATGGTGGATAACGGCAGCTACCTGCAGGCGTCGTGGTTGGTGGGTAAAAAGAAAATCGGTGTCTCTGCCGGTGCCTCCGCGCCAGAAGTGTTGGTCAAAGAAGTGATTAGCCAATTGCAGCAGATGGGCGCGCAACAGGTTGAAGAGTTGCAAGGGGTGATAGAAAGCGTGGTGTTTCAGCTGCCAAAAAACCTAACGGCGGCAGCGAGTAAAAAAACCTAATATACCCCGTGTCATCAAAGTCGCTTTATTCAAAAAATAACAATGTTTAAAACCCCAGTTTCCGCTTTGGTATTGATACATACCGAGGACTTGCAAGTGCTGATTATGGAGCGTGCCGATAAAGTTGGGTTTTGGCAATCGGTGACCGGCAGTTTGGAGGCCGGTGAGACGCCCAGGCAGACCGCCATACGCGAGGTATTCGAAGAAACCGGTTTGCAAGCTGAAGAGTACGAGCTGCAAGATTGGCAGGTGGCGAATACCTATGAAATCTACCCGCACTGGCGTTACCGTTATGCGCCGAATGTCACTACTAACGTCGAGCACCAGTTTGCCTTAGTCTTGCCTAGCGCTTTGCCCGTCCAGTTGGCGCCAGATGAACACCTGCAATACGCCTGGGTGGATTGGCGGGAAGCGGCGCAGCGGGTTTTTTCTTGGACCAATGTCGATGCCATCAAAAGATTAGGTGAGCGTCATCAATTATCGTTATAAAATAAGCGCCTGTTTTCATTCTTAAGCAATTTAGTAACCCATATAGCGACTCACCACCATGCAAGTATCCGCGATTAAATTTGATAAATTTCAGGCCAGTCTTGACGAGGATTGCCAGCAGCGCATCATTGCGGCCAAGCAAGCCTTAGGCAAACGCTTGGTTATTTTGGGTCACCATTATCAAAACGAAAGCGTGTATAGGCATGCCGATTACACCGGTGATTCGCTCAAGCTATCGCGTTATTGCGAAAGTTTGGATGCCGAGTACATCGTCTTTTTGGGTGTGCATTTTATGGCAGAAGTGGCGGATATTTTGAGCCGGCCAGAGCAAATTGCTATCTTGCCAGACTTGGCCGCCGGTTGCTCCATGGCCGACATGGCCAACTTAGCTAAAGTTGAACGCAGTTACCGTGAGCTGAATAAAGTATTGAATTTTGATGAAGCCATCACGCCCGTAACTTACATCAATTCTGCTGCCGATTTAAAAGCCTTTTGTGGGGAGCACGGCGGCATAGTTTGCACCAGCACCAATGCGCCTAAGATATTAGAGTGGAGTTTTAAACAGCGTGAAAAAGTGTTGTTTTTCCCAGATCAAAATTTAGGCCGCTGGTCTGGCCATCAGATGGGTATTCCGCTTGAACAAATGCCGGTTTGGGATCCAGATTTGCCCATGGGTGGGCTGACCGAAGCGCAAATTAAAAATGCAAAAATCTTGTTATGGAAGGGCCACTGCGCGGTTCACCAAATGTTTCGCCTGCAAAATATCACGCAATTCCGAGCGGCGCACCCCGATGGTTTGGTGATCTCGCACCCGGAGGCGCCTTATGAAGTGTGCTTGAATTCGGATTTTGTCGGTTCCACCGAGTACATACTGAAAACCGTCAGTGAAGCGCCGGCTAATTCTAAATGGCTAGTGGGCACCGAATTGAATTTGGTTAACCGATTGGCCGAGCAAATGAAGCCGCAAGGTAAATTGGTGCAATTCATGAGCCACGTGGTGTGCGAGTGTTCCACCATGGCCAGAATCGATCCGCAGCATTTGGCTTGGGTGTTAGAGAATTTGCTGCAAGGCCAAGTGGTCAATCAAATTAAAGTGCCTGAACACGAAGCCAAGCTGGCTAAATTGACTTTAGAGCGCATGCTGGCCGCCTCTTAAAGTCGGCTTCTTTAAATCGGTTTAATCCACAACTAAACGTTGCACCACTTTACCCTGCATTAAGTGCGAGGCTATGATCTCATCGATGTCGTCATTATCGATGAAGCTGTACCAAATCGCTTGCGGGTAAATCACCATCAAGGGACCGGCATCGCACCTATCCAAGCAGCCGGCGCGGTTAATGCGCACCTGGCTCTCGCCACTCAAACCCAAACTTTTTACTCGTGCTTTCATGTATTCAAACGCGGCTTCTGCGCCTTTATCCATGCAACAGGCTGCACCCGCTTCGCGTTGGTTTAAGCAGAAAAAAACGTGATGTTGAAAGTGGCTCATGGTGGTGGGTGCTATAGGTGGGTAAGGCTTAACTATATAAGGCTTTAGTCCCCACTGGCAAGGCTGTCTTCTTTGGTGAAGGTCCAGGTGCGGGTAATGCTTAATATATCGATCTCGCTTTGCACGTCATCAGGGAAGCGCGCGTAGGGCGCGCCCAGTTCAACGATGTGCTTAGCCGCTTCGTCCAGTAATTTGTGACCTGAGCTACGGTTGAGCTCTATGGATTCTATGCTGCCGTCGGCATTAATCGATACCGTCATCTGCAATTGCCCGTATAGCTTTAAGTTTCTGGCCGCTTCCGGGTAATTTAGGTTACCTATTTTTTCTACTTTTTGCCGCCACGCTTCAACGTATAAAGCGTATTTGTATTCCTTGGTTCTGGCGCCTATGAATTTACGTTTAGGGCGTTTTTGGTAGACGTCTTGTTGCTTGGCGATCAGTGCCTCCAGTCTGTCCATCTCCATGGCCGCTGAGGCCATGTCGTGCACATCGATGGCACGGGTGGGATTGCTTTGTTGGCCAGTTTGCACTTCTTGTGCGCTGGCTTTTTGCGCTGGTTGCGACTCCACGGCCTTGTTAGCTTGCAATTGAGTCATTAATTCTCGGGCTTGTTTTTCCAAGCTGGCCACGCGTTTTTGGGCTTGGCTCTGTTCGGCTTTTTGCGGCGCCGCTTGACCGCCTGTTTGGTTTTTTTCTTGCGCCTGAAGCGCGGCTTGACGTTGACTGCTGGCGGCTAATGCGGATTGCATTTTTCGGTTTTGGTTAGTGTTGCCGCCTCGATCCAGATTGGCTTGCGCCAACACATCGGCTTTTTGCGGTTTGCTATGGGTTTTGGCATTCACTAGACTGACGTCCAGTACCGGCATGCTGTCGGCCATTTTTTTTAAATCGGGACTAAAATGCACGCTGATTAAAATAACGTGTATGAGCACGGACACATAAACAGCCGTGCGTATCAGCGGCATGGCCTTTAATATTTCACGCACGCGAGTAAACAAAGAACTACTCGGCGCTGAATTTTGATGTGAGGGCATCCAGTATTTTTTGGTGCACCCCACCAAAGCCACCGTTACTCATGACCAATACCGAGTCACCGCTGGACGCTGCTACTACGATGGCGCTGACCATGGTTGCTAGGTCATCAAAGACTTTTGACTTATGCTGTATCGGTGCCAATGCAGCGCTGGCATCCCAACCTAAATCGGCGCCGTAACAAAATACCAAGTCGGCTTCGCTTAAGCTGGCCGGCAAAGCGTTCTTCATGACGCCTAATTTCATGGTGTTAGAGCGCGGCTCCAGTACTGCCAAAATGCGTGCCTTGCCAACTTTGCTGCGTAAGCCGGCCACGGTGGTGGTGATGGCCGTCGGGTGGTGGGCAAAGTCGTCGTAGACCGTCACGCCATGCACTTCACCGCGAATTTCCATGCGGCGTTTTACATTTTTAAATTGCGATAAGGCCTCGATGGCGACTTTTACTGACACGCCGACATGACGCGCTGCCGCAATGCTGGCTAAGGCATTCATGCGATTGTGTTCGCCCAATAAATCCCATGCCACGTGACCTTGTCGTTCGCCGGCAAACAACACGTCAAAACTGCCGTTGCTCTGTGGGTTGGCTGCTTGCCAATCGCTGTCCGAGCCGAACTGTTCCACCGGCGTCCAGCAGCCTTTAGCAATCACCCGTTGCAAACTGTCTTCCAGGCCATTGCTCACGACTAAGCCGGCTTGCGGCACGGTGCGGACCAAATGGTGAAATTGTTTTTCTATGGCGGCCAAGTCATCAAAGATGTCGGCATGGTCAAACTCAAGGTTATTTAACACGGCCGTGCGCGGGTGGTAGTGCACAAACTTGGAGCGTTTATCAAAAAAAGCCGTGTCGTATTCGTCCGCTTCAATGACAAAGAAGGGTGACACGCTGTTTTGGTCTTGTTTCGGTGCTTGCGGCAAGCGGGCGGATACGGCAAAGTTTTGCGGCACGCCGCCAATTAAAAAACCCGGCGCCAGCCCCGCGTATTCTAAGATCCATGCCAGCATCGAGCTGGTGGTGGTTTTACCATGGGTGCCGGCCACGGCCAACACCCATTTGCTTTGTAAGACGTTTTCCGCCAACCATTGCGGGCCAGAAATATAGGGCAGGCCACGGTTGAGGATTTCTTCCATTAAAGGGTTGCCGCGGCTGATGACGTTCCCTATGACGTAGACATCCGGCTTGAGCTCGGTTTGGCTAGGGTCAAAGCCGGTAATCAGCTCTATGCCTTGCGCTTCCAATTGCGTGCTCATGGGTGGGTAAACATTGGCGTCGCAACCGGTGACTTTATGTCCGGCCTGTTTAGCTAACACGGCTATGCCACCCATGAAGGTGCCGCAAATGCCTAAAATATGAATGTGCATAGCGACCCCCTTAGCTCAAGTTTGGCGCTAACCAGCGCGCTAAATAGTCTTTTGTTAGGCCGCGGCGCTTGGCCATGTCTAGCAATTGGTCCTCACCGATTTTATCCACGCTGAAATACTTGGCCTCGCTATGGGCAAAGTAAAAGCCGGATACCGACGCGCCTGGGGTCATGGCAAACGATTCGGTTAGATGCATGCCTATGCTGTCGCATTGCAAGACTTGGAATACGTCCGGTTTGACCGTGTGGTCTGGGCAAGCAGGGTAGCCAGGTGCAGGCCTAATGCCTTGGTATTGCTCTTTGATGAGGGCGACTTTGTCCAATTTTTCATTGGCCGCGTAACCCCAGAAGTCCACCCGCACGCGCTCATGCAGATACTCGGCAAAGGCTTCGGCCAAGCGATCGGCTAAGGCTTTAAGTAATATGCTGCTGTAATCGTCGTGCGCATCTTCGAATTGTTTGATGCGTTTTTCTATGTCCAAGCCTGCGGTGACGGCGAATAAACCGATGTAATCCGGCGTGGCTTTAGGCGCAATGAAGTCGGCTAGACATTGGTTGGGGCGAGCCACACCCTCTATCACCGGCTTGACGGTTTGCTGGCGCATGCCGTAATAAGTAAAGGCGATGTGTTGGCGGCTGTCGTCGCTGTAAATTTCGATGTCGTCGTCGTTAACACTGTTGGCGGGCATCAAGGCCACCACGCCGTTAGCCGTTAACCAACGGCCGTCTATGATTTTTTTCAACATGGCTTGGGCTTCAGCAAACAATTTGCTGGCCGTTTGCCCCACCACTTGGTCGGTTAGTATGGCTGGGTAGAATCCGGCTAAATCCCAGGTTTGAAAAAAAGGCGTCCAATCGATGTATTGGGCGATCACGCTGAGGTCGGCGTTTTTGATTTCACGCCGGCCGATGAACTTGGGTTTTACCGGCGCATGGCTGCCGCTAAACGACAGCTTGGCTTTGTTGGCGCGCGCGTCGGTCAAGGTTAGCATGGGCGTGCCTTTTTTATTGGCATGCTGTTGACGGGCTTTCTCGTAGTCGGCCGCCACTTCGGCTATGTAAGCGTCGCGGCTGTCCACCGTGAGTAAGGATTGCATCACCGAGACCGAGCGCGAGGCGTCGGCCACGTAAATAATCGGGCCGTCGTAATGCGGGGCAATTTTCACCGCCGTGTGCGCTCTTGAGGTGGTGGCGCCGCCTATCAACAATGGCATTTTCAAGGCTTTGAAATAGGGGTCGCGTTGCATTTCTTTGGCGATGTAGGTCATCTCTTCTAAAGACGGCGTAATCAAGCCAGACAAGCCTATGATGTCGGCATTTTCGGCTTTGGCCATGGCTAAAATTTCTGCAGCGGGCACCATGACGCCCATGTTAACCACTTCAAAGTTGTTGCACTGCAAGACCACCGATACGATGTTTTTGCCTATGTCGTGCACGTCCCCTTTAACGGTAGCGATGACCATTTTGCCTTTGGGTTTGGCCACCTGGCCGGTGCGTTTTTCATCGGCAACTTTCTCCGCTTCTATGTACGGAATTAAATGCGCCACCGCTTGTTTCATGACACGTGCTGACTTGACCACTTGCGGTAAAAACATTTTGCCTTGACCAAACAAATCGCCCACCACGTTCATGCCGTCCATCAATGGCCCTTCAATAACGTGTATGGGCCGCCCGCCAGCTTCAGCAATGGCGGCGCGGGCTTCTTCGGTGTCCTCGACGATGAACTCGGTGATGCCGTGCACCATGGCATGGCTTAAGCGTTTTGCCACTGGCGTGGGGGACTCAGGTGTGCCGCGCCATTCCAGCGTGGCGGCTTCTTTTTTGCCGCCAGCAACCAAGGTGCCGGCGATTTCTATCATGCGCTCAGTGGCTGCCAAGGGGTTGTTTGGGTCTATAGGGCGATTAAGCACTACGTCTTCAACCCGGTTGCGCAATTCCTCTGGCAGGTCGTCGTAGACGCCCATCATGCCGGCATTGACGATGCCCATGGTCATGCCCGCTTGGATGGCGTGGTATAAAAAGACAGTGTGTATGGCTTCACGCGCAGGGTCATTGCCCCTAAAGCTGAAGCTGACATTGGATACGCCGCCAGAAATTTTGGCGTGTGGCAGATTTTGTTTAATCCAGCGCGTGGCTTCTATGAAGTCCACCGCGTAATTGTTGTGCTCTTCTATGCCGGTGGCGATGGCGAAAATGTTCGGGTCAAAAATAATGTCTTCAGCAGGAAAGCCCATGCCTACCAATAAATCGTAAGCCCGTTGGCAAATTTCTGTTTTACGGGCAAAGGTGTCGGCCTGACCTTTTTCATCAAAGGCCATGACAATGACGGCCGCGCCATATCGTTGGCAGAGTTTAGCTTGACGTAAAAATTCCGCCTCGCCCTCTTTCATGGAGATGGAGTTGACGATGGCTTTGCCTTGCACGCACTTCAAGCCGGCTTCTATGACAGCCCATTTGCTCGAGTCTATCATGATGGGCACGCGAGCAATGTCGGGCTCGGAGGCGATTAAGTTTAAAAAATACGTCATGGCTTTGACCGCATCCAACATGCCTTCGTCCATGTTGATGTCTATCACTTGCGCGCCGTTTTCCACTTGTTGGCGTGCCACCGTTAAGGCTTCGTCGTATTGCTCGTTAATGATCATTCGCGCAAATGCCTTGCTGCCAGTGACGTTAGTGCGTTCACCGACGTTCACAAATAAGGAGTTGTCGTTAACCACAAACGGCTCTAGCCCAGACAGTTTCAAGCTAATAGGCAAGGCCGGCACTTGGCGCGGCTTAATGGTTTTTATGGCTTGGTGTATTGCTTGTATGTGCGCGGGGGTGGTGCCGCAACAGCCGCCGGCGATATTTAAGAAGCCGCTTTCGGCAAACTCTTTAACGAGGCTGGAAGTCACGTCCGGGGTTTCATCAAAGCCGGTGTCCGACATCGGGTTGGGCAGGCCGGCATTTGGGTAAATGCAGACAAAGGTATCGGCGATGTTGGATAACTCTTCCACATAGGGACGCATCAGAGTTGCTCCCAATGCGCAATTGAGGCCTATGGTCAGTGGCTTGGCATGGCGTACCGAATGCCAAAATGCCGTTACGGTTTGCCCAGACAAAATGCGTCCTGAGGCATCGGTGACCGTGCCTGAAATCATGATGGGGAAACGTAAGCCGGATTCTTCAAAGAACTGGTCTACGGCAAATAATGCAGCTTTGCAGTTCAAGGTGTCAAAGATGGTTTCCACCATCAAGATGTCTGCGCCGCCTTCCACCAAGGCACGCGTTTGCTCTAAATAAGCCGCCACCAATTCATCAAAGCGGATATTGCGTGCTGCCGGGTCGTTCACGTCCGGTGAAATACTGGCGGTTTTTGGGGTGGGGCCCAAGGTGCCGGCCACAAAGCGCGGTTTGTCTGGGGTGCTGTATTTTAAGCAGGCGGCCTTAGCCAATTTGGCCGCTTGCACGTTCATCTCGTGCACCAAATGGCCCATGTGGTAGTCGTCTTGAGCGACGGTGGTGGCGCCAAAGGTATTGGTTTCTATGATGTCGGCACCGGCGGCCAAGTATTGCTCGTGTATCTCTTGAATGATGTGCGGCTGGGTTAAATTTAGCAGCTCGTTGTTGCCTTTGACAAACAACTCGCGCTCGCCAATGGGGGCCTTGAAATCGACAAAACGCGTTCCACGGTAATCCGCTTCGCTCAGCTTATATTGCTGAATCATGGTGCCCATGGCACCGTCTAAAATCAGAATGCGCTCAGCTAATAAGGCTCTAAGGGTTTGTTCGGTGGCCGAGACGGCGTTTTGTGACATGGTTAGATGGCAAGTTGTATGAATACGGCATTATAACATTGGTTTAACTAGGCTCACTATGGTGAAGCTATGTAAACCATGGCTTGTGGCACATCTTATGCTGTTAAAGTCATCTCAACTTAATATGCAACTTTCAACTTCGGCTAGGCAATAATGATGCACGTTATTGGTGCTATTTAGTCAATTCGGCTAATTGTTTCTCTAAGGCATCCAGTTTTTCACGGGTACTTCGCAAAACGGCCGCTTGCACATCAAATTCTTCACGGGAGACCAGCTCCATTTTGGTGAACACGCTCTGTAATAGTGCATAGATGTTTTTTTCCGCATCACCCAAGGGGGATTCTTGAACTACCTCTTTGATTTTATTGGATATTTCATTTAATTTTTCTGAGTTAAACATGATGGCTCCTTATATTTGGCGCTCATATTAGCAGGTTTTACCACGCAAAGTAATCGACTAGCATGAAAGTATTTTTAGTTAGGTTGTTGAATTTAAACAAAAAAATAGTTGGCATGGCAATTGCTTATATATCTCTGAATAGCTTTGTTTATTCTAAAACATTAATCAAGGAGAAATACCATGCGTAAATCATTAATATCACTTGCAGTGTTAAGTGCATTTGCAGTCTCATCCGCAGCGTTTGCTGCAGAGGAAGCGGCTAAACCGGCTGAGCCGAGCTTTTCCGTGACCACCAACATTGGTTTTGTATCCGATTACTACACCCGTGGCGTGTCCCAATCATGGCACAAACCAGCCGTGCAAGGCGGCTTTGATGTGGCGCACAGCAGCGGTTTTTATGCAGGTGTGTGGGGTTCTAACATCACACCTAACACTTACCCAGACGCTAACGCTGAAATAGACGCGTACGCCGGTTACAACGGTAGTGTGCCTGGTGTAGAAGGTTTAGGCTACACGGTAGGTGCCATTGGTTACTTCTATCCGGGCGGCAGCTGGAAAAAATACAACTATTTAGGTAGCCCCAACCAAACACCACAAGGTGGCCGTTGGGACACTTACGAAGCCAATGCCGGCTTGTCTTACAAATGGTTGAGCGCTAAGGGCTCAGTTACTATGGGTGATTGGTTCGGCGCAGAGCAGAAAACCGGTTGGACCAGTAGCACCAAAGGCTCGACTTATTTGGAGTTGAACGCGGCCATCCCCACACCTTTAGCCGGCTTAACTCTAATTGCTCACGTAGGCCATTTGAACGTGGCAGGTAAATTAAACACTGCTTTCACAAGTCCATGTACAGCAAATTGTGCGGCCTCTACACCGGTTAATACTAATTATCCAAGCACTTCGCCATCCATGGCTATAAATCCAGACTATACCGATTGGAAAGTGGGCGTCAGCAAGGCTTTCAAAATTGCCAATGCCGACGGTTGGAATGCCGGTGTCTATTATGTAGGCAACGACAACGACAGCTACTGGGGTAATCAAGGTTACGGTGGTACCAGCTTCAATGGCTCTAGCGAAACTAAAAACCTAAACGATGGCCGTGTGGTTGTTACTTTGGGTCGTTCGTTCTAATCCATTAATCAAAAAATGGCGGGTTACGGCCCGCCATTGTTGATGTCAATCTAGGAGGCACTCATGAAATTTGTATCCGCAATTATCAAACCGTTTAAGTTGGATGAAGTGCGTGAAGCCCTATCCAGCATAGGAGTTCAAGGCATTACCGTCACCGAAGTAAAAGGATTTGGTCGCCAAAAAGGCCACACTGAGCTATACCGTGGCGCCGAATACGTGGTGGATTTTTTACCTAAAGTTAAATTAGAAGTAGCGATTAAAGACGACTTGCTAGACCAGGTGGTGGACGCGATTGAAAAATCTGCGGCCACAGGCAAAATCGGCGACGGCAAAATTTTTGTCTTTAATCTCGAACAAGTCTATCGCATTCGTACCGGTGAAACCGGCATCGAAGCTTTATAAGGGGATGATAATGAAAAAATTACTTTCGATCTTTGCTCTAGTAGCCACGCTGGGTCTAGGCCTAGCAGCCAATACTTTCGCTGAAGACGCTGCGCCTGCAGCCGAAGCAGCCGCGGTAGTGGCACCAGCTGCTGATGCAGCTGCACCAGCAGAAGCCGCACCGGCCGAAGCGGCAGCCGCGCCAGCGCCTACACCAAACAAAGGTGACACCGCATGGATGTTGATTTCAACCGTGTTGGTCACTTTAATGGTGATCCCAGGCTTGGCCTTATTTTACGGCGGTTTAGTGCGCCAAAAAAATATGCTGTCTGTGCTCATGCAAACCTTCATGATTTTCTCTTTGATGGCGGTCTTGTGGGCAATTTACGGCTACAGCGTGGCCTTTACTGGCGGCAATCCCTACTATGGCGGTTTAGCTAAAGCGTTCTTGGCAGGCATTACCCCGGACTCAATCGCAGCCACCTTTAGTAAAGGTGTGGTGATTCCTGAGTTGGTGTTTGTGGCTTTCCAATTAACCTTTGCGGCCATCACACCGGCACTGATCATTGGTGCTTTTGCTGAGCGCATGAAGTTCTCTGCGATCTTGGCATTCATGGTGTTGTGGTTCACCTTTGCTTACTTGCCTATGGCACACATGGTTTGGTATTGGGACGGTCCTGATGCTATTACTGATGCAGCGTCATTGGAAACAGTGGTGGCAAATGCCGGTTGGTTATGGGCTAAAGGCGCATTAGACTTCGCTGGCGGTACCGTTGTGCACATCAACGCTGGTGTAGCCGGTTTAGTTGGCGCCATCATGGTGGGTAAACGTATCGGTTACGGTAAAGAAGCCATGGCGCCTCATAGCCTAACCTTAACCATGGTCGGTGCAGCATTGCTATGGGTGGGTTGGTTCGGTTTCAATGCGGGTTCTAACTTAGAAGCAAACGGCTACGCTGCTTTGGCTCTAGTTAACACCATGATTGCAACGGGTGCAGCTACCTTGTCATGGGCATTCGCTGAATGGCTATTAAAAGGTAAACCTTCTATGCTAGGTGCCGCTTCTGGTGCAGTAGCAGGTTTGGTTGCCATTACCCCAGCTTGCGGTTTCGTCGGCCCTATGGGTGCCATCATCATCGGCTTGCTAGTTTCACCTATCTGCTACTTCTTTGTAGCAAAAGTGAAATACTGGTTAGGTTACGACGATGCGCTAGACGTATTCGGTGTGCATGCAGTCGGCGGTATTTTTGGTGCATTAGCAACGGGTGTGTTTGTTAACCCAGCGCTAGGCGGCATGGGTGTATACGACTACGTGGCTAACGCAGTGGGTGAATACAACTTTGCAGCACAAATGACAGCACAAGCGTACGCAGTAGGTACAGCCATCGTGGTGTCTGCAGTGGTGTCTGTGATTGCATTCAAACTCGTGGACATGGTGATTGGTCTACGTGTGTCTGAAGAGTCTGAGCGTGAAGGCTTGGATACATCAGAGCACGGTGAGCGCGCTTACCATTCCTAATCTGTAAGGAATAGAAAAAACGGACGCCTAGGCGTCCGTTTTTTTATGCCTGCTAATAGCGCGAGACTTATTTTCTGTAGGCCTTAATCCAAAGAACAGCACCAATTAACAGCATAGGCAAACTCAGCCATTGGCCCATGCTAAAACCCATGGACAATAAACCTAAATAACTGTCTGGCTCGCGAGTGTATTCCACGGCAAACCTAAAGGCACCGTAGCCCATTAAGAACACGGCGGCAATGGCGCCTCTGGCGCGTGGCTTAGACGCGTAGGCCCAAAGAATGAAGAACAAGGCCACGCCCTCTAGGGTGAATTCATACAGTTGCGAGGGATGACGCAATAAACCGTCTATTTGCGGAAATACCATGCCGTAGTCGGTGTTGGTCACGCGGCCCCACAGTTCGCCATTAATGAAGTTACCTAGTCGTCCTGCGCCTAAGCCTATCGGCACTAAAGGCGCAATAAAATCCATCACGGCCAGCCAACTTAATTGGTATTTTCTGGCAAACCAAGCCATGGCAAGCACCACGCCTAAAAAGCCGCCGTGAAAACTCATGCCACCTTGCCACACGGCCAAAATGTCGGCCGGGTGTTGCATGAAGTAAGCCGATTGGTAAAACAGCACGTAGCCTAAACGGCCGCCCAGTATCACGCCCAGTGCGCCAAAGAATAAGGCGTCGTCTAGCATGGGCACGGTCCAGCCATGCCAAGGGCGGTGCGTGATCTGCCATTTGCCTAAGGCTAAAAAAGCCAAAAAGCCGGTTAAATACATCAAGCCGTACCAATGGATGCCAAAGCTACCAAGGTGTATGGCAACGGGGTCAAATTGTGGGTGAACAAACATGAGGGACACACTTAGGAAAAAAGAGAGTGGAATTTTACCTAAGTTTTGTCTATAAAACGGAAATAAAAAAAGAAAGCGCGGCGCAAAGGAAAAACTAAAGCGAGTTTTCGGTGACCTTGACGCTGAGTGGTTGCTCGTCTTCCAATAGGTTTAATAAGCGGTCTATATTGGGGTGTTTGCCTGGGCAGTTTTCCGCGTCACCGGTGTGCTCGGCAAATAAGCTTAAACCCTCTACGGCCGCATCCAAGGAGATTTCACCGTACATGCGATACAAGTGGTAGTAAACCTTAACCGAGCCTTGGCTGCCAGGTTTGTTTTCTATGACGCCGGCCGGACTGCCATCACTATTAAACAGTGCGATGCGTTGCACGTGTGAGGCATCGTCTAGAGTGAGTAATACGTCGCTAAATTTTTGCATCTGTTCCGACCTTGTTATAAATGGTAGCTGGAAGCGGTCATCAGTTTGGCCACTTTGCGCATTAAGAAATTGATGGGCGCCGGCAATTCGGCTGCGCCGTGGTCTCTGGCTTGTTTAGCATGGGCCGCTTCATCCGTTTGCATCTGTTCGATAATCTTACGGGTTTTTTGATCGGCTGGGGCCAATATCTCTAGATGGCTGGCCAAGTGGGCCTCGACTTGCTTTTCCGTTTCCGCTACAAAGCCTAAATTCCAGCGATCGCCCAAGGCGCCAGCCAGCAAGCCCAAACTAAAAGAGCCGGCATAAAACAGCGGATTAAGCACGCTGGTGCGGCCGCCTAATTGTTTGATGCGGGATTCGCACCATGCCAAATGGTCGGTTTCCTCCACGGCAGCTTGCTTGAGTGCGGCTGCTGTTCGTTGACTGTGGGCAGTGAGCGCTTGGCCACTGTATAGGGCTTGGGCGCAAACTTCACCGGTATGGTTGACGCGCATTAAGGCGCTGGCCTGGTTTTTTTCAGCTTCGCTTAACTCGACTTCCGCTATCGCCGCATCCGGATGCGGTCGTTGACTGCGTGCTTGCGCCAACAAAGTGCGCAGGCCGGTATCGAATTCAACGATGAGTCTATCTAATGGATTTAACATGCTGTCAGTGTACCCTCAAATTCATGGCTAAGACCACCATTAATCTAGCTGGCCGTCCAGCCCAATTGCGCGGCGACAATTTGCACCGGATGCCGTATTTGCACCGCAGCATTTTGTGCCGCTAAGCCGCGCGCCAAATGCAAACTGCAGCCTATGTTAGAGGTAGCCAGCAGGCTCACTTGATGGGTTTGTATGCTGGCCACTTTGTCATTAAGCAATTGCTGCGCCATGTCGGTTTGCGTAAGCATGTAAGCGCCGGCACCACCGCAGCATTGGCCATTGCCACTTAGTGCAATCACTTCGGCTTGCGGGATTTTTTTTAATAAAGTGTAAACGGACGCATGGCTTTTTTGACCATTGCGTAGGGTGCAGGGGTCTTGCACAAATACTCGTTGCGGCAGCGGTTGGAGCGTTAGCTTAGACCAATCGCAGTTGGCCAAAAAGGCGCTGATGTCTTGCACTTGGTGGCTAGGTAAGTAATCGGCTAAGCCGGCGCCACAACCGCTGGCAACGGTCAAAATTGGCACGCCACTGGCAAAGCTGGCGCGGTTGCGTGCCAGTAAGGCATCGGATTCTGTCACGTCACCCATTTGCCGGGCGATGCTGCCGCAACAAGTCTGCTGGGATGGCACTTGCACATCAAAACCCAAGGCGTTTAATACATGGATGCTTGCAGCTAAGGTGTCGCTATCGAGTGCCTGGCTGGCGCAGCCTAAGAACAAACTGACTTCACCTTGTTTGTTGGCGGCAAGGCTAGGGTAGGTGGTTTGCCAGATTACTGGTTTTTTGAGTTTGGGCAACAACTTAGCGGCGCCTATGCCAGCGCCCAACTTATCCAAGCCCAACTGTTGGGTCAGTCTGAGCAGCCTAACTGCGCCATTCATTAATTTTCTTGAGCGAATAAAAGGTCGAGCCCATGCCGCTAGGCGACTTTTTTTCGGGACAAACAGCGCCCTAGCGCTATCAATGAGTGAGCCATAAGCCACGTTGTTTGGGCAGGCGCTTTCGCAACTTCGGCAACTTAAACACAAGTCCATGTGCGCTTTAAAGCGCTCGTTATTGGGCAGAATGTCTTGCGCCACGGCACGCATCAGTTGTATGCGCCCCCTAGGCGAATCCGCTTCGGAGCCGGTTTTTTTGTAGGTGGGGCAATGCGGTAAACACAGGCCGCAAGCCACGCAACGCTCAGCTTCTTGGATTAAATTGGGGATGGATAAACTCATGGTCTCATTATAAACCTAGCCTAGGCCGTATTAGGCGCAGGGCCAGACAAAATTGCTCCGGGCTATAAAAAACCCGCCGGATTAGGGCGGGTTAATGGTTGTACTAAAGTTGTCGCGCTAAGGCGATCAATTATTTCGTGGCTGCCGCTTCCACTTTTGGCGGCTCGGATTTAATTACCGGTTTGCCTTTAAGAAAATTCATCGCCTGGGCAAATTGCAAGTCCTCTTTGCTGGCCGGCTCGATCGGTGCTGATGCTTCAGCAAATTTTTTCTCATTCAATTTTGCTTTGGCTGCGGCAGCCGCGGCACTGTTGTCCGGTTTGGCTGAGCCGCTAGGCGCGTCTTTTGGGTTGGACAGATGACGAGACAAATCCGCTTCATGGATATTGTTGGATTGGTCGGTACCGTCTTCAACGTAATAGTCCGGCTCTATGCCTTTGGCTTGAATGGAGCGGCCTTTGGGTGTGAAATAACGCGCGGTGGTTAATTTAATGGCCGCGCCGTTATTCATAGGCATGATGGTTTGCACTGAACCTTTACCAAAGCTGCGCACGCCAATTAAGGTGGCACGTTTGTGGTCTTGCAATGCGCCCGCCACAATTTCTGAGGCTGATGCAGAGCCGGCATTGATCAACACGACCATGGGCACGGTTTTTAAATCGGCGGGAATGTCGCGCATGTAATCGTTAGCGGCACCACCTCTAGCGTAATTCTCTGGGTTGACCGTCAGGTTCATTTTAGAATCCGCAGCGCGGCCTTCGGTGTACACCACCAAGGTGTCTGTCGGTAAGAAAGCGGCAGAAACGCCGACTGCCCCATTTAATAAGCCGCCTGGGTCATTACGCAAATCCAACACAAAGCCTTTAAACGGGCCTTTGTTTTCAGCGTGCATGGTGTTAATGGCTTTGGCCAAATCTTCGCCGGTGTGCTCTTGGAACTGGGTCACGCGAGCATAGGCGTAACCTGGTTCAGTTAATTTGTATTTCACGCTTTTGTTTTTAATGACGGCGCGCACCAAAGTTACTAACAGTGGTTTCGCTTCATTTTTGCGTAAGATGGTTAAGTTAATTGGCGTGTCCGGTTTGCCGCGCATGATTTTTACTGCGTCGTTTAAGGTCATGCCTTTAACCAATTTCTCATCCAGTTTCATGATGAGGTCACCACTTTTGATGCCGGCTGCGTAAGCAGGCGAATCTTCAATAGGCGAGATCACTTTCACTAAGCCATCTTCCATGCCCACTTCTATGCCTAGGCCACCAAACTCACCTTGTGTGGCAGCTTGCATGTCCTTAAAGGCGTCCACGTCCATGTAAGTGGAGTGAGGATCCAAGCCAGTTAGCATGCCGCTGATGGCTTCAGAAATCAGTTTTTTGTCTTCTACCGGTTCCACGTAGTCGCTTTTAATTTTGCCAAACACCTCAGCAAAAGCGCGCAAGTCTTCGATTGGTAACTGCGGTTTAACCATTTTTTCTGCCACGGCAGAGTAGGTCAAACTCAGCATAAGGCCAACGATTAGGCCGGCGAAAACCAAGCCAATTTTAGTAAAGCCTTGGTATTTGTTTTTTACTTGCATGGTGTATTATCCCTAGGAAAAGAAGCTAACGGCTTTATGACAAGCGCCGGCTTATTAGTTCCATGTTGCGTTTTGTGTGGCACGATTTTAATGAAATAAAAGTATAACAGTAAGGGCGGTCAAATTGGCTCAACACCACATCGAAATTAGCTATTGCACGCAATGCCGCTGGTTGCTGAGGGCGGCCTGGTTGGCGCAGGAATTACTCACCACCTTTGAACAAGATCTCAGCAGCGTCAGCTTAAAGCCTGGCAGCAATGGGATTTTTGATATCACGCTGAATCAACAATTGCTTTATTCGCGTAAGTTGGCCGGCCGCTTCCCTGAAGCAAAAGAAATCAAGCAATTGGTCCGTGATTGCATAGACCCCAATCGCGATTTAGGCCATTCCGATACGCCGGTAAAGGCAGCCGATCATTAATTTCTAGTCGGCTTATTCAGCCTTACTGAGTTTGGCTTGGTCTATACGCTGGGCACCATTGAAGTTTTTTGCCCAATAGACATCGTCCATGCTTTCCACGCGGACTTTGCCGCCACGACTAGGCGAATGGATGAAGCGGTTATTGCCTAAATAAATGCCCACGTGTGAAAACGTGCTTCTTAAAGTGTTGAAGAACACCAAATCCCCAGGTTGCAATTCGTCTTTAGGCACGCTTTTGCCTATTTGGCTAATCGCCATGGCGCTGTGTGGCAAGCTTAAGCTGGTGGCTTGTTTGAACACATAGCGCACGAAGCCGCTGCAATCAAAGCCGGTTTCGGGCGAATTGCCGCCGTATTTGTAACGCACACCGGTTAGGCTCAAAGCGTTGACCAGCACTTCGCTGACGCGGGCGGACCAATTGCTGCCGGTGTCCTCACTGGTCTCGCTAGTGGCTGGCGCCTCGGCTAGAGTTTCCGTCATGGCCAATGCCGGTTCGGCTGCTAAGCACGGGCTGCCAAGCAAGGCTAGGCATAAACACAGCGCGTAGGGATGGGGGTTTTTTATCTTCACGGAGGCCATTATAGCATTAGCCCTTGAAATCCACTATTGTTAAGCTATCACTCTGTTTTATATGGCTATTTTTCACTAAAAAAATAGCCAATTTTGCGTCGGGCGCAAGCCTTAAATAATTAGGTTGCTGCGTGTTGCAGGCTCAAGTCGTGGGATAATGTTGGTCTTTATGTTTACGCCTAAATGACCAGCCTAAGTCCAGCATGTCCACCCCTACCATAGCTCAAGTTTTTGCCAAAGACGGCCTGCTGGCGAAGCACGTAGCCGGCTTCAGTGAGCGCACTCAGCAGTTGGAGATGGCCTTAGCCATCGCCGATGCCATAGAAAACAACAGCCAATTGGTGGCCGAAGCCGGCACCGGCACCGGTAAAACCTTTGCCTACTTGGTCCCGGCTTTACTCAGTGGTGGCAAGGTCATCATTTCCACCGGCACCAAAAACTTACAAGACCAATTGTTCAGCCGTGATTTGCCCAATGTGCGGGACGCATTGAAAGTGCCGGTCACAGTGGCCATGTTGAAAGGCCGGGCCAATTACGTCTGCCATTACCATTTAGCGCGTGCCGCCCAAGAGGGCCGCTTTGCCTCGCGTGACGACGCGAAGTATTTGCATGTCATTCAAACCTTTGCGGAAAACAGCAAAAGCGGCGATAAAAGCGAACTCAATAGCGTGCCAGAAAACGCCATGATTTGGTCTAGCGTCACCTCCACGCGTGACAATTGCCTTGGCGGCGATTGCCCCAATTACAAAGAATGCTTTGTCATGGAAGTGCGTAAACAAGCTTTGGCCGCCGACGTGGTGGTGGTCAATCACCATTTGTTTTTTGCCGACGTGATGTTGCGCGACGAAGGCGTGGCCGAGCTATTGCCCACGGCCAATACCGTCATATTCGATGAAGCCCATCAACTGCCTGAGGTGGCCGGCTTGTTTTTTGGTGAGGACGTCTCCACCGGCCAAATTTCTGAATTGGCGCACGATTGCACGGCGGCGTATTTGAGTTTGGCCAAAGATTGCCAAGCGTTAGGCCAGGCAATTCCACTGTTAGAAAAAGCAGCGAAAGATTTTCGCTTGGTGTTTGCCTACGAAGGCTCGCGTTTACCAGTAGAAAAAGCCATGGCCATCAAAGGCTTTGATGCCGCCTTAAAACACTTGTTAGAACAATTGCAAGCCTTGGCCCAAGTGTTGGAAACGCAAGCGGCACGCGATCCTTTATTAGAAAAATGCTGGCAACGCAGTCTAGCCCTTGGCGATTTATTCGACCGTTGGCAATCGGCTGCCAACCAAAATTTAGTGCGTTGGGTGGAGGTGTTCAGTCACACCGTGCAACTGCATGCCACGCCGCTCAGTGTCGCCGAGGGGTTTGGTAAGCAGCTTAATGCGCAGCCGCGGGCTTGGGTTTTCACCTCGGCCACCTTGGCAGTGAAAAGTGATTTTAGCCATTACCAAGCGGCCATGGGCTTGCAAGACGCCAAAACCGGTTTTTGGGAAAGTCCATTCAATTACCCGGCGCAAGCTTTGCTCTATGTGCCAACCGGCATGCCGGATCCCAATAGCCCGAGTTACACCGCATCAGTGGTGGCCGCTGCCCTGCCGGTGTTGCAAGCCAGTGGTGGCCGGGCGTTTGTCTTGTCCACCAGCTTGCGCGCCATGCGTGAAATACATGCTTTGTTAAAAGAGGCTTTTGCGGAAAATGGCATAGAAAGCCCCTTGTTGCTGCAAGGCGACAGTTCGCGCACCGAGTTGTTGGACCGCTTTCGCTTATTGGGCAACGCGGTTTTGGTTGGTTCGCAAAGTTTTTGGGAAGGCGTGGACGTACGCGGCGAAGCCTTGAGTGTGGTCATCATAGATAAATTGCCGTTTGCGCCGCCGGATGACCCGGTCTTGTCCGCTCGCGTCGACAAACTCAACGCCGAAGGTAAAAATGCCTTCATGGAATACCAATTGCCCTACTCGGTGATCACCTTAAAGCAAGGCGCCGGGCGATTGATACGCGATGAAAAAGACCGCGGCGTGCTGATGCTGTGTGACCCGCGCTTAATTAGCAAAAGTTACGGCAAACGCATTTGGCAAAGCTTGCCGCCGTTTAAACGCACGCGCGACTTAGCCGAGGTGCAAGCTTTTTTCCATACGCCAGAGCAAGCGTGATGCTGCTTATTCCAGAATCCGACTACCAATTAAGCGCCATACGCGCGCAAGGAGCGGGCGGGCAAAATGTCAACAAAGTATCCAGTGCCATCCACCTGCGTTTTGACATAGCCGCGTCCAGTTTGTCTGAGGGTTTGAAAGCGCGGTTGCTGCAATTAAAAGACAGCCGCATCAGTGAGCAAGGTGTGTTGGTGTTAAAAGCCCAGCAATACCGCACCCAAGATGCGAACAAAAAGGACGCCATTCAGCGCTTGCACGACATCGTCAACGCGGCCAATAAAGTACTGCCCACCCGTTATGCCACACGGCCCAGCTACGGATCCAAACAAAGGCGCTTAGAAAGTAAAACCCAGCGTGGCCAAATTAAGCGTATGCGTGGCAAAATAGCGTCTGATTAAAATGAGCATTAAACCCACGTGAATTTACTCGCCTTTGATACCTCCACGGAACACCTATCCTTAGCCTTAATCAAGGGCGATGCGTCCTATGTGTTTCAAGTGAACGCTGGGCAAACCCACTCGCAAGTCATTTTGCCGCAGATAGACAGCTTGCTTAAGCAAGCCAATTTGCAATTGGGCGATCTGCACGGCCTGGCGTTTGGTGCCGGTCCCGGTTCTTTTACTGGCGTGCGCATTGCCGCCGGTGTCGCGCAAGGCTTAGGCTTGGGTGCAAATTTGCCGGTCTTGGGCGTCTGTACCTTGTTGGCCCTAGCGCAAGCCAGTGGCGCCAATAAAGTCATCGCCTGTTTGGATGCGCGCATGGGTGAGGTCTACCATGCCGCTTACGAGAAAGTCGGCGCGCAATGGCAAACCCTGGTCGAACCAACGGTGTGCAAGCCGGAAGCGGTGCCGGTTTTATTAGGCACCGGCTGGACCGGCGTCGGCAGCGGTTGGCAGGCTTACCCTGATGCATTAGCGGCAGTCTATAGCGGACAGTTAGTGGCCACGCAGCCCGATTGTTTGCCTTCGGCCATGGCCATATTGGCTTTAAGCCAAGCGGATTTTGCCGCCGGTCAGGCCTTACCAGCGGGATCGGCCATGCCTATATACGTGCGCAATCGGGTGGCCCTTAAAACCGCCGAACGTGAGCTGGGTAAATCGCTGTGATGAGTCATTCCAAGCTGCCTTATGGCCTCACGGCCAGCGACCAATTTCTGCCCATGCACATGGCGGATTTGGATACCATCATGGCCATAGAGCCGGTGATCTACCCTTACCCTTGGACGCGAGGTAACTTTAGTGATTCTTTAAACGCTGACTACACGGCGCGAGTGCTGTGGCGTGATAAAGTCATCATAGGCTATGCCTTGATGATGCTGGTGTTGGATGAAGCGCATTTGCTTAATTTGAGCATAGCGCAAGCCTACCAAAAGCAAGGTTTAGGCCGATGCCTGTTGCAGCACATGATGGATTTGGCTAAACAGCACCAAGCAGCCAATATGTTCCTAGAGGTGCGCATGAGTAACGTCAGCGCCATTGCGCTGTATGAAAATACCGGCTTTAATGAGATGGCCATTAGGCGCGGCTATTACCCAGCCAAAAACGGCCGAGAAGACGCCGTGTTAATGGGCTTGGCCATAGGATAAACGACGCCATTAAATTAAGACCCATGAACAAAAACCCAAATACAAAAGACCAGGCCACCGCTGCGATGACGCAAGAAGACGTGTTGCGCGAATTGGAATTGCTGCCTATGTGGCATTTGCGTGCCAGCTTGCCGCCGCTTGCGCCTGAAGCCCAAGCAGTGAGCGTTGTGCCAGTGATGCCTGCTGCTCATGTTGCGCCACCAGTCTTGCCAGAACAGGCCGTGCCAGAGCCTGTCGTAGAAGAGTCAGTCTTACCCGAGCCAGCTGTGGCCTTAGCTTGGATACAAGTCGCCAGCACGGATGGCTTATGGTTGTTTGTGACGCTCACAGCCAGCTTATCGGCTGACGAATGGCAGTTGCTACAAAACATGGCTAAGGCCATGCGCATTAGTTTAAGCCCCCCGCAGGCCATGACTGATCCAGGCCACGCCTTGTCAGCCAGCTCGGCAAAAATGTTCATCGCCTTCGGTGCAGTGGCTGCTCAACAGTTGTTGGCTAGCCAGGCAAGCTTGCCAACTTTACGCGGCCAATTGCACGCCTGCCATGGCCGCACACTGATTGCCACGCATGCGCTAGATCATTTACTGCAGCAGTCGCTAGATAAAGCGCAAACTTGGCAGGATTTGCGTTTGGCCATGCAAGCCCTGGCCGATTTAGCCTAGCCCTTAAGCATCATGCCGCCGGATTAGGGCGGCTCAAGTGGATTAATGCTGACGAGCGTAAGGTTAAAAGGTAAAATTCACACTTTTATTTGTTCCGATTCGACTTTCACCATGCGCGCCTCTCAATTTTTCTTCAACACGCAAAAAGAAGCCCCTAACGACGCCGAGTTACAAAGCCATATTTTGATGGTACGGGCTGGCTTAATTAAACGGTTAGGCTCGGGTTTATACAGTTGGATGCCCTTGGGTTTGCGTGTGTTACGCAAGGTTGAAACCATCGTGCGCGAGGAAATGAACAAAGCCGGTGCGCTGGAATTGCTCATGCCGGCCGTGCAGCCACGCGAGTTGTGGGATGAAACGGGACGCTGGGCGGTGTTTGGTCCACAAATGCTGAAAATTACCGATAGGCACGAACGCGAGTTTTGCTTTGGCCCTACCCACGAAGAAGTGATTACCGACATTGCCCGCACGGAAATTCGCAGCTACAAGCAATTGCCGCTTAATTTTTATCAAATTCAAACCAAATTCCGTGATGAAATCCGCCCGCGTTTTGGTGTGATGCGTGCCCGCGAATTCATGATGAAAGACGCCTATTCCTTTCACACCGATTTCGCCTCATTAGAGCAAACTTACGCCATCATGTATCAAGCCTACAGCGCGATATTCAATCGCTTAGGCTTAAAATTCCGTGCCGTTAAAGCCGATACCGGTGCCATAGGCGGCGATGGTTCGCACGAATTCCATGTCTTAGCCGATTCGGGTGAAGACGGCCTGGCGTATTGCGACAGCTCGGATTACGCGGCCAACGTTGAGTTGGCTGAAGCCATCACCGTGGCTAAACGTCAGGCACCAACGGCCGCCATGCAAGAAGTGGACACCCCTAAGCAAACCGCTTGTGCCGACGTAGCCGCTTTGCTGAATATCAGCGTGACGCAAACCGTCAAAGCCATTGCGCTGATGGTGAAGCAAGCCGATGGCAGCAGCCGTTTTTACTTGGCCTTGTTGCGTGGCGACCACAATTTAAACGAAGTGAAGTTAGGCAAATTAGACGGCATGGCGGATTTCCGCTTGGCAACCGAAGAAGAAATTCGTGCCCATTTAAATTGCCCACCTGGCTTTATCGGTCCGGTCAATGTGGCGGCTAACGTCACGGTGATAGCCGACAAAACCGTGGCCGCCATGAGCGATTTTGTCTGCGGCGCCAATAAGCCTAAGTTTCATTTAAGCGGGGTCAATTTTGGCCGCGACTTAGCCGAACCCGGTTTGGTGGCAGACATACGCAACGTGGTGGAAGGCGATGCCAGCCCAGACGGTAAAGGCACATTGTCACTTTGCCGCGGCATAGAAGTGGGTCATATATTCCAATTGCGTACTAAATATTCGTCCGCCATGAACGCCACTTACTTGGATGAGAACGGCCAGACCCAAGTGATGGAAATGGGTTGTTATGGCATAGGCGTGTCACGCATAGTTGGCGCCGCGATTGAGCAAGGTTTTGATGAGCGCGGCATAGTCTTCCCGGCCAGCATGGCTCCCTTTGCCGTGGCCATCTGCCCAATCGGCTATGACAAATCCGAGGCGGTGCAAGCCGCTGCAAATCAGTTGTATGCCGATCTTAAAGCCGCAGGCATCGATGCCTTGTTAGACGACAGGGGCGAGCGTCCCGGCGTGATGTTTGCTGAAGCCGATTTGATGGGCGTGCCACATCGCTTGGTGGTGGGTGAACGCGGTTTAGCCGATGGCTTGGTGGAATACAAAGCCCGCCATGCCGAGCAGGCCGAGTCCTTGCCTTTAAACCAAGTGCTGGCATTCATGCAAAAAATAGCCTAAATCACACCAGACCACCCATGCCTTTCTGCTATGCATTCCTAACTGTGCTGCTGGGCTTATTTATTAGCCTAAACAGCCACGCTGGATCGCAAATAGAGGAACCACTCTCACGCTCCGTTAGGGCCATGATGCAACGCAGCATCAGCGACAAAGCCCCGGCAAAACTGCTGTTTGCTTCCGATAAAGAGGGGGACGCTTGGTTGCAGACCATGTCTGCCCGCCTGCAAAAACGCATCCCCAATGCTGCCTATCGCGAAGATTTATTGCGCACCGTGCATTACGAAGCCAGCCGTGCTGGGTTAGACCCGCAACTGGTTTTAGGTTTGATACAGGTAGAAAGCGGCTTTAATAAGTATGCTGTGTCGACTGCTGGTGCCCGTGGCTTTATGCAAATCATGCCGTTTTGGCCGCGTGCCATTGGTGCATCCGACCACAATTTATTCTTGCTGCGTACCAATTTGCGCTACGGCTGCACTATATTAAGGCATTACTTGGATAGAGAAAATGGCGATTTATTTCGCGCGCTAGGCCGCTATAACGGCAGTTTAGGTCAATCGGCTTATCCCAATTTAGTCCTGGCAACATGGCGTAAACACTGGGATTACCCATCCAAAAATGGCGATTTCCCAGCAAAATTCCCCGCTACTCACCTCTAAATGCATTATTTTTTTGTATTAATACCCACATAAAATCAAGTGCTTATCTAGCATTTCTGGCTCGTGCACACTATTGGTGCCTAAAAAAGTTTACATTTATGTAAAAATCGTTCAGTATTGCGCTAGCGTTTTTATGACGGGGACAATTAAGTCAGAAAAAAGCCCCGCATATTGCGCCGTTGTTCGCATTAACTTGTTACTCATTTAAATAATAATTTAGGAGAATTAAGTATGTCGAAATTAACCGCACTTGCATTAAGTATTGCTGTTTTAGGGGGTGTCTGGGCTTATATTGCGCTTGGTCCATTAGGGGCGGAAGACGGCACAGTTGAGGCTTTAGTCTGGGTTGGCTTTATCGCATGGGGTGCTTTTTTCCACAGTGGGGCAGACGATGCTGCATTGAAAAAAACCATCGTAGGCATGATTTATGGTTCTGTTTTAGCCGGTGTTGCACTAAGTTTAGTTGGTGCTAATCCACTTGGTTTAGCAGGTGCCGTGGGCCCAGCCGTTTACATTGCTGCAACGGTATTTCTCTTAGTGATAGTGGCAGGACAAGACTTATTATCATCTGTGCCATCCAATGTGTACGGTTATGCAGCAACGGCTGGTTACGCATTACAAACAGCTAATGCGGGTAGCGTAACTGCAACGGATTTAAGCAATCCAGTATTGCTAGTGTCATTATCTGTTGTGCTTGGTGCTTTGTTTGGTCTAGCTTCATCCAAACTTGCAGGCGCTTTAGGCAATTAATCGCTCTTTAATTAGAAATAAAAAAACCGCCCTTGTGGCGGTTTTTTTTGCGCGTCAGCTGAAATGTTTAATTGGCTTTAACGATTTTAAAACCGTAATAAGTACCAAATTCCCCTTCTGATTCATGGTAAACAAACAGCATGTCGTTGGCGTAACCGGTGCCGTTTAAGTGGTTGTGCGAACGCAATTTTAAGTCTTTAGGCAAGGCGCTTTTGCCTTGGTATTGACCCTTTAAATTAAACACCAAGACGCATTTGTGGTCGACGTCCAATAGCAGCAGTTCCTCATTTTTTACCCCGGTGTAGGCCACGAAGTAATCGCTTACGTCATCAATGGCAGCGCCAGTTTTACTCAGGTCAAGTGTGATTTCACTGGCAGGCTCGCGTAACTTTACATCCACCACTAACACTTTGTTGCTGCGACCTTGTTTGGCGTAATAGAGGTTACTCTCTGGGTTGTAGCTAGGCATGGTGTTGGCATCGCCGAAAGCCGGATTAAAACCAAATACATCGGTCGAGCTATCTTTCACTTCGCCTGTTTCAGTTAGGTCAATCGCAAAAATGCCGGTGTTCGGTGAGAAGCCAGCGTAGCTAGAAATGTTATAGGTAATGGTCTCCAATTTATTGCTATTGCTGTTGTAATAAATGGAGCGGTTATCGTAGCCTGGGCGGGCTGAATTCACGTATTTACCATCGTCGTTATAGGTGTGAATAAGCGATTTAGAAATGGGCGCTTCGAACTCGCTGCCCATAGGCGCCAGGCCGCCATCGGCAACGTAATAGCGTTTTAAGCCAGGCACATGCGCCACGGTCATGGGGCGGGTAGTGGGTTTTTGCATCATTGGAATTTTGATGCCGACCTGGGCCTCGGCTAAAATTTCCGCTTGGGCATGTTGCCCTGCCATGGCTGTAAACAATGTAAGTAATAGGGTAGAGATACGCATAAATAAGTTTTCTTTAATGGCTAGGTTAATAATTAATTTAGTCTAAGTGACGCTTGAATTCGTTCACGTTATGGCCGTTTGTTTCTCAATTAGCATGGCGTCGCCATAACTAAAAAATCGGTACTGTTGGGAGATGGCATGAACATAAGCCGCTTTAATATTGGCCAAGCCCGCGAAAGCTGACACTAACATAAGCAGCGTGCTTTTGGGCAGATGGAAATTGGTAAAGAGCCGATCAACCACTTTAAATGCATACCCAGGGGTGATGAATATATCGGTGTCGCCACTGCCAGCTTTTAACAAGCCGTTCGAGCCTTCATTAAGCTTGGCAGCGCTTTCTAGGGCTCTAAGGACTGTGGTTCCCACTGCCGTTACTTTTCCCCCGCTTTGTTTGGTTTGTAAAATCAAGTCCACCGTGGTTTGTGGAATACTGTACAACTCGCTGTGCATTTTATGCTCTTGTATGTTATCCACTCGCACCGGTTGAAAGGTGCCAGCGCCGACGTGCAAGGTAACGTAGGCAATGTGTATGCCTTTATTTTTCAATGCTTCCAAAACGGCCTCGTTAAAATGCAAGCCGGCGGTTGGGGCCGCTACCGCTCCAGGATGTTTATTAAATACAGTCTGATAACGGTTTTCATCCTCGCTGGTGGCAGCATGGGTGATATACGGGGGTAAGGGCAGGGCGCCGTGGGCATCGAGTAAATCCAATACTGCGGTTTCGCTTAAAAAACGCAGTTCGAATAAATCATCGTGACGGGCCGTGACTTCGGCATCAAACGCAGCCGATAGACGGATTAAACTGCCCACCTTGGGAGCGCGTGAAGCGCGAATATGCGCGTAAGCCGTGTGCGAATTAATCACGCGCTCGATCAGCACTTCCACATTGCCGCCGCTATGTTTATGGCCAAATAGACGCGCTTTAATTACGCGGGTGTCGTTAAACACCAATAAATCACCAGCATTAATGCAGTCCACTAAGTCTAAGAATTGTTTGTCGTTTAGGCTCCCGTCCTGGCCGCTAAGGTGCAACATGCGGCTGGCGGTTCGCTCTAATGTGGGGTGCTGGGCAATTAATGCATCGGGCAAATAAAAATCAAAATCTTCTGTACGCATAATTCCTAGAGCTTGTTATAATAGCGAAATCGCAAATTATACAGCAATGTATTTTCAATAATGCCCGGGTGGCGGAATTGGTAGACGCACGGGACTCAAAATCCCGCGCTGGCAACAGCGTGCCGGTTCGATTCCGGCCCCGGGCACCAGCAAAATAAAAAGCTTAACCAACAGGTTAGGCTTTTTTTATGCCCAGAAATGGCAGATGGCTAGACCGGCTTATACACCATCCAATAAATGTTGATTAGTGGCAATGCAACCGCAATCGTGCCAAATATATTCCAGCGCATACTTAATTTCCAATACTCGTCTGGGATGGATAAGCTAATAGCGAATTCACGGGCCAAGCGTGCTTGTTTGATTTGCGTGGGAATTAACACCGTTATCCAAATGATGCCTGAGGCGATGAATAGACTGCGGCCCCAGTTAAGCCATTGTATGTTCCAGGTGTCCGCCATGTATCCGTAGGCCATGTAATCCCCAGCCATAATTGCTAAGAGCGCACCTGGCGCGGTGAAGACAAAATCCGTTAGGGTGACTTGCCGTTGGGCAAAGGCAATGATGCTTGGGTTCTTGGTTCGGTTGGCCATTAGTTTCCACCAAGCCGTGACAATCAGATTGCCTAGCAACAAGATGATGCCCAAGATATGCAGCGATTTCAAAAATAAATACGACTCTGTCATTGATCGATCCTTAAATAAAGAGCTGGAAGCCCATGCCAATAAGCCCGCTGATAATGAGCACCGGGATAACGCTTAGCTTCAATCTAAACAAGCTGATCAGTGCGGCTATGGATAAGCTAATAGCAAACAGATCTGGCGAGCCATCAAACCCGGTTGGGTAAAACACGTGGTAGGCAAAAAATAGAGCTAAGTTCAAAATGACCCCAACCACTGCGGCAGTGATGGCGGTGAGGGGTGCCGTTAATTTGAGATTACCATGGGTAGTTTCAATAAAAGGCCCACCCATCAGGATGAAGACAAAGCTCGGTAGGAAAGTGAAAAAAGTGACGATGGACGCGGCTATAAGTGCAGACGTGAATGCGCCGAAGTGCGTGGCGCCTGTGCCTAACCAACCACCGACAAAACCGACGAATGTGTTGACCATCACCAAGGGACCTGGGGTGGTTTCACCCAAGGCTAAAGCGTCCATCATTTGTGGTGCGGATAGCCATTGGTAATGTTCCACTGCCCCTTGGTAAACATAGGGTAGAACCGCATAGGCGCCGCCAAATGTCAGCAGTGCTGCTTTAGTAAAAAACCAGCCCATTTGCGTAAACGCACTGTCCCAGCCAAATTCGCTTATCAATGCGGCCATGCTGATTAGCCATATTGCGATGCCGATTAATGCAATTCGAATCAGCTTTTTCCAGCTAAAAATCGCATGACATGGGGTGGGCGTATCGTCATCGATCAAGCTTTTGCCGTAGTGTTTATTTGTGTTGCTGTGGCCGCCGCCTGCTTTGAAATAATCCGGATAAAATTGGCTGCCCAAATAGCCAATGCTGGCCGCCGCTAACACGATTAAAGGGAAGGGTAATTTGAGTGCAAAAATTGCTAAAAAAGCGAATGCCGCAATTGACCAAAGTACTTTGTTTTTGAGCGCGCGCATGCCGATGCGATAGGCCGCAAATAAAACAATGGCTACCACCGCGGGCTTAATGCCATAAAACACCCCGGCAATGGCAGGCACCTCGCCGTAAGCCATATAGACATAAGCCAGCCCAACAAGGATGAAGAACGAGGGCAAGACAAATAAAGCCCCGGCGACGATGCCACCACAAGTGCGGTGCATCAGCCAGCCTATGTAAGTAGCAAGCTGTTGGGCTTCGGGTCCGGGTAGCAGCATGCAATAGTTAAGAGCGTGTAAAAAGCGCTTTTCTGAAATCCAGCGCTTATGCTCTACCAAGTCATGGTGCATAATGGCAATTTGACCGGCAGGGCCGCCGAAGCTGACAAAACCCAGTTTGAGCCAATAGGCAAATGCTTGCCAGAAAGAGACGGGTGCTGGGGCGTCTAGCTGAGGTTTTATACTTGGATTAGCCATGTATTATTTATAGGATTTCACGCTGTGCCGAGTTTAAGGGGCGGGATTCATCATGCGCAAATGCAAGTCTTCAATTTCCAACATCACCTCTGCCGATAATTGCGTATCCCAAGCCGCGATGTTTTCTTTGAGTTGCACCATATTGGTGGCGCCTATGATGGTGCTGGTGACAAACCAACGGTGGTAAACAAAAGATAAAGCTAGTTGCGTGGGGCTTAGGCCGTGTGCCCTAGCCAGTTCCGCATAGGCTTTGCTGGCTGGTGTGACGTTGGGTTTTTTATAGCGCTGGGCATAGCCTAAAAATTGCGTAACGCGGCCAGGCGCAGCGGGGTTGTCTATGTATTTGCCGGTTAAATGCCCGAATGCAAGCGGGGAATAAGCCAGCAGGCTGACCTCTTCCCGGAACAGCACTTCTGACATGCCAAACTCCATGCCGCGGTTGATCAAGTTGTAGCAGTTTTGCACGGTGGCCACGCGCGGCAAATCGTATTCTTTAGCCAGCCGTAAAAACTCCATCAAACCCCATGGCTGTTCATTGGATAAGCCTATGTAACGCACCTTGCCTTCTTTAATCAGTTCAGCCAAGGTTTCTAGCTGATTGTGTATCGATACCCATGCCTTGCGATCGCCCTCTTGGTATAGACCAGACACATACTCGTTGGCTGGGTCAAATAAGTATTGGCCAAACATCGGCACGTTGCGCTCAGGCCAGTGCAATTGGTAAACATCGATGTAGTCGGTTTGCATGCGCGTGAGCGAGCCTTCAATGGCCGCGCGTATGTTAGCTCTGTCCATGCAAGGTGGGCCGCCACGTATCCAATCCATACCGCGTCTGGGGCCGGCCACTTTGCCTCCCAAAATAATTTTGTCGCGAGTCTGGTTTTTAAGCCAATGGCCGATGATGATTTCGGTGCGCGTGTAGGTGTCTGCTTTAGGTGGCACAGGGTACATTTCAGCCGTATCGATGAAATTGATGCCGTTTGCCACGGCATAGTCGAGCTGCTCGAAGGCCTCGGCTTGGGTGTTTTGATCGCCGTAGGTCATGGTGCCCAAGCAGATGGCGGATACGTTTAAATCGGTGTGGGGGATGCGGCGGTATTGCATGGGGTTCCTATTGATCATGGCTGTTTAGCTTGAATTGTACCCTTTAAAAAATTAAACGCTAAAGCGCCAACTGCAGTTTTATCGGCAATCAATTTTGGCGGTTTTTAGTCTGTTGGCAGCGGTGTGAGCAGTACTTCACTTCGTGCCAAACGGCTTGCCATTTTTTTCGCCAAACAAAAGGGCGTTGGCAGGTGGCGCAAATTTTACTCGGGAAGTTTTCTTTTTTTAACATAGCCATGGCGGGATGACAGCAGTTTGATTTAACTTAGGTGCCGCTCAAATTTTGGCGGCCCGTCTATTTTCCGGTTTAACCAATAGCATGTGCACGTCGCCCAGCGCGCGTTCTTCAAAGCCGCCCTCGCAATAGCATAAGTAAAAATCCCACATGCGCAGGAAGGTGTCTGGGTAACCTAATTGCTTCACCTGGGCTAAATGCGCAAAAAAGTTTTGCCGCCATGCCGCTAAGGTTTTGGCGTAATGTGGGCCTATGTCTTCTAAATCAAATAAGCGCATGTCGGTGGCGCGGGTGATGCTGTCTAGCATGGCGGTGACCGAAGGAATGCAACTGCCGGGGAAGATGTGGCGCTGGATAAAATCAACCGATTTAATCGCCGCGGCGTAACGTTGATCGACGATGGTGATGGCTTGCAGCAGCATCATGCCCTGCGGTTTTAATAAAGCGCTGCAGCAGGCAAAGTAGGTATCGTAAAAGTGATGGCCCACTGCCTCTATCATTTCTATCGACACCAGCTTGTCGTATTGGCCGCTTAAATCGCGGTAGTCGGTCAGCAACACGGTGATTTGATTTTGCAAACCAAGGGCGGCGATGCGCTCGGTGGCCAAATCGTATTGCGCTTGTGAAATGGTGGTGGTGGTGATTTTGCACTGGTAATGTTGCGCGGCATATATGGCAAAGCCGCCCCAGCCGGTGCCGATTTCCAGCACGTGGTCGGTCGGTTTTAAATCAAGTTTTTTACAGATGGATTTGAGCTTGTTCAGTGAGGCTTGCTCCAAGCTGTCCTTGGCGGAACTGAAGATGCCCGAGGAATACATCATGGTCGGGTCCAGCATCAGTTTGAAAAAGTCGTTACCCAAATCGTAGTGGGCCGAGATATTGCGTCGACTGCCTTGTTGGGTGTTTTTGTTTAAACGATGCAAAAACGCTTGGATGGGCGTGGTCAGTTTCGCCCAGCCGCTTTCTATGACATCCAATAGCGATTGATTGCGCACCATTAAGCGGATCAAGTTGGTCAAGTTGTCGCAATCGTATAGATCGCGCATGTAGGCTTCGCCTGCGCCTATGGAGCCACCAAATACCACTTCACCATAAAACTGCGCGTCCTTTATGGTCAGCGTGACGTGAATGTCGGCTAAGGCCGACAAGCGATTGGCCTCACCAAATGTCAGGCTTTGATCGCCGTCTATCAGCGTCAAGGTGCCGTGCTTTAATGGCTGCAAACGATGGACTAAAATTCGTTTAGCCAAACGGTCTAAGCGTCTTGGCTTGGGCGTCAATTTACCTAATGCGGGTGTGATAGTGGATTTACTTGTGGTCATCTTGAGATCTATTTTTTAAGGGTGAGGAATAAAGGGCACGCGTTTGAGCCACAATTTGAGGGCTTGCCAATAAATGGCCAATACCACTTTTAGCGTCATAAAGGGGTAATGCAGCAAGACTTTTAGCATGTTGGATGGGGTCATGGCTATGCGCTTTAGGGTCAGCGTGGCATCGAATTTTTTCACCCCGGCTTGGGCATTTTCCATGTGCACGAATAGCTCATGACTCGGTGTATGAAAGCGCCAATCGTAATCCATGTTCATCGGCAAAAAGGGTGAAATGTGAAAAGACTTGTCGAACATAAATCGATAAGGTGCTGGTTTGTTTTGGCAATCGAGCACGTAATGATGGCGCTCACCCCAAGGCGTGTTAGTGATTTCGGCGACGATGTATTGCAAGGTTTGGCCTGGTGCATCAAAGCAATAATAAAAACTCACTGGGTTAAAGATAAAGCCAAAATAACGCATGTGCGTGAGTAAGCGGATTGGTCCTTGCGGGCGGTTGCCGGTGCGGTTAAACACCAGGTCACGGATGGCGCCGGCCAAATCCTCTGTTTGCCCATCGTGGTAATCTCGGTTAAAAAAACTGGCTACATTGCGACTTTGCCAAGAGCAAAACCAATAGGCTTTAAACAACCGCGGCAGTTCAGCTAAATCCAAATACACCATGAATAAGCCGTAGTTAAAACCATGCGGCACCGGTAAGTAACGCTGATGCTTTACTTGGCCGGTATAAATGCAGCTGTTAAGCACACTCATTTAGCGGTGGCTCGTTCAAAGTGTTCCAAGGCCGCCAAGGCGCTGACCACGCCGTCTTCATGGAAGCCATTGCGCCAATACGCCCCGGCGTAAGCGGTGCGATTCACGCCGCTGATTTCGGCATGGCGAGATTGCGCCGCCACACCGGCTGGGGTGAACACCGGGTGGGTGTATTCCAGTTTTTTTATAATCTTGTGCGGGTCTATTTTCGTGGTGTGATTGAGCGTGACCAAGAATGGTTCGGGGGAGTCCAAGGACTGCAAAATGTTCATGTTGTAGGTGACCGCCGCCAAGCCTAACTCTTGCTCGGTCAGGTGGTAGTTCCATGCCGCCCAAGCCAATTTTTTCTTGGGCATTAGGCTGGCATCGGTGTGCAAAACAATCTGATTTTTTTGGTAGGGCAGCGCAGCCAATATGGCTTGCTCTTCTGCCGACGCGTCCGCCAATAGGCTTAGTGCATGGTCGCTGTGGCAGGCGAAAAATACCCAATCAAATTTCTCTGCAGCTTGATCTTGCAACTGCACGCTCACCGAGCCTTTGTTGCGCTTGACGCGAACCACCGGGCTGTTTAAACGGATCTTGTCTTTGAAGCCGGCAGTGAGTTTCTCCACGTAAGCTTTAGAGCCGCCCTGTATGACCCGCCACTCGGGTCTATCGGCCACGCTTAACATGCCGTGGTTGTGGAAAAAGCGTATGAAAAATTTACTGGGAAAGTCAAACATCTGCTTAGGCGATGCCGACCAAATTGCCGAGCCCATGGGTATGATGTAATGCTTAATGAACGCTTGGCTGTAGCGGTGTTTTTTTAAATAGTCGGCAAACGGCAAGTCTGCCACCGCGGCATTTAACATCAAGGGCGCTTCTTTATTAAAGCGCAGGATATCCCTGATCATCAACAAAAAGCTGGGCCTAAAAGCATTGCGGCGTTGCGCAAACAAGCTGTTTAAACTGGTGCCGTTGTACTCCAAGCCGGAAACTTCATCGCGCACGCTAAAACTCATTTGGCTGGCTTGCGTGGGCACACCCAGATCGTCCAAAAGTTGGATGAAATGCGGGTAAGTCCAATTGTTGTAGACTATAAAACCGGTGTCGATTTGGTAGTCACGGCCAAAGGCGTGCACCGAGTGCGTGTGCGTGTGGCCACCGACATGGCTGTCGGCGCTAAACACCGTGATATCGTGAGCTTTGTGTAAGTGGTAAGCCAGGGTGTTGCCGGCGATGCCTGCTCCTATGATGGCTATTTTCATTTGCTGGTGCGTTTCTGGCTTAACACCTCTACCGGGACTTTTCTTAAATCCCATATCAAACCCAATGCCGCTAAGATTTTTAAGCCGTAATAGGTAAGGTCAATTTCCCACCAATAAAAGCCTTGTCTGGCCGAGCTAGGAAAATGGTGGTGATTGTTATGCCAGCCTTCACCCAAGGTAAACAAGGCAATCACCGGGTTGTTGCGGCTGTCGTCATTGGTTAAAAAGCGCCGTTTGCCCCAAACGTGGGCCAAGGAGTTCACGGTAAACGTCATGTGGTAGAGCAAGACCGTGGAGATGACAAAGCCCCAGATAAATAACTGCAGGCCATTGGTTTGCAAATGCGGTGCGGCGTATTCTAACCAAGCACCCAAGCCAAATAAGCCCAAGGCTAAAGCCAAGGGGGCCACCACATCGAAGCGGTCTAGTAATTTTAATTCTGGGTATTGCAGCCAATCTTTAATGCGTTCTTTTTTTAAGCGGAAGTTTTTGTTGGCCAAAAACCAGCTTAAATGGCTCCAAAAAAACCCGTGTTGTTTAGGCGAATGCGGGTCTTCCGGGTGATCGGAATGTGCATGGTGATGGCGGTGATGCGAGGCCCACCACAACGGCCCACGTTGCGCGGCACTGGCGGCTAAAAAGGCAAAAATAAATTGCACGGGTCTGGAAGTTTTAAAGGCTTTGTGCGAAAAGTAGCGGTGGTAAAACCCGGTAATGGCAAACATCCTTAGTAGGTACAAGACCACGGCCACGCTAACAGCAACGGCGCTGAACTCCACCCAAAATACCGCGAAGCAGGCTAAGTGCAAGACGATAAAGGGCAACACCCTAAGGCATTCTATTTTTTCTGGGTTGGCATCGCTGGTCTCGACGGCATGGTTATCGAACCAAGAAACGAGGGTTTTAAAAAACATCTGGGCCTATCCTTATTTTTTAAGCTGGTGTGGAATTCTGACTAATTTGCTGACATCGTAGCCCATGGTTTGAATTTGTGCCACGTAGCCTTGGTAAGCTTGATCGGACATGTTGGCTTGGCGTGACATTAACCAGACGTAATCCCTGGCATTTCTAGCGATGATAGTGGTTTGGTAGCCCTCATCCAAATAGACGATGCGGTACTCGGCTTTAATTGGCCAAACAAATTGCATGCCCCAAACGGCGTTGCCGGTATTGGGCACGACAAAGCCGGTCGGTTGGTAGCGTTTTAGCTCACCATCAAAGCTGCCTTGGTTAAAGGTGAAGGTGGTGTTAATGCGGCCATCGGCAGCCAAGGCATAGGATTCAATGCCGTTGTGCACGCCTTTCTCTATGAAGGTGGGGATGCAGGCAATCACGTACCAATCGCCCATGAATTGATTCAGCTTCACTTCTTTAACCGTTGGAATCGGCGCCATGGAACTGCATGCGCCCAATAAAACGCACAAGGAACTGACTAAGGTTTTTTTCATTTTCTCTCTCATTTTATTTAAGGGCGTAATCGATACGGCCATCGGGGGTGGTGGACTGCAGGGCCAGCCACTCGCCATCTAAACCATACCAAATCTCTATGACAAATTTATTGGTGAGAATTTTATGGCGCTCGGCTTTTTTTGTTTGGCCTTTAACCTGTATGGTCTCTTGACCAAGCGCGGTGATTTGGGTGGTCAAGTACTCGCCGGTTTGTGGGTTTAACAACTTCTTTTGTTGCAGTATTTTTGGGTTCCAATAGGCAAAGGTCATGACGCATTGTTGGCCTATCTCCAAGGGCGTTGGTGCGACCACTTTAAACGCTGCTTTGTCTTGCGTGCCGCCTACAACCGTGGCTTTGCTGTTTTCTTGGGTTTTGGCGTCCAATTTTTTCAAGCAATCGTTTTGCCAAAGTTCATTGGCTTGATGGTGGTATTTAAACACGCTAATAGACAAAAATTTTACGTTGAATTTCGCCTCACTTTTTAAGGCCAGTTGGCCGTCTTCTTTTTCATCCAGGACAAAGTCATGCGTGCCTATGGCTTTGCCGTCCATGGACACATCGAATTGCCAAGTTTGTGCCGCCACTATGCCTGGTAAAAGTAGGCAAAATAATAAAAGTGTTTTAATTTGTATGCGGGCCATAAGTTAGTCGCCTTTTTTGGGAAACCAAGGCACAAAGCCTGAGGTGGTTTGCATGTAAGTGCTGTAGCCAGGACGTCGCTTGGCGATGTCGGCTTCCAGTAATTTTGCACCGGTTACTTTGACCAATAGATAAGTCATGAATATGGAAGAGATCAGTGTCCACCATGCGCCGCTGGCCAAGCCTAAGCAACCGTAGCCAAACCAAATACAGGCTTCCCCAAAGTAATTGGGGTGGCGGGTATAACGCCAAACACCGCTGCTTAGCACCTTGCCTTTGTTGCCCGCCTGCGCGACAAAGCGCGCCAGTTGGCTATCGCCCAGCACTTGAAAAAACATGCCGATTAACCACAGCGCTATGCCTAGGGCATCCCAAGCATTGAGTGCATTGGTCGAGATCGTTGCTGCATGCAAGGGTGTGGCGATAATCCAAGCCAACACGGCTTGCAATAAAAACACCAAATACAGGCTTTTGATCCTAAAGTTGGGTTGGTTGCGTGCGCGTATGGCTTGGTAGCGAGCGTCTTCTGGCTTGTTGTGGTTGCGATTGTGCAAGTGCCCGCTTAAGCGGCAAGCCCAGATCGCCACCAAGCTCAAGGTTAACCAAGCACGCGGACTGGGGTCGGCGTAAGCAAAAAAACTAAACAGCGTGCTAAACAAGAAAAACAACGCCCAGAGCGTGTCCACCAGAGTGACGTTGTTGTGTTTTAAACTTAAGGTCCAAGCCAGTATGGCCATCATGGACATGGGAATGAGGGTCAATAAATAATGCGCAACATTAAACACGATTTGTTTCCTTATTCAATAAGGTTGAGGCCACTTTTAGCAACAGTGGCACTGCTATGGCCCAACCCACGGCTAAATAGACCATGGCCATATTGAAATTAACCAAGTGCAGTGCACCGAGGCGCTCGCCTGCCCAGTAACACAACGGCCCAGAAACAGCGCCGAGCAAGTAGGCCAGAAGCGTGTATTTTTTCAGCCAATTTAGGCTGATGTTTAAGGTGCTGGCAAACAAGGCCCATAACGCTATCATCCACGGCGGCGATAACGCATCCGGCCAATACGCCACGGGTTCAAAAGAAACCCAACCCAATTGCAGCAACAAGCTGTCAAAAACCAAGCCGAATAAAGCAGCCAGCAACAGCAAGTTGTTTTCTGCTTGTTTGTGCTTGGACCGTTTGCAGTGCAACATCAGGATGAAAAGGGCATTAAACACACCTAACCAAGGTGCGTGATAAGCCGCCCCTAAAACGCAGGCAAACCAACCGATTTGAAAGCCGATAATGTTAAACAGCATGCTTAGCCCCCATTTTTTTCAAACAGATAGTGGCTCACCCACCATTCTTGGCCACCTTGGTAGCCAAATAACTCGGCACAGGCCATGAAGAAAATTCGCCAGCGCTGACGCCACAACACGACATTTTCGGGGCCATAACAATCGGCTAAGATGCCGTTGATGACCGCCTCGTTGTCATCCATATTGGTTAACCAGGCATTGGCGGTTTTTTCGTAATGCCTGCCATCCCAACGCCATTGCCGGCTTAATCTAAGGTGCGATTGAAATTGACTGGGCGTGTCGTCGCTGGGCATAAAGCCACCGGAAAAAAAGAACTGGCTCATCCAATCGTCATCGCCTTGCACTTCAAACGCGTAGGGCACGTCTCTGTGGCAAAAAATGTGCATAAAAAATTGGCCTTGCGGTGCTAGCCAGGAGTTGATTTTTTCAAATAGCACTTGGTAATTGCGCATGTGTTCGAACATTTCAACCGAGACGATGCGATCAAACTGCTGCTTGATGTCAAAGTTGTTCATGTCGCAAGTAATGACATTGAGGTTGCTTAGGTTTTCTTTTTTAGCGATGGCTAAAATAAAATCGCGTTGCGATTTGGAATTGGATACCGAGGTGATTTGGCTTTCCGGATAATGCCTGGCCATCCATAAAGACAACGAGCCCCAACCGCACCCTAATTCCAAGATATGTTGGCCGTTTTGCAAGTTGGCATGCAAACAAGTTTGACTTAAGGCGTGGTGTTCGGCTTGATCTAAGTTGTCCACCCCGTTAGGCCAAAAGCAACTGCTGTATTTGCGGTGCTTACCCAGCACCAAATCAAAGAAAGCCGCCGGTACTTCGTAGTGTTGGGCGTTGGCCATTTCCGGTAAGGGGGCAATTTGCGCTTGGCGCATGCTTTGAAAAAAGCGCGCACGAAATTCACTGGCCATTTCCGTGTTGCCAGCAGAAATCTCAATCAAACGTTGTTTGCTAAGTTGGCGTATGCCGTAACGAATTAGAAAATCGGGCATCCAACCCGATTCGGATAATTGAATGGCTAGCTTGGAAAAAATCATTTTTTACCTCAAAAATTTTGATATACATTAGTATGAGCCATAAGCCGAAAAAAGGTTTGGCCGTTTGAACAATTTCTTATTTACGCACTCAGAGTCCTCATGAAAAATTTACAGAAATTATACCTAGCCGGCGGCTGTTATTGGGGCATGGAAGAATTATTTAGGCACATGCCCGGTGTGCTTGCCACCCAAGTGGGCTTTTCCGGAGGCCACATTGCCAATGTCGGCTACCGTGAAGTGACCACCGGCACCACTGGCCATGCTGAAACCCTGATGGTGGAGTTTGACACGGAAACGGTAACACTAAAACACTTGCTGTTTGAATTTTTTCGGGTGCACAACCCAACCAAACCCAATCAGCAAGGCAACGACATTGGCACGCAATACCGATCAGCCATTTTTTACCTGGATGAAGCGCAAAAAAGCGTGGCCGAGCAAGTCATCGCCACGGTCAATGCCTCCGGTCAATGGGGCATGCCAGTGGTGACGCAGTTGCAAGCGTTCCAAGCTTTTTACCCGGCTGAAGAAAAACACCAAAAATACATCATGCAGTTTCCGGATGGCTACACCTGCCACCACAGACGCAACTTTGATTTAGGAGAAACGCCGTGATTAAGCTCTTGCTGTTGGTTATCGCGCTGGCAGCATTGCTAGTGCTGGCCTACGTTAAATCTTCTCCCAGCGCTCAATTAAAAGTAGGGGCCTTGGCACCGGCTTTTAGCCTGATGGATCAAAACGGTCAGCTCAGGCAATCGGACGAATTTAAAGGGCGTTGGTTGGTGCTGTATTTTTACCCAAAAGACAACACGCCGGGGTGCACCAAAGAAGCCTGCCGCTTTCGCGATGAGCACTCTGCTCTGCAGAAAATTGGCGCCCAGGTAGTGGGTGTCAGTGTGGACAGCAGTGCCGCCCACGCCGGCTTTGCCAGCCAGCACCGTTTACCCTTTCCGCTGTTGGCGGACAAGCAAGGCGACGTCGCTAAAGCCTATGGCGCGTTGATGAATTTGCCTTATTTTAAGTTGGCAAAACGCCATACTTATTTAATTGACCCAGCCGGTCGTGTCGCTAAAATGTATTTGAATGTGGAGCCGGATACGCATGCCCAAACCGTGCTCAAAGACCTGCAGTTGTTAAAGGAGGCTTACCATGACTAAAGCACGTTTTGTGATTCCACTGTTGATAGGCTTGCCGCTATTAGGCTACCTGTGGACACTCTATCAAACCGATGGCAGCGAACCCAAAGCGAAAACAGCTTTGCAGAAAGCCGGTGACGAATGCGCCAGCATTGCCGAGAATGCGGTGGCCAATATGAACGCCGTGGTGGCTTTTCAGATGCTGGAAAAAGAAGGCCGTAAGATCAACGTCATGCGCCGTTGCATGGCTGACCATGGCTACACAGAAAACCCAAAATGGTTGGCTTACGGCGCACCTATTGCCAAAGCTAACGCCTTAAAGCAAGGCGTATCCGAAGACGAGGCGATAGAGAACTTAAGGCGGGCCAACATGATGGTGTTTGCCGTCAGCGAGCAACAGCCTATTTATTGGACGGCAAAGCCTTAGCTTGTTTTAAGGCCACAATTTTGCTGGCCAGCGCTTCCGATTCGTAGGCATCCAACTCGGCAATGCGCTGAGTCAATTTATCCAAAGCAGTAAAATCGGCCTCTTCTAAGGCTATTTTCGCTTGTTGCATGAACACTTCTAAATGCTGTGGATTCAAGTTCAAGGCTTTATTCAACTCAGTCTTAGCCAAAGGCGCGTGGTTTAGGCCATAGTCAGCGACCCCTAAGTAATACCATGCATCGGCCGCTTCTGGTTGGCTGATAGTCCAGGCTTGCGCGACGGCATGCAAAGTCGTCCAATCTTTATTTTGATAGGGAATAACCACCTGCATGAAATGGGGTTGCTTATCAAAAGGCAAGGCCCAAAACGGCGTTTCGTCCGTGTTTAAACTCAATAAGTCTTTGCTGGCGATGAGGTCTTTAATCCATTCCACCGGCAAGCTATAGAAGAAGCCATTGGGCCCCGGGCTTTTAAAGGTGGTCATGCCTATTAAATTTAGTTTTTGATCAAACAAGGCGCCACCGCTGGAGCCCAAAGAGAAAGCTGCGTTGGAGCGAATGATAAGGCTGCCATCCATGGCGTATTTGGCTTTAATGGCACCATAAGAAGGTTGCGGCACGTTATTGCCGTTGGGATAACCTAGGCTAAACACCTCTTCCTCTATAGCCAATGTGGCCGAGTCGCGTAATTGCACAGGCTTAAACGGTAAGCCTTCAAATTTAAGCGCACACAAGTCGTGTTTCCAGTCGGCTTTGAGTGCAATGGGTTTGTAGCCGTCGTTGTATTTGGCCACATTGGCGCCTTTGCCATTGGCTAACACGTGGCAATTGGTCACCACGTATTCGGGGCTAATCACCACCCCGGTACCGGTACCCGCGTTGCCATTGCCTAACTCCACGGAAATTTGCACGATGGATTCGTGCAAGGGCAACAGTTGTGCGATATTGGGTTGGGCATTGGCCGTGCTGGTGTTCACAAGGTGTGCAGCTAGCAATAAGGCAGATGGAAGGAATCGTTTCATGACGGTGATGGCTTTCAATTAGGGCAAAAAAGTTAACAGGCTTTTTGTCCCTAATGCCGCCGCTAGGTTCAATTATTTTTCATGCGTGCTGGAAGAAAAGCGCGGAATGACGATATAGCCATCTTCGCTGTCGCCATAAATGCTAATGCGATTGGCTAGGCAGTAATCGGCCGCAACGGCGCACAAAGCGGCGTCAATGAAATCGATGTTGCTTAGCTGCTGCGTATTGTAAGCGGCGATATTGCTTAAGGCATTTAAGCGTTGCGCCGATTTGTTGCCCATGGCTTTGGGCTCGCCCAGGCTCTGCTGGTAAGCGGTGGCGATGCCATGAGGAAAGGTTTCAATCACACAGGGCCGGGCACTTTCTAATCCATCAAACAGCGGAAGCCCCAACGCTTGGTAGAGACGCTCGCCATTGAACACCCAGTCGTAAAAGCGACTTTTTTCTGCCATGGCTCGGGTGGGCGTATAAAAACAGCGTAGGCCGTTGCTGACTAATGCCCGTTCGCCTGATCGTGATCGGCCAGCTCGGCTAAACAGACAAGGGGCATCGACGGCAATCACGCTAGGATGAAATTGGCGCGCCCATTGGGCAATGGCTTGAGGGTCGGTGGAATGAAATTGCGCATGGTAATGCCGATTGATATTGACCACCGCATGGTAGCCTTTTTTCAGGCCACCGACATCGATGCCCACCGCATGAAAAACTGCGTTTAGTTCCGCCACGCTATTTTTGCGGGGCAGCTAAATGCGAGTTATGGAAGGCATGGCAAGACATGCAACTGCTGGCAATGCGTTTCGGTTTCGGGCTGTTGCCCGAATGGCAGCGCAAGCAATTTTTTCTGTCCGGCATGGCCACGTCATGACTGCTTTCGGATTCGGCTACCTGATGGCAAGACTCGCATTTTTGCGTGCGGTGCGAGGCATGATTAAATTCGGCTTTGCTAAACCAATCTTGGTTGATGGTCACTTTTTTAACTCGCCAAGGCACGCTGTCGTCTTTTTTCTCGGGTGCTATTTCATGGCAATAGGCACAGCCGTTTTCTTTTAAGGACGTGGCGTAACGTGCCTTGTCTTTGGGCGACTTGGCGATTAAAGCATTCATTACCGCCTCTTCATCGCCATGCGGCACACTGAAGGTTTTGTCGCCCAAGCCGAGTTGCAATTGATTGGCGTGGCAGCCTTGGCAATCGCGTTTAAATTCGACCGCTTGAATGCGCATTTCTTTGCCTACGCCGCGGTGGCATTGCGTGCAGGTCAATTCGCGTATGTCCATCACGCCGTTCGGCCCTTGAACCAAGCCCACGTGTTGTGAGTGCGGGAATTTCAAACCAGATTGTTCAGTTAAGCGCGCACTTTCGCTTTGAGGGATGCGCTCTATGCGGGTCATGCCTGGTTGTTCCGCGTGGTCGCGGATAAAGCTGAGCTTAAATTCTGGGTGGCTGCGGTCAAAATCTTTGACATTGGATAAGGCGCTTTTAGGGTCCACTGCCTTGATGTCGGCATGGCATTGCACGCAATTATTGTTGTCTTGTTTGGCCAATGGTTGCGGCGCTTTGTGTTCTTTGTGGCACTCGGCGCAGCGCATGCCATCCGACAGTCTGCCGCTACTGTGGAACACACGTTTTTGCAAAGCCGGGTCGGTAATGTGCGGCGCGGTATTTTGATGGCATTTGACACAGGCTTGATCGGTGACCTGTTCGGTTAATTTTTCGTGGCAATTGAAGCACTGCGAGCCGAAATGCAAATGCGCATTCGACACATGACCTGGGCTCCACACCCGGTCAAAACCCAATGGATATTGCGCCATGGTTTTGTTGAGGCTGGGGATTAAATTTTGCGCCAAGGGCAAGCCGATAAAAACCAAGGCAATGAAGGCCGCCATCCACAAGGCCATGCGGCGTTTAAAGCTGGCCGCGCCACGCAAGGGTTCGTGGGTGCGCAATTTTAAATTTTGAAAATCGTCCGGCAAGCGTTGCAACAGCATCAGCGAGATGGCTATGTCCACATCCGGTGGAGCCGGCTCCACTTTTATTTGATAGGGGCCGATGCTGACCAAGGTACCGTGGCTTAACTCTATGTTTTTTTGCACCACACCATCGACTGCCAGCTCACCATTGATGGCGACCAAATGGATTCTGCCGTCGTCCATGCGTTTGATGACGGCATGGTGCATGCTCAAGCGTGGGTCCAACAAGTGTATGGTGCATTCGGCGCCGCGGCCTATGCTGATTTCTTCAGCCGTTAGCGTGCGGTAACTGCGCGATAGCACGCCGCGACTACTGTGGGAAAGTTTAATTAATAGGCAATTGATCATGGTGGCCGTTGTAATCGCTTACCAATAAAAAAAGACCGCTAGCACGTGCGCTATCATGGCCATGATTAAGGCGATGGAAAATGGCACGTGAAAATACAGCCAAAAGCCCATGCGGGCACGGTACATCAAATCTTGCCTGGCGCGTTTGACCAAGGATTCGCGGCGCACCATGAGGGAATAAAGATCACGGTAAAGTTTGCGTTGCTCGGTGGGTAAATCTTGCCCTAGCACCGTCAATTCTTGCACGGCCATGGCCGTTGGGCAGTCCGGCTGGAAACCGCGTAATTGTTCGAGCAAGCCTATGCCTATCGAGGTCTCGCTGCAGGCGCGCGTCACCGTGTTGTTAATGTCGTCTGGCATCATCAAGGCAATCTGCCTAGCCATTTTGTCGGCTTCGGCGATGCGTAACAGCAAGCCGTCTAAATTGTCCTCGCCCATGTTTTCCGTCATTAAGCGCGGGTAAATCATGTAGGCGTAATTGCCAAAAAAGCCGCTGATTACAACTATCATAACCAGGCCATAGGTCACCGTGTGGATGTTTAAGCCGTAATGAAAGCCGCTGTGAAAGGTGGCAATAAAAGTCAGGGCAGTGCCTAAGTATATGTGCGCAGACAGCCAGGCTTGGGTGGTGCCGCTGCTGCGGTAGCGGCGTTTACGTATGCCATACCAGGCCATCCAAAACACCAAGCCGGCGGAAATCGTGCCCAATGTGTAACCCAACCAGCTGCCACCGTAATGACCCACCGCTGGTTCAAATAACAAAAAGGCGGCGAAGGCGAGCAAAATCATGACCACGGCTACTTTAAAGTAGCGGTATTTTTTGTAGTCGAAAAAGTTGCTGTGTTGCATGGTTTAACCTTTAATCCGCATCGTCGTTGATTAAGTTGGCGTCCCTGCCTGTGCCGCCGGCGTAGTTTAATAACTCTTCCGGCTTAACGCGTAAGGCCGCCCCCACTGGGCAAGCGCGCACGCACACCGGGCCACCGCTGATGTCTTTACACATATCGCATTTCACCGCTACTTTAGCGCCGTTGCTGACCGGCACGGATTTGGGTTTGATGCCTAGTAGCATTTGCACGATGCTGGGTTCTTTTTGTTCGTGTATCTCCGACATTTGTATGACGTCGTAAGGGCAGTTAGCTTGGCAATTGCCGCAGCCTATGCAACTGTCATCGATGTAAACCTCGCCGTGCGGCGCCCGGTGGATAGCATCCGGTGGGCAATCTTTCATGCAGTGCGGGTGCTCGCAGTGGCGGCATGACGTGGGCACGCGAATGTTTGCAAAAATGGGTCCGGCATCGCGGTCTAAACGGGTGGCGCCGCCGTGGGTATCGGCGCAAGCTTGCTCGCAATGGTTGCAGCGCACGCACAAGGATTCGTCTATCAACAACACGTCGGTCGCTTCGCCCACGCCTTGCTGTATTAAAAAGGAGATCAGGTTAGAAGGACTAGGCTGCCCCACTGCTTCTTGGTTACTTTCAAATACCGTTTCCAGTTGTTGGCGTTTTTCTTGATCTTGTAAATGCTGCAAATAGCGCGCATCCAATTCACCGCGTATTTCTGGGTTGCGCGCAATGATATCGCGCATGCGTGCGGCTTCAATGAATACGGCTTCCGTGGCAATCGCTGCTCGCACCGTGGCATAACGCGGTTCGCCCGACACCAAAGACATTTCGCCTACGTAATGGCCAGCGGCCACATAAAACAGCACCACGTCACGGCCGCCTATGGTGTGGGAAACCGTGACCGAGCCACTTTGTATTAAATACAGGCCATCGGCCTCGTCACCCTCATGGAATAATTCTTCACCGGCGGCGTAGTTTTTTAAGGTGGCATTATTGGCCACGTCGTTTAAATCTTTTTCACTCAGCGACAGGCCTATGCACAAGTGGATGATGGTTTTAATCGCCACCTCATTTAATATGCGGCGCATCGACTGCACCGAATCAATCAACTTCTGCATGACTCGTCTGGGCGTTTCAATTAACACGCAGGCCTGCGTAGCACGGACCGTGCCGGCCCGTCGACGGCCCGACACCAAGGCCAATTCACCAAAGAACTCACCGGCTTTGAGGTGGCCATCTGGTTCCTGGTCGTCCTCTATTAATATGTCCAATTCCCCTTCCACAATAAAGAAGAAGGTGGTGCTGTAGTCGTTGCGTTTGAATATCACGTCGCCGGCTTGCGGCAACAATATATTGCTTTCTAGTACCAGTTCGCGTAATTGCAAGCTGCTGAGCATGGCCAACAAGGGCACGCTTTTGCGTATTTTCTCCAACACATCGTCTATGCCGCGGTCGGTGCAAAAGCTGGCAAATTTTTCACGCAACAATGGGCTATCGGCCGGCTCAACCGGGTTGCCTAAAATGTGCTCTATGACTTCATAGCCTTGGTTGATGCCTTGTTTGATCAAGGGATAACCGGCTAGCGCGCCGATCACGTACAAACCGGCTACGCTGGATTCGTAGTGCGAAGACAATTGCGGCAGGGCGTATAAATCCGGTGTGGAGAAACCGACCCCGAAACTTTCTAATAGGGGTCGCGGCGACAAGGCACCCAAGCGAGCAATCACCCTATGGCAGGGAATGCGTTCCACGCCATTGGGTGTGTTAGCAAACACGGTGATGGGGAAGTCACCTTTGGCATTGGCTTCTATGGATTGCGGTTTGGTTTCCAATAACCAGTCCAATACGCCGCGTTTTTTTGCTTCGGTTAATAGATTAAGGTTGGTTTCCTTACAATTACTGAAGTCTTCCGCACGGTTTAAAATAATGACTTGGTTGCGCGCCGATAAGGCAATGGCATTTTCTGCGCCGCTGTCGCCGCCGCCAATGACCACGATGGTTTCATTTTGGTAGGCGTCCGGGTCGTCCAGTTGGTATTGAATTTGCGGCAGGTCGCCGCCAGGAATCTCCAGTTTGCGCAAATTGCCTTGCACGCCCATGGCCAACACGGCATTTTTTGTCTGCAGGCTAGTGCCGTCGTCCAGTTCAACCACTAAGCCTGCGGCCACCTTTTGTACGCCCAGCGCCTTGGCACCGTAGCGCACATTCACTTGGTGTTCGGCCATGGTCTGTTCCCAAGTCTGCAACACCGATTCGCGTGAAGAAGCGGTGAAAGGCAAGGCGCTGCGTAAAGGCAGGGCGCGCGGTTCGGACATGACTAATTTACCACGTTGGTAATTGCGCACTGTGTTGGCTGGCGCTAGTTCGGCTTCCAGTACGACGTAATGAAGGCCTTGCTGGCTGGCGCGAACGGCGGCTGACAAACCGCTGGGCCCTGCGCCTATGATGACAATGTCATAAGGCTGGGCCGTGGCAGACGGGGCAGATTTTTTATGAGCGGGCTTGGCCATAGACGGCTTGGTGGTGGCTTGAGGTTGCTGGCGTGTGCATGCTGATTAAAGGGTAAATGTTTGCCTAATTTTATTGCGTGATGGTTGGTCTAAGCCATGGTATGCAGGGCACCATGCTTAGCTGCTGACCGGATTAGATAGTGGCATATTCGCCCCCATAAGTCAAAAGCCCAGCCAAATTGATACCTTAAATTTATACACGGTTTGTGTGATGAAATTGTTTCAAAATGTTACATTTTCCTTGAGCCAAATCTGTTTTCGTGCTATTTTTGCTCTGCGTCAAATTGTCGCATGTAAAAGCGTGCTAGAAAAAGTTTTAAAACGGCTATATTTCAGCCTATTTTCGAATGAAACTCTCTCGGATTTTACGTGTCAAGACCTCAGGTTTTTGTTTAAGGGCTGTTTATGGCAGTGGCAAATTTGGGTGACAAAATTATTGCAAGGCCAAACAATTCATTGTCGGTAGACGACAGTGTTAAATTGTTGGCGGCATTAGCTGGTATTGCGCTGGTGGTAGCTTTAGGATTTTTCCACATAGGCGCTTGGTTGGTGTTGCCGTTTGCTGGTTTGGAAATCATGGCCTTTGCCTATGCTTTTCATACTGTGTATTTGCATGCAGACGATTTTGAGAGCATTACGATAGAAAACGACCGCGTGGTGGTCGAAAAAAGAAACGTCAAAGAAATAACGACAACGGTTTTTCAGCGCTACTGGGCACAAGTGAATGTGCGCGACGTAGCGATGATAAAAGGCAGTAACGGCAAGTGTGGGCTGTTTATAAGTTCGCACGGCAATGAAGTGGAATTTGGTAGAAATTTTATCAACGATGAGCAGCGTAGCCAATTGGCGCGGGACCTCAGACAAAAATTAAAAAATATTAATTAATTTAGTTTTGGAGTGAGTTTTATGCGAGGTTTTACAAAAATAAGTTTAGCGTTGTCTACCATGCTGGCATCCTTGGCTGCGCATGCGGATTATTCATGGAATTTCCCTGAACCAGTCACGCCTATGGCCTTAGATACATTGCACGTGCACAACAAATTCATGTTGATCACCATGGTGATTTTCGTTGTTGTGTTGGGCATCATGATCTACTCTATTTTTGCCCACAGAAAAAGCAAAAACTTCAAACCAGTAACAGACAAAGCACCCTCTACCACTTCCGAAATATTCTGGACCTTGGTACCGTTTGCCATTTTATTATTGATCGACTTCGTTATCATGGGTATTCCTGCTTACCACAGCGTGGTTATGATGGAAGATACCCGCGACAAAGCAACCATGGTAATTAAGGTAACTGGTTCACAATGGCGTTGGCAGTATGAGTACATGGACGGCGATGCCAAAGGCATCAAATTCGTCAGCAACTTGTCTACGCCTAAAGAGCAAACCGACAAAGGTTACGAAGGTAAGAAAGACGAGCAGTACTTGTTGGAAGTGGACAACCACTTAGTATTACCAGTCGGCGAGAAAGTGCGTATTTTAATGACCGCTACCGACGTGATGCACAACTGGTGGGTGCCACAATTTGGTTCATCACGTTTAGCCGTGCCTGGTTTCTTGCGCGAAACATGGGTGCAAGTGGATAAAGCCGGTACTTACCGTGGTCAATGTAAAGAATTATGCGGTAAAGGCCACGGTTACATGCCAGTGGTGGTGGATGCCGTGCCTATGGAAGAGTACAAAGCATGGGTAGTGGCCAAGAAAGAAGAAATGGCTAAAGCCTCTGCTGGTGCCGACAAAGAATGGACTAAAGACGAATTGGTTGCCGAAGGTAAAGGCGTGTACGAGAAAAACTGTGCCGTTTGTCACCAAGTATCCGGTGCTGGTTTGCCACCTGCTTTCCCAGCCTTAACCGGCAGTAAAGTGGCTTTAGGCCCAATCTTTGGTGCCGACGGTAAATATTTAAAAGACGGTCACTTAGACCGCGTGTTAAATGGTATTCGCGTGATGCCGGCATGGAAAGCCGTGCTTAACGACACCGAAATTGCAGCGGTGATTACCTATGAAAGAAATGCCTTAGGTAACAGCGTGGGTGATGTATTGCAACCCTCGCAAGTTAAAGCGGCACGTCAATAACATCAGTATTTAATTATTTATTTAGTTTGAGTAATCAGGAGAAGGTAATGAGTACAACAACGGTAGCGCATCACGACGATCATGCTGAACACCCAACCGGGATCATGCGTTGGTTAACCACCACCAACCACAAAGACATAGGCACGATGTATTTAACATTCTCGCTGATTATGTTCTTTGTTGGCGGTGCGATGATTTTAGGCATACGTGCTGAATTGTTTCAGCCGGGTCTGCAATTGGTCAATCCAGAGTTTTACAATCAATTGATCGGCGTGCACGCTTTGATCATGATTTTCGCGGCCTTGATGCCTGCGGCCACTGGCTTTGCCAACTGGATGATTCCATTGCAAATCGGTGCACCAGACATGGCCTTGCCACGTTTGAATAACTGGGGTTTCTGGTTATTGCCACCGTCTGCTATCTTGCTAACCCTACCGTTCACGCTTGCATTATTTGGCATCGGTGACGGTGCGCTAGCAACCGGTTGGACTTTCTACCCACCCTTGTCTGTGCAAGGTGGTATCGGTGTGGACTTTGCGATTTTTGCGGTGCATTTGTTGGGTGTGTCTTCTGTATTGGGTTCCATCAACATCATCGTAACTTTGTTTAACATGCGCGCGCCTGGCATGACATTAATGAAAATGCCATTGTTCGCTTGGGGTTGGTTGATCACAGCATTCTTGTTAGTAGCGACCATTCCTGTGTTAGCTGGTGCAGTGACCATGTTGTTAACAGACCGTCATTTCGGTACGCACTTCTTTGATGCGGCCGGTGGTGGTGACCCAGTGATGTTCCAACATTTATTCTGGTTCTTTGGTCACCCAGAAGTGTATATTTTGTTATTACCGGTTTGGGGTTTTATTCCACAAATCTTAGAAACATTCTCACGTAAACCTATGTACGGTTACAAAGCGCAAGTGTATTCCTTCATTGCAATTGGTGTGTTGGCCATGGTTGTTTGGGCTCACCACTTCTTCACTTCAGGTATGCCAGTGCCAGCCTTGCTTTACTTCATGTACAGCACTATGGCGATTTCATTGCCATTGGCCGTGATGTTCTTCTGCTGGATTAAAACCATGTGGAAAGGCTCCATGAGCTTTGAAACGCCTATGTTGTTTACAGTGGGTTGGATTATCTTGTTTGGTATCGGTGGCTTAACCGGCTTAGTTCTAGCCGACGTGGCTGCGGATGCGCAATACCACAACAGCTATTTCGTGGTAGCGCACTTCCACTACACCTTATTTGCTGGCGGTATCATGGGTATCATGGCCGGTGTGTATTACTGGTTACCAAAAATGACCGGTCATATGTACAACGAGAAATTGGGTAAATTGCATTTCTGGTTAACTGCCATTTCATTCAACTTTACCTTTATTCCACAGTTCTTCTTAGGTTTGGCTGGTATGCCACGTCGTATTCCAGACTACGCATTGCAATTCGCTGAATTCAACATGATTTCATCGATTGCCGCATTCGTAATGGGCTTGTCACAGTTGATCTTTGTATACAACATCGTGACTTGTGTGAAAGGCGGCAAAAAAGCCACCGATCAAGTTTGGGAAGGCGCGCAAGGTTTGGAGTGGACATTACCATCACCACCTCCGTACCACAGCTTTACTGAGCAACCAACCGTTAAGTAAATTAAACAACTCGGCTTTTCATTAAGCCGAGTTTTTAAATTGGAGTGGTATGAATAAGCCGTTAGCAGATAAAAAATTAAGCAACAAGCGCATCGCCATGGTGATAGGCGCTCTAGCTTTAATTTGTTATGTTGTATCGATGTTTTTGATATGGCAAAAATAAACGACAGCGAAACGCTATCGCCAAAACAGCAACTTGATTTAAAAAATAAACGCCTGGTCCGCAAACTGTTGTGGATGCTTTTAGGCTCATTGTTATTTGCCTTTGCCTTGGTGCCCATTTACGACGTGTTATGCGAAATGACCGGCTTAAACGGCAAAACAAAAAACACGGCATCGGTGTTAGCTGAAGCCAAAGTGGACAACAGCCGTTGGGTGACGGTGCAATTCACCACCAACGTGATGCCGGGTTTGGGTTGGAATTTCTACCCTAAACAAAGCAACATTAAGATGCACCCAGGTCAAATTGAGACCGTGGTGTTTGTAGCTAAAAATACCACCAACGAAGTGGTAGTTGGTCGCGCTATTCCCAGTATCACGCCGGGCATAGCGGCCGCCAACTTAAAAAAGATAGAGTGTTTTTGTTTCGTCAATCAGGCGCTCAAGCCAGGTGAAGAAAAAGAAATGCCTTTGCGGTTTTTTGTCAGCCCGCAATTACCGAAAGACGTGTCTGACATGACCTTGTCCTACGCTTTCTTTCCAGCGGTGGACACGGCAAAATAAGTAAGTGGTAAGCAGTGGCAGGTGAGGAAGTAGCGTGAATCACGCTATTTGAATTTAAAATAAAATAAAAAATGCACGGGAGTTATTGCATGGCGACACATTCTAACAATCAGTATTTTGTACCACACGGTAGCATTTACCCAGCGATCATATCCATGGGCTTGCTGTCCTTGGCCTCTGGTTTTATCTTCAGCGTGGCTACCGATAAAAACAAAGACTTGGCCTATTTGCAAGCGCCGGGTAAATGGATGATGATTTTAGGCTTCGCGCTGATTCTATTCATGGTATTCAAATGGATGGGAACCATCATCACTGAAAGCCTTACTGGCCAATACAAAAAATGGGAAGACAAATCATTCCGTATCGGCATGATTGTGTTCATTTGCTCTGAAATTGCTTTCTTTGCCGCATTCTTTGGCGCCTTGTTCTACATGCGCGTGTTGTCCGTGCCGGAATTAGGCGGTTACGATGTGGATGTCACCCTCTATAAAGACTTCATCGGCTCATGGCCATCAACTGGGCCAGGTGGCCTAACTGTTAACGGTGAATACAAACCAGGTCCATTGCACCCTATGGGCGCATGGGGCTTACCAGCCATCAACACCGCTTTGTTGCTAACATCCGGTGCCACCATCACTTGGGCGCATTGGGGCTTAATTAAAAACAACCGTAAACAATTGGTAGTGGGCATGGCCTTAACCGTGTTGCTAGGTATCGCGTTCTTGGCATGCCAAGCATTGGAATACCATGAGGCTTACACTGAAATGGGCTTGACCCTGGCTTCTGGTGCTTACGGCGCTAGCTTCTTCATGTTGACCGGTTTCCATGGCTTCCATGTGTTGCTAGGCACCATCATGTTGATCGTGATTACCTTGCGCTGCATGAGGGGCCACTTTAGTCCAGAGCACCACTTCGGTTTCGAAGGTGTGGCTTGGTACTGGCACTTTGTGGACGTGGTTTGGTTAGGTCTATTCGTGTTCGTATACTGGCTATAAGGTTTAGCTGAATAAAAAAAGGCGATGCAGATGCATCGCCTTTTTTGTTTGTGTGGCGCCCATATTGTTTAATGCGCGCTTTCCCAGTTTTTACCCACGCCCACTTCCACAAGCAAGGGCACGGACAATTGCGCCACGCCTTGCATGAGTTCGGTTAGTTTGGCTTTCACCACAGCCAATTCCGACTCCGGCACTTCCAGCACCAATTCATCGTGCACCTGCATAATCAATTTGGTTTGCAGCTTGGCCTCGCCCAACCATTGGTCCACGGCGATCATGGCCAGCTTAATTAAATCGGCGGCCGTGCCTTGCATGGGCGCGTTAATCGCCGCTCGCTCTGCGCCGGCGCGGCGCATGCCGTTCGGGCTGTTGATTTCTGGCACCCACAAGCGGCGCCCAAAATAGGTTTCCACAAAGCCACGCTGCTTGGCCATGTCACGCGTGCTTTGCATGTAATCGCGCACCCCGGGGTAGCGGGCAAAATAACGCTCTATGTAACTCTGTGCTGAGGCGCGGTCTATGTTTAAGTTTTGCGCCAAACCAAACGCGCTCATGCCATAAATCAAACCGAAGTTAATCACCTTAGCGTATCGGCGTTGCTCGCTATCGACTGCCGTTAGCTCCACGCCAAAAATCTCAGCCGCGGTGTGGCGGTGAATGTCCTCGTTATTGGCAAAGGCTTTTAGCATGCCGGCATCTTGCGATAAATGCGCCATGATGCGCAGCTCGATTTGCGAGTAGTCGGCGGACACGATCACGCTGCCGGCAGGGGCGATGAACGCCTCGCGTATGCGACGGCCTTCGGCTGAACGCACCGGTATGTTTTGCAAATTCGGATCCGAGCTGGCCAAGCGACCGGTGATGGCCACTGCTTGGTTGTAGCTGGTGTGCACACGGCCGGTGCTGGCGTTGATCATGCGCGGCAATTTGTCGGTGTAGGTGGACTTTAATTTGGCCAAGCCACGGTATTCCAATAACACCTTAGGCAAGGGGTGATCCAATGCCAATTCTTGCAACACGTCTTCGTCGGTGGACGGCGCGCCCGATGGGGTTTTTTTAGTCGGCTTGATACCCAATTTATCAAACAGAATTTCTTGCAATTGCTTAGGCGATGCCAAGTTGAACGGTTGGCCAGCCAACTCGTAAGCTTGGTTTTCAAGCGCGATTAACTTGTTACCTATTTCGTTACTTTGGCTGGCCAGCATGGCGCGGTCTATCAGCACGCCGTTACGCTCTATGTTAAACAGCGCTTGTGAGCTGGGCATTTCAATGTGGCTGTAGATGTAATCCAGCTTGCTGTCTGCGGCCACTTGCGGGTACATGGCTTGATGCAATTGCAATGTGATGTCGGCGTCTTCTGCGGCATACTCGGCGGCTGTTTCCACCGTCACTTGGTTAAAGGTCACTTGCTTGGCGCCTTTGCCGGCGACATCTTCAAAGCTGATTGGTTTAAAGCCTAAATGGCGCTCGCTCAAGGCATCCATGCCGTGGCTTTTGTGCGACTCAAACACATAAGATTGCAACAAAGTATCGTGGGCGATGCCGTTGATGGCTATGCCATGATTAGCCAACACGTGTTGGTCGTATTTAAGGTTTTGCCCGACTTTTTTAATGGCCGGGTTTTCTAAGATAGGCTTGATCTTCGCCAAGCATTCGGCAAAATTAAGCTGCACAGGCGCATCAAAATAATCGTGCATCAGCGGCAAATACGCCGCGCTGCCGGCTTCCACGCTAAACGACAAACCAACAATTTTAGCGGTCATCGGGTCCAGCGACGTGGTCTCGCTATCAAAGCAGATCAGCGGCGCGCTCGCCAGTTTGGCCAGCCAACTGTCCAATTGTGCGGTCGTTAATAGGGTTTCGTATTGGCGCCGGGTGTTCACGGCGTGCTGGGTCACGGCAAACATGTCCACCGTATCGGCGCTTTGCACGCTGCTGCTAGTTGGCATGGCCTTAGGGCTGCTGGGTGCTGGTTGATCGCCCATGCCATCCAATTCACGGCGCCAGCTTTTAAACTCGAAGCGTTCAAACAGTTCCGCTAACTTGGCTTTGTCCATGCTTTGCGGCGCCAAGTCGCTTAAGTGTTCTTGTATGCCGACGTCGCAGCGTATGGTGATGAGTTCACGGGCGGTGGGTAACCACGGCAAGGCCTTGCGTAAATTCTCGCCGACCACGCCGCCTATCTTATCGGCATTGGCCACGATGTTGTCTAGGCTGCCGTATTCTTGCAACCATTTCACCGCCGTTTTAGGCCCGACTTTTTCCACGCCCGGCACGTTGTCTGAGGTGTCACCGATTAACACTAGGTAATCGATAATGAGGCGCGGCGGGATGCCGAATTTCTTTTCCACGCCGGCAATGTCCAGCACGTCGTCTACGCGCCTAAACGCATCGCGCATGGTGTTGACCACGGTGATGTGCTCGTTAACCAATTGCGAGATGTCTTTGTCGCCGGTGGAGATGATGACGTGCACGCCTTCGCGTTCGGCCTGTTTGGCCAGCGCGCCTATGACGTCGTCGGCCTCTACGCCGCTCTCCATGATGAGCGGCCAACCCATGGCCTTGATCGCTTCGTGTAAGGGCTCTATTTGCGCGCGCAGCTCGTCTGGCATGGATGCTCGGTTGGCTTTGTATTCTGGGTAAATGTCGTCCCTAAAGGTTTTGCCTTTTGCATCAAAAACACACGCGCTATAATCGGAGGGGTAATCTTTATGCAAACGGCGCAACATATTAAGCACGCCTTGTATGGCGCCGGTTGGTTCATTTTGACTGTTGCGTAAGTCAGGCATGGCGTGAAAGGCCCGATACAGGTAGGATGAGCCATCAACCAATAACAATGTTTTCATAAAGTCGCGCTTTCAATTATTACTTAGGTGCCAAAACATGAGTGTTACAAAAAAACCGCAAAAGGTCCCCAACGTCTGTGACCCCGATACACAGGGTGTGCATCAAACCGGACAAGAGTCCTGGCGTGCCTTTGAGATTATGGCAGAATTCGTTGGGGCCACCGAGCGACTTAAGTCCATCACCCCGGCCGTGTCTATATTCGGCAGTGCTCGCACGCCGGTAGACCACCCGTATTATAAGCTAACCGAAGAGGTTGCAAGGCTGTTAAGTGAGTCCGGTTTTAGCGTTATTTCCGGTGGTGGACCCGGCCTTATGGAAGCGGCCAATAAAGGTGCTTACCCTGGCCCATCGCCTAGCGTGGGCTTAAACATTGAGTTGCCGCACGAGCAAAGCCGCAACCCTTACCAAGACATCAGCCAAAATTTCCAGCATTTCTTCATGCGGAAAGTCATGTTCGTTAAATACGCCAGTGCCTACGTGGTCATGCCTGGTGGCTTTGGCACCTTGGACGAAGTGATGGAGGCGGTGACCTTGGTGCAAACCGGCAAAACGCTTAAGATTCCCATCATCTTGGTATGCGAACCGTTTTGGCGTGGCTTGCTCGATTGGATTAAAACTACCTTAGTCAATGAAAAAATGATTGCGCCAGAGGACCTGGATTTAATCCAGGTGATAGACGAACCGGCAAAAATTGTCGAGGCCATCTTCAAGCATTACGAAGCGCGTGGCTTTAAATTGTCGGCCGAAGAAGAGCGCGTGCAACTTTATTTATAAGCCTTTATTTGCAATCTAGCTAAGACTAGGTGCAGGTAATTTGTTAAAATAAACCGTTGCAATCGATAGTTTAAAAAGAGAGCGAGTGCCCGTCATGCGAAAAATCCACCTAAGTTTAGCCCTGTTGTTAGCGTTCATGGCATTGCCTGTGGTTGCCGCCGACAATAAAGCGCCGCCAGCCGATTTGCAAGCCCTAGAAGAATTGCCGCCGCCGGCCATCAGCAACGAAGAAAACGCCGACGAACCGCAAATCACCATCATTAAAAAAGGTGAAGAAACCATAGAGGAATACCGCATAGGCGGTCAGCTTTATATGTTGAAAATCACCCCGGCTAACGGGGTGCCGTATTACATGCACAAAGAAGACCAAGACGGTGGTTGGTTAAACGATGGCCCGGTAAAACCCATGAGCATTCCTAAGTGGACGATATTCCGATTTTAAATTTTTGGCATACTAGGCTAGCGCGAGCTAGCCTTTTTGATAATCAGCACCACGTGCACACACCTTACTCAATCGCTTAATTTATGTCGGTATTCACCACAGTCAGTTTTACCCAATTGCAAGCTTGGCTTAAGGATTACGCCATAGGCGAGCTACTGGAGTTAAAAGGCATCGCTTCGGGCATCACCAATACCAATTACTTCGTCACCACCAGCCAAGCCAAATACGTGCTGACTTTATTTGAGCACAACAGCTTGGATGAGCTGCCGTATTTTATTGATTTAATGAGCCACCTTGCCGCCCACGGCATTCCTTGCCCAGCCCCGATTAAAGACCAATCCGGCCAAAGCTTGCACAGCTTAAATGGCAAGCCGGCGGTGTTGATCAGTTGTTTAAAAGGCCAAGACGTAGTTCATCCCAATTTAGCCCAATGCCGAGCCGTTGGTCGCGTGTTGGCGCAGATGCACGTGGCCAGCTTGTCGTTTGATTTGCAGCCCAATCACCACAATAGCCACAATACACGTGGCGCAGATTGGCGCGAGCATGCCGCCGCCTTGGTCATGCCGCACTTGAGCGCGGCCGAGCAAACTTTGTTAAGCGACAGCATGGCCTTTCAAGCCAAGCTGGACGTGTCCGCTTTGCCCAGCGGCGTCATTCATGCCGATTTATTCCGTGACAACGTGTTGTTTGATGGCGATGAAATAGGCGGCTTGATTGATTTTTACTACGCCTGCCATGATGTGCTGGCCTACGATTTAGCGATTGCCGTTAACGATTGGTGCGTGGAAGCAGACGGCCAGTTTGATGCCAGCCGCTTGAGCGCCATGTTAGACGCCTACCAAGCAGTGCGGCCGTTTAGCGCAGCCGAACAAGCGGCTTGGCCTAGCTTGTTGCGCACGGCCGCCTTGCGCTTTTGGTTGTCACGCTTGCACGATAAAATCTTCCCGCAGGCTGGTGAATTAACCCACGCTAAAGACCCCGATCACTTTAAACGCATATTGACCTTACGCACGCTAGGATAAGCCGCCATGAGTACCGATAATCCAACGACCTTACCGCAATTTAGGCAAGTGCCTGCCAGCCACGCATGGGCTTGGACGGTGCGCGGTTTTCAATTGTTTAGAGCCAACCCGGCCATGTGGATCATCCTCTGGGTGATCTACCTAGCCATCATTTTGCCCATCTCAATGATCCCCTTAATCGGCTCAGTGATCACCACTTTGTTAGCGCCGGTGTTTGCCGCGGGCATGATGTGGGGCTGCCAAGCCGTGGCGCAGCAGCAGGATTTGGAAATCAACCATTTGTTTGCTGGCTTTAAGAAAAACACCTCGCAGCTCATTAGTGTAGGCGGTATTTACATGGCTTGCTTGCTGGCTGTGGCCGTGATGGTGGTCTTAAGCATGGACAGCGCGACCATTGCCGCCATTAAATTAGAGCAAGGCCTCACCACCGAGCAAGCCGATGCCATGCTGCCGCCCTTGTTTTTTGCTATGTTGTGCATCGTGCCGATTTTGATGGCGTATTGGTACGCGCCCTTATTGGTGGGTTTGAATAATTTAACGGCCGGCCAAGCGCTGAAATTAAGCTTCACGGTCTGCTTAAAAAACCTGTTGCCGTTCTTTGTTTATGGCGTGATTTTTACCTTGATGTTGCTGGTCGCCATCATTCCATTTGGTTTGGGTTTATTGATTGCGGTGCCGGTCATGATGACCAGCTTGTACGCCAGCTACGAAGACGTGTTTGTGCATACAAGGGCTAACTAGCCATTAAATACGGCTTAGCCTAAATCGGGGTGAGCTTAGCGAACTCCATGGCCAACCACTTCAAACCTTGGTGGCCAAAATTAACTTGCACGCGCATGTCGTTGGCATTGCCTTCGTAACTCACCACCACCCCGTTACCGAATTTCGCATGGGCCACTTGCTGGCCTATTTTCCACGGCATGGCATTTTTTTGGCTCACACTTTGTTGCGCGCTCATGATGGCCGGCATGGCATTGTAATCGCGGCCGCTTTTCGCCACCGGTTTGCTGTTAAGGCGTTTGAGCAAGGCTTCAGGAATTTCATCTAAAAAGCGCGAGGCGATGCCGTAGCGCACTTTGCCATGCAGCATGCGGCTTTGCGCGTGGCTTAAATACAAGCGTTGGCGCGCACGGGTCACCGCCACGTACATCAAGCGCCGCTCTTCTTCTAGGCCTTGGGTTTCGTACATACTTTGTTCGTGCGGGCACAAGCCTTCTTCCAACCCGCTGATGAACACCACTTTAAATTCCAAGCCTTTAGAGGCATGCACCGTCATCAGTTGCAAGGCTTCCTTGCCAACGTCGGCTTGGTGTTCGCCGGCTTCCAAACTCGCGTGACTTAAAAATTGCGTGAGCAAGTCTTGCTCGGTTTCGCCGTCGACGTTGTTGTGGTTGCCAAAATCTTGGTTGGTAAACGACACCGCCGCCGTCACCAGCTCTTTCAAGTTTTCGATGCGGTCTTCGCCTTCTTTGTCGTTTTCGTAATGCGCCATTAAGCCCGATAGCGAGGTGGCCAATTCGGTCATTTCTGCCAGGCTGATGCCGTAAGCTTGGTCGACCATTTGCCGGATTAAGGCGACAAACCCCTCTATGCCTTTGGCGCCCAGTTTGCCGTTACCGACTTTGTTGATGGCCGCTTGCCAGATGCTGCAATTCTCCGCCCGGGCGCTTTCTTGCAGCTGCTCTAAGCTGCGTGCGCCTATGCCGCGTGCCGGAAAGTTAATCACGCGCAACAAAGCAGTGTCGTCGTTGGCATTGGCGATTAAGCGCATGTAAGCCAGGGCGTGCTTGATTTCCGCGCGTTCAAAAAAGCGCAAACCGCCGTAAACGCGATAAGGTAAATTGGCCGAAAATAAAGCGTGCTCTAGGATGCGCGATTGCGCGTTGGACCGGTACAAGAGGGCGATTTCACCCAATGAAGTGCCCTCGCAATGCAGCATTTTAATTTCATCGACAATGAATTGCGCTTCGTCGTTATCGTTATACGCATCGTAGAGGCGCACCGGTTCGCCGGCGCCGGCCGAGGTCCACAGGTTTTTGCCCAGGCGGTTGGTGTTGTGGGAAATGATGGCGTTGGCCGCATCCAATATATTGCTGTGCGAACGGTAGTTTTCTTCCAGCTTAACGATGTGCTGTATCTGAAAATCTTTTTCAAAGTCGCGCATGTTGCCCACGCGTGCGCCGCGAAAGCCATAAATGGATTGGTCGTCGTCGCCCACGGCAAACATGCAATTGTCAGGGCCAGCCAGTAATTTTAGCCATAGGTATTGCAAGCGGTTGGTGTCTTGAAATTCGTCGACCAAGATGTATTTGAAGCGGCTTTGGTAATGCTGGCGGATGTTAGCGTCGCGCTCCAATAATTCGTAGCAACGCAATAGCAGTTCGGCAAAATCGGCCACGCCATCGCGCTGGCATTGCTTGTCGTATTCTTCAAAGATTTCCCGCATCTTTTGCGAATGCGCGTCGTAGGCTTCCACTTTGTTGGCGCGCATGCCTTCATCTTTGCAACCGTTAATGAAGTTTTGCACTTGCTTGGGTGGGAATTTTTCATCGTCTACGTTCATCAATTTCATCAAGCGTTTGATGACGGACAACTGGTCGGCGATGTCTAGAATTTGAAAGCTGGCAGGCAAGCCTGCTTCGCGATGGTGGGCGCGCAATAAGCGGTTACACAAACCGTGAAACGTGCCCACCCACATGCCGCGTGTGTTAATTGGCAAGGAAGCGGTAATGCGCGTCAACATTTCCTTGGCGGCTTTGTTGGTAAACGTCACGGCCAATAAGCCGGTGGGGGACACTTGCCCAGTTTGAATCAGCCAGGCAATGCGCGCCGTTAATACGCGTGTTTTACCGCTGCCGGCACCCGCCAAAATTAAGGCCGATTGGTGCGGTAAGGTCACCGCTTCCAATTGCTTGTTGTTCAGATCGGCAAGTAAATTCGATTGATTTTCCATGGCCTTATTATCGCATGGGATAGGCCAAAAGGTAGGCGCTAAGGCCACACAAACTGTTACAAATGAATCGGAACCAAAGGAAAGGGCGTTCAGTCTGACAACCCATGATAGCTAATTGCAATTGTTAGCTAGCGTTCCGCTCTTCCTCCCTGAGCGGAAGCCTTAAAATTTAAGGCATTTTGCCCCGGCTCTCTCCCCTTTGAGTCGGGGCTTTTTTTTAATAAGATGGTTAGAGCAATTTGCCATAACTTTGGTTTGTCTCGCAGCCTTACCTGATTTAATTTCTCTCATTGAAGATATTAGGTCGGCTTTAAACTGTTCCATTTCAATGTCTATAGTCACGACTAAATCTCCATTTGCCACTTAGAAAAACCAGTAGTGGTCTACCAGTAAGGCGGCGAACAATAAGGTGAGGTAAACGATGGAATACTTAAAAGTGCGTTTCGCTAAATCATCGGAATACTTGCGGTATAAACCAATCACATAGGCCATAAAAATGGCATTTAAAATCACCGATGAGGCTAAGTAGATAAGGCCGCTCATGCCCATGGCATAAGGCATCAACGCCACGGCCACCAAAATGATGGTGTAGAGCAAAATGTGCAGCAAGGTGAACGCTTCACCGTGCGTGACCGGCAGCATGGGCATGCCGACTTTAGCGTATTCTTCGCGGCGGTATAAAGCCAGTGCCCAGAAGTGCGGCGGCGTCCAAACGAAGATGATTAAAAACATAATCAGCGATTCCGGTGCCACCACGTTATTTACTGCAGCCCAACCTAATATCGGTGGCATGGCGCCCGATGCGCCGCCTATGACGATGTTCATCGGCGTGGCCGGTTTTAAAAACACCGTGTAGACCACGGCGTAGCCAACAAAGGTGGCAAAGGTTAGCCACATGGTCAATGGGTTCACGTAAACATACAAAATGCCTAAACCGGTTGCGCCCAATAGCGTGGCAAACACGCCGGTTTGACCAGACGACACTTGGCCAGTCGGCAAAGCGCGGCCGCGGGTGCGGGCCATGATGGCATCGATCTTGTGTTCAATTAAGCAGTTGAACGCGGCCGCGGCGCCAGAGGCAAAGGCGATGCCCAAGGTGGTGGCGATCAACAATGTCCAAGGCACCATGCCTGGCGTGCCCATGAACATGCCTATGAGCGCGGTAAACACGATAAGCGAGGTGACTCGTGGTTTGCACAGCGAGAAGAAGTTTTTAAAGCTAGCGCCTAAGTTTTGCATGGTTTGCGTCTGACTGGTCATGGGTTACTCGTTATTTGGTTTATTCGTTATTTGGCATGGCTGGTGATTGCTCGGCCATGCCATTAAAAAAAATTAAAAGGTTAAATCTAGTTGGCTTTGCCACCGCTAATTTTAGAATTCAACACCACCACGATGATAACTAATAAAGCCGCGGTGAAGTTGTGTGCCACCGCCAACACCAAAGGCAAATGCAACACTAAGTTGCTGATGCCCAATGCGATTTGCGTGATCAAAGCGACTAACAATAAAACGCTCCAGCGTTTTAATTGCCAGTATTTTAAAGTAGTTAAGCCCAGTGCGCCCAAGTAAATAAAGCTCACCAAAGCCCCGACGCGGTGTGTCCATTGGATGGCCGTTAACGAGGCCAAAGACAAGGCGCTGCCGTCTTTGCTTAAGCCCAGCTCGCGCACCATGTGGAAGGCATCGCTAAAGTCCATATCAGGCAACCAAGCGCCATGGCAAGTGGGGAAATCGGTGCAGGCTAGGGCCGCGTAGTTGGTGCTGGTCCAGCCGCCTAAAAAGATCTGCATGAACAGCAAAACTAAAGCAAAACGAATGGCCAAGCGCAAGCGCTGGCAGGTCAAGATGCTGTCGGAGTAATAACCCCAATGCCTATGCGCGAGCCAACTGAGCACCGCCAAGGTCGACATGCCGCCTAGCAAATGGCCGCTAACGATGGCCGGTTTGAGCAGCATGGTCACGGTCCACATGCCTAGCATGGCTTGAAAGCCGATTAGCAGCAGTAAAAAGCTGGAGGTGTAGGGCGAGCTTTTAATTTCATTGCGCGCTTTCCAGCCCAATACAAAAATCGCCAGCACCAATAAGCCCAAGGTGCCGGCTAAATAACGGTGCGCCATTTCACGCCAGGCTTTGCCCACTTCCACGGCGCTGTCTGGGTAAGTGGTTTGCGCTTGCAATATGGCCGCTTCACTTTGTGGCACGGTTAAGGTGCCGTAGCAGCCTGGCCAATCTGGGCAGCCTAAACCGGCATCGGTTAAGCGCACGTAAGCGCCCAAGGACACCACGCACAAAGCCAATAGGGTGGCCGCTAACACCAGGCCTTTAAAATAACGGAACGCGTTTGAAGTAGGATGCATGCTTAGCCCGCCCATGAAAAACGCAATAAACGCGCAACGTCTTTACGCACCGTGGCCAACGGCATATCAGACTTATAACTCATCATAAAATGGCCTAGTGGGTCGACCAAATACAAACGCTGGCTGGTCGCCACGTCTTCCTCCGCCACTTTAAACTGCGCAGTAAACGGCGCCAAATGCTCGACCGGTTGGTTGAGCACAATCAAATCCGGGTAATCGCGTTTAATTGCAGCAATGTCTTGCGTGCGCGTGATCAACACGCGTTGCGCGCGTGGCGCGTCTTTATACAAGGACGCATGCAATTGACGCATGTCGTGCAACTTAGCCAAGCAAGCGGCTTGGCAATCGTCGGCTACGTAGACGATGCTCCAACGCGTTTTCCAAAAATCAGCCGGTAGCGCTTGGCCATTGGCTTCTTGCAAAGCTGGCTCGCTGTTTAATAAGCGGGCAGGGCGCACCAAATCGCCCATGCTTTCGCTGTGCGGCATCCAGTTGAATTTATACATCATCATCACCACCACCAGTGGCACCACAAAAAAGGTCAGCATCAAAATCAGCACAAGGCGGCCTTTGCGTTGCTGGGCTAGATCTAAAGTTTGTTTGTCGTTTTGCATGTAAAACTCGGTGTAAAAAGTTAAGGTTAAAAATTAAATCGCACTATTGTAACTGCCGCTTGGCCAGCGGCACACTGCTATTTTAATCGGTCGCGCCTTCAGGCCGAATGCGGCTCACGCTCATGTAAATAAAAATCAGCAAGGTGGCCACGGCAAACCCAAACCACTGATAGGCATAGCCCATGTGCGTGGTGATGCGCTCGGCCGACACCGTCCAGTTTCTAACAAAGCCACCGGCCTCGCTGGCCGGGTCCAATTTAATCGCCATGGTCGACACGCTAAACGGCACGCGCGCTTGGTATTCGTCCAGGCGCATGTGCTGCCACACGGTTTTCCAAGGCTGGTTTTGACCCAATTCGCTGGGCGGCGTTTTGGCCTCTAAGCTAAATATTTTTTTGCTAGGCACCCACACTTGCCCCACCACCGTTTGCACGCCACTGGGCGTCGCCACACTGGGCACATCGCTGTGCGTGCTGCTGCCGGCTACCCAACCGCGATTGACCAACACATGTTGCGCCGTGCCGCTGATCTTCAAGGGCGTGATCACATGAAAACCCACGCGGTTGTCTTCCACCTGGTTGTCCAATAAAAACTGGTATTGCGGCAAGTATTCGCCGCTCACCGTGACTTTTTTATATTGCCAATCGGCGGCAGTTAAATCGCCTTGCAGCGTCGTCGGGAAAGGCAACGCGCCGTTTATTTTGCCCTGCTCGTAAACCGCCTGTATGGCTATTTTCTTTTGCGCTTTGTTGTATTGCCACAAGCCGAAATTAATAAACAAGGGTATGCAAACCAAGCAGACCAGGCTGCCGATTAAAGACGGTTTAAAGCTAAATTGAAATACCTTACATTGCATGACGGGCATCACCGATTTTTTCCAGATTGAATTTGTCTGCTTTCTGACCCATAATGGCTGCTCAAATTCATCCTTAGGTATAAATTATGTTAATAAAAGTATTCATTGTATTAACGCTATTGGTCATCGTGGGCAGCTTGTTCTCCGCCCTGTTCTTTTTATCTAAAGACAAAAGCGGCGGCGACCGCACCGTTAAAGCGCTAACCGTGCGCATAGGCTTGTCCATCACGCTGTTTCTCATACTGATGATAGGCTACTTCTTTGGCTTAATCGGCCACTAATCATCCCATGGTATAAAAACTGCATCGCGCATTATCCGCTATAACACTGAAAAAGCCACCCCAAGGGTGGCTTTTTTATTGGCCCTAAGCCCAGCAATCGGTTTATTTGTCGCTGCCTTTATCTTCTTTATCGCTTTTGTTGTATAGCTTTTTAGCTTCCATGGTACAGTGCTCTGGGTCATGGCCTTTGCTCTCGGCTTTGCCGGTCATTTTGCCGTGGCCGTGCATGGTTTTGCGCTCGGCAGCATCCACCTTGCCATCGTTATTGCCGTCCATGGCGCTAAACATTTCCTCGGCGCGCGCTTTGTGCGCTGCCAAAAATTCGTCACGGCTAATCACGCCGTCTTTATTGGCATCGGCATCCAACATGCCGTGCTTTTTGTAATCGCAATGCTTTTCGTCGCAGTGTTTTTTGCAATGGTGATCGGCATACGCCACGCTGCTGACACCCAAAGCCAAAACCGCTAACAGTGCTAAATGTAATTTCTTCATTTTTGTCTCCTTTGCATTAATAAATTTCTGATAACTAGACTATAACGCAAGGCGCATAGTTTCGTTGGTGGGAGGAATAAAAATCTACTACTACTCTACTTAATCTAGCTTAAATCTTAGCTAGCCGCATCCTGTTTGATTGCTGTACAATAATCAAATGGATGACCAAAACACAACAGTAGTGAAGCGCGGTGGCAAACGGCCGGCGGCTGGGCGCAAGTCCGGCTCGGGTAAGTTTGGTGAGGCCACCGTGGCCTTGCGGGTGCCGGCTAGCCAGGGCGCGGTGATTAAGGATTTTTTGGCGGCCTATCAGCGTAAGCGTTTGTCGGCGGATTTGGATGCGGTGGGCGAGCTTAGCTTGCCGGCCCTGCATGCCTTGCCAGTGAGTTTGCCGCTCTACAGCTCTAAGGTGTCGGCCGGCTTTCCTAGCCCGGCGGAAGAGCACGTTGAAAAGCGCTTAAACCCCAACGATTTTTTAATTGACCAACACGATGCCACGTTTTTTGTGACCATACAGGGTTACTCAATGATTGATGTGGGCTTGCTGCCTAATGATAAGGCGGTGGTGGATCGCTCTAAGCTGGCCTCGGTGGGTGACATCGTGCTGGCGGTGATTGATGGCGAGTTCACCATTAAAACCTTGAGCCGTAAAAAAGACGGCTCGCCTAGGTTGCTGCCGGCCAATAGCACCGGGGCGTATGCGCCTATCGACATCAGCGAAGAAATGAATTTTGAGATATGGGGTGTGGTGACCGGCTCGTTTAGGCGCTTTAAGTAAGCTGTATTAGCGGGCATAAAAAAACCCATACGCAGTGGTATGGGTTTTTCTTATTGCGTGAAGCTGATTACTTGTTCATTACGTACATAGTAACTTCAAAGCCAAAACGCATTTCAGTAGCTGCTGGTGTAGTCCACATAATCATTCTCCAAAATTTTGTATTTGAACCCGACGAGATGCCTTGTTCGTGTGTAGCCATTATGACTAGCCGCCCGACAAACGCCCTGTTGTTGTTCATGAATGCGCCCTAAGTAAAATCATGAAACAAGTAAAATCATGAAAGAATTGCCCATGCCAGCCTTGCCTCGCCAGATTGCCTTGATAGACGTGAATAACTTTTACGTGTCGTGTGAGCGCGTGTTTAACCCAAAGTTGCAAGGCCGGCCGCTGGTGGTGTTGTCCAATAACGACGGCTGTGCGGTGGCGCGCAGCAACGAGGTGAAGGCCTTGGGCGTGGCCATGGGTGCGCCGTGGTTTAAGTTAAAAGACTTGGCACGCCAGCACGGCATATTGGCCTTATCGAGCAATTACGCTTTGTATGCCGACATGAGCAATCGGGTGATGGGCATCTTGCGTGACTTTAGCCCGGCGCAAGAGGTGTATTCCATAGACGAATCCTTCTTGGATTTAAGCGGCTTTGCCTCGCGCGATTTGCAAGCGTATGGCCAAGCCATGCGTGGGCGCATCTTGCATTGGACCGGCTTGCCGGTGTGCGTGGGCATAGGCGCCAGCAAAACCTTGGCTAAGCTGGCTAACCATTGCGCTAAAAAACAGCCGGCGTTTAACAGCGTCTGCAATTTTAACGCCATGTCGGCCAGTCAATTGGATGGCCTGCTGAGTCAATTGCCGGTGGGCGAGGTGTGGGGCGTGGGGGCGAAGTTGGCGCCCAAGCTGCAGGCCATGGGGATTAATAGCGTGCTGGATTTAAAGCGGGCCGATGCGGCGCGCCTGCGCCAGCAATTTAGCGTGCTGATGGCCAAAACCGTGGCCGAGTTAAACGGCACGGTCAGCTTGGAGTTAGAAGAAGTGAGCCCAGCGAAACAGCAGATCGTGCGCTCACGCAGCTTTGGTTCGCCGGTGTTCGATTACGATAGCCTGGCGCAATCCATCAGCTTGTATGTCAGCAGCGCGGCAGCAAAATTGCGTGAGCAAGGCTCGCAGGCCGGCGTGGTGTTTGTGTTTATCCGCACCAGCCCGTTTAAACCCGATGCGCCTTTTTACAGCAACGGCCTCAGCGTGGCCTTGGCCGTGCCCAGCAGCGACACGCGCGATTTGCTGCAAGCGGCCTTGGCCGGCTTAAAGCAGATCTACCAGCCCAATAGAGCGTATGCCAAAGCCGGCGTCATGCTCAGCCAGTTGCAAGCAGCCGGCACGGCGCAGCACGATTTGTTTAGCTCCGCGCCCAGCACGCTGAAGTCGGATGCCTTAATGCGGGCCATGGACGGCATTAACCGCAAGTTGGGCAAGGCCAGCATTAAGCTTGCCAGTGAGGGTTTTCGTAAGCCGTGGAAGATGAAGCAAGAACATAAAAGCCCTTGCTACACCACGCGCTGGGAGGATTTGCTGCGGGTGGGTTAAGGCTGGGGTAAGGTTGGCATGCTGGTTAAATGGGGTTTTTTTTCATGGTTTTACGTTCATGGTTTTACTTAGGACGCATTCATGAACAACAACAGGGTGCTGGGCTGGGCCCACTGCATAATAGCAACACCCGAGCAAGATACCTTGCTAGGACTAAACAACAAACACTTTGGAGAATTATTATGTGGACAACACCAGCAGCTACAGAAATGCGTTTTGGCTTTGAAGTTACAATGTACGTAATGAACAAGTAATTCCTCACGGAATGAACAAAAAAGGAGCTTAGGCTCCTTTTTTATTGCCTGCTCTCAACGCACAGGTTTTAAAGCTCGCCTGCTTAGGGCAGGGTTTTCACTTTAAACGACGCCACCTCACCTTGGCGCGTGATGGTTTTGATGGTCAGCACTTGCTTGTTTTTGCGGTATTGAAAGGTGCACGCGTCTATTTCCATGGAGATGCAATCCACCACTTCGGTTAAGCCTAGGCTGTGTATTTCTTGGGCATAGAGGCTGCTATTTTGAATGGCGAGGTTAGGCACCGGCTGCCAGCCTTTGGCCAGCAAACTGGGTCTGAGCACTTGGTGGATCATGCCGGGTTTAATAAAAGATAAGTCCGTGGCGGCTAGTGCGTGGGCCGATGCCAGCAACAAGACGAGTGCGCTAATTAATTTTAATAAGGTTTGCATGCTGGATTAGTAAGCCAAGGCCGGCTTAAGTTCAGCGCATCTTATTGGCAGAACTTTATGACAAAACTGTTCTCAGACAGCTACTATACGTTTATATGCACGGGCCCACCTTATGAAACAGACCATCACACATCTCTCCCTGGCTTTATTGGCCGCCACCAGCCTGCTGTTGGCTACACCCGCGCAGGCTGACCAAACCCCTAAGCCGGAATTTATTTTGGCCTTAAGCCACTCGGTGGCCAAGGTGCGCGTGCAAGATAAAAATGGCCAAACCGGCATAGGCTCGGGCGTGGTGGTGGCGGTGAATCACGTGGCGACCAATTGCCATGTGGTGGCCAATGCGCGCGGCATAGCCGTCAATAAATTGGGCAACAGTTACGCGCCGATTGCCATGAAAGCCGATTGGCGCCACGATTTATGCATACTCAAGTTTGACGATTTACCCCTCACGCCGTTTCCGCATGGCGACAGCACCGCTTTGCAATACGAGCAACACGTGGTGGCCTTGGGCTTTTCTGGTAACGCGCCGCGCCCAACTGAATCGTTCGGCACGGTCAAAGCCTTGATCCCCTTTGACGACAGCGTGCTGATCCGCACTACATCTGGCTTTAGCATGGGTGCCAGCGGCGGGGCACTGTTGGATTACCAAGGCCGGTTGGTGGGTTTCACCACCTTTAAAAGCCCGGGCCGCGATGCGTATTACTACAGCTTGCCGATGAAGTGGGTAGAAGCCTTGCTCAAGCAGCCCGACATCTTATTGACCACACCGATGGAATCCCCATTTTGGGACGTGCCAGAGAAAAAACGGCCGTTCTTCATGCAAGCCGTGCAACCGCTTAAAACCGGCGCATGGAGCACCTTGGAACTGATAGCCAGAACTTGGGTAAGCGTGGAGAAAGACAACGCCGAAGCGTGGATGCATTTAGGCTTGGCGCAACAAGGCTTGCAAGAGTTTGATGCCGCCAAGAAAAGTTACGCAAAGGTGCTGCAGTTAGCACCCAAGCATTCCAGCGCCATTTACCAATTGGGCGTGATGGCCAAAACCCAAGGCGACGAGCAGCAAGTTAAATTGGTCAGTGCGCAACTGACCTTGATAGACCCAGACATTGCCGAAGACTACGAGTTGGAAGTGGGCTTAAGACAGCGCGAAAACCCGTAAAGACTAAGCCTAAGCCTGCGCTAAATCGGCAGGATGGTTTAAACGCAATCGCAGGTGGCCACCAGCAATTGGCTGGGTTTGGATGCCGTGGCGCTGAGCTCGGCATTCTTGGCGGGCTCAAATTTGTTTGATGTAGGTAGCTTGCTTAGCACGAGGCCGGGTGTTGGGCTGGTAGGGGTAGCACTGTTAACTGCTTGCATGACGGTATCCTTTTGAGATGGTTTGTATACTGATTGGGTTTCAGTGCACATACAGACTGGTCATGTAGCGAATAATTCCGTTTTGCTTTAGCCAATGCGGCATTTTTTTATGGGTGCGCTAGCAGCCGATCAATAATGCCAGATGGCGGCCGTGGTAGCCATCACGCTCTGACTGCTATAGCCGTTGTTGTCAGGGAAAATGGCGTCTTGGCTGTCAAAGCCTCTTAACTCGGTTCGCACAGTGAAATGCTGAGACACCTTGTAATCAAGGTTGGCTGAATAGGCCCAGGTTTTAAAGCCATTGGCGCCGTTGCTTTTTACAATCACTTGGTTGGCGTCTTGGTAGTATTCGGCTCTGGCGGTTACCGACACCCTATCCGAATAACGGTATTGCAGCAGCGCCACCGGTGAAAACCACACATGATGGTGCTTGGCATGGGCGGCGGCTTGTTCGGCGCCGGTATCCAAACCGATGATGGCCTGCCAACGGTCGCTCAACTGAAATTGCCCGTAAAAATTATGAAAATACCGCGTTCTTTTGCCGTCCGTGGCTTGCTCTTCGCCCAAGTAGGCGCTGCTGTTAAGCGTGGTGTTTGCATTGGCCTTGTAGCTTAATTGGTAGCCTAAAGCCGGGTTGGTGCTGCCGTCTTTGGGGTTTATTTTTTGCCAGCCGTTTAACAGCAGGCCACTGGCCAGCCACTTGCCATCGTCCGATGTGTAACTGAGTTTGACGCCTGTTTCAAAGTACGGCGAATTGTCTGCCAGTATGCTTCTGGTCAGCGTCCAGTTGTCTAGGCCTATGGCGCTTTCAAAACCGATGTGCGAGGGCATCACGCCGGCATCCAGCCATAGGTTGTGCCCAAGCTTTATGCCCACATTGGCCTCCAATAGGTGTTGCAGGGTTTGGGGTTCGGCTGCGTAGTTGCTGCGCATGTAACTGCCGGCGCCTAAGGCTAGGTTAAGGCGCGTGTTGTCTGCTTGGTGATTAAGCTTGACCAAGCCTAAGTTTACTTTTGCGGTTTCAACGGCATTGTGGCTGTAAGCAAAACTCGGCCGACTGCGGGCGTTGCTCTGATTAAAATCGTGTAAATAATACCCCTCAAGGTAGGCGCTGAGCGTGGTGCTGCCGGTGTCGCTGGCATTGATCTTGGTGGATGTTGATTCATTGTCAGCCAGCGCGTTGGGGATGAGCAGCAATTGGCCTAGGCAAAAAAGTACCCATGAAGCAAAGTGGCTAATACGTTTTTTTGCTGGGACGGTTGGCTGGCGTAGGGTCGCTAACAAGGTGAATGGTAGGGACGGCTTAGGGAGGCTAAATAAACTGGGCATAGCATTCTTCAAATAAAACCAAGCCAACTGACTTTGGGTGCGTGGTGCTGAGTAAGCCCTTATTTTAAGTGGAGAGGCCAAGCTTGAGCTCATTTTCTGAATCTGGATCGACGACTGCGGTTTGCCTTACTCCAATCGTAGGGCTCCCCATTGGGCAATTTGCCGTCAATAATGCCTTCGGCCCCAAGTTGACCGACGAAGACAATTTTTTCGTCGTGCGAGATTTGATTTTTAGTGGTGACCCAAGCCGGTATTTTCTTTTTCATCGCGTTATCGGCATCATGAAATTTTCAGTGAAATAGAGGAAGCAATAAGACTATCATTATCGATATGATTTGCGGTTTCGTCGAGAGCTTGTTGCTGGTGGCCGCCGACAAATGAAAACGCCCCAATCATAGATCGGGGCGTTTTGTTTGGTGGGAAAGAGGGACTTGAACCCTCGACCCCAGGATTATGAAAACAAGTTACTAGTAATGAAATCAATAACTTAAAAAGTCTAAGTATAATGTCATTATACATTCATCAATATTTAACATGCTCCAGGGCACTATTTCTTAAAAGAAATATAAGATGAATCGACAACAGCTGTTGTCGATTCATTAGACGATTCCGGCAGGAATCGAAATAAAAAGGACTACAGCTGTAGTCCTTTTTCGATATTTTTATGACCTAAAAATAGTAGTTAGTTCCAATTTTTAAATTTTTGTAACTAAATCTATATTTTTCTTTATCCTAATTTTGTTTCTTAATAAACCAATAAGCAAATCCAGGATAACCAATCAGCCCATGCTGCTGGCTGTTATCAAGGGATCCAGTGATAAAAAAAGCGGCTTACATCGCTGTAAGCCGCTTGTGTTGGTGGTGAGAGTGGGACTTGAACCCACGACCCCAGGATTATGAATCCTGTGCTCTAACCAGCTGAGCTACATCACCAGGTAAACCGGTTGTTTTTTATTGCTTAAAACGCAAACAAGGGCGCAATTCTAGTGTTTTAGGCTGGCCTTGTCAAAAATAGTTTCGCCTTAGACGTTAAAACGGAAGTGCATCACATCGCCATCTTGCACGATGTATTCTTTGCCTTCTAAGCGCATTTTGCCTGCTTCTTTTGCGCCTTGTTCGCCTTTGTTTTTTACGAACTCATCGTATTGAATCACTTCGGCACGAATGAAGCCGCGTTCAAAGTCTGTGTGGATCACGCCGGCTGCTTGCGGGGCGGTGGCGCCTTTTTTAACGGTCCACGCGCGCACTTCTTGCACGCCAGCGGTGAAGTAGGTTTGCAAACCGAGTAGGGTGTAAGCAGCCCGGATCACGCGGTTTAAGCCCGGTTCGTCTTGGCCTAGTTCGGCTAAGAATAGCGATTTATCGTCGTCGTCCAATTCGGAGATTTCCGATTCGATTTTGGCGCAGATGGCCACCACTGGTGCATGCTCGGCTTTGCCTAAATCCACTACTTTTTGCAGCAAGGGGTTGTTTTCAAAACCGCTCTCGTCGACATTGGCTAAGTACATCACCGGTTTCACGGTAATTAAACAAAGCGGTTTTAATAGCGTTAATTCATCGTTATCCAAGCCCAGCGTGCGCACGGCTTTGGCTTCGTTAAGACCAGGCAAGATTTTGTCCAACACGGCCATTAATGCGATGGCATCTTTGTCGCCGCTTTTGGCTTTTTTGCCTTCGCGTTGCATGGTCTTTTCCACGGTTTCCATGTCGGCTAAAGCCAACTCGGTGTTGATCACTTCAATGTCGGACAGTGGGTCAATTTTGTTTGATACGTGGATCACGTTGCTGTCTTCAAAGCAGCGCACCACGTGGGCAATGGCATCGGTCTCGCGGATGTTGGCCAAGAACTTATTGCCCAAGCCTTCGCCTTTGGAGGCGCCCGCCACTAGGCCGGCAATGTCAACCATTTCAACGATGGCCGGCTGGGTTTTTTGTGGGTGAACGATGTCAACCAAGGCTTGCATGCGCGTGTCCGGCACTTCAACGATGCCGACGTTGGGTTCTATGGTGCAGAAAGGGTAGTTTTCTGCGGCGATGCCTGCTTTGGTGATGGCGTTAAACAGCGTAGATTTCCCTACGTTAGGCAAGCCGACAATTCCACATTTCATGTTGTTTTCCAGTTCATCTTTAACGCAATGCTTGCGTGTTTATTTCGTGTTTTTACTTAGAGTGCAATTTTAACATTGCTTGTTCAAAATCACCGCTTAGGAGCTGCGGCAAGATGCTCAGGCTTTTGTCTATGGCGCCGTCTAGCGCGCTTTGTTCGTCTTTGCTCGGGGCCTTTAGCACGAAGTTAACCACTTCGTTTCTGTCGCCAGGGTGACCTATGCCCAAACGCAAGCGCCAAAAATCCGGCGTGCCCAAGGCGGCGGTGATGTCCTTTAGGCCATTATGGCCACCGTGGCCACCGGCTTTTTTAAGCTTCACCGTGCCGGCGGGTAAATCCAATTCGTCGTGTATCACCAGGATTTGTTCGGGCAAAATTTTGTAGTAGTTGGCCAAGGCCGCCACCGCTTTGCCGCTGGCGTTCATAAAGGTATTGGGTTTGAGCAACCAGGTGTCGTTGCTGTTACTAAGCTTGCCGACCAAACCTAAAAATTTGCTGTCGAGTTTGAGCGGGCTGTTATTGCTGGCCGCCACTAGGTCTACCCACCAAAAGCCGGCGTTGTGCCGGGTGGCTTCGTATTGGCCGCCGGGGTTGCCTAGGCCGATAAAAAGTTTAATGGGTGTCATGGCGTTATAGTAGCAATAAAAAACGCGCACTTCATGAGAATGTGCGCGTTGTCTTGCATGCTTAAACTTAAAACAGCTTTACTTAAGCGTCTGCGGCTGGTGTGGCTGCAGGTTCAGCGGCTTCAGTTGTTTCAGCAGTGGCTTCAGAAACGCTACCACGTGTTTTAGCAATCGATACCACTCCGGCGTCGGTGCCGTGAGCCAGTTGCACGAAAGTCACGCCTTTTGGTAGGGCGATTTCTGATAAATGGATCGCGTGACCCATTTCCAATTTAGCCACGTCCACTTCAATGAACTCTGGCAAATCTTTAGCTAAGCAGCTTACTTCGGCCTCAGTTAAGATGTGGGCAACGATACCGCCGCTCAATTTAACGCCTGGGGCGATGTCTGCATTGATAAAGTGGAATGGCACTTTAACGTGGATTTTTTCTGTGGCGCTAACGCGTTGGAAGTCCACGTGTTGAATGGTGTTACGCACTGGGTGCATTTGGAAATCACGTAGCAATACGCTTTCTTTTTTGCCTTCTAGGTTTAGGTCTAGCACGGATGCGTGGAACGCTTCGTGGCGGAACTCTAAAAATAGTTCTTTGGCATCCACCAAAATGGTGACTGCTTCTTTACCTGCACCGTAAACTACACCTGGCACAGACCCAGCGTGACGTAGACGGCGGCTCGCACCCGTACCTTTAGCATCACGTTTTACTGCTTTAATTTCAATGGTCATTTTACTGCTCCTAAATTTACTACTAGGCTTTCGACAGCCTTCCTACACAAAAACTGCACACCGCGACCAGTGTGCAGGGATAAAAACCGTTTATTAATCCATGAACAATGAAGACACGGAATCTTCACTGCTGATGCGGCGTATGGTTTCGGCTAGCAATTCGGCCGCACTCAATACGCGTATTTTTTTGCAATGGGCATTTTCTGGGCCTAATGCTATGGTGTTGGTCACCACTAATTCGTCTAATTCCGATGCCATGATGCGGGCTGCGGCGCCACCAGATAAGACTGGGTGGGTGGCATAGGCAATCACTTTTTTCGCGCCGTGTTTTTTCAAGGCGGCCGCCGCTTCACACAAGGTGTTGGCGGTATCGACCATGTCGTCCATGATCACGCAAGTGCGACCAGCGACATCGCCGATGATGTTCATTACTTTGGCGACATTAGGCTTTGGACGGCGTTTGTCGATGATCGACAAGTCTGAGCTCAATTGTTTAGCGGCCGCACGGGCACGCACCACGCCACCGACATCCGGTGACACCACCATTAAATTATCGTGGTTTTGCAAGAGCAAATCGGCCAATAAAATTGGGGTGGCGTAAATGTTGTCCACCGGAATATCAAAGAAGCCTTGAATTTGATCCGAGTGCAAATCCATGGTGAGCAGGCGGTTAACGCCGACACCGGTGAGCATATTTGCCACTACCTTAGCGGTAATGGCCACGCGTGCTGAGCGTGGACGGCGATCTTGCCGTGAATAACCAAAGTAGGGAATCGCCGCGGTAATACGACCGGCCGATGAACGGCGCAAGGCGTCTACCATGACCATGACTTCCATTAGGCTGTCGTTGGTCGGGTGGCTGGTCGATTGCAAGACAAACACATCACGACCGCGTACGTTTTCTAACAGCTCGACTGTGGTTTCACCGTCGCTAAACGTGCCAACGTGTGCGCGACCTAGCTCTATGCCCAAATGTTTAGCCACTTGTTCTGCTAAAACTGGGTTGGCCGAGCCGGTAAAGACCATCAAGTTGCCGTTAGACATCTGTTGATTCCCTGTGTGCCGACGCGTGCCGGCATCAAACTATCAATAAAAACCATAAAAAATAAAAGCGCGTAAATCAATAATCTACACGCTTTTATTTAACACCATGCAGACAGAGCGTCTGCATTAAAAAATTTGGCTGAGGAGGAAGGACTCGAACCTTCGGATGCTGGGATCAAAACCCAGTGCCTTAACCAACTTGGCGACTCCCCAATTGTTAATCAAACTGCTTAATCGGACGCGTAGTCGATTAAAGGGTGTTGATTTAACCCCTTTGCGACAAAACTTTGCACCGCAAAGCCCAGCACTTGCGCTGGATTTTGTTGGCAGATTTCGTGCGCTATTTTTTCATTGGCCACTTCGACAAAAACCGAGGCGCCGGAGCCGCTCATTCTGGCATCACCAAATTGCTTAAGCCAGGTTAAACATGCTGATACGGCTGGGTAATCGCTGCAAACTGCTTTTTCAAGCTGGTTGGTAAATTCGGTGTTGTGTTGCCCTGAATTCACTGACGCACTGTTTGCTGCCCTTGAAAAGTCCGACATTGTCTTAGGAATAGCATTTTTTGTCAATTGCTTATTGGCAAATATTTGCGCGGTAGACACATGCACATCGGGCGTTAGCACTAGGTAGCAAGCATCCGCCAATGAAATGCTTTGCAGCTGTTCGCCCACCCCTTCTGCCCAAGCGTTTTGCCCGTGGATAAAGAAGGGCACGTCGGCGCCCAATTGCAGGCCTAGCGTTAGCAAATCGCGGCGTTTTAAATCGAGTTGCCATAGTCTGTTTAATGCCAGCAAGACCGTGGCCGCGTCTGAGCTGCCGCCGCCTAAACCGCCGCCCATGGGGATGCGCTTTTCCACCTGCAGGTCCACGCCCAAGGGGCAGCCGCTGTGTTGTTGTAGCAGCCGCGCGGCACGCACACATAAATCGTGTTCAGCCGGCACGCCAGCGATATCGTTAACGCGGATTATTTGACCATCGCCACGGACTTTGAGATGGATGGTGTCGTGCAGGTCTATCAGCCTAAACACCGTTTGCAATAGGTGGTAGCCATCAGGGCGTTGGCCGGTGATGTGCAAAAACAAATTGATTTTTGCGGGGGCTAAAAAAGTTTGAAAATCGGGCATGCCGGCATTTTATCAGATAGTCGCTATAGGCTAAATTTTAGCTGGCTGGCCTTATTCTAGAGTCCACTTTTCCACGATGAGTTTTAATTGCACGCGTTCATTTTTAAGGCTTAATTTGTGCGGCAAAAAAGCGGTCGGACTGGCTTGGTACTGTTGGTAGGCGATGACCCAATCGGCTTCGTTTAGGCTTAAGGTGTGGCCGGCTTCGTCCCAAGTGAGGCTGGCCATGGCGCTGTTTGCGGGTCGGCCCAGGGCCCAATCGGCCAAGCCGGTTAGGGGCAAGCGCCAGCCCAATAGCGTTTGGGTAAGGCTCTCGGCATCCCTACCCACGCTCACTTGGCCTTGCGCGTCTTCCAAGCGTATGCCGTCCGCGGTTTTTTGAATGCGCGCCAGTTGGCCGCCCAAGGGGGAATAAATGCGGATGTCGTCATGCTCGGCGTTGTGTTGCCAGATAAGGCTAGCGCTGTAGCCTTTGCCGTCGGCTTTCACGCCTAATCGGCCTTTGAGTTCAAAGCGCTGTATGCGACTCAAGCTGGCGAGGTGCTGTTGGTGCAAGCTTAAGCTGGCCGCTGTGCTAGTGGGCGCTTGGGTAGGCAGGCTGCTGCAAGCAGCCAAGGTGGCCAGCAGGCACAGCGTCATGTAGGCGCGAATCGAATGCATGGTCTGGCCTGCCGGAATTTAAGGTTTGAGTTTGCTGCGCGTGGTTTTGAGCAATTCATTGTCCGGGTAATTACGAAGTGCCTCGTTTAATACCACGTTGGCTTGGTCCTGCTTGCCTTGTTGCCACAACACCTCGCTTAAATGCGCGGCAATTTCCGGGTCAGCATTGTATTGGTAGGCCTGTTGTAAGTAGTCCAAGGCTTTGTTCAAATTGCCTTTACGGAAATGCACCCAACCTAAGCTGTCTAATATGTAGTGGTCATTTGGGCTAAGGCTTAAGGCTTTTTCTATGAGGCTCAAGGCTTCGTTTAGCTTGATGTTGCGGTCAGCAAAAGAATAGCCCAATGCGTTGTAAGCGGCGGCAAAGTTAGGCATGTCGGCTATGGTTTTGCGTAGCTCGGCTTCCATTAAATCAAACTTCTTTAAGCGCTCGGCGGCCAAGGCATAGTCATAAACTAGGTCAGCGGTATTGGGTAAGTTTTTCACGGCTTTGTCGAGCAAATCAAAGGCTTCTTGGTGACGGCCGGCTCTCACCAACAATGAGGCTTCGGTTTGAATGACGATGATTTGTTGCTGCGTGTTTAGGTTGTCCAAGCTGTCTAGTTTGTCTATGGCTTGATCCACCTTGCCGCCACGGGCCATGGCAGTGGCGATGTTAACTTGCGCCTCTAAATAATGTTGACCGGGCGCCACTTTGTTATACCAGCTCAAGCTCTGTTCGGCTTGATTGAGTTTTTCGTTAACTTGGCCTAAGTAAAGGTAAATTTGATCGGCGTCTTTGAAGCCTAATTTAAGCGCTTCTTGAAAGTAGCCTTCTGCTGCAGGGTAGTCGCCGCCTTGGTAAGACAACAAGCCGATTATGGCCGTGATTTCGGCGGCATTTTTAGCTTCGCTGGTTTTAGCGTTAGCCAGCAGGATGGGGAAGTTGGCTTTGGCTAAATCGTATTGCTTTTGACTCACCATCAGCTTGGCCATGTTTAAGCGAATTTCGTTGGCGTCCGGGTGTTGGTCAAGAAAGTCTTGGTAAAAATTAATTGCCGTCAATGGGTTTTGTTCGGACAACACTTGGCCTTTAAGTAAGGCGGCTATTGGCCAATCGGGTTTGAGCGTTTCAATTTTGTTTAGAGCGTCTAAGGCCACGTTGTCTTTATGAGCAGCCCAAGCCGATTGGGCAATGGCAAATTGCGCTTCGGCTAATTCCGGATAGGGCTGGGCCAAGGCTTGCACCAATTTTAACACCGCGGCTTTGTCTGGGTTGCGGCTTAGCAAAGTGCTTAAATATAAAAAGCCACCGGCACGGGTTTCTTCTTTAACAAACAGTTGCGCTAAAAACGGTTGTGCTTCTTTTAGTTTGCCTGAGCCGACCAACATTTCTGTCATGGCTTGTTGCGCTTCGTTGGAGGTTGGGTCCAGTTCGGCCCAAAGTTTAACTGCGGGCATGGTCAGTTGGCCAACGTTACCGTAAGCCGACACTTTGGCGGCGCGTTCAGCCAAACCTGGGTTGCGCGTGGTTTTAGCCAATTCGTAAAAAATCGTGCCCGAGGTGGCCAAGTCACCGCGCTGGCCAGCCACTTCGGCAATCAAGTAGCGGTAGACAAATTCCGCCGTGACGGCGCCCTCTGGGTTGGTTTTGGTTTGGCCGGGCTGGCTGTGGTAGCCGCCGTTGCTAGCGCATGCGCTCAAGACTAGGGTGCTCGCTATTAAGCCGCGGGTTAACCACAAACGGGTTTGAGCGATGGAGGTGCTTGCATTTTTAATTGGGCGCATAAGTTAGTAGTGGCACTGTAAGGTTAAAAATCGTTGAGCTGGTTTAGCGACTTAATTCAATAGTCATGGTCATTAAACTATGCCCCATTATAAACGGCATTTCTTAGTGCGTGACAGTTAGCGCAAGTTCCCACATAATTACGCGTGGGTTAGACATTGCGCCAGAAATTTTCTGTTATGCTCCCTGAAGAATACGCCAGCACTAGCTGGCAACGGTTGACCATCATTATTTTTTGTAATGCGTTTTTTGAATTGAGTGACTATGAATGATTTTACAGTAGAGGCCATTGGTCTTACGCGCCTTTATGGCGGCAGAGAAGCCGTCAGCAATGTCAGTTTTAATTTAAGCAAAGGCCAGGTGCTGGGTTTTCTCGGTCCCAATGGGGCAGGTAAGTCCACCACCATGAAAATGTTGACCGGCAATTTGGCGCCCAGTAACGGCAGCGTCAAAATCTGCGGCATCGACATGATGGAAAATCCTAAAGAAGCCAAGGCTTTGATCGGCTATTTGCCAGAAATGCGCCCCTTGTATAAAGAGTTGACGGTGGACGAGTACTTAACCATCGCCGCCAGGTTACATCGCGTCAGTGGCGCACACATCAAAAAAGCCGTCGAGTTGGCTAAAGAGCGTTGCGGTTTAAGCCACATGAGCAAACGCTTAATCGAAAACTTATCAAACGGTTACCAACAGCGCGTGGGCATTGCCCAAGCCATCATTCATAACCCCATGGTAGTGATTTTGGATGAGCCTACCGTTGGTTTGGACCCCATTCAAATTCGTGACATCCGCGCCTTAATCCGCGAAGTCGGCAGCGAGCGCAGCGTGATTATTTCCACGCACATCTTGCCGGAAGTGGAAATGGTCTGCGATCACGTGCAGATTATCGATAAAGGCAAATTGGTATTTAACGGCGCCATTGATGTTTTGAAAAAACAACGCATAGGCAACAAGTTGTTGATCGCCATGAACAAACCACCGAAAGCGGCTGAACTGTTAAAAATTGCCGGCGTCGAAGAAGCCGAAAGCGTATCCGATCATTTAATGCGCGTGCGGTTTGCCGACGGTGCCACACCGGCCGAGGCCATCGTGCAAGCGGCCGTGGCCAAGGGTTGGGGCTTGTATCAAATTGGCCCAGACCAAACCAGTTTAGAAGACGTGTTTGTGCAGCTGACTTACCAAGAACAAGAGGCGGCTTAAGGAATCATCATGATTATTAATGTAGCAAGAAAAGAATTAAAAAGTATGTTTGCCTCGCCCATGGGCTGGGTAATCTTGGCCTTGTTGATGTTCTCGTTCGGGACTTATTACCTAAACGGCGTTAACGATTACTTTGCCGTCATGTCAGGCGCCATGCGCCCGGCTGAGCGAACTGGGGTAACGCAGTTTGTGGGGCAAAATGTCTATGGCTTTGCGTCCTTTATGGTGTTGTTTGCCGTGCCTTTGTTGTCCATGCGTTTGGTGTCTGAAGAACGCCGCAGCCAAACCTTACCTTTTCTATTCAGTGCGCCATTGTCCTTAACTGAAATCGTTTTGGGTAAATTTTTAGGCTTGGTGGCTTTCTTGAGCATCTTGGTTGTGTACATCGGTGCCATGTTGTCTACCTTGAATATCTGGGCGGACATCGATTTTGGTTTCATCGTGGCCAACTCCATCGGTTTATTGCTGATGGTGGCAAGCTTTTCTGCGCTCGGTTTGTATTTTTCTAGCATCACGCAACAGCCTGTGGTGGCCGCCATATTGACCTTTATCGCGCTGTTTGCCTTGATGTTTTTAGACCGCTTTTTTGCCGGTGACCCAAGTAACACCTTGGCCAGCTTGTCCTTAACGCGTCACTTCCAATCGTTTGCCGGTGGCTTGATTGACACCGCAGACATTGCTTACTTTGCGTTGTTTATCGCCAGCTTTTTAACTTTAACCGTGCGTCGCTTGGATGCAGATCGCTTGCGTGGTTAAGTTCTTTATCGTGTTTGTTGCAGTGAAATTTTAGGTCGGATGAAATGAATATTAATCGTAAATTGCGTTTTCAACTTTTAGTGCAAAACAGTTTCTTTGTGGTGCTGTTTTTAATGCTGGTGGTGTTGCTGGGCTACTTGGCCGGCCAATACCATGTGGCAAAAGACATCACGCAAGCTAACCGCAATATCTTGACGCAAGGCAGCGTTAACGTGCTCAAGCAAATGAAAGAGCCGATTAATATTACCGTGTTTGCCACCAAAGACGACGCGTCGGGCGGCGACAATTTCCGTAAGGGCATGATCGATTTTATTGCCCGCTACCAACGCGAAAAAAAGAACGTGAATTTGAAATTCATCAACCCATCCATCGAACCTAAATTGGCCCAAGATGCCGGCGTCAAAGAAGACGGCGAAGTGGTGGTGGAATACAACAAACGTTCTGAGCACATTATTCCGCCGATAGCCGAGCAAGAAATGACCAATTTGTTGGTGCGTTTATCGCGTACCAATCAGCAAGCGGTGATGTATTTAGACGGCCACGGCGAGCGCAATTTGTTGGGTATTAAAAATCACGACATCGGTGAGTTCGGTAAGCAGTTAGAGAAAAAAGGCTTCAAGTTTGCCAACCCGGATTTAACCGTCGCGCAAGCGGTGCCTAGCAATGGCGCGATGTTGGTGATTGCCAGCCCACAAGTGAACGTCAGCGATGTGGAAGCAAAAAAAATCAAAGCCTACTTAGAGCGTGGCGGCAATTTGCTGTGGTTGGTAGACGACAATAATTTACGTGGTTTGGAATCCGTGGCCGAGTACTTGGGTATGACGGTGTCGCCTGGTATCGCCTTGGACATGGCTTCAGCGCAATACGGTGCGGATGCCCGCGTGTCGTTTGCTAGCCTGTACGGTGAGCACGCCATTACCAAAAACTTTATGCTGCGCACCTTGTTCCCTGAAGCCCACCAAGTGACGGCTATCGGTACCGACGAAAACGGTTGGAAGGTGAGTAATTTAGTGGAAGTGGCGCCCAATGGTTGGTTAATGGCGGGCAAATTGGCCAAGGATGCCAAACCGGAATTCAATGAAAAAACCGATAAACGCGGCCCGATTAATATCGGTGTGGCTTTAGAGCGTATTTACGGTAAAAAAGGTCAGCGCGTGGTGGTGATGGGTAACGCTAACTTCTTATCCAACACCTTTATTACCAATGGCGGCAATTTGGATTTAGGCGTGAACATCGTCAACTGGTTGGCCGGCGACGATCAGCTTATCACCATACAGCCTATGCCATTAAAAGACATCAACGTGACCATCCCCGATTCCGATAGCGGTCGCTTGGTGGCTTGGACAGTGTTCCATGGCTTCCAGTATTTCCTTCCGTTGGCCATGATGATAGCGGGCTTTTATTTCTGGTGGAAACGCAGAAAAGCGTAATAGCCGTCTTTAAGTAGGCAGTTGGGTTTGAGGCAAACATGAAAAAACGTTGGTTAGTGAATTTAATTTTATTGGCAGTGGTGGCAGGCTTAGTGGCCTTTTTATACCTGCGCCCTAAAGCCGATGCCGAGCAATCGACTATGCACGATTTGTCTAGCTATAAGTTGGCTGAATTCAATGCCATACGCGTGGAGTTTCCTACCCAGGCAGCGGTTACTTTGGCTAAAGTGGATGGCCACTGGCGCATCACTGCACCGGTTAACATGCGCGCCGATCAAGCGTCGGTGCAACGTATTTTGTCCATTATTGCCGCGCAGTCCAGCGATAAAATCAGTGGCGGTGACATGGCAAAATTCGGCCTAACTAACCCGGAGTTAAAGCTCAAGTTGGTGCGCAAAGAAGGCGATCTAGAAGAGTTCATTTTTGGTACGCATAATCCGGTCACCGAAGAGCAATACGTGGCTCACCGCAATAATGTCTATTTGGTGTCCGGTGGCTATTCGGAAGCGGCCGCCACGCAGATGATAGAGTTAATCGATAAAGCGCCATTGAAACCCACCGAAAAGGTGGTGGGTTTTGAGTTTGGCCGCTTAGAGCAATGGGAAGAAGCTAATCTGAAGGTGGACATAGTCGATGGTAAATGGAAAGCCTCGATCGCTGCGGCCAAGCCACAGCAAAACGAATTAAACGAGTGGTTGGATTTCTCTTGGTTGCATAATCCAGCCAAGTCGGTGGAAATGTACACACCGGATCGCAAACTGACTTACCCGTCTTTTGAAATCAAAATGGCCGATGGCAGCAAAGTGCATTTTGACAAAATACAAGAGTCCCCTGACTTGCTGTTGGCCAGACCGGACGAAGGGCTGATCTACCATTTCCCATCGGATATCGGCTTTAGCATGCTCAATCCGCCGCTGAATATCCCCAATAAATAAACGCCATGCCTGAATTGCCAGAGGTAGAAACCACACGACGTGGGCTTTTGCCTCTAGTCGGCCACGTGGTTCAGTCGGTCACCATACGTCACCCACGCTTACGCTGGCCTATCCCTAGCCATTTACCACAAACCCTCCCGGCCATGACCCTAAATGGCTTGCGCCGCCGAGCTAAATACCTGTTGTGTGACTTTTCCGGTGAAGCCGGTGCCGGCATATTGCTTTTGCATTTAGGCATGTCCGGCCGCATTCAATTGTTGGACGACGCCTACCCGGCAGAAAAACACGATCACTTTGATGTGGCCTTTGTCGGTGGCCAAGTGCTGCGCCTAAGGGACCCGCGTCGCTTTGGTGCGGTGATGTGGTTAGATGGCGCCGAGGACGATCACCCCTTGTTGGCCAGCTTAGGCCCGGAACCCTTGGAAGACGGTTTTCATGCCAAGTACTTGCGGCAGGCCTTAGCCAATAAAAGCCTGGCGATTAAAAACGCCATCATGGATGGCCACGTGGTGGTGGGGGTGGGCAATATCTACGCTTCCGAATCGCTGTTTCGCAGCCGCATCCACCCGGAAACCCCCGCCAATAGCTTAAGCCTTAAGCAATGTGAAAAGCTGGTAGCGGAAATTAAATTGACTTTGAACGAGGCGCTTAATGCCGGTGGCAGTAGCTTGCGGGATTTCTTTGGCACCAACGGCCTGCCGGGTTATTTTCAACAAAGCTACTTTGTCTATGCCCGAACCGATGAGCCGTGCTTGGTGTGTGGGCGTCCGATTAAAACCATGCGTTTAGGTCAACGCTCGACCTTCTTCTGTTCGCACTGCCAAAAAGCCCGCGTCAAAAGCTAGTTTCTTATTAGCACGGCCTTAGTTAGCCGTGTCTTAGTTAGCAGTGTCTTAGTTAGCCAAGGGCCAAACCGCACTCAAGAGCATGAGTACTTCTAAGCTTGCCAACACCGCCACACCTAGGAACAGGCGTTTCTGCCAACGCGCTTGCTGCTGCTGCGCCGCAATCAATTGCGTTAGCTGAGCGCGCATGGGCGCGTCTTGTTCGGCCTCGGTTTGTTGCGCTAAGAAAGCGTGCACCAAGCGCGGCATTTCAGGCAGCGTTTTGGCGATAAAGGGCAATTCCTTGCGGAGTTTTTTAGCGATGCTGCGCCAGCCAATTTGCTCACTCATCCAGCGTTTTAAGAACGGTTTAGCGCTTTGCCACAAGTCGATGTCGGGGTCTAAGTCGCGTCCCAAGCCTTCTATATTGAGCAAGGTTTTTTGCAGCATGACCAATTGCGGTTGTATCACCACGCCAAATTTGCGCGACATTTGAAATAGGCTTAATAGCGTGCGGCCAAAGGAAATGTCTTTTAAGGGTTTGTTGAATATCGGTTCGCAGATGGCCCTGACCGCCGTTTCCAGTGCTTCGACATTGGTGTCTTTCGGCACCCAGCCCGATTCAATGTGGGCCACGGCGACATCGCGGTAATCGCGGTTAAAGAAGGCTAAAAAATTACGCGCTAGGTAGTATTTGTCTTTATCGGTGAGCGTACCCATGATGCCAAAATCCAAGGCGATGTACTTACCCTTGTCGGGGCCGCTGTTGACCACCAAGATGTTGCCTGGGTGCATGTCGGCATGAAAAAAGCCGTCGCGGAATACCTGGGTAAAGAAAATCTCCACGCCGTCGTGCGCGAGTTGGCTGATGTCTATGCCTTGTTCACGCAGCAAGTCGATTTTGCTAATCGGGGTGCCGTGCATGCGTTGCATGACCATGACTTGTTGACGGCACCAATCCCAATGCACGTCAGGCACCAGTAATTTTCTGTCGGGGAAGTTGCCGGCCAAGCGCGTGCAATTGGCTGCTTCTAAGGTGAGGTCTAGCTCGCTCTCGGTGTGCTCGGCAAATTCCGCCACCACTTCACGCGGCTTTAAGCGTTTGACTTCTGCCGACAAGGCTTGCAACAACCAAGCGGCGGTGTCCAATAAGGCTAGGTCGTGGTGGATAACTTGGGCAATGCCGGGGCGCAACACTTTGACCGCGACTGGCGTGCCATCGAGTAATTCGGCAAAGTGCACTTGTGCTACCGAGGCGCTGGCCACGGCGGTTTCGTCGAAACTGGCGAACACTTGATTGAGCGGTAATTGGTAAGCCGCCAAGACAACTTTCTCGACTTCCGCGTAGGCGAAAGGCGGCACTTGGTCTTGCAGCTTGGCTAATTCGTCGGCGATGTCTAATGGGATGAGATCACGACGGGTAGACAGCATTTGGCCGAATTTTACAAAAATGGGCCCCAAGGCCTCTAAGGCTAAACGTAACCTAACCGCACGTGGCGTGCTTTTGTTGCGCCAGAAAAACAGCAGATTAATAAACCTTTGCAGCGGTTTGAGCTTGCTGTTGCTTAAGACAAATTCGTCCAAGCCGAAGCGCAAGGCAATGTAAACGATGTATATCAGGCGGAATAAACGCATATTAGGGTCAGCTGCCTTTAGCAGTGGCATGCTCATTAAGTTGTTGTTGCAGTTTGGCGAATTTTTTTTCAAAACGAGCAAGGTCGGCACGCAAGGTATCGACGTCGCTATTGAAGGCTTCGACTTGGCGTTTTTTGGCTATCAAGGGCATCTCTTCTTGCCAGTATTCGCTTAGCATGGCGGCTAAATTGCTGCCGGTTTCTTTGCCGGTGGCGGCGATGCCGCGTAAGGTTTGGCCTATCTTATGCGCGGCCACGTCGCCGACCAATTTGCTGGCGTCGTCCTCAAAGTCCCAGCGCATGGCAGCGAGTACTTTGGCTAATTCTGCTGCTAGGTGCGTGTCGCCACTGATGGTCACTTGTCGTTTGGCTGCTTCGTCGCCAGACATTAAACGTAAGGCTAAGCTAGGTGTGAGGCTGACGCTGGCATCGGCCACATGGCTGTCGCCAGCCATGGCCAATGATCCGTCTTCTAAGATGATCAGGCTGCGGCTAAAAAAGCCCAGCTTGAAGGCAACGCACTTGCCAGCATGCGGCTGCAGCAGCGGGCAAGCCCAGCTGTTTTGCGCAATCAGGTGTTGCAGTAAGCGGGTAGATAAACCGGTTAACATAAGATGCGCACCATTAGATTTTGTAGCCTTTGTGCAAGGCTACCACCCCGGCTGCCAAGTTGTAGTAATCCACCTTAGCCAGTCCCGCCTCTTCCATCATCTTTTTCAGCGTTTCTTGATCGGGGTGCATGCGTATGGACTCGGCCAAGTATTGGTAGCTGTCGGCATCTTTAGCAAACAATTTGCCCATGATGGGCAGCAACTTAAAGGAATAGGCATCGTAAAGTTTGCTCAAGGGTTGCCACACTTTAGAGAATTCCAATACCAAGAGGCGGCCACCGACTTTGAGCACGCGTTGCATTTCCGCCAAGGCTTGGTCTTTGTGCGTCATGTTGCGCAAGCCAAAGGCGACGATGACGCAATCAAAATGGCCATCGGGGAAGGGTAATTTTTCTGCGTCGCATTGCAAGGTTGGGACATTGAGGCCGGCGTCCAGCATGCGGTCACGGCCGACGCTGAGCATGGAGGCGTTGATGTCGGTTAGGATAACGCGGCCGCTTGCCCCGACTTTTTGCGCGAATAGTTTGGATAAATCGCCGCTGCCGCCAGCAATGTCTAATACCGTGTCACCGGCTTTAACGCCGCTGATTTCCACGGCAAAGCGTTTCCAAGTGCGGTGCAGGCCGGCCGACATGACGTCGTTCATCAAGTCGTATTTGCTAGCAACGGAATGGAAAACCTCGCCGACTTTTTTGGCTTTTTCGCCTTCGGCCACGGTTTTAAAACCAAAATGGGTTTGTTGTTCCTTAGACATGTGTCCCTCGCTTATTCGCTTCGACTCAAGCCGGCCATACTAAGTTTACCTAAGTACTCCAACCACAAGGCTTCGTAGTTGCGCGCCAGTTCGTATAAGTAATCCCAGGAATACAAGCCGGTATCGTGGCCATCGCTGAACACCAGTTTAATTGCATAATTGCCTACTGCTTCGATTTGGCTGATGTTGACCTGCTCTTTACCGGTTTGCAGCACTTCTTGGCCAGGGCCGTGGCCTTTGACTTCAGCGGAGGGCGAGTGGACGCGCAAAAATTCGCAAGAGAGCATGCACTCGGTGTGGTCATCGAATTTTATTTCCAATAAACGCGAGGCTTGGTGCAGTTTTATGTCGGTCGGTCTAGGGTTGGGCTTACTCATGCTTGGGTCAACTTTTTGTAAAATAGGATGATAACAGAACGGCGTGGCAGCGACATCAATAGGCTAGGCATAGATTGCTTAAGACGCAGCGCATCGCCAATAAAAAAGGCTGCGTGTCGCAGCCTTTTTCTCAAGCTAGCCGAATTTAAGCTTGGTAAGCCAGCATGGTGCTTTTAATTTTTTGCATGGCTTTTTGCTCGATTTGGCGTATGCGTTCTGCAGACACACCAAATTCGGCAGCCAGTTCGTGCAAGGTTTTGCCGCCGTCGTCTTGCAACCAACGCGCTTCCACCACACGACGGCTACGCTCATCCAAATGTTGCAAGGCATGGCTCAAGCCGTTGCTTTCAAAGGCTTCGGTTTGTTTGGCTTGCATGGCGGCCAGTGGCTCTAAGCGCTCGTCTTGCAAGTAGGCGATGGGGCTGTAATGACCGTCTTCGTCGTCATCCGCGCTGGATTCTAAAGCGATTTCGTGGCCGTTAAGGCGCGCTTCCATTTCCCGCACTTCTTCCGCTTTGACGTTCAAGGTCTGGGCGATGTGCTCAACTTCGCTGCTTTGCAGGCTGTTATGGCCAGGCTTCATGCTGCGTAGATTGAAGAACAGTTTGCGTTGCGCTTTAGTGGTGGCGATTTTAACCAAGCGCCAATTGCGCACGATGTATTCGTGGATTTCCGCTTTAATCCAATGCATGGCAAAAGACACCAAGCGCACACCGCGTTCTGGGTCAAAGCGTTTTACCGCCTTCATCAAGCCGATGTTGCCTTCTTGAATTAAGTCTGCTTGCGGCAAGCCGTAACCGTTGTAGCCACGAGCGATGCTAGCGACCAAGCGTAGGTGCGAGACAATTAATTGACGCGCGGCTTCTAAGTCGTTTTCTTTTCTAAATTTGACGGCCAGCGCGTATTCCTCTTCTGCGGACAGAATAGGGTAAGCCTTGATGGCTCTAGAGTAGTGCTCTAGGCTATCACTGGCAGTTAACACGGGTAATAAGGCAGTGGTCATTTAAAATTAGTCCTCCGATTAATGTTATTTTAGCACTCTGTATAAGAGAGTGCTAGAGGCTAAATAGTTCACGGCAAGCGTGGCGGAAAAATTAGTCTATTTTGATGGCAGCAATGGCGCGGCTGACAGACAGGAAGGAACCCAGCCAACCGATGAAGATGGACAGCAAGATGATGCCTAGGTAAAGCGGTGGGTTAAACCAAGCCAAGCTGAAGTCGTTGCTGTATAGCTGCGACAGTTGCGCGACCGATTGGTTATACAGTTGCACGATGAACATCAGCATGGCCATGGATAGCAGGCCGCCAAATAAGCCGTAGACCATGCCAGCATAAAGAAACGGCGTGCGGATAAATTGGGTGGTGGCCCCTATCAATTTGCTGACCACGATTTCGTCTTTTTGCGTGAGGATTTGCATGCGCACGGTGTTGCCTATGATGACTAATAAAGCCAGTGCCAACAGTGCGGCAATAAAGGCGATAATTTTGGTACCCAAGGCCAATATGCTGGACAAGCGTTTGGCCCACTCGGCATTTAATAAGGCTTGCTCCACGCCAGGCAGCGCTTGCAGCTCATCCCTTAAGGTGGCGAGTGCCGCCGCATCAGCCGATTTGGCTTGAATAAAAAAGGCATCCGGTAGGGGATTTTGTTCTAGATTTTGCACTTCGCTGTTGATTTTGCTCGATGCGGCTTTGGCTTTTAGGTCTTCCCAGGCATCCGCCTTGGTGACCAGTGTGTAAGTCTGGATGGCTGAATTGCTTTTTAAGGCGGCGTCGATGGCCGTTAAGGTGCTGGCCGGTTCGTCTAGCTTCACAAAAAGGCTAATCTCGGTTTCATTTTGCATGTGGTTACTTAGTTTGGATAAATGCTCCACGCCTAAGTAAAAGACCCCGGGGATGGCCATGGCCACGGCAATCACTAGGCTAATCATAAAGGTCGATAGCTTGTTGCTGTCCATGCGCGACAGCACCAATTTAATCGCTTGCAGGTGTTGATTGAGCCAGTTCATTATGCGTTCACGCTTTCGGCTGAATTGGATACGGTCAATCGACCGTGGTCTAAGTGCAGCACGCGATTTTGTGTCGCCGACATGCCGCGTGCATCGTGGGTGGCGACGATAACCGTCACGCCCACTTGATTAAAATCTTGGAAGATGCCCATGATGTCGGCCGCATAGCTAGAGTCCAAATTGCCAGTAGGTTCGTCGGCAATCAAAATGGATGGGCGACTGACCACGGCGCGCGCAATCGCCAAGCGTTGTTGCTCACCGCCCGATAAGGTGATGGGCATGGCTTTTTCTTTGTGCAATAAGCCAACTTTATCCAAGGCGGCGCGCACGCGCTTGGCGGCGTCCAAGCCAGTGATCCCATTGATGTGCAAAGGCAAGATGACGTTCTCAAAGCAATTACGATCGTAGAGTAATTTGTGGTCTTGAAAGATCAGGCCAAAGCGGCGGCGCATATAGGGAATGGCGGCGGCTTTCAGTTGGCTGATGTTTTGATTGGCGATTAATACTGTGCCGCTGGTAGGGCGCTCAATGGCGGCAATCAACTTGAGCAAGGTACTTTTGCCGGCGCCCGAGTGACCGGTTACAAACACCAACTCGCCGGCTTCGATATCAAAGCTAACTTGGCTTAAGGCTTCGTTGCTGCCGGGGTAACGTTTGGTGACGTGGTCGAATTTAATCATGGAAGAATTATAGCGCTAAAGTCGGTTTAATCGAGCATGGCATCGATGAATTCGCTGGCTACAAAAGGCCGTAAATCGTCTATCGCTTCGCCTATGCCAATAAAGCGGATGGGGATGAGTCGCGCTTCGGCAATCGCAGCGATAACACCGCCCTTGGCTGTGCCATCTAACTTGCTTAACACCAAGCCGGTGACACCCAAGGCATCGTCAAAGGCTTTTACTTGCGACACGGCGTTTTGGCCGGTGTTGGCGTCCAGCACCAGCAATACTTCGTGTGGTGCACCGGGCAAGCTTTTGGCCATGACGCGTTTTACTTTGGCAATTTCGTCCATTAAATGCATTTGCGTGGGCAAGCGACCGGCCGTGTCGGCCAAGACAATGTCAATTTTTTTGGCGATGGCCGAATTGATGGCATCGAACATCACCGCCGCGGCATCGCCGCTCGATTGTGCTACCACGTGCACGTTGTTGCGTTCGCCCCAGACTTGCAATTGCTCGCGTGCGGCGGCTCTAAAGGTGTCGCCAGCGGCGATCAGCACCGATTTGCCTTGTGCTTGAAAAGCATGGGCCAGCTTACCTATGCTGGTGGTTTTGCCGGCACCGTTGACACCGGCCAGCATGATAACGAAGGGTTGGTGTTCGGTGGTGACTAAGGGTTGTTGCAAGGGCGTAAGCAAATCCGACAGGGCTGCTTTAAGGGCCGCTTTGAGTTGCACGGTGTCGTCTAAGTTTTGCGCTTTAACGCGGTTTTTAATGTCATTCAGTAAGTTCTTGGTGGCGTTCACGCCCACGTCTGAAGTGAGTAGGATGGTCTCTAATTCTTCATAGACCTCGGCATCAATTTTGCCGCCACCAAACAAACCGGCTAATTGGTTGCCGAGTTGTTTGCGGGTTTTGCTTAGGCTGGTTTTAAGGCGTTCGGCCCATGATGCGCTCGGCTGAATTGCTGTTTCAGGCTCAGTGACTGCGTCAACAGTGGGCGCGGCTTGATCGGCTTTGGGCTGCGCAAGATCTGGGGTTTTGTTCTTTTTGAAAAAATCAAACATGGCTACTATTTTAACTTGTTTTAGCACGGCTTTCATCTTCGCCATCAAAGCTGGCCTAAAAAAATCGCTGGTCCAACTTGTCGTGAACTTAGGCAGATGAGCCACGGTCAGAAAAGCGCTAGTTAAAATGAGTAGGCAGTTAAAGATAGGCCCACGTTATAATTTGGGCGGTTTAAAATAAAGCGCTAATGCAACTCAGGAGAAAATCAAAGTGCGGATTAAAAGTGCATGGATATTATTGTTGGCATTGCCTATCAGCAGTTGGGCGGCCAACGTGCAAGAATTTAAGTTGGACAATGGCTTAAAACTGATCGTCCAAGAAGACCACCGTTCGCCGGTGGTGGTATCGCAGGTTTGGTATAAGGCCGGCAGCCTAGACGAAGTTAACGGTAAAACCGGCGTGGCCCATGTCTTGGAACACATGATGTTTAAGGGCACCAAGAAAGTCAAAGCCGGGCAATTTTCTCGTTTGATTGCCGCCGCTGGTGGTAAAGAAAATGCCTTTACCAGCAGCGATTACACCTGTTATTTCCAACAATTGGAAAAATCCAATTTAGCCTTGTCTTTCGAATTGGAAGCCGACCGCATGGCCAATTTGCAATTGACCAAAGAAGAGTTTGATAAAGAAATTAAGGTGGTGATGGAAGAGCGCCGTTGGCGCACCGATGACAAACCCCAGTCCTTGGTCAATGAGGCTTTTCAAGGTGTGGTTTACCGCGCTCATCCATATTCTCGTCCCGTCATAGGCTTCATGAACGATTTGGAAAACATGAGCTATGAAGACGCGCGTGAATGGTACGATCTTTGGTATGCGCCTAACAATGCCACCGTGGTGGTGGTGGGCGACGTGCAAGCACAAGATGTGTATAAATTGGCCAAGCAGCATTTTGGTAAATTAAGTGCCAAAAAATTGCCGGTGCGCAAACCGCAAGTTGAGCCTGCGCAATTGGGCGAACGCCGCGTGGTGGTAAAAGCGCCAGCCAAGCAAGCGTATTTATTAATGGGTTACCACGTGCCGTCCTTGCAAGAGGCTGATAAAGATTGGCAACCCTATGCCTTGGAAGTCTTGGCCGGAGTGCTCAGCGGCAACCCTGCAGCGCGCTTAAACCAAAGCCTGGTGCGTGACAGCCAATTGGCCGTGGACGTGAGCGCCGGTTACGACATCATGTCGCGCGGTAGGCAAAGTTTGTTTGAGTTAGACGGCACGCCTAGCGAAGGCAAAACCGTGCGTGAGCTGGAAGCTGCCTTGCTGCAGCAAATTGAAAAAATCAAACAGTCCGGTGTCAGCGCCGAAGAATTGGATAGGGTCAAAGCCGCGGTGATTGCCGCCGATGTTTACCAGCGCGATTCCATGTTCTACCAAGCCATGCAAATCGGCACGGTGGAGAGCATAGGCTTTTCCTGGAAAATCTTAGACCAATACCAAGCTAAATTGCGCGCTGTCACTGCCGAGCAAGTGCAAGCGGTGGCCAAGCAATACCTAAATGCGGACAATTTAACCATAGCCACCTTAGACCCGCAGCCCATGGACCCGAATGCCAAGCCTAAAGGCAAGCCGCATGTGCATTAAGTCCATAAATAACGGCAACCGTGAATTAATGAAGGTAATTAAACCATGACTCTAAAGACCCTAGTAACACGCTGGCTGCTGACTGCGGCCATGACTATCAGTGCGCTCAGCGCACACGCGGCCGTTAACATTCAACACTGGCAAACCAGCAGCGGTGCCGAGGTGTATTTCGTGGAAAACCACGATTTGCCCATCGTCGATTTGAGCGTCAATTTTGCTGCGGGCAGTTCTAGAGATACGGCAGAAAAATCCGGCCTAGCGGGCATTACTCGCTACATGATGACTTTGGGCGCAGCCGGCATGAGCGACGAAGTGATCGCTAACAAATTGGCAGACATTGGTGCGGTGTTAGGCGGCGAATTCGATGGCGATAGGGCAGCGCTAAAACTGCGCACCTTAAGCAGTGAGCGCGAGCAGAAACAAGCGTTGGATGTGTTCGGTAAAATTTTACAAAAACCGGATTTCCCGGCGTCGGTTTTAGCTAGAGAAAAAGCCCGCATTATTTCCGGCTTGGAAGAATCGGCTACCCAGCCCGAGGGTATGGTCAACAAAGCCTTCATGACGGCCTTGTATGGCAGCCACCCTTACAGCTTGGATGAAAGCGGTGAAATAGCCACGGTGGCCAAATTGAGCGTGGCCGACTTGCAGGCTTTTTACCAACAGTATTACCGGGCTAACGGTGCCGTGATTGCCATGATGGGCGATTTGAGCCGCGCCCAAGCCGAGGCCATAGCCGAGAGCATGGCCAGTGGTTTGCCTAAAGGCCCAGCCAATCCGGCCATCGCACAAGTCACTTACCCCAATGCCCCAGTGACGCAACGCATTGCCCACCCGGCTTCGCAATCGCACATATTATTGGGCTACCCGGGCATTAAACGTGGCGACCCCGATCTCTTCCCCTTGTATTTGGGGAATTATGTGTTGGGCGGCGGCGGCTTTGTGTCCCGCTTGACGGAAGAAGTGCGGGAAAAACGCGGTTTGGTTTACAGCGTCTACAGCTACTTTATGCCCATGGCCGAAGTGGGTACCTTCCAGATCGGTTTGCAAACCAAAAAAGAGCAAGCTGACGAGGCCTTGAAAATTGTTAGGGCGACCTTGGCAGATTTCTTGGCCAAGGGCGTGACCGATGCCGAATTAAAAGCGGCCAAGGCCAACGTGATTGGTGGCTTCCCCATGCGCATAGACAGCAACAGCAAAATTTTGGATTACCTAGCGGTGATCGGTTTTTACAAATTGCCGCTTAATTATTTAGACGAGTACAACAGCAAAGTGGCTGCGGTGACTGCGGCACAGATTAAAGACGCCTTTAATCGCCGTTTGAAACCAGAAAATTTTGTCACGGTGATTGTGGGCGCGCCCAATACTCAGTAATATCAGCCCCGTGCAAGAGCGATCTTGCTAATCGCTTTAGTGGGGCTGGAATCGGGCAGTGGCAAAATCAGCAGCAAAACAACTCAACACGGTACGCATCAACGCAGGTAGTTGGCGTAGCCGTTTAATTAAATTTCCGGATGCAGAAGGCCTGCGGCCTACGCCTGAGCGCGTCAGGCAAACCCTGTTCAATTGGTTGGGCCAAGATTTAAGCGGGCTGCGCTGTTTGGATTTGTTTGCCGGCACCGGGGTGATGGGCTTCGAAGCTTTATCACGTGGCGCTTCTGCGGTCACCATGGTGGAAAAAGCAAGCGCCGCCTGCGCCGCCTTACACGCCAATAAAACCCTGTTAAATGCCACTGCGGCCAGCATCGTGCAACAAGATGCCTTGCAGTTTTTAGCGCAGAACAGCCAGCAATACCAACTCATTTTCCTCGATCCGCCTTACAACAAAGCTTGGTTAGCCCAAGTCATGCCGCAATTGGCGAGCTGTTTGCATGCCGATGGCAGGCTGTATGTGGAAGCAGAGTTTGCTTTAGATGAAGCCCAGCAGGCCGACAGTCAGCCATATTTAGCGGGCTGGCAAGTGCTCAAACAAAGCAAAGCGGGTAATGTTTTTTATCATCTGTTAAAATTAGCCAAAATTGAATAGGTGGCACCATGGCTAAAAATCGCATTGCAATCTACCCCGGTACCTTTGATCCCATTACCTTGGGGCACGAGGACGTTGTTCGCCGTGCCGCCGATTTGTTCGATGAGGTGATCGTGGCCGTGGCCGACAGCACCAATAAAAACACCTTATTCAGCTTGCAAGAACGCGTGGCCATGGCGCAAGGCGTGTTCAGTCACGCGGCTAATATTAAGGTGATGGGTTTCAGCGGTTTGCTCATGCAGTTTGTGCAAGACCAAGGCGCAAAAATGGTCATACGTGGCTTGCGTGCGGCATCGGATTTTGAATACGAATTTCAATTAGCCGGCATGAACCGTAAGCTCTACCCGCAATTTGAAACCTTATTCTTAACGCCATCGGAACAGTTCATGTTTATTTCATCGAGCTTGGTGCGCGAAGTCGCGGTGCTAGGTGGCGATGTGCAAGCCTTCTTATCGCAAACCGTGAACGACGCGATTAAGCAAAAATTAGGAAACTGATTTTGGCTTTAATGATTACCGATGAGTGCATTAATTGCGACGTGTGCGAGCCTGCTTGCCCGAACAGTGCCATTTTTCAGGGTGAAGTGATCTACGAAATCAACCCGAATTTGTGTACCGAATGCGTGGGCCATTACGACAAACCGCAATGCCAAGAAGTCTGCCCTATCGATTGCATTCCATTCAACCCAGAGGTGGTGGAAACGAAAGAGCAATTACTCGAAAAATACCGGCAATTAACCGCTAAAAAATAATAGGATACGATTATGCGCATGCTACATACCATGCTCCGTGTAGGTAATATGGAGCGCTCCATTGCTTTTTATACGCAAGTGTTAGGCATGAAAGTGCTGCGTCAACACGATTTCCCCGACGGTAAATTCAGTCTGGCTTTTGTTGGCTACGGTGATGAAGCCCATCACACGGTCATAGAGCTCACCTACAACTACGGCGTGGAAAGTTACGACATGGGCAAAGCCTACGGCCACATTGCCTTGGAAGTGGACGATGCAGCCCAGGCCTGTGAGGCTGTGCGTAAAGCCGGCGGCAAAGTGCTGCGTGAAGCTGGCCCCATGATGCACGGCACCACCGTGATTGCTTTTGTGGAAGACCCGGATGGCTATAAGGTGGAATTCATCCAAGCCGGCACCTATTAAACATGGATGGCGGCTGGGTCTTATACCTTTTAGAATGCAAGAACGGCGCGTATTACGCTGGCATCACCAATGACCTAGACGCCCGCTATGCCGCGCACCTAGCTGGCAAGGGCGCTAAGTATACCCGCGCCAACCCTCCCATTAGAATCCTAGCCAGTTTGGCTTATCAAGACCGATCGGCTGCCAGCGTGGCCGAAGCGCAGCTCAAAAAATTACCCAGAGATAAAAAGGTCGCCTATTTTGCGTGACAACTTGCTCAAGGCGGTGCACTTAGCCATGGCCGACGAGTGGCATGGCGCCCATGAATTGGCGCAGCAATACCAAGACCCCCTAGCTTGTTGGTTGCACGCGGTGCTGCATAAGATAGAAGGGGACGAATTTAATAGCCGCTACTGGTATGCAAAAAGTCAATTACATGGCTACCACGATTATTCGGATGCCCAAGCAGAATGCCTTGCCATCGCACAAAGTTTGCAGGCGCAAAGCTAGGCTAATCATCATCAAGCAGCAATAAGCAATGGGCGACGCACTGCCATTAACATGCTATATTTATCGCCTGCAAAAGCAGATTGCTTTTTTGATAAACAATCCAAGCATGGGTAGGGCTGACTAATATGAAAGACAACAATCAACAGGACTTAAGGCGACCGCCCACCGGCATGCCTGTGTTGAAACGCATCCCACCCAGCGCCATCCTCAATTGGCTGCACGCGGGGGTGTCGGACACGCGGCATGCTGGCATGGCCAGCCTATTTTATGGCGCGTCCTTTGCCTTGGCCGGCTTACTTTTGTATGCTGTTTTTGCCGATTACTACGCGCTGTTTGCTGCACTAACGACTGGCTTTCTGTTATTGGGACCGTTCCTTGCGATGGGGCTTTATGATTTAAGTCGACGCATAGAAAAGGCCGAGCCAGTGCGCTTGCTGCCAAGCTTGACTGCTTGGCAGTCCAATATAATGAACGTGGGTATTTTTGCTGGCTTACTGGTGGTGGTTTTAATGATTTGGTCGCGAGCCTCATTGGTGGTCTTTGCGCTGTATTTTGAGGGCGGGTTACCAACCTTTAATGACATCGTGCTTAATGTCATTACTTTCAAGCAACCGCTTTTCACCTTGGTGTATTTTGCCGTGGGTGGCTTTTTTGCAGCATTCGTTTTTGCCATCAGTGTGGTGTCCATCCCGTTAATGGCAGACCGTCAAACCGATGCAATCACTGCCGGCTTAACCAGTATCCGTGTTTGCATGAAAAACCCATTAAGCATGCTACTTTGGGGCTTTTGTATTGTGGTGCTGGTGGGCTTCGGCTTTGCCACCAGTTTTCTTGGTTTGATTGTGACCATGCCAGTGATAGGCCATGCCACTTGGCATGTTTACCGAGATGCGTTGGTCGCGGCGGAAGCCTAATAAGCAACTTTTTTTCTGATCCAGGCCTAATCAAATAGGCTTAATAAAAAAGGACGCCAAGGGCGTCCTTTTTTATTAGCGTGTTTTGGGGTTATTCGAAAAAACCTTTGGCTTTATCCAACCAACTTTTGCTTTTTGGGCTGTGTTTTCCCGAGTCGGCTTGCGTGCTTTCGTCAAACTCACGCAGAATTTCTTTTTGGCGCGTGGTTAGCTTAACCGGTGTTTCCACCACCACGTGCACCATCAAATCACCGTGTTCGGATTGACGTAAGGGTTTGATGCCTTTGCCGCGCAATCTAAAGACCGCACCGGTTTGGGTTTCAGCAGGCACTTTCATCTTCGCTGAGCCATCCAAGGTTGGCACTTCAATTTCGCCGCCCAGGGCTGCGGTGCTAAAGCTGATTGGCATCTCGCAATGCAAATTGCCGCCTTCGCGCTGAAACATGGGGTGCTCTTTAAGGTGGATGACCACGTATAAATCACCGGTAGGCCCACCGTTCACGCCGGCCTCGCCTTCACCACTCAAGCGTATTCTGTCGCCTTCGTCCACACCGGCTGGAATTTTGACCGACAAGGTTTTGTTTTGCTTGGTGCGGCCTGCACCATGGCAAGTTGGGCAAGGGTCTTTGACCATTTTGCCGCTGCCGTGGCATTTGGGACAGGTTTGTTGCACCGAGAAAAAGCCTTGTTGCATACGCACTTGGCCGTGGCCGCCACAGGTGGTGCAGCTAACCGGTTGCGTACCTGGTCTGGCGCCTGAGCCATTGCAAGTTTCACAAGTGGATTGCACCGGGATGCGGATTTTAGTTTCCGTGCCCTTGGCTGCGTCTTCTAAGGACACTTCCATGTTGTAGCGCAAATCGGCGCCACGGTAGACTTTGTTGCCTTGTCCGCCCGAGCGACCGCCACCAAAAATATCACCGAAGATGTCGCCAAAAGCGTCACCAAAACCGGCACCACCAAAGCCGCCTGCGCCGGCGCCTTGCTCTACACCGGCATGACCGTATTGATCATAAGCGGCGCGCTTTTGATCGTCGCTGAGCATTTCGTAGGCTTCTTTGGCTTCCTTGAAGTTCTCTTCGGCTTTCGGGTTGTCCGGGTTGCGGTCAGGGTGGTGCTTCATCGCTAATTTGCGATAAGACTTTTTGATTTCCTCTGCGCTGGCGTCTTTGTTGACGCCCAGTACTTCGTAATAATCTCGTTTAGTTGCCATGTTTTAGTCGCTAGTGGTTGCTCGTTAGTCGGCAGTCCTGAGTGAGTTGCGAAAAAGTCGTTAGCACCTAATACCGGTGCTAACGACTCGTGTCCGCTTACTCGCTAAGACTTAATTAGTCTTTTTTCACTTCCTCAAACTCCGCGTCCACCACGTCGCCATCGACGGTTTTTTCGCCTTCCGGTTGTTGTGCGGATTCGGTGTTGGCTTGGGCTTGTTGCTCAGCGTAGACCTTTTCGCCTAATTTTTGTGAGGCTTCCGTTAAGGCCGTGGTTTTGGCTTCAATCGCATCTTTGTCATCCGATTGCAAGACTTCTTCCACGTCTTTAATGGCCGCTTCTATCGCTTCTTTTTCCGCTGCGTCCAATTTATCACCGTGCTCAGTTAAGGATTTTTTCACGGAGTGCACCATGCCATCAGCGGCATTGCGTGCGTCGACCAACTCACGGTATTTCTTATCTTCGTCTGCGTATTTAACGGCATCTTCTTCCATTTGCTGAATCTCGGCTTCGCTAAGACCGCTGTTGGCTTTGATGGTGATTTTATTTTCTTTACCGGTGGCCTTGTCCTTGGCGCTTACGTGCAAAATACCGTTAGCGTCGATATCAAAAGTCACTTCAATTTGCGGGATGCCACGTGGTGCGGGTGGAATGTCGCTTAAATTAAATTGGCCCAATGATTTGTTGGCCGCGGCTTTTTCACGCTCGCCTTGCAACACTTGTATGGTCACGGCATTTTGGTTGTCGTCAGCAGTCGAGAAGGTTTGCGATGCCTTGGTAGGAATCGTGGTGTTTTTCTTGATCACTTTCGTCATCACGCCGCCCAAGGTTTCGATACCCAATGACAATGGCGTCACGTCTAATAACAACACGTCTTTCACGTCGCCTTGTAATACGCCACCTTGAATCGCTGCGCCCACGGCCACGGCTTCATCTGGGTTGACGTCTTTACGCGGTTCTTTACCAAAGATTTCTTTTACTTTTTCTTGCACTTTAGGCATGCGGCTTTGACCGCCGACCAAGATCACATCGGTGATGTCGTCTATGGATACGCCGGCGTCTTTAATCGCCGTGCGGCACGGTGCCATGGTGCGCTCGATCAAATCTTCCACCAAGGATTCCAGTTTGGTTCTGGTGATTTTCACGACTAAGTGTTTCGGGCCAGTGGCATCGGCAGTGATGTAAGGTAAATTCACTTCGGTTTGGGTGGCGCCAGACAATTCAATTTTGGCTTTTTCCGCCGCTTCTTTTAAGCGTTGTTTGGCCAATAAGTCGTTGCGCAAATCCATGCCGTTATTTTCTTTCTTGAACTCGTCGGCCAAGAAGTCAATTAAACGGTTGTCGAAGTCTTCGCCACCTAAGAAGGTGTCACCGTTGGTCGACAACACTTCAAATTGGTGTTCGCCATCGATGCTGGAGATTTCAATAATGGACACGTCAAAGGTACCGCCGCCCAAGTCGTATACGGCAATTTTGCGATCGCCTTCTTGTTTGTCTAAACCAAATGCCAAAGCCGCTGCAGTCGGTTCGTTGATGATGCGTTTTACATCCAAGCCGGCAATGCGGCCTGCGTCTTTGGTGGCTTGACGTTGGCTGTCGTTAAAGTAAGCCGGCACTGTAATGACCGCTTCGGTCACTTCTTCGCCTAAGTAATCTTCAGCGGTTTTTTTCATTTTGCGTAAGACTTCAGCGGAAATTTGTGGTGGCGCCATTTTTACGCCGCGCACTTCTACCCACGCGTCGCCGTTGTCGGCTTTGGCAATGCTGTAAGGCATTAAACCTATGTCTTTTTGCACTTCTTTTTCGTCAAAACGACGGCCGATTAAACGTTTAACCGCGTAAAGGGTGTTTTTAGGGTTGGTCACCGCTTGGCGTTTAGCCGGAGCGCCGGCAAGGATTTCACCGTCTTCTTGGTAAGCAATAATAGAAGGCGTGGTGCGTGTGCCTTCGGAGTTTTCAATCACGCGCGGTTTGCCGCCTTCCATTACAGCCACGCATGAGTTGGTGGTGCCTAAGTCTATACCAATGATTTTTGCCATCTTTTTTCTTTCCTTTTATTAATTATGGTTAACCACTAATGAACGCCAATTAACCGAGGGTGAGCCCTGTTTATCGTGTTGCTGTTAGGTGGCGAATTTACTGATGCACTAACAATGAGGTCTGTTGCGATTATTTCAAGTGTTTATTTTTTATTTAGCCACCATCACCAAGGCCGGGCGTAAAACGCGGTCATTTAGGGTGTAGCCTTTTTGCAATACGCTGGTGACGGTATTCGGTTCGCCGCTGTTTTCCAATATGCTGATGGCTTGGTGTTTGTTTGGGTCGAATTTGTCACCGACAGGGTTGATTTCGGCGATGTTGAATTTATCAAATACCGAGGCCAGTTGCTTGGCGGTGAGGTCCACGCCGTCTTTGTAACTTTGCACTTCGGTAGCCTCAATCAGCAAGGCAGCGTCCAAACTGTCTTTAACCGCTAACAATTCATTGGAGAATTTTTCTAAGGCAAATTTGCGCGCTTTTTCTATGTCGTCCATGGCGCGGCGGCGAATATTTTCACCTTCGGCCTTGGTGTACAGCACGGCCGCTTGGGCCTCAACTAATTGCGCTTCCAATTCGGCAATGCGCTCTTCAGGGCTGGCTGCAGGAGTGTTAGCTTGGTTATCCTCTTCGGCTTGCGTTGCAGGGCTGTCGTTTACGTTTTCAGTCATGAATGGGTCCTATAAATTTATTGCAATGCGACATCAATGGGGATGGCCGGCAAAATCTCAAGCGAGAATAGCCATTTTTTTTAATTATTTTTTTGAGGTTTAGAAAAGATGGGTTTTTTGCCCAAGCCTATTTGGCCAAGTCTATTTGGTCAGGCCTAGCCGATCAGTCGCGGGCTTTGAAGCGGTCGTAGCCCCATAGGTATTGCTTAGGGCATTGCAATATGGTGCGTTCAATTTCGCTATTGAGCAGGCTAGGGGTGTCTATGCCACCGTCGGCAATTGGCCGCACGTGGATGGTGTAGCCGCGTCCATAAGCTAAGCGCTCGCCAAACACCATGAGCACCTGCGCGCCGGTGGTTTTGGCCAACTTTGAAGCCAGCGTCATTGTGTAAGCCGGTCGGCCAAAAAACGGTGCCCATTCGCCTTCGCCTTCTTGCGGCGCTTGGTCTGGAAGCACGCCTATGGCTTCGCCGCGTTGCAGTGCTTTTAATAAATGTTTAACGCCTTGCGCATTGGCTTGCACCAAGCTAATCATGCCACGTTGGCGCCCCAAATTCATGATGGGTAACATCCAAGCGTGGCGTGGACTGCGGAAGAGGACGGTGATGGGAAAGCGGTTGGCCACATACAGCGAGGTGATTTCAAAGCAACCTATGTGCGGGCTGAGGAAAATGATGCCTTTGCCACTGGCCAAGCCTTGTTCTATGTGCTCCCAACCGTCAAAGCTTTTGACTAAGGCAGCTTGACGTTGGTCGCTGCGCAGCCAGATGGCCAAGCTTTCTAGCAAGGCTTTGCCCGACTCGCCTATGCTAAGGCGCGCGGCTTTTTTAAATTCTGCTGGATTGGGGTAGATGCCACTGGAGTGTAAGTTGTCGGCGCTAATGCGCGCGTGCTGCAGGGATAAAGCCGAGCCCACCCAGCCTAATAACTTGCCTAAACCATGCACAACCGGCATTGGCAATAAGGCAAAGATCGTCAGCAATAACTTCAATAACTTAAAACTTATAAAACGCATAAACGAATTATAGCGGAGTCTGGATCGATGCACGGCGATTCTTAAATGTGCCGTTGGTATGCGGTTTTCTGCCCGCCAGCCCATCATTCGTTTGACGATGAGGCCGGCATTGAGGGATAATCGAGGTAGTTCATCACCCTTATGGTCATATAGAAAATGAAGCAATCTCATATAGAAGTTACCGAGCGTATTATTGAAAAAAGCCGTCCTACTCGCACGGCTTACTTAAATCGTATAGACGATATCGTGAATCGCCAGCGTGGTGCCGACCGCTTGGGTTGCGCTAACGTGGCGCACGCTTTTGCTGCCATGCCAGCCAACGATAAGTTTCGCGTATTGGTTGAGAAGTCGCCCAATATTGGCATCGTCACGGCTTACAATGAGATGCTTTCAGCGCATCAGCCCTACGTAAACTACCCGGATATTATTCGCCATGAGGCGACCAAGCACGGTGCCACCGTGCAAGTAGCTGGCGGCGTACCGGCCATGTGTGACGGTATCACCCAGGGTGAGCCAGGCATGGAGTTGTCTTTGTTTAGTCGCGATACCATTGCCATGAGTACCGCGATTGCCTTGTCGCATGACGTGTTTGATGCGGCTTTGTTACTCGGCGTGTGCGATAAAATTGTGCCTGGCTTATTGATTGGCGCCTTGCATTTTGGTCATTTGCCTTGCGTGTTTGTGCCTGCTGGTCCGATGAGCACCGGCATCGATAACACCGCCAAATCCAAAGTGCGTGAGCAGTATGCACAAGGCAAAGTGACTCGTAAAGAACTGTTGGCGTCGGAATCGGCCGCCTACCACGGAGCGGGTACCTGTACTTTCTATGGCACCGCCAACAGTAATCAAATGTTGCTTGAAGCCATGGGTTTGCATGTGCCGGGCGCTGCCTTTATACACCCGCACGATGGCATGCGTGAGATGCTAACGCGAGAAGCGGTGAAGATGGTTTTGGCAAAAACCAAAAAAGAAAATTTCACCCCTATCGGTCGCTTGGTGGACGAGCACGTGATCGTGAACGCCATGGTGGCCTTATTGGCGACAGGCGGTTCAACTAACCATCTCATCCATTGGGTGGCCGTTGCCCGTGCCGCTGGCATCATGATTGACTGGACGGATTTTTACCACTTGGCAAAAACCACGCCTTTATTGGCCAGCGTTTACCCGAACGGCAAAGCCGATGTTAACCAATTCCAAGATGCCGGTGGTCCGGCCTTTGTCATCCGCGAATTGCTAGACGCCGGCTACATGTTCGCCGATGTGTTGACGGTTTCAAATGGCGGCCTACGTGATTACGCCAAGGCGCCCGCTAAAGAAAGCGAGCAACTGGTTTGGAAAGAGTTGCCTAAAGAAAGCCCAGACGAAAGCATAGTTCGCACAGCAGCCGCGCCGTTTGACGAATCCGGCGGCTTGCGTTTACTCAAAGGCAATTTGGGTCGCAGTGTGATCAAGATTTCTGCCGTACCAGCCGATCGCCATATCATTGAAGCGCCGGCTATTGTGTTTGATGCCCAAGAGGAATTATTGGCTGCGTTTGATCGTGGCGAATTGGAAAAAGACTTCATTGCGGTGGTGCGTTTCCAAGGGCCCAAAGCCAATGGCATGCCAGAGTTGCATAAATTAACCCCGCCTATGGCCGTGTTGCAAAACAAGGGCTTTAGGGTAGCAATCGTGACCGATGGTCGCATGAGTGGCGCCTCCGGTAAAATCCCAGCGGCCATCCATTTAAGCCCAGAAGCATCAGCCGGTGGCCCTTTGGCCAAGGTACGTGACGGCGACATCATTCGTTTAAATGCCACGGTTGGCATGGTCAACGTGTTGGTAGACGAAGACGAGTGGGCCGAGCGTGAAGTGGCCGAGTTGTCCGATAGCAAGCGTCACAATAATGCCCATGGCATTGGCCGCGAGTTGTTTGGGGGCATGCGTAAGAATGTGCTGTCGGCTGAAGAGGGTGCCATCACCTGGCTTTAGAAAAATAAAAATTACGGCGCAATACATTGTTGCTCGCCAAAAATCTTCGCTTACATAGCACTCGTATGCGGCGCTAAATTTTTACTCGCGCCTAGACTTGCATGGCTATTTTTATTTTTCTAAGTAACTAAAATTTAGATCATTTATTAATTAGGTAAAAACATGAACACATTAGATTTAGCCAATTACGGCCCCGTTATTCCCGTCATCGTCATCAACCGTGTGGAAGATGCGGTGCCCATGGCCAGCGCTTTATTGGAAGGCGGCATCCGTGTATTGGAGATCACTTTGCGCACATCGTGTGCTTTAGCTGGCATGGAAGCCATTGCTAAAGCCCTACCAGAAGCCATCATGGGTTCGGGTACGGTGCGCAATATAAAAGACGCGCAAGCCTCAAAAGATGCCGGTTGCCAATTTGCGGTGAGCCCAGGCTACACCAGTGAGTTAGGCTTGGCCGCAAGAAAAATGGGCTTGCCTTTGTTGCCTGGCGTGTCCACTGGTTCTGAAATCATGATGGCCAATGCCGACGATTATTACTTTTTGAAATTATTCCCAGCCGTTGCCGTAGGTGGCATCAATTTGCTTAAAGGCTTTTCTGGCCCGTTCGGTGACGTGAAGTTCTGCCCAACCGGTGGCGTGACGGTGGAAAGCGCGCCGCAATTTTTAGCCTTACCTAACGTCGTGGTGTGCGGCGGTACTTGGTTAACGCCGGCTGATGCTGTGGCGCGAGGCGACTGGGCACACATTACTAAATTGGCAAAAGAAGCCAGCGCCATTAAAGCGGCGTAGTTTTTTCTGGTTTACTATTGGGCTTTGCCATCTAGACTGGTATCTAGGGCAAAGCCTTTTTTATGACGCAACAGTTTAGGAATGCCGCGTGCCATTTGATTTAAAAAAATACAAAAGCATCGTCTTTGATTGCGATGGCGTGGTGCTTGATTCGAATGCGGTGAAAACCCACGCGTATTTTCGTGCGGCCAAAAATTTAGGCGCCACCGACAGTCAGGCGCAAGCCTTAGTGGATTACCATGTGCGCTTGGGCGGCATCTCCCGCTACCATAAGTTTGATTATTATTTGCGTGAGATTCTGTCGCAAGAGGCCACGCCTGCAGCCATCCAGACCTTGTTGGATGCCTTTTCCCGCGAGCTGGAAGACGGCTTGTTGCATTGCGCAATCGCGCCAGCTTTGGCGGCGTTGCGGGCGGCCACGCCGCAGGCCAACTGGATGATTTTGTCTGGTGGCGATCAGGAGGAAATTCGCCAACTGTTTGCGCGGCGTGATTTAGCCGGCTTGTTTGATGGCGGTTTGTTTGGCAGTCCGGATAACAAAGACACGGTGTTGGCTAGGGAAAAAGCCAGCGGCAACGTGACCATGCCGGCCTTATTTATTGGCGACAGTAAGTACGATTACCAAGCGGCCAGCCGAGCTGGATTGGATTTTGTCTTTTTGAGTGATTGGACGGAAGTGGCGGATTGGCAGGCCTATTGCCAGGCTCAGCAGATTGAGGTGTTGCCCAATCTAGCCGCGCTAATAGAGTAATCTAGCTTAAATCATCCCTACTATTTAGGCGCCGAGTCCAGCATGGCTTGCGCGCGCGATTGCGTGAGCTTGGCCGCGGCCAATGCGTCTTTTTTATTCCACTTTTTGCTCACCCAGCCTTGCAGGTTTTCCAGCACGATGTTGCTCATCGCTTCTATCCAAGCCGGGTTTTCATTTAATGCCGGTATGTAGTGGTAGTCGCCACCGCCATGGCTCTGGAATATGTGTTTGCCTTCCATGGCAATTTCTTCCAGGGTTTCCAAGCAGTCGCTGCTAAAGCCTGGGCAGATGATGTCTATGCGCGCGGTTTTAGCCGTGCCTAAATCCGCCAAGGTGCTGGCAAGGTAGGGTTTTAACCACTCTTGTTTACCAAAGCGCGATTGAAAAGCCACCGTGTATTGTGTTTTATTTAATTGCAAGGCTTCTGCCAGCAAACGACCGGTTTTGTGGCACAAGCAATGGTAGGGGTCGCCGTTGTTTAAGTGCGCTTTGGGCACACCATGAAAACTCATGACCAATACGCTAGGCTGACCGTGCACTTGCCAATGCGCTTGGACGCTAGCGGCTAGGGCGGCAATGTAGTCCGGGTGGTCGTGGTAGCTGCGTATGCTGCGCAGAGCCGGTTGGTTGCGGGTTTTAAGCAGGATGCGGTAGACCGCGTCCATGGCCGAAGCCGTGCTGCTGGCCGCGTATTGCGGGTACAAAGGCAAGACCAAGATGCGATCGCAATGTTGGGCGCGCAAGGTATCCATGGCCGATTGCATGCTGGGATTGCCGTAACTCATGCCCAAGGCAACGGCGTATGGCGATGGAATTTTTTTGGCCAACGCCTCGTTTAATAAGCGGGATTGGTTCTGTGCGTGCACCAACAAAGGCGAGCCGGCATCGGTCCAAACTTGCGCGTATTTTTCCGCTGATTTCTTTGGCCGTATCACCAAAATAATGCAATGCAGTATCCAGCACCAAATAAAACGTGGGATTTCCACCACGCGCCTGTCCATCAAAAATTGCTGCAAGTAAGGTCGCAAGGCCTTGGCCGTGGGGGCGTCAGGCGTGCCTAAGTTAGCCAGCAGTATGCCCACTTTCAACTGGTCGCCGTGGCTGTAATTAGGTTCTTGATTGAAGTAAGCCATCGTTGGTCTCTTTTATTAGTCTTGTTTATTAATGTTGCGGATTAATTGCTGTTATTGAGGGCGTTGGACAGCAGCTTTGCCGTCACATCGACTATCGGTATCACCCGTTCGTAGGCCATGCGGGTTGGGCCTATCACGCCTAAGGTGCCAACCACTTGGCCGTCTGCTTCGTACGGTGCGGTAATCATGCTGCATTCGTCCAAGGCCAAATAGCCACTCTCGCCGCCTATGAAAATCTGTATGCCTTCGGCATGTTGGCTGTTATCCAACAGTTGCATTAGGGAGGTGCGCCGTTCAAACAACTCAAACAGCTTACGTAGACTGGTGACGTTGGTGGACAGTTCGTCGACTTGCAATAAATTTCGCTCACCGGCAATGATGACGCCGTCTTTGTCGCCCTTGGCTTGCGAGCTGCTGGCGGCCAGCGCGGCCGACATCAAGCGGTTCATGTCGCTTTGCATCTGTTGCAGTTCCTGGTGCAAATTTTGTTGCACTTCTTCAAAGGTTTGCCCAGCGTAGTGGCTGTTGAAGTAGTTGCTGGCTTGCGTCAGTTCACTTGATGAATAGGGTTTGTCGGCCAGGATGATGCGGTTTTGCACGTTGCCGTCGCTGGTCACGATGATCACCAGTATGCGTGTTTCCGACAGCGGCAAAAATTCCAAATGCTTGAAGGCGATGCGTTTGCGCTTAGGAATCATCACCAAACCGGCAAATTGCGTGAGTTGCGACAGCATGTCAGCCGCGCTGTTAATGAGTTCATTGGGGTTGGGTGAAGACAAGCCGCTTTTTAATTGTTGCACGGCTTGGCTGCCCAAGGGTTGCACGGTTAATAGCGAGTCGACAAATAAGCGGTAGCCTTTTTGCGTGGGCACCCGACCGGCTGAAGTGTGGGGACTGGCAATAAAGCCCAGTTGCTCCAAGTCACTCATGACGTTGCGTATGGTGGCAGGGCTAACGTCCAAACCAGAATGCTGCAACAAGGTGCGCGAACCTATGGGTTGGCCATCACTGATGTAATGCTCCACCAAGGTTTTGAGTAAAATTTGCGCGCGTTTATCCATATGGGCTGTATTTTGCCCGATTTATGCTTATCGTCATACTGCTATGCGCTAAATCTTAGTCACATCGTACGCTTTCCCTTTGCGCAAAAAGGCATCTGTGATTTAATTTCGGCATGAAGCTCGCATTCCAATCCATCGCCATCATAGGCAAATACATGAATCAATCGGCCTTGCAATTAATGCGTAAGGATCTGCTTGATTTGGCCGAGCATTTGACGGCAAAAAATATACAAGTTTGGGTGGAGCAAGACACCGCCCAGCATGCCAATATCACCGCCTACAAAACCGCCACCTTAAAAAACATAGGCAGCGAAGTGGACTTGGTCATCGTCATGGGTGGCGACGGCACCATGCTCAGCGTGGCGCGCAGTTTGATTGATTTTAATGTGCCCTTGGTTGGCATTAATCAAGGTCGGTTCGGCTTTCTGACCGACTTGCGCGTGGAAGATATGTTAGGCCAGTTGGATCGCATTTTAGCGGGCGATTATGTCTTGGAGCCGCGGGTAATATTGAGCGCCACCGTCACGCGTGATGGCCAGGAGGTGCATGCTAATTACGCCCTGAATGACGTAGTGGTGAAAAGTGCGCTGCGCTTGATTGAATTGGAAGTCAGTGTGGACGAAAAATTTGTCCACAAACAACGCTCGGATGGGCTGATTATCAGCACGCCCACCGGCACCACCGCCTATGCCTTGTCAGCAGGTGGGCCGATTTTGCACCCGAATTTGCAAGCCATTTCCTTGGTGCCGATTTGCCCGCATACCTTAAGCAATCGCCCGATTGCCGTGCACAGCGACAGCAAGATAGACATACGCATGCTGCAATTGGGTCATGCGCAACTCAGCTTCGATGGCCAGTTCCAAATGGAATTAAAACAAGGCGACAAGGTGACCGTGAAACGTGCCAGTCAAAGCGTGTCTTTATTGCACCCTAGCGACTATTGCTATTTCGATATGCTGCGCAACAAGCTGAACTGGGGTTAAATGTTACACAGCCTTTCCATACGCGATTTTATTATCGTCAAGCAGCTCGATTTGGAATTCAATGCGGGCTATACCGTGCTGACCGGCGAGACCGGGGCCGGTAAATCCATATTGATCGATGCCTTATCCTTGGCCTTGGGCGCGCGCGGCGAGGGCGGCATTTGCCGAGCAGCTTGCGAAAAAGCCGAAATCAGCGCCATTTTTTCCATACAAGACAACCTGGATGCGCAGCAATGGATGAAAGCTGCAGAGCTGACTGAGGAAAGCGGCGAATTGGTATTGCGCCGGGTGATGTATGCCGATGGCCGTTCGCGGGCCTTTATCAACGGCACCACGGTGACCGTGGCTCAACTCAAAGAATTGGGTGAGCTGCTGTTGGATATCTACAGCCAAAATGCCCACCACTCCTTATTAAAACCCATTACCCAGCGCAATGTGTTGGATCAGTTTGCCGGTTTGTCCGAACTGGCACTGCAGGTAGCCGAGCAATTTAAGGCTTGGCATAAGCTTAATCAGCAGCGTTTGGAGGCGGAAAAAAACGCCAGTGTCTACGCGCGCGAGCTAACCGAATTGCAAGAGACGGTGCAGGTCTTGACGGATTTGGCCATGACGGCAGAGGATTGGGCGCAATTGCAGCAAGAACACCTGCGCTTATCCAATGCCGCCGATTTAATGAGCGGTGGCGCCGCATGCCGTGATTTATTAAGCGAGGATGAGCAGTCGGCGCAACGCTTGCTGTCCAAGGTGCGCTATAAATTGGAAAATTTAAGTGAATACGATATCGCCTTGCAAGAAGCCATGGAAACCTTGGATTCGGCCATGATACAACTGGTGGAGACCGATCGATTTTTAAATCACTATCTGCAAGACGCGGAATTGGATCCGGCCAAGCTGGCCGCCCTGGATGAAAAAATACAAAACGTGCACGGCTTGTCGCGTAAATACCGCGTGCCGCCAGAGGGTCTGGAAGCCTTGTTGCAGGAAAGCCAAACCCGCATGGACGAATTGGCCTTGTATGCCAATGACGATGCCTTAGCTAAATTGGAGGCGCAAGCTTGGGCCAGCTATCAAGCCAATGCTGAGCAATTGAGCGCCGGTCGTCAGTTAGCCGCACGAGAATTAAGTGAAAAAATCAGCGCGCAAATGCAAGATTTGTCTTTGGCCGGCGGTCAATTTGAGGTGGCATTATCGCCCCAGTCAGCGGCTGCCAGCGGCTTGGAATTGGTCGAATTTTTAGTGGCCGGTCATGCTGGCGTTGCGCCTAGGCCGCTTAATAAAGTGGCGTCGGGTGGGGAGTTGTCTAGGATTAGTTTGGCGATACGGGTGGTTACTGCCCATAAAGAAAACGTGCCGACCATGATTTTCGATGAAGTCGATGTCGGCATAGGCGGCGGGGTGGCGGAAGTAGTCGGTCGCTTGCTCAAGCAATTGGGCGTGCCAGCCGCCTCCAAAACGGGGCAAGCCCACGCACGGCAAGTGTTGGTGATTACGCATCTGCCGCAGGTGGCGGCCTTAGCCAGTTGGCACATGCAGGTGAGTAAGTCGCAGCAAGATGGCCAAACCTTGAGCCATATTAGCCAGCTTGATCATGAAGCCAGGGTGGAAGAAATTGCCCGAATGTTAGGGGGCTTGGCCATTACCGAGACAACCCGGCAACACGCGAGAGAGATGCTGGCCTAACTGAGTAGTGATTAGTCTTTAGAGCAGGGTTGTTGCTTGCATATGCCGTATATCGTTAGCGCGTGGTCTTGCATGGTAAAGCCCAATTTGGCGGCTGCGCTTTCTTGTCTTTTTTCAATTTCCGCATCGTAAAACTCTTCAACGCGCCCGCATTTAACGCAAACAACGTGATCATGGTGACCGCCGCTGTTAAGCTCAAACACGGCTTTGCCGCTTTCGAAATGGTGACGCACCAGTAAGCCGGCTTGTTCAAATTGCGTGAGCACCCGGTAGACCGTGGCCAAGCCTACGTCTTCACCGGCATTAAGCATAACTTTGTAGATGTCCTCGGCAGACAGGTGCCGTTCTTTGCTGTTTTCAAATAGGCTTAATACCTTAAGTCTAGGTAAGGTGGCTTTAAGGCCAGCGTTTTTTAAGTCTCTTTGATCTTGCATACGGGATTACTCACTATTAACAATGTCGGTGTTTTGGCTTGGCTGTCTACGTGTTATATTAACGCTAATTCTAATTTAAGTCATACTATGCGCAATTTATCTGCTATGCGTTACCCCATCCTGTTATTAGCCCTGTTGTGTGCTTCCTGTGGCACCGCTTTGCCTAGCGTTAAACCCTATAAGTTGGATGTGCAACAAGGTAACGTGGTTACCTCAAAAATGCTCCTGCAGTTGCGCCCTGGCATGACCCAGTCGCAAGTGCGCTTCATTATGGGCACCCCGTTGATTCAAGACAGTTTCCACGGCAAGCGTTGGGATTACGTCTACCAAATGCGTGAAAATGGCAAAATCACCGAGCAGCGTCGGGTGATATTGGATTTTGAAAACGAGGTATTAAAAACCGTGCGTGGCGATGTGATTCCATCTACTGGAGATGCCAGTAAGTCCAATGATGTAGCCGACAACAGCGGCACACGCGTGATTAATCCATCGGCCAAAGCGGAAGATAAAAGTTTGTTTGGCGCATTGAAATTCTGGAAAAAAGAGCCGGTGGCTAATCCGGCGCCAGAGCTTAAAGCAAAAGCAGACGAGCCGAGCAAGCAAGCAACCAGCCCTGCAGTGGCCAGCGAAGCTAAGCCCGCAGAAAGCAAGCCGCTTGAGCCAGTTGCTGCCGCACCAGAGTCGCAATCGGTATTGGCCGTCCCCTTGTTGCCAGCTGAGCCTGGCCCGGTTGCCGCTGTAGTAGCGCCAGTGGCTGCAGACGCGCCAACGGCTGCCGTGGTTGAAACACCTGCTGCGGTGGCGCCTAGCGTGGAATCAGCTAGTGTGGAAGCGGTGCCCGTCGTTGCCGATACGGTTGCGTCCCCGGTTGCCACACCAGTGGCTGAACCAGCGGCGGTTGTTGAACAGACTGCTGCTGTTGAACCTGCTGCCGTTCAATCCGCTGTTGAATCCAGTCCTGTTGAAGCGAGTCCTGTTGAAGCTGGCGTTGAGGCCAGCTCAGCCGAACCGCTTGCTGTGCCAGCCGCAACGCCAGCCTACGAGTCGCCATCGGGCATGCAGTTTGAGCGTAATTTAAGCAAGTTGCCGGAAGACATTGCGCCACCACCAGCGCCAGAGCCAGCTCCAGTAGTGAGCAAGCCACCTGCGGCCAGCACCGAGCTGTCTAAAGCAAAAGAACTGCCGGTCACCGCTAAACCCAGTTTCTTTGATCGCATGTTAGAAAAAATTGGCTTCTAAGGCCGCTTTACAATCCATCCAGTATTAATCAGGTAGTTATTATGGCTAATCCATTAAAAATCGTTATCGCCGGTTGCTCAGGTCGCATGGGCCACGCCTTATTGGAAGCGGTGTTTGCTGATGCCGATTTAGTCTTGCACGGCGCCCTAGACCGCGCCGGCAACCCGCAGCTTGGCCGCGATGCCGGCGAACAATTTGGTATCGTGTCCGGTGCGAAATTAAGCGATGACGTCGATGCGGCCTTAAAAAATGCCGATGTCTTGGTCGACTTTACACGCCCAGAGGCCAGCATGGCTTACCTCGCTTCCTGCCAAAAGAATGGGGTAAAAATGATCATAGGCACAACTGGCTTTTCTGCAGAACAAAAGTTAGCCATTGAGCTGGCTGCCAAACAAACCGCCATCGTCTTTGCGCCCAATATGAGCGTGGGCGTGACCTTGTTAATTAATTTGGTGCAAGCCGCCGCCAAGGTCTTGCATAGCGGTTACGACATCGAAATATTGGAAGCGCACCACAGGCATAAAGTGGACGCCCCATCGGGCACTGCTTTGCGTTTAGGTGAGGCGGCCGCCAGTGCCTTGGGTCGCAATTTAGACGAGTGCGCAGTCTACGGCCGTGAGGGTGTTACCGGGGAGCGTGACCCAAGCACCATAGGGTTTGCCACCGTGCGCGGCGGCGACGTGGTCGGTGATCACACGGTCTTGTTTGCTGGGACTGGTGAGCGCGTGGAATTAACACATAAAGCCAGCAGTCGCGCGACCTTTGCCTTGGGTGCCTTGCGCGCCGCTAAATTTTTAAGCAGCAAACAGCATGGCTTATTTGACATGCAAGACGTGCTCAATTTGCGCTAAGCTTGATTTGCCATGCTGGCCTTTTTGGCCAGTCAACTATGCCGGATATTTTTGCAATACGTCGTTGAACTCCTAGCCGACTTTCGCTATAATTCGTTAATTCTGAAACGGGAAGAGTACACCTACTCCTCCCGTTTTGCGTATCTGCCATCCGTTCATGATGGAAAACGACTTTATAAACGATCATTAATGGCCTTTAAAAAATAAAGGCCATTAAAACAAGGAGTTGCCGTGTCACAAAACCTGCCCGCCGTACTAGTACTTGCAGATGGAACTGTGTTTCGTGGTCGTTCTATTGGTGCATCGGGTCAGGCCGCTGCCGGCCAAACAGTCGGTGAGGTGGTGTTTAACACCGCCATGACCGGTTACCAAGAAATCTTAACCGATCCTTCCTACACCAAACAAATTGTTACCCTAACCTACCCACACATTGGCAATTATGGCGTCAACCTAGAAGACGTGGAGTCTGGCCAAGTTTATGCCGCCGGTTTGATCATTCGTGACTTGCCTCTGGTACACAGTAATTTCAGAAACAGCCAATCTTTAAGCGAGTATTTGGTGGCCAATAAAGTGGTCGCCATCGCCGATATCGACACGCGTAAGCTCACGCGTATTCTGCGAGAAAAAGGCGCCCAAGCCGGTGCCATCATCGCCGGTGAGGCGGATGAGGCGAAAGCCATTGCCGCCGCCATGAGTTTAATTCAAGGCTTCCCAGGTTTGACTGGCATGGATTTGGCCAAGGTGGTCAGCTGCAGCAAGCCTTATGAATTCACTGAGGCCGAGTGGGCTTTAGGTCAAGGCTTTAGCCAACCACCGGCTAAAAAATTCCACGTTGTGGCTTACGATTATGGCGTCAAGCGTAATATTTTGCGCATGTTGGTATCGCGTGGTTGCAAAGTAACCGTGGTGCCGGCGCAAACCCCTGCGGCCGACGTGTTGGCTTACCAAGCGGACGGTGTGTTTTTGTCCAATGGCCCGGGTGACCCAGCACCATGCGATTACGCCATTGCTGCCATTAAAACCATAGTCGACAGCGGCATGCCAACCTTTGGTATTTGTTTGGGGCACCAGTTGTTGGCTTTAGCCAGTCAAGCAAAAACCCATAAAATGAAATTTGGTCACCACGGCGCCAATCACCCGGTGCAAGACATCAAAACCAAACGCGTTTACATTACCAGTCAGAACCATGGCTTTGCCGTGGATGCGGCCAGCTTACCGGCCAACCTTAAAACCACGCATGTCTCTTTATTTGATGGCAGCTTGCAAGGCATAGCCCGCACCGATAAACCGGCCTTTAGTTTCCAAGGTCACCCTGAGGCCAGCCCCGGCCCGACTGAAATGAGTTATTTGTTTGATCAATTTATTGAATTAATGGAGACAGGCCGTTAGTCGGCAGTCGCTAGGCTTCGCTTACCCCCGAGTTTTCGGACAGGGTTAAGCAAGCACTCACGACCAAAGACTGGCAACAAAATTATGGCAAAACGTACAGACATTAAATCCATTCTTATCATAGGCGCAGGGCCTATTGTGATTGGTCAAGCCTGCGAGTTTGACTACTCCGGTGCCCAAGCCTGCAAAGCCTTACGCGAAGAGGGCTACCGTGTCATATTAGTGAACTCCAACCCGGCCACCATCATGACCGATCCAGAAATGGCCGATGCCACTTACATTGAGCCGGTGACCTGGCAAGTGGTGGAAAAGATTATTGCCAAAGAGCGCCCTGATGCCTTGTTGCCTACCATGGGTGGGCAAACGGCTCTCAATTGCGCCTTGGATTTGGATAAGCACGGTGTCTTAGCAAAATACAAAGTGGAATTGATAGGCGCCACCAAAGAGGCCATAGACAAGGCCGAAGACAGGCAAAAATTCAAAGAAGCCATGACCAAGATAGGCTTAGGCTCAGCCCGTTCCGTGATTGCCCACAGCATGGAAGTAGCCTTGCAAGTGCAACCCGGTATTGGTTACCCAGCGATTATTCGCCCGTCCTTTACCATGGGCGGCAGCGGTGGCGGCATTGCCTACAACCGTGAAGAATTTGTGTCCATCTGCGAGCGCGGTTTGGATGCTTCGCCGACCAGCGAATTGCTGATTGAGGAGTCTTTGCTGGGTTGGAAAGAATACGAAATGGAAGTGGTGCGCGACTCCGCGGACAACTGCATCATCGTCTGCTCCATTGAAAACTTAGATCCGATGGGCGTGCATACCGGTGACTCAATTACCGTTGCACCAGCCCAAACCTTGACCGATAAAGAATACCAAATCATGCGCAACGCCTCGCTGGCAGTATTGCGTGAAGTTGGTGTGGACACCGGTGGGTCGAACGTGCAGTTTGCCATCAACCCAGCAGACGGTCGCATGATTGTGATTGAGATGAACCCGCGCGTATCGCGTTCGTCTGCGCTGGCATCCAAAGCCACCGGTTTCCCTATTGCTAAAGTGGCCGCTAAATTGGCAGTGGGCTTTACCTTGGATGAATTGCGTAACGAGATTACCGGCGGTGCAACGCCGGCTTCGTTTGAGCCTTCTATCGATTACGTGGTGACCAAGATACCTAGGTTTGCTTTTGAGAAATTCCCGCAAGCCGATTCGCGTTTAACCACGCAAATGAAATCGGTGGGTGAAGTGATGGCCATGGGCCGCACCTTCCAAGAGTCTTTCCAAAAAGCCTTGCGTGGCTTGGAAGTGGGCGTGGACGGTTTGGATGAAAAAACCACCGACCTAGACTTGATCACCAAGGAAATGGGTGTGCCTGGGCCCGAACGCATTTGGTACGTGGCCGATGCCTTTAGGTTGGGCATGAGCGTTGACGAAGTCTACGCTATCTGCAAAATAGACCATTGGTTCTTGGTGCAAATTAAAGATTTAATAGACCGCGAGCAAGCCTTAAAAGGCAAGCAAATCGCCGATCTGGATAAAGCCGCCATGCTGAAATTAAAACGCAGCGGTTTCTCCGATAGGCGTTTAGCCAGCTTGCTCAATACCGATCAGCACGCCGTGCGCGCCTATCGCCAAGCCCTGCAAGTGCGCCCAGCTTACAAACGCGTCGACACCTGTGCGGCAGAGTTTGCGACCAACACCGCTTACATGTATTCCAGCTACGAAGAAGAGTGCGAATCCGCCCCCAGTGACAAGAAAAAAATCATGATATTGGGTGGCGGTCCTAACCGCATCGGTCAAGGCATCGAGTTTGATTATTGCTGCGTGCACGCCGCTTTTGCCATGCGCGAAGACGGCTATGAAACCATCATGGTTAACTGCAATCCGGAAACCGTGTCCACCGATTACGACACCTCGGATCGCTTGTATTTTGAGCCGGTGACCTTAGAAGACGTGTTGGAAATTGTCGCCATCGAAAAACCGGTTGGCGTGATCGTGCAATACGGTGGCCAAACCCCATTAAAATTAGCGCGTGATTTAGAAAAAGCCGGCGTGCCCATCATAGGCACCACCCCGGATGCGATTGATAAAGCCGAAGACCGCGAGCGTTTCCAAAAAATGCTGCAAGAATTAGGCCTTAAACAACCGCCTAACCGCACCGCCAGAACGCCAGAAGAAGCCATACGCTTGGCGCTAGAGATTGGTTATCCACTGGTGGTTCGCCCTAGCTATGTATTGGGTGGTCGCGCCATGGAAATCGTGCAAGAGCAATCGCAATTAGAGCGTTACATGCGCGAGGCAGTCAAAGTATCCAATGAATCGCCGGTGTTATTGGATCGATTCTTAAACGATGCCCTGGAAGTCGATGTCGATGCCTTGTGCGACAGCACTGGCGACGTCATCATAGGCGGCATCATGGAACACGTTGAACAAGCCGGTGTGCATTCGGGAGACTCTGCTTGCTCCTTGCCGCCTTATAGCTTGTCGGCTAAGTTGCAGGACGAGTTACGCGATCAAACCAAACAAATGGCTCGAGCCCTAGGCGTGGTCGGATTAATGAACGTGCAGTTTGCCATCCAAGGCAAAACCGTTTACGTGTTAGAAGTGAACCCGCGCGCATCACGGACCGTGCCTTTTGTTTCTAAAGCCTGCGGTTTGCAATTGGCTAAAGTGGCGGCACGTTGCATGATAGGCACCTCGCTAAAAGCACAAGGCGTGACCCGTGAAATCATCCCACCTTTCTATTCCGTGAAAGAGGCAGTTTTCCCCTTCATTAAATTCCCTGGGGTGGACACGATTTTAGGCCCAGAAATGAAATCCACCGGTGAGGTGATGGGTGTAGGTGCTACCTTTGCTGAGGCGTTCTTGAAGTCGCAGCTGGGTGCCTCCACCAAGTTGCCTGAAGGCGGTCGTGCCTTTATCAGCGTGCGCAAAGAAGACTACAACAAAGTGGTGGAAATCGCCCATGCCTTGCACGATTTAGGCTTTGAGTTGGTGGCCACCAAAGGCACGGCCACGGCTTTAACGGCCAATGGCTTAAAAGTGGCTTCGGTGAACAAGGTGGCAGAAGGCCGTCCGCATATCGTCGACATGATCAAGAACAACGACATCAGCTTTATCGTTAACGTGACCGAAGACAAACGTGCTGTGGCCGATTCCTATGAAATTCGCCGCTCTGCCTTGCAAAACAAAGTCACTTATTACACCACGCTGGCTGGGGCTAAAGCCGCCTGCATAGGCATGGCGCACATGCAAGAGTTGACCGTCGAGTCCTTGCAAGACTTGCATAAAAAGCTCGCATAAAATACACTTTGTTCAAGATTTTTTAATTTACACACAAGCAATGACATTTAAAGCCACACTCAGTTTGGGTGTGGTTTGTTTTTTATTCAGGGATTTTTTAAGATGGCAGTGATACAAGTTCCGGTGACCGTTAAAGGTGCCGCACTATTAAAAGAAGAGTTATTGCGTTTACGCGGTGTCGATAGACCAGATATCATACAGGCGATTGCTGAAGCGCGTGCGCAAGGTGATTTGTCGGAAAATGCCGAGTACGAAGCGGCCAAAGAACGCCAAAGCTTTATCGAAGGGCGCATTGCCGAATTGGAAGCCAAGTTGTCCAATGCCATGATCATTGATCCGACTACCTTGCATGCCGATGGGCGCTGTGTGTTTGGCGCCACCGTGCGCATAGAAGATCTAGAAAGCGGTGCCATCATCAGCTACCAAATCGTTGGTGACGACGAAGCCGACATTAAAAACGGTAAGATTTCTATCAGCTCACCGATATCACGTGGATTGATAGGCAAGTCAGAAGGCGACGTGGCGGAAGTTATGGCGCCGGGTGGCGTAAAAGAATACGAGATACTGGACGTTCAATACATTTAGTGCGGTTTAATCTTTAGTGCGGTTTAATCTTTAGTGCGGTTTAATCTGAGGCATCACCATGAAAAATAATTGGTCAGATAAAGTCAGTTTGTTACTCATTACCTTTTGGGTGGGCAGTCTGTGGAGCATAGCCGCGGTCGCTTACGTCTTGTTTAACACGCTTCCAGACCGGCAGTTGGCGGGTCAATTGGCCGGCCAGTTTTTTGATTACGTGGCGTATTTAGGGCTGTTTTCCGCCTTTTTCTTACTGATGCAACGCTTGTTTGGCTTCGGCAGCATGGCTTTAAAGCAAGGTTATTTCTGGGCGGTGCTGGTGATGTTGTTATTGGTGTTGGCCGGTCACTTTGGCATACAGCCAATACTGGCCCAATTGAAAGCCGACGCCCTGCCCAGCGATGTCATGCAAAGTGTGTTTTCTGATCGGTTTGCCACGTGGCACGGGGTAGCAAGCATTGCCTATGTGTTGCAATGCTTGCTCGGTTTGGTGGTGGTGCTGAAAAAGTAAGGCTTTATTTCTGCGGCACGACGATTTTAGGTTTGGTCGATGCGCGGTACACCACTAATTGTTTACCTATTTGATGCACGGCTAGCGCATTAGTCTGTTGGCAAATATCCACCAGCATTTGGCTGCGCAAGGCTCGGTCGTCGCTCATGACTTTAATCTTGATGAGTTCATGGGCATCCAAGTTGACGTTAATTTCTTTCATGACCGCCTCGGATAAGCCCTTGTTGCTGATCATGACGACTGGGTTGAGGTTATGTGCAAGGCCACGTAAGTAGCTGATTTGTTTTGAATTCACGTTGATTTCTTCTTTTAGGTTGACTGCTTAGTCTGGATTTTTAGTGCGGTATTTTATGTGGGCGAAGTTTAACAGATGAAGCTAAAACCTTCCAGCAAAGCTTGGATGCACGAACACGTTAACGACGAATTCGTTAAGCGTGCGCAAAAAGAAGGCTACCGCGCTCGCGCTGCCTACAAGTTAATCGAGATAGACGACAAAGATAAACTGATTAAACCCGGCATGACCATAGTCGACTTAGGTGCCACCCCTGGTAGTTGGTCGCAAGTGGCGATCCAACGTCTCAAGGGGCAGGGCCGCATCATTGCCTTGGATTTATTAGAAATGGAGCCGATCAAAGGCGTGGAATTCATCCAGGGCGATTTTCGCGAAGAGGCCGTTTTACGGCAATTGGAAAACAGTTTGCAGGGCAAGCAAGTAGACCTTGTAATTGCCGACATGGCCCCCAATATGTCAGGTATTACCATCGTTGATCAAGCCGGTGCGGCCTACCTAACCGAATTAGCCTTGGAGTTCAGTCGCGATTGGTTGAAACCAAGCGGTAATTTTTTAGTCAAGGTATTCATAGGCGCCGGTTTCGATGAGATTTTAGCCAGCATGCGCGGCCTGTTTGATAAAGTAGTGACACGCAAACCCAAAGCGTCACGTGGACGCAGCAATGAAGTGTATTTGTTGGGTTTGGGTAAAAAGTAAGGGCATAAAGCTCACGCAAACTTAAAAAATAAGTTAAAAATGCAAGCAAGGCCTGACAGTGGGCGCAGATTTAAGCATAAAATAAGCATAACGGTTAGGCCTTTTAAAAAGGAAGACGATTTTGAATAATATCTTTAAAAACATAGCCATTTGGGTTGCGATCGCCATGGTATTAATGGCAGTGTTTAATTTAAGCGGTGTCAAAAATGGCGCAGACAGCCAAATCGTCTATTCCCAATTCATACAAGAAGTGAAAGACGGCCGCATTGCCAAGGTGCAGATTGATGGCCGCGTTTTGCACGGCACCACCCACGACGGAAAAAAATTCAACAGTTACGCACCGACCGACCCTTGGTTGGTGTCCGATCTGCTAAAAAACAATGTGCAAGTGGAGGCCAAGCCTGAAGAGGAGCAATCTTTCTTGATGAGTTTGTTTGTGTCCTGGTTCCCGATGATATTACTGATTGCGGTTTGGGTGTTTTTCATGCGCCAAATGCAAGGCGGTGGTAAAGGCGGCGGTCCATTCTCCTTCGGCAAAAGCAAAGCCCGTCAATTAGATGAAACCAATAACCAAACCACGTTTGCTGACGTGGCCGGCTGCGATGAAGCCAAAGAAGAAGTCACGGAAATCGTGGAATTTCTACGCGACCCGACTAAATTCCAAAAATTAGGCGGCCGCATTCCTCGCGGTGTGCTCATGGTGGGGCCGCCGGGTACCGGTAAAACCTTGTTGGCGCGTGCCATTGCTGGCGAAGCCAAAGTGCCGTTCTTCACCATTTCCGGTTCGGACTTCGTGGAGATGTTTGTCGGTGTCGGTGCATCACGCGTGCGGGATATGTTCGAGCAAGCCAAGAAAAATTCGCCATGCATCATCTTTATTGATGAGATCGATGCGGTTGGTCGCAGCCGTGGATCAGGTACCGGCGGCGGTAACGACGAACGCGAGCAAACATTAAACCAATTGTTGGTCGAAATGGATGGCTTTGAAGGCAACTCCGGCGTGATCGTGATTGCTGCCACCAACCGTGCCGACGTGTTGGATAAAGCCTTATTAAGGCCGGGCCGTTTTGATAGGCAAGTCATGGTGTCCTTGCCGGACATCAAAGGCCGTGAGCAAATTTTAATGGTGCACATGCGTAAAGTGCCGATTGATGTCGACGTCAAAGCCGACATATTGGCCCGTGGCACCCCCGGTTTCTCTGGTGCGGATTTAGCCAACTTGGTCAATGAAGCGGCCTTGTTTGCCGCCCGCCGCAATAAACGCACGGTGGACATGCAAGATTTCGAAGACGCCAAAGATAAAATCTTCATGGGCCCTGAGCGTAAATCCATGGTCATGCGTGAAGAAGAACGCCGCAACACCGCTTACCATGAGTCTGGCCATGCGGTAGTGGCCAAGTTATTGCCTAAGGCTGATCCGGTGCATAAAGTGACCATCATGCCGCGTGGCTGGGCATTGGGTTTAACTTGGCAATTGCCGGAATTCGATCGCATCAGTAATTACAAAGACAAAATGCTGGAAGAGATCTCCATCTTGTTTGGTGGCCGCATAGCCGAAGAAATCTTCATGCATCAAATGTCTACCGGCGCTTCCAATGACTTTGAACGGGCCACGAAATTGGCTAGAGACATGGTGACACGCTACGGCATGTCCGATGCATTGGGCACCATGGTTTACGCTGGCAGCGAGCAAGATTCGTTTTTCGGCAACATGAGCTCTAAAACCGTGTCCGAAGCCACGCAGCAAAAAGTCGATGCGGAAATACGCCGCATACTAGACGAGCAATATGGCTTAGCGCGTAAATTGTTGGAAGACAACCGCGATAAAGTCGAAGCCATGACCGCCGCATTGATGGAGTACGAAACCATCGATGCCGATCAAATCAACGACATCATGGCCGGCATAGCCGTGCGTCCACCTAAACCGACTCAAACTAAAGCCAGTCCGCCTAAAGACAGCGGCCCAGGTGAATTGGGTGCTAGCCCAGCAGCGCAACCGACGGCTAAGACCTAAGGCGAGCGGGCTAGGTAAAAGCAAAAAGGGCTAGGCAACTAGCCCTTTTTTTATGCGCGTCTTTTTTAAGTATAATTGCGCTTATGAATTTTCAATGTGGTCAGTACCTACTGCAACTCGATCGCCCGCACATCATGGGCATAGTCAATGTCACGCCAGACTCGTTTTCCGATGGCGGTCGCTATACTAGCGTTGATTTAGCGGTAGAACACGCATTAAAGCTGATCGCAGAAGGCGCCGATATCTTAGACATAGGCGGCGAATCGACCCGCCCCGGTGCCGAACCGGTGAGTTTGGATGAAGAGCTGAATCGGGTCATTCCGGTCATAAGTGCCTTGGCCAAGCAGATTAAGGTGCCCATTTCCATCGATACCTATAAACCTGACGTGATGCGCGCAAGCATAGAGGCGGGTGCCGACATGGTGAACGACGTGCAGGCCCTGCGCATGCCAGGCGCGCTGGATGTGGTGGCTAACAGCCAAGCTGGCGTGTGTTTAATGCACATGCAGGGCGAGCCCAAAACCATGCAACTGGAGCCGCATTACCAAGACGTGGTCGCTGAGGTGCGGGCTTTTTTAAGCGAGCGTAGGCAGGTCTTGCTGGACAGCGGCATTGCCGCCAATCGGATAGTGCTCGACCCCGGTTTTGGCTTTGGCAAAAGCCGCGCGCATAACATCGCCCTACTTAAAAATTTGCAAGACTTGGCTGATTTGGATTCGCCTTTGCTGGTCGGCTTGTCGCGTAAATCCATATTAGCGGCGATAGCCGGTGACGACGAACAACGCTTACCGGCTAGCCTCGCGGCCGCCGTGATTTCCGCCATGAAAGGCGCTAAAATACTGCGTGTACACGATGTAAAAGCAACGGTGCAAGCCTGCAAAGTGCTGGCCGCCATACAATAACGGGAACGATAGAGCATGACAAAAAAATACTTTGGTACCGATGGCATACGCGGCAGGGTGGGCGAGTCGCCGATTACCCCGGATTTTGTCATGCGCTTAGGCTACGCTGCCGGTAAGGTTTTAACCCAAGTCAGCAGCAATTTAGCCAAAGGCGCCCATCCGGCGGTATTGATCGGTAAAGACACGCGCATCTCCGGGTACATGTTGGAAGCCGCCTTAGAGGCGGGTTTGTCGGCAGCCGGTGTGGACGTGTTGTTAACCGGCCCCATGCCCACGCCAGCCGTGGCCTACCTAACCCGCGCATTGCGCGCGCAAGCCGGTATCGTTATTTCCGCCTCGCACAACCCGTATTACGACAACGGCATCAAGTTTTTTTCCAGCGCTGGAGCTAAATTAGGCGACGCCATTGAGCACGCCATTGAGGCGGAATTGGCCCAGCCCATGCAGGTCATGGCATCGGACCAGCTTGGTAAAGCCAAACGCATAGACGACGCGGCCGGTCGCTACGTGGAGTTTTGCAAAAGCACCTTCCCATCCAACATGGATTTACGCGGCTTAAAAATCGTCTTGGATTGCGCGCACGGCGCCACGTATCACGTCGCCCCTAATGTGTTTCACGAATTGGGTGCAGAAGTCATCGCCATAGGTAATAAGCCGGATGGCTTAAACATTAACGAGCAAGTCGGCTCGACTCACCCGCAAGCCCTGCAAAAAGCCGTGTTGGCTGAGCAAGCCGATTTAGGCATTGCCTTTGACGGCGACGGCGATCGGGTGATGATGGTGGATAGCCAAGGTCGTTTGTTAGACGGCGATCAATTGCTCTACATCATTGCCAGTGGCCTGCATAAAAATGGCCAATTGCAAGGCGGCGTGGCCGGCACCTTGATGACCAATTTAGCCTTAGAGCATGCCCTAGATAAATTATCCATTCCGTTTGCGCGCGCCAAGGTAGGCGACCGCTATGTTTTGGAATTGCTCAACGAAAAAGGCTGGTTATTGGGCGGCGAAAATTCCGGCCACATATTAACCCTAGATAAACACAGCAGCGGCGATGCCATCATTGCTGCCCTGCAAGTCTTGCATGCGGTGATGCTGAGTGGCCAGTCGCTAAGCGAGTTGGGTGCCAAGTTAAGCTTGTATCCGCAAGTGTTGATTAACGTTAGCACCGCCAGCAAAATCAACCTGGATGAGCACGCGTCGATCCAGGCGGCCGTTAAATCGGCGGAACAGGCCTTGGCCGGCAGCGGTCGCGTGTTGTTGCGAGCGTCCGGTACCGAAGCCAAGATACGTGTCATGGTAGAAGGGCAAGACGCCGGCTTGGTGCAAAAGCTGGCTGAAGACATCGCCGCTGCAGTCAAGTTGGCTGCGGCTTAAATTTAGCCAGCTGGCCTAGTTTTTCGGCCTAGTCTTTTGGCCAGTTGGCAGCCTAGTCAGCAAGCTGCTCGCTTCCTTAAGCTGGCTAGCGGCTGTCACAAATCTTTCATCTATTTTTCATCTATCGTTCACACGACAATGCCATTCTCGCTGTTATGCTTAATTCAATAGCCATAACAGTCGAGGTCAGCCATGCCGTATAAAATGCGCAGCTATTTAAATAGCATGCACCGTTTGGACAGCAACCTGTGCATCGCCGTCAACCAAACCAGCCAGGTTCGCTTAATACGCGATCTGTTTAGATTGGTGAGCCGCTTAGGCGACGGCCTATTTTGGTACAGCCTAATGCTGTTAATCTTACTTTTTGAAGGCAGTGAGGGCTTATTGCCTGTGCTGCACATGGCCTTAGCCGGTTTGTCCGGCACCTTGTTGTATAAATGGCTAAAAGGCAAAACGCTGCGCCCGCGTCCCTTTGAAGTGCATCAAGACATATTCATGACCGGCAAGCCGCTGGATAAATTCAGTTTTCCATCGGGCCATACCCTGCATGCCGTGGTGTTTGGTTTGGTAGCGATTAATTATTACCCAGCCTTGTCGTTTATCATCATGCCGTTTGTCAGCATGGTGGCCTTGTCGCGCGTGGTGTTGGGTTTGCATTACCCCAGTGATGTGTTGGCTGGTGCTTTCATCGGTAGCTTAATTGCTGCCTTGTCTTTTCTGCTGGTTTAATTCTCTTCCCAAGTGCCCTGCCGAGGCCTAAGGCTGACCGGCTTTAATGTTTCAGCTATTGATCGGAAAGTAACGTACTGGCAGCGGGTGCATGATGTGCAAGTGGCTTAGGCATTCTTCACGCCAATCATTCAGTTGCTGTACGCTTAAGTTTTTCAATTCCGGCTCCAACATTGGCCGATCGCCATTAAACACCAAGCCTATGTCTTGCACCGCCACCTGAGTTTTGGCGATGTAATAAACAAAGTGTTTAAAGACTTTTTTGTCCAACAGATTGACCGTATGGTAAATGGCGTGGGGCAGATGGATGGCCCGCAGCACGCCATCCCAAAAGGCCAAGCGGGTTAAGGCGGTGGCCGTCACCTTGACGCTGCACCTAAATTGCCCAGCCATGAATTGGCTTAATAGCGCATGGTGCTCGGTGATTAAGCGGCGTGGTGAGGTGTTGATGAGTGGCGCCAAGTGGGCGTCCATGGCCCATTCCGAGGTGATGTGGGTAAGAATGTCGTTCTTAAACCACTTGGCTTCATGGGCTGGGACGAAATGGTTGTGAGCAATCACGTCTACGTATAGGTGGCTGACGTAGCCTATGGCAATTGCGGTTTCTTGCTCGGTCTTGGCCGCCAGCATCAATTGATGGGCATTTTCCCATAAGTGGGTATGGCGAAAGCGGTGGCTGATAATGGCTAAGTCTGGCAGACAAGCGCCGGCCATGACTAATTCAGGAAATTTTTTAATGGCCGCTTGCAAGCGCGGATCCAATAATGGCATGGCCCAAAGTAAGGATTGGGCAAAGTACAAATGCGTCACCAAGCCCCAGGCGTTGGCGTCCAGCGAATAAAAGCAGCAGGGCAACCACCAATACCATTTGCGCATAAAGCTTAGCTGAGTCATGTTTAGTAATGTGACGTTCGCACATGAAAAAATCGTGACAGAAACATGATGATTTCGTGACGAAATTTAATTACTTTCATTAAAATGTCATATTGCCGCGTTATCTTGCTAGACATCACTACCCAGCTCATTCTTATGACAGGCAAGGCACCCATGACCCAGCACAGCAGCGTAAGCAATCACAGTAGCGTAACCCGGCCATTAAAAATCTTATTCATCTCGGACGTGTATTTCCCGCGTATCAATGGCGTGTCCACCTCCATACGCACCTTTGTTGAGCAGTTGCAGGGCTTAGGCCACACGGTGCATTTAATTGCCCCCGATTACGCAACCCTTACCGAAGACGATGCCTGGATCATGCGCGTGGCAGCACGCAGCATATATTTTGATCCCGAAGACAAGCTAATGAAGTTTGGCTCTGCCATGGCATTGCTGCCGTATCTGGCCAAGCAAGGCTACGACATGATTCACGTGCACACGCCTTTCGTCGCGCATTACTTAGGCCTAAAGCTGTCGGAAAAATTAGGCATCCCTTGCGTGGAAACCTACCACACCTTCTTTGAAGATTATTTGCATCACTATTTGCCTTGGCTACCTAAGGTATTGGCCAAAGGCCTGGCGCGTTTTATCTCTAAACGTCAATGCAACAGCGTGGATGCCATCGTTTCGCCGTCAAAACCGATGCTGGATGTGCTTAGGGATTATGGCGTGATGGTGCCAGCTGAAGTTATACCCACCGGTTTGCAAGCCCACAGCTTTAAAGAGGCAGATGGGCAGGCCTTTAGACAGAAATACGGCATAGCTTTGGATAGGCCGATGATGCTCTACGTCGGCCGCGTCGCGTTTGAGAAAAACATTGATTTTCTGTTGCACATGACCAAGGCCTTGCTAGTAAAGCAGCCGAATGCCTTGTTGGTGGTGACAGGCGAAGGCCCAGCGGAAACCAGTTTGCATAAGTTAGCCAAGCAATTAGGCATAGGAGACAGCGTGCAATTTATAGGCTATTTGGATCGCGCTACCGAGCTGAATGCCTGCTACCAATCGGCTGATGTGTTTGTGTTTGCCTCCAAAAGTGAGACGCAAGGCTTGGTGATATTAGAGGCCATGGCGCAAGGTACGCCGGTGGTGGCGATTGCCGAGTTGGGCACGTCATCCATATTGGTTGAGGGCAAGGGCGCATTGATTGCCCCCGATGACACCATCAAGTTTGCTGAAAAAGTCGCGCAATTGTTATCCCATACTGAGCATTGCCGCGAATTGGGCCGGCAAGGGTTTGACTACGCGACGATCAATTGGACGGCTAAAACGCAAGCGCAACGCTTGGAACTGTTTTACCAAAATCGAATGGCCAATAACGCGGTGCTTAGTAAAGCATCAAGGTAAGTCTAGCCAATAAAAAAGCCAGCTTCAAGCTGGCTTTTTTATTAACTTTATTACGGTGCCCAAGGAGGCTAGTCTCTTACTTCCTCTGCCATTTCATCCATGCTGATGTGGCGTACGTCTTTGCCTTTCACCATGTAAACCACGTATTCGGAGATGTTTTTCGAGTGGTCGCCAATGCGTTCTATGGCTTTAGCAATGAACAACACTTCCAAGGACATGGAAATGGTGCGTGGGTCTTCCAACATGAAAGTAATCAAATGGCGGATGGACATTTGGTAATGCTCGTCCAACTGTTGGTCCATTTCGGCAATTTCCAAGACTTTTGATGAATCCGAACGGGCGAAAGCATCCAATGCCATGTGCAGCATTTCACGCGCCATGTTGGCCATGGTTTTGATTTCAGCAAAACGCGGTGTCCACATGCGGTCTGTTTCTATGGTTTTTTGCGCAAAGCGGGCAATTTTTGTGGCCTCGTCACCTATGCGCTCTAAATCGGTGATGGTTTTAATCATCATCAAGATCATGCGCAAATCGCTGGCGGCCGGTTGCCTACGCGCGATAATGTGGCTGCAGTCCTCGTCCACTTGCACTTCTAGGTCATTCACCAAATGGTCTTTCTTGATGACGTTTTCAGCCAACTTGGTGTTGGATTTAACCAAAGAATCCATGGCGTCCATGATCTGTTGTTCGACCAAGCTGCCCATTTCTAGGACTTTTGCGCGGACGGCTTCCAGTTCGGCATCGTACTGTTTGTATATGTGTTCAGATGACATGAGTAATCCTTATGTAAATGCTTTTGGCGAGGTTAAGCAATTAACCAAATTTGCCGGTAATGTAATCTTCGGTTTCTTTGCGTACTGGACGAGTGAAAATGGTGTCGGTGTCGCCGTATTCCATCATTTCACCCAAATACATGTAGGCCGTGTAATCCGAAATGCGCGCCGCTTGTTGCATATTATGCGTCACGACCAATATGGTCAATTTTCCGCGCAATTCGTTCATCAATTCTTCAATGTTAGCGGTAGCAATAGGGTCCAATGCCGATGTCGGTTCATCGAACAACATGATTTCTGGGTCGGTGGCTAAGGCGCGGGCAATGCACAAACGTTGTTGTTGACCGCCTGATAAGTTAAACGCCAAGTCATTTAAGCGGTCTTTTACCTCATTCCATAAAGACGCGCCTTTTAAGGCTTCCTCTACTTTGTCCGCCACCACGCGGTTGTTTTTTTCATCGCGCACGCGTAAACCGTAAGCCACGTTTTCAAAAATGGTTTTAGGAAAAGGATTGGGCTTTTGGAACACCATGCTGATGCGCATGCGCACTTCAATCGGGTCCACGCCATCGGCCAAGATGTTGGTGTTGTCCGGGTGCATGACAATTTGGCCTTCGTATTTGTTGCCAGGGTACAAATCGTGCATGCGGTTAAAGCAGCGTAAGAATGTGGATTTTCCGCAACCCGACGGGCCAATTAAGGCAGTGATTTTATTTTCATAGATGGGCATGCTGACACTTTTGAGTGCTTGATGGCCGTTTGAATAATAAAAATTCAAATTCTTGGATTCTGCTTTTAGCGGTGTGGATGTATTAACCATGGTTGTCCCAGTATGTATTGAATAAGGTCATGCTTACCATTTGATGTTTTTACGTATTTTGTAACGCAAGTAAATGGCCGTGCCATTCATCAGCAGCGTGACCAAGATAATGATGGCGCCGGTAGCGGCGGCATTGATGTGGAAAGCGTGGTCTGGGCGTGATAGCCAGTTAAACATCTGGATAGGCAGGACTGTAAACGCCGAGTTTAGCCATTCAAAGTTTAGATAAGGCGCCACGTCCGTTACCGGTGAAGGTGGCAAGAAAGCAATGAAGGTCAGCGCGCCTATGGTGATGATGGGTGCCGTTTCACCAATGGCACGTGACATGCCGATGATGACGCCAGTCAAAATACCACCTTGTGAGTATTTCACCACGTGATCGCTTACCACTTGCCATTTGGTTGCACCCACGGCATACGCGGCTTCGCGTATGGCCACGGGAATGCCGCGTATGGCTTCACGGGTAGAGACGATGACCGTAGGTAAAATCAGCAAGCCCAAGGTGAGGCCGGCGGTCAGTATGCTTTGACCTAAATCCAAGCCGTATACAAACAAGCCCAATGCCAGCAAACCGTAAATGATGGATGGCACACCGGCCAAGTTGGATACGTTGATTTCAATGAGGTCAGAAAACCAATTTTTTGGTGCGTATTCTTCTAAATACAAACCTGCCGCCACGCCGACGGGTACGGCTGAAAGGAAGGTAACCGCCATGACCAATAATGAACCCACCCAAGCGGATAACAGCCCGGCGCTGCCAGCGCGACGCGAAGGGAAGTCACTGAAAAACTGCAGGTTAAAGCGTGGGTAGCCGTCCATGACCAAGTCGACAAACAGCGTTAATAAGGTTAACAAACCTATCATTAAGGCAATTAAGCCTATGCCGGCAAAGATTAAATCGTTGAATTTGTGGCGCCTGATCATGCTGCGCACGGCATCCAAATCTGCCAGCACCGAGGCTTTTTTGCTTTGTGTATCGGCCATTAGTATTGCTCCCTGTATTTTTTACGCACCACGTGGCCGATAAGGTTGAAAGTTAAGGTCATGGCAAACAAGACCAGGCCGGCGGCAAAGATGCTTTGGTAGCCTATGCTGGCGTGCGGTAAATCGCCCATGGCCACTTGCACAATGTAGGCGGTGATGGTGGCTGCGCCCTCTGTCGGGTCGAAGGTTAAAGTGGGTTGTTGACCCGCGGCTACCGCCACCACCATGGTTTCACCCACGGCACGTGACACGGCCAATATGTATGCGGCGACTATGCCTGATGTGGCGGCTGGGGTCACCACGCGTAAGGCGGTTTGAAAGCGGGTGGCACCCATGGCATACGAGCCTTCGCGCATGCTCATGGGCACGGCGCGCATGGCATCCTCGGCCACCGAAGCAATGTAGGGCACGATCATCACGCCCATCACCAAGCCGGCACTGAGCATGTTAAAGCCCGGTAAGTCTGGGTAGATGATTTGCAACAAAGGGGTGACAAACAACAAGGCGAAGTAACCAAAGGCGATGGTAGGCACGCCGACCAGCAACTCTAAGATCGGCTTGGTGATTTCACGGGTTTTATGGGAAGCGAATTCGGACAGGTAAATCGCGGCGATGGTGCCCACTGGCACGGCCACGGCCAGCGCGACGAATGAGGTGGTTAAGGTGCCGGCAATCAAGGGCATGATACCGTAATGGGCATCTTCAAATAGCGGCGTCCACTCGGTGCCGGTAAAGAATTCGACCAGTGACACGGTTTCAAAGAAACCAAATGATTCGTAAAGCAGAATCGCCACGATGGCGAAGGTAGTGAACACAGCTGACAAGGCAGCCATCATTAAAATGAACTCAATCACACGCTCTTTAACATTGCGGCGTATGTTTTTAGCCAATCTTGGGCTAATCGATAATTCAGTCAAATTGTTGAGCATAGTGGCCGAGTTGTTCTTTAGTTGGGTTGCATTAGTGTGTCGAGTTTTAAAACACGGTTGCTAGGGTAGGGCAGCTTAATGAAAAGGAGCGGCGCAGGCCGCCACTTTATCATTGCGGCATGGTTATTATTTAATTCTATTGATTAAATCTTTAACCTTAATGCCCACTTCATTTTTACCACCAAAACCAGTGCCCGGTTTCAATGCTTTAAAGTGCGCTTTAACTGCGGCATAGTCATCCGCTGGCAAAGGTACGTATTTCACTTCGGCTACCAATTTCGGCGCATTTTCTAAATAGAAGTTAACAAAGGCTTTCACTTCTGGTTTGAATGCAGCTGCCGTTGCGTTCACGTAGATGAACAATGGACGCGCTAGCGGTTGATAAGTACCGTCTTTTACAGCTTCAGGTGAAGGCATCACTGCAGGTGAGCCAGCTTTAGCAGAGATAGGCACGGCGCGTAATTTGTCTTTGTTTTCTTCGTAATAAGCGTAACCAAAATAAGCTAGGCCACCGGCATTGCCTGATACGCCTTGCACTAATACGTTATCGTCTTCGGATGGCGTGTAGTCGGTACGGCTGGATTTAGCTTTACCGTTAATGGCTTCAGTGAAGTAATCAAATGTACCAGAAGCGGTACCTGGGCCATATAAAGCCAAGGCTTTATCTGGGTAGGCTGGGTTAACTTGTTTCCAGTTTTTTACGCTAGAGCCAGATTTCCAGATGGCGTTTAATTCTGCGACGCTTAAGCTCTTAACGAAATCGTTCTTAGGGTTTACCACCACAGTCAAAGCGTCAAACGCTACTGGTAACTCGATGTATTGAATGCCGGCTTCTTTACAGGCGTCCATTTCTTTTTGCAAAATAGGGCGTGACGCGTTAGAGATGTCAGTTTCACCACGACAGAATTTTTTAAAGCCAGCACCCGTACCGGATTCACCCACTGTTACATTGGTTTTGGTGGCTTTTTGAAACTCTTCAGCCATCGCTTCCGTGATCGGGTAAACCGTACTGGAACCGTCTACTTTAATGATTTTTTCGGCTGCCATGACTGATGGCGCTGCAAATTGGATGGCTAGCAAGGCGGCAATGCCTAAGGACTTGCGAAATACGTTGCTCATAAAAACTCCCTCGTTGTTTAAGTACTGTGTTTAATCAACGTTGATATTAAGGTTTAATTGTGACAAGTATATGACAATTTTAACGTAACCGCTTTGACCGGAATAAAAAATTCCTAAACTCCGACAAATAAATTATATTAGCGCTGGTTTATGTGTTTGCCGGCCGGATGAGTTGCTGCTGACATATAACATAGACTAAAAATACATGACTTTTAAGTAGTTAAGTTTCTCTAGGAATCGATGCCATGAAACCATTAAGCGCAAGCGGCGGCAGCCAAGCAAAAATCAGCGTGTTTGAAAAAAATCTAAGCTGGTGGGTGCTGGCTTGCATAATCGTGGGCATAGTCTTGGGGCAGTTTTTTACTGGCTTTTTTCAAGTGGTGGCCAACTTAAAACTAGCCGAAGTTAACTTGCCGGTGGCAGCACTGATTTGGTTGATGATCATCCCCATGCTGCTGAAAATTGATTTTTCTGCAATGAAAGAAGTGCTGGCGCACCGCCGTGGCATAGGCGTGACGCTTTTTATCAACTGGCTGGTTAAACCTTTTTCCATGGCCTTGTTGGCTTGGCTGTTCATCCGTCATTTGTTTGCCGATTGGCTGCCCGCCGAGCAATTGGACAGTTACATTGCCGGCTTGATATTGCTGGCCGCCGCGCCTTGCACGGCCATGGTGTTTGTTTGGAGCAATTTGTGCGATGGCGATGCCAAGTTTACTTTATCGCAAGTGGCCATCAACGACAGCATCATGCTGTTTGCCTTCGCGCCCTTGGTCGCCTTGCTGTTGGGCTTGTCCAGCATAATCGTGCCTTGGGACACCTTGCTCATTTCAGTGGGATTATTCATCGTCTTACCGGTGTTATTCAGCCAAGTGCTACGCCGACTCATGCTAAAGCGCGGCCAATCCAGCTTGGATGCCATGCTTAAACGCCTGCAGCCCCTTTCATTAATGGCTTTGTTGAGCACCTTGGTTCTGTTGTTTGGCTTTCAAGGGCAGCAAATTTTGGCACAACCCGTGATCATCGCCTTATTGGCCGTGCCCATCCTTATTCAAACCTATGGCAATGCCATGTTGGCTTATTGGCTGAATAAACAATTTAAGGTGGCCCATTGCGTGGCGGGTCCTTCGGCTTTAATCGGCGCCTCCAATTTCTTTGAGTTGGCCGTCGCCACGGCCATTGCATTGTTTGGCTTTCACTCTGGCGCCGCACTAGCCACCGTGGTCGGCGTGTTAATTGAAGTGCCGGTGATGATGTCGGTGGTGGCCATCGTTAATCGCAGTAAAAATTGGTATCAAGCTGCATAAGGAAAACGCTATGTCCATTACCATCTACCACAACCCAGCTTGTGGCACCTCGCGCAATACCTTGGCCATGCTGCGCGCCAGTGGCGTCGAGCCTGAGGTTATTGAGTACTTAACAAACCCGCCCAGCCGCGCCCGATTAATCGAGCTGATAGACGCCATGGGCGGCGATGTGCGCGCCCTCATCCGCGAGAAAGGCACGCCTTATGAAGAGTTGGGTTTGGCCAACCCCGATTTAAGCCGGGATGCCTTAATCGATGCCATGCTGCAGCACCCCATCCTCATTAATCGCCCCATCGTCGTCACGGCAAAGGGCGTCAAGCTGTGCCGTCCTTCTGAGTTGGTGTTGAGCTTATTGGACAACCCCAATATCGGTCGCTTTGTCAAAGAAGACGGCGAAGTGGTTATTCTCTAAGCAAGCTATCCAACTAGGCCCATCTGAATAGGTTTTAAATGGGCTAAGCCTTTGCTGTATAATGCTGTTTTTTCTAAATCAGCCGAGCCGTCATGGAAGCCGAACAACTCAATAGTATTGCCCATCGCCTAGTGGATTTGGCTGAGCGCAATCTTGCCCTTAGGGGGTATCTTTGACGTTGAGACAAAAAGTCAGCGCTTAGAAGAAGTTAACGGCTTATTGGAAGACCCAAAAATTTGGAGCGATAACGCCAAGAGCCAAGCCCTAGGAAAAGAAAAGCGTGAACTGGGTTTGGTGGTGGAAGCCTTGATTTATTTGCAATCCGGCCTGCAAGATGCGCAAGATTTGTTTGACATGGCGCGCGAGGAAAACGACGACGCCACCCTATTAAGCGTCGCCAGCGATGCGCAGGCTTTGGAAAAACAAATTGCCGAGATGGAATTTAGGCGCATGTTCTCCGGCCCCATGGACGCGAACAACTGCTTCATTGAGTTTCAATCGGGCAGCGGCGGCACCGAGGCGCAGGACTGGTGCAATATGCTCTTGCGCATGTATTTACGCTACACCGAGCGCAAAGGCTTTAAAGTCGAAGTACTGGAATTATCCGATGGCGACGTGGCCGGCATTAAAGGCGCGTCGATCAAGGTCAGTGGCGATTACGCTTACGGCACCTTGCGTACCGAAAGTGGCGTGCACCGTTTGGTGCGCAAATCACCCTTTGATTCCAACGCCAAGCGCCACACCTCGTTCGCCAGTGTGCAGATTTTCCCCGAGGTGGACGACAGCATAGAGATAGACATCAACCCAGCCGATTTACGCGTTGACACTTACCGCGCCAGTGGCGCCGGTGGTCAGCACATTAATAAAACCGATTCGGCGGTGCGCATCACGCACATCCCGACCAATACCGTGGTGCAGTGTCAAAATGACCGCTCGCAACACCGCAACCGTGCGGAAGCAATGGCCATGTTGAAGGGCGCGTTGTATGCCTTAGAACTAAATAAGCGCAATGCCGACAAACAAGCCTTAGAAGATGCCAAAACCGACATCGGTTGGGGCCATCAAATTCGGTCTTACGTGCTTGATCAATCGCGCATTAAAGATTTACGTACCAGTGTGGAAATAGGCAATACCCAAGGCGTGTTAGACGGCGACTTGGATCCATTTATTACTGAAAGTTTGAAGCAGGGAGTATGAGTGTGAGCAACGAGCAAAATAATCAGCAAGATAACGACCTAGTGGCGGTAGACGAAAATCACGTGATCGCTGAGCGCCGTGAAAAGTTAAAGGCCTTGCGTGCAAACAGCCTAAGTCAAGGTGCGGCGGCGTTTCCGAATGACTTTAAGCCACAACATAAAGCCGCCGATTTGCTGGCTGCCCATGCCGATAAAGAAAACGAAGCCTTCGAAGCCGCGCCAGTGAATGTGGTGGTGGCGGGGCGTATGATGTTAAAACGGGTGATGGGCAAAGCCAGCTTTGCCACCATCCAAGATGGCAGCGGCGAGCACGCTGGCAGCCGTATTCAGCTATACGTAGCCAGAGACGCCATAGGCGAAGAGGTCTACGAGCAATTCAAACACTGGGACTTGGGCGACTTTTTAGGCGCCAGCGGCCACTTGTTTAAAACCAAGACCGGCGAGCTGTCGATTAAAGTGAGTGAAATCCGCTTGCTGACTAAATCCCTACGCCCCTTACCAGAAAAATTCCACGGTTTGCAAGACCAAGAAGTCAAATACCGTCAGCGTTACGTTGACCTCATCACTTCCGAAGAAACCCGTGCCACTTTTGTGGCGCGCAGCAAAGTGGTGTCGGCCATACGCCAATTCATGTTGCAAAATGAATTCTTAGAAGTAGAAACGCCGATGTTGCACCCCATCCCTGGTGGCGCATCTGCCAAGCCATTTATCACGCACCACAATGCGCTGGACATGCAAATGTACATGCGCATTGCGCCCGAGTTGTATTTAAAACGCTTGGTGGTGGGTGGCTTTGAGCGCGTGTTTGAAGTGAACCGTAACTTCCGAAACGAAGGCTTGAGCGTGCGACACAACCCTGAATTCACCATGATGGAGTTTTACGCGGCCTACACCGACTACCAATGGTTGATGGACTTTACCGAAAACTGCATACGCACGGCCGCCATTGCCGCGCGGGGCACCGCGGTCTTGCAATACCAAGGCCGTGAGTTGGATTTAAGTCAGCCTTTTCAACGCTTAACCATCGTCGGCGCTATCCAGAAGTACGCCCCGCAATACAGCTTGGCGCAATTAAACGACGCGGCCTTCTTGCGCGCGGAAATACTTAAACACGGCACCAAACCGTTTGATCATGCTGGCTTGGGCGCCTTGCAATTGGCCTTGTTTGAAGAAACCGCTGAAAGCCAATTGTGGGAGCCGACTTATATTATTGATTACCCAGTCGAAGTGTCGCCTTTGGCCCGAGCTTCGGACAGCAACCCAGACATCACCGAGCGTTTTGAGTTGTTTGTCTGCGGCCGCGAGATCGCCAACGGTTTCAGCGAGTTAAACGATGCCGAAGACCAAGCCGCGCGTTTTCACGCGCAAATGAAAGCCAAAGAAGCCGGTGACCACGAAGCCATGTTCTACGATGCCGACTTCATTCGCGCCCTAGAATACGGCATGCCACCGACCGGAGGTTGCGGCATAGGCATAGACCGTTTGGTCATGATGATCACCGACAGCCCCAGCATCCGTGACGTCATTCTGTTCCCGCACATGCGGGCTGAAAGCTAAATCCCTGATTGTAGGAGCGGCGCCCTCGCCGCGATAATTTTTTAAATTCGCGGCGAGGCGCCGCTCCTACCCATGCCCTACAACCATATAGCATCCCAATGTGGGTAGTGGCCTACCGATTTTACTAAACCTGCACGCACGGGGTTTGCCACAATGTAACGTGCAATCGCTTGAATATCCTCTTCTTTACGAACAGCATGGTCGTGGTAACTTTTTTGCCATATAGCTTCGCCTATTGCGTGAGCACTGCTGGATTTAACGGATTGCATTAGGCTATTTAATGACACGACTTCATTAAGTTTGAACAGCCAATGAAAGTGGTCCGGCATAATTACGAAAGCCAGGGTGCAACTGTGTTTCAAGGCATCCGATTTTTTTAATATCTTTACTAAGCACCTTGCTGAATCAAAGTTAAGAAATATCGGCGCACGGGAGAGGGTGGTTGTTGTGACATGGTAAATCTGGCCAGTTTGCGAATAACGACCTTTGCGCAAATCTTTTTGATGAGGCTGATGATTTTCCATAAACCAGTATATTCCCAATTCCGCACTATATAGCACAAGATAAAGTAGAAGCGGCGCCTCGCCGCGATGCTATAAAAATCGCGGCGAGGGCGCCGCTCCTACCGTTGTTGCAAAAAAACAACAGTCAATCTGTTTTATTTCACTAGTTCATTCTCTGTCATCAAATTGTCATATTAGAACCACAAAATCACTCTCGTGTTGCAAGTAAGCATTTTTGTAAATTAATTAGGGGATTTTGAATGAACGTTAAATTAAGTAAATTAGTTATTGCTGCCCTAGCCAGCACTAGCTTAATGGGTTTTGGTGGCTTAGCGCATGCCGATTCCACTAACGATATCGTGAATGCGTTGGTAATGAAAGGCGTGTTAACCGAAGAAGAAGGCGCATTGCTAACCAAAGGTCACACCGGTGAAATTGGCGCAGCCAAAAAAGAAAAAGACTCAACTGTGCATTCCGCTGGCAAAATGAACATCCGTGGTTACTTGCAAGTACGAAATGCCAACTTTTTAAAGAATGAGAAAAACGCTAACTTATTCTCAGACCGCTCCGTATCAAATAAAAATTCCATTAAGGATAAAGACGGTAACTTCGTGATCCGTCGTGCCCGCGTGATTATTTCTGGTGCAGCCGGTGACCGATTGGACTACTACATCCAACCTGACTTTGCCAGCTCGCCACAGGGTGCTTCAGCAAATGGTTACCATTACGCGCAATTGCGTGACTTCTACGGCGATTTGAATCTAACCAAAGACAAAGTGCACCGTGTTCGCGTGGGTCAATCCAAAGTGCCATTTGGTTTTGAAAACTTACAGTCTTCTCAAAATCGTTTAGCACTAGATCGTGCCGATGCGCTAAACAGTGCGGTAAAAGACGAGCGTGATTTGGGTGCGTTCTACTACTACACACCGGATAACATCCAAAAACTGATGAAAGAAATTCAAGATGCCGGTTTAAAACACTCAGGCAACTACGGCTTGTTTGCTTTGGGTGCCTATAACGGTCAAGGTGCTAATCAACGTGAGAGCAATGACAATTACCACTTAGTAGCGCGTGCAAGCTACCCTTGGAAAACCGAAAGCGGTCAAATCTACGAGGTGGGCGTGCAAGGTTACACCGGAAAATACATTCCAACCCTATCCTCTTCAGCTTATCGAGTAACTCCTACTGGTTCTGTTGTAGGTACAAATACTAAAATTGCGGCATTAGATGGAGCATCAACATACAACAAATACGGAATCAAAGACGAACGTGCGGCGATCAGCTTCATGATGTACCCGATGCCCTTTGGTTTGCAGGGTGAGTGGAACTGGGGTAAAACGCCCGGTTTAGACGCGGCCAGTGGTATTGTCAAAGAGCAAAAGCTTGATGGCGGCTACTTGCAAGCTATGTATAAAATAGATCACGTGAAAGTTGGTGACACTGATGGTACGTTGATTCCATTTGTTAGGTGGCAGTACTTTGATGGCTTCCAAAAAGCCGAAACCAATGCGCCGCAAAATAAAGTTAACGATTGGGAAGCAGGTGCGGAATGGCAAATTGCCCCTGAGGTCGAATTGGTGGCGTATTTGCATCACATGAACCGTACAAACGTTGTAACGGGAGCTTCAACAGGCACAGCTGATTATGCAAAATTCAAAGCCGACGCTATTCGTGTGCAATTGCAATATAACTTCTAAGCTTAAAGCGGCAATGGACTCCGGACTAGTGCTGGGTTAGTATGCCGACTAAAGTGCAGTAAACAAAAAAGCACCTATTATTAGGTGCTTTTTTCTTGGGAGTAAGTAATGATAGTTCAACTAATTCGGGCCGCAGTTTTGCTCAGTTTTTTGTTTAGCCTGCCTGGACTGGCAGCTGGCGTGGAAGACGACCGCCTATGGTTAAACGTCAATGTGAATGGCCCAACGGCTGACCCAAGATGGCGTTGGTATGCCGAATTGCAGCCGCGGTGGCGCGATGAAGCTGGCACCTTGGATCAAACAATTGCTCGCACGGCCCTCTATTACAGCTTAACTAAACAAAGCAGCCTGTGGTTTGGTTACGCACACGTTATTACTGAGCCGGCCAATCGCCCCGACTTTGATGAGCACCGCCTTTGGCAGCAATACTTATACAATTTTTCGCCGGCTGACGGCATGGCCGTTCAAAGTCGCAGCCGCTTGGAGCAGCGCTGGATAGAAAACTCGCAGGAAACCGGCCATAAATTCAGGCAAATGCTGCGTCTCAGTGTGGCCAGCGGCTTGCACCCATCCATAGCCTGGGTGGCTTTTGATGAGTACTTTGTTAACTTAAACAACACCGATTACGGCGCCAGAAAAGGCTTTGATCAAAACCGTTTGTTCCTAGGGTTTAACTGGGCATTTGATGATCATACAAAAATGGAATTGGGCTACCTCAATCAACGCGTTAATACCACGCAAGCCGATTCGGTGTTTCACGTGCTTTCCACTACCCTTAATATTAACTTTTAAATTTCCACCCATGACCGTGCGTGCTGCTTAAGCCTAAGCCGTTATTCAATCCGCACTCATTTGCCGCATGCGCGCACTGTTTTTGTGCGCTTTAATGTGCATGGCTTAGTGCCATGCTTCATTACCCAACTTAAATTTATTGCCAAGCTTGTTGCCTAGCCATCGCAGCAAGTTGGTATGGCTTTTGCTAATTCTTCTGTAACAAGCGCTTTTTACTAAAGCGCAAAGTAGGCAGAGGAGGCAATGCACATGACTAAATTATGCAAATCACAAAGTAGCAAGATGCTAGGGATGCTGATGGGTGTGTGTTTGGCTTGGTCAAACAGTGCCATGGCCATGCCGGCTGCCGAAGTAGTGGATGCCTTAAACCATCAAGTGTTGCGTGTGAACGTTAAACACAATAACGGCCAAGCCGGCTTAGGCTCTGCGGTGGTGATAGGGCAAGACCAAGTGGTGACCAATTGCCACGTGGTGCAAGATGCGCACGAAGTGAGCGTGACTTCTAATGGCGTGGCTTACCCAGCCACGGCGCTTCAGCCGGATTGGCACCATGATGTGTGCATTTTAACCGTGCCAAGCTTAGGCTTGCCAGAAGTTAAGATGGGTGCCAGTAAACAATTAAGCTACGACACGCCGGTGTTCACCGTTGGCTACCCCGATAAAACCACGCAAGCCGTTAACACTTATGGCGTTGTCAGCGGTATATATCCCATGGACGGCAGTGTTGTCATACAAGCCACAAGCGCGTTTAAACCAGGCGCCAGCGGCGGCGGTGTATTTGATGAAGCCGGTCTATTGGTTGGCCTCATCACTTTAAAAAGCCGCGGCCAACAAGCTAGCTATTACTACATACCGGTGGAGTGGGTGCAGGCTGCGTTGCAAAAACCGCATGTGGCATTGGGAGCTAAAAACGCATCGCCTTTTTGGGCAACAACAGCATCGCAACGGCCTTTTTTCATGCAAGTGTTGCAACCTTACCAATCTAAAGATTGGTCCAGCTTGATGGGCGTAGCTAAAGCTTGGGTTGGTAGCCAACCCGATGCAGCGGAATCGTGGGCTTACTTGGCGATAGCCGAATTGGAATCTAACGCCTTTGCGGATGCCGAAGCCCATGCCCTTAAGGCCTTGGCTTTGAATGCTGATCAGCCTGTGGCCAAAGCTTGCTTAAGCAAACTTAAAGCCGCCACGCCCAGGCTGCAGTTGGCTCTTTACCCATAGCCCAGTAATCCTTAGTCACCTGGCTTAGCTTGATTGGGTGCTTGAATGGGGGATGGGTGGACAGCGGGTTTGATTGCCGGATTCAGTGATTTTAAATGCCGGTATAACAAGCGTGTTTCCAGCAAATTCCAAACCCGCAACATGGCCTCTATGGTGTCAAAAGGCTTGGTTAAAAAGTCTTTGGCACCCAAGGCCAAGGCTTTTCTTTTTGCTCCTATGGTGGCGTCTGCCGTTACCACCAACACCGGCAAATAGCTGTCACTGGGGATATGCCGAGACAGCATTTCCAAAACGGCGTAACCGTCTAGTTCAGGCATCATTAAATCCAGTAAGACCAAGTCCGGTTCAAACGCCTTAAACAAATCCAAGGCACGGGTGGAATCGGCGGTGCTGATGATCTGATGGAAGCCCTCGCGTGCAAGCAAGTCCTCCAGTAATTTCAAGTTGGCCTCGGCATCGTCAATGATGAGTATCTTGGCATTAAGAATGTCGGCTTCGGTCATGTGGCTTCCTGTTTGGCGATAAGGGCTCTAATCTGTTTGTTAAAGACGGCGACGTCCAAGGGTTTGGTCATGTAATGCGCAATGCCCATGGCCTCAAGGCGCGCTACTGTGGCAGGCAGGGCGTCGGCGCTTAATACCATGATGGGGATGCGTTTGAGTGGTGGGTTAGATTGCATGTGGGCCACCAAGTTTTCGCCAGACCCATCGGGTAGATTAAGATCAAGTAGGAGCAAGGCTGGCGTCACCTCTTTTAAATAGCGTTTGGCCTCTTTGATACTGGCCACGCAATGTATTCTTAAATCACGGTGGCGCAAGACGATGGCTTCCACCAATGCGCGGTTGCTCATGTTGTCTTCCACGTAAAGCACGCTGTATTTGTCCGATAGGCTTATTTGCTCGCCGTCGTGTCCGACGCTGACGGCGCTAGGCATCGGTTGTTCGGCTTCGCAGCGTGGCAAAGTTAAGCAAAAAGCGCTCTTGCCCTCGCTAAGATGGAGGTCGCCATGCATGGCTTGCATGATTTGTTTGGATAAGGCTAGGCCCAAGCCCGTGCCTTCTTCTTTGGTGTTTTCTGCGCCCAATCGATCAAACGGGGTGAACACCCTGTCTCTTAAGTGCATAGGGATGCCGGCCCCTTGGTCTTGCACTTCTATGACGATGTCAGCGCCATCGCTGCGCGCATTTAATTGCACGAGGGCGTTGGCTGGGCCGTATTTCAATGCGTTAGACAGCAGGTTTAAAACAACCTGCAATAGTTTTTGCCGATTGGCCATGGCCCAAAGGCCATCCTCGGCTTGGCAGCGTATCTCGATGTCGCGTATTTTGCCGATAGGGCGGATGTAGTGCGCTGCTTCCTCTAGCAGGTTGTTGATAGGCGTGGGCCCCAGTTCCATGGACAACTCGCCGGAATCAATGCGAGCGATTTGCAAAACCTCGTCTATCAATTTTAGTAGATGCTGCCCCGCGCCTTTGATCAGCAACACGCTGTTGTGCTGTTTGCCCGGCGGTAAGTCTTCCTCCAACAACTGGGCAAAGCCTAAAATAGCGTTCAACGGCGTTCTGAGCTCGTGACTGGTGCGAGATAAGAACATGCTTTTAGAGGCGCTGGCTTCTTCGGCTTCCTTTCTTGCTTGCATGGCATCGCTGATGTTTTTTGCCAGCAAGGTCGACGCTTGGTCTAGTTCTTCAGACAGTTGCCCCATTTCATCGCGGCTACTGGAAGGCAATTCCAAGGCTTCGCCGCGGGCTAAATGGCCGGCACTGTCTCGCAGCAGGCGCACGCGATTGACGATGGTGCGGGAAAACACCCAAACCGCGATTAAGGAGCCGATGATGCCAGCCAAGGTGGCAATCAAGGTGACCGTGATGCTTTGTTGACGCTGCCAAAAAATTTCTTGTTGGTCTTGTTCAACCAATAAGGCCTCTTGTGCATTAAGCGTTTCAATTTCTTTCCTTAATCGATCCAGTGTCGCCACTTGCGACTTGAATTTAGCAATAAGTTGGACCGAGGCGATGTCGGTATCGTGGTTGGCTAAGGCTTGCAAGTCGGCGAGATTTTTTTCAACCAATGGGGATATGTTCGACAAGCGTTGCTTTTGCTGCTCGCTTTCAAGCCTTTGCTGCAAGCTGGCGAGCAGGGTGGGCAGTCTTTTTTCGGCATCAAAAAATATGCTTAGAAACTGCTTATCACCGGTCAATAAGTAATCGCGCACTCCGGTAGAGGCTTCCAGCAGTTGGCTGTGCACCGATTGAATATCGCGTTGATTTTGCAGGGCGTGCTTGAGTTGGTTTTCCAATTTAGTGGATTGCAGTTCTCGACTGTAAAGAAAGCCGAGTGAGGCCAGCAAAATAGCCAAGGGCAGGGCGATCACAAACACGCCCTTAAAGCCCAATGGCAAATCCTGCCAAGCTTGGGCTATGCGGCTCATCACTCCGATCTGTTTTGCTGTGGTTAAGGTCTGCTTGTTTATCATTGTGTGGTGGATGGTTTTTTATTAGGCCAGCTTATGAGGATTTGTAACCCAATTCAATGGCTTTGACCGCGGCTTTGGTCCGGTCTTTAACGCCCAATTTATTTAATACCCGCTCCACGTGTATCTTGGCTGTGCCAGAAGCAATACCAAGTTTGGCGGCCAATTCGTTGTTGCTCAGACCGGCTGGTAACAAGGCTAATATTTCTCGCTCTCTGGGGGTTAAAGTGGCCAGCACCGACAAATCGGCCTCGCTGCGAACCGGTCCTTGATGTTGCGCCATGCCTAAGCCCAGCAAGCCGGCGCAGGTTTGTAAGGCATCCACTTCAGAGGGATTGAGCAAGAGTTTTTTACCCGAAAATGCCATGATGCCTTGGCCGTGATGGCCTAGGGCGATAGGGACAATGCAATCGTGTTGATCGCTTTCGCCGTGCGTCCAAAGCGAGGTTTTTTTATTTTCATGAAGGGCAAATTGCACCGGGTTTTTAAGCACCATGGCCAAACTGCCCATCATCGGGATGCGTGACCCGACTGGCATGGTCAGGCCTATTTGACAGTGCACCAGTAATTTTCCGGAATGTTCTATGGCCAGCAGGGCATGCTGAGCGGAAAGTAAGCCAGCCAAGCCTTGCAATAGATTAAGCGCGGCATGACCTTGCCAGCCATCGTTAAACAATTGTTGGCCAAATTGCAAATAAATACGCAAGTGCGCATCGTTAGCCTGCGAATGCTTTAGGCTATCTCGCAAGGCGCGGGCGCTGGCCGGTGGATTTAATGGTTCAATTGAGTTACTTTGCATATGCCATTCAGTATACACCGTTATACCTATATTGGTGGATTTTTCCTTGCCAGAAACTGTTCATAATGCATCCATCAACAAAGCAACACATAGACTAAAACATTTAATTTAACCAGGAGAAGCAAAATGACAAACATTACCTTAGCTAGCGTATTAACTGCCGTGGCTTTACTAAGCAGCCAAGCGGTATTGGCCAATGAACAGCCAAAAAACAATGCCAACATTCAAAACCTATCCAAACGTCCTTATGAGCAAGCAGTGACTCATACTGCACCCAATGCCGATGCACAATGGGAAGGCGCGACTTTAATTAACCAAGAAACCGCCGCGGAAAAAAACAACAAAACCTTGCGCTTGCACATGTTGGGCAAACGCCCATTTGCAGAAAAAGCCACGGACTAAATATCAAGATTGGTTATAAAACTGTCACAAAACATTGCTAATATGAGAATGTATTAGCTAAATATTAGTTAGTAAATTAAGTAAGAACAATTTAAGCCGGTAAAGCTTAAACCACCTTAAGAAGGTGCTTTAAGTTTTATCGGCTTTTTTTTGGGGGCTATAAATTGAATCTATTAAAAGAATTTAAGAGTGATCTGCCAGCCAGTGTGGTGGTGTTTTTCGTGGCCTTGCCCTTGTGTCTGGGCATTGCCTTGGCCTCTGGTGCACCGTTGTTTTCTGGCATTATTGCTGGCGTGGTGGGCGGTATTGTGGTCGGCGCCATGAGCGGTTCGCAGTTGGGCGTCAGTGGACCGGCAGCTGGCTTGGCCGTTATTGTCTTAACCGCTATTGCCAGCTTGGGCTCGTTTGAAGCCTTTTTATTGGCGGTGGTGTTAGCCGGTGTCTGCCAATATTTATTGGGCTTTTTTAAAGCCGGCTTTATTGCCTATTTCGTGCCATCCTCGGTGATTAAAGGCATGTTAACCGGCATCGGTTTATTGATCATACTCAAACAAGTCCCGTATGCCTTAGGCTACATCGCCGAATTTGAAGGCAGCGAATCCTTCACGCAAGCCGATGGCGACAATACCTTCACCTCCATCATGACTGCATGGGAAATGTTGACACCTGGTGCCGTGCTAATAGCGGCTATTTCATTGGCTATATTGTTGTTGTGGGACCTTTGCCTCACCAAAAAACACCGTGTCTTTCAGATACTGCAAGGGCCGATCGTGGTGGTGTTTTTGGGCGTGCTGTTAAATTACCTGTTTGTTAGCGGGGCATTAAACTTTAGCTTAGCCCCCGATCAGTTGGTGCAATTGCCTGTGGCGCAAGGTTTTGATGGCTTCATGGGCCTATTTACTTACCCGGATTTTTCGCAATGGCGCAACATTGAAATATACAAAGTGGCCATTGTCATGGCGATCGTGGCCAGCTTGGAAACCTTGTTGTGCGTGGAAGCAACCGACAAACTGGATCCATTACGCCGCGTCACCCCAACCAACCAAGAGCTTAAAGCCCAGGGTTTGGGTAATATGTTGTCTGGCTTAATTGGCGGTTTGCCAGTCACGCAGGTGATCGTGCGCAGTTCCGCCAACATGTCCTTTGGCGCTAAAAGTAAACTGTCTGCCATCATGCACGGGGTGTTTTTACTGGTGTGTGCCTTAACCATAGCCCAATACCTCAACATGATTCCCTTGGCGAGCTTGGCCACCATATTGATTGTGGTGGGCTATAAATTAGCCAAACCGGGCTTATTTAAGCAAATGTTCGAGCTGGGTTGGGAGCAATTTGTGCCGTTTGCCGTGACCGTGGTGGCCATATTGTTAACCGATTTACTCACTGGCATTTCAGTGGGCATGGTGGTGGCCTTGTTTTTTACCTTGCACCACAGTTACCGCAACTCCTACCACGTGAGCGACACCACCACCTCTGTGGGTGGCACGACGGTGCACCACTTTGCCTTGGCTGAAGAGGTGTCATTTTTCAATAAGGCCAGTATCATGGCAGCCTTGGAAGCCATTCCGGCCAACTCAAAGGTGATCATTGATTGCACCAAATGCAAATCGATTGCCTATGATGTACGGGAATACATCCACGATTACCCATTGCACGCCAAATTGAAAAACATTACGGTAGAGACCATTAACTTTATCCCACCAAAATCCAAGCTTGCGCATTAATTTTGTAAAGGAAGCATAGTGTATAAACACCCCTTGATTGATAGAGATAAAATGACGCCTAGAGAGGCGATGGCCATCCTTGTTGAAGGCAACCAACGCTTTTTAAATAACTACCAGAGCGATAAAGATTTTCAAAGTCTGGTGCACATCACCAAGGAGAAGCAACACCCGTTTGCCGCTATTTTAAGTTGCAGTGATTCCCGTGCACCGACTGAGTTGCTGTTCGATCAAGCCTTGGGCGATGTATTCAGTGTGCGCTTGGCCGGCAACATTGCCTCAGACAAAGCCATAGGCAGCTTAGAATTTAGCAGCAAGTATTTAGGCAGCAAATTAATCGTGGTGATGGGGCACAGCAGTTGCGGTGCCGTCAAAGCCGCCTGCGACGATTTTAAAGACGGCCACATAGGCGAAATCATCAATTTGATTAAACCCTCGATTAGGCATGAAAAGTCCGTGACCGATCCGGCCAAACGCAATTCCGGTAACGCCGATTTCGTTGAAAAAATCAATGTGCTCAACGTGCGTCATCAAATCGATACCATCATTAGACAGAGCGACATCGTTGACGACATGCTGGCCAGTAAGGAAATTGGCATCGTTGGCGCAGTATACGATTTAGCCACGGGCCGTGTGAGTTTCTTGGAAGACACTTTTGTTGGTTAATGCCTGCATACTTAACAACCCGCTTAGGCGGGTTTTTTCATGGCTAGACTGGGCGCAGGATGTTTAAACCTAGCTTGGCTTTTCTATTGTTATTGCTGTGCCATCGAGTAGGTCTGGCCGAGCCCGCTTACATCGTGCCTTTGCAGGCCGATTGGCAAGTGAAGCCTATCCTAACGGTGGGCGAATCGGCATTAAATCGGTATGCAATGGTCGGTGCGCCGGATGGCCTTGGGGCCTACCCCAATCCAGACGGCAGCCTAAGTGTGTTGATGAATCATGAAATAGCCCGCGATAAAGGCCGCGTTCGTGCGCACGGTCAAAAAGGGGCGTTTGTGTCGCGCTGGGTCATCGATGTGGAAAGCTTGCAAGTTTTACAAGGCGAGGATTTGGTGCAAAGCAAACTAGCCCTCGATGCCGCACTGCCTTTTCATAAACTGTGTTCAGCAGACCTAGCACCCCAGAAGGCTTTTTTTGATAGCGATAGCGGCAATGGTTTCCCCGGCCAATTGTTCTTAAATGGCGAAGAAGACAAAAGCGGAGGTCGCGCTTTTGCTCATGGCTTAGACGGCATCAGCTATGAGTTGAAGGATTTTGGCCAGTTGGCATGGGAAAATGTCTTGATCCATCCGCATGCCAGCCCCAGCACTTTAGTTATGGCGCTGGATGACATACAACAAGGTTTGTTGGTGGCTTACCTTGGCCAAAAGCGCGCAGAGGGCAACCCTGTCGAGCGAGCCGGTTTAGTCGGTGGGCAGCTTTTTGCCGTGCAAGTGCACGGCGACCGATTTAATTTAGTCGCCTTGCCCGATGCGGCGCAGGCTAAGGGCGCCGCATTGCGGGAAGCTGCCATTAAATTAGGTGCCACTGGCTTTGCCAGACCAGAAGACGGGGCATGGGACACGCACAATCCGAGTGCATTTTGGTTTAATACGACGGATAAGGTGGGTGGGGATAGCCGTTTGCAAAGGCTGGAGTTCGATGACATCCATCGGCCTTTAGCCGGCGGGCGTATTCAAACCATCTTGCAGGCCAAGCAAATTGGCGCCGAAATGCTAGACAATTTAACCGTGGACGCAGGCGGACGGGTGCTCTTGCAAGAAGACCCGGGTGATCACCCTCGTTTAGCGGCAATATGGGCATACGAACCCAGCAGTGGCGTGACTAAAAAATTGTTCGAGGCCAATCCCGCTTTGTTTAGCGCTGGCCAGAGCGGCTTCATGACCACAGACGAGGAGCATTCGGGTATTGTGGAAGTGACGGCCTTGCTGCAAAAAGCCAGTTGGTTTGACGCAATGCGTCGGTACTACTTGGGCACCACCCAAGCGCACGTGGCCCATGCAAAGACGGATTTAGTTGAACACGGTCAGTTGTGGCTTATTTCAGGACCGCGCGAGTGAGCTAGAGTGACCTAGCTTAAGCGAAGTAGCTTAAGCGACCTGGCAGAACTAGCGGTGGCCTTCTTTGGCCATGTTGATGCTGTATTTAGGAATTTCCACCACTAAGTCTTCTTTGCCTACCCGTGCTTGGCACGACAAGCGCGAATGCGGTTCCAAGCCCCAGGCTTTATCCAACAAATCGTCTTCTTCATCGCTGGATGGGTTCAGCGTTTTAAAGCCTTCCCGAATAATCACGTGGCATGTTGTGCAGGCGCAAGCCTGATCGCAAGCGTGGTCTATATCGATGTGGTGATTAAGCAACACATCGCAAATGGATTCGCCGCTGTTGGCCTCGATGGCCGTGCCCTCAGGGCAGAGTTCGACGTGGGGCAATATGATAATTTGTGGCATGCTGTTTCCTGTTCACTGGGTCGGTAAAGGTGACCTAGAGTTTAATCTCATCTAAATTCTTGCCGCTTAAAGCGCGGCTGACACTGGCATTCATGCGTGCCGCGGCAAAGGCCTCGGTGGCATGGTTTAATTGGTCTACCCCTTGGTTGATGGCGACCGCATCGTCACCTAAACTCAGCGTTTGCAATTTGGCCATTTCCGCTTGTATCGCCTGCTGCTCGTCCGCCGTGATCAACTCGCCGTCGTGCTTCAAGGCTAATTCTACCGCGCTTAGGATGGCGCCAGCATTCACTCGTGCTTCGGCTAACATGCGGGCTTTCTTATCGATCTCGGCGCTACCAAATGAGGATTTGAGCATGCTGGTAATGGCTTCTTCGCTTAAACCGTAAGACGGTTTCACTACCACGTGCGCTTCCACGCCGCTGGTTTGTTCGCGCGCCGTTACCGAAAGTAGGCCGTCGGCATCCACTTGAAAAGTCACCCGTATGCGGGCTGCCCCGGCAGCCATGGCCGGTATGCCACGCAGTTCAAAGCGTGCAAGCGAGCGGCAATCCGCGACCAATTCGCGTTCGCCTTGCAGCACTTGTATGCTCATGGCGGTTTGACCATCTTTGTAGGTGGTGAAATCTTGTGCTCGCGCAACCGGCAGGGTGCTGTTGCGCGGAATGATGCGTTCTACCAAACCGCCCATGGTTTCTAAACCTAGCGATAAGGGTGTCACGTCCAATAAGAGTAAATCGTGGTCGCTGCGGTTACCGACTAAGGTGTTGGCCTGTATGGCCGCACCCAAAGCGACGACCTTGTCCGGATCGAGGTTGGTCAGTGGAGTTTGTTTAAAGTAGGCTTCAACCGCTAAACGCACTTGCGGCATGCGCGTGGCCCCGCCGACTAGCACGACGCCTTTTATGTCATCCAAACTTAATTGGGCATCGCGCATGGCTTTGCGTGTTGGGCTTAAGGTTTTTTGCACCAATTGCTCAGTGAGGGCCACGAATTCATTGGCACTTAGGGTGACGTCGACCAGAATATCATTGCTTAAGCGACAGACGATTTGCGCCTCGTGGTTATCGGTCAGCCATTCTTTGGCCTGACGCGCTTTGGTTAATAATAAGCGCGTGTCTTGTTCGCTAAGCGGCGTGAAGTGTGGGCTAGACTCACGTATCTTGTCCAGCACCCAGCAATAGATGCGGTGGTCAAAATCGTCGCCGCCTAAGGCTGAATCGCCATTGGTGGCCAGCACTTCAAACACGCCTTGGGTGAGTTTAAGTATGGACACATCAAAGGTGCCGCCGCCCAAATCGTAAATGACAAAGGTGCCTTCGGCGGCATTGTCTAGGCCGTAAGCCACCGCTGCGGCGGTCGGTTCATTGAGTAAACGCAACACAGTGAGGCCGGCTAAGCGTGCGGCATCTTTGGTGGCTTGGCGCTGGGCGTCATCAAAATAAGCCGGCACGGTAATCACGGCACCGGTTAATTCGTCGCTGCCGGCTGGGATGCCTAGGGATTTTTCAGCGTGGGCTTTGAGGGTTTTTAAAATCTCTGCCGAAATCTCGATTGGCGTTTTGAGGCCAGCGCGGGTTTTTAACTGTAACAAGCCAGCTTGTTCGGTGCTGTCAACGAAATGGTAGGGAATGTGCGCGCGATCGGCGATGTCACTTAAAGCGCGGCCCATAAAGCGTTTGGCTGATGCGATGGTGTTGGCGGGGTCCACGCTTTGCTGAGCTTGTGCTTCGTGGCCGACCACGACAGTGCCATCTGGCATGTATCGCACTACCGATGGCAATAAGGCGTGACCGTGCTCGTCTTGTAAGACCGTGGCCATGCCACTTTTAACCGTCGCTACCAAGGAATTGGTGGTGCCTAAATCGATGCCTATCGCCAACTTGTGTTGGTGCGGTGCAGCGGATTGCCCGGGTTCGGAGATTTGTAATAATGCCATTGCTATTCGTTGCTTGTTTGTGGGTGACGAGTCGTTTAGTCCAGGCGCTCGATGGCCTGTTGTATGTCTGCGCACACTTTATCAATAAAAACCAGTTTGCGGGTGGTTTCGCTGGCTGCTGGGTAGTCTTTTTTAGTGTCGATTAAATCCGTCAGCACGGTTGTTAGGCGCTTCGCTTCGGCTTGCATCTCATCAAGCAGGCTATCTAGGCTGGCCGTGTCTTTAGCCATGCTGGCGTCTTCTAGGGATTCTCGCCACTCCATTTGCTGCATTAAAAAGTCGGCCGGCATACTGGTGTTGCTGTCATTCAAGCTGTCTATGCCTTTGAGGCCCAGCAAGTATTCTGCCCGTTTTGCTGGATTTTTTAAGGTGAGGTAGGCCTCGTTCGCCAGAGTCGCTAATTGCATGGACTGGCGTTGTTCGGTCGGCGTAGCCGTGACATAACGATCAGGGTGAGCGCTGGCTTGGATACGTCGGTAGGGGGTCTCCAGTGCGCTTAGCGTGAGGGCAAAGGTTTCTGGTAATTCAAACAATAGAAAATAATTCAAACTCACACTGTGAAACTTTCACCGCAACCGCATTCGTCTTTGACGTTGGGGTTGTTAAATTTAAAGCCCTCATTGAGGCCTTCCTTGCTGAAGTCCAATTCGGTGCCGTCGATGTACACCAAGCTTTTTGGGTCTACGATGATTTTAACGCCGTGGCTTTCAAACGTGGTGTCTTCCTCGTTGAGGGCATCGACAAATTCCAAGGTGTAAGCCATGCCTGAGCAACCGGTGGTCTTAACGCCCAAGCGAAGGCCCAAGCCTTTGCCTCGGTTGGCTAAGAATTTTTCCACGCGATCGGCAGCCGTGGCCGTTAAGGTAATGGCCATTTACGCTGCCTCTTTGGCCGCTTGTTTGGCCTTGATGTCCGCCACAGCCGCTTTAATGGCGTCTTCAGCCAATACTGAGCAGTGAATTTTAACCGGTGGCAAAGCCAGCTCTTCAGCAATCGCTGAGTTTTTGATGGCGTAGGCTTGGTCTATGGTCTTGCCTTTTAACCATTCGGTTACCAAGGAGCTGGAGGCGATAGCCGAGCCGCAACCGTAGGTTTTAAATTTTGCGTCTTCAATGATGCCCTCATCGCTAACTTTAATCATTAATTTCATCACGTCACCGCAAGCGGGCGCGCCGACCATGCCGGTGCCAACATTGGGGTCATTCTTATCCAATGTGCCTACGTTGCGTGGGTTTTCGTAGTGGTCTAGTACTTTGTCTGAATATGCCATTTTAATTCTCCTGTTCCATTAAGAATAAGCTGAAAAATCATTGCTTATTTTTAATGTATATAACCATTAAATTTCTTAAACTGTTATCCGATTAATGCGCCGCCCATTGGACCTTGCTAAGGTCTATGCCGTCTTTAAACATTTCCCACAGTGGGGACAATTCCCTTAATTTGTCAATTTTACTTTTCATTAAATTGATGGTGTAGTCCACGTCCGCCTCAGTGGTAAATCGGCCGATGGAGAAGCGGATGGAGCTGTGTGCTAATTCGTCTGAGCGTCCTAGTGCGCGAAGCACGTAGCTGGGCTCCAAGCTGGCAGAAGTACAGGCCGAGCCGCTGGAAACAGCGATGCCTTTTACCGCCATGATCAAGGATTCGCCTTCCACGTAGTTAAAACTGATGTTTAAGTTGTGCGGCACGCGGTGATCTAAATCGCCGTTCACGTAAACTTCTTCCATGCTTTGTAGGCCGTGGAGCAACTTGTCGCGTAAGCGGCGGATACGGGTGCTTTCTTCCACCATTTCTTCGCGCGCTAAACGAAACGCTTCGCCCATACCGACAATTTGGTGGGTGGCTAGGGTGCCAGAGCGCATGCCGCGTTCGTGGCCGCCACCGTGCATTTGCGCTTCAATACGGATGCGCGGTTTACGGCGCACGTATAGAGCGCCGATGCCTTTAGGACCGTACGTTTTGTGCGCACAGAAGCTCATTAAATCGACCGGCAATTGCTCTAAATCGATGGCTACTTTACCGGTGGCTTGCGCCGCGTCCACGTGAAAAATAATGCCATTTTCACGGCATAAGTTGCCGATCGCTTTGATATCTTGAATAACGCCGATTTCGTTGTTCACCATCATCACTGATACCAACACGGTATCGGGTCGTATCGCTGCTTTTAATTTTTCAATGTCGAGCAAGCCGTTTGGCTCCGGGTCTAAATAGGTGGCGCTGAAACCTTGGCGCTCCAAATCACGCATCGGATCGATCACCGCTTTGTGCTCGGTGGTAACGGTAATCAAGTGCTTGCCTTTTTCGCTGTAAAAATTCGCTGCGCCCTTGATAGCCAAGTTGTTGGATTCGGTCGCACCAGAAGTCCAAACGATTTCGCGTGGGTCGGCGCCGACCAATTTAGCGACTTCTAAACGTGCATTTTCCACGGCTTTTTCTGCGGTCCAGCCGTATGGATGACTGCGTGAGGCCGGGTTACCAAAATGCTCGCTAATGAAGGGGATCATTTTCTCGGCTACGCGTGGGTCGACCGGTGTGGTGGACGAGTAATCCAAATAAATGGGGTACGAACTCTCTTCGAAACCACTGACTACTGGCATTTCTAATGTGGCTGACATGCGTTTATTTATCCTTAACTGGTGTTAATTTAAGACTGCTGTTGCTTAAAAACTTAAGCCGCCATGGCGCTTAATTGTTTTAATCGTAAAATTTCTTGCTGCAATTGCTGTAAAAAGTCCGCTACTTGCTGCGCACTATTTTGTGAGCCCAAACTTAATCGCACTGCCCCGCGAGCTAACTCTTCCTGCACGCCCATGGCTAGCAATACGGCGCTAGGTTCGGTGCTGTCGCTGGAGCAGGCAGAGCCACTCGCCACTGCGTATCCTTTACGATCCAAGGCCACGACCAAAGTTTCACCTTCTATGCCATCCATGGCAAAGAAGCTTGTGTTGCTTAAACGTTTCGACTGTGCACCGAAAATGGTTGCGTTCATCGCGACCAAGCCTTTTTCCAACTGCGTTCTTAGGCTTAAGGTATGAGCTTGGTAGTCGGTTAATTGTTGGCTAGCCAGTTCACAGGCTAGGCCAAAGCCTACTATCGCCGCCACATTTTCCGTGCCACTGCGTAAACCACGTTCTTGACCGCCACCGTGCAACAAGGGCTGAATGTCTATCCGCTTGTCTAAAATCAAGGCGGCTGCACCTTGTGGGCCATGCAGCTTGTGGCTGGAAACCGTCATGGCGTGCACGTTTAAGTCATTAAAATTCAGGTCTATTTTCCCTAGCGCTTGCACCGCATCGGTATGCATCAAGCTACCATGCGCTCGGGCTATTTCGGCCAGCTCAGGCACATCCTGCAACACGCCGGTTTCGTTGTTGGCCAGCATGACCGACACCAAACTGGTGGCTTGGCTCAATTGCGATTTCATTTGAGCTCGATCGACTTTTCCATTGCTGCCTACCGGGATGCTAAGGGCGGCATGGCCTTGTGCGCGCATGGCGGTGGCCGAGCGTGTCACGCAGGGGTGCTCGACCGCGCTGCTTAAAATTTGCCCTTGAGGCACGTAATCTGCCAGGCCTTTAATGGCCAGGTTGTTGGCTTCGGTACCGCTGGCAGTAAACACCACTTGCGAGGCTTGCGCGCCACAGGCACGGGCCACTTGCTCGCGTGCTTGCGCCACCGCTTCACGGGCGGCACGACCAAATTGATGACGGCTGCTGGGGTTGCCGCTTTGAGCGCTCATCCAAGGCAGCATGGCGTCTAAAACGCGAGCGTCTATCTGCGTGGTGGCATTGTGATCAAAGTAAACGTGGCTCATCAGTTACGCGCTTAACTGATCCAGATTAATGCGTACGCCTTGATCCGGATGGCCATTTGCGCGATGCGCCGTAACGGCGGCCTGTTTGTTTTTTTGCGCAGCCACCATGTCAGCCAAGCTGATGCCTCCCAAGTAATCCAATATGCGGCTATTGAGCGTGGCCCATAAGTCGTGCGTCATGCAACGGCCTTCGTCGCGGCAATTTTCATGGCCGCCGCATTGCGTGGCATCGATTTGCTCGTCCACTGCGTTGATGACATCGGCCACCGAAATATCAGTATAGTTTTTTGCTAATTTGTAACCACCACCCGGTCCGCGCACGCTGCTCACCAAGCCTTGCCTGCGCAAGCGGCTAAACAACTGCTCTAAATAGGACAGGGAGATTCTTTGTCGCTCGCTAATGCCAGCCAAAGTGACGGGCTTGATTTCACTTGGCAGAGAGCCATTCGCCATGGCGTCGTGCGCTAAGGATTCGTGTAGCGCTAGGTCCAGCATAGCGGTTACGGCAAAACGGCCTTTGGTGGTGAGTTTCATGACTTTAATAGCCCTCTATAATTGTCAAGTATTCTATAATACCTGATAACTTTAGTCAACTATTTGGTCGGCCATTTTTTAGGCCGTATTGCTAGGCAGCCATGCTATTTTTTAGTGCTGGTTTTCTTGGGAGCAGACTTCACGTCAAACGCACTGGCCACCTTGCTGTCGGCTTGCGCATCCACCGCTAATAGCTGCAGTTGCAAGGTCATCTCAGCCAACTTAAGGTCTTGCTTGGCGCTTTTTTCCATTAAAGCTTGCAAGGCGATAGCCATGGCTTCGTGGTTGAATTTTTCGTTGTCGTCCACCACCGCGTAAGCCGTAAAACTGGTTGAGGTCGCTTCGGCCTTTTTAGCGACTGGCGCTTCTTCCAATATGCGCGCCGGTATGCCTATGGCCGTGGCGTTCGCTGGTACGTCTTTGACCACCACCGCGTTTGAGCCGACTTTGGCGCCGGCACCCAAGGTGATGGGGCCTAAGATTTTAGCACCCGCACCGATGACCACGCCCTTTTCAAGGGTGGGGTGGCGCTTGCCTTTATTCCATGAAGTGCCGCCTAGTGTCACGCCGTGGTATAGCGTGCAATCGTCGCCTATGATGGCGGTTTCGCCTATTACCACGCCCATGCCGTGGTCGATGAAAACGCGGTGGCCTATGCTGGCACCCGGGTGTATTTCAATGCCGGTTAGCCAGCGGGCCAAGTGCGAGCTAAAACGCGCTAGCCAAAACAAGCGTTTTTGCCACAAGAAATGCGCCACGCGGTGCATCAATAAGGCATGCACGCCAGGGTAGGTAGTGAGGATTTCCCAATGCGTTCTGGCAGCGGGATCGCGCTCAAACACAATGGCAATGTCTTCTTTTATATGATCAAACATAGTTCAGCCTTCTTAACGATTTTTATTGATAACCAGTGCGCAGCAAATAGTGCCGCCAATGACTCAATATTTATCGTGTTTTTTCGGGGTCACGGTCAGCGTTAGTATGCCGCGTAACAAGTTAACTTCTTCTTTCTCTAAACGAATTCTGGCATAAATGCGCCGTATGCGTTCCATCAGTTTTTTTGGCGCCTGCGGATTTAAGTAACCTATGTGCAACAGTGTTTCTTGCAGGTGTTGGTAAAAGCCTTCCAAGCTATCTATGCTGGCATAAATCGGCGGCGCATGCGGGCTCAGGTTGTCGTCTTGCAAGTTAGCTTTTTCCAGTGCGGCCATTCTTAATTCGTAGCACATTATTTGCACCGCTGCCGCCAAGTTAAGCGAAGAATAGACTGGGTTGGCTTGTATCATGGCTAGCAATTGGCACAAATCCAGTTCGGCATTGGATAGGCCGCTCATCTCGGTGCCGAACACCAAGGCCACGGTCTGCGTGGAGGCGACGTTTACAGCCCTGTGTGCAGCGGTTCTGACGTTCACCAGTTCGTGGGATAAGCCGCGTTTTCGGGCGCTTAAGCCTATGGCCAGGGCGCAACCTTCCAGCGCTTCGGCCAAGGTCTCGGTCACCACTGCCTGCTCCAATAAATCCGCCGCGCCGGTAGCCAATGCGGTGGCATGGGCATCGGGGAAGCTTTCTGGTTTAACCAAATACAGGTGCTGCAAGCCCATGGTTTTCATGGCGCGCGCGGTCGAGCCGATGTTACCTGGGTGGCTGGTTTGGCATAACACCACACGAAAATTGTGCAATGGGGCTAAAGGTGTGCTATCGATAATGGCTGACATGAGGTGTACCGTTAAAACGCTAGTTTAGCATTGATGGCCTTAAAGGAGCGAGCCTGAGGCGGCTTAAGTGCTTTGGCGTTTTTGCTTGCGTTCGATTAAGCCTGCCATGAGCTCTTTCATTTCCCAAAATGAAATGGGTTGCTTGCTGTACAAACGCACGCGCTTGGGTAAGCTGCCTTTGGCGGCGATGTCGTCGGCGCTTAAGTTGGTCACGGCGACGATGCCCATGTCGTCGAAAGCGTCATTGCCTCTAAGGGCTTTGAGCATGGCCAACGTGTCAATCTCGCTTAAGGTTAAGTCGGTCATCAGTAGGTCTGGTGTTTGCAGACTAAGCTGGATCAACGCTTCTATAGGATGCGCTATTATTTTTAAATCCACTGCCATGGCCCAGCTTTTGATGGTTTGACGGTATAGGCTTTGCGTGACACCGTCTTTTTCGATGATCAGCACCTGCAATATGCCGTGCTCGGGTTGCTGGATTTTTTTCTGGCTAGCGCGGTTGGCGGACATACGGTTGAATGATGCGCGGGTAATGCGGCGGTGGCCGCCGGGTGTTTTCCAACCTTCCAACGCGCCTTGCTCTACCCAGAGCTGCACCGAGCGTATGGTCACGCCCAGCTCTTTGGCCACATCGCTGGTGGTCATTAAATCAAGGGCTTTTAATGCGAGTTTTTGGGTTGCCATTAGCGCTCGCTTAATTGCTTAAATAGGGATAGGTGAATGCAAGTGAGGCATGGCTTAATCGGCATCGTTGACCCGGTCTTTTAGCATCTTGCCAGGTCTAAAGCATGGGTATGCGGAGGCTTTACGTTGAATTTGTTCGCCGGTTTTAGGGTTTCTAACCGTGCGCGCCTGCCTGGTTTTAGTGGAAAACGTGCCAAAGCCGCGAACCTCAAATTTATTGCCTTGGCTCAAATGGTCGCCCATAAAATCGATGAGGGAGTTGATGCACATCAAGCAATCGGCTTCCGACAAATACGGAAAGCTTTTTTTGATGCTGTTCACTAACTCAGATTTGGTCATGGCGTTTCCGGCTACAAATGGGCTGTTACTTATCGGTGAGGTATGCTAACTGCCGACAAAAAAGCTACCTGCATGCATGCAGGACGTGACATTTTTGGCGGGGAATTTATTAAAAATAATACTAGCAGATAATGACTGATTATGTTTATCACCTGGCTATTATATATAGCAATTTATAGTATTTTTTTAAAGCCTCGCTGTGGGATCGGTTGCAAGGGTGTCGCAAGGGTGGTCGCTTAAGTCTGGTGATAGGCTAATTTAACAAATCGTATTAAAATAACGCCTTAACCGTTCTTTAACCCACCAATGCAATCTGCCAAGCTAAGTCGCCGTGCTTAAGTGGGCCTTGCTATTGGCCACAGATTCGAGACACTATGCATCCCATGCTATCCAACGCAGTGAAAGCTGCCCGCCGTGCCGGTAATATCATTACCCGCGCATCCGAGGACATCGGCTCCCTTAAAATTCAAACCAAAACCTATAACGACTTTGTCACCGAAGTGGACAAAGCGGCTGAGCAAGCCATCATCGACGCCTTGAAAGAGCTCTATCCTACCCACGGTTTCTTGGGTGAGGAAAGCGGTGAATCGAATATCCAGTCTGACTTCATTTGGATCATTGATCCCTTGGACGGCACCACCAATTTCTTACACGGCTTGCCGCAATACTGCATCTCAATTGCCTTGCAAGAGCGCGGCGTGTTGACCCACGCCGTGATCTACGACCCGAATCGCAATGACCTATTCACCGCCACTAAAGGCCGCGGCGCGTTTTTAAACGACAAACGCATACGCGTGACACAGCGCACCAAATTACAAGAATCCATCATAGGCACCGGTTTCCCGTTCCGGGATTTCACGCACTTAGACACCTACCTAGGCATGTTCAAAGACATGATCAAAAAGACCACCGGCTTGCGCCGCCCGGGTTCGGCTGCGCTGGATTTGGCTTACGTGGCCGTGGGTTGGTACGACGGGTTCTGGGAAATAGGTTTGTCTGCTTGGGACATTGCGGCCGGTGGCTTAATTGTGCAGGAAGCGGGCGGCATAGTAGGGGATTTTGAAGGCAACGAAGACTGGCTTAAAACCGGCAACATTGTCGCCGCCAACCCAAAAATATTTGGCCAAATGCTGCAAACTTTAGCGCCGCATTTAACCGATGACTTGAAAACGCAAAAGTCAGCTTAAGCGTTAAGAAGGCTTATGCGACAGTATCGTTAAGCCATCATTTAATCCCAGGGGTTGATAACAGTTACGCCACTGGATGAAAAGTCAGCAACATTCCGGGTAACCACGCTCATGCCATGCACCAATGCGGTTGCTGCAATTAGTCCATCTCTAACTGGTTGAGGGTTAGGTGCATGCAGTTTGGCGCTGCAAAGCGCAACAGCCGTATCAATAGGTAAAATACGCCCACTAAATGCCGGCAAAACATGATGGTCTAACCAAGTGCGAAAAACGGCTCCTTGTTTGGCATCGCGCCGTTCCAATAGCAACACCCCCAGCTCCAGTTCTTGCACGGTGATGACTGATAAATACAAGTCAGCCGTTTCCATGCTGTCCGCCCATTTGCTAAATTGTTTGTCGGCACGCCCTAGCCTAATTTTACGAAGTTCTGAAACGACGTTGGTGTCTAGAATAAACACTAAGTCAAGTCAGCTGCTTGTGGCATATCGAGTAAGCGTGGCGCATCAAAATCATCATCTAGTGTGCCTGGCATGACCAGCAAATCCGCAATTTTTTGGCGACTGCCGGTTAGTTTTTTGTAGGTATCGATGTTAATCAATACATGAGCAGGTTGGCCTCTGTCCGTGATAAAAACCGGCCCTTTATTGGCTGCTTTCTTAGCTTCGCTAGCAGATTGATTGAATTCTCTGCTGGATAAAGTGGTGATGTTCATATAGTCTCCATGGCGATTGGATAAGTAATGTAGAAACATTACTACAAATAACCTATATGAGCAATACTAATTTTGATGAAACTTTATTCTGCTCATAAGCCATAGGCTGCCTTAGCGAGAATAAGGATCAGGGATTTACTTGCTGGTAAACGTACTAAATTGGTAAGCAAACGACACGCCGACAAGATTGGCTTTAAAGTCACCTTGCAGCGCTTCAATTCGACCGGCCGTGGCAATGATAGACAAGGCGTTGTTTAAGCGGTAACCCACGGATGCATTGCCTTGCGCAACCAAGCCGCTGCCGACTGCTAAGCCACCACCACCGGCCGCGCCAAATAACGCTTCGCCTTCAATAAACCAATTCGGCGTGACGTTCCAAACGCTACCTAAGCCCACTTCACCCACCATGTAAGCACCGGCATCGCCGGCGTAAGCCGCTAAACCTTGGCCGGTAATAAACCAGTTGGGCGTTAAAAAGTAATCCATCTGCACCCCAAGGTTGCTCACTTCTTGGTTGATGTCGCCATTGCGCCAGCGGTCATCGGCTTTAAAGTAAGTTTGATTGGTCAATCGCACGCGAAGCGGCGTGGTATCAAATTCTTGCAGGCCATACCAGGACACCGGCGAACTGCTTACATCGGGCAACCCAAATTGGTAATTGAGTTTGAGCGCCACATTCAGCGCTTCAAACGTATGCGATGGGGCCATTACCCCGCCCGCTGACAATTCCAGCGCGAGGTTTTTGCTAATATTTTGTTGCAGACCCAAGCCGGCATCCAATAATAAGCCGCCACCCACATCGGCGCCGCCGCCGCCAGCTGGTCCCGCTGCCGCGTGCAATTTAATGCTGGTACTGCGGGTGATAGGCAAGCGCAGGCCGCCGCCTAAGAGAATTTGCATGTAGCCATTGTTGTCGCCACCCATGGCGCCTTCGGTTTCTATTTTGACAAACCAATGGTTGTTTAAGTAGGTTAACCATTCCACGCCAACCAATTGCATGCTGCTGTTTTGCACGCCACCGTCTGAGCGTTTAGCATTAGCGCCAAATTCGTAGTGCCTTCCCACCAAAGAAAACTCATTGCGGTAATCTTGCACGGGGTCGATGCGCAAGCTGCTGTCTTTAGGTGGGGCATTTAACCAACCCGAACCCAATAAGCTATAAAACGGGTATTCGTATTGAATATAAGGTTGCGTGCTGCTGATGTTGCCCGACGGAAAGCGCACGTGGCTGACGCCTAAACCAATGTTACCGTAGCCTTTGGTTTCGTAAGCGACGCCTAAGTCGCCACGCAACATGAGGCCCCCGCCAGTTAAGGCGTTGCTACCATGCCCGCCGCCTGCGCCGACAAAGAGACCGGCATGGCTTACCCAGGCATCACTGATGCGCTGTTGCAATTCGCTGACTACGCCTAAGGTTATAAAGCCGCCACGTTCGCCCTCAATGGCACCGTATGTGCCGGCCCCGACGCGTAAATGCTCGTTCACATTAACCAGCAATTCGCCGCCCAGCATGCCCATGGACTCGCCACCGGGCAGATTGAGCGATTCAAAGGTTTTGCGTATACCGGTTAGCTTGGGCTGAATTTGGTTGGATTTCGATTCTGCTTCACTGTAGGCGGGTGGTCGGGCAAGTTTGCTGCTCATGTTGAGCTTGGTTGGTGTGTGATCCGGCCCCAATGGAAACGTGTAGTCATTATCGGCTAAGGCCAATGAAGGAAGGCACAGCAGCGCGAGGAGGCTTGCCTGTAAGTTAGGCTTTACCGGCAGCTTTAGAAGTGAAGTCCGTCCAGCAAAAATGCGCAGTTTGGCAAAAAGCACGCTGGGTTTTTTAGCAAATGGCATGAGTAGAGGATTGAATAGCAGCCGTTAATCTGGCATGGACAGCAATTTGTAATAGACCAGCACGTAAATCAGGCAGCCTAGCAATGTCAGCGGCATTAAAACAGCCGTGGAATTCCAAAATACCGTGCCCACTATGCTGACCAATAAAGCAGGGAGCCATATGAATAAGGCAACGCGTGAGTTCGCGCAGGTGAGTTGTTTGGCATCCGTGTATTGTTGGCCATGTAAAATTTTAAAGAAAACCAATTGGTGAAAGTGCGCAGCATCGGGTTGGCCTGTTTTTGTCTTGGCGATCACTTTGCGCCTAAACATGGAAAAGAGCGTTTCAAAGATGGGGTAAGCCAAAATAATAGACGTGAACCAGGGCGATACGCTTGGGTTGCGGTATAGCAATAATATAGCCAGTTCGGCCAAACTAAATCCTAGCAGATAAGCGCCGCCGTCGCCCATAAAAACTTTACCGTGTGGCCAGTTCCAACATAAAAAGCCCAATAGCCCGCCCATTAAACCTAAGCTTAACGTTAGAACTAAATGATCGTTAACCTGAAAGGCGATGCAGGAAATGGTGGCTAGTGCTATGACGGCATACCCGCCAGACAAGCCGTTGTAGCCATCGATAATGTTCATGGCATTGCATACCCCAGCAATACCTAAAACGGTGAATGCTGCGGCAACGGGCGTTAATATTAACAAGCCATCTAAGGCCATTATGTCAGTGCGATTGATAAGGGCCCCTAGCAGCCATATTGCAATAAGGGCTGAAACAATAGAAAAAAGTAAGCGCTGAGCTACCCCTACATTTTTTGTGACGTCTTCAATAATGCCCCCAAAAAACACCGGCAGGCATGCCAAAATAAAGTACGTCATGGCCAAGCCACTGGAAAAGTTGGCTTCATGCAATGTCAATTCGATTGCCAAAGTACAAAGTAAGGCTGCCAGCAAAGCAATACCGGCAATGCGTGGGGTGGGCTGCGCATGAAACTTTTGTATGCCTGAATCAATGTGGTCGTGGCTATATTGGGAATGCATGTCTTCGTAACGCAAAATTAAATAGCAGATAAACCAACTGGCTAGGCCGGTAATAAAAACCAATATGAGCATTTCAATTAGATTGACCCACCTATCGTGGTCGTTGGATAGACTGATTGAACGCTTAGCGTGACTGGGCGTACAGCTTAGTTGATGGTTGTAATCCACCTGCATGGCTTGCGTATTGTTGCATGCCTGCAGAGCCATTTTTGGATCAAGCGCTTGATAGGCAACCACGCCGTTGCTAAGACGAACGGTTGGCTCGCCCACCTCATCACTGCCTAGCCAGCTTTTTTGAATGGGATTGAGAGTGTCTAAGCAGGCTTGCGTTTTGATTTGGCAATCGGGGCAATCCGCCTTCACCACTTCGTCTAACAAATCAATTTTGTCTTTGCACGCCTTTGCGCTGATCTCGGCTTGCCACAGAAAATCAATTTGCACACGATCGGCGTTTGTTAAGCTGATGTGGGGGTAATGCGGCGTCGGCCGATCATGCAAAGTCAGCGCGGCTAATAAAAGCGCAGAAATTAAAAACGTGTAATAAGAAAGTTTACTTTTAGAGCTGAGCATGCAAATCAGGACCAATATTAAAGAATGAGATGTTAAGTGATGCAGTTTTTATTTAATGCGTACGTGGGCATCTATTACAATGATACTCAAGTAATATTTAAAGATAAATCTATTTTTTAAATTGATAAGTATCGACTTGTCATGTTTAATTCGCTTTGCTGTATCGTTTAAGTCATGCAAGGTTGCTAGTGGCAGACTTAGAAGATTAAGATTTTTCTGATAGAATTTGCACAACTAAAAAACGGTAACAAAAGCACACATGAAGACAACGGCGTTAAAAAGACTCCTAATAATCACTTGCATGGCATTAAGCAGCATGGCCATTAATGCCCAAGCAGGCGGTGGATTGGCTTTGTCAAATGCCCAAGCAGGCGGAGGATTGGCCTTGTCACCTGAGTTGTTTAGCGCAGTGCCCAAAGAGGGGGATGCACCCGGTTCAGTTAATCAGATGGATGCACCGTCTAACCTGAACACAAAAGACAGGCCCGCAAACGAAAAAGCCCTATCTGCTGAACCTGCATTGCAGGACCGCGTTGCCGCGCCTGATTCGGCTCAATTTAAAAGTGAGTTTCAGGATTTCGTCACGCAGTCGATAGGCAAAGCATTGCCCATGTACGGTTACGAATTGTTCCGTAAAGCCCCGGACACCTTTTCACCAGTGAACAACATTCCAGTGACACCGGACTACACCATTGGCCCAGGCGATGAATTGCTGGTGAACATTTGGGGGCAAGTGGAAGCGGACCAAAAAGTGGTGGTCGACCGCAATGGCATGATCAACTTGCCTAAAGTGGGCCAAGTAAGCGTGGTGGGCGTACGTTATCAAAACCTGTCTGCCCATCTAAAAACTGCCATAGGCCGCATGTTTAAAAACTTTGAGTTGGACGTGTCGCTCGGCAAATTGCGTTCCATTCAAGTCTTCGTGGTCGGCCAAGCCGCCCGCCCTGGCAATTATACGGTCAGCTCGTTGAGCACCTTGGTTAACGCAATTTTTGCATCCGGTGGCCCTTCAGTTAAGGGTTCAATGCGCCACATCCAATTAAAACGCAGCGGCAAAGTCGTGACCGAGTTCGATATGTACGATTTGTTGATTAAAGGCGACAAATCCAAAGACGTCCAATTGCTATCGGGCGACGTGATCTACATTCCACCTGTTGGCGCCATGGCGGCGGTGTCCGGCAGCGTGAACGTGCCAGCTATATTTGAGTTAAAAGACCAAGAAACCCTGGCCGGTTTGCTTAATTTAGCCGGTGGCTTAACCAACGTGGCCGCAGGCCAAAAGGTGACGGTTGAGCGCATACACAAACGCAGTGTGCGTAAGATGGACGAGTTTTTATTAGACAGCTTGGGCTTGGCTAAAACTCTACAAGATGGTGATCTGGTGACCGTGCGCCCCATTTCCGCTGGCTTTGAAAATGCCGTGACCTTGCGCGGCAACGTGGCGGGCTTGTATGCCGGTCGCCATCCTTGGAAAGAGGGATTGCGCATCACCGACATCATTCCCAATCGCGCCGCTTTATTAACCGACAGCTACTGGGTGAAGCAAAACCAATCCACGCAAACCAATGACAACGGTTGGTCGGATCAAAACCAAAACATGCCGGCTAACCCAGCCGATCCAGAGGCGTCAACGTTGCGTAGCCACGTGACAGGCAAGGTAGCGGAGATCAATTGGGATTACGCGGCGATTGAGCGCCTTGACAGAAAAGAACTCACCACCAAGCTCATTCCTTTTAATCTAGCCAAAGCCATGGCCGGCGATGCTGAAAATAATTTGGTGTTGCAGTCCGGTGACGTCGTGACCCTGTTCTCTAAGGATGACATACAAGCGCCCGTCGCTAAACGCAACAGCTACGTTATTTTAGAAGGCGAATTGGCAAGCCCTGGGCTCTACCAAACCCTGCCGGGCGAAACCTTGCGCCAGTTGGTTGAGCGCATAGGGGGCCTGTCACCGCAAGCTTATCTAATTGGCAGCGAATTCACCCGTGAAGCGACCCGTAAACTTCAACAAAAACGTTTGAACGAAATCTTGGTACAAATGGAAGCAGAAATTCAGCGAACAGCGTCCAGACGTTCAAGTGCTGCCATGTCTAGGGAGGCCGCGGATGCCGCGCTCGCTGAATCCAAAGCGCAGAGTGAAATGCTCGCTAAAATGAAGAAAGTAAAAGCCTCCGGCCGCATTGTCTTGGAAATGCCCGAATACGCAGTCGAGTTAAAAAATCTGCCAGACTTGGTGTTGGAAGACGGCGATCGGCTTTTCATTCCTTCAGCGCCATCGACCGTAAGCGTCATGGGCACGGTTTACAACCAAAACGCCTTTATTTATAAAAAAGGACAAACGGTCAGCGATTACTTAAATCGCGCCGGTGGCCCCACCCGCGACGGCGATGACGGCGAGATTTACTTGATCCGTGCCGACGGCTCGGTGTTCAGTAAACGCCAAGGCACCTTTTTCTTTGGCGAAGGCAGCTTAACAAGCCGCAAAGCCATGCCGGGTGACACCATCGTGGTCCCAGAGAAGCTAGAGCGCTATAACCTAACCAAAGGCTTGCTGGAATGGACGCAAGTGTTTTACCAATTTGCCATTGGCGTGGCCAGCATGAAAACCATAGGCGTGTTTTAACTTAAGGCTGACCCATGCATAATCAAGACAACACAACACCAGATAACCGCGCGACCCAAGACGACGACGAAATCAACCTGATGGACCTGGTGCTGGTCATAGCCAAGCACAACCGCTTTATCATAAAATTGACCGCCTCCGTGGCGGTGTTGGCGGTGGTGATTTCCTTAATCATGCCAAAGATTTACACAGCCAAGACCGTGATCTTGCCACCGCAGCAAAGCTCGTCCGCGGCCAGCATGCTGATGAGCCAATTGGGTGGCTTGGCAAGTTTGGCCGGTGGCGCCGCCGGCATTAAAAGCCCAAACGAGCTTCACATCGGCATGCTTAAAAGCCGCACGGTGGCAGATGCGCTAAATGCAAGATTTAAGTTGCAGCAAAAGTTTGAAGCCAAAACACTAGAGGCCACGCGTAAAACCTTAGCCGGCGCAACGGAAATTAAATCGGGTAAAGAGGGGTTTATCACTATCGAGTACTCCGACAAAGACCCAAAGTTTGCCGCCAGCATCGCCAACGCCTACGTGGAAGAGTTAGATAAACTCAACAACACCTTAGCCATCACCGAATCCTCACGCAAGCGCCTGTTCTTTGAGAAGCAGGTCAAAGCCACCCGCGACAACTTGGTGGCTGCGGAATTAGGCATGAAGCAAACCCAAGAACGCACCGGCTTAATTCAGCCTGAAGCCCAAGGGCAAGCCATCATCATGGCGGCGTCTAACTTGCGTGCGCAGGTAACGGCCGCGGAAGTCAAACTGCAGTCCATGGGCAGCTTCGCCACCCCTCAAAACCCCGACTACCAAAAGTTGCAGCAGAACCTCACAAGCTTGCGCGCGCAATTAGCTAAAGTGCAAGGGAGCAGCCAGCAAGGCCGCGGCGACATCATGGTGCCCACAGGCAAGCTACCAGAAACCGGCTTGGAGTACTTGCGTAAAATGCGCGACCTAAAATACCAAGAGACCCTGTTTGAGCTCCTAAGCAAGCAATTTGAGATCGCTAAGATTGACGAAGCCAAAGAGGCCCCATTAATTCAGGTGGTGGACAAGGCCCTGGTCCCAGAACAAAAGTCCAAACCCACGCGCTCGCTTATAGTAATATTAGCCACCCTAATGGCCTTCTTCCTGGGCGTGCTGTTGGCGTTCGTGAGAGAAGCCTCGGCGCGGGCAAGCCAAGACCCGGCAACGGCCGAGCGCATGAACCTGCTCCGCCGCTACCTTCGCCGCGGGGCCTAAATGCAAGTCGCGCCGTTGGTGGACGAGTTAGTTCGTCCACAAGGTGAGCAAGCATCCCTTGCTTGGTACGTCATCCACACCAAGCCGCGCCAAGAGGCGCGCGCCCTAACCAACTTAATGCAGCAGGGCTACCAATGCTTCCTGCCCATGATCACCCTCGAGAAATTAAGCCGCGGCCGAGTGTATCTGGTGGAAGAACCGATTTTCCCGCGGTATTTATTCATCTGCCTGGGCAACGGCCGCCACGGGCAAAACTGGGCGCCAATACGATCAACCATTGGCGTGTCGGGCTTGGTCACCTTCGGCAGCAGCCCCGCTAAAATTCACCCCGATTTAATTCAATTATTGTTGAAGCAGCAAGAGGGGTTGAGCGACACGCCAGAGCGGTTATTTGAGTCCGGCGAACGGTTGTTGATTGGTAGCGGCGCCTTTGCTGGATTGGAAGCGGTGTATCAGATGGCAAGTGGCGACAACCGCGCCATGGTCTTAATTGAGCTCATGGGCAAATTGGCCCCCATGCAAATCGCGCCAGCCAGTTTGCGCAAGATGACTTAAGTACCCGATGTAACCCGCCCAACCTTAAAGCCCAGCAACCCATTTCAAAGCACTATCGCACAAGGCCTGCGCCCTTAATTCGTTGTCACTTTCCGCGTAACAGCGCAATTCCGGCGCATTACCGGACGGCCTCAAATGCACGATGTCGCCATTTTTAAAGCCAAGCCGCAAGCCGTCCACTTCATTCTTGTCTAGCAATTCACCGGCGTCCGGCGCCAAGAAGCGGGAAGCCAAGCTCAAATCTTGGCTAAGCTGGCTTAGAATCCGGGCGCTTTTTTCATTCGCAAAATCTTGCAACCTGTCGCTGGCCGTAAAGCGCGCCGGTAAAGTTAGCTTAAGTTTAGATAGCGCCACGCCCTGCTCGCGAGCCATGCACAAGAGCGCCAACATTGGCAGCACCGCGTCGCGCGTAGGCAGCGCGCTTAAGTTTTTGCTTTTCCCAAGGGCATCGCTACCCAATAAAAAGCCGCCGTTGGCCTCATAGCCCGCCACCGTTTGACCCTTTGCCTGCAACATGCCGGCAATCACGTAGGGTGAGCCGATGCGCGTGCGAATCACCTCCGGGAAGGCCCCGCACAATTCCACGGCCGTGTTGCTGCTAACCGGGGTCACCACGGTATCGGCCTTTAAATACTGGGCACACAGCACCCCCACCATGTCCCCACGAAACCACTCGCCCGTCTCGTCGCCAATGAGCGGCCTGTCCCCGTCACCGTCGGTGGATAGGATGGCATCAAAGTCATGTTCCTTAGCCCAAGCGCGCGCTTGCGCGACATCCTCAGTGCGCACGGCCTCGGTGTCTATCGGCACAAAGGTGTCGGTGCGACCCAATGACAGGACCGTCGCCCCAAGGGCCTCCAGTATGTCGCGTAACACATCGCGTGCGACGCTCGAGTGCTCGTACACCGCCACCCGCGTATTTTTAAGCGCGGCTTTCCCAAAGAATTCCACGTAACGATCAACGTAAGCGTTTTTTGCATGCGTATCGACAAGGCTTAAATCAAATGGACTGATAATGGATGGCACCTCCACCATAGCCGCCCGCATCAAGCCCTCGTCGTCTTTACTTATTTCCCCGTCCGCCCGGTAGAACTTGAGGCCGTTGCGATCAAACGGAATGTGGCTGCCGGTGACCACGAGGCACGGCGCCTTGAGCGTCAGCGCGTAATAAGCCAAAGCGGGGGTAGGCAGGGCCCCCGCGTAAATAACCGTGTAACCGGCATCCCGGATCGCCGCCGCGCAAGCTGCTGACATGCGCGGGCTGCTGGGGCGTAAATCATGTCCTACCACCACGGGCCCCGCTTGACCGACGACAGCCTGCAAGAAGGCCAGGGTGTAGGCGTAACAAAGGCTATCGGTCATGTCGCTCACCAAGCCACGTGCGCCGCTGGTGCCAAAGCCCACTTTGGAGGTTTGCATTAAGTGTTGGATGGACAGGGTCGGCATGGTGGGTTTAAATCTTTTTAAGTAACGGAATGTTGCATGGCCATTAAATGAAGTCAGGCGATTAATTTTATCTATTGTAGATCGGATTGTAGCCTACTAATAATACGTCACCGCCTATGCCCATAAAATCCATTTTTAATTTGATAAATAATACCCACTATGCTATTGTTGTTCAAACTTGTACAACGTTTACAAAGCTTCAAATTAAACCGCACCACCCGCCCGGCCGATGGCAACACGGTAGGGCGGTAGCGTGGCTAAATACCCAAACATTATGCCCATGACCCGCCAACAGCAATTGCAAGAGGACACCCACTTTAGGGTGCTAAGCCTGCTCGAGAGTCAGCCTGATTTAAACCAGCGCGAGATGGCAAAAGCCCTGGGCGTGAGCTTAGGCGGCGTGAACTACTGCCTGCGTGCACTGGCGGCCAAGGGCCTAGTCAAAATGAGCAGCTTTCAGGCAAGCGAGAACAAGCTGGCTTACGCCTACCTATTGACCCCGCAGGGCATGACCGAGAAGATGGCCTTAACCGGGCGTTTTTTAAAGCGCAAGCAAGAGGAGTACGCGGCCTTAAAGGCGGAGATCGAGGCCCTGCAAAAAGCGGTGGCGGGATCCGACAACGGGCAATAGCGGGCCTAAGTTTATTTGAAAAACAATCAATATTATCAAGTTTATAGATTAGTTAATCTAAAAAATTCAATGTTTTACAGCGGTATATAATCAAGATTTTATGTTGAAATTAATCAACTTTATTCAAGCTTTGTGTATTTTATCTACGGTGATTTTCTTTAAGAGAATGCGAAAATTGTTAATTAATCATGAATAAGACGCCCCATCAAATTGTGCCGGTGATTCTGTGTGGTGGCTCGGGCACCCGTTTGTGGCCATTGTCGCGGGCGGGTTTTCCGAAACAGTTTTTAGTGCTGTCTGGCACCTCCAGTTTATTTCAGCAAGCCATTGAACGTGTGAATGGCTTGGGCTCTGATGATATTGTGGTGGGTGATACCTTGATTGTGACGGGTGAGGAACATCGTTTTCTCGCCTTGGATCAGTTACGAGAAATGCCGGAAATTGCTGCGACCTTGTTGTTAGAGCCAATAGGACGTAATACCGCACCGGCTTTAACGTTTGCCGCTTTGCAGGCAATTAAGGATGGCGAGGACCCGATATTAGTCGTGACCCCCGCGGATCAGACAGTTAAAAATGCCGCAGCCTTTACCGATGCGCTGCAACGTAGTGTTCGTGCGGCGGCTAATGGATCAATTGTGATTCTTGGCATTGCCCCCGATAAACCTGAGACGGGTTACGGCTACATCAAGCAGCAGGTGGATGTAGGTAGCCATGGTGAGCATAGGGTCGCACAGTTCGCCGAGAAACCTGACCTAGCGACAGCAATCGGTTATCTAGCCAGTGGCGGTTACTACTGGAATGGCGGCATGTTCGTGGTACGCGCTTCTGCTTGGCTAGCAGCATTGGCGCAATTTAGAGCGGATATTTTACAGGCGACGGCGCAGTCTTGCGCCGCAGTGTCTGCTGACCTGCCGTTTGTGCGCCCAGATAAGACACTCTTCAGTAGCATTCCGAGCGAATCAATCGACTATGCGGTCATGGAGCATTGTCCAGGATCGAATGTTGATATTAAGATGATTGCACTGGATGCTGGCTGGAATGACTTAGGCTCATGGGACGCGGTGTGGCAGGTGGGTGAGTCTGATGTTGATGGCAATGTCACGAGTGGCGATACCATCCTCGCGGATACCAAGAACACCTTTGTGCATTCAAGCTCTCGTCTAGTGAGCACGGTCGGTGTGGATAACCTGGTCATCATCGAGACGGCTGATGCGATTCTGATTGCAGATAAGAGTCAGTCTCAACATGTTAAGAAAATCGTCAATCAATTGGTTAAAGATAGTCGACAAGAGGATACACTGCACCGTAAGGTCCACCGTCCTTGGGGTTGGTACGACAGCATCGATGAGGGTGAGCGTTTTAAAGTTAAACGTATCCAAGTCAAACCTGGCGCGAGTTTAAGCCTACAAAAGCACGCACACCGGGCTGAGCACTGGGTGGTGATTAAGGGTACGGCAGAGATTACCAATGGCGAGCAAGTGCTGACCTTATCAGAAAATCAATCGACCTACATCCCGCCAGGTGGCATTCATCGTTTGGCTAATCCAGGCGATGTGCCCCTTGAGATCATCGAGGTGCAGTCGGGTAGCTATGTGGGCGAGGATGATATTGAAAGAATTGAAGATACTTATGGAAGGTGTAATTAGATATGAATAAAGTCGCGTTAATCACGGGAATTACTGGTCAAGATGGTTCATATTTGGCAGAATTCTTATTAGCTAAGGGTTATATTGTTCACGGTATTAAAAGGAGATCTTCATCCTTTAATACTCATCGGGTAGATCATTTATATTTGGACCCTCATGAGGATGGTGTTCGCTTCTTCTTACATTACGGGGACTTGAGTGACACAAGTAATCTAATCCGGATTATTCAAGAAACGCAACCTGATGAGATTTATAACCTAGGTGCGCAGAGTCACGTAGCGGTGAGCTTTGAAAGCCCTGAATACACGGCGGATGTCGACGCCTTAGGTACCTTAAGATTGCTAGAAGCTATCCGTATCTTAGGTCTCGAGAAAAAGACGCGCTTTTACCAAGCATCCACTTCAGAGCTCTATGGTCTAGTGCAAGAGATTCCACAAAAAGAAACCACACCTTTCTATCCGCGAAGCCCGTATGCGGCTGCCAAGATGTATGCCTACTGGATTACTGTGAATTACCGTGAGGCCTATGGTATGTATGCGTGTAATGGCATCTTGTTTAATCATGAGAGCCCTCGCCGCGGGGAAACATTCGTGACACGTAAAATCACCCGTGGCTTAGCGAATATTGCTCAAGGCTTGGAATCTTGTATCTATATGGGCAATTTAGATGCGCTACGTGACTGGGGGCATGCTAAAGACTACGTGCGTATGCAGTGGATGATGTTGCAACAAGATACGCCTGATGACTTTGTAATTGCCACCGGTGTGCAATACAGTGTGCGTCAATTTATTGAGTGGTCAGCAGCAGAGCTTGGCGTCACATTAAAGTTTGAAGGGCAAGGCGTTGATGAGACTGCAACCGTATCATCAATCATCGGTGATAAAGCGCCTGCATTAAAAGTGGGTGATGTGATTGTTCGAATTGACACACGATACTTCCGCCCAACAGAAGTTGAAACCTTGTTAGGTGATCCCACAAAAGCAAAAGAAAAACTAGGCTGGGTACCTGAAATTACCGTGCAAGAAATGTGTGCAGAAATGGTTGCATCTGATTTAGATGCAGCAAAACAGCATGCTTTACTTAAAAGTCATGGTTTTGCCATAAACGTAAGCTTAGAGTCTTAATTTTTAAAATTGCCATTAAATACATAATATTGTCAGAAATAAATAGGATATCAATCCATGCTAAGTAACTCATCATTACTCATTACCGGCGGTACAGGTTCTTTTGGACATACTTTTGTCCCGATGACTTTGGCAAAATATAACCCAAAACGATTAGTAATTTACTCACGAGATGAAATGAAGCAATGGGAAATGGCCAAGTTGTATGGCAATGACCCACGCGTACGATTTTTTATTGGTGATGTCCGTGATAAAGATCGCCTATCACGCGCGCTTGATGGTATAGATTTTGTAGTACATGCGGCGGCAACTAAGATTGTACCAACAGCAGAATACAATCCATTTGAGTGCGTAAAAACCAACGTAATCGGTGCCATGAATCTGATTGATGCCTGTATTGATCGCAAGGTGAAACGTGTTGTTGCGCTATCGACTGATAAAGCAAGTAGTCCAGCAAACCTTTACGGAGCAACAAAGTTAGCATCTGATAAGCTTTTTGTTGCTGGTAATTCTTATGCGGGTGCGCATGATACCCGTTTTGGTGTAGTGCGCTATGGCAACGTAATGGGCTCACGTGGTTCAGTGATCCCTTTCTTTCTATCAATTGCGGATAAAGGCGTTTTACCAATCACGGATGATCGCATGACCCGATTTATGATTACGCTAGAACAGGGGGTGGAGTTGGTTTGGCATGCGTTTGAAGATATGGTTGGCGGTGAAATCTATGTTAAAAAAATACCCTCTATGAAGGTAACCGACGTAGCAACTGCCAGCGTACCAAATGCTAAACATGAGATTGTTGGCATTCGCCCTGGCGAGAAGTTGCATGAGCAAATGATTGGCACAGAAGATGCGCTTTATACCTACGAATATCCAGAACATTTCAAAATATTGCCGGCCATAAATAGTTGGAACGATGACCCATACCGCATTAAAGATGGTAAAAAAGTGGATGAAAATTTTACTTACTGTTCAGACAACAATAATGAATGGATGAGTATTGAATCTTTGCAGGCATGGATTGCACAAAACCACGAGCAAATAGGGAAGATCTAATGAGTATTGTTCCCTACGGACGTCAAGATATTAATCAGTCTGACATCGATGCGGTAATTGCCGTGTTGCGCTCAGACTTTTTGACACAAGGCCCCGCAGTACCAGCTTTTGAAAAATCTATTGCTGATTATTGTGGTGTGCAACATGCAGTTGCCGTCAACAGCGCTACCAGTGCGCTTCATATTGCCTGTTTAGCCCTGGAAGTGGGTATTGGCGATATTGTTTGGACCGCGCCAATTACCTTTGTCGCCAGTGCTAACTGCGCACTGTATTGTGGCGCAATGGTAGATTTTGTAGATATTGATCCGCGTACTTACAACCTCAGCGTAGAAAGACTGGCTGAAAAGTTGGCTGTGGCAAAAAAAACTGGAAAATTACCAAAAGTTGTAATCCCTGTTCATTTGTGCGGTCAACCCTGTGATATGGAAAATATTTATGCTTTAAGTCAAAAATATGGCTTTAAGATTATTGAAGATGCCTCACATGCTATTGGTGGAAAATACAAGGGCGAGACTATTGGCAACTGCCGTTACAGTGATGTCACGGTGTTTAGTTTTCATCCAGTAAAAATTATCACTACCGGCGAGGGTGGCATGGCCGTCACAAACGATGCGCAGTTGGCAAAGCGCATGCAGTTGCTACGAAGTCATGGAATTACTCGCGATGAAAGTGATATGACGCATGCGCCAGATGGGCCTTGGTACTATCAGCAAATTGATCTCGGTTACAACTACCGTATGACCGATTTACAGGCAGCGTTGGGCTTAAGTCAAATGCAACGATTGGACGACTTTGTAATGCAGCGCCACGTTATTGCTAAACGTTACAATCAACTATTAGTTGATTGCCCTGTGAATACACCTTGGCAAATCGAAGATAGTTATTCTGGATTACATCTGTATGTTATTCGTTTGAAGCTTGCAGAAATTGGCAAGACTCATCGTCAGGTATTTGAAGCGTTGCGTGCAGTTGGCATTGGCGTCAATGTGCACTACATTCCTGTGTATCATCAGCCATATTATAAAAATTTAGGATTTAAAGCTGAGTATTGTTCAGAAGCCGATCAATATTACGCCGAAGCAATTAGTTTGCCTATGTATCCTAATCTCACAGAAATGCAGCAAGATAGAGTTATTGCTGCGTTAAAAGAGGCTTGTTCAAAGTGAGAATCGCGGTAATTCCTGCGCGTGGTGGAAGCAAACGAATTCCCCGTAAAAACATTAAGTCATTCAACGGCAAGCCTATGATTGCATGGTCTATTGAAGCAGCAAAGTCTTCTGGTTTGTTTGAACGAATTATCGTTTCGACAGATGATACAGAGATTGCTGAACTCTCTAAGCAATGTGGAGCAGAAGTACCTTTTACTAGACCTGCAGAACTATCCAATGATTTTGCTGCAACAACTGAAGTTATTGCCCATGCTGCGCAGTGGACAGTAGACCAAGGGCTAGATTTAGAATCGGTATGCTGTATTTATGCAACGGCTCCGTTTGTTCAAGTGGAAGATATTAAGCGTGGTTGCGAAGCGTTAGATTCTGGCGATTGGGACTATGCTTTTACCGTAACTGATTTTGCCGCTCCTATCTTTCGATCATTTAAACAAACTGAGCAAGGTGGCTTGGAAATGTTCTTTCCTGAACATTTTGGCGCACGTTCGCAAGACTTGCCTGCAGCGTTACATGATGCAGGACAATTTTATTGGGGGCGCCCAGAGGCATGGATACAAGGTAAGCGCATCTTTGATAATCGATCAAAGCCTATTTTAATTCCGCGTTGGCGTGTGCAAGACATAGATACGCTAGAAGATTGGGATCGTGCTGAAATTCTTGCGCCAGTTATTATGGGTCGTTAATACATAGTGGCTAAAACATACATTGCCTTTCGAGTGGATGCATCAAATCAAATAGGCACAGGTCATTTTATGCGCTGTATGACCTTGGCAGATGAACTCAAAAAGCACGGTGCGCAAATACGATTCATCAGTCGAAATTTGCCAACACATTTGATTGATATGCTTACTAAAAAAGGTATGAAATATTTATCTTTGAGTTTAGATGATGCAAAAGAATCGGTAGATGAGTTAGCACACGCCAGTTGGCTTGGTACTAGCCAATCCCAAGATGCGCAAGCAACTCTTCAAGCCTTGGCAGATCAAACATGGGATTGGATTATTGTCGACCACTACGCATTGGATGAACGCTGGGAAAGGGCTGTCCGTGGCAGTTGCAAAAAGTTAATGGTCATTGATGACCTTGCTGACCGTCAGCACGATTGTGATATGTTGCTAGATCAAAACTATTATGCAGATATGCAAACACGCTATGTCAGTAAAGTCCCTATGCATTGCCAGTTATTATTAGGACCACGATACGCTTTATTACGAGAAGAATTTAGAATCTTGCGTGAGAAAGTTAGAGTGCGCGTAGGCGATGTCAAAAAAATATTGGTATTTTTCGGTGGCGTGGATGCAGACAACTACACCAGTTTGGCAATGCAAGCATTGGCAGAATTAAATAGTAAGCAGCAAGTGGATATAGTCATTGGTGCTCAGCATCCCAATCGAGAACAGATAAGGCAAGCCTGTATTGCTTATGGTTTTATTTGCCATATACAGACAACGCGTATGGCAGAACTGATGGCTGATGCTGATTTAGCTATTGGCGGAGGAGGAACAGCAATTTGGGAGCGTTGTGCAATGGGTCTACCATCCATTATTGTTGTGATGGCTGAAAATCAGAGCAAAGCGGCAATTGATTTAGATGCTTTTGGTACGCTCATTAACCTCGGCGATGCTCAAAAGATTAGGAAGGCTGATATGCTTAATGCTGTTGAGAGGTTGCTTATAAATGAACAATCGCGAACAAAACTTTCTATTGCGTCTATGCATTTAGTGCCTATCCAAAGACAAAATAAAATTACAGAAATGTTGGTTGGAAATCATGTTTAACTACGCTAGCTTCGGTATTCGTCCAATTGAATTGATTGACAAAGATTTGATATTGCAATGGCGTAACTTAGATAGAGTGCGAACTAACATGTATAGCGACCATGTTATTTCGCAAGAAGAACATGACGCATGGTTTTCACGAGCGCTAGTCGATACTAATGCAGTTTATTTAGTTTTTTCGTATGAGAACAGGCCAATTGGTTTTGCATCATTTACAAACATTAGCATTCCGCATAATCGTTGTTATTGGGCGTTTTATTTGGGAGAAGTTGATGTTCCTCGTGGAAGTGGTTCTGTTATGGAGTTTTTCGCACTTGATTACGCATTCCTTACGCTGAAAATTCGTAAATTGTGTTGTGAGGTATTTACGTTCAATAGTGGAGTAATTAAGCTTCATGAAAAATTTGGTTTTATACATGAAGGACAATTTTCCCAGCACTACAAAAAAAATGAGCGATACGAAGATATTGTTTGTCTTGCTAAATTTTCATCAAGCTGGACTGATGAGAGACCTGCTTTTGAAAATAGATTATTTGGAAATTAATTCATGGGAATCAAAATAGAAAATCGTGAAATTGGCGCTTGTCACCCACCATTTATTATTGCAGAAATGTCTGGTAATCATAATCAGTCTTTGGATCGCGCTTTAGAGATTGTCGAAGCGGTAGCCAAAACAGGCGCGCATGCGCTAAAGATTCAAACCTACACTCCTGACACCATGACGATAGATTTGGATGAGCGTGAGTTTCATATTAGTGACTCAAAAAGTTTGTGGGCGGGCAACTCGCTCTATAAGCTTTATGGGGAAGCGTATACCCCGTGGGAATGGCACAAACCGATTTTTGATCGGGCGCGTGAGTTAGGCATTATTGCTTTCAGCACCCCCTTTGATGCTACTGCGGTCGATTTTTTAGAAAGTTTGGATGTGCCATGTTACAAAATCGCCTCTTTTGAAAATACTGATTTACCATTGATTCGCCGTGTAGCAGCCACTGGTAAACCGTTGATTATTTCTACCGGCATGGCAAGCATCGCTGAACTAGATGACACAGTTAAAGCCGCCCGTGAGGCTGGTTGTAAAGACCTTATTTTGCTTAAATGCACCAGCACTTATCCAGCTACAGCTGGCAACACTAACATCTTGACCATTCCGCATATGCGTGAATTATTTGGCTGCGAAGTAGGCTTGTCTGACCATACCATGGGCGTAGGTGTATCTGTCGCAAGTGTAGCGCTAGGTGCAACTGTGATAGAGAAGCACTTTACACTTAATCGTGCCGATGGTGGAGTAGACAGCACATTCTCCATGGAGCCCGCTGAGATGACGCAACTAGCGGCAGAAGCAGAGCGTGCTTGGCAAGCAATGGGAAAAGTCAGTTATGGGGCTACTGAAGCTGAGAAGAAATCTCTTCAGTATCGTCGTTCGTTGTATGTGGTGAAAGACATAAAAGTCGGCGAAATCTTAACAAAAGAAAATGTACGAGCGATTCGGCCTGGATTGGGTTTGCCGACCAAGTATTTGGATGTGGTGTTAGGTAAAACTGCGAAACAAGACATCAAAAGGGGCACAGGCTTAGGTTGGGATTTGTTGGCATGATAAACCTTTGCAAAAATCAATATAGAAGTGTAGGGGCCTAAGTTGAAATACTGCAGTCGTTGTTTACAGCCAGATACTCGTCCGAATACAGTTTTTTCTCAGGATGGGATATGCCCTGCTTGTACATATTTTGAGGCGCTTAAGCACGTCGATTGGCAAGAGCGCTTTGAGATGCTTCAGGATATCTTATCAAAATATCCTAGAAAAAAAGGCCAATTTCACGACTGTATTATTGGTGTAAGTGGGGGCAAAGATAGTACTCGTCAGGCATTATTCCTTCGCGATAAATTGGGTATCAATCCATTATTGGTCAGTTTGAGCTATCCACCAGAACAGGTGACAGAACGGGGTGTGGAAAATCTATCAAATTTAATCAATCTGGGCTTTGATGTTGTGATTAGCGCGCCCGCACCGCAAACATGGATGACATTAAAGAAAGAAGGGTTTCGTAAATTTACCAATTCGTTTCGATCAACTGAAATGGCTCTTTTTGCCTCAGTCCCCCAGATTGCCATTAAATACGGTATTAAATTAATAATGTGGGGTGAAAATCCAGGTTTGCAGCTTGGTGATATGAAAACACTAGGCCGTAATGGCTATGATGGTAATAGTCTACGCTATATGAATACACTATCTAGTGGGCTAGATTGGATGCTTGAATGCGGGTTCTCTAAGTCTGAGCTGGTGTCTTATATGTATCCTGCTGTTGCAGAGTTTGAAAAGCATGATTTACAAATTGTTTATCTAGGGTGGTTTTTAGGTGATTGGTCGCTTGTGAATAATGCAGCATATTCCTGTGGAAATGGACTTGAGATACGTACAGATGGAGTCGAAAAGACTGGAGATCTTTATGGCGTTACAGCCTTAGATGAAGACTTCACGCCGATTAACCAGTTGATTAAATATTATAAGTTTGGTTTCGGGCGTGTGACTGATTATGTCAATGAGGAAATTAGATTAGGTCGTATCACTCGTAATGAGGGGATAAAGCTTGTTGAACAATATGATGATGCTCAGGATGAAAAATACATACAAGATTACTGTGATTATCTTGCAATCTCGGTTGATGAGTTTTGGAAGAAAGTGAAAGATTCCACTAATAAGACGTTGTTTCGAATTACAGATGACGGCTCAATTCACAGAAAATTTACAGTTGGAGTGGGGCTTTGAGCTACATCACTGTCGGCATAGTAGATTATGGCATGGGTAATCACGCCTCGGTCGTTCATAGTCTACGCAACCTTGGGTTCCGTGTTAGGGTAAGCGCAGACCCCGAAGTTCTCGATAATGCTGATGTTTTAGTTATTCCTGGGGTAGGGGCATTTCCAGCGGCAATGCAAGCTCTCCATCAGCGAGGATTGGTAGATTACTTACAGCAACAGGCTCATGAGCAACGCCCAATCATTGGCATCTGTTTGGGCATGCAGTTGCTTGCCAGTGCTTCTTCTGAGTTTGAATATACAAAAGGGTTAGATATTATTCCTGGCGAAGTTGTAGCCATGGTCGGGACCAAATGGCATATTGGATGGAATACTTTGGAATGCGTTGATCCTAAATCATCGCTTCAGTCCAGTGATGGAGAAGCATTTTATTTTAATCATTCATTTTGCTATCAGGGGCCTAGTGAATACCAGGTCGGTTTGTCTCGCCATCCTAAACCCTTTGCGTCTGTTATACGCAGGGGTAAGGTAGTTGGTATCCAGTTTCATCCAGAAAAGAGCCAAGAGGCAGGAAGAGTGTTATTGAAGAATCTAGTCTTGGAACTCACTACGCATGCTTAAAAAACGTTTAGTCGGAGTGGTCACAGTCAAAAATGGATGGGCTGTCCAGTCGTTTGGTTATAGTCGCTATTTACCTTTAGGCAAGCCTGAATGTTTAGTAGAAAATCTTGACCGCTGGGGAGCCGATGAAATATTGGTTCAAATTATTGATCGTTCAATAGCTGGTGTTGGCCCTGATTTTGATTTGCTTGAGCGACTTGGTAAGCTTGGCTTGAAAACACCTTTAATTTATGCAGGTGGTATTCGGTCTGTATCGGATGGAGTTGCGTTGGTTCAGATGGGTGCTGATCGGATTGTTGTAGATTCCCTGCTACATGAGAATCTATTAACTATAAAAGGTCTTTCTGAGCGGTTGGGTGCGCAAGCGCTGATTGCCTCATTGCCGTTGTCTTGGCAAGGCAATAGTTTGGCGTGGTTTGACTACAGATTTAAAACCTCAATGCCTATTCCAGATGAAGTGCTGGATTTGATTAAGTCGGGCATTGTTTCTGAAGTCTTAATCTCGGATTGGGAGCATGAAGGAATGCCTGGTGGGTTTAAGCAAAAGCTTGTTGAGGAGCTCCCAGTGAAAAGTGCATCCATTATCGCATTTGGTGGTCTCAGTGAACCTGAGCAAATGAGAGTTTTATTGCAATACCCTGAAGTTTCCGCTGTTGCTATCGGTAATTTTTTATCTTATCGAGAGCATGCTATTCAAGCGTATAAAGAAGCATTAACTAGCCTGCCGCTTAGGCTTTCAACCTATGAATCCACATTTTCACTGATGGCTGATACTGATGTCTGATATTCAATTTTGTAAGCGTTGCTTATACACAACCGCGCATCCTTTAGGTTTGACTTTAGACGATGAGGGTATCTGCTCTGGTTGTCGCACCCATGAAGAAAAAGATACACTTGATTGGTCTGAACGATGGAAGATGCTTGAAGATTTAGTTAAGCCTTACCGTAATCAGGATGGGAAGAATTATGACTGTATCATTCCCGTAACTGGTGCTCAGGATTCTTACTATATTGTTTATCTAGTCAAAGAGCGGTTAGGCTTGAACCCGTTGTTGGTAACCTATAATAAATACTTCAACACCCCATTGGGTATCCGCAATCTTGCGAATCTTCGCATTCGTTTTAATTGCGACATCATTTATCAAAACGTCAATCCAGTTTCGGTTAAGAAAATAACACGTAGCACCTTACGTCAGTTTGGTAGCATCTATTGGCCAATTCTAGCTGGGCAAACGGTATTCCCAGTTCAGACGGCAGTTCGTTATAAAATACCGCTGATTATTTGGGGCGCCCATCAAGGCCTTGAGCAAGTTGGTATGTTTTCTCATGAGCACGAAGTGGAGATGACTCGCCGATATCGCAAGGATCATGATTTAATGGGATATGAGGCAGATGATTTGCTATCCATTTTTGATACCCTCAAAGAGGAGGATATCTGGCAGTATCGCTATCCTGATGACAGTGACCTGAATGCTATAGGTGTGCGCGGTATTTATTTGGGCAATTACGTGCGATGGGACCCAAAAGCGCAGCATGAACAAATGATTAGTGAATACGGTTACCGCACCTCTAAGTTTTCACGTACTTTTGACGCTTATGATTATGTGGATTGTTTTAATTATATGAATCTTCATGATCAATTGAAATTATGTAAGCAAGGTTTTTCTAAAGTGACTGATCATGCCAGTCGCGAAATACGTCATGGCCGGCTTACGCGTGAAGAAGGACTTGCGCTGGTTCGAAAACATGAGCAAGCGCAATCAGAATACTCTCAATTATTCTTGGATTGGCTGGGAGTTACATCTCGATCTATGCAGTTTTTATTGGATCAGTATAGAAACCCCCTTTATTGGACTCAGACCGAGTTTGGAAAATGGCAGTTTAATGGATTAAGTGTACGTCAAGATGGAAATGTTTTAGACAGCTTATCAGGAAATACTTCTTTAATTAGCTTTGACGCTAACGATAAATTAGAGTCTGGTAACGCAGAAAAGTACATTACTATCGGAAAAGGATGGTCGTAATTACAGTAACGTTATCGCTGTCATTTTAATACGTTATGCTTAAGTCTACGTCTATAAAAACTAGGTTCTTAGTTTCAATTGGAACTAATCTAATTCGCAGCTTTATCGGATTCATTTCCGGAATGCTTGTTGCGCGTGGTTTAGGACCATCTAGTTATGGCGATTTGGCTTTTTTGCTTGGAAGTTTTTCTGCAGTTTTATCATTGCTAGATTTAGGTGCATCGAATGCTTTTTATACTTTTCTGTCACAGCGTGCCCAAGGGGCGCTATTTCTAGTAAGTTATTTTTGTTGGGTTGTGCTGCAGTTTTTAATTACGTTGTTGTTTGTTGCATGGATCATCCCAGATGACCTTTTCGGAAGAATATGGTTAGGGCATAGTCGTGAGGTTGTTTTAATTGCTTTATTAGTAGTATTTATGCAGCAGCAAGTATGGCAAACAGTCAACCAAGTTGGTGAGAGCTTGCGTCGGACTGTGAAAGTGCAGTTGCTGAATCTATGTATAGCTATTACATACTTAATTGTTGTTGTTTTGCTAACAACCATAGCTCACTTATCTCTGATCAATATTATGTTGCTGATGATTGTGCAATATGCTGTAGCAACCTATTTTGCCTATCAGGTGTTGGGTGGGCGTCAGATTGCGTCAAATGAAAAAGGTTCGACTCCTGAACTTAAGCAGATATTCCATGATTATTTTGGCTTTTGTAAACCTTTAATATTGCTTTCTTTAGTTGTTTTTTTCTATAACTTTGCAGATAAGTGGTTATTGCAAAATTATGGTGGATCAATCCAGCAAGGTTATTTTCAGATTTCAAACCAGTTTGCAACGATAAGTTTATTAGCTACTACTTCTATGCTAAGTGTTTTTTGGAAAGAAATAGCTGAAGCTTGGGATAAAAATGACCATATTAGAGTGGAGCGCCTGTATAGAAAAGTTAGTCGAGCCTTGGTGATGCTAGGCGCGATAATTTCTGGTCTATTGATTCCTTGGGCAGAGCAGATTGTAGCGTTCTTTTTAGGGGTAGCTTATGAGAAAGCTTGGCCTGTTTTGGCGCTGATGTTGTTTTATCCAATTCATCAGTCCATGGGCCAAATTGGCGGTACGGTTCTACTTGCAAGAGGACAGACCAAAACTCATATGTATATAAGTGTGGCGGGAATGTTGGTTTCTATGCCCGTAGCATTTTTCTTACTTGCACCAGTAGCTGTTGGTGGTTTTAATATGGGGGCTTGGGGGATTGCATTGAAATCTGTATTGCTTGGGGTTATTTCAGTCAATGTTCAGGCTTGGATTATAGCCCGGTATAGTGGTTGGAGATTTGACTGGGTGTATCAGGTAATTGGGATTCCATTAATGATTTTAATTGGATATAGTTCGAAATTTCTAGTCAGTCAATTATGGAATTTAAATAATGTTAGTCTGCAAAATATGTTTATTCCAGTGATATTAGACTTGATCATATATATAGTTTTAGTTACGTATTCAATTCGTCTGCTCCCATGGTTAGTTGGTTTAGAAAAAAATGACTTAGAGAGTATGCTGGGTTCGACGCTAGTTAAGTTAAAACTATTACTATCGAGTCCTAGAAAGTTGTAGCTCGATGGAATTACTCTATTTTTCTGATATTTCCCAACTAGATTATGTTTTGGAATCTAATCCAAAACTACTACAACAAATGCGTCCCATAACAGGTGACATGGTTGTATCTTATGAATTGGAAAGGATGCATATCGATTTTATAGATGAATGGGATTTTATTGAGCCTGAAGAAATCGAAGCAAACTGGAATACTGCATACTTACTTTCAAAATCTTGGTGGGATGAAGGTTTAGCGAGCACGAAATATGGAATAGAAGCTTTAACCGAATCTGTTCAACAGGATCTGGTCTATCCATTTCAGACATGCCTGAATGCACGTACTGCATACGATAAAATATTAAATTCTTTTCCAATAAAGAAAATTAGTGGTTATTTTCTACCGGAAGTTGCAGTAATTCGGACCGGCCCAGCTCCGACTAGTCGTGCCGTACAGTCAGTTTCACAAGCAGTCCTTTTTTTTCTTGCATCACAACGTGGCATACCTGTAGATAAACTATATTCAAGTCGCCCATTATCTTTAGGCAAGCTGTCTGGTTTAGATGTTGGTGCTGAAGTAAATGTTCAATTCAGTAAGCAAGGGACATCACATGGTACTAATAAATCATCCGTGATTGTATTTCAAGATGGGCTGCGCCAGAGTGAGTACCTCGGGATTATGAAAGCGCTAAAGAGCTTGCCTGATGTCATGCCAATATCACTTTCATTACAAGATCTGAAAGCAGGTGTAGGTTTTAAAAATACTCCATCATATGTGGAAAGTAAGTTGTCAGCTTTTTGGAATGAGTTTAGGTGCTATTCAGATAGTTACAATGGACTTTATCCAGAAATATTTTGTAATCCTTTCCTTCGATTTCAATTTGACCGAATAAGAACTGAAATGCAAGATTCGGTTGACTATGGTGATATTTTTGACGCATTCTTAGACGTATTAAAGCCGTCCATCGTTATATTTGGGTTTGAGTCTTTTACAATAGAGAGAGTGCTGGTAAGGATCGCGCAGTCAAGAAAAATATTTACTATTGGTATGCTGCACGGAGGAGTAATGCCAATAATGGCAATCCGAAGTGTAACAGGACCATCTGATGCTCATTTTTTATGGAGTGAAATGGATGTGCAAGCTATTTCAAATTATGGAGCATATTCTTTAAAAAAAATTGGATGTATACAGTATGAAGATATGTATTTTAATTATGTTGAAAAGCGTCGAACTCAGCAATTACCCAGCAATAAGAATATAGCGAAAAATAATTTAAAATTAGATTTAGACCGGCCAGTGATTATGCTGGTCACGGCAGAAATAAATACTGGTTTCGCCGCCGCTGTTGCATATCCAAACAAGCATCGAGATGCCATAAGAGAGTTCCTGTTATGGGTGGACGCAAGACGCGATTTGCAGTTTGTAATTAAACCTCACCCTAGCTTTGATTATTATGAGTTATATCGTAGGTTGCTTGATGTAAATAGACCAAACTTAAAGTTTCTGGAACAGACCACTCTAGATGAGGTGATTGAAGCGAGTGACTTATGTTTAATGATTAACTATTGTACAACAGCGTCATTAGAAGCTATGTTGCATCAAATTCCTGTGGTGTATTTAAATAATGCTGTTTACCCACTTACGGATTGGCGAGATAACTTGTCTGAGGCAGGAGTAACTCGAGTAGAATCAATTGAAAAATTAGATGTAGCTGTTGATAAGCTGTTGTTTTGTCCTGATACTAAGCAATTTGCGCTGATGGCAGCAGATAAACAAATCAGAGAGCTTATTGGAGTTGAAAAGATAGCGGCGAGTCAGCAGTTTATAAATAGTATTAGGCCGGTTTTAGATAGCCAAGGAGAGCTAGGCACTTATGGGTTGTCGAGTGCTCAAGCTATACATGATTTTTTCCTTGAAAATAATCAACGCCTTCCAAATGCGTTATTTCTTGAACTTGCTAGTGCGCATACAAATAAAAGTTTAATGTTTGTTTTTGCTCACATGGCTGGGCTGCATAATTTAAGATATGGCAGTATGTTACTTATATACAAGTTTTTTTACAATGGGCCTCACGACTGTGTTCTTAAAACTTGGGAATCTGCTCGTTGGGATATTTTCCCAGTGTACATTTCTGCATTTTTGGGTAACTTGAAAGCGAATCAATTCAGTATTTCTAATCTTAAACTTCTATTCCCATATTTATTGCATCCACAACAAGTTATTTCAGCTCCAGTTGAAGCCAGAAATAACTTGATCAAATATTTATTGCGGAATTTATTAGGGCAACAATATTCTGCAGTTCTACAAGTAATTACTTGCGTAAGGAAAAGATATTTTGGACTCATTGGATAAATTGTATTTCACAAAAGAAGATAGCTATTTCGAAAGCATAAGGAAAGAAATCGAACCCTTATTACCATTGAGAATAGAGAGGGTTCTTGAGATTGGATGTGGCTCTGGAGCAACTTTACAATGGCTAAAGCGTGAGAAGGGCTGTAGCTGGATTGCAGGTGTCGAGTTGAGTGACGCTGCTGCTAAAAAAGCTAAAGCGGATTTAGATTACTTTCTGGCTGGAAATATTGAGAAAATAGAATTATCTATTGAAAACGAATCATTGGATGTTGTTCTCTGTTTGGATGTTCTTGAGCACTTAGTTGATCCTTGGCTAGTAGTAAAAAGGTTAACTCAATTCCTTAAACCAAATGGTGTACTTATTGTTAGTCTGCCGAATATTATGCATCGAAGCGCAATGATGCCGCTTTTGCTCAACGACAGGTGGGATTACACACCGTCAGGAATTTTGGATAAAACCCACCTACGTTTTTTTACGAAAAATACCGCTATTGAATTGCTGGAACAAGCCGAACTAAATGTTGATTTAGTGTTGCCCGTTCTTCAAATTTCAAAAAGATCGAAGACTTGGTTCTTTGACATGCTGACATTTCATGTTTTCCGCAGATTTTTTACTACGCAGTATTTGGTGAGGGGCGTTAATGACCCATCAAAAGTGGTTAAATATTTAAGCGGTAACTAATGTATTTGTTGTTCTTCGTGATGTGGGGAGTGATTTTCACTCTATTTGCAGTGAAGAAATAATTTTTCATTAGAGAACTTTTTACATTTAAATCACCGGAATTGCGAAATGGATTTGTCGATAGTAGTTATTAGTTGGAATACAAAACAGTTGTTGAGGGATTGTCTCGAGTCTATTTATAAAAGTACCCATAATATCAGTTTCGAAATTATTGTTGTTGATAATGCATCCATAGATGGAAGCGTAGAAATGGTTAAGAATGAATTTTCAAAAATCATTCTTATTGAAAATGATGTCAATACTGGTTTTGCAAAAGCAAATAACATTGCTTTTCCATTTGCGTCTGGTAGTTATGTGTTACTACTGAACTCCGATACTGTAGTGCAATTAGGTGCCCTTGATTCTGCTGTGGATTTTATGAATCAACATCATGATGTTGGTGGGTTAACTCCTAAAATACTTAATCATGATGGTACGATTCAGCATCCTGGGTACATAAAAGAACCCTCTTTGAAAACTGAGATCTATGATGCATTTGAATTGCGACGAGTGTTGAAGCTTGAAAGAAGTGACACCTGCGCCGCTGAAGATGAGGTTTATGATGTTGCCCATGCCTGTGGATGTAGTCTATTCATTAGGAAGGAGGCATTAGACAGGATTGGTTATTTAGATGAACGTATGGTTTTTTCATTTGAAGATGCTGATATTTGTATGAGAATTAGGAAAGACGGTTGGAGAATTAGTTATTTTCCAGAGTCTCGTATAGTTCATTTTGGTGGTGCTAGTAGAAGTAAACATAATAATAGGGCAGTTAATGCCATGCTACAAAGTAAGTATGTATTTTTCAGAAAGTATTATGGTGGTTTATACTTAATTGCGCTGGCAATCTGTTTGATATCTAGCTCACTTATCAAACTGTTTATATATACTGTGTTGTCACTTCAGGTAACTAAGCGATGTCAGCGGATTTCTTCATTGAGGTATTACTGGTCAATTATTCGTTGGCACTTCAAGTTTAATAGCGATGAAACGGGAATGGGGGGCTAAATATGAATCAGTTTGAAGTGACCTTCATTCAACTGATGTATTATTGCCATGATAATATTTGAGCCTCAATGTATTGGTTTCGTTCACGCAAAAGTAAATGCAGCTTACATCTTGCTCTATAGTAAAGCTTTCCCTAACGATGAAATTATTTTTTATGGTGAAGCTCAGCATATTAAGTTAATTAGTGACGAACTGCTATCGCATGCTGTTAGCATTAAATATATTCCGATAAATATTCCTAATATTAAACAATCATACATAGATAGATTAATTTGTGAATTTCGTAATGTGTCCAATATTTTCAAAGTAGCGAAACAAAAAAGATTAAATGTATTTTTTCTTTCAATTACAAGTGCAACCTTATTGGCTGTGAAACTTTTTTCATTAGGCTTAAATAGGAATGTATTTATAGTTATCCATGGAGTTTTAGAAAAAATCATTAAACGACCGACTCGGATATTGGATCGAGTATTTTGGTTTAGGTATTATTTAACGAGCTTTAATTTTAGACATATTAAATATATCTTGATCGGTAAGTTTATTGAGGAAAATACGCTACAGTTGTTCCCAAAGTTAAGAGACTATACGTGCTCACTTGACCTTCCTTACGATTTATCTAAACCAGTAATAAATCATTTACCAAAGTCATCAAAGATTATTTTTGCTAGTGCAGGCGTTGCGGCAATTGCAAAAGGCTCCCATCATTTTTTTGAACTCGCACAAGATATTTTACATAAAGAAAGTAAATCGAATCTTGAATTCTGTTATATAGGACAGTTTGTTGATGAAGGCATGATGCCATTTGTAAATAACTATGTGACTTTGCCCTCAATGCATAGTCCTCTTAATCAATCTGATTATCAAAAATATTTTTTGCGAGCAGATTTTTTAGTGTTTTTTTACCCGAAAGACTCTTATAAGTTGATTTTTAGTGGCGTCTTTATGGATGCTGTTAAGTATGAGAAGCCAATAATAGCTATTAAAAATGATTTTTTCTCTTATTACTTCGAGAAGTATGGGGATTTAGGCTGGTTATGTGAAGACTATCAAGAAGTTTTAAGTTTGGTTCTTAAGCTATCCGAGCATGTTTACTCAGAAAAATTGGTGGAGGTTTCTAATAATTTTAAAAAAATAAAATTTGATTTATCTTTTGATAATCAGGCTGATATTCTTAAAGAGTTGCTTGTATAACAGTTGATTTTCTATTGATGGACATAAATATGCTTATAAGCAAAAACACTGTAAAGCGGCTACTTGTTGATTTTCTTCCTTGGAGATTTACAGGATTTATGTATTCCCTTTTTACTTGTTCGATAGGTTACCCCAGAAAATTCAGAAGACTAAACGTGGGTAGTAATAGTTACGTTGATCCGAGCGTACAAATTATCGGTTGGAAGAACGTTGAAATAGGGAGCAGTACCATATTGTCGGAAGATATTTGGATAAATGTGAATTATCGCGATGATCCAGAGAAAAAAATTACGATTGGAAATAATTGCCATATAGGCAGGAGAAATTTTTTTTCATCCGGTCCCTTCATTTTAATTAAGGATTATTGCTTAACAGGTATTGATTGCCATTTCCTTGGCTGTGGGCACAATCTAGACTCTCCAATGCTACCCTATATTGCATCCGGTCCCAGTAGTGGTGCTGGGGTTGAAATAGGGGTCAATTGCTGGCTTGCCACTTCCGTTACAGTGTTGCAGGGGGTTAAAATTGGTCATGGCTCAATTATAGGTGCACGATCAATAGTCACACATAGCATTCCACCTTTCAGTATTGCTTTTGGTAATCCATGTAAGGTGGTTAAGCGATTCGACTTTAAAAATAATAAATGGGTTGATATCAAAGATTGGCTAGATGATTGGGAACAATTAATGCCAAATGAGGAAAATTACTTGAGTTATCTAATTGAAAGAAATAACTCTTTGCAGCCATCACTTATTGCAAGTAGCCGACGTTTCGGTTGGTTAAAATGACTAAAGCTTTGAATGTCGGAATTGATGGGCGAGCATTGCAAGGAAAGTTAACTGGAATAGGTCGTTACATTTTTGAGCTTTGCAAAGAGTTAGACCAAGCGCTACCTAATGCTAAATTTTTTATTTATAGTCAGTATCCTATTGAAATGCCCATTATTTCTGAGAGGTGGTTGTCTCGTGTAGATTCGTGCAAATTTAAGCGGTATATGAAGAGTGCCGTCTGGTTAAAGTTGCGCTGTGGTAAGTTGTGCAATGAGGATGACTTGGATTGGTTTTGGGCGGGTTCAACGCTTTTACCAAAACTTCAGCCCAAAGTGAAAGTTGTCGCAACTGTTTATGATTTAAATCATTTGATAGTGCCAGAAACAATGGCGATTGCTACATTATGGTCATATAAGCTTTTTTTTAAAAGTGACTTAAGAAAAGCAACTGTGGTTACAGCAATTTCAGCAGGAACCGCTAAACTTTTATTCGATCTCTTAGGTATCAATGCTACTAAAATAATTCGACCAGCAGCTTCTACAATTTATCAGAGACAAACATCGATTCAAATTGATAGTTGTTTAGCGCATTATGGTATTGCAGATAGATATATTCTTTCTGTGGCAACTTGGGAGCCACGTAAAAATATAGAATTGTTAATTAATACATATATAGACATGAAGAAGCAAGGACTTTTGCCATTGCATAAGCTTGTGCTGGTGGGAGGTAAAGGCTGGAAAGATGCTCAGTTAACAAAATTAATTACGGCTAATATTTCAGAAGATGTTATTCCTTTAGGATATGTTCCTGAAGCTGATCTGCCACCACTTTATGCTGGGGCAGATGTTTTTGTATTTCCATCCATTTACGAAGGATTTGGAATGCCAGTTCTAGAGGCTCGACTTTGCGAGACTAAAGTTGTAACCACGGACATTCCAGAGTTGAGAGAAGCTGGAGGTGAAAATTCAATTTATATAGAGCCCAACAATAAGGGTTTACAAGATGGATTGTTACTGGCACTTTCTCAATTAGAAATATGCAATACTCAGTTAGATTTTAGTCCTCAGACTTGGCGCTATGGAGCTGATAAGCTTTCTCGTATTTTATTAACATAGAGAATTTAGTAGAAATGTTAATAGCAAAATTAAATTGTGATTTATGTTGAGATTATTAAGGTACTAAATGAAAGCTTTGATTTGTGGTGTAAGCGGTCAAGATGGTGCTTATTTGGCGCAGTTATTGCTCGGGAAAGGTTATGAGGTTTGGGGTACCTCTCGAGATGTGCAAGCTTCTAGCTTTAGTAATTTAGAGCAACTCGGAATAAAGCGCCAGGTAATGTTGATTTCTATGTCATCTAATGATTTTAGGAGTGTATTGACGGCATTGAAACGCAGCGTTCCCGACGAGATATATTTTCTATCAGGACAAACCTCCGTTGGACTTTCTTTTGAGCAGCCGGTCGAAACACTTGAAAGTATTGCGAGTAGCGTGTTGAATATGCTAGAAGCAATTCGCTTTCTTGATAGGCCAATTAAATTTTACCATGCGGGATCCAGTGAATGCTTTGGTGATGTTGGCGTTGCTGCTTCTGATGAAAATACACCATTTCGCCCCCGTAGTCCCTATGCCGTTGCCAAGGCCTCCGCTCATTGGTTGGTTGCTAACTACCGTGAAGCCTATGGAGTGTTTGCGTGTAATGGTATTTTGTTCAACCATGAGTCTCCAATAAGGCCTGCAAGATTTGTCACTAAAAAAATTATCTCAACTGCTTGCAGGATTGCTGCGGGTTCAACAGAGAAATTGGAACTTGGTAGGATAAATATTTTTCGTGATTGGGGGTGGGCGCCAGAATACGTTGAGGCAATGTGGCTTATGTTGCAGCAGAATAAAGCTGAAGATTTCGTGGTTGCGACGGGTGAGGCAAACTCACTGGAACAATTTGTTGGTTGTACTTTTGATCTGCTTGGCCTCAATTGGCGAGATCATGTAGTTTCTAATGATGAGATGTTTCGCCCAACTGATTTGTATTGGAGTCAAGGCAATCCAGAAAAAGCTGAAAGCCAGCTAGGATGGCGTGCTAAATTAAAAATGACCGATGTTATTCGCAATATGCTTGACGCAGAAAAATTAAAGTTATAGCTTGCAATTCATTATGATTGGTTATTTAAATGTAAAAAAATTGGTTATTGTGCTGCTGTCTTTACCTTTTCAAATGGCGTTAACATGAAAAGGTGGCTTATTTTCGCCGTGATTTTTTTGGCACCGCATATTCAATTTCCCGGAGCTGACCAAGCTTACCCCGCTAGGCCTTCTGATATTGCAATTTTAATTGCAGTTATTTTGGCTATATGTACTGCAAAAAGTTGTAAGTTGGAAAGCGGTAAAGTTGTCTATGCTGCTTGTATATGCTTTGCTTTTTCTGTGATTTCTGTTGTCTGGGGATCTTATTATTTATCTTCATTACAGCTTGATATCATTACTATTGGTGACGGGAAATTGATCTATTTGGCTGTAGCGTTCCAAAAATTAATTTCATTAATCATATGTTTTCTTGGATTTTATTTACTAGCAAATTCACGCCAAATTAACAACATGACTATGCTGAGATATTGGTTTTATGGTTTGGCTTTTGCTTGTGCAATTCACATTATGACCTATGCAATAGACTGGTCCGTGTTGATTATGCGAGCAGGGGTATCTAAAGAAGGAAACTTTGGAGGAAGCTATTATTTGCTCTCTTTTTTCCTAATGTTGATTGCTAGCATAAATAACTATAAGTTTGGAAAAGTTGGTGTCGCTCTATCAGTTGTTGGAATATTTTTGTCACAAAGTACTACTTCCATTTTAATTCTTATGGCCTTATGGGCCATGTACAAATTGATTGTGTCTCCGAAATTAAGTAAAGCTAGCCGGAATTGGAGTCTTGGATCTATTGCTTTACTCGGCGCCACAGGACTATTTGTGTCAGTTATGTTCGGCGATGTAATTGTTGATAAATTATTTGGCGTAGAAATTACTTCAAGTTCTTTTTCTAGATATGACAGATTGTCTTCAATTTTATCAGGGCTGGGTATGTTTGAAGCTAGTCCACTCCTTGGAGTGGGAATTCAAGGGTATTCTTTTGCATTGCCAATGTATACAAATGATTTCCTTGATGCTATTTTTGATTGGAATTCAAGGCGGATTGCAAACAATGTCTATGTTGAAATATTGGCAGAGCAAGGTGTTGTTGGTCTGGTCACCATTGGATATTTACTTTATCAAATAATTAGGACGTCATTTGTAGACTTCATGGGACGAAATGTGTTTGTTGCGTTTGGGTTTCTCTCGGTTTTGATTTCATGGATGGCTTTTCCGACTTATACCGTTTCGTTCCACTGGTTAGGCTTTGCGCTTCTGTATAGATTTGCTCTTGATAATACATTGAATAAAAAGAACGCAGCATAATCTTGATTATGACCACTATATTCATAAATGGTAAATTTATTGGACAGGCTACTACAGGAGCTCAGCGTTTTGCAATGCAAACTGTTTTGGCGTTGGACTCACATCTATATAAACTTCATGATTCTAGCTTGATTGATTTTGCTTTGGTTATTCCTAGAGCTGAGAAGGATAACTTACCTGACTTAAAGAAAATAAGAATAATTGAATTGCCTGGACGATCTAGTCATCTATGGGAGCAAGTCACCCTTCCTTTTTTTATAAAAAACTCATTTTTAATAAATCTATCTGGTAGCGCCCCAATCTTCAAGAGAAATCAAATTTACACTATTTTTGATGCGGCTATTTTTGATTTTCCACAGGCTTATAGCAAGAAGTTTTTAATATGGTATCAAACCCAATTCAGAATGCAATCTAGGTTTTGTTCTGGATTATTAACAATATCAAAGTTCTCTGCAGACCGACTTTGTTATCATCTTGGTTTGGACAGTAGTAAGTTTAAAGTTTTGCCATGTGGTGCTGATCATATTTTCAAGACCAACTCAGATGAGCGTGTGCTTAGCAATTTTAATTTAAAGAAAAATAGTTATTTATTGGCTGTCGGTAGTGCAAATCCTTCAAAAAATTTTGCTGCCTTAATTAAAGCTTTTTCAAACTTAGAAGAGAATCAATCTATCAAACTTGTAGTGGTTGGAGGGATTAATTCCGCAGTATTCGCAGATTCAGTCACTTTAGATAATAAAAGAATAGTTAGAGTAGGGCGGGTTGATGATGCGCAACTCAAGGCGCTTTATTCTAATGCAATGGCCTTTGTGTTCCCGTCACTCTACGAGGGCTTTGGAATTCCTCCTCTTGAGGCAATGGCTTGTGGTTGCCCAGTTATTGCTTCTTATGTTTCTTCTATTCCGGAAGTTTGTGAAAACGCAGTTGGTTATTTTGATCCTACCTCAATATGTTCAATACAGGACATTATGAAGAGAGTTGTTTTAGATGATGAATGGAGAGCATCTCTTCAAGAAGCAGGTACAAAGTTAGTCATGAAATACACATGGCACAATACTGCCTTAATGCTGTTACAAAATATCAAAGAAAGCATCTGCACTAGATTGGATTAATAGAGAAAGCAATATGGAGAAAATAAAGTGTATTCAGTTTGAAAATTTTTCCATAAAACACTTGCAGTTTGCTTTAGTTGAGTTTAATTTTTTTAACTAAGTCTCCTAACTCTATTACAACTTATCCACTTGATCATCACTATTTTTATTCTTTCGCTGGATATACTAGGTCTTACAATGTGAAAAAAATCTGACCTATGGCAAACATCGTTCATTTTGGTAAATATTACTTCCCTGATGATGGGGGTATAGAAAGCGTCACCCACAGCTTGGCCAAAGGTGCGGTGATGGCAGGGCATGCTGTCTCTGTCGTCTGCTTTGAAAAGTCAACTGGTAATAAAACAGAGATGAGTGAAGGCGTCCTGATTATCCGAGTGCCCATTGCGATATCGATTGCTGCACAACCCTTGGGTGTAAAATATTTTTTCCGAGCTCTTTCAGCCGCAAAAAAAGCAGACTTGGTTCATCTTCATGTTCCTAATATGCTTGGAGCCCTTTGTGCACTATTTATACCCCAAAAAGTAAAATTATTGGTTCATTGGCACAGTGATGTCATTAATAAAGGCTTTTTAGGTAAACTCCTTCGCCCGTTGGAGTTAGCGTTGCTGAGACGTGCGAATTGCATTGTAGCGACCTCGCAAGTTTATGCGGATGCTTCGGAGACACTGGCCTCTTTCCAAAACAAGATCACCGTTGTTCCTATTGGTGTGTCGGATGTAAAGCATGACGACGGTGACTCCAAACTTTCATCGGCACTTGAAGTACAAATTGGTGGGAGGCAAATTGTCCTTGCGGTGGGCCGATTGGTCCCTTACAAAGGCTTCAGCGTTCTTATAGAAGCCGCTCAAGATTTTTCTGAAAGCGCTGTCGTTATCATTGTTGGAGGTGGTCCATTGCAATCTGAGCTTCAAAAAGCCATAAAACATAACGGGGTCAATGATCATGTTATTCTGGCAGGTAGACTAAGTGATGCTCAACTGCATACGCTATTCGAGCGTGCCACTTTATACTGCTTACCATCAAACTCTCGTGCCGAGGCATTTGGGGTGGTTCTTCTTGAAGCGATGGCCTATGGGCTTCCTATTGTGGCGTCTGACATTCCAGGCTCTGGGGTCCCCTGGGTCAATCAGCATGGCCTCAGTGGTTTTAATGTACCAGTTGGCAATCCAAAAGCTCTGGCTAACTCATGTAACCAGATCCTTAAATCAGGAGAGCTAAGAAGCACTTTGTCAAAGAGCGCACATCAACGCTTTCTCGCCGAATTTACTGAGGAAATTTCGGTTAGACGTATGATGGTCGTTTACGATCATCTTTGTAGAGACTCACAAAACTGAGCCTATTTAATCACAAGTCATGATTGCATTAGCTTTTTAGAGTGGCGCGAAATTTAAATATTATTAAAGCGAAGGATGAGATTAGCATGAAAGGTATTATTTTAGCTGGAGGCTCAGGCACGCGTCTATACCCAGTTACTCAGGTGGTTTCTAAGCAGTTGCTTCCTGTATACGATAAGCCGATGATTTACTACCCTATCACCACTTTAATGTTGGCAGGCATTCGTGAAGTTTTGGTTATTTCCACGCCTGAAGATACGCCACGCTTTAAGCAGTTGTTAGGAAATGGCAGTTTGTGGGGCATGGATATTCAATATGCCGTGCAACCTTCACCAGATGGATTGGCGCAGGCTTTTATTATAGGTGAAGATTATATTGGAAATGACAGCTGCGCATTAGTACTTGGTGACAATATTTTTTACGGCCATGAGTTAGCGCATAAAACCCAACTTGCTGCAAAAATGACGCTCGGTGCCACCGTCTTTGCATATCCAGTGAGTGATCCAGAGCGTTACGGTGTCGTGGAATTTAATGCACAAGGCCAAGCTGTAAGCTTAGAAGAAAAGCCCAAAGCTCCTAAATCTAGGTATGCCGTCACGGGATTGTATTTTTACGACAACCAAGTGGTTGAAATTGCTAAGAACCTTAAACCATCCCCCCGTGGTGAGTTGGAAATTACGGATGTGAACCGTGAGTATTTAAATCGGGGTGAGTTAAAGGTGGAAGTAATGGGACGTGGTATTGCTTGGTTGGATACAGGCACGCATGAATCTCTCTTAGAGGCATCATCCTTTATTGAAACCATAGAAAAGCGTCAGGGCTTAAAGATTGCATGCCCTGAAGAGATTGCCTACCGTATGAATTTTATTGATGCTGCGGCCTTAGATAAGTTGGCAGACAAATACATTAAAAATAACTATGGCCAATACCTGAAACAAATTCTGAGCGAGCAGGTGTTTTAATGCAAGTAGTGCAAACTTCCATTCCGGATGTATTGATTCTGGAGCCAAAAGTTTTTGGTGACGACAGGGGATTTTTCTTCGAAAGTTTTAACCAACAAACTTTCCAAAATCTCACGGGTGTTACAGCTAACTTTGTACAAGATAATCACTCTAAATCATCTGCCAATGTATTGCGCGGTCTGCATTACCAAATAGAGCAAGCGCAAGGTAAATTAGTGCGCGTCACCGCAGGTGAAGTGTTTGACGTGGCGGTGGATATCCGTCGCCAATCGGCTACTTTTGGTAAATGGGTAGGGGTGATATTGTCGGCCGAGAATAAACGTCAATTATGGGTGCCGCCTGGCTTTGCCCATGGCTTTGTTGTACTAAAAGACAATACTGAGTTTTTGTATAAAACCACCGATTATTACGCTCCGCAACATGAGCGCTGTATTCGTTGGGATGACCCTGCTATTGGTATTGAGTGGCCGATTGCACAGACGCCTATTTTGTCAGGCAAAGATCAGTTAGGTTTGGTGTTATCTGAGGCAGAAGTGTTTGAAAATTAACTTGAGTATTTAATACGCTCAAGCTTATTAAAAAGGTAATGCCGTATGCTCCACATAGCGCATTACTGTATCTGGCTTAGTCCATCGTCCACGCGCCATAATAATCGGTAGGCTGGCGCCAGATAATAATAGATCTTGCGCCGCTCCAACGCGCATTGAATGACCGCTGATGTGCTGGGCTAATTTTTCATCTAGGCCGGCGGTACGTACTAAACGCTTATAGATTCTGCCAATTTGGCCCACGCCTAATCCCTTGGTAATCTTAATTCCCCGATTGACCCCTCTAAAAAGCAAACCGGAATCCACGCCGGATGCGCTTATCCATTCTTGAATCGCATGCCAAGTCGCTAAGCGAATATATAGCCATCGGCCTTGTGCATCTTGATCTGTTTTACTGCGCCTCAGCAAAATGCTCACACTTGGCGTCTCGCTATCTTCTGGATGCGTGATTTTTATATCCTCAAAACGCAAGGTTACAATCTCACTTCTTCGGCATAGTGAATCATAGGCCACTTGTAATAGGGCCCGATCACGTATGCCACGCAAATTAGTCTCTGTGGCTTTTAACATCTTATTAAGTAAATCCTTATTGATGGCTTGTGCTTGATTATGGTGTCTGCCTATCTGGCGGTGCATGCGTCTGATTGCTAAGTTCACTTCAGGGTCTTTGGTGGGGTCGGCAAAGTAGTTAAGTCTATGCACACTGGAGATCGACACCACAATACGCCGAATGAATGCAGAGCTGTATTGCGTTGATAGCTGTGCGATATAGTTAGCAATCGTTATGGGAAAGGCAGGCAACGCAGATTCATCTCTTGAGTCACAAAAGTCGATGAATTTAGCAAAGTCGGCTTTATAGGCACGTATGGTTGTGGGTGCATAGGCACCATCGATTTTTTGTATTAGTTGGCGTAATGTTTCAACTGCGTTATGATTAATCATATGACGTAAATACCTTAATATTTGACTCAAAAAGAGTCTTAATAGAGACATTATATAGCAAAATGATTACGGGTGCACAAGTTCGCGCTGCTAAATCTTTGATTAGTTGGTCTGGGTCAGATTTAGCAAAAAACGCAGGGGTTAGTCTGTCGAGTATTCGCAGAGTAGAGTCGTGCGATGGTCTTCCTGACTCTGCGAGTGTTAAGGTATTGCATGCTATTCAACTTGCCTTAGAAGCTGGTGGTGTTGAATTTGTTGGTACCCCTGAAGACCGCCCAGGCGTGAGACTTAATAAGTGAGGTGATACATGGCCCAATCTAAGCGTACCGGCGGACCAAAGACTAAAGCAGGCAAGATGGCCAGCGCTAAAAATGCCATTAAGACAGGCGCCTATTCATCTTTAATCATTTTGCCAGGTGAGAGTGAGAATGACTTCAAAAAAATGGAAGATCAGTTTTTTCACGACTTTAGGCCAGAGGATGGAGTAGCGGCCACAATGGTAAAGAACCTAGCGATTCTAACTTGGAAGAAGTTGCGTGCCCAAAAGATTGAGCATTCAGGATTGGTCCGTGTGCTTGCGACTAAGTTTGATATTACGGATTTTCTTAGGGTTAGCTTTCCCGTCGCGGTGACTAATCCAGGCCCAGTATTGACTGTGGTTGATGCCATGACCGAGACTGTGGAAGAGGAATTAAGGGTAGCATTTGGCTATTGCGACCAGTTTATTTTGGCTACTCCGAATGAACAAGAGTTGCAATTAATGAAGCAGCAATCACCTTTGCTATACGAGTACCTTGAATCCAAGGCATCAAGCGGGATGAAGGATTGCAGCTTATGGCCTAGTATGAAGGTGAAGAATGGTCATGAGCAGGTTTCCCCCTTCATTCATCACCATTGCAAGACTTTTCTAAGTGATAACGATATTCCAGTGATGGCGGTTAAGCATGCCGTCAGACTCCGTGAAATCATTAGGGAAATTAAAGAAGCGCGACTACTCAAATTCATGCAAGAGAGTAGCATTCAGCGTGTTCACGAGGACCTAGATCGCGCCTTCTACAGGACCTTATCCGAACTGCGTAAGCACCAGCATTGGCGACAAGAGCGTAACACCGTCGACATCACGTCTGAAGACTAAGCGAGTCACTTTTGAACAAATATGCCCATCACCGATGGGTATTTTTTTGCCCTAAATTTATAAAAAGTAATTTTCGCAAAACGGACTAATTCTCATCTAGACATAAGGAAAGGGGAGACTTAGGCCTGCTATTGCCCCTTCTTATAGTGTTGCCGTATTAAATAAATCGTTGACTTTTTAGGCAATTAAACTAACATAAGTGATATATTACTTTTTTAAGTTTAATTATGGCTGAGCCGGCTACACAACGCTTATACCAGGCCCAAGAGCAGTTCCTTTTAAAGGTAGGCAATATCAAGCCATTGGGCTTTAATCTCATCCTTTGCGGGGGCACCGCTCTGGCACGCGCCTATTTGCATCACCGGGTTTCTTACGATCTGGATTTCTTCGTTGATGGCCAATTTAACCCGGAGCAATTGTCTGTGCAGTTGGGGAAATTAGACATTAAGCTAGATGACATTCAAATGGAATCAGGTGGGCGTTTTGTCCATCAATTGGTTGGCTACGCGCAGTTCCCTGAGGTTAAGCTAAAAGTATCTTTTATTGAGGACGGTTATGCGGGTATGTTCCCAAGCAGTTTGATGCCAATCGGAGAGGCCGCCTTTATGATTGAGTCAGTAGAAGGCCTATACCATCGTAAGCTTCGAACCGTGTCGGGCTCAGGCAATGCCAATACCCCCACAGACGGCAGGCAGGCTGCCCGCGATTTGTTTGATCTCATGATGCTCGATCAAATGATAAAACCGATCCCGGTTTTCGTGAGTGAGATCAATCGGCACGGGGCTAACTTTCCTCAAAAAGCCTTTTTGGCAGGCTTAGTCTCCATGCCCTGGGTCGCAATGATGGATGAATTTGAACAAATGGACATTGATCAGACGAATCAACACATATCGCATATCAAGCCGGTCGATAGGATGTCGGTTGTCAGAAATCGGATGCAAGAAGTGTTTAAGGAAATGGTTCGGTATGGCTAGGGTATCGGCGCGCGAAATCTTGTGGAATAAACTCTCTAGAACCTGTTTCCAGGATAGGGTGATGCCCTACGCCTATTGGGTTGCTGCGATCATTGATCGCGCCCATCATGAGCACCTTCAGGTATTGAACCAGTCGGTCTCCATTATTGCTGGGGCAGACTTCGTGCAATTACTGGGGGAACGCCAGTTTATTCAGGCATGGCATAGCATTCGTTTGGATGTGGACAGCGAGCACACCTCAAATAGGCAAGGGAAAATTATCTTGGATGGCTTGTGGGCTATGATGATGACAGGCTTTGCCTTTAGTGAGCAAGTCTGCGTGATTGATAAACCGATGAGCAAACAATTAAAGGCCACCTACGTGGATATCTGCAGTCGTTCATCGAAGAATATCTACCAAGTGGCACGAGACATGAATCGACCCTACAGCAGGGTTTATGCGGACGTGAAGCGCCTTCAAGAAATCGGATTGGTGAATGCCCTATCATCGATTCAGGCTGGCAAAAAAGTCACCTTATTACGTGCCGCATAAGGCGATCTATGGCTGTATTTTTATGAAAATGGCCCATAATGTGAATTGATTTCTGTATTAAGCCATTCCATGAATAACACCGAACAAACTAACGAAGCAGTAACCAATCACACGATCATGATGCGCCAATTGTAAGTGGATGCAATTAATGTATTTACTGTGATAAAAGTATCACAATTAATACATTAAGGAGTGCCTATATGGCCGTATCAATAAAACTTGATCCTGAAATAGAACAAAGGTTAGATGCATTAGCCGCACAAACGGGACGCCCTAAATCTTACTATTTGCGCGAGCTCATTAAAGGCGGTCTTGATGACCTGGAAGACTTTTATTTGGCCGATGCATCAATGGAGAGAATTCGTAAAGGTCAAGAAATAATAGTAAGCAGTGCACAGGCGAGAAAAGAACTTGGCTTTAATCATTAACTAAACTGACTCAGCTTTACGTCAACTTAAAAAGCTTGATAAGTCGATCGCACTTCGCGTTTTCGATTATATGGATGAGCGCGTCGCTTCGATAGACGACCCAAGAACGTTAGGTAAAAGCTTAAGCGGTCCTAAGCTTGGGGTCTATTGGCGTTATCGTGTAGGTGATATGCGTATTATTTGTGATATTCAAGACGGTGAGATGCGTGTTTTGGTCATCGAGATCGGTAATCGCCGCGAAGTCTATCGTTAACCACTTTAGATTTAAATTGGCTACGCCCTTACATATAAGCCTTTTATAACATGAGCTATAGCAGAGGTGGCCTGCTGCAACCCCGTTTAGAACGCCTATGGCTAACGCATTTAAGAAGGGCAATGAATAAATTTAAAGAATGGGGGAAATAATTTTTTTATGTATAAGGAAAATTAACTGCAGTATTTTGACTACGAGATAAAAAATAAAGAGGGTGCCGAGTAGGTCGCCAACAAACATTGGGATGATTCCCTTCAAACTATTTGTCTCATTAGCAAAGTAAAAAAAGAGGTTGCTAAATAAAGCGTTAGTTAATGCGCCAATCACGGCAAAGGCTAGCAACTGCTTACCTCTTAATCCTTGCAGTGTAACGGGGATATTAAACCACCAATTGCAAGCACGTTTAGCTACCATAGGTGAGAGTGCTGAAATCATGGATAAGTAAATGACATACCCACTTAGTTCTTCATCGTTAGTAATAACAGAGCCAATAAAAAGCCCTAGCACCCCAGCCCAGCCAAAGATAAAGACAGCAAGCATACGAATACCAGCAGGCAGGAATACCCAGTTCACATGTGGATTGTATTCAAAATAAGCAAATAGCCATAAGCTGAATCGATAAAAAAGTATCCAAGCCAGGGCAACTAAAAGGATATCAATAATTGTGGATTTAATAATTTTCATAAGTGCTGCTGTAGATTGCACTTATGACTTTAATGAATCATTAAGACATTGCCCTAATAATGAAAAATAATGAATGCATACGGGTGTGTGGTTGATGTATTTAATACGATTATCTTGCTCATCCATATCTAGGCTGATAAAACCTTTTAATTTAAGTGATTTTATATTTCGATGCACAGTACTGGGTGACATTGCAGATGATGAATGCATACTTTTAGATACAGTCAGTTTTATATTTTCCTGCCATGCTGATGCAAAATCATTGAGCAGGTTCTCTTCCAATGGATTTAATGTAGGGAATTGAGAGAGTTCCCGCATAGCTTTGGCTAAGTTTAAAAACTTAATATAGCTCAGTGATGGTTTAGTATTCATGTTTGAAGATTATCAAATTTTTAAGATTGAATTACAAGCCATTTTAACTACATAAGATTCAAAAAGACTAAAAAATTAGACCGTCTCCTAAGGGGTCGTTAGCCGCAAGTGAGATTAATACGTGGTGCATAAGGCGATCTATGGCGGTATTTTTATGAATATGGCTCATAATGTAACCTGATTTCTGTATTAAGCCATTCCATGAATAACATCGAACAAACTAACGAAGCAACAAGCAATCACACGCCCATGATGCGTCAGTATCTGGCGCTCAAAGCGCAGCATCCAGATAAATTGGTGTTCTATCGCATGGGTGATTTTTACGAATTGTTTTTTGAGGATGCAGAAAAAGCCGCGCGCTTACTCGGCATCACCTTAACCCAACGTGGCAGCAGCAACGGCCAGCCAATTAAGATGGCAGGCGTGCCTTACCATGCGGCGGAAGGCTATTTGGCTAAGCTCACCAAGATGGGTGAGGCGGTGGCCATCTGCGAGCAAGTGGGCGATCCGGCCACAAGTAAAGGCCCGGTGGAGAGGCAGGTGGCCCGCATCTTAACGCCCGGCACCTTAACCGACAGTGCCTTGCTAGATGAAACGCGCGATACACCATTACTAAGTGTGTTTCAGGGCGATGGTTTAATCGGTTTAGCCCGCATCAATTTAGCGGCGGGCACCTTTATTTTGAGTGAAATTGCCGTGGGTTTGCTGGGACAAGAATTGGAGCGCATCGCCCCTAGTGAATTGTTGCTGGCGGACGATTTTGTGCATGCCGCCTTGGCCAACACGAAAGTAGCCAAGCAGCGTTTGAGCCCTTGGCAGTTTGATTACGATAGCGCTTTAGCTACCCTTACCAAGCAACTCAATACCTACGATTTAAATGGCTTTGGTTGCGCGGATTTGCATCCGGCCATTTGTGCTGCCGGTGCCTTGCTAGACTACGTTAAACACACCCAGCGCACTACTTTGCCGCACATCAATGCCTTGTCGGTGGAGCAGAGCACTGCCTACATTCAATTGGATGCGGCCACACGGCGCAACTTAGAGATAGACCTCACCTTGCGAGGGGAGGCCAGCCCCACGCTATATTCGCTGCTGAACACCACGCACACGGCCATGGGCGCTCGCTTGTTGCGCCACTGGTTGCACCATCCATTGCAAGATAGGGCGCAGGTTAGTGCTCGCCACGATGCGGTTGCGGATTTGATTGCCAGTGACCGTTACCAAAATTTAAACCTTGCACTCAAAGCAGTTGGGGACATAGAGCGCATTACCGCAAGGGTGGCCTTAAAAACCTCTAGGCCGCGGGATTTGTCGGGTTTAACTCTGAGCTTGCAGGCTTTGCCAGCATTGCAAGCCGGGCTGCAAGGCTTGGCTAGCCCTTTATTGCAAAGCCTGCTGGCAAACATGCAGCCACCAAGCGATGCCCTTAGTTTATTGCAGCAAGCGATTAAGCCTGAGCCCAGCGTGGTGCTGCGTGACGGTGGGGTGATAGCCGATGGCTTTGATGCCGAGTTGGATGAGCTGCGCAATTTACAAAGCAACCACGGTGAATTTTTATTGGAATTTGAGGCGGCAGAAAAAGCCCGTACCGGCATCGCCAATCTCAAGGTGGAATACAACAGCGTGCACGGCTTTTACATTGAGATGAGCCGCAGCCAAGCCGAAACCGCGCCGGCCGAATACCGCCGCCGGCAAACTTTAAAAAATGTCGAGCGCTTCATTACCCCTGAATTAAAAGCGTTTGAAGATAAAGTATTAAGCGCTAACGACCGGGCTTTGGCACGCGAAAAAATGCTCTATGAGCAAGTCTTGGAAGCCTTGCTGCCCAGCATCGCTAGCTTGCAAGCCAATGCCCTGGCGGTGGCAAGCTTGGACGTGTTGTGTTGCTTTGCCGAGCGCGCGCAGAGCTTGCATTACGTGGCGCCAGAATTTACCTTGGAGCCGGGCTTAATCATACAAGCCGGGCGCCATCCGGTGGTGGAGCAGCTCACCCTGGCCAGTGCCGGTCAACCCTTTATTGCCAACGATGTGCTGCTCAATCCCTACCGACAATTGTTGCTGATCACCGGCCCCAATATGGGTGGTAAATCGACCTTTATGCGGCAGACTGCATTGATAGTGTTGTTGGCGCATTGCGGCAGTTACGTGCCGGCCAGTTCGGCAAAAATCGGCGAAATCGATCGCATCATGACACGCATAGGTGCATCCGATGATTTGGCCGGCGGCCGTTCTACCTTCATGGTGGAAATGACCGAGACAGCCAATATCTTGCACAATGCCACCGCTAAAAGTTTGGTCTTGCTGGACGAAATAGGCCGCGGCACATCCACTTTTGATGGCTTGAGTCTAGCCTGGGCGGTGGCCAAGCAATTGCTGGAAAAAAACCGCAGCTACACTTTGTTTGCCACCCATTATTTTGAATTAACCCGAATCGTCGATGAATTCAAGCAAGCGGCTAACGTGCATTTGGATGCCATGGAGCATGGCAGTGAGGCCAATAAATCCATTGTGTTTATGCACAAAGTGGAAGAGGGTGCGGCCAACCAAAGTTACGGCTTGCAAGTGGCGCAATTGGCCGGCATTCCTAAATCGGTGGTGGCCGCGGCAAAGCGCAAGCTAGCGCAACTGGAGCAAAGTAATGTGGCCAGTGCCAGCTCGCAATCGGAACTGTTTAGTAGCCCTGAACCTACGGCTGAATTGCCCGTTCACCCAGCGCTTAGCGCGTTGGAGGCCTTGCATGCCGATGATTTAACGCCTAAGCAAGCGCTTGATGCCTTGTATCAACTAAAAGAGTTGATGGATACCCCAACTTAAGGGCGGCATCATTCTCTTGACGTTTAACGCGTGGCGTTATATATTTCTTCATGGCTATACTATCTTTTCGTTGCAGTGACACTAAGTCCCTTTACCAAGGACTTCCTGCTCATCGGTTTAATCAGATTAGATCGGTTGCAGAACGAAAACTGCAGATGTTAGATGATGCTGTTGAATTAAGGGATTTAAGATCGCCCCCAGGAAACCGACTCGAGCAGTTATCTGGAAATCGATCTGGTCAGCACAGTATACGCATCAATGATCAATGGCGCGTTTGCTTTACTTGGGGAGCGAATGGCCCTGAAGGCGTTGAGATTGTGGATTACCACTGAGGAGTTAGAGATGATTAAAAACAACATGAGGCCTATACACCCAGGCGAAATTCTTAGAGAAGAGTACCTAGTCCCATTGGGTATGAGTGCGAATGCGCTATCTATCGAGTTGCGTGTGCCTGCGCCAAGAATTAATGAAGTGGTTCGTGAGCGTCGCAGCATTACAACGGATACTGCCCTAAGGTTGGCTCATTTTTTTAATACCACGCCACAGTTTTGGTTGAATCTGCAGACGAGTTTTGATCTTAAACAGGCGCAAATCTTAGTTGGTGAAAAGATTGCGCATGAAATTCATCCTATGCAAGTGGCAGCCTAATCTCTTTACGTTTATGACTGACAATAAAAAAGGCGCTCAATCATGAGCGCCTTTTTTATTTAATTCGCTAACTAGTGGTGATGACCGCCTGCACCGTGCACGTGTTGGTGGCTCACTTCTTCTTTATTGGCCGCACGCACGTCTTTAATGGTGGCGGTGAAAACCACGCGTTCGCCTGCCCATGGGTGGTTGCCATCAACAATGACTTTGCCGTCGGCAATCTCGGTCACGGTGTATAAAATCACCTCGCCGGATTCGTCTTCGCCTTCAAACTGCATGCCCACTTTGAGTTCGTTAGATGGGAAGGCACTGGCTGGCTCAATTTGCACCAATTCTTCATCGTATTCGCCAAATGCATCAACCGGTTGCAAGTCGACGATGACCACGTCACCGATGTTTTTGCCGTGCATGGCTTCTTCCACTTTCGGGAAAATATTATCGTAACCGCCGTGCAAGTAAGCGACCGGCTCCGCGCTGGATTCAAGCACGTTGCCATCCGCGTCTTTTAGTTCGTAAGTCATTGATACCACTGTGTTCATTGCAATTTGCATGGGGATGTCCTAAATCGGTAATGGGTAAAATTTTAATGGTTAGAAGTTTAATCTATTTTTGGGTTTTGCTAAAAGGCTAAATGCACCTTATCGGCCACGCCCGCCGCTGCGATGCGGGCTGCTGGGTTTGCCACGGTTGGCTGTTCCAGGTTTAGGCTGGCCGCCATTTGGGTTATGGCGACGACTATTATTTTGCGGCACAGTAGGTGAAAACAAGGCCGGTTGTGGCATGGCCTGATGGCGTGCGGCTTCCGACATGTTTTTATTGCTGGCCGGGCGGGCCTCGCCGCGAGGGGCGGCTTGGTTAGCTTCACGTGGGCGCTGGGTTTGGTTGTTGCTACCGGCACTGCGTTGGTGGCCACGTGGTGGGCGGCCGTGCGGTTGGCGCGGGGCACGTGGTGCTTCCGGTTCCGGGTTGGGGTTAGGCGTAAAGCCTTCCACTGGCAGTTTAGGTATCTCGCGCTTGATGAGTTTTTCGATGTCTTTTAAGAACTTCAACTCTTCACGGTCTACCAGCGACACGGCGGCACCACTACTGCCGGCACGGCCAGTACGGCCTATGCGGTGCACGTAATCTTCTGGCACGTTGGGCAATTCAAAGTTAACCACTTGCGGCAATTGGTCTATGTCTAAACCGCGGGCCGCGATGTCGGTGGCCACCAAGACGCGCATGCTGCCGTCTTTAAATTGCGCCAATGCCTTGGTGCGCGCACCTTGGCTCTTGTTGCCGTGGATGGCGGCGGCTTGTATGCCGTCTTTCACCAGCTTTTCTGCCAAGCGATTGGCACCGTGTTTGGTGCGGGTAAACACCAGCACTTGTTGCCAGTCGTTTTGTTTAATTAGATAGCTCATCAGTTCGCGCTTATGGCTTTGCGCGACCATGTGCACGCTTTGTTCGACCATCTCGGAAGCGGTGTTGCGACGGGCTACTTCTACAAAACCTGGGTTATGCAATAGCCCATCGGCCAAGCCCTTGATTTCGTCTGAGAAGGTGGCAGAGAACAATAGGTTTTGTCTGGCTTTAGGCAGCATCGCGAGTATTTTTTTAATGTCGCGGATGAAACCCATGTCCAACATGCGGTCGGCTTCGTCTAACACTAAAATTTCCACACCGGATAAATCCACATTTTTTTGGTTGGCATGGTCTAGCAAGCGCCCTGGCGTTGCGACCAAAATATCCAGTGATTTTTTTAATCGGGCAATTTGTGGGTTGGCGTTCACGCCACCAAAAATAACCGTGGAGCTCAAGGGTAAGTATTTGCCGTATGTTTTAACAGACTCTTCAATTTGCGCCGCTAGTTCACGGGTGGGCGTCAGCATTAGGCAACGTGGTCGGCCTTTGCTGCCGGGGTCCGCCAGCTTTTGGCTCAAGATATGCAATATGGGTAGGGTGAAACCGGCCGTTTTGCCGGTGCCGGTTTGGGCGCCAGCCAATAAGTCGCCACCGCTTAATACTTGCGGAATGGCTTTGGCCTGAATCGGGGTTGGGGTGGTGTAGCCGGCGTCGTTAATGGCGCGCAATATGGCTGCGGATAATCCTAACTGATCAAAGTTAAGGCTTGTTGTTTCTGTATTCAAAGTGATGCTCCAGCTTGGGTTAGCGAAGCGCTGATTAAGGATGGGTGCGCATTTTATGTAGCGTTGCACGCAAGTCGTATTCAGAGCTTCTATCGCCGACCCATTACAAACGAGCAACACCAATCGAGGTAGGCAAAGGTAATAATCATTCGGATGATTTGAAAATCAAGAAGATTAAGGGTAAGGACCGCTACGCTGATTGGTTGGCATAGGGAGGCTGCATTATACGGTAGATTGCAATTAAAGCCAGTGAAACCTTTTTGCCCAGCGCAATGGCTGTGCTATTTGGCTTTGCGCTCCAAAAGGCTGTCGTAATTGAGTGGTTCTAGCACGGTGGGGATGGGTTCGGCTTCGGTCTGCGGGTGGTCTTTACTAAAATGCAGGCCGCGGCTTTCTTTACGGGAAATAGCGCTTTCCACAATGAGTTGCGCCACTTGCAATAGATTACGCAGTTCGATTAAGTCGTTGCTGATTTTAAAGTTGTTGTAAAACTCGTCCACTTCATCGCGCAGCATGTGGATGCGGTGCAAGGCGCGACTTAAGCGTTTGTCGGTGCGCACGATGCCCACGTAATTCCACATAAAACGGCGTAACTCTTCCCAGGTGTGGGTGATGAGCACTTCTTCGTCGGCGTCGGTCACGCGGCTTTCGTCCCAGTCCGGTAAGCGCGGCGATGCTTTGTTGGCTTGACTTAAGATGTCGGCGGCGGCCGTTTGCCCAAACACCAAGCATTCCAATAGGGAGTTGCTGGCCAAGCGGTTGGCGCCGTGCAAGCCGGTGCAGGCGGTTTCGCCTACGGCATACAAGTGCTTGATGTCGGTGCGGCCTTTGTCGTCGGTCATGACGCCGCCGCAACTGTAATGCGCCGCCGGCACCACCGGGATAGGCGTTTTGCTGATGTCTATGCCATAGCTTAAGCAGCGTTGGTAAATGTTAGGGAAATGCGACTCAATGAAAGCTAAGGGTTTGTCGCGGATGTCCAAATAGACGCAATCCAAACCGCGTTTTTTCATCTCAAAGTCGATGGCCCTTGCCACCACATCACGCGGCGCTAACTCTAGTCGTTCGTCGTGTTCCAGCATGAAGCGGCTGCCGTCTGGCAGCTTAAGCAAACCGCCTTCGCCGCGCACCACTTCGCTGATTAAAAACGATTTGGCATGCGGGTGAAATAAACATGTGGGGTGGAATTGGATGAATTCCATGTTGGCCACGCGGCAACCTGCTCGCCAGGCCATGGCCATGCCATCGCCTGTGCTGATGTCTGGGTTGGTGGTGTACAAATACACTTTGCCGGCACCGCCGGTGGCCAACACGGTGTTTTGCGCGGCGATGGTAATCACTTTGCCTGTGGTTTTATCCAGCACGTAAGCGCCCAAACAAGCGTTGGCGTCGCTGTGGTAATCGGATGCGGGCGGTTGTGGCGTGCCTTTGCTGGACATTTTTCTGGCGGTGATTAAATCCACCGCTATGTGGTTTTCCAGCAGGCTGATGTTGGGGTGTTGTTTCACTTTATCGGACAAGGTGGTTTGCACTGCGTGGCCAGTGGTGTCGGCCGCGTGGATGATGCGTCTGTGGCTGTGGCCGCCTTCACGGGTTAGGTGAAAGCCTTGGTCATTGGCCGTGCGGGTAAAGCCCACGCCTTGGTCTATTAGCCATTGCACTGCGCCCTTGGCTTGTTCGGCCACCATTTTAGTCACCGTTTCGTCGCACAAACCGCCGCCGGCATTGAGCGTGTCTTGCACGTGACTTTCTATTGTATCGTCATCGTTTAACACGGCGGCAATGCCACCTTGCGCCCAATCGCTGGCCGTGTCGTTAATGCTGCGCTTGCTGACTAAGCAGACTTTTTTGTGCTCAGCCAGGCGCAGGGCCGTGCTTAAGCCGGCCAAGCCGCTACCAATTATGAGTACATCAAATTGCTGCATACGGGTTTTGTTGTGTCGTGAGAAAGTTAAACATTCGATGGCGTTTGCTGGAACTATTGAGAGTGTAGCTTTGTCTTGATAAAAGGCAATAGAAATGACGGATTAGCCAAATAAATAAACCGGTGTAGTTTGCAGGTGGATAAGGGAGAGAACAAAATGCATTTTGCGGAAGTGGTCAATTTTACCCAACTAAATTTAGTACAAGTCGCTGCTCAAGGTTATACTGCCGAAACCGAAAAAAAATTGAGTGACCCCCCCAGTCCAGCCGAAAGCTCACAGCAGACTAAACCTAACGGACATTTAAGCTTGGTAGCCAACACATCCCTAGAAAATCGAGAGATAGACCACGAATTGGTCTTGCGTGCGCAACGCGGTGATAAGCGTGCGTTCTCTATGTTGGTGGACAAATACCAACGCAAGCTAGCGCGTTTGCTATCGCGCATGGTGCGCGATCAATCCGAGATTGAAGACATCGTGCAAGACACCTTCATTAAGGCCTACCGCGCTTTGCCTAATTTTCGTGGAGACAGTGCGTTTTACACTTGGCTCTACCGCATCGGCATTAACACCGCTAAAAATTACTTGGTGTCATTAAAACGCCGCCCTAGTGTCAGCACTGGCATAGAGTTAGAAGACGCAGAAAACTTTGAAGACGGCGACGAGTTACGCACCATGGAAACGCCTGAGTCGTCCTTGATGACCAAGCAAATCGCCCAAACTGTTAACGACACGGTGGCTGGCTTGCCTGAAGAATTGCGCACGGCGATTACCTTGCGTGAAATTGAAGGCTTGAGCTACGAAGAAATTGCCACGGTAATGAATTGCCCGATAGGCACGGTTCGTTCGCGTATTTTTAGAGCGCGCGATACCATCTCATTGAAATTAAAACCTTTATTAGAAAACACGCCAGACAACAAGCGCTGGTAAGCAATTTTGCATTAGACGTATTTGGAGTAAATCATGACAGAACAACTATCCGCATTAGCTGATAACGAAATCGAGTTGGCCGATGCCGAACATCTGCTGGCCAGCATGCAAGCTAACAGCCCGGCCGCCGAGGCATGGAGCCGCTACCATTTAATTGGTGACGTAATGCGAGGCACGCCAACCTTAAGTGCCGATTTTAAAGCCAATTTAATGGCCAAGATCGACATGGAGCCGACCGTTTTAGCGCCCAATGCAGCCTGGTTAAAATCCGCTGCAAAAGCCGATGGCGCTGCCAGCAAATCCGGTGGTCAGCAGATTGCTTGGTCCATGGCGGCCTCGTTTGCTGCCATTTTGGTGGTGGGTTTCATGGTCTTGCAAGCGCAAGTGGCCGATCCTAGCTTGAATGCTAACCTAGCCGCAGCCGATGTTAGCGTTGAAACCAACGCGGTTGCCATACCTGCTGAATACTTAACGGCACACCAATCTTCCGCACCATCATCGACTTCTTATTACATCCAGCCGGCCAGCTACCCTAATTAATGGGCGGCTTTATTTTTGTTTTATTGAAAGCTAGCGATGTTGTTTAAACGTTTACTATCCCTTGCCGCCCTATTTATGGTCAGTTTAACTGGCCATGCGGGCAGCACCGATCAATGGCAAACGCTACAAAAAATGGCCGTGGCCGCTCATGTGTTGAACTACCAGGGTATTTTTGTTTGCCAAACTGGCGCGCAATCCAAGTCGGTCGAAATTAAACACATCTACAATGGCCATGACGAGTTTGCGCGCAATGTGGTGTTAGACGGGTCACCGCGTGAGGTGTTTAATCAAAGCGGCGACGTGGTTATTTTTAACCCCAAGAACGAAAAAATCGTCATCGAAAAACGCCGTGGGCAAAACATGTTCCCGGCTATTCTTCCCACCGATTTAGATAGCATTAAAGCCAATTACACCCTTAAAGCAGGCGAAATTGAGCGCGTGGCCGATAGGCAAGCGCAAATCTTAATATTGGAATCCAAGGACAATTTGCGCTACAGCTACAAGTTTTGGGTGGACAGCGAATACGGTTTATTACTTAAATCGGTCATGTTAAACAACCGCAACGAAGCGCTTGATAGCATGGCTTTTACCCAACTCACGCTGATTAAAAGCATGGAGCTTGATTGGTATCAACCGAAAATAGACAGCAAAAAAGCCTACGTCATGGAAGACGTCAACACCATTGCCGATAAACAAGACAGCCCGCATTGGCGCCTTAAAGTCTTGCCAGAAGGATTTGTGAAAGTGGAGCAAATGATGCGTGCGGTTAAGGGTAAAACCTGGCCGGTTACCCATATTATTTTTTCAGATGGCTTGGCCTCGGTATCGCTCTTTATCGAGCCATTAGAAAACGGCATTAAACCAAGAAACGGTCGCAGCCTAGTGGGCAACACCAGTTTTTATGCCAATGTCGCCGGTAATTTGCAAATTACCGTGGTGGGCGAAGTGCCGGAAGTCACCGTGGCCAAAATTGCCCATGCCGTGGTGTTTGTCAAATAATCGTAGCGCTGGCTATAATTGCATTTTCATTAAACAGTAATAAATTCCTGCCATGATAGAAGAATACGCCATAGTCACGGCTGTTCGTGACGATCAGGCTAGCCTGGTTTTAGAGCGGCGCACCGCCTGTGGCCTATGCGGGCAAAAGCGCGGTTGCGGCAATGCCACTTGGTCCAAGATGGTGAAGTCCCAGCCGCATGAATTCATCGCGCACAATGCCATCCAAGCTCAAGTGGGGGATGCTGTGGTGGTGGGCATGGATGAGCATGCCATATTGCGCTCGGTTTGGTTTCTTTATGTTGTCCCCATGCTTGGTATGATTTTAGGCGCGCTGCTTGCCGATCACCAGTTTGCCAATCAGTTTTACGTGATGTTGGGTGCGGCGCTGGGTTTGCTTGGTGGCTTTTATGCCGCACGCTATTGGGTCATGGGTAAGGGTGCTAACGGTTTGGCTAAAAGTCATGGCTACCAAGCGCATATTTTGCGGCAGGCGGAGGATAGCCCTCTTGAACATTGCGGATCGGTCCCCAATTAATACAAATACGACGTCTGGCCTAGGGTCATGGCGTTTAAAAATAATCAAGGTTAAATAGTTAATCGATCGCTTGAGGTAAATAAATGTTAAAAAATTGGCTAGCAGTTTTATCGTTTTTTTTGTTGAGTAGTGCTCACGCACAAGGCTTACCTGACTTTACCGATTTAGCGGAAAAGCACGGTGCGGAAGTGGTGAACATCAGCGTCACCCAAAGTTTGCACAACAATGGCCCTGTCGGTGGATTCCCCGGCATGGAAGGCGACGAGCAGATGCAGGAATTTTTCAAGCGCTTCGGTATTCCACTGATGCCCGGTATGCCAGGCATGCCTGGTCAAGGTGGCGGGCCACAACCGGATTACAAATCGCAATCCTTGGGTTCGGGTTTCATCATCAGTAGCGACGGTTACGTTTTAACCAACGCACACGTCATTAATGAGGCCGATGAAGTCATTGTTAAATTGGCCGACAAGCGTGAATTCAAAGCGAAAATCATAGGCGCGGATAAACGCACCGACGTGGCCTTGCTAAAAATCGATGCCACCGGCTTGCCTAAGGTGATGATAGGCGATTCGGCAAAACTAAAAGTAGGCGAGTGGGTAGCTGCCATCGGCTCACCATTCGGCTTAGAAAACACCATGACGGCTGGCATTGTCAGTGCTAAAGGGCGGGCCTTACCACAAGAAAATTTCGTGCCATTTATACAAACCGATGTGGCCATCAACCCGGGTAACTCCGGCGGCCCCTTGTTCAATTTAGCCGGTGAAGTGGTGGGCATCAATTCCCAGATTTACAGCCGCAGTGGCGGTTCCATGGGCTTGTCTTTTGCTATTCCCATCGATGTGGCGATAGACGTATCCAATCAACTTAAAGCCAACGGCAAAATCACCCGTGGTTGGTTAGGCATTGCCATTCAAGAAATCACCAAAGAATTGGCCGAATCCTTCTCCATGAAAAACACCAACGGCGCCTTGGTCGCCGGGGTGGAGAAAAACGGCCCGGCCGATAAAGGCGGCTTGGAAGCCGGTGATGTGATCACCAAGTTTGATGGCAAAGCCATAGGGGTGTCGGCTGATTTGCCGCGAGCCGTAGGGGCAACCAAACCCGGCAAAATTGCCGCAGTGGAAATCTTGCGTAAAGGCAGTGCGAAAACGCTTAATATTGGTGTCGGTGAAATGCCCAGTGACGGCAGCGAAACCGTCGCACCAAGCACCAAACCCAATGGCAAGGTCGAAGCCAACAAGATAGGCTTGACCTTGAAAGAACTGACCGTGCAACAAAAGAAAAAGCTAAACGGTAAAAACGGTTTGTTGGTGGTGGAAAGCGTGGGTGCTGCCGCGCAAGCCGGCATACGCCGCGGTGACGTGATTTTAGGGCTGAATAACAACGAGTCGCAAAGCGTGGAGCAGTTTAATAAGCAAATCAACGCGGTGGCGGCCGGTAAAACCGTGGCGGTGTTGGTGCAACGTGGTGAAGCCACCTTGTACGTGCCAATCAAAGTCAGCAAATAAAGGCGAGCAATAAAAGTTGGACCATAAAAAAAGGGGCTGAGGCCCCTTTTTTTATGGAAACTACTTACTCGTCTTTTTCGCCTATTAGCCCTAAAAACAGCCTGACCATGCCTAAGGCTAACTTGGATGCCGCCCGTTTAAAGGCCTTTTCTGCTTGCCATTGCTGTGCCAAGATGGGCACGGCGCCGGCTGCTATGCTGGCTAGGATGTCTGTTCGTAGCTCACTGGCAAACCTCGGATCCGAGATGAATAGATTGGCTTCGCGCGCCAGCAATAAGCTAAATGGATCGATGTTGGACGAGCCGACGGTGGCCCATATGCCGTCTATCACCGCCACTTTGCTGTGCATGAAACTTTTGCGGTACTCGTAGATGGCGATCCCCTTGTTTAAAAACTCACTGTAAAACGCGTGGGTGGCCATCATTAAGAAATACTCTACCCGCCCTTGCAAGAGCAAGCTCACCTTCACGCCGCGATTGGCAGCGTCGACTAAGGCTTTGCGAAAGCGATAGCCAGGTAAAAAATAGGCGTTGGCAATGAGGATTTCACTGCGCGCGCTATTGATGGCCTCTAGGTAGGCGCTTTCTATGTCATGCCGGTGTAAGACGTTATCGCGTTGCACAAAGGCCGCCAACACGTTGGCTGGGTGAGCGTTGGATGAGGCACTTGTCAGCAATTTTGCCGCGGGCGTTTTGAGTAAATTTAGCCAGGCAACGCGTTGCCAAAGGTCAGCGACGCTAGCCTGTAAACGCGGCAGCAGCGCGCCCTCAATTTGCACCGCGTAGTCGACGCGTGGTGGCACGTTGTTGGGGTTGGGGACATTGTTGTCGTCTATGATGTTGATGCCCCCGATAAACCCTATGGTGCTATCGATTACCACCATTTTGCTGTGCAAGCGCCGCAAGCGGTTTTTTTTCAAGGACCACGGGGAAATACGCGCCCGATAAAACAGCACATTGACCCCGGCCGCTCGCATGCTGGCAACAAAAGCCGAACTCAATTTTTGGCTGCCAAAGCCGTCTAACAATACATTCACCCGGACACCGCGTTGGGCTGCGTTCATCAATGCTTGGCCTATGGCTAGGCCGGTTTGGTCGGCTTGAAAGATGTAGCTTTGCAGGTGGATTTCTATTTTGGCTAGGCGTATGGCTGTTATTAGTGCCGGAAAGTATTCGCCACCACTGCGCAGTAATTGAATTTGATTGCCGGCAATAAACTGCATCATAGTTTGCGTAAGGTCGCGCTTAATACGGCGTGGTCGGATAGTTTTAAAAACTGCGGACCAGCGTGCACCATGGTGTGTTTAACGCTAAAGCCGCGCAGGTAGATGCGGTCTAAATGGAACATCGGCAGCCACGATGGGAAGCTGCGCGCCAATTGGCCGGTATGCTGTTCGAATGCTTCGTGCATGCCTAGCTGCAGGGCAAACTGGCGACCAGAGCGCCGGCCCCAATCGTTAAAATCGCCGGCTAGTATCAGCGGTGCATTATGCGGAATGCTGTCCTGTATGTACTCAGTAATGGCCTTAAGTTGTTGGCGCCGCCATTTAGCAAACAAGCCCAAGTGCACGCACAAGGTGTGCAAAGGCTGGTCCCAATTGGGCACGATAATTTCGGCATGCAGCATGCCGCGTTGTTCGCTGCCGTGCGCGGAGATGTTTAGATTGTGCGTTTGGCTAATGGGGAATTTGGACAGCATGGCATTGCCATGGTGGCCATTTGGGTACACCGCATTTTTGCCGTAACAATGGTCATGCCAAACGCTGTCCGCCAAAAACTCCATTTGACCGGTTTTGGCGCCCAAGGAGTGACGGTGTTTGCTGTGCAAATCTTGTACTTCTTGCAAGAAAATCAGGTCGGCTTCCAGCTTTCTTAACATGTCGCGTTGCAGGTGCAAAGAGAAGCGCGCATTGAAGTGGGTGTAGCCCTTGTGCATGTTAAATGTGGCAATGCGTAACGTATTGTGCAAAATGGCTTCAGTGGACTCGTTTGGTTGGCGTGCTGATACCACAATGATAAGCTTTTTGAACAATTAATTACAAACTAATCAGGCATTTGTTGTAAAATCACGGCTATTGTGAAAAGGCGCTTCTGGCGCCTTAATTGTTTGTATAAAAGCTTAAAGATTAAATGAAAAACATTCGTAATTTTTCCATTATTGCCCACATTGATCACGGTAAATCCACCTTGGCCGATCGCATCATTCATTTGTGTGGCGGCTTGGCCGATCGCGAGATGGAAGCGCAAGTGCTCGACTCCATGGACATAGAGCGTGAGCGCGGCATCACCATTAAAGCGCAAACCGCCGCTTTGCAGTACAAGGCCGACGATGGCCAAATTTACCAGTTGAATTTAATTGACACCCCGGGTCACGTTGACTTTAGTTACGAGGTGTCGCGTTCTTTGTCCGCCTGCGAGGGTGCGTTGTTGGTGGTGGATGCCAGCCAAGGCGTGGAAGCGCAGAGCGTGGCGAACTGTTACACCGCTTTGGATTTAGGCGTGGAAGTCACGGCGGTGCTCAACAAAATCGATTTACCGTCGGCCGACGCGGACCGTGTAATCCAAGAAATTGAAGACGTAATAGGCATTGATGCACAAGACGCGGTGCGCTGCTCAGCCAAAACCGGCTTAGGCGTGCGCGATGTTTTGGAAGCGGTGATTGCAAAAGTACCGGCGCCCAAAGGCAATGTGGATGGCCCACTCAAAGCCTTGGTGATCGATGCTTGGTTTGATAACTACGTCGGCGTGGTCATGCTAGTGCGCGTGGTGGACGGGGTGTTGAAGCCCAAAGACAAAATACGATTGATGGCCACACACACGGAATTTTTATGCGAGCAAGTGGGCGTGTTCACGCCTAAGTCCTTGCAAAAAACCGCCTTGTCCGCTGGCGAAGTTGGCTTTGTGATTGCTGGCATTAAAGAATTGGCCAGCGCCAAAGTAGGCGACACCGTCACCTTGGTGAATCGCCCAGCACCGGAAGCCTTGGCTGGTTTTAAAGAGGTTAAACCGCAGGTGTTTGCCGGCCTTTATCCGGTTGAATCGAATCAGTTTGAAGCCTTGCGTACTGCCTTAGAAAAGCTCAGTTTAAACGATGCCTCTTTGTTGTTTGAGCCGGAAAATTCAACCGCATTGGGCTTTGGTTTTAGGTGCGGCTTTTTAGGTTTGCTGCACATGGAAATCGTCCAAGAGCGCTTAGAGCGCGAGTACGACATGGACTTGATTACCACGGCGCCCACGGTTATTTATGAACTACTGCTTAAAGACGGCAGCGTGGTGCAAATTGAAAACCCATCGCGTTTACCTGAGTTGTCGCGCGTGGAAGAAACCCGCGAGCCTGTCATTACCGTTAATTTGTTGATGCCGCAGGACTACGTGGGACCGGTCATGACCTTGTGTAACAACAAGCGTGGCATACAGAAAAACATGCAATACATGGGTAGGCAAGTGATGCTCAGTTACGAAATGCCATTGAATGAGGTGGTGTTGGATTTCTTTGATAAATTGAAATCGGTGTCGCGCGGTTACGCCTCCATGGATTACGAGTTTTTAGAATTCCGTGCTGCCGATTTGGTTAAATTGGACATCATGGTTAACGGCGAAAAAGTCGATGCCTTGAGCATGATAGTCCACCGCGCTAACAGCGTGCACCGCGGCCGGGAAGTGGCGGCAAAAATGCGCGAGCTGATACCAAGGCAAATGTTTGATGTGGCGATACAGGCGTCGATAGGGGCCAACATCATTGCCCGCGAGACCGTTAAAGCCATGCGTAAAAACGTGATTGCCAAGTGTTACGGCGGCGACGTGTCGCGTAAACGTAAATTGTTAGACAAACAAAAAGAAGGAAAGAAACGCATGAAGCAAGTGGGTAACGTTGAAATCCCACAAGAGGCGTTTTTGGCCATATTACGCGTAGAGGATAAATAATGTATTTCGCTTTGTTCATGGTGGCCATATTGGCGGTGACCGGCTTCATTTGGTTGCTAGACAGCTTAATCTTGCGCAAAAAACGCGCGGCCGATGCGGCAGAACCGGTGCTGGTGGAATACGCTAAAAGCTTCTTTCCGGTTATCTTGCTGGTGTTTTTTGTGCGCTCCTTCATCGTTGAGCCTTTCAAGATTCCATCTGGTTCCATGATGCCTACCTTGCTGGCCGGCGATTACATTTTGGTGAATAAATTTACCTACGGTTTGCGCGTGCCCATTTTAAACAACCGTTTCTTGGATGTGAATGAACCTAAGCGCGGCGATGTGTTTGTGTTTCATTACCCACCGTCGCCATCGGTAGATTACATTAAGCGCGTGGTGGGCTTGCCCGGCGATAAAATCCGCTACATGGACAAACGCTTGACCATTAACGGCCAATTATTGGACGTGCAAGACGTGGGCGATTACACCTACGTTAAACCCGGTTTAAACATGCTTACTGCTAAGCAATACCGCGAGCAACTGGGTGACGTGCAACACGACATTTTGATCAATCCCTGGGTAGGCAATTACGATGCCGATGCCTTGGGTGCTAAGTTGGCTAATGACGAAGAAATCGTCGTGCCGGCTGGGCAATATTTAGCCATGGGCGATAACCGCGATGACAGTTCCGACAGCCGCGTTTGGGGCTTTGTGCCTGAGCAAAACTTGGTCGGCAAGGCCTTTTTTATCTGGATGAATTTTGACCAGACTTCTAGAATAGGCAATGCCATTCATTAATGCCGGCTTAATGAAAAACCAATCGGAGGCCTTATGCAACACCCTGTAAAAACAGCTTATCAAGCGCGTAAACAACAAGCTGGCATGACCTTGTTAGGCATATTGTTGGTCTGTGCTTCCTTGGTGATGGTGGCCTACGTGGCCATGAAAGTGGTGCCAGCATACCAGCAGTTTTACACGGTTAAAATGGTCATGGCCGGCCTAAATAAAGAGCCGCTAGCCAGCATGAGTCAAAAAGAAATTAAAGACGCGTTTGAGCGCCGTGCCGATGTGGCTTACGTGACCGCGGTTAAAAGCAGTGATTTGATTATTGATAAAGACAGCGCCGGGGTGACCGTGGCCACGGTGAGATACCAAGTGCTGGAACCCCTTTTTGGCAATCTAAGTATTTTGCTGGATTTCTCCACGCAAGAGGCCGGCCTATAAATGGCCATGGCTAGGAATGTATAAGCGATGTCTGTGCAAGATTTAGCCAAACGTCTACCCTATAAATTCGCTAACCACGGCCTGTTGGCACAAGCTTTAACGCACCGCAGTTTTAGCGCGCAGAATAACGAGCGCCTCGAGTATTTAGGCGACGGCGCCCTCAACTTCATTATTGCCAATCAGTTGTATCAGCGTTTTCCTGGCTTAGACGAAGGCGATTTAAGCCGTTTGCGTGCGCAGTTGGTGAAGGAAGCCAGCATTAGCGAATTGGCTTTGGCACTGAATGTCGGTGATGCGCTCAAATTGGGCGAAGGCGAATTGAAAAGTGCCGGTTGGCGCAGGCCATCAATTTTGGCCGATGCACTGGAAGCAATCATAGGCGCTGTCTATTTGGACGGCGGCTTTGCCGCCGCTGAAGGATTGGTGCTGCATTTGTACAACGATAAACTCAGCACCATAGACCCAAAAGTCATAGACAAAGATGCCAAATCCTTGCTGCAAGAGCGTCTGCAAGGACGCAAAGTGGCGGTACCAGAATACGCGGTGGTGCACACCGGTGGTGAAGCACATGCCCAAGTCTTCATTGTTGAATGCTTTATACAAAAACTCGACATACGCACCGTGGGCGAGGGCACCAGTCGCCGCATCGCTGAGCAACAAGCCGCACAATTGGCTTTATTGGCCTTAGATAAACTGGGCTTTGGCAAAAGCTACAGCGCCTAATTGCACGCATAATTAAATTGGATAGCCTTACATGACAGACAACCACACGAATTTAACCGATTTGGCCGCTTTTAAATGCGGTACGGTGGCCATAGTGGGCCGCCCTAACGTCGGTAAATCGACCTTGCTTAATCACATATTGGGCATGAAGTTGGCGATCACCTCACGTAAGGCGCAAACCACCCGCCATCGCCTATTGGGCATACACACCACCGACGACACGCAATTCTTATTTGTCGATACGCCGGGTTTCCAGCAAAAGCATTTAAACGCCCTGAACAAAGGCCTGAACAAAACCGTGACGCAGGTATTAACCGAAGTCGACGTGGTCTTGTTTGTCATTGAGCCCATGAAGTTGGGCGAAGCCGATCGCAAGGTCTTGCAATTGTTGTCTGAAAAAACGCCGACCATATTGGTGGTGAACAAAGCCGATTTAATGGGCGATAAAGGCAATTTATTGCCCTTAATCCAAGACTTTGATTTGGAATTTCCTTTCTCCGATATCGTGCCGGTCAGCGCTAAGAAAAGCCTGCATTTGGATGAGTTGCTGCAAACCATACGCAAATACCTGCCTACTCAAGAAGCGATTTATTCCGAAGACGAACTGACCGATAAGAACGAACGCTTTTTGGCCGCTGAATTGGTGCGTGAAAAAATATTCCGTTTATTAGGCGATGAGATACCTTATTCCGTGGCGGTGGAAATCGAGAAGTTTGAAGTGGTGGGCAATTTGCGCCGTATTTTTTGCGCCATCATCGTCGATAAAGACAGCCAAAAACCCATGTTGATAGGTAAGAATGGCGAGAAGATGAAGCAAATCTCCACTGAAGCCAGGCAAGACATGGAAAAACTGTTTGGCGGTAAAGTCTACTTGGAAACATGGGTGAAAGTGAAAGGCGGTTGGGCGGACGACGAGCGTGCGCTCAAAAGCTTGGGTTATTAAGCCACACTCCTCCGTCGCCTAGAGCCAACATGCAGCCTAGTTTTCGATTTGATAATCAAGCAGTGTTCGTGCTGCACACCTACCCCTTTAAAGAAACCAGCCTAGTGGTGGAGTTGTTTAGCCACGATCACGGCCGCGTCGCTACAACTGCCAAAGGCGCGCGGCGCCCACGTTCCGCCATGCGCGGTATGCTGCAATCCTTTCAACCCTTGATCGCCACTTGGTCGGGCAAGGCCGAATTGAAAACCCTGCACAGCTTGGATTGGGCGGGTGGCTTGCTGTTATTAAAAGGCGAGGCCTTGATGTGTGGCTTTTATTTAAACGAGCTCTTGCTGCGTTTGTTGCCGCGCGAGGATGCGCACGAGGCCTTGTTTGTTTATTACAGTACCACGCTAAAAACCCTGGCCACTGAAGTGGATTTCGCCGCGACCTTGCGCCGCTTTGAATTGAAACTCTTGCAAGAATTGGGTTACGCCATCCCTCTGCAAGTCGACAGCAGTGGCTCCCCAGTATTGGCCGAGCAAAGCTATCTATACCAGGCTGAGCATGGCGCCCAGCGCACGTCTGGCCTGGGCAATATGGGTCAACATGGCGTACAATTGAGCGGTAAAACCTTGCTGGACATGGCTGGTGACGATTACAGTCAGGCGCAAACCCAGCAACAAAGTAAGCAATTGATGCGTTATTTATTGGCCCATTACCTAGGCGATCAGCCTTTGCACACGCGCCAACTTTTGCTAGACATGCAGGGTCTATGATGGCCGTATGCCTGTCTAGCCATACTATTTAGGACGATGAACATGATTAAATTAGGTGTGAATATCGATCACGTTGCCACCATACGTCAGGCACGCGGCACCAAATACCCTAGCGTGGTGCAGGCCGCTTTACGCGCCGAGCAATCGGGTGCCGACAGCATCACCCTGCATTTACGCGAAGACCGCCGCCATATGCAAGATGCCGATGTGCATGCCTTGCGTGGCTTGTTGCAAACGCGCATGAATTTAGAGTGCGCGGTCACCGATGAGATGCTGGACATTGCCGTGACGGTTGCACCGCAAGACGTTTGCTTAGTGCCGGAACGCCGTGAAGAACGCACCACAGAAGGTGGCTTGGACGTGCTGGGGCAGTTTGCCAAGGTGCAGCACGCCGTGCAAAAACTGATGGCTGCCGGCATACGCGTGTCCTTGTTTATTGCCCCAGATACAGCGCAAATTGAGGCGGCTAAAAAAACCGGCGCTGCCGTGATTGAATTGCACACCGGCACCTTTGCCGATGCCGAAACACCGGTTGCACAAGCACATGAGTTGCAACGCATTAAAGCCGCCGTGCAATTGGGCTTGAAGTTAGGCTTGGTGGTGAATGCCGGCCACGGTTTGCACTACCACAACGTGCATCACATTGTGTCCATTCCTGGCATAGACGAGCTCAATATCGGCCACGCCATTGTGGCGCATGCCTTGTTTGTCGGTTGGGACAATGCCGTGCGCGAAATGAAAGCGCTGATGAAAGAATCGGCGCCTGCTGCAGCATGATATTTGGCATAGGCACGGATATCGTTGAAGTGGAGCGCATTGCCGCTTCCATTAGCCAATTCGGTGACGAGTTTGCCAAGCGCATCCTGGCGACCAGCGAGATGGAGCGGTACTTGGCTTCAAATATTCAAGCGCGATTTTTAGCCAAACGCTTTGCTGCCAAAGAAGCATTTTCCAAGGCCTTGGGTACCGGTTTACGTGGCCCGGCCAGTTTTCAAAATATCGCCGTGGCCCACGATGACTTGGGTAAGCCCTTGTTGGTGTTGGCGCCTGAATTGCAGGCCTTTATGCAAAGCAAGCAAATTCGGCATACCCACTTAACCATCAGTGATGAGCGTAACCTGGCTGCGGCCTTTGTTGTTCTGGAAACATGACGCCCAGTCAGCCTGACACGCAAAACGAAGACACGGCGCGGCGCTTTAGCGGCGTGGCGCGACTGTATGGTAAAGCCGGCTTAGCGCAGTTGCAAGCGGCGCACGTTTGCGTGATAGGCTTAGGCGGCGTCGGCTCTTGGGCGGCGGAAGCGCTGGCGCGAAACGCTATCGGTCGCCTCACCTTGATCGATTTAGACAACCTCGCGCTATCCAATGTGAATCGTCAATTGCCTGCCTTAGACGGTAGTTTTGGTAAAGCCAAAATCAGCGCAATGGCCGAACGCATGCGTTTGATCAATCCGCAGTTGCGCATCAGCGAAATCGAAGATTTCATTACCCCAGATAATTTAAGCCAATTGCTGCCCAGCGATTTGGACGGCGTGGTGGATTGCATAGATGACGCCAAAGCCAAAGCAGCCTTGGCCGCTTATTGCCTAAACCATGGCATACCCTTGGTGGTAACCGGAGCCGCCGGTGGGCGTTTGGATGCCACGCGTATCAAAACGGCCGATTTAAGCGTGGTTAGCCACGATAAATTGTTGGCTAAAGTGCGCAACCTATTAAGGCGCGATTACGGCTTTGCCAAAGCCAGCACCGGCCAAGCCAAGCCAAAAAAAATGGCGGTGCTATGCGTCTATTCCGATGAAAGCGTGATTGAGCCGGATGCGGTTTGCGCTGTTATTGAATCTCGCACCGAAGCACGTGCCGGCGTGACTGGTTTAAACTGCGCCGGTTACGGCTCCAGTGTTTGCGTCACCGCGCCGTTTGGCTTTGTTGCAGCCGGTCTAATTATCAAAGCCTTGCTCGCCTCTTAGTTAATTTTTGTCATTAAACGGTCATCAATTTGTCACAATTGATGCCTACCATCGGTGCTATATTAAAGACATAAATCTTATGAGCCCCGCTTACCCATCCTTGAAGCTATTAAACCGAGATGCCAGCATATTGGCATTCAATCAACGCGTGCTAAGTCTTGCGCAAAATGTTGATTACCCCCTATTAGAACGCTTGCGCTTCTTGTGCATTGTGTCGTCAAATCTGGATGAATTCTTTGAAGTGAGGGTGGCGCCACACGTCGATGCCATGCGTGCTAACGAGCAGCACGGTGAAATTAATGTGCACAGTTTTCAAACCATCTCCAATGCAGCGCACGCATTAGTCGAACAGCAATACCAAATTTTTAATAACGAACTCATGCCCGCTCTGGCTGATCAAGGCGTACATTTGGTCTCGCATGGCGATCGCACTGCCGAGCAACGACGTTGGGTCTCGCGTTATTTCGAATCCTCAGTCAGACCGCTATTGGTGCCGGTTGCATTAGACCCATCGCACCCGTTCCCCTTGGTGGCTAACAAGGCTTTGAATTTCATCGTGTTACTGGGCGGCGACGATGCCTTCGGCCGCAGCAATAATATTGCCATAGTTAAAGTGCCAAGGGTCTTGCCGCGCTTAATTAAATTACCCAAAACCCTGAGTGATAAACAACAAAAATTCGTTTCCTTGTCCAGCGTGATACGCGCCCATTTGCCTAGTTTGTTTACTGGCAGAGACGTGCTCAATTTTTCACAATTTAGGGTGACCCGCCATTCCGATTTGGCCGTGGACGAGGACGATGTTAAAAACCTCCGCACTGCGCTGCGTAAAGGCCTGGCCCACCGTAATTTTGGCGAGGCCGTGAGGTTGGAGGTGTCGCACGGTTGCGACGAAAAACTGGCTAAATTGCTATTGCAACAATTTGATTTGCCTAAAGAATCCATGTACCGCGTTAATGGTCTGGTTAATCTGGCTAGGCTGATGCAATTAGCCGATTTGGCCGAAGGCAATCATCTAAAATTTAAACCGTTCGAGCCGGCGCTGAGCCAACAATTGCAAGGCAATCAGTCGTTCTTTACGCGACTCAAGCAAGGCGACGTACTGATCCATCAGCCATATGAGAGTTTTGAGTCGGTGATTGATTTCTTGCGTGAAGCCGTCAACGATCCGGATGTGTTGTCCATACAGCAAACCATCTACCGCACCGGCTCCGACCCGCGCATGCTCAAGCTGTTGCAAGAGGCGGTACGCCGTGGCAAAGAAGTGATGGCCGTGGTTGAGCTTAAAGCGCGTTTTGACGAAGAAGCCAACATTAACTGGGCAGAAGATCTGGAGTCAGTAGGGGCGCAAGTGGTGTACGGTGTGGTCGGCTTGAAAACCCATGCCAAAATGCTCTTGGTGATGCGCCGTGAAGGCGAGGGGTTGAAATACTACGGCCACGTGTCCACTGGTAACTACAACCCCAGAACCGCGCGTTTGTATACCGATGTCAGTATGTTGACGGCAGACCCGCTGATTACGCACGATATGGAACATTTGTTTAGGCACATTGCCAGCCAAATTAAATTGCCTCGCCTGAAAAAACTATTGGTGGCGCCGTTTAATTTGCATAGGCAAATGCTGGCTAAAATTAAAACTGCCGAAACCGCGGCCAAGGCTGGCAAGCCGGCACGCATTATATTAAAAATGAATGCCTTGACCGATGAAGCCTTGGTTTTGGCCTTGGTTAAAGCCGGTCGGGCTGGCGTGGAAGTGGATTTGATTCTGCGCGGTGCCTGCATACTGCCCGTTGATGCACCTGGCTTGGATGGACGCGTGCGGGTTCGCTCCATCATAGGGCGATTGCTTGAGCATTCCAGGGTGTTTTATTTCAATATTGATGGCGTGGAAAACATGTGGCTAGCCAGTGCCGATTGGATGAACCGCAACATGATGCGCCGCATAGAAATCGCTTGGCCTATAGATAACGCGGCAAACCGTGCGCGTATCTTGCGTGAGTGTTGCCAAATGAGTTTGGATGACAATCAAGACGCTTGGATGCTGACGGCGGATGGCAGCTACGTGTTAGCCGGCGCTAAGACGAAAGGCGTCACGTCAGCGCCAGCATTCAGTGTGCAACAACACCTTATCCAGCAATACACAGGCTGATAGCGTGCAACATGGCTAATTTAATTTTATGGCGGCATGCGGACGCTGAAGACGACAGTGCCACCGGTTTGGATGCCGATAGGGCACTTTCCAAGCAAGGTCGCAAGGATGCGCGTCGCATGGCGGATTGGTTAGACCAGTTCCTGCCGCAAAACACTACCATATTGTCTAGCCCAGCCAAGCGTTGCCTAGAAACGGTAGCCGCACTGCCGCAACTCAACCCCAACAAAACCAAGCGCCAAGTCCAGGTAGTGGATTACCTATCGATTGATAGCACGGTGGCCGACATGCTGCCGCATCTGCTCAATGACAACCATCAACAAACGATATTGGTGGTGGGCCATCAGCCCAATCTAGGCTTATTAATCAGCCATTTATTAGCCATGCCTAATGCCTGTGTGGTGAAGAAGGGCGCGATTTGGTGGTTGCGCCAGCGGCCTATCAGCCAAGAAAATGGGCCGGCCGTGCAAACTTATTTGTTTGCCGTGCAACAGCCCACTTATTGAGTCTTACTTAAAACCGGTTTATTTTTTGTTAGGACGGCCGGTTTTAATGGTTGGTACTTTTGCCATGGCGGCTTTTAATGCGGCATCGGTCATGGCAGCCAATTGCATGATGCCGGCGCGTAATAACTCACTCTTTTTAGCAGGTTGACCCAATTTAACTAAGCGGTCTTTTAATACGGCAAACTGCGCGTATTCGGTTTTTGGCATGGTGAAGCTGTCGCGCTCCATTTTCAATTTTGGCGCTTTAGGGGCTTTCACTACCGGTGCTTTTGCAGCCGCTACTTTTTTCACGGCGACCGGTTTGGAAACTGCAGATTTGGAAGCCGCGGCTTTAGCTGCGACGGGTTTTTTGCTAGCCATTGCGCTGCTTGTTGCTTTAACAGCAACGGCCTTAGGCGCTGCGGCTTTTTTAACTGGCGTCGTAGCGCTTGGTTTCACTGCTGCACTTGTTGTAGCAACTGGTTTTGGCGAATTTTTTGACATTTTTTAATCCTAATTAAACGGTATAAACAGTTTATATTGTTTATCTGTGCTCGCAAATGAATTTTTTATGACAACTTGATTAGGCTAGACTGAGCGCAAAGGCCCAGTTAGTCTTTTGCCAAGCCACGGTTTCTTCATCGAGAAGATAATAGGACTGCGGGTATTTTTCTGCCCAGCTCGTGGCTAAGCTCAATGTGATGCTGTTGTGTTGAGCGCTCAGTTGTAAACCCCGTAAATTAGGCATTTGTCTGGCATGGCATAAAATGACGGCCAAGCGCAAACAAGCCAACTGCATGACAAAAATCCTATCCGAGAAATCGGCTTCCAAGCGCTTGAGTTTGCCTCGGTAACCTAAGACCAATAAGCTTAAGCGGTGCAACTCGGTCTGAGAAAAGCCCGCCGGTTCAGCGTGATCAAGTATGTAGGCGCCGTGTAAATGCGCGTCTATCGGCGACACCATGCAGCCCATTTCGTGTAGCAGGCTAGCCCATTGCAGTTTACGTGCATGGGTAGCTTGTTCGCCTGCAGCAAATTGGGTGTCGGCGCTAATCTTTTCAAATAATTTTTCCGCCACCAGGGCAACGGTTTTGGCATGCTGTTCGTCAACCGCAAACTTACGCATCAGGTGCAAGACGGAGGCATTTCTCATGTCTAGCATGGTGGTGTCTTGGGCTAACATGTCGTACATCAAGCCATGTCTGAGCGCGCCTTTGGCGACGTTCATGGTTTCTATGTTCAAAAAGTCAAACACCCCTAGCATGATGGATAAGCCACCGGCAATCACCGCTTTACGTTCTTCTTTTAAGCCGAGTAAACGCAATTTATCGGTGTGCTTGGCGCGCAGTAATTCCTCGCGCAACCATAACAAGCCTTCCTTGCTGATGGTGTCGGCGGGCCTGCCGTATTGTTCCAGCACATCGGCAATCGCACCCACCGTGCCGGATGCGCCGTAAGCGATGTCCCAGTGTTTTTGGTGGTAATTCACGCCCAACGTATCAAAGATGGATTCGGCGGCAATCTCGGCGCGGGTGAAGGCGTTTTCGGTGTAATCGCCGTTAGCAAAATGTTTTAAAGACCAAGCCACCGAGCCCACGTGCAAGGAAGCGGTGTGCTGCGCATTAAAGCCCTGACCTAGGATAAATTCGGTGGAGCGACCGCCTATGTCTATGACCAAGCGGCGTTCATTCGATTGCGGTAGAAATCGACTGACGCCTTGGTAGATTAAGCGCGCTTCTTCAACGCCGGAGATCACTTCCACGTCAAAGCCCAGTGCCTTTTTCGCCATTTTTAGAAACACATCACGGTTATTGGCTTCGCGTAAGGTTTGCGTAGCGACCGCTCTGACCTGGCTAGGGGCGAAGCCCTGTATGCGTTCGCCAAAGCGTGCTAAGCAGCGCACGCCACGCTCCATGGCTTCCATGGTTAGGTTGCGTTCTTCGTCTAAATCGCCGCCTTGACGCACCGGTTCCTTTAGGTATTCCACGCGTTGGATAAAGCCGCTGTTCACTTGGCCAATTTCTAGCCTAAAGCTATTCGAGCCTAAGTCGATGGCGGCTAATAAAGATTTGTCTAGTGGGGCGTGCATTTGATAAAGGTGCCTTAGGGGGATGGCCAGCGTTTATTCCAAAACGGAATAAACAGTATTATTGTTTATTTTGTCATTATAGTTTGAAAGTTTTATGACAAATAATTTTTCACTTGAAATATTCCGCATCACCCCCAACTACAAACCAGTGTTTTTTTTCAGTAAAAATTTTAGGAGCAAAAGCCGTGGCAAAAGACAGCAACGCAAAAACAAATAATAAACAATCCATGCCGTTTCAGGCTGAGGTTAAGCAACTCTTGCAATTGATGATCCATTCGCTGTACAGCAATAAAGAAATTGTCTTGCGCGAACTCATTTCCAACGCATCGGATGCCGCCGATAAATTGCGTTTTGAGGCCATCTCGAACGGTGCCTTGTATGACGGCGACAGCGATTTAAAAATACGTATCGCTTTTGATAAAGACGCGCGCACCTTGACCATTAGCGATAACGGCATAGGCATGAGCCGCGATGAAGTGATCAGCAACATCGGTACCATTGCTAAATCCGGCACCAAGGAATTCTTTAACGCCTTGTCCGGCGATCAAGCCAAAGACGCCAACCTGATAGGCCAATTTGGTGTGGGCTTTTATTCGGCTTTTATCATTGCCAATAAAGTTAGCTTAACCACCCGCCGTGCCGGCGAAACCACAGCAATTCGTTGGGAATCCAGCGGCGAAGGCGATTTCACCTTGGAAGAAGCAGACAAGGCCACGCGCGGTACCGACGTGGTGTTGCACTTGCGTGAAGCCGAAGACGAGTTTTTAAGCGACTGGAAACTTAAAACCATTATCCGCAAATACTCAGACCACATCACCTTGCCCATCGTCATGAAGAAATCGGAATGGAAAGACGGTGCCGAGGTGCCGACCGATGAAGACGAAACGGTTAACACCGCTTCAGCCTTGTGGGCGCGCAATAAAAACGACATCACTGAGGACGAGTACCAAGCGTTTTATAAACACGTGTCGCACGATTTTGAAAACGCCCTGAGCTACACGCACAGCCGAGTCGAAGGCAAGCAAGAATACATATCCTTGTTGTACATACCAAGTAAAGCGCCGTTCGATTTGTACGACCGCGAGCGTCGCCATGGCATTAAGTTGTACGTTAAACGCGTGTTCATCATGGAGGACGCGGAAAAATTAATGCCACAATACTTGCGCTTTGTCCGCGGTGTGATTGATACCAGCGATTTGCCCTTGAACGTGTCACGCGAGATCTTGCAATCGAGTCGCGACGTGGATGCCATCAAAGCCGGTTCGGTGAAAAAGGTTTTAAGCTTGCTGGAAGACATGGCGGAGAACAAACCGGACGATTACGCTAAATTTTATGGCGAGTTTGGCCGCGTGCTAAAAGAAGGCCCGGGTGAAGATTTTGCAAACAAAGACAAAATTGCTGGCTTGCTAAGGTTCGCCTCAACCAAGGCCGACACCGAAGCGCAAACGTTGTCGTTCAAAGACTACATCGCGCGCATGCAGCCCGAGCAAGAGCTGATTTACTACATTACCGCTGAGAGCTTTGCCGCGGCGCAACACAGCCCACACTTGGAAATTTTCCGCAAAAAAGGCATAGAAGTGCTGCTCTTGTCTGATCGTGTGGACGAGTGGTTATTAGGCAGCCTGACCGAGTTTGACGGTAAAAAACTGCAGTCCATCGCTAAAGGCGATTTGGACTTAGGTAAGTTGGAATCCGATACCGAAAAAGACATCCAAAAGAAAATTGAGGAAGAAGCCAAGTCTTTGGTGGAAAAAATCAAAACCAGCTTGGGCGAGCAAGTGAAAGACGTGCGGGTGACGCACCGATTGACCGATTCGCCGGCTTGTTTGGTGAGTGATGCCAACGATCTATCCGGCAACCTAGCGCGCATGTTGAAGGCGGCTGGGCAAACTGCACCGGAATCCAAACCCATCTTGGAGATTAACCCTGGCCATAAATTGGTCAAGCGTTTGGAGGCTGAAACGGCAGACGCGGTATTTAATGACTTGGCCTTGGTGCTGTTTGATCAAGCCTTGCTGGCAGAGGGTGGCAGCTTGAATGACCCAGCCAGTTTTGTGAAGCGCATGAACAGCTTGATTGTTTAAATGCAATAAGCCTAACGATTAACCCGCTAAGCGCTCCTTAGCGGGTTTTTTATGGCCGTTACATTTTGGTAGCATCTCTGTCATTTATAGCTGGCACAATTTTTGCTAAAATACACCCGTAAGTTAATTGTGCTAGACCCACCTTAAAGCGACGCAATAGAAGGCAACCATGACCAGCTCAGTGAAATCCGCAGTAAAAAGCCTGTTAAAAAAATCCACAAAAACGTCGGTGAAGGCCGGTGAAAAAAACAGCGTAAAAAGTAAATCTAAATCGGCTGTGTTGCCTAAGCTTTCGCCTGTTGATCAGGCTTTGCAGAATCATTTGATTTTTTCTAGCTTTAAAACCAGCGACGCCGCGACGCCCAGAGATTGGTACGAAGCGGCCAGTTACACGGTGCGCGATCACGTGGTGGAGCGTTGGGTAAAAACCGCGGAAGCCTATTATCGGGATGACCCGAAACGCGTTTACTATTTATCATTGGAGTTTTTGATAGGTCGCATGCTCAGCAATGCCGCACTTAATTTGGGCATCAATGACCAATTAAAGGCAGGCTTGAGCAGCTTGGGTCGCGATTTAGAAAATACCGTGGAAATGGAAAACGACGCGGCCTTGGGTAACGGTGGTTTGGGTCGTTTGGCAGCCTGTTTCTTGGACTCCATGGCCACCATGGCTATTCCGGCGACCGGTTACGGCATCCGTTACGAATACGGCATGTTTAAGCAAACCATAGAAAACGGCCAGCAAGTTGAAAACCCTGACAATTGGTTGCGCTATGGCAACATCTGGGAATTCCAACGCCCAGAAGCGACCTACCAAATTAAGTTTTACGGTCACGTGGTGAAATACGAAGCCGAATCCGGTGAAGAAGCCCAGCATTGGGTGGATGCCGAACACGTGGTGGCGATGGCCTACGACGTACCGGTGCCGGGCTACGGGGCAGAAACGGTTAACAGCTTGCGCTTGTGGTCGGCTAAAGCCGCGCGTGAATTCGATCTAGGCCATTTTAACGATGGCAATTACGAAAAGTCGGTGCAAGAGCGCAACGACAGCGAAAACATTTCTAAAGTCTTGTACCCCAACGACACCTCGGTGTTGGGTAAAGAACTGCGTTTGAAACAACAGTATTTCTTCGTGTCGGCCTCCATACAAGACATCTTGCGACGCTTTTTAAGCGCGCATGACATGAATAAGCCTGCCGATTGGAAGCTGCTGCCAGAAAAAGTAGCGATTCAGTTAAACGACACCCATCCGTCCATAGGCGTGGCCGAGATGATGTACCAATTGGTCGACGTGCATGGCTTGGCTTGGGACTTGGCATGGGGTTTGGTGGTGAAGATTTTTGCTTACACCAACCACACGCTGATGCCAGAAGCGCTGGAAACCTGGTCGGTGGAATTATTCGGCCGCTTGTTGCCGCGCCATTTGGAAATCATTTACAAAATTAACCACGAATTTTTACACATGGTGAATCACCATTTCCCTGGAGATGCCGATTTGTTGCGCCGCGTCTCCATCATCGATGAAAGTCACGGCAGACGCGTGCGCATGGCACACTTGGCGGTGGTCGGTAGCCATACCGTCAACGGCGTCGCCGCCTTGCACAGCGAGTTGTTAAAACAGCATTTGTTTGCCGATTTCGATAAAATTTACCCAGGTAAAATGACCAATGTAACCAATGGCATTACCCCGCGTCGTTGGCTCAACCAAGCCAACCCAGGCTTAACCGCTTTGATCGAAAAAGCCATAGGCGCCGGCTTCAAAAAGGACCTCACGCAAATCAAAAAAATCACGCCTTTGGCCGATGATGCCGATTTCCGCAAGGCCTTTGCTAAAGTGAAGCTGGCCAATAAACAACGTTTGGCCGACAAGATAGAGCAAAAAACCGGCATTAAACTCAATGTAAACAGTTTGTTTGATGTGCAAATTAAGCGCATACACGAATACAAACGCCAGTTGCTCAATGTCTTGCACGTCATCACCTTGTACAACCGCATACGCCGAGGTGAAAAAGGCATCACGCCACGCACCATTATTTTTGGTGGTAAAGCCGCACCCGGCTATTGGATGGCCAAACAAATCATCCGTTTGATTAATGACGTGGCGGCCATCGTAAACGAAGACGTGGCGGTGGGCGACCAACTTAAAGTGGTGTATTACCCTAACTACGAGGTGTCGGCGGCGGAAATTCTATTCCCAGGCAGCGATTTGTCTGAGCAGATCTCCACGGCCGGCACCGAAGCCAGTGGCACCGGCAACATGAAAATGGCGCTTAACGGCGCGCTCACCATAGGCACTTTGGATGGCGCCAACGTCGAGATCATGGAAGAAGTGGGCTTGGAGAACATCTTTATCTTTGGCCTAACCACGCCGCAAGTGGCGGAGACCAAGGCTAACGGATACAACCCGCGTGATTATTACGAAGCCAATGCCGAATTGAAACAGGTGCTGGACATGATAGCGAGCGGCTTCTTCTCGGTGGAAGAGCCGAATCGCTACCAAGCCGTGGTGGACAATTTGCTCAACAACGGCGACCAGTATTTGTTGTTAGCCGATTACGCCAGCTACATCGAAACCCAAGACCGTGTCGGGCAGTTGTATCAAAAGCCGGACGAGTGGACACGCATGGCGATTTTAAATGTGGCCAACATGGCTAAATTCTCTAGCGATAGGGCCATAGGCGATTACGCTAAACACATCTGGCAGGTGAACCCAAACTGATAAGCCTCAAGTTCGGCTTTTTGCTAGCTAGGTCAGTAAATAAAGGGGGTGCATGCATCCCCTTTATTGTTTTTTTTTAGGCCTTAATTGCTTAGGTTTTTGTCTGCTCAAGGTCACGCTAGCGCCTTGCTATCTGATAGAATTCAGCTTTCGCCATTGCACTTATTTTTTAGCCCAACTTCATGACTCCAACGAACGCAACCTCTCCTATGCTTAGTCTGCGTGGCAGCGCAGCTTTATCACCATTTCGCATTGATAAAATCTTGGCCAGCTTGCAAGCTAAAGCGGGCGCATCCAGCAATATCAAGCATTTGTATGCGGAGTTTAGGCATTTCGTTTGGACTAAAGACGCGACTTTAAGCGTGGCGCAGCTAGCACGCTTGGAACAGGTGTTGACCTACGGCCCACAGTTGCCAGCAGAAGACCCGTCAGGTGAATTTTTCTTGGTATTGCCACGCATAGGCACCATCTCGCCTTGGGCGTCGCGTGCGACCGACATCGTGCAGCATTGCGGTTTGCCCGAGGTGCAAAGGGTGGAGCGTGGCGTGGCCTATTACGTGCAAACGCTTAACGGCCTAGCCTTGACGCCTGCCGAGCGTCAGCTGTTGTTGCCGCTGATACACGACCGCATGACCGAAGGCGTGTTTGCCCATCTGCAAGACGCCGAGCAGCTATACCATAGCGATAGCCCTAAGCCATTAAGCCGTGTGGACCTATTGCAAGGCGGTAAAGCCGCCCTGGAAAAAGCCAATGCCGACATGGGCTTGGCTTTATCGCCCGATGAAGTGGATTATTTATTCGATAACTTCACTAAAATCCAGCGCAATCCCACCGATGTGGAATTGATGATGTTTGCCCAAGCCAACTCCGAGCACTGCCGCCATAAAATATTCAATGCGGATTGGGTGATAGACGGCGAGGCGCAAGACCTGTCTTTGTTCGCCATGATACGCAATACCCATAAGCTCAACCCAGGCAAGACCGTGGTGGCGTACTCGGACAATTCATCGATTGTGGCGGGCCAAGCGCCGGGCACAAAAACCAAACGTTTCTATCCGACCGCGGACGGCGCATACCGCTTTGTTGAAGAAGAAATGCATTACTTGATGAAGGTGGAAACGCATAACCATCCTACCGCTATTTCTCCTTTTGCCGGTGCGGCGACCGGGGCCGGCGGCGAGATTCGTGACGAAGGCGCAACCGGCAGCGGCTCCAAGCCCAAAGCCGGCTTAAGCGGTTTCTCGGTATCCAATTTGGCCATACCCGATTTCATTCAACCTTGGGAACAAGCCGCTTACGGCAAACCGGGTCGTATCGCTTCGCCGTTCCAAATCATGATAGACGGTCCATTAGGCGGCGCCGCTTACAGCAACGAGTTTGGTCGTCCTAACATTGCCGGTTATTTCCGCACCTTTGAATTGGCTAGCGTGGATGCCAAGGGTCAAAGCGAAATGCGTGGCTACCACAAGCCGATTATGTTGGCCGGCGGCATAGGCAATATTTCTGCCCAGCATGCTAAAAAGAACCCTATCCCTGCGGGCGCGGCCCTTATTCAATTGGGCGGCCCGGCCATGTTGATTGGTTTGGGTGGCAGCGCAGCTTCTAGCATGGACACCGGCAGCAACGTAGAAAATCTGGATTTTGATTCGGTGCAACGCGGCAACCCAGAATTGGAAAGACGCGCGCAAGAAGTGATAGACCGTTGCTGGCAATTGGGTGAGGCTAACCCGATTTTGAGCATACACGATGTCGGGGCCGGTGGTATATCCAATGCTTTCCCTGAATTGGTCAACGATGCCGGCGTCGGCGCAACTTTCCAATTGCGTGATGTGCACAATGAAGAGCCGGGCATGTCGCCACGCGAATTATGGAGCAACGAAGCGCAAGAGCGTTACGTGATGGCCATATTGCAAGAAGATTTGCCACGCTTCAAAGCGATTTGCGAACGCGAGCGTTGCCCGTTTGCGGTGGTCGGCGTGGCCACAGCCGAGCGTCATTTGACGGTAGCCGACAGCCATTTTTCTAACAAGCCGGTGGACATGGACATGTCGGTGTTATTAGGTAAACCGCCTAAGATGACCCGCGATGTTAAAAGCGCCAGCCGTCAATTAAGCCCGTTTGCTACGGCCAACATCGATTTGCAAGAGGCCGCGGCACGCGTGTTGCGCTTGCCAGGTGTGGCCGATAAAACTTTCTTAATCACCATAGGCGACCGTTCGGTCACCGGTTTGGTGGCACGCGAGCAAATGGTCGGTCCATGGCAAGTGCCAGTGGCCGATGTGGCCGTGACCTTGGCCGGTTATGAAACCTATTGTGGCGAAGCCTTTGCTATAGGTGAAAAAGCCCCGCTGGCCTTGATAGACGCGCCGGCATCGGGACGCATGGCCATAGGCGAGGCGCTAACCAATATGGCAGCCTGCTTGGTAGACGACATCAGCGAATTGAAGTTATCGGCCAACTGGATGGCGCCAGCCGGTCACGCCGGCGAAGACGCTGCCCTGTATGCCACGGTAAAAGCCGTTGGCATGGCATTGTGCCCGGAATTGGGCATTAGCATACCGGTCGGCAAAGACTCCATGAGCATGAAAACCGTGTGGCAAGAAAACGGACTAGATAAGTCAGTTACTTCGCCTATCTCCTTGGTGGTGACGGCGTTTGCCGCCACGCCGGATGCACGTAAAACGCTTACCCCGCAATTGCAAGCCGACGGCGATACTAAGTTGATTTTAATTGATTTGGGTGCCGGTAAAAATCGCATGGGCGGTTCCAGTTTGGCGCAAGTTTACGGCGCCTTGGGTAACGAGGCGCCGGATGTAGAAGATGCCGCGCAATTGAAGCATTTCTTCAACAGCATGCAAGCCTTGAATGCGGCTGGTAAATTGCTGGCTTACCACGATAGATCCGACGGGGGTTTGTTCACCACCCTAGTGGAAATGGCTTTTGCGGGTCATTGCGGCTTGCAAATCGATCTGTCTGCTTTGCCAGGCGACATCGCCAGTATTTTATACACCGAAGAATTGGGTGCCGTTATCCAAGTGCCCGCCGATCAAGCGACGGCAATTGCCGCGCAGTTTAATGGCTTGGCCCATGTCATCGGTGAGGTGGTGCAGGGCGACCGCATAGCGATCAAACAGCATGGTAAGGCCGTGTTCAGCGACAGCCGTGTTAACTTGCACCGCATGTGGTCGGAAACCACTTACCGTATGCAAAAGTTGCGTGATAACCCGGTGTGCGCGCAACAAGAGTACGACAAGATTTTAGACGTGAACAACCGTGGCTTATTTAGCGAATTAAGCTTTGATGTGAACGACAACGTGGCTGCACCTTATATCAATGCGGGCGCGCGTCCAAAAATGGCGATTTTGCGTGAGCAAGGTGTGAATGGTCAGGTGGAAATGGCTGCCTCGTTCGATCGCGCCGGTTTTGCTACGTTTGACGTGCACATGAGTGATGTGATTGCTGGTAGAGTGAGCTTGGCTGATTTTGCTGGCTTTGTGGCTTGCGGCGGCTTCTCTTACGGTGACGTGTTGGGTGCCGGCGAAGGTTGGGCCAAGTCCATTCTCTTTAATGCCCGTGCCCGCGATGAGTTTGCAGCCTTTTTTGCGCGTTCCGATAGCTTCGCCTTGGGTGTGTGCAACGGTTGCCAGATGATGAGTAATTTGCGCGAGTTGATTCCGGGAGCCGCCCATTGGCCGCATTTTGTACGCAACCAATCCGAGCAGTTTGAAGCGCGCTTGGCCATGGTGGAAGTGTTGGACAGCCCTTCCTTGTTCTTTAAAGGCATGGCCGGCAGTAAAATGCCGATTGCCGTGGCACACGGTGAAGGTTATGCGGAATTTTCTGACGCGAGCGCAGTCAATGGTCTGTTGGCAAATAAGTTAGTGACCATGCGTTTTATTGATCACGCCGCTCAACCAACCACGACTTATCCGTATAACCCGAATGGTTCGCCACAAGGGCTAACCGGATTAACCAGCACAGACGGCCGATTTAGTATTATGATGCCACATCCTGAGCGGGTTATACGCAACGTGCAAAATACTTGGCAGCGTTGCGGGGACGGTGAAGACAGTGCTTGGATTCGTATGTTCCGCAATGCAAGACGCCACATTAATTAAGAATGAATTATAAAAACAACCTTGGAGATAAGTAACATGAAATTTTTGAATACCTTGTTAGCTGCAATCGTTTTAAGTTTTTCCATGAACGCCATGGCCGCTGTATCTGACGATGATGCGATTGAGTTCGTTGAAGCCATCACCAGTGGCAACATGAAAATCGTTAAAAAATACGTGGAAGCCGATCCAGCTAATGCCAATTACAAATCGTTTGCATGGTCCCCCATCCAAATGGCGGCCAACAAAAACCAATTGGAAGTGGTTAAATACATCGTTAGCAAAGGCGGCGATTTAAATTACATCCACCCGCTATCCCACAACACTGCATTTCACTTGGCGGTATTTAATGGCTACCCTGAGATGGTTAAATTGTTGGCTGCCAGTGGTGCCGACATCAACATCAAATTAAAAGCCGATGTGTCCATACTGCGTGCAGTTAAAGACGTGAATGACAAGCCTATGGTGGAGTTGTTAACCAAATTAGGCGTGAAAGAAGACGGCTGCTTAGAAGAGCGTTGTTTCTAAATTAAGCCGATACGGTAAGCAAGGGACCCGATGAAAAACGCGTCGTCTTTTTGCTTACTGCTAGTTAGCCTCATCACCCCATCGCTATGGCCCTTAATTGGCCATGCCGATGGGGTTTTTACTTTCAGCCCCGAGCAAGCCACCCACGTGCGCACTTTGGCGGCCTCTTGCGCCGCTTGCCACGGCACGCAAGGCAATGCCATGGTAAAAGAGGGTGGCAATAGCAGTGAGGAGAACAACCCGGTCTTGGCTGGTAGGACGCGCGAGGACCTGTTAAGCAAACTACTAGGCTTTAGGGACGGCACACGCAAGGCCACCATCATGCACCAACACAGCAGGGGGTTAAGCTTGGAGGAAATCGACTTGCTGGCGACGCATTTTTCTATGCAAAAGCGTGTCGTTAGACCAGTCTTAAGCCCACAAAAATTAGATGCCAAGCATGACTGATCGCCTTAATAGAAGAGGTTTTATAAAAGCCATAGGTGCATCTGGCTTGCTGCTCGCTAGCTCAGCCGGTTTGGCCATGGCCGGCAAGCCGCCCATGGGTCGCGTGGTCATCGTCGGCGGTGGCTATGCCGGTGCCACGGCAGCGAAATACTTGCGCTTGTGGAGCTTGGGTGCCATCGAGGTGGTGCTGGTTGAGGCCAACCGCCAGTTTGTATCCTGCCCCATGAGCAATTTGGTTTTGGGTGGCAGCAAGAGCATCAACGACCTGACCTTTGGCTACGATGCCCTGCAGGCCAATCACGGTATTATTTTTAGGCATGACACTGTAACCGCCATAGACGCCTCCCTTAAGAAAATCACCATGCTAGGCGGCACACTCAGTTACGACCGATTAATCGTGGCCCCGGGCGTGGATTTTAATTACCAAGAATGGCCCATGTTGGCCAGCTTGGACGCGCAAAAGCAAGTGCCGCATGCATGGAAAGCCGGTTGGCAAACGGTCAATTTACGTCAACAGTTGGAGGCCATGGCAGACGGTGGGGTGTTTGTTATGAACGTGCCCAAGGCGCCGTATCGCTGCCCACCTGGCCCATACGAACGGGCTTGCCAAGTGGCCAGTTATTTTAAGCAGCACAAGGCCAAAAGCAAGGTCATCGTGCTCGATGCCAACGCGGAAATCATTTCGAAAAAAGGCTTGTTTGCTAAGGTCTTTAACGAAAGCTATGCCGGTATCATCGATTACCGACCGGACAACGCTATTAGCAGCATCAACCTGGCGACTAAAACCGTCAGCACAGAATTCGATAGCATCAAGGCCGACGTGCTGAACTTTATTCCGCCGCAACGCGCGGGTAAAATAGCCCAAGTAGCCGGTTTGACGGAAAAAGACTACCCCTGGTGTGACGTGAATTTTCTAACTTACGAATCCAAGCTGGTGCCGGACGTGCACGTGTTGGGTGACAGCGTGGCAGCGGGCTTGCCAAAATCGGCGCACATGGCGACCAACCAAGCTAAGGTTTGTGCAAGCGCCATCGTGCAGTTAATGAGTGGTAATCTGCCTGATGCCGCGCCGGTGTTTGCTAACACCTGTTACAGCTTCATCAACGATCATGCTGCCATGCACGTGGCCAACGTTTACCGCTACGATGCCGGCAAAAAAATGATGGTGTCGGCAGAGGGTGGCGGCGTGTCCATCAGCCCCAATGAAAAAGAAGCCGGCTATGCCCACGCCTGGGCCAACAACATCTGGGCCGATACGCTCAGTTAACTAAATGCATAGGAAATGATCATGACCAAACACACCTTACTGGCCTTATTGCTAAGCGCTTTTATTCCTGTAGCGCAGGCAGCCCCCTTAAGTACACAAAAAATAAGCGGTTTGAAAATGCCGGAATCGGTGGTGCAAGCGACCGATGGCCGGGTGTTTGTCTCTGAGATTAATGGATTTGGCGTGGACGGCGACGGTCAAATCAGCGTTATCGAAGCGGGGCAAGTGAAGCTGTTTGCTAAAGGCTTGGATGACCCTAAAGGCTTGGCCATCATAGGTCAGGCTCTGTTCGTAGCAGACAATAAACGCATCTTAAAATTTGCCTTAAATGGGCCCAAGCAAGGTCAGGCTGAGGTCTTTGCTGCGGCCACAGCCTTCCCGGTAACGCCGCTATTTTTAAATGATTTGGAAGCCGATTTGGCCGGTAATTTATACGTCAGTGACAGCGGTGACTTGAAAGGCAAGGGCGGTGCGGTTTACCAGATTAATGCCCAAGGCCAGGTGCGCTTGCTCATCAACGGTCAGCAAGACAACCGGATTTTGGCGCCTAACGGTTTATTGATGGACGACACAGGGGATGTGCTGATGGTGGTGGATTTTGCCTCCGGTATTTTGTACAGCTACAACTTGGCCACTAAGCAGCTGCTAGACATAGCTGATGGCTTTGGCGGCGGTGATGGGGTGGTGCACCATGCCAATGGCAGTATGTTTGTTAGCGATTGGAAAAATGGCAAGGTGTTCCGCCTGGACATGAACGGCGAAGTTACCCCTTTAGCTGCTACTTACCAATCGGCAGCGGACATTGCTCTGACGAAAGACGAAAAAGTCTTGATGGTGCCAGACATGAAAGCCGGCGAGCTGGATTTCATCGTTTTACCTTAACCTTTACATGCGTCCTATGGCTGCCCCAAATGAGCTGCGTCAGTTGGCCTTGGCTTACTTAGCCGAGCCGAATCCCGATCTCAAATCTTCCGCGGTTAATCGGCTTTTCTTACATTGGCAGCAAGGCCTGCTGACGCTTGATGTTGCAGCTAAACTGCATTCTGATTTAGCCATCCCAGGCCGACCAGCCAAACCGGTATTGGTGCCGCCACTGCAGGTTAAGCGCCGCGCCATGAATACGGTGGCAGGCCGTGCCGCCTTGATCCACGCCTTATGCCACATTGAATTCAATGCGATTAATTTAGCCTTGGATGCAATCTGGCGATTTGATGGCATGCCAACTGATTATTATGCCGATTGGCTGAAGGTGGCGAGCGAGGAAGCCAGCCATTTCAATTTATTAAAAGACCATTTACAGCATTTGGGCTTTGCCTACGGCGACTTTGATGCGCACAACAGCTTGTGGGAGATGGTCGACAAAACCAAACACGATGTGTTGGCGCGCATGGCCTTGGTGCCACGTACCATGGAAGCCCGAGGTTTGGATGCCTTGCCGGCTTTACGTGCAAAGTTAGCGCAAGCCGGCGATGAATTGGCAGCAGCGATATTGGACATTACCTTGCGTGACGAAGTAGGGCACGTGGCCATAGGTAACCGTTGGTTTAACTACTTATGCCAACAACATTGTGTGGCGCCCTTGCCTACCTTTGAAGCTTTGTGCGTGACTTACCTGGCGCCTAGATTGCGCGGGCCATTTAATTTGGCCGCTAGGCGTGAGGCAGGGTTTACCGAGGCGGAGTTAAGCGCCTTAAGTGCTGAGTAAATGCATCACGCCATCTAAACCGCTGTGGTTAAGCGCGTAAGTGGCTTGCGTTTGAACGATGGGCTTGGCATGGTAAGCCACACCGATGCCGGCTACTCCCATCATCTTGAGGTCGTTCGCGCCGTCGCCTATGGCGATGGTTTGCGCCGTCGTTAATCCTAAGCGGTCGCGCAATTGGCATAACTCATCGGCTTTGCGCTGCGCGTCGACGATGTCACCGATAATGCCGCCAGTCAGTTTGCCATCCACTATTTCCAGTTGATTCGACACGGCGTAATCCAAGCCCAACATGCCTTTAACCTTATCGGCAAAAAAGGTGAAGCCGCCCGAGACTAATAAAGTGGTGATGTTATTTTTTTTGCAGGCGGCTATCCACTCCACTGCGCCCGGATTGAGTTTTAAGCGCTCATTGAGTACGCGCATTAAATCGGTTTCGGATAAGCCTTTAAGCAAAGCCACACGTTGACGCAAGCTTTGCGCAAAATCCAATTCGCCTTGCATGGCGCGCTCGGTGATGGCTGCCACTTGCGGTTTGATGCCCACCATGTCGGCAATTTCGTCTATGCATTCTATGCTGATAAGGGTGGAGTCCATGTCCATTACGCACAAGCCAAACTTAGCCAAGACTTGCTGGTCAGGCACGTAGCTGCAATCGATGTGCTGCTCAGCGCAAAACGCTTGCACGGTTGGCGAGGCTTGCGTCTGATTGGCTAAATAATAAGCGTGGGCGCCTGTTTGCACGAATTGAACGCTGGTAGCACTCAACTGATGAATGTGCGCCAGGTGGGCGTGGCGGATGGCAGAACCTTGAACAACTAAACGCATAAGGGTGACTTAATTAAAAAATAGCCATTATACACATGGCCAAACGCAGGCGCGGCTTGTTGCGCGATGGCCATAGAATATGCCGCCAAAGCTGGCGCATTTGCCTGAATTGGGCGAAAATGTGCAAACCATTTATTTTGAATTGTATTGCTATGAATTTGCACGAATACCAAGCCAAAACCTTGCTGCAAAAATACGGTATCCCCGTGCCGCGTGGCCAAGTGATTTCGGTAGCCAAACAAACCCCTACGGTCACCTCAGAGATAGACAGCCCAGCTTGGGTGGTGAAAGCTCAGGTGCATGCCGGCGGTCGCGGTAAAGCCGGTGGCGTAAAAGTGGTTAAATCCACTGCCGAGGCGCAAATGGTGGCCAGCGAGTTGCTTGGTAAAACCTTGGTGACCTACCAAAACGCACCGGATGGCCAACCGGTTAATCAAGTGCTCATAGAAGAAACCTTGCCGATTGCCCGTGAATTGTATTTGTCCATGTTGGTGGACAGAAGCTTGGAGCGCATCGTGGTGGTGGCCTCCAGTGCCGGCGGCATGGACATAGAGGAAATCGCTCAAGTCAGCCCAGAAAAGATTTTGCAAGAAGTGTGCAGCCCTTTAAACGGTTTGGTTGATTACCAAGCGCGTAACTTGGCCTTTAAGTTGGATTTAGTCGGTGATCAAATTGGCGTGTTCAGCCGTTTGTTAAAAGGCTTGTACCGCTTGTTTAAAGAAAACGATTTGGCGTTGTTAGAAATCAACCCATTGATTGTGACCACGGACGGCAAACTGTTTGCCTTGGATTGCAAAATGAGTGTGGACGATAACGCGCTGTATAGGCAAAAAGCCTTGGCCGAACAACGTGATTGGTCGCAAGAGGACAGCAAGGAAGCAGTGGCGCACCATGCTGGCTTAAATTACATTGCATTAAACGGCAACATCGGTTGCATGGTTAACGGCGCCGGCTTGGCCATGGCCACCATGGATTTAATCAAATTGCATGGCGGTGCACCGGCTAACTTTTTGGACGTGGGCGGCGGTGCTACGGCAGAAACGGTAACCAAAGCCTTTAAGATCATTATGGCTGACCCAAATGTTAAAGCCATATTGGTTAACATATTCGGCGGCATCATGCGTTGCGACATCATCGCCGAAGGCATCATTACCGCGGTGAAAGACGTGGGCATGCAAATTCCAGTGATCGTGCGTCTAGAAGGCACCAACGTGGAATTGGGCAAGCAAATGCTGCAATCCAGCGGCTTGAATATTATCTCCGCAGATGGCTTAACCGACGCCGCTAAGCAAGCCGTCTTAAGCGTGGCTTAATAAACGATTAAAAAAGTAAAAACATTATGAGCATATTAGTTAATAGCAGTACCAAAGTGCTATGCCAAGGCTTCACTGGCAAGCAAGGCAGTTTTCATTCTGAGCAAGCTTTGGCTTACGGCACAAAAATGGTCGGTGGCGTTACGCCGGGCAAAGGTGGGCAGTTACATTTAGGTTTACCGGTTTTTAATACCATGCGTGAGGCGGTCAAGCAAACCGCGGCCACGGCCAGTGTCATCTATGTGCCACCTGCCTTCGCCGCGGATTCTATCTTGGAAGCCTGTGACGCCGGGGTCGGTCTGATTATATGCATTACCGAAGGCATACCAGTGTTGGACATGCTGAACGTAAAAGCCGCCTTAAAAGCCAACGGCGCCCGCTTGATTGGCCCAAATTGCCCGGGCGTCATCACCCCCGATGAATGCAAGATAGGCATCATGCCAGGCAGCATTCATTTACGCGGCAAGGTGGGCATTGTGTCGCGCTCCGGCACCTTAACCTACGAAGCCGTGCATCAAACCACGGCCTTAAATTTAGGCCAAAGTACATGCGTGGGCATAGGCGGCGACCCGATTAAAGGCTTGAATTTTATCGAGTGCTTACAAATGTTTGAGGCGGATGCCGAAACCGAAGCCATCATTATGGTGGGTGAGATCGGTGGCTCGGATGAAGAAGCCGCTGCCGAATACATTAAGAGCCATATCAGCAAACCGGTGGCCGCTTACATTGCTGGTCAAACCGCACCTGCCGGTAAACGCATGGGCCATGCCGGCGCCATCATTTCCGGTGGCAGCGGCAAAGCGGCCGACAAAATTCGCGCTTTAGAATTAGCCGGTGCCGTCGTCGCCAGCTCACCTGCTGGTTTGGGTGAAGCGGTGTTGGCCGCCATCAAGCATAAAGCTGGCTAGGTCAGGCTATCCCATGCGCCTGATGCATAAACACGGCTTGCTTGCTTTCTGTTTATGCGCTTTGCTGGGCATTATGCCGGCCATGGCCGGGGAAGAGGTGGCCTACTTGATGACGGCTGCCGCCCGAGGCGATTTGGCGACCGTGCAAGCCTTGTTGGACAGCGGCGCAAGTGCCAATAGCAAGGATGCCGAAGGCGTCACGGCAGTCATGTATGCCGCTCGTAAAGACCAAATTGAGGTATTGAATGCCTTGCTGGCCAAGGGCGCAGACATACAAGCAAAAGATGGCCAGGGTTGGACTGCGTTAATGTTTGCCGCTAAAAGAAACCATGTCGCTTGTGTTAAACGCTTGCTTGAAAAAGGCGCCGATGCCAAGGTGCGCGATGCGTCTGGTTGGAGCGCCTTGGGTATTGCTGCGATAGAGGGCCATGCGCAAACCGTGGCCTTGTTGCTGGAATACGGTTTGGATGCCAATAGCCGCAGTGACCGTGGCACGACGGTGTTGATGTACGCCGCTAAAAGTGCCGATCTTCCCACCATTAAACACTTACTGGATCACCAGGCGAATCTGGCCTTAAGCGACGAGCAAGGCGTGACCGCGCTCATGACCGCGGCACGTGAAGGCCATGCTGCCGTGGTCAATTTGTTGATAGAGCGCGGGGCAGCGGTTAATCAAAAAGACTTGGCTAAATGGACGGCTTTAACTTGGGCGGTAAAAAAATCCAAAGTGGCGGCGGCCAAAGCCTTAATCGAAGCGGGTGCGGACGTGAATAATTTGGATGCAGAAGGCACCCCCATATTGCACATAGCGGTGAGCAATGGTCAGTTGGAGACGGTGAAATTGCTGCTGGCCCATCAAGTGAAACTCAAAGCAAAAGACCAATACGGTCTGACGGCCTTGGTCTATGCGCTTAAAGGCCAGCATAGCGACATTGCTAATTTACTCAAAACAGCGGGCGGTTCCTATTGATAGTCGCTATCGCACAAATTAATTGTTTGGTTGGCGACCTGACCGGCAATCAAGCAAAAATCATTGCTAGCGCAAAAGAGGCGCAAGCCAAAGGCGCCACGCTCTTGCTCACGCCCGAGTTGTCTTTGTGTGGCTACCCGCCAGAAGACTTATTGTTGCGCAACGATTTTTTGCAAGCATGCGATGCGGCCTTGCAGGCTTTAAGTTTGGCGGTGCCGGACATGACATTGGTGGTGGGCCATCCGCAGGCTTTAAACGGCCTATGTTACAACGCGGCATCGGTGTTGCAAGGCGGCAAAATTGTGGCGACCTACCACAAGCAAGCCTTGCCTAATTACAGCGTATTCGATGAAAAGCGCTATTTCAGCCCGGGTCACGCGCCCTTGGTGTTCAGCCATCAAGGTGTCCAACTTGGCTTGTTAATTTGCGAAGACGTCTGGCAAGCAGAGCCGGCTCGCCTAGCTAGTGCGGCGGGAGCCGAGCTGTTGTTGGTGATCAATGCGTCACCGTTTGATTTGGAAAAGCAAGCCAGTCGATTAAGCATGCTGCGTGAGCGCGCCTTGGAATTGGCCTTGCCCATCGTTTACCTCAATAGCGTGGGTGGCCAAGATGAATTGGTGTTTGATGGCGGCTCCATGGTGGTGGCGGCCGATGGTCAAGTGACCCAGCATTTGCCGGCATTTGAAACGGCCTTGGCCACGGTGACCTTGGATGCGGGTAAGCTGATAAGCCAGCCGCTTGCACCGGCCTTGTCGCAAGAAGCCTCGGTCTACCAAGCCTTAACATTAGGCTTGGCCGATTACGTGGCAAAAAACCGTTTCCCTGGGGTGGTCTTAGGCTTATCGGGTGGGGTGGATTCTGCCTTGACCTTGGCCATCGCGGTCGATGCCTTGGGTGCCGACAAAGTGCATGCCGTGTTGATGCCATCGGAATTTACCGCCAGCATCAGCGTGGACGATGCCATCGATATGGCTAAGCGTTTAGGCGTGAAGTACAGCATCTTGCCTATAGGCACCTTGTTTGAGGGCTTTAAAGCGACCTTGGCGCCAGAATTTGCCGGGCGACCATTCGATACCACAGAAGAAAATTTACAAGCCAGAATTCGTGGCATGCTGCTGATGGCCTTGTCGAATAAATTTGGCAGCATGGTGCTCACTACCGGTAACAAAAGTGAGATGGCCGTTGGCTACTGCACTTTGTACGGCGACATGGCGGGTGGCTTTGCCCTGCTCAAAGACGTATTCAAAACCTTGGTCTATCGCTTGTGTGCTTACCGCAATGGACTTTCGCCTGACATCCCCGAGCGCATCATTACGCGGCCGCCGTCAGCCGAGTTGCGTGCCGATCAAACGGATCAGGATAGCTTGCCGGACTACGCGGTGTTGGACGCGATTGTGGCCGCCTACGTCGAGCAAGATTTGGGCCGCGCGGACATTTTGGCCATGGGCTTTGCGCCGGCAGACGTGAGGCGTGTGCTCAAGCTGATTGATAGCAACGAATACAAGCGCAGGCAAGCGCCAGTGGGCGTGCGCATTAGCCATAAGAATTTCGGTAAAGACCGGCGCTATCCGATTACCGCTAAACTGGATTTTTAATGCCTGCTCTAGTAGTATTGAAACGCAAATAGCAATGCACAGACTTAGCATACAGTTTGATGCGGTCTTTAATGAAAGCAACTATACTAATAACACCTATACTGATAACACCTAGTAACCACCTATTTTATGGAGTTCGACCAGCATGAAAAAAATCGAAGCAATCATTAAGCCATTCAAGTTAGACGAAGTGCGCGAGTCCTTGTCGAGTATCGGTGTGAATGGCCTAACGGTAACGGAAGTAAAAGGCTTTGGTCGACAAAAAGGGCACACGGAACTGTACCGCGGTGCAGAATACGTGGTCGATTTTTTGCCTAAAATCAAATTGGAATTGGTGGTGTCGGACGACATCGTTGATTCAGCCATGGAAGCCATCATTAAAGCGGCGCACACTGGTAAGATAGGCGACGGCAAAATTTTCGTCAGTGCCGTTGAGCAGGTAGTGCGTATCCGTACCGGCGAAACCGGCGAAGCCGCCGTATAGATTGCTCGCTAAGCGGGCCTAAACTTTAATAGCCTAAAGCCCGCGCACTTTGATAAAAAGCAAAACTCACCAGCCAGGCCAGGCCTAATGACCAGCCTAAGGACAACCACATAAAGCCTAAGCTTTTGGATTCGTTTCTAAGCGTGGCAATGGTCGACAAACAGGGCGTGTAGATGAGCGCAAACAGCATAAAGCTCATGGCCTGCACCCAATCAATCTGACTCGCCATCTGCACCATCAAGGCGTCGCCTTGTAAGCCGTAAATCACCGCTAAAGCCCCCACCACAATTTCTTTGGCAACAAAACCAAATATTAAGGCGATAGCCAATTGGTTGTTGATGCCTAATGGATCGAGCACAGGCGCAAACAAAGCGCCAAGCTGCCCAGCGTAAGTGCCAGCGCTGGCTGGCGCAACGTTGCTAGGGAAATTAGTCAAGGCCCAAACCAGCACCACCCCAATGACGATGAATTTGCTGGCGCGTTGCAAAAAGTGCTTCACTTCCAGCCAGCCGCGTAAGACGATTTGCCTAAGCGTGGGAAAGCGGTAGGGCGGCAATTCCAATATAAACGGTTCTTTGTTTTTGAATTGGCCTTGAAACAACAGCGCCGTTAGAAACATGGTAACAAAGCTCATGAGGTAGAGAGCGAACAGTACCAGCGGCGCTTGGCTGGCCGTAAACAAGGCGGTAATCATGAAAATGAATACCTGCAACCTAGCTGAGCACAGCGATAAAGGGATGACCAGCATGGTGAGCAAGCGCATGGGTCTGGAGCGCATCATGCGCGTGCCCATGAGTGCCGGTACGTTGCAGCCGAAGCCCATCAGCATCATGACAAAGCCGCGCCCATCCAGGCCCATTTTAGCCATTAGGGCATCCATCAAAAATGCAGCACGGGATAAATAGCCGCTGTCTTCCACCATGGACATGACCAAAAAGAACAGCACAATGATGGGCACGAAAGCCGCAACCGTTGCTACGCCATTGTATATGCCGTCCAACATTAAACCGCTAAGCCAAGTTGGGCTGCCGGCAAAGAGCGGTTCCAAGACGCCGCTGCGTAACAGTTGCAGCAGCCACGCTAGGCCGTCTTGCAGGGGTTTGCCAGCGGCAAAAATGAATTGGAATAGCGCGAACATTGCTAAGAAAAACAGCGGCAAGCCCAGCCATTTATGCAGCAGGATTTTATCTATTTTGTCGGTGGTGCTGTCCGATAGCATGCTGGGGATATGCACGTAACTGGCAAGCAAGCTTTCCATCTCTTTTTCAATTTTTTGATCTTCTTCTAAGGCCAGGCTAATGCCAACTGGATCGCTGGCGGCTTGCGCTTGATTAATCACGGCAGCGGCTGCCTGCAATGCCTTGGGTAAGCCTTCGCCGTATTTTGCGCTGATTTGCAGCACCGGCATATTGAGCGATTTGGCTAATTGTTCGGTGTCTATGTTAATGCCGGCTTTTTTTGCTTCGTCCGACATGTTTAAGGCCAAGACCATGGGGATGTTCAGTTTTTTAATTTGCAATAACAGCGACAATTGCCGATCAATTTGCGAGCTGTTGAGTAAGACTATGGCTAAGTCCAAGGGGTTGTTCGCCAAAAAGTGCCGCACGACTTGCTCGTCTTCTGAAAAGCCATGCAAATCGTATATGCCGGGTAAATCTACCAATTCAGCGATGTGTCCGCCCAGCAGCACTTTCGCGCTCATCAAATCGACGGTGATGCCTGGCCAATTGCCGACCCGCGCGGATGCGCCACTGATGCGGTTAAATAAGGTAGATTTGCCCGTGTTGGGCATGCCTAATAAAGCGATGCGTTTCATTGGCTAGTGAGCAAGTCGTTCTGCACGTGTATGCGGGCCGCTTCGGTGTCACGCAGGATGACGTCGGTTGTGCCTATGCGCACGTGCAAGGGCCCGTTAAAGTTAGCCTTACGCATGACACTAAGGGTCTTGCCTACGCGAAATCCTAAGGCCGATAAGCGATGGTATAGCGACTCTTCGGCCTCGATGGCGGAGATGGTCGCGTGTTCACCTATGGCTAATTGGGATAAAAGTCGCATTGTTTTTTATGTAATTGATAACCATTCTTATTATGTCACGTATGCCAGTGAGTCGCAATTAACCGTAAAATGGCGCAACTGGAAAAAGCAAGGGCTGGTTTGACTCGCCCTTGCTGGGTTGCCTAGCTTATTTGCTGATGTCGATTTTGGCTTTAGTGCGTAATTCAGCCATCATCTTTTCTAGGTCACGTTGCTGCAGATTTTTTTGTATGCCGTCTTTTACTTTGTCGTATGGCAAAGGTTGGGCAGTGCGGGTATCAATTAACTTGATGACGTGCCAACCGAATTGCGTTTGCACTGGGTTGGTGGAAATGCTGCCTTTTTGCAGATTGATGGCCACGTCGCTGAAGGGTTTCACCATGGATGCCGGTGAAAACCAGCCTAAATCGCCGCCTTTTTCTTTAGAGCCAGGATCCAAGGATTTTTCCTTGGCTATCTTAGCGAAATCGCCGCCTTTGCCTAGCTGCGCAATGATGTCTTTGGCTTCACTTTCGGTTTTAACCAAAATGTGGCGTGCACTGTATTCTTTGTCGCCGTAAGCTTTTTTGTATTCTTCGTATGCGGCTTTGGTTTCGGATTCGTTAATCGGGTTCTTTTTCACAAAATCCTGCAAATACATGGAGGTCAATAATTCGCGACGGGATAACTCTTCACGTGCCAGATAATCCGCCTGTTTATCCAAGCCAAGTTTTTGCGCTTCTTGGTAGACCAATTCCGAATCTATCAATTTATTTGTGATGGCTTGTTTAACTTGGCCATCCACTTTCTGACCGCGAGCAGTGGCATCCTTGGCAATGTAGTCGTAGATGGATTGCTTGATGGCCTTGCCGTTAACCGTGGCTAAAGTGTCGGCGGCGTATGCGCTTGGCGCCATGGATAAAATGGCCAGTGCGATCAGGGTGGGGGTGAATTTCATGAAAAATCCTTATGCTATGGGTTTAATGTAAAAAGGTAGTTGCAATCGTTTAATTATAGCTCTTGTGGGACAGTGGCGTTGATGCTTAAGGCGTGAATTTTGTTGGGGATTAAATCAGCCAATTGTGCATAGACCAAGCGATGGCGCATGACCTGAGATTTGCCCAAAAAATGCGCGCTGCTAATGCTTAAGCTAAAATGCCCGCCGCCTTGATTGCCAGCATGCCCGACATGCAAGGCGCTGTCGTCTTGTAGGCTTAATTCATGTGGCTCTAATGCCTGCAAGCGCTGCTTGATAAGATCGGTTAAATTCATCTGCTTAGGCCGGTAAGGTTTTTCTGAACGGTTTGACCGACACCTGAGCGTAAACTCCTGCGCTGACAAAAGGGTCGTTGTTAGCCCATTCAGTGGCCTGCGCTAAGTTGGCAAATTCGGCAATGATGAGGCTGCCGGTGAAACCGGCCGGCCCTGGGTCGACATTATCTATGGCCGGAAAAGGACCCGCCACCAATAAACGGCCGGCTTCTTGCAAAGCTTGCAAGCGGGCGAGGTGCGCTGGCCTAGCGGCCATGCGTTTTTCTAGGCTATTGGAGGCGTCTTCGGCGACGATGGCGTACCACATTATTGCTCACCGCCTTTTGGCTCTTCTATGAGGTAATTTTTCAAGGCCAAGCTTTGGCCTATGATGAATAAAAACATAATCAAAGTGACGCCAAATAACTTGAAATTCACCCAGGTGTTTTCATCGAAATTAAAAGCCACGTAGAGGTTTAAAAAACCCAATGACACTAAAAAAATCACCCAAGCATAATTGAGCTTAGTCCAAATGGCGGCAGGGGCGTCTATCATTTTGCCCATCATTTGTTGGATGTAATTTTTCTTGAAAAATAAATTGGACAGCAAGAGCACCGCAGCCATGATCCAGTAAAGCACGGTGGGTTTCCACATGATGTAGCTTTTGTCGTGCAAAATCAGCGTGATGCCACCTAGCAGGCCAATAATGGCGCCGCTGACTAAGAGCATTTTTTCCACTTTACCGTGGCGCAGTTTGCTGTAAATAATTTGCCCTAAGGTGGCCAAAATGGCGACCGCCGTGGCAGTAAAGATACCAAAAAATTTAAAGGCAATAAAAAATAAAATGACGGGAAACAGGTCAAACAAAAACTTATTCATGGTGGCTGTGGGTTCGCTTTCTAGGCTGCTCGGGGCAAGAAAAAATCAATGATTAACAATGCTTTAGTGTGAGTCGTTATTTTGCTATGATTGATGCTGTGTCGCAAGGCGTATTTTTCTTCCAGCTTTACCCTATTGGCCCTTATTCAATTCGTTCATGCCCTTAAATTTCGATTTACATGCCCACTCTACCGTGTCCGATGGCTTATTAAGCCCAGCCGATTTGGTGGCTTATGCCGCCGCTAAGGGCGTCGAGGTCTTGGCCTTGACCGATCACGATGACATCAGTGGTTTGCCGGCGGCTCAAGCGGCCGCTCAGGCGCACAACATAGCCTTGATTAATGGCGTGGAAATTTCAGTGACATGGAAAAAGCGCACCCTGCACATCGTTGGTTTAAACATAGACCCAAACAACCTTGCCTTGCAAAAAGCCTTAGCCCTAGTGCGCATAGCGCGGGATGAGCGGGCGCAGCAAATGGGCGAGGGCCTGGCCAAAGCCGGTATCGCCGATGCCTACCAAGGCGCGAAACGCTTGGCCAAGCAAAGCATCATTACCCGCGTGCATTTTGCCCGTTACTTAGTCGAGCTGGGCCTGGTTAAAGACACTAAAACGGTATTTAAGAAATATTTGGTGAAAGGCAAACCTGGCTTTGTTGAACACCAATGGATGGACTTGCAGCAAGCGGTTGAACTCATTACGCAAAGCGGTGGCACGGCAGTGATTGCGCACCCAGGCCGCTACGATTTGGGCTCGGTCAATATGTTGCAATTGCTGCATGAATTTAGAAGTTACGGTGGCGTGGGGATAGAAGTGGTCACCAGTAGCCACACCCCGCCGCAATACCAGCAGTTCGCTAAATTAGCTCACCAATTTAGCCTGAAATCCTCATTAGGGTCAGATTACCATGGTCCTGGCATCAGCTTCATGGAAATGGGCCGTTTGGCGGACTTGCCCAGCAACTGCGTGCCGGTTTGGCAAGAGTGGCCACAGTTTCAATCCATGCAATAAGCCGCTTTAACATCGATGGACCATGTCGCAGCTGTTTAATATTAATTTAGTCAATCCGCAAGCGCGTTTGATTACGCATACGGCGGAGATATTGCAGGCCGGTGGGGTGATTGCTTATCCCACTGACTCGGGTTACGCCTTGGGCTGCATGATAGGCCACGGCGATGCCCAAGCACGCATACGGCAAATCCGTGGGGCTGATGAGCAGCATCTGTTTACCTTGGTTTGCCGTAATCTAGCCGAGTTAGGCACTTACGCTATAGTCAGCAACAGCCAATTTCGTTTGCTCAAAGCCAACACGCCAGGTTCTTACACCTTTATTTTGAATGCCACGCGTGAAGTGCCGCGTAAACTGCAACACCCCAAGCGCAACACCATAGGCTTGCGCGTACCGGAACACGCGGTAGTGCAAGCCATATTGGAAGCCATCAATGCGCCATTGTTAAGCATGACTTTGTTGCTGCCTGATGAAGAAGAGATGCTGACGCAAGCCTGGGAAATACGCGAGAAATTAGAGCACAGCGTGGACTTGGTGATTGATGTTGGCCATTGCTTGGCGGGCGCCACCTCGGTAATTAATTTAACCCAAGATGTGCCAGAATTAATCCGTGCGGGTTTAGGCGATTTAGGCCCGTTTGGTTTGGCATAAAATAAGGAAAGCGATTAGATGGAATTATCCCTCATACAAAAAATCATTATTTACGCACCACCGGTAATATTTGCCATCACCGTGCACGAGGCGGCGCATGGCTATGCCGCCAAGTATTTTGGCGACATGACCGCCTACCAAGCCGGGCGCATCAGCTTAAATCCACTTAAGCACATCGACCCGTTTGGCACCATCTTGTTACCGGCCATGACCATACTATTGGGCGGTATTTTATTCGGCTGGGCCAAACCGGTGCCGGTTAATTTCAGTCGCTTGCGCCATCCCAAAAAAGACATGTTGTGGGTGGCCGCCGCAGGGCCTGCCTCCAATTTTGTCATGGCGCTGTTTTGGGCTTTGGTCTTGAAATTTACCATGGACTCGCCGTCATTCATGGCCGAGCCGTTGAGCTTGATGGCCAAAGCCGGCATAGGCATTAATATCGTGTTGATGGTGTTGAATTTATTGCCTTTGCCGCCACTGGATGGCGGGCGCATCGCCGTCAGTTTGCTACCCATGCATTTGGCTAGGCCGTTTGCGCAGATAGAGCGTTTTGGCTTCATTATTTTGTTGGTGTTATTGTTTACTGGGGTTTTGAGTCTTATCCTCGACCCATTCATCAATGCGGTTTATCTGTTAATAAATAGCTTAATTTAAAGGCTTGTTTGTATAATAAGCGCTGGCTCAATTTAAGGTTTTTCATCAAATGGCAATCGAACGTGTTTTATCTGGCATGCGTCCTACCGGTAATCTGCATTTAGGGCATTACAACGGCGTACTTAAAAATTGGCTTAAATTGCAACACGAGCACGAGTGCTTGTTTTTTGTCGCCGATTGGCATGCACTCACTACCCATTACGACACACCGGAAATCATAGAAGAAAGCGTTTGGGAAATGGTCATCGATTGGTTAGCCGCCGGGGTCGATCCTGCCAGTGCCACCATATTCATTCAATCGCGTGTGCCGGAGCACGCTGAATTGCATACCTTGTTGTCCATGATTACCCCTTTAAGTTGGTTGGAGCGCGTTCCCACCTACAAAGACCAGCAAGAAAAATTGAGCAGCAAAGATTTGTCTACTTACGGCTTCTTGGGTTATCCCTTGTTACAAAGTGCGGACATTTTGATCTACAAAGCCACCCAGGTGCCGGTAGGCGAGGATCAAATCCCGCACATTGAATTCACCCGTGAAATCGCCCGTCGTTTTAATCACATTTACGGTAAAGAAGCCGGCTTTGAAGAGAAAGCCGAAGCCGCCATTAAAAAGCTAGGCAACAAACGTGCGGCCTTGTATGAAGAAATGCGCAATGCCTACCAGCAAAGTGGCGATGAAGAAGCCTTGGATGCGGCGCGTGCCATGATAGAAGAACAGCAAGGCATGAGCATGGGCGATAAAGAGCGTCTATTGGGTTATTTGGAAGGCGGCGGCAAAATGATATTGTTGGAGCCGGATTATAAATTAACGCCGGCCTCGAAAATGCCAGGTTTAGACGGACAGAAAATGTCTAAGTCTTACAACAACACCATCTCAATGCGTGAAGACATCGACACGGTGGCCAAGAAAATTAAAACCATGCCTACCGATCCAGCGCGCATACGCCGCACCGATCCAGGTGACCCAGCAAAATGCCCGGTATGGCAATTGCATCTAGTCTACTCAGACCAAAGCACCCAAGATTGGGCGCAAAATGGCTGTAAAACCGCTGGCATAGGCTGCATAGAATGCAAAGGCCCGGTTATAGAGGGCGTTCTGGCTGAATTAAAACCCATACAAGAACGCGCCGCGCAATACGCTGAAGACCCAAGCTTGGTTAAAAATATCGTGGCAGAGGGCTGTGAAAAAGCCCGCAAGTTAGCGCGTGAGACCATGCGCGATGTGCGCGATGCGATGGGCTTGAATTACAGTTAGCCTGCCTCTCGCCGTGATAGACGTCCCGCTCCAGGCAAAGATAAAAGGCGAAGCTTTTACCGAGCTACCGCAAAACCTTTACATTCCACCCGACGCACTAGAAGTCTACTTGGAGTCCTTTGAAGGCCCTTTAGACTTGTTGCTGTATTTAATACGCAAACACAATCTGGACATTCTCGACATCCCCATGGCGGAATTGACCCGCCAGTACATGGTGTACGTGGAAAAAATGCAGGCAATCAAATTGGAATTGGCCGGTGATTATTTATTGATGTCGGCCATGTTAATCGAGATTAAATCCCGTTACTTGTTACCCAAGCCGGCGGAAATCGAAACCGAACAAGACCCAAGAGCCGATTTGGTGAGGCGCTTGATGGAGTACGAATCCATTAAGTTAGCCGCAGAAAACTTAGACGGCATGGCCAAGGTTGGCGATGGTATCATCGTCGCCAGTGCCTATTACCAGCACATTAGCCAGGTCAAGCCGCCGGAAGTGAGCCTAGACGATCTGACCGAGGCATGGCGCAATGTCTTAAAACGTGCCAGCCACTTTAAACACCACAAAGTCAGCCGCGCCGAGTTGTCCGTGCGTGAGCACATGAGCTTGATCCTGCGACAATTGCAAGCCGAACCGGTGCTGGAGTTTTGGCAGGTGTTTGATTTGGCCGACGGCATTCCTAAGTTGGTGGTGTGCTTTCTTGCTATATTAGAATTGGCGCGCGAAGGCTTGGTGCGCATCACGCAGCAAGCGGCGTTTTCACCTATCTATTTGCAAATCAATCGCCATGACGACTAAGTTGCCAGCCAGCATTGCCGACTTAAAACAAGTGCTGGAAGCGGCCTTGTTAACCGCCAATCAGCCCTTATCATTGGATGACATGACGCGCTTGTTTGTTGAGCGGGTGGAGCGCACCAGCTTGCGTATGTTGCTCGATGAATTAAAGCAGGACTGGGCATCGCGCAGCATGGAGTTGGTGCAAGTGGCGACCGGTTACCGCTTTCAAGCGCGTGCGGAATATGCGCCTTTTTTAGCCAGATTAAACCCAGAGCGGCAGCTTAAATACTCTCGTGCCGTGATGGAGACGCTTGCCATCATTGCTTACCGTCAACCGGTGACGCGCGGCGACATCGAGCAGATACGCGGCGTAACCATGAACCCGACTATCATGCGTCAATTGCAAGAACGCGATTGGATAGACGTGGTGGGTCAGCGTGACGTGCCTGGGCGTCCTTCCTTGTATGCCACTACCAAGCATTTTCTAGATGACTTCAATATCGTGACCTTGACCGAATTGCCTGCCATGGCGGACTTTGCTCAACAGGAAATCGCTTTTCCTAACGACGACGAAGTGTTTATCAAGACCTAGTCCAGTATTAAACTCGGGTTTGCGCCTGTTCTGCGGTAAAATGCCCACTTATTCTGATTAGTTTATTCCTATGGCACGTCCTTTTAAAACCCAACGCGATCCCCAAGCCGCACCACGTCGGCCTAAAACCAGTTTCACCAAACTGGCGCAGGATGAAAACGCGCCACCCGAACCCACCCAGCGCTTGCATAAATTGCTGGCTCTAGCTGGCTTGGGTTCGCGCCGCGACATGGAAGCCTTAATTGCCAGTGGACGCGTGACCGTCAACGGCGCCCCCGCAACAACCGGTCAAGGCGTGACCCAATTTGATGTGGTGCGTTTGGATAGCCGTCCATTGCGCTTGCCCTTTGTCGCTGAATTGCCACAAGTATTGATTTACCACAAACCCGAAGGCGAAATCGTCAGCCAGGATGACCCGGAAGGCCGTGCCAGTGTGTTCGATAAGTTGCCCAAAGTGAAAAACGGCAAATGGATAGCCATAGGCCGATTGGACATGAACACCAGTGGCTTGCTTATATTTACCACCTCGGGTGAATTGGCCAACCGCTTTATGCACCCGCGCTATGAAGTGGAGCGCGAATACGCCGTGCGTATTTTTGGTGAATTGACCGAAGGCCAAATGCTGCAATTGAAAGAAGGCATAGAGTTAGAAGACGGCCCGGCCAACTTTGACAGTATTACTGCTCAGGGCGGCGAGGGTGCCAACCATTGGTATCAAGTGGTGCTGCGCGAGGGCCGTAACCGTGAGGTGAGGCGCTTGTTTGAAGCCTTTCAATTGCCGGTGAGTCGCTTGATGCGCGTCCGTTTTGGCCCGGTTAATCTGCCGCCACGTGTGAAGCGCGGCACCATGCTCAAGTTAGAGCAAAAAGAAGTGGTGGGATTGTTGGAGTGGGCCGATTTGCCTGTGCCCAGCGCGCCGCTTCGTCAACTGACCCAGCGCGAGAAATTAAAAGCCACGGCAGTATTTGTGCCTAAAGTGCGTAAGCAACGCGTCAGTGCCTTGGATAGACCGCCACGCGATCCGTCTAGCCCAGATAAACCGTATCGGGCAAAATCGGATGCGGCCAAGAAGCCAGCGCCAAGAAAAACCGGTCCACGCCGTGTGCGCCAGTCCAGTGATTTGGCTGCGCCGGCTATGCAAAAGAAAAGCGATCGCAACCGCGGTCGCGGCTAAGCGATTCCCTATTTTACGCTTTAGCCAAGCGCCACAATGAAGTCAGCTCGGCCTTGCGGGCTTCATGCAGCGGGTCGCTGGCATCCAGCACTTTGTTATGGCGCGCTTTGGTGTCTATCTTCTCTATCACTTGTAAGTCGGCATCACTGATCCAGCCTAGCAATTCTTCTCGGCTTCTTAAACCCAATTGCTCGGCAAAGTCGGACAAGATCAACCAGCCTTCACCTTGCTCACTTAAATGCGCGCTTAAGCCATTCAAATAGCCTTTTAGCATCTTACTTTTTTCATCGTAAATGGCCGACTCCAAAGCTGAGCTGGGGTGCGCGGGCAACCAGGGTGGGTTGCAGACTATCAAATCGGCCTGACCGTATTCGTCTTTTGGGTAAAGATCCGCTTCCACCAGAGTCACGTTAGGTTTTAGGCCTAGCTTAGTCACGTTTTGCAATGCGCAATCCAATGCGCGGTGCGAGTTGTCGGTGGCGACGATTTTAGTCACGCCGCGGTTAGCCAGTATGGCCGCCAACACGCCGGTGCCGGTGCCTATGTCAAAAGCCAAACGGCAAGGTATGGGCAGGGGAGCGACATCGACTAAATCCAGGTACTCGCCACGTATCGGTGAGAAAACGCCGTAGCTAGGGTGGATTTTATTGTTGATGACGCTGATGTCGACACCGTTTTTATGCCACTCGTAAGCGCCAACTAAACCCAGTATCTCGCGCAAGGACACCACCATGGAGCCGTGGCTGGTGCCGTAGGCATGTTCGCAAGCGGCTTTCACATCCGGTGCGCGGCGCAGGTGGATGTTGTACCCGACGCTTAACTCGATAACCAGCATGCCTAAGATGCGCGCTTTTTGCGATTGCGCTTGCCTGTGCAAATGAAACGATTGCAACAGCGTTTCACCGGTTTTCTTAGGTTTTTTGCGTGGCCTGTCTATGCGGCGTGATAAGGCTTGCAGCAGCAGTTTGGCATTTTGAAAATCGCCACGCCATAACAATGCCGTGCCCTCGCAAGCGAGCTTATAAGCATCGTCTGCTTTAATGGTGTCGTCGGCCAATTGTATGTTTTTGGGCACCGGCGCAGCATTTTCTGAGTGCCATACACTGGTTTTGGTTTTGCCGGCTTCTTGCCAGCTAATGCTATTGGGGGTGTTCAAAATGGACGGCCTGCTGTGTGTATGAGGTGAGGCTTAACTGCAGCCAAGAGGTCTAATTAACGAAATAAAAAACCTTAAGACAATTGCTCTTTAGTGAGCAAGAAAACAAATTCGGTACCGGATGACACTTCCAGCCAATTGAATACTAAATTGGGGTAAGCCGCCTCTAAGGCGTCGCGGTTGTGACCGATTTCGACTATCAGTATGCCACCGTCATTCAAGTACTGAGCGGCTTCAGCTAGCAGGGTGTGGGTGTGGTCTAGCCCATCCGCACCGCTGCCTAAGGCCAGTTGCGGTTCATTTTGGTACTCTATGGGCAAGGCTGCCATAGACGGCGCATCCACATAAGGTGGGTTGCTGATAATCAAGTCGTATTTTTTGCCTTTTAAGGCGCTGAACATATCGGACTTGATGGCGCTGATTTGATCTTGTAAGCCGTAGTTAGCAATGTTGATGTTGGCCACGTCTATGGCTTCTTGCGATATGTCGATCACATCGATTGCGGCATTGGGGAAACTGCCCGCTAATAACACGCCCAAGCAGCCACTGCCGGTGCAAATGTCCGCCGCACTTTCTACCATTTCAGGAAATTCTATCCACGGGCTTAAATCGTTGTTGAGTAATTCCGCAATGAATGAGCGCGGGATTAGCACACGCTCGTCCACGTAGAATTTCAAGCCTTGCAACCATGCTTCTTTGAGTAAGTAAGCGGTAGGCGTGTGTTGCTTGATGCGTTGATCAATAAATGCCGCCAGCTTGTTGCATTCCTCGTTTGTTAGCTTGGCATCAAAGAAGTTATCCAAGGTGTCCATGGGCAAATGCAAGCCGCTCATGACCAACCAGACGGCTTCGTCGTAAGCGTTGTCCGTGCCATGGCCGTAAAAAATATCGGAGGCTTCAAATTGGCTGACGGCATAGCGTACCCAGTCACGTATGCTGACTAACTCGGATGGTGGTGTCTGTTTACTCATGGCGGTGTTTTTAAGCCTTATTTGACAATAGCGTTTGCATGGTCAATTTGTAGGTTTCTTTTAAGGGCTCGATGTCGGCCACTGCTACGCATTCGTTTAATTTATGTATGGTGGCGTTGAGTGGGCCAAACTCGATGACTTGCGGGCAGATGTCGGCAATGAAACGCCCATCGGATGTACCGCCAGTGGTAGACAGTTCTGGGGTCACGCCATAAGCTTGGACTATGGCGGCGCTGATGGCTTCGACTAAATTACCGCGTGGCGTGATGTAAGAAGGGGAATGCTCCCACTCCAAATCGTAGTCCAATTTATGGCTATCTAGTATGGCATGCACGCGCTGGGTCAAGCCGGCCTCGGTGCTGCCGGCATTGTTCACTAGGGCGCAATACCTAAAGTTAAATAAGATTTCCACTTCGCCTGGCACCACGTTGGTCGCGCCGGTGCCGCCATTCATGTTGCTAATTTGCCAAGAGGTAGGCGGGAAGTATTCGTTGCCCTCATCCCACAATGTTTCCACCATGTCTTTTATCGCTGGGGCCACTAAGTGGATGGGGTTTTTAACTAAATGCGGGTAGGCAATGTGACCTTGCACGCCTTTTACCGTGAGCTTGCCTGATAGCGAGCCACGGCGGCCGTTTTTGATCATGTCGCCGACCACTTTATTGCTGGTCGGCTCGCCGACTATGCAGTAGTCAAATAACTCGCCGCGAGCCTTTAAGGCCTCCACGACTTTAACGGTACCGTCTACTGCCACGCCTTCTTCATCGGAGGTGATGAGTAAGCCTATGGAGCCAGGGTGATTCGGGTTTTCAGCAATGAATTCTTCTATGCTGGTAACGAACGCCGCCAAAGAAGTTTTCATGTCTGCCGCACCACGGGCATAGAGCATGCCATCCTTGATGGTCGGTTCGAACGGTGGGGTGTGCCATTTATCAAGCGGGCCGGTCGGCACCACGTCGGTGTGGCCAGCAAAGACCAATAATGGTCCAGTGGTGCCGCGACGGGCATACAAGTTGTCCACTTGACCTACGCGCATGCGCTCGATTTTGAAACCCAATGGCTCCAATCTGGCTATCATTTGTTCTTGGCAGCCGGCATCCTCCGGGGTGTTGGATTGGCGTCTTAGCAAGTCTATCGCTAGGCTTAAGGTTTTACTGTGTGCTGTGGTCATAGCAAGGCTTTATAAGTGGCTTCCGTGTAACCCAAACAGGCGATTTTGCCATCCTTGATCAAGATCGGCCGTTTAATCAAGCTGGGTTTGTCTAACATCAATTGCCGGGCTTTAGCGGCATCTTGCACGCTGTCTTTTTCGGCTTCAGTCAAATTGCGCCAAGTGAGGCCGGCGCGATTGATGAGTTTGTCCAAGGGTTGTTGGCTTATCCAATCGCTCAGCAATGCATCGCTGAGGATATTTTTTTTAAAGTCGTAAAAGGTGTAGGCGCAAGCATTTTGCTCCAGCCAATCACGGGCTTTTTTAACGGTGCTGCAATTGGGAATGCCGTAAAGTTGCATGCGCGTGTCGGATTAGATGCCGCGTAACAATTCGTTAATGCCCACTTTACCCAATGTTTTTTCGTCTACCTTTTTAACGATAACGGCGCAATACAAGCTGTAACTGCCGTCTTTAGAGGGTAAGTTGCCCGATACCACTACGGAACCTGCAGGGATGCGACCGTAAGTCACGCTGCCGGTTTCGCGGTCGTAAATTTTGGTTGATTGGCCGATGTACACGCCCATGGAGATCACGCAGTTGTCTTCCACAATCACGCCTTCCACCACTTCGGAACGCGCACCGATGAAACAGTTGTCGCCTATGATGGTGGGGCCAGCTTGCACGGGTTCCAATACGCCACCAATGCCTACGCCGCCGCTTAAGTGCACGTTTTTACCAATTTGCGCGCATGAGCCTACGGTAGCCCAAGCGTCCACCATGGTGCCTTCGCCTACGTAAGCGCCTATATTAACGAACGAGGGCAGCAACACAGCATTTTTGCCTATGTAAGAACCGCGACGCACCATGGATCCTGGCACCACGCGGTAGCCGCCGGCTTTAAAATCGTCGGCCGTGAAGTTGGCAAATTTTGGCGGTACTTTATCGAAATACTGTGTGCTGGCGCCGTCTAGCAAGACGTTGTCGTCCAAACGGAAAGACAGCAACACGGCTTTCTTAATCCACTGATGGGTTTCCCAATTTTGGCTGTTGCCCACGCGTGATGCCACGCGTAAGGTGCCGGCATCGAGGTCAGCGATGACGCTGGCAACGGCCGCTTTTAATTCTGCGCTGGCGTTGGCTGGGTTGATGTTGGCGCGGTCTTCGAAAGCGGCTTCAATGGTTTGTTGTAATTGAGTCATGATAAAGTAATTAATAGTCCAAAATTAAATTGCGAAATAGGCTAAAAAGCGTAAACGCCATTTTACCTCAATCGGTTAAAGTTAGCCTTAACAAATACGCTCCAGCCTATGGGGCGGACTCGCTTAAGGCTTTAGATTTTCAATTGTGAGCCTAGCTCGACCACGCGATTCGGTGGTAATTTGAATTGGTTGGTGATGGTTTCAGCGCTTCTAAATAAGCCAATGAAGATTTTCTTACGCCAGAAAGCCATGCCTGATGCGTTGCTGGCAATGAGGATTTCTTTGCCGACAAAGAACGAGGTGTCCATGGCATCCAACACCAGGCCTTGCTCAGCGCACAAGACCAAATCCCTAGGTAAATCCGGTTCGTCCTTGAAGCCATAGCGCACCGTGACACGGTAAAACTCATTGGGTAAATCTTCTACCGTGACGCGTTCCTCATTGGAGGTGTGCGGGTAATCCAGGAATTTGACCGTCAGCAAGACCATTTTTTCGTGCAAGACTTTGTTGTGTTTTAGGTTGTGCAACATGGCATGCGGCACGCCGTCTAAGTTAGGCGTCATGAATATGGCGGTGCCACTCACGCGGATGGGTGGGTGCGCGCCGACCGCTGCTATGAATGGGTCTATGGCCATGGCTTCGCTTTTGAGCATGGAATAGAGCATGTTGCGACCGGTTTTCCAGGTTAGCATTAAAGTGAAAATAAAAATGCCTATAACCAACGGCACCCAGCCGCCATCCGGTATTTTTAATACGTTAGCGCTAAAGAAAGCCACGTCGACCACCAAAAACAAGGCGACCAGCATGCCGGTGCGCAATTTGCTCCAGCCCCATATATGGTGGAATACGATGCCGGCCAATAAAGTGGTAATGACCATGTCGCCGGTCACGGCAATGCCGTATGCCGCCGCTAAATTGCCAGAGGATTTGAAGCTTAAGACCAATGCCATCACGCCTAGCATCAAGCCCCAGTTGACGCGTGGCATGTAAATTTGCCCTTCTTCGCTTTCGGAAGTGTGTTCCACGTGCATGCGCGGCAAATAACCCAATTGCAAGGCTTGGCGGGATACGGAAAAAGCGCCGGTAATCACGGCTTGTGAAGCAATCACTGCCGCCAGTGTGGCTAACACGATGAGCGGGTAGAGCATCCATTCTGGCGCCAATAGGTAAAAAGGATTTTTTACACTTTCCGGATCCTGCAAAATCAAGGCGCCTTGGCCGAAATAATTGAGAATGAGCGCGGGTAAAACAAAACCAAACCACGCTAAGCGTATAGGAAAGGGACCGAAGTGACCCATGTCGGCATACAGCGCTTCAGCGCCGGTAACCGCCAAGACCACGGCGCCCAATGCCACGAAGGCAATCCATGGGCTGACATTAAAGAAGTTGAAGGCGTAAATTGGATTGAGGGCCTGCAATATGCTGGGATTTTGCATGATGCCCTGAATGCCGAGCACGCCTAAGACTGTAAACCACAGCAGCATGATGGGGCCAAAGAATGCACCCACTAAAGCGGTGCCTTTGCTTTGCGCCCAAAATAAGATGAATAAGACCACTAAGGTAACCGGCAATATCATGGGGTGTAAAACCGGGGCGGCCAGTTCCAGACCCTCTACCGCAGACAACACCGAAATGGCCGGGGTAATCATGCCATCCGCATAAAACATGCAGGCGCCTAGGATGCCCAGCAGCATGATGGTGTGCTGTTTTTTTGCATCGCCTGCTGCATTGTGGCTGGCTAAAGCCAGCAAGGCCATGATGCCGCCTTCACCACGGTTGTCGGCACGCATAATAAAGGCCACGTATTTAACCGACACCACCATGATTAAAGCCCAAACAATCAGCGATAAAATGCCGAACATATTGACTTCGTTGAGAGGCACGGGATGCATGCCTACCGAAAAGACTTCTTTCATGGTGTACAGTGGGCTGGTGCCGATGTCACCAAAAACCACGCCTAGTGCGGCTAAAGTCAGTGCGGAAAGTTTTGTTTTATTGCCAGTAGTGGATGACATTAAAATGACTTGAAATTTAGATAGGAGCGCTATTATCAACCAAGTTCTAGCGTAATCCAACAGATTTTTAATCTATATTAAATGCCGATAAATGCAGTCGTCGTGGATCAATAAGTAAAATTGGCAAGGGCTGTTCTTTTTGCAACTATTCTTTAAAAAAGCTATTTTTTGCTTAGAAAAATGCAAACTAAGGTGTTAGAATACGCACCGCAATTTGTTGTAGACCTGCTATCCGCCCGGGTGGTGAAATTGGTAGACACAAGAGACTTAAAATCTCTCGCTCGTAAGGGTGTGCCGGTTCGACTCCGGCTCCGGGCACCAAATACAAAAAAGGCCGATTCCGTAAGGAGTCGGCCTTTTTTATTGTCTAGCGTGCTTCACTAATCAAGTGCCACAAAAGGTTTTATAAGCGTCATCAAACCCTGCCTTAGGTGCTTGCTGGTATGGGTCGTTTAGGTCGCTGGCGACATAAGGCTGACTGATGGCAGCTAACAAGGCCTGAAATGCCAACAAGTCGTTGGCGTAGACGGCCTGTTGCAAGGCGTCTTCGACCAAGTGGTTGCGAGGAATGACCGTTGGGTTGACACTTTGCATTAATTGCATGCTCTCTTCCCCGCTTTGTGATTGCCTGCTCAATCTGGCATGCCATAGGCTCACCCAATGCCTAAATTCGGGCGCTTGATACAAATCGCTGGGTTTAAATGCCCCGTGGCACAACGCCCTGAACGTATGGGTGTAATCGGCTTGATGGGTTTGCATGAGTTGCAACAGTGAGTCAGACAGTGCTTGATCGGCGTCTTCGGCGTTAAACAAACCTAATTTTTTGCGCATACCCGATAACCAATAGTGCGCATAAAGCGCGTTAAAGTTTTGCAGGCTAGCGCGAGCCAGCTCTATGGCTTTTTCTTGATTCGTGTCTATTAAGGCTAACAAGGTTTCGGCTAACCTCACCAGATTCCACAGGGCCATTTGTGGCTGATTGCCATACGCATAACGGCCGTTTTTATCAATGGAGCTAAACACCGCCTCAGTATGGTAGCGGTTAAGAAAAGCGCATGGGCCGTAGTCTATGGTTTCGCCGCAGATACTCATGTTATCGGTGTTCATGACGCCGTGTATAAACCCCAGCTGCATCCACTGGGCTAGCAATTGCGCTTGGCGGTCTATGACCGATTCCAGTAAAGCTAAATAAGGCTGTGCCTGTGCGCGAAGGTCTGGGAAATGCCGATCTATGGTGTAGTCGGCTAGGGCTGTTAATAGCGCGGGGTTTTGCTCGGCAGCGGCAAATTGAAAGGTGCCCACGCGCAAATGGCTGGCGGCTACCCGGCATAATATGGCGCCAGGCAAAGCTTCCTCGCGGTAAACCGCTTCGCCACTCACTGTTACGCACAAGCTGCGTGTGCTGGGTACGCCCAAGGCGTGCATGGCTTCGCTAATTAGGTATTCGCGCAGCATGGGCCCCAGCGCGGCCCGGCCGTCGCCCGATCGCGAGTAGCCAGTCCTGCCGGCGCCTTTTAATTGAATGTCTAAGCGTTGCTGATTTGGCGTCAGGTGCTCGCCCAATAAAATGGCGCGGCCGTCGCCCAGGCGGTTGAAGTGACCAAATTGGTGGCCGGCATAGGCTTGCGCAATCGGCTCGGATCCAGCGAATAATCTATTGCCAGCAAAGTAGGCGGCACCCTGGCTGGCAAGTGAGGTGGCGTTTAAGCCTAAATCGTTTGCGAGGGCTTGGTTAAACACCAGCGTGGCCGGTGCTTGAACCGGGCTGGGTGCTTGCTTTTGATAAAAAGCGGCCGGCAGTTGCAAATAACTGTTATCAAAATTAAAGCCAAAATCAGTGGGCATCATAGGGTTGGCCATGTGTGATTATGCTTTGACCTTGGTCACGGTGGCATCGGCAGACCCAGTTCCAAAGTTTAGAGTGATCGCTTCACCGGTTTGCAACTGATTGCTGGCACTGATGATGGCCCCGTCTTTGTTTTGCACAAAGGCGTAGCCACGGCTTAGCACGGCGCCTGGATTAAGGTGGTCTAGGTTTTGCCCTAAACGCAAGACATGCTGTTTTTTCAAGGACAGTTGTTGTTGCAGCAGGTTATTTAAGCGGTAGGCCGCTTGGCTTAGCTGGGTTTTTTGTTGGGCGATTTGTTGCGTTGGTGAAATCAGTCGGCGGGCCAAGTAATCCAATGCTTGGCTGCGTTGATTGATCCAAGTCGAGCAGGCTCTGGCCAATTGCAAGCTAAGTTGTTTGAGTCCATTTAGCATGGCCTCACGAGATGGACTAACCAGCTCGGCTGCAGCGGTGGGGGTGGCCGCCCGTTTATCGGCGACAAAATCGCAAATGGTGAAGTCGGTTTCATGGCCCACGCCACTGATGGTCGGAATGCGGCAGGCGGCGATCGCTCTTGCAACGATTTCTTCGTTAAACGACCACAAGTCTTCCATACTGCCGCCACCACGGCAAATAATCAGCACGTCGCATTCGGCGCGTTGGTCGGCCGTGTTGATGGCCTCGGCGATTAATGAAGCCGCGCCTTTGCCTTGCACCGGTGTCGGGTAAATAATCACCGGTATGCTGGGCATGCGCCGTTGCAGCGTGCTGAGCACGTCTCTTAAGGCGGCCGCATCGGCCGAGGTAACAATGCCAATTTGTTTAGGGTGGGCCGGTATGGCTTGTTTCAGATTGGGGTCAAACAAACCCTCGGCTTGCAGTTTGGCTTTGAGTTTTTCAAAGGCTTCGAATAACACGCCCAGGCCGGCGCGTTGTAAAAATTCGATGGTCAGTTGAAAGTCACCGCGCGCTTCGTACAAGGTGACCGTGCAGCGCGCCTCGACTTTATCGCCTTCTTTGGGTGCCCAATCCAAATAGCTGTTGCGGCCTTTAAACATCACGCAGCGCACTTGTGCGCCGGCATCCTTTAGTGAGAAATACCAATGACCACTGGCCGCGCGAGTCAGATTAGACACCTCACCCGATACCCAAAACAAAGGAAAACTTTGGCTTAACAGTTGGTTGGCTAAACGATTTAACTCCGAGACCGTCAGTATTTTGTTGCTGCTAATTTGCTGGCTGTGGGCTAAAGTGGGTTCAGTCATGAGGCGTTATCAATTACAATGTTCAGGTCATGCAATTATAAGCGCACATTCGGTGCAAACAAGGATAGGGCAATGCTAAATAAATGCTTAAGTGGGAAACGTGGCTATTGGCTGGGTTTTTTTGCCAGTTTCGGTTTGGTGGCTTTGGCTTTGTGGATACAAACCCGTTACCAATTGAATCCCTGCCCATTGTGCATATCGCAACGCATGGTGTTCATGGGTTTAGGGTTGCTGTTCCTGCTAGGCGCTTTACTGCCGGCTAAAGCGATTTGGCAAAAAACCGTTACGGCATTGCTGGTGTTAACTGCATTGGGCGGTGCCGGCGTGGCTTTACGCCATTGGTGGTTGCAGGCGCACCGTGACAGCATCATCGCCGATTGCGGCGTGGGCTTTGATTATATGTTTGAAAACTTTCCCCTGCAAAAAGCCCTGACCTTGGTGTTCCGAGGCACCGGCGATTGCGCGGCCATAGACTGGACCTTTTTAGGCTTAAGCCTGCCACAGTTGGCCTTGTTGGCTTATTTGGGCTTGGCGGCCTATGCTCTGTATTTAACAAAGAAATAGCAAGCGACCGTATATGGCATATAAAACTCTAGATCATTTTGTTGGCAACACGCCCTTGGTGCAATTGCAGCGCATGGCCGGCAAAACCAGCAACACCATATTGCTCAAATTAGAAGGCAATAACCCGGCTGGCTCGGTGAAAGACAGGCCGGCTTACAGCATGATTAGCCGTGCTGAGGCCAGAGGCGACATCAAGCCGGGCGACACGCTAATCGAAGCCACCAGCGGCAACACCGGCATTGCCTTAGCCATGGTGGCGGCCATGCGTGGCTATAAAATGATATTGGTCATGCCAGAAAACCAAAGCATAGAGCGCCGCCAAAGCATGACCGCATACGGCGCTGAGCTCATATTGACGCCTAAAGACGGCAGCATGGAATTGGCTAGAGACGTGGCCATGAAGTTGCAGGCTGAAGGCGAAGGCGTGGTCTTGGATCAATTTGCCAACAGCGACAACCCCTTGGCGCATTATGAAACCACGGGCCCAGAAATTTGGCGTGACACGAACGGCAAAGTCACCCATTTTGTCGCCAGCATGGGCACAACAGGCACCATCATGGGGGTGTCACGCTATTTAAAAGAGCAAAATCCGGCCATCCAAATCATAGGCGTGCAACCGGAAGAGGGCAGCCAAATACCAGGCATACGCAAATGGCCAGAAGCGTATTTACCTAAAATTTACGATGCCAAGCGCGTCGATGCCTTGCGCTACGTTAACCAAGCGCAAGCAGAAAACACCACCCGTCAATTGGCTGCCAAAGAAGGCATTTTTGCCGGCATTTCCAGTGGCGGTGGGCTGTATACGGCACTGAAACTATCCCAGGAAGTGGAGAATGCCGTGATAGTCACCATAGTCTGCGACCGCGGTGACCGTTACTTGTCCACTGGGGTGTTCCCCGCTTAAGCACAGGCTCATGCGCCGCGCACGTTTACTAGCCTTTTTTTTATTAGCCAGCCTAAGCAGTCCAAACGCCTATGCCATCAGCGCCATACGGGTGCAAATAGACCAGCTCATTAGCCCAAGTGCCACACTAAAAAACGCCGACCTTAAGCTGGACTGGCAAGGCGACGCGCCTAGATTAAGCTTAAAAGCTCAAATAAAACCCACAACGGCATTAAAGCCCGAAGCGCAAGCCCAGCAATCGAACGGCTATATGCCTTTTAGCCTCAGTTGTGGACGCCTGGCAATGACGAAAGCCGGGCAGATAGATTGCCTAAATGGCCAATTGCAGGCAAAGCAGATTCAGTTGCCTTTCTCCTTGCGGGCCAACATTCAGCCTGAGCAGTTGGCGGCCGATTTGCGCTTCAGCGACGCGCAATTTAGTGATGTGTCTGGCTTGCATGCGGGAGACAAATTAAGCGGTCAAATTAGCTTATCAGCCAAGCCTTCGCAAGGCGGTTGGGCTTGGCAGGGGTTACTGCGGTGGGATGCCGGTGAGCTTTATTGGCAGCCGTTTTATTTTGCTAAGGCCGGCAACCAATTGGACATCAATGGCCGTTTTATCGACGATCTGTTGTGGGTGGATAAAGCTAATTTATTTGTCAATGGCGTGGGCCGCGTGTCGGCGGCAGGGCGCATAAACAAGGCGACGGGTCGGCTTGAGGAAGCCAGCATCAGTGCGCAAGAAGTGGATTTTGCCGGCTTGTACGCGGTGTTCTTAAAGCCCATGGCGGAGAAATCGGTGTTTGGTGATTTAACGGTGACTGGCCAAGCAGATTGGCAATTTGAGCTAAAAGACGGTCAGCCCAAAAGCTTTGAGTTAACGCTGCGCGATACCGACATCCGTGACAACAAGGGTAAATTTGCCTTTAAGCAGTTGCAAGCGCATCTGCCATGGGATTACGATCAGGTTAAAACGCAGTCGGTGTCGTATGCCTCCGGGCAAGTGCTCAAGCTGCCTTTGGCTAAAACGCAATTGCAAGCGCAGATTAACCGTTACGCATTGAGTGCGCCTAAGTTGAGCTTGCCTTTACTGGACGGCGCATTGAACTTCACCGACCTGTCGGCGGCGATTATTGATGGTCTATGGTATTGGCACGTCAGCATGAATCTCACGCCGATTAGCATGGCGGAATTTAGCCAAGCGCTGGGTTGGCCTAGCATGCAAGGTAAGATTTCTGGGCAGGTGCCGCAAGTGAGTTACGCCGACAAGCAGTTACTCATGAATGGCGCCATGACGTTTAATGTGTTTAACGGCACGGTCGGCATGAATCATTTGAAAATCGACGACCCCTTGGGTGTGGTGCCACGCTTAAATGCCGATTTGAGCATGCGCCAATTGGATTTGGGCGAACTCACGCGCACCTATAGCTTTGGTCGTATAGAAGGCAAATTAGACGGCGACGTGCAAAACATGCAGTTGGAAAATTGGAAGCCGGTCTACTTGGACGCCTCGATTCGAACCAGCCCGGGCAAGCAGCTTAAGAAAATATCCCAACGTGCGGTAGAAAACATCACGGCCTTGGGTGGCGAAGGCACGGCCGCCGCCGTGCAGCGGACTTTTTTACAATTTTTTAAAGAATTTAACTACGATAAGATAGGCTTAAGTTGCAAATTACGGCAAGATGTCTGTGAGATGGCCGGCGTGGAAAGCAATGCCATAGGCTACGTAATAGTCAAAGGTCAAGGTCTGCCAGCGGTGAACGTCAATGGCTATACCCAGCGTATTAGTTGGTCGGATTTGTTAGCAAGAATTAAACGCATTACCGATGGCAACAGCAAGGCGGTTATTCAATAGCAGGCAGTCGCGGCATCATTAAACGGCGCGTGCAAAGTATAAGGAAAGTGAACATGAAAAAAGCAGTCATAGCATTGGTTGTAGGCTTAAGCTTATCCGCCTGCGTGACCATTAACATCTATTTTCCGGCTGCAGCGGCAGAGAAAGCCGCCGATCAAATCATTGATGACGTATGGCGTTTGCAAGACGCAGCACCTGCGCCTAAGAAAGAGGAGGCAGTAAAATGAGTGGCTTATTCAATAGGAGCAATATGCAAAGTATAAAAAGCATCGTGTTGGTAGGCTTGGTGTGCTTCGCAACTTGGGCGCAGGCTGCGGCCGATTTGGATGTTGCTACGCCTGCCGTTAGTGCACTTAAAAACAGCATGCAAGCCCGTCATGCCATGTTGGCTGGCCACTACGCCAGTGGCGCCTTAGGCTTAACTAAAGACGGCTTGATCGCCTTGCGTGATACAACCGCTGTGCCATTAAAAGACAGGCAAGGTATCAACGCCTTAGTCGCCGCAGAAAATAACGATCGGGTCGCCCTGTATAAAGAAATAGCCGCCGGCAATGGTCACCCGGAATGGCGTGGCGAGATTCAAAACACTTTTGCTGGGCGATGGATAGATAAGGCGCAAGCCGGTTGGTATTATGAAAGCGGCAGCGCTTGGGTGAAAAAATGACACCGAGTTTAGTCTTTGACATAGAAACCATCCCCGACACCGATGGTTTGCGTAAGCTACACGACCTGCCGGCAGATTTGTCCGATGAGGAAGTGGTCAACATCGCTTTTCATCAACGCCGTCAGCAAAACGGCACGGATTTTTTAGCCTTACACCTGCATCGCATCTGCGCCATTTCTTGTGCGATGCGTGAAGGCAACCATTTCAAAGTGTGGACTTTGGGTGACGCGCAATCGAGTGAGGCGGAAATCATCCAACGCTTCTTTGATGGCATTGATAAATTTACCCCGCAAATCGTGTCATGGAATGGAGGCGGATTTGACTTGCCGGTGTTGCACTACCGTGGCTTGATGCACGGCATCAATGCGGCACGCTATTGGGATTTGGGCGAAGACGACAAAGATTTTAAGTGGAATAACTACATTAGTCGCTATCACACGCGTCACTTGGATTTAATGGACGTCATGGCCATGTTTAATGCGCGCGCCAACGCGCCATTAGACGACGTGGCTAAGCTATGTGGCTTCCCCGGTAAATTGGGCATGGACGGCAGCAAAGTTTGGGATGCCTACAAAGCCGGTAAGATTGATGAAATACGCAATTATTGCGAGACCGATGTAGCCAATACGCATTTGGTGTTTTTGCGCTTTAAGCTGATGCGCGGTCAGTTAACGCAAGCCGCTTACGATGCAGAAATTGCCCTGGTACGCGAAACCTTAAGTGGCTACCAGCAAAGCGGTGATGCCATTCATTGGGCTGAATTTTTGGCGGCTTGGCAGTAAAACGTATGTAAGCTCAACGCGATACGCTGTGCGTGCGCTTGCTAAGTTAATAGATGTCACTCTCTGCCCGCTGCGGTAAAATAGCGGCCATGAGAAAAAGACGCAACAAATCCAGCGCAGACTTGGCGCTCAGCCCGGTCTTACACGCCGTCATCGAATCCTTAGATCAAGAAGGCCGCGGGGTCACTCATCTGGACGGCAAAACCATTTTTATTGACGGTGCGCTGCCGCAAGAAAAAGTCAGCTTTCGCTCCCACCGCATTAAGCCCAGTTACGAAGTGGCGAATGCGATTGATGTCCTCAAGCAATCCAATCAACGCGTGACCCCTAAATGCCCGCACTTTGGCCTGTGTGGTGGCTGCAAACTGCAGCATTTGGATGCGGCGGCGCAGGTGGCGAACAAGCAGCGTTTATTGGAAAACGATTTGTGGCATATCGGTAAAGTGCAGCCTAACAACATGTTGCCGCCTATTTATGGCCCTACTTGGGGCTACCGTCATAAAGCGCGTCTAAGCGTTAAATACGTGGAAAAGAAACAGCGCGTGCTGGTGGGCTTTAATGAAAAAGCCACCCGCTACGTGGCCGACATGAACAGCTGCGAAGTTTTGGTGCCTGAAGTGTCAGCCTTAATCGCGCCCTTGCAAGACATGATTCTGCAGCTAAGCTTGCGCGATAAATTGCCGCAAATTGAATTGGCTGTGGGTGAGCCTGTTGGGCCATCTACGCCGCCCGTGATAGTCTTGATTTTACGCATCATGGCCGAATTAAGCGCCGCCGATGAATTGGTTTTAAAAGCTTTTGCCGACAAACAGGCGGTGCAGATTTGGACGCAAAGCAAAGGCCCGGACACCATTAAGCCTTTTTACCCGGCAGCGGACGACAGCCTGCCTGGATTGCAATACAGTTTGCCTGAATTCGATTTACGCTACCCGTTTAAGCCTAACGAATTCACCCAAGTCAACCCACAGATCAACCAGGTGATGATACGACGCGCCATGCAGTTGTTGCATCCGCAAGCCCATGAAAAAATTGCCGATTTCTTTTGCGGCATAGGCAACTTTAGCCTGCCGATTGCCCGAAGTGGTGCGCAGGTATTGGGTTTAGATGGCTTGGCAAACTTGGTGGATAGGGCGAATGAAAGCGCGGCATTGAATGGCATCACGAACAGTGAATTTGGCGTGGCCGACTTGTTTAAAATGACAGCTGAATCCTTAACTGCCTTAGGTCGCTTTGATAAATGGTTGGTTGATCCACCACGTGATGGCGCTTTTGAATTGATTAAAGCATTAGACGACAGCAATAGCCCGCAACGGATTGTTTATGTGTCCTGCAACCCCGCCACCTTGGCGCGCGATGCAGGCGTGTTGGTTAATGAGAAAGGCTACACCTTGCAAGCCGCCGGGGTCATTAATATGTTTCCCCATACCTCACACGTGGAATCGATAGCCTTATTTGAATTGATCTAATGCCGCATCTAACACAGCTTGTGGTAAATAAACAACAAGCTGTGTTTTTCCCACCACCACTTGATAAATGTCAAATCGACGACTTAGCCCTTTGGATATGATGGCTCATCGAATTTGTGTTCGTCTTATTTATTAAGTGGAGAAATTTAAAATGAAAAAATCCTTATTAGTCGTGGCTTTGCTTTCTGCCTTTGCGCCTATGCTAGCTCAAGCAGAGGCCGGTGACATCGTGGTGCGTATGCGCGCAGCCTATGTTAATCCAGACGAAAAAAGTCGTTTAGCTGAGACTGTTAATGCACTAGTGCCTGGCGCAATGACCGCTGGCGCAAATTTAGCGGTAGGTAACAACACAATTCCTGAATTGGATATTTCTTATTACATTACTAAAAACATTGCTGCAGAATTAATTTTGGCGGCTGGTACTAGACATAACGTCAGTATAGTTGGCGATGCAAATGCTGGAATTGGCAATCAAAATCTAGGTAGGGTAAATTTGTTGCCACCAACCTTGACTGCACAATGGCACTTTAATCCAGACCAAACAATCGATCCTTATGTTGGTGCCGGCTTTAACTATACCAATTCACTTGATAATAAATTAGCATTCGTAAGTGGTACAGCTGGATATAACGGTGATGAAATTAAAATTGATCGCAGTATGTTTGGTTTGGTAGCGCAAGCTGGTGTGGATATCAATCTAGGTTCAGGTTGGTTAATTAATGCAGACGTAAAATACGTTGATGTGAATACCGACGTAAAAATGCGTGCAAACTCAAGCGCTGCTTGGGTAAAAATCGATAAACTAGATATCAACCCATGGATCTTCGGTGTTGGTATCGGTAAAAGATTCTAATTTAACGCCCTTAAGTTAAAAAGCGGAACTGCTGGTTCCACCTTAGCCTCTGCCTTAGGGTAGGGGCTTTTTTTATGGGGCAAGGGATAATCGTTGTAGGAGGGGTCGGTGACCGCGAATGCGGTATTTCCAATCTGCTATTCGCGATTTAAGACCGCAAGGGTCTTGTCCCTAGAATCCATGACATCTATGGTTTGTTTCATAGGCAAAATTCGCGGTCAAAGACCGCTCCTACAAAAAATCTAAAGAATTTTGGAGAAACGAGCGCGGTTGCGGTCTGTTTGCAAGTGCTTGTCAAACACCATGGCCACGGCGCGAACAAAGAACCAGCCGGTGTCGGTGACTTGTAAACCGTCTTCTTCTAGCACCAGCATGTCGGTTTTTTCCAACGCTTTTAAGGCTAACATTTCATCGGCAAAGTATTTTTTAAAATCCAGCATATAAGCCAATTCGATGGACTCGTATTGCAGTGCACCTTGGCACATGATGGCCATGATAACCGCACGACGGACTATGTCGTCGCGGGATAGGGCTAGGCCGCGCACCACCGGGAAGCGACCGTGGTTAAGGTGATCGTAATACTCTTCTATTGTTTTTGCATTTTGGCTATAAGTCCCGCCTACACGGCCTATAGCGGACACGCCCAAGCTGATTAAATCGCAATCGGGTTGGGTGCTGTAGCCTTGGAAGTTGCGGTGCAAACGGCCTTGGCGTTTAGCGATAGCCAAGTCGTCGTCGGGTAGGGCAAAGTGGTCCATGCCCACATAAACATAACCGGCATCGATAAATGCCTTTAAGGCGCTGCCTAACATGCTAATTTTGTCGGTTGCGGCCGGTAGCTCGTATTCGCTGATGCGGCGCTGCGGTTTAAAGCGCTCAGGTAAGTGGGCATAGCCGTATAAGGCAATGCGATTTGGTCTTAGCTCAACAACTTGCGCTAAAGTGCGTTTAAACGACTCTGGGGTTTGCATCGGCAAGCCATAAATTAAATCAACATTTACCGATTCAAAATGGAAGCGTCTGGCCGCTTCCACTAAAGAGAATACCTGCTCAGCCGGTTGGATACGGTGCACGGCTTTTTGCACTTCTGGGTCAAAGTCTTGCACGCCAAAGCTTAAGCGGTTAAATCCTAATTCAGCCAGATGCTTTAATCTTTGTGCATTGACCGTGCGTGGGTCCACTTCTATCGAATATTCACCGCTGGACGAAAACACAAAATTGCGTTTTAGCATGCTCATCAGTTCGGCCAATTCTTCGTCTGAGAAAAAAGTGGGTGAGCCGCCGCCCAAATGCAGTTGCGAGATAGTTTGCCCTGAGCCTAGGTGTTCGATGTGTAAATCAATTTCACGGTTTAAATAGCGCAAATACTCGGCGCTGCGTTCGTGGTGTTTGGTGACGATCTTGTTGCAGGCGCAAAAAAAACACAAAGATTCGCAAAATGGAATGTGCACATAGATAGACAAGGGCTGAGTGGCCGCAATGGCGCGGCGCTGCTCCAAAGCTAGCATGTAGGCGTCTTGTGTGAAAGCCTCAACAAATCGGTCCGCTGTGGGGTAGGAGGTGTACCTTGGGCCAGAGACGTCGTATTTTTTTAAGGTCTCGGTGCTTACCCCAGGCATGATGCTATCTAAGTTTGGTGCAAGTGGCTCGCTGGCAGTATTCATGATTTGCTTATTTGGCTTTATCTCAAGTTGCCACTATGACAGTTTTATACATAAGCTGTTTTGATACATATCAAAAGATAATGTGGTAGTGTCTAGGTGTGCTTTATAGCATGCCTGTCGGCGAACTAGTCCTAGCCAATAAGGCTTGAAAACGCTATGCTATAGGCCGTTAAGGTAATGAATCCAATATGACTATCGCAACAACACTAGAAACCATTAAAGTCGCTTGCTCCAGTTGCAATCTACGTGAACTTTGCATGCCAATTAGTTTTGGCACCGATGACATGAAGCGCTTGGATGAGGTGGTTGCCACCCGTCACCACGTGAAGCAAGGTGAATTGCTATTCCGAGACGGCGAACCGTTTAAGTCCTTGTTCGCTATACGCACCGGTTTTTTTAAAACCAGTGTATCGACGCCTGAAGGCCATGAGCAAGTCACTGGCTTTCAAATGGCCGGCGAAATCATAGGCTTGGATGGCATAGTGAACGATCAACACAGTTGCAATGCGATGGCATTAGAAGACGCCGAGGTCTGCGTCATGCCGTTTGCTAATGTGGAAGAGTTGTCGCGAGAATTTCCGGTTTTGCAGCGCCATGTGCATAAAATCATGAGCCGCGAGATCGTGCGGGAAAACAGCATGATGCTGCTTATCGGCAACATGCGCTCAGAAGAGCGTTTGGCGGCATTTTTATTAAACCTAGTGCAGCGTTTGCATGCGCGTGGGTTTTCTCAGTCGGAAATTGTCCTGAGGATGTCGCGTGAGGAAATCGGCAGTTACTTAGGCATGAAATTAGAGACGGTTAGTAGGGCGTTTTCCAAATTCAGTGACGAGGGCATCATAGAAGTGAAGCAGCGTTACGTTGGCATACTCAACGCGCCTGCTTTAAAGAAAATCGTCAATCCCACTGGCTGCGTTTAAGCTGGCCTTTTCATTAGCCCCGCATGTAAGCCATGTCCGACCAGCCCTATTTAACAGTAGAAGACCATAACCGCGATGTCAGCGGCATGCGTTATGTCTACCCGGTGGTCTCTAGGCGCGCTGGCGGCGTCTCCATAGGCATCAACCTCAACGTCAATAATGCCTGTAATTGGCGCTGCGTGTATTGCCAAGTGCCGGATTTAAAGCGCGGCAGTCCGACACCCATAGACATGACTTTGTTGGAGCAGGAGTTAAGGCGTTTCTTGGATTACGCTTTGCACGGTGACTTCATGACGCGTTATGTCGCAGAAGGCGATAGGCAGTTACAAGACATCGCTTTTTCGGGCAACGGCGAACCCACCAGTGCCAAAGAATTTCCTGACATATTAATCATGCTAGAAAAAATCTTGCTCGACTTTAATTTGTTGGGTAAAGCGCAAGCGCATCCAATTCCAGCGAACCCAATTAAGGTCCGCTTAATCAGCAACGGCAGCTTAATGGATAAAGCTTCTGTATTGGCTAGCCTAAAACACTTGGCTACGTTAAATGGAGAAGTTTGGTTTAAGTTGGATGGAGGCACCCAAGCCGGCATTGCGCGTATCAATGATGTCAACATTAAGCCGGAAGCGCATCTGCAGCGGCTTAGAAATTGCGTGGCAGTTTGCCCAACCTTTGTGCAAACTTGTCTTTTTGCCATGGATGGTGAACCGCCTAGTGAGGAAGATACCGAGGCCTACCTAGGGTTATTGGATCAGGTTAAATCGGATTTGCAAGGGGTGCATTTGTATGGCTACGCCCGACCGTCTTACCAAGCAGAAGCGCCTCGCATCAGTCGATTGCCTCATGAAAAGCTAGAAGCCATGGCCAAACGTATCCGTGCCTTAGGCTTAATCGTGCACGTCAGCGATTAACTTTTGCCTAGTGCTTTGTAGCAATTAAGGGGCTTTATCTAAGGTTGTGCTTGCACCCGTGGCAGCATGATTGCGACCTTGTATGGCGGGCGCCAAGCTGTCTTTTTGTGCTTTTAAAGTCTTGTTGATGTCTAAGCCGTGTTGGTAATAATCCTGATCGATGACCGGGTCTGGGCTGTTGACAGCAATGTAAGCGGTGATGACGCCGGCTATAATGACCATTAAGGGGCCGGCAATTAAAAACCAAACGTAACCATAACGCCACCAAGCTTTAGTATCCAATTCTTGCATTGCTTTTCCTTTCAATTAGCTAGCCCATCACCAGTTCTAAACGAGTTAGGTGTTATCGAGGCACCAAGAAGACCGATTTCTCAGACACCACGTCTTTGGTTTCCATCGATTCAATCTCAAATTTAATTTTGTGTGAACCGCTGTCCAATGATCCATCCGGTATTTTTAAATCAACGATCACCCAGCGTGATTCAGTGGGGTTGACTAAGATGGTTTTAATGTCGTCTTCCCCGTCATCGTTGTCGCTGGCGGCTTCGGTTTCAATTTCTATGTCATCAATACCCGTTACATTTAATTTGAAATGTTGTGGCGATTCCGTTCCGTTCATGATTTGCAAGCGGTATACATTTTCCAGTTTGCCGTCGTCACTTAAACGTGCCATCACGCCTCGGTCGCGCACCACGTCAACACGGAAGGGCGTTCTAAACCACAAGCTGGCCACTAGGGCGGCAATTAACAGCAGCAATATACTCGCATAAATTAATACACGTGGTCGCAGGATGCGGCGCAGCATTTGGCTGCGCGTCCAATTATTGTCAATGGCATTTTGCGTGGAGTATTTAACCAAACCGCGTTCGTAGCCCATTTTGTCCATGACGGTATCGCACACATCGGCGCAGGCGCCGCAGCCTATGCATTCGTATTGCAGACCTTTGCGTATGTCTATGCCAGTAGGGCAGACTTGCACACACAGGTTGCAGTCTATGCACGAGCCTAATTTTTGTGAGCTGGCATCAGCCTTGCGTGAGCGTCCACCGCGCGGTTCGCCACGTGCTTCGTCGTAGGTAACGATTAAGGTGTCGTCGTCGAACATGGCACTTTGAAAGCGTGCATAGGGACACATGTATTTACACACTTGTTCGCGCATAAAGCCGGCGTTGCCGTAGGTGGCGAAGCCGTAGAAGCACACCCAGAAAGTTTCCCATGGGCTAAGGCTGTAAGTCATTACGGCGGCCCATAATTCGCGTATTGGGGTGAAGTAGCCGACAAAGGTAAAGCCAGTCCACAAGGCGAAGGCAATCCAAACAAAGTGCTTGGCCCCTTTGCGGGCAAGTTTCTCAGGGGACATGGCGGCCGCATCAAGCTTCATGCGCGTGGCGCGATCGCCTTCAATTTTTCTTTCTATCCAAATAAAAATTTCCGTGTAGACCGTTTGCGGGCAGGTGTAGCCACACCACAGCCGCCCGGCAATGGCGGTAAACAGGAATAGCGATAGGGCCGAGATGATGAGGATGGCCGTCAGATAGATCAGGTCTTGAGGGTACAAGACCAATTTGAATATGTAAAAACGTTTGGATTCTAGGTTAAATAATAGGGCTTGGCGTTGGCCCCATTCTAGCCATGGCACACCATAAAAGAATAACTGGGTCAGCCATATCATGGCCCAGCGCCATTGTGTAAAAAAGCCAGACACGCTGCGTGGATAGACTTTATCTTGCGATTCGTAGAGTGAAATGACTACCTCGTTAGCTGGCGCTTTTTTTGGGGCGGCTTTGCTGGGTTTCTTTTCATCTGGCGTATTGGTCATGGCTCACTTTCTAAGGTGCGTAGTACTTGCGAATAAAAAAGGTTGCATGCAGTGTAAGCCGCATGCAACCTCATGGCCTGACTAATGTTTATTTGTTTGATAAACCGTAAACATAAGCAGCCACCACGTGGATTTGCGCATCAGTTAAACGACCGGCTTGTGCAGGCATTTGGTTGATTTTGCCTTCGTTAATGCGTTTGATGATAGCCGCTTCGCCGGCACCGTGTAACCAAATTCTGTCGCTTAGGTTAGGGGCGCCAATTGCTTGGTTGCCTTTACCGTCGGCGCCATGGCAAGCAGCGCAGGCCGTGAATTTTTCTTTACCCAAACCGGCGCGACCTGAATCGTGCATGCTGCCGGATAAGCTTAATACGTAGTTAGCTACGTTTTTCACGTCTTCGGCATTGCCCACTGCTGCGGCCATAGGCGGCATCATGCCGATACGACCGCCGGTGATGGTTTCCTTGATTTTTTCTGGGCTGCCGCCGTGTATCCAGTCTTGGTCAGCCAAGTTAGGAAAGCCGCGGCTGCCTTTTGCATCTGAACCATGGCATTGAGAGCAATTGTTCATGAACAAGCGCTCACCAATGGCTTTGGCATCAGGGTTTTTAGCCAGGTCTTCGGCAGTCATGGCGGTGTATTTTGCATACAAAGGCTCTAAGGCTTTGTTGGCGTCGGCCATTTCTTGATCGTATTGGCCGTTTTGCGTCCAGCCCAATTTACCGGCATAGCTACCTAAACCCGGGTAAGCGCTTAAGTAAAATAGGGCAAAAATAATGGTCAAGATAAACATGCCCACCCACCAACGTGGCAGCGGGTTATTCATTTCACGCAAGTCTTCGTCCCAAACGTGGCCGCTGGTGCCCTCGCTATTGGTTTCCACTTTTATCTTGCTAGTGCGCCATAACAATAAGGCGCAACCGAATATACCAAGCAAGGAGATGGCGGTAATAAATACTGGCCAAAAATTACTCGTAAAGTCACTCATTTTGTTTTCCTTTGGTTTAACTGCCACTTGCGTGGTAGTTTTTATCTATAGTCTTTAAACTCTACTCGTCTTTAAACGGCAGATTGGCGGCATCTTTAAAGTCCGAAGTATTTCTGCGTTGCCAAACCCAAACAATGATTCCTATGAATACGATGAAGCTAAGAACCGTGGTTAAGATGCGTAGCGAATTAATGTCCATTTGATTCAATCCCATCCAAGTCAGTTATTTAAGGTGTATGCCTAAAACTTGTAGGTAAGCAATTAGGGCGTCTAATTCGGTAACACCTTTAGTGGCTTCTGCTGCACCGGCAATGTCGGCATCGGTATAAGGCACACCCACTGCACGCAATGCTTTCATGTGGGTTGGCATGGCTTCTGCATCGACTAAGTCTTTTTCTAACCAAGGGTATGCTGGCATGATGGATTCAGGCACCAAATCCCTAGGTTGAATTAAGTGAATACGATGCCATTCGTCACTGTATTTTCCACCAACGCGAGCTAGGTCAGGGCCAGTACGTTTGCTGCCCCATTGGAATGGGTGGTCGTAAACCGATTCACCAGCAACGGAGTAGTGACCGTAGCGCAAGGTTTCTGCACGGAACGGACGTATCATTTGTGAGTGGCAGTTGTAACAGCCTTCTCGGGTGTAAATGTCACGTCCAGCCAATTGAACAGCTGTGTAGGGCTGCAAGCCAGTGATCGGTTCGGTGGTGGATTTTTGGAAAAACAGGGGGACGATTTCCACCAATCCACCAAATGCGACCGTTATTAGAATCAGCACTATCATAAGAAAGTTGCTGGTTTCTATCTTTTCGTGGCTAAAGCCTTTTTTTGTTTCATGATTCGACATAATGATTTCCTTAAGCGTGCGCAGCTGCAGCTGGGATCGTAGCGATCGCAGCTTTGCCGCTGGTTGCTGTTTTAATGACGTTCCACAACATGATGGACATGCCACTTAGGTAAAGCAGGCCGCCTACCATACGAGTGATGTAGTAAGGTGTTTTAGCTTTCACACTCTCTACAAAGGTGTAGGTTAAGGTGCCATCGGCATTAATAGCACGCCACATTAAGCCTTCCATCACGCCGGAAATCCATAGCGCGGCGATGTAGAGCACGATACCTATGGTGGCTAACCAGAAGTGCAGCTCAATTGCTTTGATGCTGTACATTTGTTTTTGACCAAATAAGCGTGGGATCATGTAGTAGATTGCACCCATGGACACCAAGCCCACCCAGCCTAAAGCGCCAGAGTGAACGTGGCCCACGGTCCAGTCGGTGTAGTGTGACAAGGAGTTCACGGTTTTGATCGCCATCATTGGGCCTTCAAATGTACTCATGCCGTAGAAGGAAAGTGAAACGATTAAGAAGCGCAGGATAGGGTCGGTGCGCAATTTGTGCCATGCGCCTGACATGGTCATGATGCCGTTGATCATGCCGCCCCAACTTGGCGCTAATAAAACAAGAGAGAAAGCCATGCCTAGCGATTGAGTCCAATCAGGCAGGGCGGTGTAGTGAAGATGGTGAGGACCTGCCCACATGTAAGTGAAAATCAAAGCCCAAAAGTGCACGATAGACAAGCTGTATGAGTAAACAGGGCGACCGGCTTGTTTAGGCACAAAGTAGTACATGATGCCCAAGAAGCCTGCGGTTAAGAAGAAACCCACTGCGTTATGACCATACCACCATTGCACCATGGCATCTTGAACGCCTGCGTAAGCGGAATAGGATTTCATGAAGCCTGCTGGAATGGCTGCACTGTTAACTATGTGCAATAAAGCCACGGTAATGATGAACGCACCGAAGAACCAGTTGGCCACGTAGATGTGCTTGACCTTACGAGTGCCTATGGTGCCAAAGAAGACTATGGCGTAACAAATCCATGTTACTGCAATCAACAAGTCGATTGGCCATTCTAATTCTGCGTATTCTTTACCTTGAGTGTAACCAAGCGGTAAGGAAATGGCGGCTGAAACTATGACCAATTGCCAAGCCCAAAAGGTGAAGGTGGCCAATTTAGGCATAAACAATTTGGTTTGGCAGGTACGCTGCACTACAAAATAGGAGGTGGCAAATAAGGTACAGCCACCAAATGCAAAGATCACCGCATTGGTGTGCAATGGCCTTAAGCGACCGAAACTGGTCCAAGGTAAGCCGAGATTGAGTTCTGGCCAGACAAGTTGTGCGGCGATGATCACGCCCATTAACATGCCCACCACACCCCAAACCACGGCCATGATAGAAAACTGCCGTATAACACCGTCGCTATACGTGTTCGAGCTTACATTTAGGTCTTGCATTTGGTTTCCCCCATGGTACTAATTGATAATTCTTTTGTGATTTTTCACACGTGACATTTTGTCGCACATCGTCTGCAGTCAAATTGATTTATATCAATAGATAAGCAAAATATTGCTTATTCCAGCGTGGTGAGAACGGCGAGTCAATTTTGAAGGCGAAATTATAAGGCATTTCTGTATGTTTAATATATAACAGTATAGTTATATGGTGAAATTAATTTGTAATTTAGTATTAGCCTGCATGCTATCAAGATAATCTAGTAAAATTCCCAAAATGTGCCTTATTAAACGCTTATTAATATGCTTGCTGCTGAGCTCCATCATCATCTTGTCAGCATGTAAGCCCACCACTTCATCATTAGCCGAAATAAACCAGGCCTCTTCCGCGCCAGAAATCGTCATTGCCATCAGTCAAGGACCATTAAATTTGGATCCTCGTTATGCCAGCGATGCTGCATCCGATCGGCTTAATCGATTGCTTTATAAAAGTTTGGTGGATTTTGATGCCCACATCCAACCGCAACCCAGTTTAGCCAGTTGGCAACAATTAAACCCGCTAAGTTACCGGTTCACCCTGATCGATAAGCGACGTCATTTTTACTACCCACCAAGTGCTGGGGCCAAGGCGAAAACTAGGAAATTAACGGCATACGACGTTAAAGCCACTTACGATTCCATTACTGCATTTACTGATTCACCGCACAGCGCAGAGTTCAGCAACCTGAAAAATATAGTTGTGTCCGATGAGCGTACTGTCCTTTTTCATTTAAACCGGCCAGATCGCCATTTTCCGGCTAAATTAGCGTTGGGTATTTTGCCTGCCGAATTGGTTAAAATTAAACACGATTTTGCCCACAATCCAATCGGCAGTGGCCCATTGGTGTTGCTTGATAGCCATAAAAAATGGCGTTTGCAGCGCCTTGATGATGGCCAGCGGATTAGCTTGATTGAAGTAAAAGACCCAACGGTGCGCATGCTAAAGTTGGTGCACAAAGAAGTGGATCTGATCCAAGGCGATTTGCCGCCTGAGTCCGTACGCTATTTGCAGGCTAAACCCGGCTTAAGCGTTAAAACGGCTGTAGGGGTAAATTTCTCTTACCTGGGTTTAAACATGCAAGACCCGCAATTAAAAAAACTCAAAGTTAGGCAAGCGCTGGCGCATGCCATAGACAGACAAGCGATTATTGACAAAGCCATGCTGAAACACAGTCGTTTAGGTGGCGCCATACTGCCGCCCGAGCATTACGCACAGCGACAAACTTTGCCCGCTTATGCCTATGATCCGGCGCTCGCCAAGCGGTTGTTGCAAGAAGCCGGTGTCAGCTTGCCGCTCAAATTAGTTTATAAAACCTCAACTGATGCGCAGCGTTTAAGGTTAGCTACCATCATGCAAGCGCAAATGCGGGTGGCTGGCATAGACCTGGAAATACGCAGTTTGGATTGGGCGACTTTTTTTGCTGAAATTAAGCAAGGTAATTTCCAATTGTATGGCTTAACTTGGGTGGGGGTAAAAACGCCGGAAATTTACGCTCAGGCTTTTGCTTCGGACAGCGTGCCACCCAAAGGCTTTAATCGTGGCCGTTACCAAGATGCCAAATTGGACAAATTGCTAAACACAGGCGATTGGCAGGCAGTGACTCAGCGCGTGCACCAACAATTGCCTTACATTCCGCTGTGGTACGAAGGCCAATTTGCCGCCATGCAAAAAGGCATACAAAATTATTCGCCTAAAGCCGACGGGAATTGGGACGATTTAGCTACAATAAGCACTTATGCACATTGATATTTCATTGAAAGAACAGCGTTTAACGCTGTTCGACACCAGTCGTAAAACGCTGCTAAGTTGTGCCATATCCAGCGCGGCCAACGGCCCAGGTTGCCAGAAAAACAGCGGCTGCACGCCCTTAGGCCGGCATACTATCAGGGCGAAGATAGGCGACGGAGCGCCAGTTAACAGCGTGTTTGTCGGACGCCGAGCTACCGGTGAGCTATGCACCCCGGATTTGATGGCGGCATACCCTGAGCGCGATTGGATATTGACCAGAATACTGTGGTTATCCGGCACGGAGTTAGGCGTTAATCGCTTGGGTGAGGTGGATACCATGCAGCGCTATATCTATATACACGGCACGCCGGACAGCGTCGAAATGGGCAAAATAGGCTCGCACGGTTGCATACGCATGCGCAATGCCGAGCTGATCAGGCTGTTTGATTTGGTGGCGGCGGGCACCACGGTGAACATACGCAATGATTAAACGCGTGCTCAGTTTTTGCACCGTTGTTTTTGGCGTGCTCAGCCTTACTTTTTTACTGATTCATTTAGTGCCTGGTGACCCGGTGGAGGTGATGTTAGGCGAATCGGCCAGCACGGCAGACCGTGAAGTATTACGCGCCGAATTGGGCCTAAATCAATCCGTCGCTAGCCAATTTGGTTTGTATTTAAGCCGATTGGCGCATGCCGATTTTGGTGTGTCCATACACAGTAAAACCCCCATTATTGACTTAATTAAAACCCGCTACCCGGCCACGCTCAAACTGGCTTTATTGGCTTTGTTAATAGGCGTAGGGGTGGGCGTGCCCTTGGGTATTTATGCCGCTCTCAAAGCCGGTCATTGGCAAGATCTTTTAGTGACTATTGTTTCCGTGCGTCTATCGGCCATGCCGGCTTTTTGGCTAGGGCCGATGTTGATGTTAATTTTTGCCGTATGGTTGGCTATCTTGCCCGTGAGTGGCATGGACAGCCCGTCCTCGATTATTTTGCCGGCGCTTACCTTGGGCTTTGGTTTGAGTGCCATATTAACCCGCATGACGCGTACCAGTCTGCTCGAGGTGTTAAACGAGGACTTTATCCGCACCGCACGTGCCAAGGGCCTAACTGAACGCCAGGTCATATTCTGCCACGCATTGCGGGCTGCCTTATTGCCGATTATCACCATAGTGGGTTTGCAAATGGGTAGTTTGTTGGCGGGCACCGTTATCACTGAAACCATCTTCAGTTGGGATGGCATAGGCCGCTTGTTGGTGGAAAGCATAGAAAAGCGCGATTACCCGGTGACGCAAGCCTGCGTTTTATTGGTGGCATTAAGCTATGTTGTGGTTAATGTGCTGACCGATTCACTCTATCGCTTGGCCGATCCGCGTATTAGGCTGGGGCATTGATGATAAAAATACTGGCATACGGCATTTTGCTGTTTTGGTTATTGGCTGTTGTGCTAGGTCGATTGTTTCAGCTCGATCCGAATCAAATTGATTTAAATGCCATCTTGAACACACCGAGCGCAATCTATTGGTTAGGTAATGACGACTTGGGGCGCAGCATTCTAGCTAGGCTATTGCACGGGGTAGAGGTGTCGCTGTTGGTGGCGTTGTCAGTGACCGCGGTGACCATGACAGTGGGCGTGTTGATTGGGCTGTTGGCCGGTTTTTACGGCGGCCGAGTTGATCAAGTCTTAATGCAGGTCACCGATGTGTTTTTGGCGTTCCCTGGGATTTTATTAGCCATTGCTTTTGCCGCGGTATTGGGCCCGGGTTTGCTGAATTTAATGATCGCGCTTAGCCTGACCGGTTGGGTCAGTTATGCGCGTTTGACGCGTGGTCAAACGCTCAGTTTGCGCGATAGGCAGCATGTCTTGGCTGCGCTATCGCTAGGTGCTAGCGTCCCTAGGTTGATAGGCAAACACATCCTGCCCTTGTTAACATCGGTGTTGGTCGTGGAAGCGACATACAGCTTGGCCAGCGTCATGATAGCCGAGGCCAGCTTGTCCTTTTTAGGGCTGGGCATACAAGCGCCAAACGCCTCATGGGGCGCCATGCTTCGAGACGGGGTGCGTTATATGCTGGTGGCCCCGCATTATGTTTTAATTGTCGGCTTGAGTTTAATGAGCTTGATCCTAGCCATTAATTTAGGCGGCGACAACCTAAGGGATCGCTTGGACGTTCGTCAAGAAGCCGATTAAGTTCATTGAGCTGCGTTTAGGCTATAAGCCTAAGTAAGATTATTTAAATTAAGAAGGTAGAGTGTATGTCATTAGGTCCCGTGATGTTGGATGTGGTTGGCACCGAGTTGACTGCAGACGACGTGCGTCGTTTGCAGCATCCCTTGGTGGGTGGGGTGATATTGTTTAAACGCAATTTCATTAACAACAGCCAGTTAAAGGCGCTCACCGCCAGCATTCATGAAGTGAGAACGCCGCCCTTGTTGATTGCCGTGGATCATGAAGGCGGGCGTGTTCAGCGCTTCCGAGATGGGTTCACTAAAATTCCTGCCATGCGCGAGTTCGGTAAAATTTGGGATAGCCATCCGAAAAAAGCCAAGCAATTGGCCACTGAAGCCGGTTGGATCTTGGCCGCCGAATTGCGTGCGCACGGTATCGATTTTAGTTTTACACCGGTCTTGGACATGGATTACGGCGACAGTTTGGTCATAGGCGATCGCGCCTTTCACTTAAAACCGCAAGCCATTAATGACTTGGCTTTTGCTTTAATGCAAGGTTTGAAAAAAGGCGGCATGGCCGCCGTGGGCAAGCATTTCCCTGGACACGGCTTTGTCGTGGCAGATTCCCATGTGAGCATGCCGGTGGACGACAGGGAGTTTGATCAGATCGCTCAGCACGACATGCAACCGTTTAAGATGATGATAGACGATGGTATACAGGCCATCATGCCGGCCCACGTGATCTACCCTAAAGTGGACGACAAGCCGGCGGGCTTCTCGGCGCGCTGGCTGCAAAAAATCCTGCGCGAACGCTTGGGTTTCAATGGCGTGATTTTTAGCGACGATTTAAGCATGGAAGCGGCCACGGCAGGTGGCGATGTTACCACTCGCGCCTTGGCGGCCTTAAACGCCGGTTGCGACATGGTATTGCTGTGCAATCAGCCGGCCATGCAAGACGAGTTGCTGGCTAATTTAACTTGGTCTATTTCTGCACAAAGCATCGCTCGCCTTGCGCGCATGCACGGGCAAAAGCATCCGCCTAGCTTGGATGCGCTGCATGAAAATGCCGAGTTTGTGCAAGCAGTGCATCAAGTTGGTCAGGTAGGATTGCAAGAAGGCGAGTTATTTAACTAGGGGACAGCAAAAATAGTGCATTTGTCATCATTTTGCCCTTGAAACTTCTAGGCTTAGTCGCTATCTTATGCAGTGTGGTATTTTAATTAAAGGAAACAAAACATGTCAGATCAAAATTCAGTGTTAGCTAGTTCGGTATCAGCACAACAAGTAAGCAATAAGGTCTTGCGTAACACCTATGCACTATTAGGCATAACCTTAATCCCTACGGTGATTGGCGCCTTAATCGGCATGAGCATGAATTTTTCATTTGCCGCCCAGCACCCATTCATTTTTGCGATTGGTGCCATGGCTGTTTTATACGGACTGTTTGCTGCCATCACGGCCAATCGTAATAGCAGCGTAGGCGTGGTCTTGCTGTTGGGACTAACCTTCTTATTAGGCTTGATGCTAGGCCCTATTTTGCAACACGCTTTGCACTTACGTAACGGCGGCCAAATTGTTGGCTTGGCTGCAGGTGGCACCGGCATCATCTTTTTAACCTTAGCCGGTATCGCTACCACCACTAAAAAAGACTTTAGCTTCATGGGTAAATTCTTAATGGTGGGCATTATCTTGCTGATCGTCGCATCCTTGGCCAATATCTTTTTGCAAATCCCAGCCATGACCTTAGCTATGTCAGCGGTAGGCGTGATTTTGTTCTCGGGTTTTATTTTGTATGACGTGAGCCGCATTGTTAACGGTGGTGAAACCAACTACATCATGGCTACCTTAAGTTTGTACATGAGTATCTACAATCTATTCACCAGCCTATTGCAGTTATTGATGGGCTTGTTAGGTGGCAACAACGACTAATTTAACTGGGTGTTAAGCCCTCGTTAAATTCAAAAAAAGCCGACATTGTGTCGGCTTTTTTGCTTTTATAGGGTCTGTTTTTTTGCGGCATTATTTTTTGCGGCGCGCCGAAAAAAAAGCCGACAAGTGGGCGCCGCATTCCTCCGCCAAAATACCGCCGGTCACGTCAGTATGGTGATTGAGTTTGGCCTCCGCCATGAGGTTGAGCACGCTGCCGCAACAGCCAGTTTTAGGATCCTTGGCGCCAAACACCAACCTGGCTATGCGCGCATGTTGAATGGCACCGCTGCACATGGCGCAAGGTTCTAATGTGACGTACAGGGTGCAATCCACTAAGCGGTAATTACCCAGATGCTGGGCGGCCTCACGCAAGGCTAATATCTCGGCATGGGCGCTGGGGTCGTGCTTGGCGATGGGGGCGTTGCTACCACGTCCAATAACTAAACCGTCCTTCACCACGACTGCGCCGACAGGCACTTCACCCGCTTGAGCGGCTTGTTCGGCTAAAGCCATGGCTAAGCGCATGCAGCGCTCGTCCGCGGTGTTTTGTTCATTTACGCTATTTAAATTGGCTGGGTTCATGCTAGTCAAGGTTGCTTTAACGGTTTCTTATACGGCTAGATAAGGGTGGCGAAAATTTCTGCACGGATGCCTCTTGATTGATTGTGATTGTACTGCCTTTACGGTAAAATTTGTTCCCGTCTAGGTAGTTATAAACAGCCTTCTAAAAAGTCTTCTACAAAGTTAATTTAATGACTAAATATGTATTCGTAACTGGCGGTGTGGTTTCTTCTCTTGGTAAGGGCATAGCGGCGGCCAGTTTAGGCGCGATACTTGAGTCACGCGGCATCAAAGTGACCATGCTCAAGCTGGACCCTTATATCAATGTGGACCCGGGTACCATGTCGCCTTTCCAGCACGGTGAGGTATTTGTCACCGACGACGGAGCAGAGACGGATCTAGACTTAGGCCATTACGAACGCTTTATTTCCCAGCGCATGGGTAAGCGCAACAACTTTACCACCGGTCAAATTTACGAAAGTGTCATTAAAAAAGAACGACGCGGCGAATACCTAGGTAAAACCGTGCAAGTCATTCCGCACATTACCGATGAAATTAAGGCTAGCGTTAAACGCGGCGCAGAAGGCGCGGACGTTGCCATTATTGAAGTGGGCGGCACGGTGGGTGACATTGAGTCCTTGCCCTTTCTGGAAGCCATTCGGCAAATGGGTTTTGAAGAGGGTAAAAACAACGCCTGTTACATTCATTTAACGCTATTGCCATGGATACCAACTGCCGGTGAATTAAAAACCAAACCGACTCAGCACTCAGTGAAAGAGTTGCGCGAAATCGGTATTCAACCCGATATCCTGTTGTGCCGTGCTGACCGTAATATTCCAGAAGAAGAGCGCAAAAAAATCGCCTTGTTCACCAACGTGCCATCAGAAGCCGTCATCAGCGCGATCGACGCCGATTCCATCTACCAAATACCCGGACTATTGCACGACCAAATGCTGGACGAAATCGTCTGCCATAAATTGGATATTTTGGCTAAAGCCGCCGATTTATCCAGCTGGGAAAAAATTGCTTACGCCTTAAAAAATCCCAAACACTTGGTCAACATTGCCTTTGTTGGTAAGTACATTGATTTGGCCGATTCTTACAAATCCTTGACCGAGGCTTTAATACACGCCGGCATACACACCGAATCGAAAGTCAAAATTCACTACATAGACTCCGAGGACATAGAAGCCAATGGCACGTCTGCCTTGGCCGATATGGATGCTATTTTGGTGCCAGGTGGATTTGGTAAACGCGGAACGGAAGGCAAGATTGCCGCCATTGCCTACGCCAGAAAAAATAAAGTGCCTTACCTAGGCATATGCTTGGGCATGCAATTGGCGGTGATCGAGTTTGCCCGCAATGCGGCCAAATTGAACCTAGCCAACAGCACGGAATTCGACCCGGAAAGCCCGCACCAAGTAGTGGGTTTAATCACAGAATGGCAAGCGGCCGACGGCAGCAAGGAAACCCGCTCGGAAGATTCTGATTTGGGAGGCACCATGCGCTTGGGCGCACAAGCTTGCCCCATCGTGCCCAATACCATGGCTGCCGATATATACGGCAAGCAAGTCAACGAGCGTCATAGGCACCGCTATGAGGTGAACAACCATTACGTGGAGCAATTGAAAGCGGCCGGTTTGATTATTTCAGCCAGAACGCCAACCGAAGATTTGTGTGAAATCATTGAATTGCCTAAATCGGCGCACCCTTGGTTCATGGCCGTGCAATTCCACCCCGAATTCACCTCCAACCCACGTACCGGCCATCCTTTGTTTACCGCTTTTGTTAGCGCGGCCTTGGCAAATAAAAAACATTGATGACGTCTGTGCCGTCGGTTTGGTAGGCGCTGCAGTATAAAAAGGCCTTAAATGAAATTATGTAATTTTGAGGTGGGCCTAGACCACCCCTTATTTTTAATAGCCGGACCCTGTGTCATCGAATCCGAACAAATGGCCATTGATAGTGCTGGCCAGCTAAAAGAAATGGCAGCGGCCTTGTCCATGCCATTTATATACAAATCGTCTTTTGATAAAGCCAATCGCAGCGCTAACAATACATTTAGGGGCTTAGGCTTAGAGCAAGGCTTGAGGATTTTAGATGAAGTGCGTCGTCAAATTGGCGTGCCAGTGTTGACTGATGTGCATACCGAGCAGCAAGTAAATGAGGTGGCTGCCGTGGTTGATGTGCTGCAAACGCCGGCTTTTTTATGTCGCCAAACCGATTTTATTATGGTTTGTGCGAAATCCGGTAAGCCGGTCAACATAAAAAAAGGCCAGTTTATGGCGCCGGCTGACATGCGTAATGTGGTGCAAAAAGCCCGTGAGGCCAATGGCAACCAGGACAGCATCATGGTGTGCGAGCGTGGTGTGTCGTTTGGCTACAACACCTTGGTGTCGGACATGCGCGGCTTGGCTATCATGCGGGAAACCCATTGCCCGGTGGTGTTTGATGCGACCCATTCAGTGCAGCAACCTGGCGGTCAAGGCGATAAAAGTGGCGGGCAACGCGAGCATGTGCCGGTGTTAGCCAGGGCGGCGGTGGCCAGTGGCATAGCCGGCATTTTCATGGAGACCCATGCCGATCCTGATCGGGCTTTATCCGACGGCCCCAATGCTTGGCCTTTGCATAGAATGCAGGAGTTGTTAGCCCTGTTGGTAGATTTAGACAAGCTGGTGAAAAAAGCCGGCTTCATAGAAAGTACATTATAAGAACTAGCTAAAACGGTTTAAGCCCATCGATTCGTGGCTAAACCATTAATTTGAGGAGTAAGTGATGAGTGCAATTGTTGATATTATCGCCCGCGAAATTTTAGACTCACGTGGCAACCCAACGGTGGAATGCGATGTCTTGCTAGAAAGCGGCGTGATAGGCCGTGCGGCCGTGCCTTCAGGCGCCTCTACCGGTGCCAAGGAAGCCATGGAGTTGCGTGATGGCGACAGCGCCCGTTATTTAGGTAAAGGCGTGTTGCAGGCGGTGGAAAACGTCAACACCGAAATCACCGAAGCCATCATCGGCTTGGATGCCGAAGAGCAAAGTTTTATCGATAAAACCTTGATTGAATTAGACGGCACGGAAAACAAAGACCGATTAGGTGCGAATTCCATTTTAGCCGTGTCCATGGCCTGTGCCCGTGCCGCGGCCGAAGAATCCGGTTTGCCTTTGTATCGCTATTTAGGCGGTTCAGGCGCTATGCAATTGCCTACGCCTATGATGAACATCATCAACGGTGGTGCGCACGCTGATAATAGCGTGGACATGCAAGAGTTCATGATTATTCCAGCCGGTTTGCCTAGCTTCCGTGAAGCCATGCGTTGTGGCGCTGAAGTGTTTCATCAATTGAAAAAGACACTGCATAAAAAAGGCCTGGCCACCACGGTGGGTGACGAAGGTGGTTTTGCGCCTAATTTGCCTTCCAATGAAGCGGCCATACAACTAATTTTAGAAGCGATTTCTGCTGCCGGTTATGAGCCAGGCCGAGATGTTTACCTGGGCTTGGATTGCGCCAGTACGGAATTTTATAAAGACGGTAAATACCACTTGGAATCGGAAGGTTTGGCCTTATCATCGGCTCAATTCACCGATTACCTAGCCACTTGGTGCGATAAATACCCAATTATCAGCATAGAAGACGGCATGGGCGAATTTGATTGGGATGGCTGGGACATACTAACCAAGCGCCTAGGCAAAACCACGCAATTGGTCGGCGACGATTTATTCGTAACCAATAGCAAAATTTTGCGTGAGGGCATACAGCGCGGTGTGGCTAACTCAGTATTGATCAAAGTTAACCAGATCGGCACCTTGACCGAAACCTTCCAAACCATAGAAATGGCAAAACGTGCCGGCTATACCGCGGTGGTTTCACACCGTTCTGGTGAGACCGAGGACACCACCATCGCTGACATTTCAGTGGCAACCAATGCATTGCAAATCAAAACCGGTTCATTGTGCCGTTCTGAGCGTATTGCTAAGTACAACCAATTGTTGCGCATAGAAGAAGAACTGGGTGACGCCTCTAGTTACGCCGGCATGGGTGCGTTTTACCAATTGTTTAAATAAGCCTTGTGAAAGCCCTCACCCTCATTTTCATTACCCTTATTGCCTTGCTGCAGTACCCACTGTGGTTGGGCAAAGGCAGTTGGCTGAGCGTGTGGAAGTTAAGCCGTCAAATCAGTTTGTCGCAAGAGACCAACCTCACCTTAAAGGCGAGAAATCAAGCCTTGGATGCGGAGGTGTTGGATTTGAAAAGTGGTCGCGCCGCCATTGAAGAGCGCGCAAGAAGTGAGTTGGGCATGGTCAAACAAGACGAGGTTTTTTACCAAGTGTTGGACGCCGCTAAACCCACTATCCTGCCTAAAGCCCAGCCTTAATCAGCACTCAAGGCGTAGGGTAGCGTGCGCAGTTCAAGCTTGACGCCGTTAATGAAAAGATCACCGGCTTCCAGGCTGTCTAAGCGAATTTCGGCCAAGACGTCATAGCCACCATTGGGTGCGGGCGCCGCTCTGACTACCTTGCCTACCACGTCCTGTTTGTCTGTGACGACGTCCATGCCTGCTTGTGCAGGCGCCGAGGTCGCTAAGTGAAGTAAATGCGTCCTGCGTTTGACTTTACCTAAGTAGTGGGTTCTGGCGACAATTTCTTGCCCCGTATAACAGCCTTTCTTGAAGTTAATACCGTTAAGGCAATCCAAGTTAACCATTTGCGGCACAAACTCTTCTTGGGTGCTCAACGCTATGTCCGGAATACCGGCTTGTATTTCCAACCATTCCCATGCGGCTTTGCCTACCGGCTGGCAGGTTTTTTTCAGCTCCGACCAAATGCGTTTGGCGGAGTCCGTGTTGCAGACAATTACAAAGCGTGGCAATGGCCCGCTCAAGCGAATTAAAGTGCCGTTTTCGTTGTGGCTCAGTTCTAAGGCTAGGGCAGGAATGGTGCTGAAAAAAGCCGACAAAGCTTGCTTGGCATTCGCGCCGCTGATGCCCAATTTCACTATGTCGTCGCCGATGTTGTCTAACTTGACCTTAGAGCGCATGACGTACATTTTTAGGCGTTTGGCGATGGGCTCGGCCAGTTCGCCGTTGAACTGCAAGTGGATGGCTTCTGCCTGACGGTAAGCCAAAAATAGGGCCAACAAACGCCCTTTGGGGCTGCAGTAGCCGCTGTAATGGGCTTTGTCTGAGCCTAGTAAAGTAACGTCGTTAGTTACCTGGCCTTGCAAAAAAGTCAGCGCATCGTCGCCGCTTAAAGCCAACGTAGTCAAGTCTGATAAGTCACATAAGATGTCAGCTTGCGCTGCGCTCAATAGCTCATTTTGTATGTTGCCAAATGAGACTATAGTTTCTTTATTAAAAACCGCGCTTTGTGTGCATTGAAATTCTTGCCAATCGTTGTTTGCCATGGGTCACTCGTAGTGGGTAAATAGGGGGCTTAAGGCATTATATATTGAAGCGCCCTATGCGGCATTAATTTAGCCTTCATGCGCTCTGCTGAGGAAAATATGCACCAGATAGAATTAGGCATTAGGCCATCCATTGTTTTGTGTTGGGTATTGGGCGCCATGAGCTTGTTGGGCGTGGTGTGCCTAAGTGTTTTGCCCTGGCCGTGGCCGTGGCGACTATTAAGTTGCCTAATGCTGCTAGCAGCGGCTGGCCATGGGATCTTGTTGCATGGCTTAAGGCGTTTAAAGCATTCGGTCGTAGCCTTGCAGCTTAAACCAGATAACAGTGTCAGTATTCTACTTAAAGATGGCCGTAGGCAGGAGGTGCTTATCATGCCTAGCACCGTGGTCACGCCCTTATTGTCAGTGGTGCATTATCGCTTGCAAGAGGCAGCGTGGTATTGCCCCATGCGCTATGTGCTTATTATTGCCGATGGGGTGGACGCTGAGGATTACCGACGTTTACGTGTGCACCTAAGGTGGAGCAAGTTGCCGATTTAATTGATTTGATTATCGTGGGCAATGCTGGCTTCGTTAGCACTGACTCGGTTTTTGAACAATTCTTTTTTGTAGAATTTCAAACTGGATTGTATTTGCGCTAAGGGGTGCTTACCCACATAGGCAAGTAACAATAATAGTGCCGCAAGGCCAGCTAATACGCTGCTCAAATTATACGGCGCAATGTCACGCCTGGCGGGCTTTTGCTTTTTCATGGCGTCCAAAACATTATGCACGTTATCGCCATTCACGTAGTCGCCACCAATTTCCTTGGCAACGGTTTTCAAATATTCACTGTCCAGTTTTGAGATAAACCTATCGTTGGTCCCGGCCACGCTGTCATCCCTCGTGCCTATGTTGGATTCAGAAATTTGCGCGATACCCGGTTGTAGGGCAAAGCTGTTGTTAGACCAATAGCCTATGAGTTGATTTTTTTCAGTCAACTTCGGTATCGCCGTGCCTTTTTCTGATCCTACGCCAACCAATAACCAGTCATCCGCACCTTGGAAACTAGTTAAATCTCTGGTGTTGAATGCATGCAGTTTAGGGGCTTCTTCGCCGTCCGTTAACAAGACCACTTGCGCTGGTTCAGGGAAACCGCGAACGGCCCTAGCGATGCTGTATAGGCTTTCGCGGACTCGGCTGTTACCGGCCCAAGCATTGCGCCAGTCTAGGTGGTCTATGGTGTCTTGTATGGCAGCGAAATTTTCACAGACTTCAATAGGGGTATAGAGGGCCGCAACACTGGTGCCGGCAAATAGGCCTATGCTGACTTTGGTGTCGCAAGGCAGCGATGCCACGGTTTCATGCATCAATTGCTGAGTGTAGGCAATACGCGACACCGGTTTGCCATTGATGCGCATGTCCACCGCGTTCATGCTTTGTGAAATATCGGCGACTAGGAAGTAGCTATAGATATTGTGCTTAAGCGGTATGGTAGGCTCAAGCATGGCCAATAACAGCAGCAGCATGGCGCTGCTGAGGAGAGCCGTGTCGCGATTGGACTTAAAGTATGCGATGAACTTTTTCACGGCAAGCCATTCGGTATGTTGCCCATGATGAGGCCAGGCGAGTCGGATTCGCCCACACCAGGGGTCGGGTTTTCTGGTAACAAGGTGATGACACGGTCTAGATTGCGGCGCGTGCCCCAATTGTTGTTATCTTGTTTGAGCGCTTGTTTATAGGAACTGTGCGCCTGCATCAGCAAGTACTCAACTTCATCGCGTACTTTAGGATCGTTGCCACCACTTACTTGCAAGGCTTTTAAAAAGAACATATTGCCTATATTGTGCTGCACTGCGGCCCTTTGCGCGGGCGTGCCTTTTTGCGTCAGTTGCGAATAGAGTAAGGTGGATTCTTTAAAGCGCTCGTTCTTAGCTAACCAATAAGCGGTGGCGTACTTGGCTTCAAAACTTTGCTTGTCGGTTTGCGGATTTTTACCTGTGCTCACCGCGCGATTAAAGGCGTAGATTTGCCTGATGCGGTTGACCTCATAGGCAATCGCAAGGCTGGCCAAGGTGGCCACAAGGACTAATAGTAGCGTAAGTTTTTTGACGCTGATAGATGGGAATTTAAGGCTCATGGTTTTGTGTTCCAGGTTCTAAGCTCGAAGTATTTAACGCTAAGCAAAAGGCCTATCATGAGAGCCGCAATGAAATAACAGAGTTGCGTGTAATCATGACCAGGAATTCTTTGCATGTATTTGATGGGTTTCTTTTCTTTTTGATTGATGTCGGCTATGGCCGCCGCTAAGGATTTTGGGTCTTCCGCTTGGTAAGCGTGAAAGGGCGTACGTAGCAAATTGAAGTAGTTATACAGCTCCACTTCCGATGGCAACATTTCCTCATAATGGTCTTGGTATTTCGGATCAAAAATATCGATACCGGCTGGTTGACGCAATACCACCCAATATAATGACAGGTTGTAGCGCTCTAACCAGTCGCGTAATTTTTGTTGCACTTCTGCCCCGACTCGCCCGGCGCCGTCCGATATTAAGATAATGGCTCTAGAGCCGGAGTCGGGCACGCGTTCAAATAAGCTGACGGCACTGGTTAAGCCACCACCAATATTGGTTTGAAATAATGAGTTGCCGGCCGTAGCACTAATGGCAGCCAGAATCGCCTCGCGGCTGTCGGTTAAAGGTAGTACGTACATGGCCGAGTTGCTAAAGGTCACCACGCCTATCATGTCGTTTTTACGCTGGCTGACGAAATCGCTCATTATTCTGGCCGCGGCCACCGACTTGGTTTCGCCGACACGGCCCTCTGCGGTTCCACCAGAAAAAGGGTCGTCCATACTAGCGCTACGGTCTATCACCATGCCTATTTGCGCACCCACGCCTATGCGTTGGATTTTTTGTTCCAAACTGTGCGGCCCTGCTAAGCCTAGAATGATGCAAAACAGGCTGATGGCAGCCAGAATTTTCAGCAGCAAGCCTATTAAGTTAGACAGGGGGTCGCTAGGCAGCATGGCTACCCATGAGTAGCCTCGGCTATTTGCTCTGTCTAGTAGGATAGGCAAGGCGGCCAAAGGCAGCAGCCATAACAGTAATGGGTGAGCAAAGCCCATTACTGGCTCGCTTTGCTTTTAACGTTAGGTAGCAATCCGCGCTCGCAATCACGCAATTGGCGGCAGAACTGTTGCAGCCATAGCTTAGGGCTGATTCCTAAGTGGGTGTGGGCCACTGGCGCAAAAAATACCAAGCTGGACAGACTAAAAAAGTGCTCTAATTCTTGTTTTAATGGCGCGTAAGCCGGTTTATTTTTTAAAAACTGGTCTACGTTGTTATTAAATAAAACGCTCCCAGCGGTTTTATTCAAGGCAGCATGCAAACGCGTGGCGGCTTCTTGAATGCCGGCTTCGTTATCCGGCATTTTGCGTATATCACGGTAGGCTTTGGCGAACGGGGCACCCATTCTAGGGAGCCAGGCGTGCACCCCAAGGATGTACAAGAGACCAAGTAAGGATAGGCTTAGCGCTGCTATGGCAAGGCCTAGCTGCACTAAGTCTGCTTGATCATCCAGAAACAAGGGCGGCACAAAGGGGCTCATTTCTTCTTTTAATTTAACCGCGCCGAATACCGACAGTGGTGATATGCGGAATGAGTAAGAGGGGATGCGGTATTGCACTATTTCTTTACTGTTGGTGTTGCGTAACTTAACAATTTCCGCGCGCAGGGCAGCCGGCTTGGCTAATTTGCCGGTGGTGAATACTTGATAGCGCAATTGCAGCTCGTGGTTGACGCCTTCGCTGCTATCGCTTTCTTTGTGGTTGATTTTGATCAGTTCTATGCCAGAAATTTGACCACGGTAGCGATGTTCGTAGCCCTCTATGGGGAGGGACTCTTTAACTAACTCATAAGGCTTTTTGACATTTAAGATGATGGTCCTGTCCAACACGTCGCCGACCACGTAACCTGCATCACGGCTAGGGTTGATTTGTTTGAGGCTAACATATTTGGCGTTCACGTCCGGCAAAATGATGTCGGCGTATACCGCTTGTGTAGACAAGGATAAAGCGCATAGCGCTAATAAAAATCGGGTTCGCATAAAAATACTCATTAATTTAGGCTGCCACGTATTGGTGGAAATAGTCTGTAAGTAAATCGGCATCAAAGTGGTTTTCCACAAAAAAAGGCTCCATGTCGTAGCGCGAAAACAAGGATTTGATGAGTTCGCGGCGTTCAGCAAAGCTTTGCAATATTTGCTCGCGGTAAGCTTTGCGCAAAAACAGCGTGCGTTTGGCGCCGGTCTCGGGGTCGGTAACATTGGTGATGCCAAATTCTGGTAAATCCGTGTATTCAGTGGAGTCCCATAAAACCACTGGGACTATATGGTGGCGTTGCATTAACACCAAGGATTCTTCTAAATCGCTGATGGGCATGTGAAAGTCGGACACCATAAAAATCAGCGAGCGTTCACGAGGCAATAAACGAACGGTGTCGATGACGCCGCGGCTGCCCACTTCGGCGGCTTGGTAATCACGCAGGTTTTCTGCCATTTCCACAGTGCTGTGTGGCCTAGCGGATAGCGTGCACAGCCAATCTTCCCTAACCACGTCATCAAAGCCTATGAATCCTACTAAGTCGCGGTTACGGGTGGCCGATTGGGCGACCGATTGGGCAATGTCCGCTGCCACGGCTAATTTTTTTTGTTTGGCGCCGTATTGCATGGAGCCGGATAGATCGCACAAGACAAATACTGGGGTGACGCTTTTTTGGTTAAACAAGCGCACATGGATTTGCTCCAATGGATCACGTATGGTTTGCCTAATGTCTATGCGTCTAGGATCCGGGTAGGCTAACAGCGTCGTATGGCCACGAAACTCCATGCCCATGCCGCGCTGGTTGCTTTTGTGGCGACCAGGACGACGGGAGCGCGAACGCCAGCCGATGTGGTAGCTAAACTCTTTGATGTGTTGTTCAGGCATTGAATGGCCGCAGATGATGCTAGCTTATGGTGCAGCAATCGCGTTGATGATGCCGCTAAGCATTTCTCTAGCAATTTCCGTGCGACGCATTTCGTAAACCGGGCTAAATACCAAGCGATGGGCCACGGTGGAATGAAACACGGCGTGAACGTCTTCTGGCAATACCGCAGTACGGTTGTTCAACCACGCGTTGACACGAGCGGCACGTAAGACCATGCCCATGCCTCGAGGGCTGGCGCCAGATAGCACCAAGCGGTTCATGTCTACGCCAGCGATCTTCACGCCAAATTCAGTAGGCGTTTTGGTTGCACGCCATAAATCCAAAACATAATTGCGCAGGGTAGGGCTGGCGCTGATGCTATTTTGCAACGTGGCGGCAAAGCCATTGAGTTGATCAAATTGCAACAAATCCTCAGGCACTTTACCAACTAAGGCATCGACATCATGGTAGCGCGTATCGAAAACCAGGGATTCCAGTATGGCTGGGTCGGATGGCACGGCAATGGGGATTTCCATCATAAAGCGATCGCGTGCCGCAGACGGGATGTCAAAGGTTTCTTCTTTTTCAACTTGGTTGCGGTCGGCAAACACCAACATGTGTGGGAAGTAATGTTCTTTATTAAAAGCCGTGAGCGAACGTTCCGCCATCACCCTTAGTAGCAATGAATGCACTTGAGGGCGTGCGCGGTTAATTTCGTTAAAAAAGAAAATTGATAAATTCTCACCCGACATCAGCAAGGGTCCGGCACTGACGTGCGGTTTGCCATCTTCACCTAAATAAGTGTGATAAACCAAATCATTAGGCATCAAATCAATGGTGCCTTCAATACGCTGGTAAGCGCCACCTATGCCACGAGAGAAAGCGCGTAGCAAAGTTGTTTTACCCACCCCTACGTCACCTTCTAGCAATACGTGGCCGCGGGCAAAGATTGAGGTGGTGATTAATCGCACAGGGGTTTCTTGACCGACAACCACTTTATTGACTTCGGATTCTAAGGTGAGGGCGTGGTTGCGCCAGTCGGCTAGTTGTGTGTCGCTCATTTAAGGTGTCCCTGTAAGTGATTTGTTAAAATTTGTAACATAATGTGACCAGTTTACTGGTTTTGCCTAGACTTGGGTATGGTCCAGTTGTAACTTAATCACTAAAAACGCACTGTTAATATAAACCAAAATATAAAAAGTGTATACAGACTAGTATATTTTTATTGGATTTGCCGCATGGCAGGAAAATATTCCACTGGAATCGCCTTGCTGGCTATTCAGAATGAAGCATATTGGATAAAAATAGTGGATAATTCCACACGCGCGCTGCAGGTTTAAAATTTGTGGCATTTTCAATATAAATAACTTTGCCCTATAAAAAATAATGACAAAACAAAATAGCTTTACCAAAGAAGAATTGCTGAAATGCGGCCGTGGTGAGATGTTTGGTGCAGGTAATGCGCAATTACCGCTGCCCCCTATGTTGATGTTTGATCGCATCGTGTCAATTACAGATGACGGTGGCAAGTATGGCAACGGTCAAATCATTGCTGAGCTGGATATTAATCCGGAGTTATGGTTTTTTGAGTGCCATTTTACTGGTGACCCAGTGATGCCTGGATGCCTAGGTTTGGATGCCATGTGGCAATTGGTTGGGTTTTATCTAGGTTGGGCAGGGGGACTAGGTCGTGGCCGTGCCTTAGGTGCCGGCGAGGTAAAATTTACTGGTCAAGTCTTGCCTAGCGCTAAAATGGCAACGTACACTATTGATTTGAAACGTGTAATTATGCGTAAATTGGTGATGGGTGTGGCCGATGCCACCATGAGTTTAGATGGTCGTGAAATATACGCAGCCAGTGATTTGCGTGTGGGGTTGTTTACCAGGACGGATAATTTTTAATTCATCTGTTCAATAATAAAAAAGAGTTTAAGGGAGCGCGGAATGCGTCGTGTCGTAGTTACGGGGATGGGGATTGTTTCTAGCTTAGGAAACAATCAATCGGAAGTTTTAGATAGCCTGAAAAATGGTAAATCTGGCATCACTTTTCAACAAGAGTATGCAGACAATGGCCTGCGCTCTAACGTAGCAGGCTCAATTAAAAACCTCAATTTAGACGAGTTGGTTGATCGCAAATTATTGCGCTTTATGGCCAAAGGGCATGCCTATGCATGGTTGGCCATGCAAGAGGCGATTGCCGATGCCAATCTGCCTGAAGACTTGGTGTCCAACGTCCGTACCGGTTTAATCGTCGGCGCGGGCGGCACCTCTACTGAAAGCATGCTGGAAGCCACCGACACCTTGCGTGAAAAAGGCATACGTCGTGTGGGGCCTTACATGGTGACTAAAACCATGTCTAGCGGCATAGCGGCCTGCTTGGCCACTGGCGCTAAAATCAAGGGCGTGAATTACGGCATCAGTTCAGCCTGTTCCACCAGTGCGCATTGCATAGGCGCCGGCGTTGAGCAAATACAATTGGGTAAGCAGGACATCGTGTTTGCCGGTGGCGGTGAAGAAGAACATTGGACCATGTCTTTCTTATTTGACGCCATGGGCGCATTGAGCAGCAAGTATAACGAGACCCCGGATAAAGCTTCGCGCACCTACGATGCCAATCGTGATGGTTTTGTTATTTCTGGCGGCGGCGGCATATTGGTGCTAGAAGAATACGAGCATGCTAAAGCCCGTGGTGCCCGTATCATTGCCGAAGTGGTCGGTTACGGCGCCACTTCGGACGGTTACGACATGGTTGCGCCTAGTGGCGAAGGCGCGGTGCGTTGCATGCGCCAAGCCTTACAGGGCGTGGACAGTAAAATCGACTACATCAATACCCACGGCACCAGCACGCCTGTTGGCGACACCAAAGAATTAGAAGCAATACGCGAAGTATTCGGTGCAAATGGCTTAAATCAACAACCGGCCATTGCCTCCACAAAATCCTTGTCAGGACATGCGCTTGGCGCAGCAGGGGTCAATGAGGCGATTTACACCTTGCTTATGATGCGACATAGTTTCATAGCGGCATCAGCCAATATTGAGACGCTGGACCCGGCGGCCGAGGGCTTGAACATTGTGCGCAGCCGACTAGACAACGTCAAAATAGAGACGGCTTTGTCCAATAGCTTTGGTTTTGGCGGCACCAACGCCACGCTAACCTTATCCACTAAAAATCTCTAGTCAAGCGCAAGCTTAAGTTGCGATGACGCGCTGTTACGCTGTTGTTTTATTGGCCGCCAGCTTGCTGGTGGCCTGCGTTAGTTTGACAGAGCGCACTTATCAGCTAAGTCCTCAGCAAGTTCAGAGAAAAATACACGAGCGCTTCACCGCGCCCATTCCCCTGCTCAAAGTTTTTCAGGTTTACTTACTCAATCCCGTGGTTAGGTTTGAGCAAAAGAACGGTCGCATGGAAACGCGTTTTGATGTGAAGCTCAGCCATACACCAAGCGGTAAGGCCTACAGCGGCAAGGTCATGGTCTCGGGCGAGTTGCAATTTGACGCCGTGACCAATGCCATTGTGTTAAATGAGGTGGAAGTCGATCAGCTTAGTTTAGACGGCGAGAAGACTAGCCACATGGAATTTGCCAACGTGGTGGCGCAAAGCTTGGCAGCGGAAAAATTAAATGGCATCAGTCTATATGCCTTCAAGCCGCAAGATTTGAAATTTGGCAACGACTACTACCAAGTCAAAGCCATGCAAATTACCGATCGCGGTTTGCAGATTACCTTTAGCCGCATCATCCAGCCATAAATAAGTCGTTTTAGACTATTAAGGCAGCCATGACTTGCCGGCCTTCACTCATCAAAATGTTATAGGTTCGGCAGGCGGCGGCCGTGCTCATGCATTCTATGGCGATGCCTTTTTCTGCTAGTGCGAAGTAAGGGGCACCCGTCAAAAAATGCTGCTTTTCACCTGTGCCCAGAACTAAGACTTCGATCTTATGGCTGCGGTGTAATTCGATCAGCTTAGCGACTTGGCTTAGCCCAATCTCTGTGCAATTTTTGACGTCCCAATCGTGCAAACACACTTCTGGCATGACGATAAGGCTGTGGCCAAAACGCTGCTTATTGATTTCGATGTAAGCCTCGCTGTAGGCGGTAATTAAATTTAAGTTTTCTTGCGTGTTTAGGTGCAATTTCATGGGCGTTGCTGATCTCTATTAGTGCCGGTCTTAACGGGCTTACATTGAACCAAATGGCCATTCTAATGTAAACTAACGCCTTTAACTATTGCGCTTTATTAATTAAAAATTAATAAGCTGGCCTGGCATCATGCAAGCATCCAATCATAAAAAATTAGAAAAATCCAATAAGCTGGCCAACGTCTGTTACGACATACGTGGCCCGGTATTGCAACGTGCCCGTCAAATGGAAGAGGAAGGCCAGCGCATCATTAAGTTGAACATAGGCAACCCAGCGGCATTTGGCTTCGAAGTGCCTGAAGAGATTCAGCAAGACGTCATCCGCAACATGTCTAAAGCCGGTGGTTACACCGATAGCAAAGGCTTGTTTGAACCACGCAAAGCCATCATGCACAGTACGCAAGCTAAGCATATAAAAGGCGTAACGGTAGACGACATCATTATCGGTAACGGCGTGTCTGAACTGATTGTGATGGCCATGCAAGGCTTGTTAAATAATGGCGACCAAGTGCTGGTGCCTATGCCAGATTACCCCTTGTGGACGGCTGCGGTGACCTTGGCCGGCGGTACCGCGCGGCATTACCTGTGCGATGAAGCCAGCGGTTGGATGCCAGACCTAAAAGACATAGAAGCGAAAATTACCGCTAACACCCGTGGCATCGTGGTGATCAACCCAAACAACCCGACAGGCGCATTGTACCCACCGGCGATTTTGCAAGGCATCATAGAGATTGCTAGGCACCACGGCTTGGTCATTTTTGCCGATGAAATTTACGACAAAGTGCTCTACGATGGTCACACCCATACGTCCATCGCGTCCTTAGCCGATGACATTTTATTCGTTACCTTTAATGGCTTGTCCAAAAATTACCGTACTTGCGGTTACCGTGCCGGCTGGATGATATTAAGCGGGGAGAAGCAGCACGCTAAAGATTACATAGAAGGCCTGAATATGTTGGCCTCCATGCGCTTATGCGCGAACGTTCCGGGTCAGTTGGCCATACAAACGGCACTGGGCGGTTACCAAAGCATAGACGATTTGGTGGCGCCTGAGGGCCGCTTATGTAAACAGCGTGACGTGGCCTACGAATTATTAACGGCCATCCCTGGCGTTACTTGCAGTAAGCCAGCCGCGGCCATGTATTTGTTTCCTCGTTTAGACCCAGCCATTTACCCGATTGAAAATGACCAACAATTCATTTTGGATTTGTTGTTGGAAGAAAAAGTCTTATTGGTGCAGGGGTCTGGATTTAATTGGCATGCGCCGGATCATTTCCGGGTGGTCTTTTTACCCAATGTCGATGATTTGACCGAAGCGATTCATCGCATCGCCCGCTTTTTGAAAAACTACAGAAAAAAACACGCAAAATCAGATGGAGCAAAAGCTTGAAGCAACTTAATGTAGGGATACTAGGACTGGGTACGGTAGGCGGTGGCACCTATGCCGTGTTAACACGCAATGCAGCTGAAATTACTCGTCGTAGTGGCTGTGCCATCAACGTGGTGCAAGTGGCCGATAAAAATTTAGCCCTAGCGCAGAGCGTGACTGACGGCAAAGTGCCGCTAACAGACGATGCGTTTGCGGTGGTCAACAATCCGGCGGTGGACGTGGTGGTTGAGCTGATAGGCGGTTACACCTTAAGCAAAGAATTGGTATTGCAAGCCATCGCCAACGGCAAGCACGTGGTGACTGCCAACAAAGCTTTATTAGCCGTGCACGGCAATGAAATCTTTGCTGCGGCGCAAGCGCGTGGCGTGATGGTGGCCTTTGAAGCTGCCGTAGCCGGTGGCATACCCATTATCAAGGCTTTGCGTGAAGGATTGGGCGCCAACCGAATTGAATGGTTGGCCGGCATCATCAATGGCACGACCAATTTCATCTTAAGTGAAATGCGTGAAAAAGGCCTGTCATTTATCGACGTGTTGGGTGAAGCGCAACGTTTAGGGTACGCAGAAGCCGATCCCACATTCGATGTAGAGGGCATCGACGCCGCGCATAAGTTGACCATTATGTCGGCAATCGCATTTGGTATGCCCATGAAGTTTGATCAGGCCTACACCGAAGGCATCAGTAAATTACAGCAAACCGACATTAAGTACGCGCATGAACTGGGCTACAGTGTGAAGCTATTGGGTATCACTAAACGCAGTGAGGCCGGCGTGGAATTGCGCGTGCACCCGACACTGATTTCAGAAAAAAGGTTGGTGGCCAATGTCAACGGCGCCATGAATGCGGTGGTGGTTAAAGGCGACGCCGTTGGCCCAACCTTGTATTACGGCGCAGGCGCAGGCGCAGAACCCACGGCCAGTTCGGTGGTGGCGGATTTGATGGACGTCGCTAGATTGGCGGATGCCAGCGCAGCGCAACGCGTGCCGTATTTAGGTTTCCAAGCCGGTCAACTCAATGATTTGCCTATCTTGCCGATAGCTGCCATCCACAGCGCCTATTATTTGCGCTTGCGCGCTAGCGATAAGCCAGGCGTGTTAGCCGGTGTGACCAAAATTTTGGCCGACCGCAACATTTCCATTGATGCCATGTTGCAAAAAGAGCCAGCTGACAATGAGACCGAAGCAGACATCGTGATTTTGACGCATTTAACCCAAGAAAAAAACATGGATGCCGGTATTGCCGAAATAGAAGCCTTGCCTGCCATTGTTGGCAAGCTGGTTAAAATTCGTATGGAAGAGTTAGGAAGATAAATCGGCCTAGGCGGCTTGATGACGACTGGGGTCAAATCACCCCTTACATTGAGAGATTTAAATGAAATACATCAGTACCCGTGGGCTATCACCTGCATTAAGCTTCAGTGAAATATTATTGGGTGGTCTAGCACCGGACGGCGGCTTGTATTTGCCTGAGCACTACCCGCAGTTTAGCGATGCCGATTTAAGCGCCATGCGCGCGATGAATTACGCCGATTTGGCCTTTGCTATTCTTAGCCGTCTAATTGACGACATTCCTGCGGCTGATTTAAAGGCCATCATAGATAAAACCTACCGAGCCGATGTTTACGCTTATGTTCGTCCAGGCCAAAACGCGGCCGACATTACCCCAACCTTAAAGCTAGAAGAGCAACTTTACTTGCTGTGTTTGTCGAATGGCCCTACCTTGGCCTTTAAAGACATGGCGATGCAATTGCTAGGGAATTTATTCGAGTACGTACTGGCTAAAACCGGAAAAACCACCAATATATTAGGCGCAACCTCCGGTGACACTGGCTCGGCAGCAGAATACGCCATGCGCGGTAAAAAAGGCGTGAGCGTGTTTATGCTGTCGCCGCATAAAAAAATGAGCCGTTTCCAAGCGGCGCAAATGTTCAGCTTAAAAGACGAAAACATACACAACATAGCCGTTAATGGCGTGTTTGATGATTGCCAAGACATGGTTAAAGCGGTATCCAATGATGCCGAATTTAAAGCTCAGTATAAGATAGGCGCCGTTAACTCCATCAACTGGGGTCGCATTGTGGCGCAAGTGGTCTACTACTTCAAAGGCTATTTTGCGGTGACAACCAGTAACGCAGAAAAAGTCAGCTTTTCTGTGCCATCGGGCAATTTTGGTAACGTCTGTGCCGGCCACATCGCGCGCATGATGGGCTTGCCCATCGATCAGTTGGTGGTGGCGACCAACGAGAACGACGTGTTGGACGAGTTCTTTAAAACCGGGGTGTATAGACCACGCGGCTCGGCGAACACCTACCAAACATCCAGTCCATCCATGGACATCAGCAAAGCCTCTAACTTTGAACGCTTTATTTTTGACCTTGTTGGGCGTGACAGCGCTAAGGTTCGGGAATTATGGGCTAGTGTCGACCAAGGCGGCGCCTTTGACATTCATGCTTTGATGGCTAAGGTGGCGGAATACGGCTTTGTTTCTGGCAGCAGCAATCACCAGCAGCGTATGCAGACTATACGCGACACGTACAAAAAACACGCAATCAGCATTGATACGCACACGGCCGACGGTTTGAAAGTGGCATTGGAAAGACGTGACCCCAAAGTGCCTATGTTGGTTTTGGAAACCGCCTTGCCGGCTAAGTTTGAGGATGCCATGGTTGAAGCACTTGGCGCCGTGCCAGAACGCCCCAGCGCATTAATCGGCATAGAAGCCTTGCCACAACGATTTGATGTGATGGATTTCGATGTGGCGGCCATTAAACAATACATCGTTAATAAAGTGAGCTAGCGTATGCAGGTTTATCACGATTTACTCAAGCACGTATTGCAGCATGGCCATAACAAAGAAGACCGCACCGGCACTGGCACTAAATCGGTATTTGGCTACCAGATGCGTTTTAATTTGGCGGATGGCTTTCCCTTATTGACCACGAAAAAAGTCCACTTGAAATCCATCATTCATGAGCTGTTGTGGTTCTTGCAGGGCAGCACCAATATTGCCTATTTAAAAGAAAATGGCGTGCGCATATGGGACGAATGGGCCGATGAAAATGGCAACCTAGGCCCAGTATACGGATACCAATGGCGTAATTGGCCCAAGCCCGATGGCAGCCACATAGACCAAATTAGCCAAGTGGTGCAGGCTATTAAAACCAATCCGGATTCACGGCGCTTGATCGTGTCTGCTTGGAACGTGGCCGACGTGGATCAAATGAAATTGCCACCATGCCATGCTTTCTTTCAGTTTTATGTGGCCGACGGCAAACTAAGCTGCCAGTTGTACCAACGCAGTGCCGATATCTTCTTAGGCGTGCCGTTTAACATTGCTTCCTATGCCTTGTTGACCATGATGGTGGCCCAAGTATGCGGACTCAAGCTAGGCGACTTCGTGCACACGCTAGGCGATGCCCACATATACAGCAATCACATGGAGCAAGTGCACGAGCAGTTAAGTCGGGACATGCGCGCTTTACCAACCATGCGCATTAATCCTGCGGTCAAGGACATTTTTAGCTTTAAGTTTGACGATTTTACTTTAGAGAATTACGACCCACATCCAGCCATCAAAGGCGTAGTGGCGGTTTAGCATGGCGCTTTCTTTGATTGTGGCATTGGCTAACAACCGTGTCATAGGCGTGAATAACACCCTGCCTTGGCATTTGCCAGAAGACCTAAAGCGTTTTCGCGCCTTGACCACTGGCCACCACATTATCATGGGAAGAAAAACCTACGAGTCCTTGGGTCGATTGTTGCCTAACCGGACCACGGTCATAGTCACGCGCAATCCGCATTTCCAAGTTCAAGGGGCATTGATTGTCCATAGTCTAGAGCAAGCTTTAGCTCTATGCCACGGCGACGACGAAGCTTTTTTAATTGGGGGAGCCGAGCTGTATCAAGCCGGCTTAAATCTGGCGCAAAAAATGTATGTTACTGCCATTGATTTAAATGTGGCAGGCGATGCCTATTTTCCTGAGTGGGATGTAAAGCACTGGCAACAAACTGGCAGTGAAGCACACACTAGCGCAGAAGGCCTGCCTTTTAGCTACCTAACCTACCAACGTCAAGCGAGCTAAAGCAGGCTACTCTAGCACTACTGCGCTACGCAATCCACGTAATAGTTGGCTTTGCCATCCACCACTTGTTTGACTAAGCCGTGGTTGTCTGCCTCAAAGCCGGGGAATTTCTCATTGAACTCACGGGCAAACTTCAAGTAATCTACGATTACCTTGTTAAATTGTTCGCCTGGTATGAGTAAGGGGATGCCCGGTGGGTAGGGCGTGAGCAACACCGCGGTAATTCTTCCTTCTAAGTCGTCTATGGCCACACGGTCAATTTCCCTATGGGCCATTTTGGCAAAGGCATCGGCTGGTTTCATGGCTGGCACCATGTTAGACAAATACATTTCGGTGGTTAAGTGCGCCACGTCATTGGCTTTGTAGACCGCGTGAATTTGCTCACACAAATCGCGTAGGCCGACTTTTTCGTACCTAGGTTGTTTTTGGATGAATTCCGGCAAGACTTTCCATAGCGGTTGATTCTTATCGTAGTCGTCTTTAAATTGCTGCAGAGCCGCCACCATGGTATTCCAACGGCCTTTGGTGATGCCTATGGTAAACATGATGAAGAAAGAATACAGGCCGGTTTTTTCAACGATCACGCCGTGTTCAGCTAAGTATTTGGTGACTATGGCGGCCGGTATGCCGAATTTTTCGGAAAAATTGCCTTTGATGTCTAGGCCAGGGGTGATGATGGTGGCCTTGATTGGGTCCAGCATGTTAAAGCCTTCGGCTAAATCACCAAAGTCATGCCAAGCTTCATTGGCTTTAAGCATCCAAGCGTCGCGTTCTTCTAAGCCTTCTTCAGATAAATCGTCTGGGCCCCATACTTTAAACCACCAGTCGGCCCCCCATTCCTCGTCGACCTTGCGCATGGCGCGGCGGAAGTCTAAGGCTTCCATTAAGCTTTCTTCAACCAAGGCCGTTCCGCCTGGTGCTTCCATCATGGCCGCGGCCACGTCTATGCTGGCAACGATGGAGTATTGTGGGCTGGTCGAGGTATGCATCAAATAGGCTTCATTGAAAATGTCGCGGTCCAGCTTGTTGTTTTCTGCATCTTGCACCAATATTTGGCTGGCTTGGCTTAAGCCCGCTAGCAATTTATGGGTAGATTGGGTGGAGAACACCATGCTCTCTTTGCAACGAGGACGGCCTTCGCCTATGGCGTGGTAGTCGCCGTAGAAATCATGGAAGGTGGCATGCGGCAACCAGGCTTCATCAAAATGCAGGGTATCAATTTTGCCATCCAGCATTTCTTTTATTTCTTCTACGTTATACAGCACGCCATCGTATGTGGATTGCGTGATGGTCAGCACACGCGGTTTGGCTTTTTTGTCGGTAATAAACGGATTGATGTCGATTTTCTTTTGAATGTTTTCCCAGGAAAATTCGCTCTTCGGTATCGGGCCTATGATGCCGAAATGGTTGCGCGTTGGCATTAAAAAGACTGGCACGGCACCGGTCATGATGATGGCGTGCAATATGGATTTATGGCAATTGCGATCGACGACGACGACGTCACCTGGGGCTACCGTGCTGTTCCAAACCATTTTGTTGGAGGTGGAGGTGCCGTTGGTGACAAAATACAGGTGGTCGCAATTGTAAATGCGAGCGGCATTGCGTTCGGAGGCGGCAACTGGTCCGGTGTGATCTAGTAATTGTCCGAGTTCATCGACCGCGTTGCAGACGTCGGCGCGCAGCATGTTTTCACCAAAGAATTGGTGAAACATTTGCCCTACCGGTGATTTTAGAAAAGCCACGCCACCTGAGTGGCCTGGGCAGTGCCAGGAATAGGAGCCATCGGCCGCGTATTCTGTTAGCGCTTTAAAGAATGGCGGTGGCAAACTGTCTAAATAGGTGCGTGCCTCGCGCAATATATAGCGGGCAACAAACTCCGGTGTGTCTTCATACATGTGGATGAAGCCATTAAGCTCGCGTAATATTTCGTTGGGTATGTGCCGTGAAGTACGTGTTTCACCGTGCAAAAAGATAGGAATTTCTTCGTTGCGGTAACGAATTTCATCAACGAAGCTACGCAAGTTATCCAATGCATCGCGGTTCTCTTCCACGAATTCATTATCGTCTATCGACAAGATGAACGCGGATGCCCGACTTTGTTGCTGCGCAAACGAGGTTAGGTCGCCGTAACTGGTGACGCCTAGTACCTCAAACCCCTCTGCTTCTATGGCCTTGGCTAGCATGCGTATACCTAAGCCTGAGGAATTTTCTGAGCGGAAATCTTCGTCTATGATGACGATAGGAAAGCGAAACTTCATGGATGGAATTTCCTAAAATTAAATCTTGGGTAAGGTGACGCCAACTTGACCTTGGTATTTTCCGCCACGGTCTTTGTAGCTGGTTTCGCAAACGTCGTCGGCATCGGCTTCAAAAAACAGCACTTGGGCACAGCCTTCATTGGCGTATATTTTTGCTGGTAGCGGCGTGGTGTTACTGAACTCCAAGGTAACGTAGCCTTCCCATTCGGGTTCAAATGGTGTCACGTTGACGATGATGCCGCAGCGTGCGTAAGTCGATTTGCCTAGGCAAATGGTTAGTACATTGCGAGGAATTCTAAAGTACTCCACTGTGCGGGCTAGGGCAAATGAGTTGGGTGGAATAATGCAGTAATCGGCATTCACTTCAACGAAGGAGTTGGGGTCGAAATTCTTAGGATCGACGATGGTGCTGTTGATGTTGGTGAACAGCTTAAATTCCTTACTGCATCTTATGTCGTAACCGTAGCTTGAGGTGCCGTAAGACACCAAGCGTTCGCCTTGTGCATTCTGTTTCACTTGTTTAGGCTCAAACGGCTCTATCATGCCGTGTTGTTCAGCCATGCGGCGTATCCATTTATCTGATTTTATGCTCATAGTGGGTGCTTTTTTTGTAGGTTAGAAGATAAAAAAGCGGAGTAACTAACTCCGCTTTTTGCCCGACTTTAGTAAGTGCAAATAATAGCAATAAATTGGCGCGACGTTACACTTTTTTAGTGCTTATCGCCGCCTAATTCTATGCTGTAACGCCAGAATTGATCGGTGGATTCAAAAATGATGCCAGACTGTTCCGGATCGCGGCTGCCAGCGGGGTATTGGTGCACGGCAGATTGGTCTTCGGCCCAAGCTTTAACGATGGGGTCGATTAAACGCCACTGGGCTTCGACTTCGCTGATGTGTAGGTATAGCGAGGGGTCGCCTTCCATCAGATTGAGCAATAAGGATTCGTAAGAGTCTATGCTCTCATCGCCACTCTGACGTTGCGGTGCATCTATGCTCAAGGTGCGGGTGGCAATGTCCAAGCCTGGAATCTTCGATTCGATTTCCATCTTGATGCATTCGCGTGGCTGGATGTTCAAGGTTAGCCAGTTTTGATGTTGGCCCTCAACCAATTGCATGGGGGCCTTTTTAAAGCGGATGGAGACCGCCGTGTTGCCTTCGTGCATGCGTTTGGCGGTGCGCACATAAAACGGCACACCCTGCCAGCGCGGGTTGTCGATAAACAGTTTCAAAGCCGCATAGGTCTCGGTAACGCTGGCTGAAACGCCTTCTTTTGCCAACTCATCCAAATAACCAGCCACGTTTTCCCCGTGACCATCGCCGACGCAAACGCGACCTGCTGAATACTGGGCACGGAAAGCGTGCTTTGCTAGGTCCTTAATAGGCAGTGGACGTATGGCTTGCAATAGTTTAATTTTCTCGGCACGTATGCTCTCGGGTGATAAGTCCTGCGGCTTTTCCATCGCTACCAAGGCTAAGGTCTGCAGCAAATGGCTCTGCACCATGTCGCGCAGTGCGCCGGTGTTGTTATAGAACTCCGTACGGTCGCCCACGCCTAAAATTTCATTGTTGGTGATTTGCACGTGGTCTATGTATTGATTGTTCCACAGCGGTTCAAACATGGTGTTGGCGAAGCGCGTTAGCATGATATTTTGCAGTGCCGATTTACCTAGGTAATGGTCTATGCGGTAGATTTGACTTTCTTTTAAATGCTTGGTGATGGACGCCTGCAGCGCTTGCGCAGATGGCAGGTTGGTACCAAACGGTTTTTCTATTAGAACGCGACGCCAGTATTGGCTTTCGTCGAGCAATCCTACGCCAGATAGCTGTTCGACGATGGATGCGAAATCGGTAGGCCGTACGGATAAAAAGTAGGCTAGGTTTTGTGGGAAAACTTGCTCGTTACTTAAGGCCGCTTTCATTTTTTTGAAGGCGTCGGCATCGCTAGGCGGATTGGCATGGTAATGGTTGCGTGCAATAAAACGGTCAAATACCGCTTTGTCGTAACCGTCTTTAAATTTGGTGTCCAACATCTTTTTGATGTCAGCTTGCCATGCTTCTCGCGTTACCTCACCACGACCAACAGAGAGTATGGCCATGTGTTCCGGCAAGCGGCCTGCTGCATCCAGACGAAATAAGCCTGGCATAAGTTTGACGCGGGAAAGGTTGCCGCTGGCACCGAATAGGACCAGTGTGCAAGGATCGATTTTTTTTACCATGGTAAACCTTAAAAATATCGCAAGGAAGACTTAGCTCCGTGGGAGCTAGGAAGTTTATGTTTTAAATTATTAGGGCTAAATTGCTGGGTAATTAAGCCTGCATTGTGACATTCTCATGCCTTTTGACGCTATTAGGCATGCGCATCAAATGCTTAATAAATTTTTTCGTTATGATAAAGCAAGCAGGCTTTTTCATACAGCGTTTTGATGGAAATTTTTTTATTGCATGGCAATAGGGAGCATTTAATGTCAAAATTCTGTTTTATTTTGGAATGCCCAATGCAATTACCCAACACCTCAACTCGCTGGCAACAATTTGATAGCATGCACGCACTGCAAGTGGCTGTATGCGATGCGATTGTTGAGCTGGCGAACCATGCCATCTTAAAAAAGGGAAGATTTGACTTGGTGTTGGCTGGCGGCAATACCCCAAAAGGTGTTTATAAGATGTTGCGTGATAAGCAGACGGATTGGAGTAAATGGCACTTATACCATGGTGACGAACGTTGCTTGCCAACGGATCATCCTGAACGCAATAGCCTAATGGTGCAAGAGGCTTTGCTTGATAAGGTCGCCATCCCGATTGATCAGTCCCATCCCATTCCAGCAGAATTAGGGCCAATTAACGGCGCCAGCGCCTATGTTAAGACATTGCATGGGCTAGGTTGTTTTGATCTGGTTTTATTGGGTCTAGGTGAAGATGGGCACACGGCATCATTGTTTCCTGGTCACGCTGTGGACAACAGCGCCGATGCCGTGCCGGTATTCGATTCGCCTAAGCCGCCTTCAGAGCGCATCAGTCTCAGTCAAAATAGATTAAGCCATGCCGAACACGTGATTTTTATGGTGAGCGGCGCTGGCAAGCAGCAAGCCGTTAATGACTGGCGCAGTGGCTTGGCTATTCCTGCCACCCTCATTCAGCCGGCGAATGGGGTAGAGGTGTATGCTTACGATGTAAGCTTGGCTTGATTTTTTCCCATCAAGACGCTTATTAGTCGCAGTTGTTCTTTTTGTATGGCCATTAATTCCGACCATTGGCCTTCACGCAGCAAATCCACTTTTTCATGCAACAGCATGATTTCCAATTCGGCCTTAAGGTTGACCTCGTAATCGTGGTCTGCATTGAGCCGGTCTTTTTCTGCTTGCCGGTTTTGTGACATCAAAATAATGGGTGCCTGTATGGAGGCGAGCATGGACAAGAATAAATTCAATAAAATATACGGGTAGGGATCAAAGCTATTATTGTAGTTGGCCAGTATCACCGAATTAAGCACGACCCAGCACACCAGCGTGACCGCGAATAAGCCGATGAAAGCCCATGAACCACCGAATTTGGCGACCGCATCGGCAGCACGTTGGCCGGCGCTGATGTTGTTGTCTAAGGCTTGCGATGGCGCGGTGGATATGTGTTTGCGCTCGGTAATATGCCGCGCCACTTTTTTGGTGCGGGCATCCATGTTTTCATAGCTTGCGCCCAATAGCTTTTCTGCAATCGGGTGTTTTTTAGCTGTCATGGCGTGCGCCTCTAAGTTAGCTATTTTGAATAACTATGTTAGGAAATTTAGCACTGTGATCCAAACTGCTGTTGGCTATTTTAATCGCAGCAGTGCGGGCTATTTTTTTATAAATGGCCGCGATTTTCCCGTTTGGATCGGCTACCACGGAAGGTTTGCCGTCGTCTGATTGCAAGCGTATGTTGATGTCTAGGGGTAAGCTGCCCAATAAATCCACTTGGTAGTCCTGGCACATGGTGGCGCCACCACCGGCACCAAAAATGTGTTCTTCAAAGCCGCATTGTGAGCAAATGTGGGTGCTCATGTTTTCAACGATGCCCAAAATAGGAATGCTGACTTTCTCAAACATTTTTAAACCTTTGCGCGCATCGAGTAGGGCGATGTCTTGTGGGGTGGTGACGATGATGGCCCCGGTTACCGGTATTTTTTGTGCCAGTGTTAATTGTATGTCGCCTGTGCCCGGTGGCAAATCGATGATTAGGTAATCCAAATCCCGCCATTTGGTGTCACGAAGCAATTGCTCTAGTGCACCCGTGACCATGGGGCCGCGCCATACCATGGGCGTGTCGTTGTCGATCAGAAAGCCGATGGACATGGCTTGTATGCCATGCGCTTGCATGGGGTCCATGGTTTTGCCGTCGCTGCTTTCTGGGCGGCCGCTGATGCCCAGCATATGCGGTTGGCTAGGACCATAAATATCGGCATCCAACAAGCCAACCGTGGCCCCTTCAGCGGCCAAGGCTAAGGCTAAGTTGACGGAGGTGGTGGATTTGCCTACCCCGCCTTTGCCTGAGGCAACGGCGATGATGTTTTTTACATTGGGCAATAGCGTCACGCCTTGTTGGGCTTTGTGTGCGACTATGCGGCTGCCAATATTGACCGTGACTTTGCTCACACCAGGCAGGGCTGCCAGCGTTTCGTTGACTAAATTTTGCACTTGGTCCATGACCGATTTTGCAGGGTAGCCAAGCACGATGTCCAAGCTGACCTCGCTGCCATTTATTTTGATATTTTTAGCTGATTTGCTGCTGATGAAATCCTTGCCGGTATTTGGGTCTATGCAGACTGATAAGGTGCTTTGGATTAGAAGTTCGGTGACGGCCATGCGTGCAATTCCTGTAAGTGTTTAGTTAAAAATAAACTTGAGTAAAATGATAAGGTATTTTAACCGATAGTCCTGCGGGCTTGGGTGATATTTGCATAGCTTGCTAAGCTAGTACTAAACAGGCTGTCGCATAAAATGCGCAATCAACGCTGGGTTAAGCTGGCGGCATTTGCTAGAATACCGTTTTAGCTAAATAGATCCATTTATCTCATGGCCACCGCACACACAGCACGCAAGATCCTCGTTACCTCAGCCCTTCCTTATGCCAATGGCAGTATACATCTAGGCCATTTGGTTGAATACATACAAACCGATATTTGGGTGCGCTTTCAAAAAATGCAAGGGCATACCGTGCATTACGTTTGTGCCGATGATACGCATGGCACGCCGATTATGTTGCGAGCGGAAAAAGAGGGCATCACACCCGAAGCCTTAATAGCCGATGTGCACAAACAACACAGCGCCGATTTCAATGAATTTTTAGTGGGCTTCGATCACTACTACTCGACCAACGCCCCAGAAAACAAAGCCCTGTCACAAAGCATTTACCTGGCGCTCAAAGGCGCAGGAAAAATAGCCAGCAAAGTCATAGAGCAGTTTTATGACCCACTTAAAAACATGTTTCTACCGGATCGATTCATTAAAGGCGAGTGCCCTAAATGCCACGCCAAAGATCAATACGGCGATTCGTGTGAAGTGTGCGGCGCGACGTACAACCCAACCGAGTTGATTAATGCCTATTCTGCTGTGTCCGGTGCTGCACCGGTGCGCAAAGAGACCGAGCATTACTTTTTTAAATTATCGGAATGCGCTGATTTTTTAAAAGAATGGACTCGCTCAGGCACCTTGCAGGGTGAAGCGGCCAATAAAATGGCGGAGTGGTTCGAAAGCGGCTTAAACGATTGGGATATTTCGCGCGATGCGCCGTATTTTGGTTTCGAAATCCCGGATGCGCCTGGCAAGTATTTTTACGTGTGGTTGGATGCGCCCATAGGCTACATGGCCAGCTTTAAAAAGCTCTGCGCCGACACCGGTTTGGATTTTGACGAATACTGGGCCAAAGATGCCAAGACTGAGTTGTACCATTTTATTGGTAAAGACATCCTGTATTTTCATGCCTTATTTTGGCCGGCCACATTGGAATACAGCGGTTACCGTAAACCAACGAAAATTTTTGCCCATGGCTTCTTGACCGTAAATGGTGAAAAAATGAGTAAGTCGCGCGGCACGTTCATTACTGCACGCAGTTACTTGGAACACATTAAGAATCCGGAATACTTGCGTTACTATTACGCCGCCAAACTCAATAGCAGCATGGAAGACATCGATTTAAGCTTGGATGATTTCGTGGCCAGGGTAAACAGCGATTTAGTCGGCAAATACATCAATATAGCCAGCCGCACTGCCGGCTTTATTAATAAACAATTCGACGGTCAATTACGGCCCTCCGCTAACAACCCGGTGGTGGCTGAACTTAAATCCAGCGCAGCCATGATAGCCGAGGCTTTCGATAGCAGGGAATACGGTAAGGCCTTGCGTGAAATCATGCGCTTGGCAGACAGTGCCAACAGCTTCGTCGCAGAAAAAGCCCCTTGGGTGATGGCAAAGCAAGCAGATCAAACGCAAGCCTTGCAAGAAGTGTGTTCCGATGCGTTGGAATTATTCCGCTTGCTTACCCTGTACTTAAAGCCGGTCTTGCCAAAATTGGCTGGTGAGGTAGAGCAATTTCTCAATCTAGAGTCATTAAGCTGGGCCAGTGTTGCGGCAGAATTAACAGCCGGGCATCGCATACAAAGCTACCAACATTTAATTACCCGTATCGACCCTAAATGGATACTAGACATGACTGAAGCTAATAAAGAAAACCTCACGGCCAGCCCAACGGTTTCGCCAGTAAAGGCTAGCGTTGCGCCTGCCGCGACCAGTGGTATGGAAATCAGCATAGACGACTTTACCAAGGTGGATTTGCGCATCGCTAAAATTATTCATGCTGAACACGTGGAAGGCGCAGAAAAATTACTTAGATTGAGTTTAGATATAGGCGAAGCTAAGCCTAGGCAGGTGTTTGCTGGGATTAAATCGGCTTACGATCCAGACCAATTAATAGGCCGATTGACTTTGATGGTGGCCAATCTGGCGCCACGTAAAATGAAGTTTGGCCTCAGCGAAGGCATGGTGTTGGCGGCCAGTGACGAGAACGGCGGTCCGTTCATTCTTAGCCCTGATGCCGGCGCGCAGTTGGGTATGCGGGTAAAGTAACAACCAATCGCTAAATAAGCTTACGGTTTCTTAGTCGCCGTTTTTGGTGACGAGGGCTTATTTGCAATGGGTTTTTCGGTGATGACCTGTTGTTTAGCAGGATTTGATTTGCTGGGCTCTGAGATGCCAATCCCAATCTTGCCAGGGTTAACGCCACTGGCCTTGGCCTTCACTGGGCTTACTTTAGCCGGTGCGATCTTAGTGGGCACGGTACTGGTTGCCGTAGTCGCTGGTTTAGGGCTGACAATCGTTTTGGCTGGCACGATGATGGCCTTGTTGGCTCGGCTTGGCTGAATCGGCGTTTTAAGCAGCGTTGCTGCAGGCGCAACCTGCTTCAGTGATTTCTTCTTATCCGCTTGGTTTTTTGGATTGGCGCTAAAGGTTGTAGGCTTGGTCATCGCGCTGGCATCAAGCACGATATCGTTTCGTGCATTTTTTAGGGTAACCGGGCCTATGCCATCGACTCTGGTTAGCTCGTCTACGCTTTTAAAGCCATCATTCTTTTTGCGGTATTCCAATATGGCTTTGGCTTTAACCGGACCTATGCCAGGCAGGCTTTCCAATTCAGTTTGGTTGGCCGTGTTGATGTTGACGGCGGCTTGTGCGGAGTAGCATAAGCCTAACCAGCATAATACGAGAATCAAGAAGGTTTTCATTTAAGCACTCCCCACTGATTAGACTGCTGCGTAGTCGTGCTGACAGCTAGACGACTAGCTCACATAATACGCTTTTATGCCAAGAGGAGTAGCCGTTTTTCTAGTTATTTCAATTGCTTAGCTGGATTTTAGGCGCATTCGGCGTGGATGGCGATCAGCGCTTTGAGCGGGTCGGCAGCTTGCGTGATTGGTCGGCCTATGACTAAATAGCTGGCGCCATTTTGTAAGGCTAGTGCTGGGGTAACGATGCGAGATTGATCGTCTTGACTGGCGCCGGTTGGGCGTATGCCTGGGGTCACCAAGCAAAATGCCTGGCCTAATGCTGCGCGCAACATAGGCGCTTCCTGAGCAGAGCAAACCACACCGTTTAGTCCTGCTTGCTGAGTGAGCTTGGCTAAGTTCATGACGTGGCTAGGCAAATCCGCTGCCACGCCAATTTGCGTCAGGTTAGCTTGGTTCATGCTGGTTAATACCGTGACAGCAATGAGGATGGGCGGTTTGGCTTGTTCGTTGACGGCCGCTTGAGCGGCTTGCATCATTTCTAGGCCGCCGCTGGCATGCACGTTTAGCATCCAAACGCCTAGCTTGCTGCCGGCACTACAGGCTTTGGCGACGGTGTTAGGAATATCATGAAATTTTAGGTCTAAAAACACACCGAAGTTGAGCTTAGCCAATTGCTCAACAAACTGCGGTCCGGCTGCCGTAAATAACTCCTTACCGACTTTAAGGCGGCATAAACTTGGATCTAACTGACGCACCAACGTGAGTGCGCCGGCGGCATCGGCGTAATCAAGGGCCACGATGATTTTAGGGTCGCGTTTGGTTTGGGTGTTCTGAGTACTGGTCATGTTGTTTAGCTTTAAACGTTGGTCGGTTCAGCAGGCAAGGATTCCCATGCATTGCAGGCTGGGCACTGCCAATGGTGGTACTTGGCTTTGAAGCCACATTGCTCGCAGTGGTAGGTGGTTCGGTTGCCAATCGCATGGCGCACCGCTTGCTGCATAAGTTGCGTGTCTTGGGATTTTTGCGTCTTGCTGTCCTCTAACATGGCCCGTGCTTGCAATAGCTGGTCTAGGGTACTTAAGCTGGGTTTTTTTATTAACTCATTGCGGGCAAGTTTAGCCGCCTGATCTGCCCCTTGCTCTGCCAGGGTGGCATCAAACAAAACTTTCAACATAGAAGGCAGTTGGTAAGTCTGTAAATAACCTTGTAGCAAGCTTAAGCCATCTTTTGTTTGGCCAAGGCTCTGGTAGCTATGCAGTAGTTTAGGTGCGATTAAGCCTAGGTATTCGGGCTTTTGATACTCGATGCGCTTCCAGGTAGCAATTGCGGCTTTATGGGCTCGATCTTCAATTAACATGTCCCCCAATAAGACGTTGGCACGTACGCAATTTTTGTTGGCGTGCAGTGCATCTGCAAGAGAGGATTGGGCTGCCGTTAAGTCGTTGGCTAATTGGAATTGCACGGCCAGTTCGCAGTAGTAGTGGGCTACTTCAACGCGAAATGGCACACCAGATAAGCGCTCTAATTCCGTGGCGGCATTAATGGCCCTAAGCCATTCGCGTTCGCGTACGTAGATTTCCAGCAAGGCGCGCAGGGCAGGTTGCCGGTAGCGGTTGTCGTCCAGTGATTCAAATAATTCTTCTGCACGATCGAGCAAGCCAGCTTTTAAATAGTCTTGCGCCAGCTCGGCGGTGACGGCTAATTTTTGTTGCGGCTCTAGGGCTTTTTTTTCCAACAAATGCAGATGCAGGTGGATGGCTCTATCCACTTCGCCACGCTTTCTGAATAAGCTGCCTAGGGCGAAATGCAGTTCCAAGGATTCGGTATTGGCTTGCACAGCCTCGCTGAATGCCTCTATGGCTTTGTCTTGTTGGTTGGTAATGAGAAAATTTAAGCCTTTGAAATAGGCGGCAGGCAGGGCGGTTGATTCGGCCAGCAATTGCTTCAAATCCACCCTAGCGGCCAGCCAGCCTAGGCTAAAGAAAAGCGGTAAGACCAGCAACCACCAGAATTCAAATTCCATGGTTGATCCTTCTGCAATAGCCTAGATGGGATGAGGGTTTCATATGCTAGGCATTTTAACTTAAATTTAAAATCCAGTAAGCGCTTAATGGCAAGCACATAAAAAAACGGCAGCCATCGGCTGCCGTTTTATATTGCTTTGCTAGGGCTAGCAAGCCGCATCTAACTTAAGTTAAATCGACGCGCTCACGCAATTCCTTGCCTGCTTTAAAGTGCGGTACGTGCTTTTCTGGCACTTGCACTTTGCTGCCGGTTTTCGGGTTACGACCCAAACGCGGCGGACGGTAGTTCAAACTAAAACTACCAAAGCCACGAATTTCGATGCGCTCCCCAGCCGCTAGGTTGTCAGTCATTGCATCTAAGATAGCTTTGACTGACAGCTCCGCGTCTTTTACAACCAATTGCGGAAAGCGCTCCGCAAGCAGCGTAATTAGTTCAGATTTGGTCATGCTTATTGCCTTTATCTTGTCACTAATTACACTTATTTCTTGCTATCTAGTTTAGCTTTTAATAAAGCACCAAGGTTAGTTGTACCTGCAGAGGCGCCGTCATCCGCCACTTTGGCTGCCGTGTCTTTAGTTTTGGCAGATTTAGCTTTAGGTTTGGCTTCGGATTTATCGTCTGTGCTGCTGGTTGCGCCAGATGGATCAGCAACCAATTGTTTAACACCTAATGAAATGCGCTCTTTCTCAACGTCTATGGCCAAAATGACAGCCTGCAATTCGTCACCTTTTTTGAAGTTGCGGATGGCTTCTTCGCCAGTTTGTGTCCAAGACAAATCAGACAAGTGCACTAAACCGTCTATGCCACCTGGCAAGCCAATGAACACACCGAAGTCGGTGATGGATTTGATTTGACCTGATACTTTATCGCCTTTAGCGTGAGTGGCAGAGAAATCATCCCATGGGTTGGCTTGGCATTGTTTCATACCCAATGATAGACGACGGCGTGCTTCGTCTATCTCAAGGATCATGACTTCCACTTCGTCGCCTAGTTGAGCCAATTTGCCTGGGTGGATGTTTTTGTTAGTCCAGTCCATTTCTGAAACGTGTACCAAACCTTCAATGCCTGGTTCGATTTCAACAAACGCACCGTAATCTGTCAAGTTAGACACTTTACCGAATAAGCGTGTGCTTACTGGGTAGCGACGGGTTAGGGCGATCCATGGATCGTCACCCAATTGTTTGATGCCTAGTGAAACGCGATTTTTCTCTTGATCAAATTTCAAGATTTTCGCTTCCACTTCTTCACCTACCGTTAATACTTCTGATGGGTGTTTTACACGACGCCATGCCAAGTCTGTAATGTGGAGCAAGCCATCAATGCCACCTAAATCGACGAATGCACCGTAGTCGGTGATATTTTTAACGATACCTTTAACCACTGAACCTTCAGCCAATGAACCCATTAAGGCTTCACGGTCTGCGCCAGCACTGACTTCCATCACAGCACGACGAGAAACAACGATGTTGTTACGTTTGCGGTCAATTTTAATAACTTTTAAATCACACTCTTTATTTTCAAATGGGGTAGTGTCTTTCACTGGACGCACGTCTACCAATGAACCTGGTAGGAAAGCCATGATGCCATTAACGGAAACACGTAAACCACCTTTAACTTTACCGCTGACGAAACCTTTAATGATGCGACCTTCGTTCATTGCATCTTCTAAGTCTAACCATGTTTCCATGCGTTTTGCTTTTTCGCGTGACAGTAAGGTAGAACCAAAACCGTCTTCCAGTTTTTCGATCAACACTTTAACAAAGTCGCCGACCTTAACTTCAAGCTCGCCTTGTGCATTGTGGAATTCAGAAGCAGCGATCACGCTTTCTGATTTTAGACCGGCATTAACAATAACGTGGTCGCTATCAACAGAGATAACCTCAGCGGTGATTACTTCACCGGAGCGCATTTCTTGATGGATTAAGCTTTCTTCAAAAAGCGCTGCAAATGATTCCATTGAAGATGGGGTGGATTTAGAAGTAGAAGCCATTAAATAAAAGTACCTAAAAGTAATCCCACCTAGCAGTGGGGTAATTAATAAAACTGCGTATTAGTGTAATGCGCAGACGAAAAAAAATTCACAAAATTTGAAAGAATGTGATTATAACTAAAACATTGAAAAATAAAAGACTATTTACAACTTTTATGCGGAAAATTGTATAAAACGTTGATAATTTTCTAACACCCGCTCTACCGCTTCAACTATGCTCAAATGGTCGGTTTCAAGCAATATGCCATCCTTAGCCATAAGCAAGGGCGCACTGGCGCGATTTTTATCTCGGGCATCGCGCTCCAATAGATCTTGCAATATGGCTTGGTAATCAGCCGCTTGTTGTTTAGCCAGCAATTGTTGATAACGCCTTTGCGCGCGGACTTCGGTGCTGGCGGTGAGGAATATTTTCAAAACGGCATCGGGGAAAATAACCGTGCCCATGTCGCGTCCGTCAGCCACTAAACCCGGCACTTGTCGGAAATTGTGTTGCACGCTGCTTAATACTTGACGTAAGGCTTGGTGTACGGCCACTTGCGAGGCGCCTTTGCCCATGGCCTCGCTGCGTATGGCCTCAGAGACATCCTGGCCATTAAGCCACACTTGCTCATTCTCAAAGCGCAGGTTGAGTTGCTTCGCACACATGGCGACCGCTTCGGCGTCCGACCAAGCGATACCAGCTTGTTGCGAGGCCAGCGCCACAATCCGGTATAAGGCTCCGGAATCCAAATAGTGGAAACCCAAATGCGTTGCCACCCGCTGGGCCACGGTGCCCTTGCCTGAAGCAGACGGCCCGTCTATGGCAATGACTGGGATGGGCTTGTTCATCTTGCTATCTTGGCAAAACAAGCAAAATAGTCTGGGAAGGTTTTGTTGACGCAGGCCGGGTCATTGATAGTGATCGGCACGCCAGCCAAAGACACCAATGAAAAGCACATCGCCATGCGGTGGTCATCGTATGTGTCTATGACCGCATTGGGCGTAATAGCAGTCGGCGGGGTAATTTGCAGGTAGTCGCTGCCCTCTACAACCGAGGCGCCTACTTTACGCAGCTCTGTAGCCATGGCCGTCAGCCTGTCGGTTTCCTTGACTCGCCAACTGGCGATGTTTCTAAGCGTGCTGGTGCCGTCGGCAAACAAGGCCAAGATGGCCAAGGTCATGGCGGCATCCGGTATGTGGTTGCAGTCCAAATCAATGGCTTTAATTTTGTTGGCTTTTTTTGCGGTAATGTGATTTTCATCGTAGCTGATTTCGCCGCCCATTAAGCTAAGCGCTTCGGCAAACCGCACGTCCCCTTGTATGCTGTCTTGCCCTATGCCATCGACTGTCACTGAGCCGGCTATGACGCCTGCCGCAAGGAAGTAGGAAGCACTGGAGGCGTCGCCTTCGACGCATAATTGACCCGGGCTGGTGTAAACGCTGTTCGCCGCAATGGTGAAGCGTTGCCAACCATCACGCTCAACCAGCACACCAAATTTAGCCATTAAATTCAGGGTGATTTCGATGTAGGGCTTGGATATCAGCTCGCCCACCACGTCTATGCTCGCTTGCTGTTTACTTAAAGGCAAGGCCATTAGCAAGGCGGTCAAGAATTGACTGGACACGTCACCGCGTATCTTAATTGGCAAACTTAAATCCGCTTGGGCGGGGGCTATTTTTAAGGGTGGAAAGCCAGGCTGCCCTAGGTAGCTAATGTTGGCACCGGCTTGCTGCAGGGCGTCAACCAGATCGCCTATGGGGCGCTCGTGCATACGTGCGACGCCAGACAATTGGTAGTCGCCATTAGAAAAAGCCAACGCAGCCGTTAGCGGTCTAAAAGCCGTGCCGGCATTGCCTAAAAATAAATCCGCCTGCTTGTTGTGAAAGTTGCCAGCACAGCCGTGCACGCGCCAATTATGCTCGCCAATCTGGTCTAATTTAACCCCAAGCTTAGTTAGCGATTCCAGCATGCGCGCCGTGTCATCGGAAGCCAATACATCACGAATCTCGGTGTTGCCACTGGCTAAGGCAGCGAGCAACAAGGTGCGATTGGATATGCTTTTAGAGCCAGGTAGGGTGATGCGACCATCGGCATGGCTGGCAGGGGAGAGGTTAAGTTGTTCCATAACTATTCTTTAATGTAAAGCTGACAACTAGAGTTTGCCGTCTGACCAGGCATTTCTGGCCAAACTGGCGCGGCTAAATAGGGCTTCAAGCCCAGCGCTGTCTTGATTTTGCAGCAAGGTGGTTAGCTTTGCTAGTTCGTCTTGGTAGGCGGCCAATTCTTTGAGTAAAGCGTCTTTGTTGGCGAGGCTGATATCGCGCCACATTTCAGGGTGACTGCCGGCTATGCGCGTGAAATCCCTAAAGCCACTGGCGGCAAAGCCAAATAATTCGGCCGCGTTTGGTCTGGCGGCCAGCTCGTCAACCAAAGCAAAAGCCAGCAGGTGTGGCAAGTGGCTGACGCTGGCAAAAATTTCGTCATGGGCTTGGGCTGGCATGCTGCTGACCTTGGCACCGCAAGCTTGCCAAAACTCGGTGACTCGCGCTAAAGCGTCAGCTTGCGTGTTAACGGTAGGCGTTAACACCACATTTTTACCTACAAACAAATCCGCTCTGGCGGCGGTCACGCCGCTTTTTTCGGCGCCAGCGATAGGGTGGCCACCGACAAATTGATTAAATTGCTCTGCTAGAATGGTTTGGGCACAGGCTAGGACGTCGCTTTTAGTGCTGCCGGCATCGGTAATCACGGTATGCGGATTCAGGTGAGGCTTGATGCGGGCTAATATACCGCTTGTTTGTGCAACCGGCGCGGCAATCAAGATGACGTCGGCGTTTGCAAGGGCAGCTTGCAAATCGGCTTGCTCAATGTCTAGGCCTTGGTCGATAACGCCTAATTGCAATGCGCTGGTAAGACTAGCGGGATTGCGGCCTAGCCCTATGATCTGCGTTGAGCCAGGCTTAGCTTGGACTTTTTTTAATGCTAAGGCGACCGAGCCGCCTATCAAGCCCACGCCAAAAATGACAATTTTTTTCAAAGAATAGTGCTCAATGTTTTTAGATAAGCCGATTGTAACATTCTTACAATTAGGCAGAACTGGCAGCGGCTATTTTTTTGCAGCTAAATCCTCGCGCCATTCGCCGTTAATGCGCTTTTCCAAAGGCTGAAAGTTTTCTTTGTAAGCCATTTTTTGGCTGTCTTTAATCCAGTAACCTAAATAGAGATATGGGAGATGCAACGATTCTGCCCAGGCAATTTGCCAGAGTATGTTATAGGTGCCAAAACTGGCTTTTTTATCGCTGGGGTCATAAAAAGTATAAACCGCTGAAAGCCCGTCACTGAGAAGATCAATGACGCTGACCATCTTCAATTCATCGGCGGCTCTGAATTCAACCATTACGGTATTGACCGTACTTCTGCATAAAAAAAGCCGGTATTGTTCAGCCTCATCGGTCTCGCTTTCATTGTCCTGATCCGAGGTTTGTTTAGCATGCCTTGCTTGCTGGTATTTAGCATACAAGTTGAAGTGCTCTAGGTAAAAGTCGGCATCCAGCACCTTGGCGCTCAGTGTTTGATGTTGCTTGTAGGCGCGTTTTTGACTGTGACTGGCCGTGAAGTCTTTTATGGGTAGGCGCACTGGGACGCATGCTTGGCAGTTTTCGCAATGCGGTTTATAGACAAATAGACCGCTACGCCTAAAGCCTTGGTGTACTAAATTGCTGTATATCGGGGCATCAATTAAATGCGGCGGTGCGGCAATCAGACTGATCGCTTGTTTATTCGCCAAGTAGCCACATGGGTAGCTGCTGCTTAGGTAGAAGTGTAGCGTTTGTGCCGTGGCTGGGCTGTCTAAGTTCATGGTGACTTACTCAAAAAGGCTCAGCTGTCATTTGGGCGAGTTTCATGTTGAATTCGTCTCGGCTTATTTCACGGGCGCCAAAGCTGCTTAACAAGGGCGTGTTCATTTGGCAGTCTATCATTTCAACCCCATGGTTTTTTAAATGTTGCACCAGGTGAACAAACGCCACTTTGGACGCATCGCTGACATGATGAAACATGCTTTCACCGTAAAAGACTCCGTCAATTTTAACCCCGTAACAGCCACCGACCAACTGCTCGTTTTGCCAACACTCGGCGCATACGGCGTGACCGGCATCAAACAATGCACAGTAGGCGTCTATCATGTCGGCGCTGATCCAAGTGCCATTTTGTTCGGTGCGTTTAACATCACTGCAGGCGCTGATGACTGCGCGAAAGGACGTGTTAAAGCGCACTTCAAACCGCTCTTTTTTTAAAGTTTTTTTTAGAGAATTGCTTCGCTTTAATTCATCGGGGAACAGCACCATGCGTGGACTAGGGCTCCACCATAGTATCGGTTCGCCCGCGTTGAACCATGGGAAAATACCGGCGCGATAGGCGTTTAATAATCGCCCTAGAGTGAGGTCGCCACCTATGGCCAATAAACCGTTAGGCTCGTTTAGCGCAAGATGGTTGGGCGGAAAATCCGTTTCGCCGTCTACACAGGCGACCCGACCGCTGGGCAATTGATAATAGGCGTTTGCCATGATCGGCCTTAACTTAAGGGTAGAATGAAGAATTAAGCACGGAACCAATCTTAAACAATTAAAGCCTTAAACGAAAGGTAAAGCATGCACTATCTAATCATCAAATACTTCATTACGGCTGGCCTAGTTGTGCTGGTGTCGGAGTTGGCTAAACGCAGTGATAAATTAGGCGGCTTGATAGCAGCGTTGCCATTAGTGACGGTGCTTGCACTTATTTGGTTGCACATGGAAGGGCAGCCAACGAGTAAGATTGCCAACCACGCTTACTACACGTTTTGGTATGTGTTGCCGACCTTGCCAATGTTTTTGATTTTCCCCTATCTGCTAAGCAAATTGGGGTTTGTGCTGAGCTTGTTCGCTTCCGTGCTTATCACGACCTTGATTTTTTTCATGTTCGCCTTGGCCTTGAAGCCGTTCGGGGTAGACTTATTATAAGCAGGGTTAATTGCTGTAAAATTTTTATAAAAAAATCATCTTAATCATGCCATTAGCGCGTAAAATGCGCGTTCTTTATAGTTTGACACATATACCTTGGAACACTACACCAACTTAATTGCTAAGCCCATACAAAGCTACCGCCCTTATTGGGCAAAACGCTTCGGTTCGGCCCCTATGCTACCCATGTCGCGTGCGGAAATGGATGCGCTTGGTTGGGACAGTTGCGACATCATTTTGGTCAGTGGCGATTGCTACATAGATCACCCTAGCTTTGGCTCAGCTCTAGTCGGCCGTCTATTGGAAGCCCAAGGGTTTCGGGTAGGCATCATTGCTCAGCCCGATTGGCAAAACGCCGAGGCATTCAAAGTCTTGGGTAAGCCCAATTTGTATTTCGGTATCACCGCCGGCAATATGGACAGCATGGTGAACCGCTATACCGCCGATAGAAAAATACGCAGTGACGATGCCTACACGCCGGATGCTGCGCCAAATAAACGGCCCGATCGCGCGGTGTTGGTTTACAGTCAGCGTTGCCGTGAGGCCTATGTCGATGTGCCATTGGTGATAGGCAGCATAGAGGCCAGCTTGCGACGCATTGCTCATTACGATTATTGGAGTGATAAAGTACGCCGCAGTATTTTGCTCGATTCCAAGGCCGATATTTTGCTGTACGGTAATGCCGAACGCGCTTTAATAGAATTAAGCCACCGTATTGCCAAAGGCGAAAAAGTCGCCGATATTCAAGACATACGTGGCACGGCTTTTTTGCGTAAAAAGATACCAGATGGCTGGAGTGAAATCGCCAGTACGCAATTAGACCGCCCCGGTGTGATTGATAAGCAGGTTGACCCTTACGAAATGAAAATGGGTAAAGCCGACGCCAGTTGTGCAACGGAAGTTAAGCCAGAGCAAGCCGCTTTGCCTGAAGGCACGCAAGCCATTTCCCTGGTGCGTAAACCCAAGGCCGACCGAGCCAAGCAAGTGGTGCGTTTGCCAGCTTTCGAGGCAGTAGCACAAGACCCAGTGCTGTACGCGCATGCGTCCCGCGTGCTGCACTTGGAAGCCAACCCAGGTAACGCAAGGGCCTTGGTGCAAAAACACGGTGACCGAGAGGTGTGGTTAAACCCACCGCCCATTCCATTGACTACCAAAGAGATGGATTACGTCTACGACATGCCTTACGCGCGTAAGCCTCATCCGGCTTATGGCGATGCCAAAATTCCAGCTTGGGAAATGATACGATTTAGCGTCAACATCATGCGCGGTTGTTTTGGCGGCTGCACTTTTTGCAGCATTACCGAACACGAAGGACGGATTATCCAAAGCCGCAGTGAAGCAAGCATCTTGAAAGAAGTCGAAGAGATACGCGACAAGGTACCAGGTTTTACCGGGGTCATATCCGATCTAGGTGGGCCGACCGCCAATATGTACCGCATCGCCTGTAAAAGCGAAGCCATCGAAAACGCCTGCCGCAAACTAAGCTGCGTCTACCCAGGTATATGTGAAAACTTGAATACCGACCACAGTGCCTTAATCCAGCTGTACCGTAAAGCCCGTGCCATTAAAGGCGTGAAGAAGATACTGATAGGCAGTGGTGTGCGTTATGACTTGGCGGTGAAATCGCCCGAATACGTTAAAGAATTGGTGCAGCATCACGTGGGCGGCTACTTGAAAATTGCCCCTGAGCATTCTGAAGAAAACGTATTAAGCAAGATGATGAAGCCTGGCATGGAGGCCTACGACGAATTCAAAGCCATGTTTGAGAAATTCAGTCTGGAAGCGGGTAAAAAGCAATATCTAATCCCTTATTTTATTGCCGCCCACCCTGGCACCACTGACCAAGATATGTTGAATTTGGCGCTGTGGTTAAAGAAATACGACTTCAAATTAGACCAAGTGCAAACCTTTACTCCAACGCCCATGGCCATGGCCACCGCCATGTATCACTCGGGTAAAAATCCCTTGCGTAAGGTGACGGCCGACTCGGAACAGGTGGCCATCCCTAAGGCCGGCAACGTGCGTAAATTGCATAAGGCTTTTATTCGGTATCACGATCCGAATAATTGGCCTATGTTGCGCGAGGCCTTGCAAAAAATGGGTAGAGCCGATTTGATCGGCAATAGCAAACAGCATTTAATCCCGGCCTGGCAACCCCTGTCTGGCAAGCCCACCACCACGGTCCGTGGTCAGCCGTTAGAGCGAACTATTCGACCTAGGCGCGTGTCCGAGAACAAACGCAAATACTCTTAGGATGAATTTGGCGTTTATTTGCTTCTACGCTTACTTTGCTTAAAGGTCATACATGCCAACTAAACTCATAAAATCACTTAGCTCTCTGCTGTTAAGCCTATGCTTATTGGCGGCTTTCAATACCGCTAGTGCCGAAAGCGGTTTGTTTTGGAAAGCCGAGTCCAAACTTTCTAAAGACATATACCTATTTGGCACCATACACACCGACGACAATCGCGTGACAAATTTTTCGCCGTCGGTGACGCAAGCGATCAAAGCATCCGATGCGTTTATGATGGAAACCTTGTCACCCAATAACCCCGGCGTGTTCATGATGGCCGAGGGGGATTTACGCAGCATGCTCACTGAGTCAGAGTTAGATCAAGTGTATGCGCTGGCAGAATTTCACGTCATGCACCGCGATGCGGCTTTGCACATGAAGCCTTGGTTATTGGCCGTGGTATTTGATTCACCCAGACCGTTGACGCCGTTTGCCCAAGACAATTTACTGATGACGCAAGCGGAAGACGTTGGCAAACAAATCATAGGCATAGAAGACACGCAAGAGCATTTTGGCATCATGGATAGCTTTAGCCTGGACGAGCAGTTGGTCATGTTGCGCGCGGTGTTGAAACGCAGTGCAGCCGAAAAAGAACAAGGCTTTGCTTCCTTGGTGCAAGCCTATTTAGCAGGAGACAGCGAGGCCATCGCCGCCTTGGACGATAAAATAACCGGTAACATGCTGCCTAAAGCACTGTGGGACAAGATGCGCGCTAAGTTGGTGGACGATAGAAACGTGATCATGGCACAACGCATCATGGACGAGGCTAAACAACAAAAAGTCTTTGTGGCTGTCGGGGCATCGCATTTGGCCGGTCAAGGCGGTTTGCTTGCCCGCCTGCGCGCAGCAGGCTACCAATTGAGTCCGCTAAAATAAACCCCTATTTGACGTGCGGGCCGGCTTTGTATTGGATGATTTCGCTGGACTGTTTGACGTGAATTAACTGCTCGGTCGCGAAGCCCATTTCTTGGGCTTGAGCGATTAAGTGTTGCTTAATAGGGTAGGTGAGTTGCGGAGTGCGCGACAATATCCATAAATAGGATTTATCCGGCCCGCAAACCATGACGTAGTTGTAATACGGTTTATCCAAAACCATGATGTTGTAAGCGCCATAGAATGGCCCAAAGAAAGACACCTTGAGTTTGCCGGTGTTGGTTTTGTCGGCATTGATGGGGTCAATAAAATAGGCTTTGCCTACCGCTTCTTGCCAAGTTTTTGTCTTGCTATTAAAGCCGCGGTTGGTCACTTTAATGCCACCGTCTTCACGCAGGCTATAGTTGGCCGTGACGTAATCCAAATCCCGTTCGAATGAATGGTCCAATCGGGCAATTTCATACCAGGTGCCCAAGTATTGCCTGGCATCCACGCTGTCCACCACTGTTACTTTGTCCGGCACGCCCATGCAGGCGCTCAGCATTAAAGCAGTTAGCCAGAACAGCCACTTTAGGCTGAATTTTTTGTTTGTCATTAGGGTAAGACTCCTAGATGTTTCATGTCGGTCTCGCTTAACCAGCGCCATTGGCCTGGGGCTAAATCCGCGGGCAATACCAGCTCGCCAATTTGGATGCGTTTCAGGGCTTCAACACGGTTGCTAATGGCGGCCACCATGCGTTTTACTTGATGGTATTTGCCTTCGGCCAAGGTCATGTGCAGCACGTGCTCATTGATGCGGGTGCAGCTTAATGCGGCTATCGGTGCGTATTCATCTATTAATTGCACGCCTTGGCAAAGATGCGCTATTTGCGCATCGCTTACTGGGTGCTTGCAAGTGACTTCGTAGACCTTAGGCACCTTGTGTTTGGGTGAGCTCATGCGGTGAATGAATTGCCCGTCATCGGAAATGAGGATTAAGCCGGTGGTGTCTTCATCCAGTCGACCTATGCATTGCACATCGCGCACCACCAAGGGTTGTGGTAGCAAGCTGTATATAGTGGGGTGGTGTTGGGTCTTGTGCGAGCATTCGTAATGGCTGGGTTTATGCATCATTAAATAGGATTGCTCGCGGTAATCCCAAGCCTCGCCTTTAACCGTGTAATGCAATTGTTCTAAATCAAATTCTGCATCGGGGTCATCGCAAACTTGGCCATTTACCGTGACTTCCTGATTCCATATCATGAGCCGGCATAATTTTCGGGCACCAAAGCCTTGGTTGTGAATAATGCGTTCTAGTGCTAATTTTTTACCCATGCGCCCATTATAGCGTCTGCATGCAAAAATCCCAGTTGCAATGAAAATGCTATAGTGTGGCTATGTCGCCTAAGCCTAGATTAGAAAAAAATCGAATTGGATTGCGCCTGAAGCTGCTGTTGGTAGTGGTTTTGGCCATGCTGATGATGTGGGCCATGCTGGCGCTATTTTTAGTTGGGCCAGATTGGTTGGGCTTAAACGATTTTAAATCCAGTGGTTTTAAATTCAACAGTTTGCTGCTAGCGGCATTGATTACCGCCTTGCTTATGGTGCTATTGGTCTGGTTGTTTGATGCGGTGTTTTTGTTGAGGCTGGAGCGGCTTTCTGCTGATGTGGCCAGAGTGGCGGATGCCGGTGACAGGTCTAGCCGTGTAAAAAACCTAAGCGGCAAGGACGAGTTAACCGGCTTGGCTATGGTAAAAGCGATAGGCATCGATTATGCCCAAGGCTACGCCGTGGCTGAGCCGGTCTTGTTTGATGACAGTTACTTCATCGCGTCACGCGATTTGGATTAAGCCTGGGATGGGTGCTAAGGGTTAATAGCCGTAAGTGTGCACCGGCGCCAAGTCTTTTAGTTCTTCGTCGTTGTACAAACGACCGCGTGTAATAAACGCTAAGCCACTGCCGCAATCCAATGAAAACGAACCGCTGGAACCGGGCAAGGCATCGACTATGGTGTGGGTGTTTTCTGAGAACTGAAAGTGGTTATGGCCCATGTAAAAAACCGCTCCTTCAATTTCGCCTACCACCACGTCCGATGGGCTGGGCTTGAACTCGTGAACCGGCATGCACAATGGCACGCTGCCTTCGCAGCATCCGCCCGATTGAAAAAACAAAATCGGGCCGTGTTCAGCGGTGAGTTTATGTATGAGTCCTATGGCGGATGGGGTAGCGGATACGCGAGCTGTCGGCATGATGAATTCCGTATTAAAGTAAATAGCAATATCAAGGCAAAAAAAGAGGCGGAATTAATCCGCCTCTTGATTCTAAGCCCGTTTAAATTTCAAAACAAGCCTAAGTCCGTTTCCAAAAAATTAGAAGAAACCTAGTTTTTTCGGGCTGTAGCTTACCAATAAGTTTTTGGTTTGTTGGTAATGGTCTAGCATCATTTTGTGTGTTTCACGACCAATGCCTGACTCTTTGTAACCACCGAATGCAGCGTGGGCAGGGTAGGCGTGGTAGCAGTTGGTCCAAACGCGACCGGCTTTGATGCCACGGCCCATGCGGTAAGCACGGCTGCCATCGCGTGTCCATACGCCTGAACCTAGGCCAAATATGGTGTCGTTGGCAATCGCTAAAGCATCTGCTTCGTCTTTAAAGGTCGTTACGGCTAGCACTGGGCCAAAAATTTCTTCTTGGAACACGCGCATTTTGTTGTGGCCTTTAAGCAAAGTAGGTTGGACGTAATAACCGTCAGCCAATGCGCCAGTTAACAAGTTGCGTTCGCCACCAATTAATAATTTCGCGCCTTCTTGCTTACCAATGTCCATGTAAGACATGATTTTGTTTAATTGGTCTTGCGAGGCTTGCGCACCTATCATGGTGTTTGGATCCAATGGGTTGCCTTGTTTGATGGCTGCCACGCGTGGTAATACGCGTTCCATAAATTTGTCGTAGATGGATTCTTGTATCAATGCGCGAGATGGGCAGGTACACACTTCACCTTGGTTAAAGGCAAATAGCACCAAACCTTCAACGGCTTTATCAAAAAAGTCGTCGTCTGCGTCGGCAATGTCTTCAAAGAACACGTTAGGGGATTTGCCGCCCAATTCCAATGTGGCAGGAATTAAGTTAGATGCCGCTGCTTGCGCAATCACACGACCGGTACCGGTTGAACCAGTAAAGGCAATTTTACCGATACGACGGCTGTTGGCTAATGGGGCGCCTACATCGCGGCCGTAACCGTTAACGATGTTGATCACGCCTGGAGGCAAGATGTCAGCGATGGTTTCCATTAAAATCAAAATACTGATTGGTGTAAATTCTGCTGGTTTTAATACCACGCAGTTACCGGCAACCACGGCTGGTGCTAATTTCCATGCCGCCATTAGTATAGGGAAGTTCCACGGAATGATTTGACCGACCACGCCAATAGGCTCGTGGAAGTGGTAAGCCACCATGCTGTCGTCAATTTCACTCAAGCTGCCTTCTTGTGCGCGCATGCAGCCAGCGAAGTAGCGGAAATGATCGATGGCCAATGGAATATCGGCATTCAATGTTTCGCGGATAGGTTTGCCGTTGTCTATGGTTTCTGCGGTGGCCAATAACTCAAGATTGGCTTCTAGGCGATCTGCAATTTTGAGCATTAAGTTGGCACGTTCGCCTGGGGCGGTTTTTGCCCATTTGTCTGCTGCGGCATGCGCGGCATCTAATGCTAATTCAATGTCTTCTGCACTGGAGCGAGCCGCTTTGGTATATGGTTTACCAGTGATAGGCGTAATAACATCAAAGTATTCACCCTTAACTGGCGCAACCCATTTGCCGCCAATAAAATTATCGTATTTGGCTTTGTAAGGTATTTTTACACCAAGGCCTTTTAAAAGATCTAAACTCATACTGACTCCTCTAGTTTTGCTGTTGATTATGTAGTGTTTCTATCGGGTAAACCGCATTGTTCTGTAGACAATTTCTTGTTATTAATAAGCTAGCTTAATTCTTTGCAAGGCCTTATTACTTAAGGTTCTAAGAATAAAAGCGCGACCTAAACAATAAACCTTAGATGCCGGCAAATCAAGCAATAATTAAATGATTTACTGTCTTTCTACAGATATCTTATGTTTTATATAAGACTTAAGGTATCGGCTAGCCCAAGCCGTATTATTTCTTACGTTTCTCTGCTAACTGGGTTTCGCCTATGTGTATTTCGCCGCGCTGTTTAGCCAGCGCCACTTGTTTTTGCCGTTCGCTCAGGCGTGCGCGTTTTTCAGCGGACAAGCTGGCGATGCAATACGGGCAAGAGATGCCGGGGCTGTAATCCGGGCTTTGCATTTCCGCGGGCGATAATGGGTGGCGGCAGGCGTAACACTGATCAAATTCGCCAACGGCTAGGTTGTGTTTAACCGCCACGCGCTGATCAAACACAAAGCACTCACCTTGCCATAGGCTCTCGCTTTCCGGCACGGTTTCTAAATACTTCAATATGCCGCCTTGTAAATGAAATACTTCCTCAAAGCCTTGATCCATCATGTAGGACGAGGCTTTTTCGCAGCGTATGCCGCCGGTGCAAAACATCGCTACTTTTTTGTGTTTGGTTTTATCGAAGTGCTCAGCGATGTACTGCGGAAACTCTCTAAAAGTCGTGGTCTTGGGGTCGATCGCGCCTTTAAAGGAGCCTATGTCGACTTCGTAACTGTTACGCGTGTCTATCAGCAGTACCTCGGGATCGGATATTAAGGCGTTCCAATCGGCAGCGGCCACATATGTGCCGACTTTTTTGGTGGGGCTGACACCGGGCACGCCCAAGGTCACGATTTCCTTCTTCAATTTCACCTTCATGCGGTAAAAGGGGTGCTCGTTGGCGTAGGATTCTTTGTGTTCCAAGTCGGCCAAACGGTTTTTAAACATGGGGTCCTGACGCAAAAAGCTAAGTAAATCGCGCACGTCATCGGCTAAGCCGGCGATGGTGCCGTTAATGCCTTCTTCCGCCAGCAATAACGTGCCTTTGATGCGATGCGCTTGGCAGGCTTTGAGCAATGGCGCTTGCAAAGCTTGGTAATCGGGCAAGCTGACAAACTTATATAAAGCTGCGGTTAGGTAGGTAGTAGGACTATTCATGGCTATCGGTTTTTTGCAAAGCGCTATGGTATCACCAGGGTGTTATAGCGTTCATTGAAATTTAAAATACAAGTAATGCAGACTAGAAATTGTTAACAATAAGGATTTCACCGTTGCCCTTATTGGCGGCATCGCCCAGCCAGCGTGCTGCACGCAAACTTTTTAGGCTGGTAAAGGCCTGGGAATAGGGCGCGAAGGATTTAAACAGCAGGTTTAAAAAGGGCAGGGTGTGGCTGCCGCATGCTTGCATGGTCGGGTGCAAGTCTGGCTGGGTGGTGAGCAGCAGCGTGCCACGGTGCATGCTAAAACCAGCGTAAGCGCCAACCTTGCCTAGCACGCCTATGGTGCCAGCCAACATGCGGCTGGCGCAATAATCGCCAGCATTGCCTTCGATTAATATGAGCCCACGGCGCATTTGATCGCCCACGCGGTCGCCGGCATGGCCTTTTACCACTACCGTGCCGCCAAGCATGCCTTTGCGTAAGCCGGCCGCTGCGCCACCTAGAAAATCACCGGTGTTGCCATGAATAACCATCAACCCGTTTTGCATATTGCAGGCCGCCAAATCTAGCGTGCTGCCTAGGCACTTTATCTCGCCGCCTTTCATGCCAAAGCCTAAATAGGCTCCCGCGTTGCCGGATATGTCGATGCGCCCGCTGCGCATGTTGGCGCCCAGGTAATCGAGTTGCTCCGTTGCGTTTAAAAAACGCAGTGATGCGCTATCGTGGCCGCTTATGTCAAACAGTTCGTCGACGCGCACGGCTTGTTTGCCGTGATGCAGTGTGAGTGCGGCAATCTCATTTAACGTGAGATTGGCTAGCTCATCGGGCGTGAGTGAGGCGCAGTTAATGGCAAACTGCAAAGGCTTTTTTAAGCTAAAGGTCAAAGCGCTCATGGCTTTTCAATTCCCATGATCGCGTGCAACTTAAAGTGGTGTGGTCCCAGTTTGCCGCCGTAATTGCCGGCCGAGATGCGTTTAACGCCGCTGGCGCTGCCCAATGCGCAGATAGCGGCAATGCCAGTGTGCATGGCCAAGGCGATGTCGTCAAAACTTAGGCCGTCTATGACAATTTCCATGACGCTTTCTATGTCACTTGATAGTTCGGTTTGCGTCACGCCTTTGAGCGTCGGGCAAAATGCGTCGTTGGTGGAGGCGAACATGGCGGCGTAACGGCTACCCACTTTTGAACCAGATCGCACCACGCCACCAGGGAAAGGCATGATGACGTTAGGCAGGCGCTGCATGGCTGCAATCGCCACCTCGGCGGCGGCCAAAGCCGCGCTTTGTGAGGTGGCAAGAATTAAGAAATTCCCCCCACCTATCGCTCGCACCATGCCGGTGCTTTCTTCGCATAAAAATTCGCCGTCCATCACCGGTACACGCCAATAGCGTTTGCCACCTATTAGTTTGCTTGTTTGAAAGCCGTCACCAAAAAAGCGTAAATTTTTACCAAGATTGATGGGCTCGTCGCTGGCGATGCCGGCAAAGGCGGCGGCGGTAGGGCAAGTTAGCACGCATTGGCCCATGCGGGTTTCCAGTTGTTGCATAAGCACTTTGCTGCCCATGGCAAACATTAAAATGGAAACACCGGGCCTGCCGTCAGGGCTGAGTTCGCTGCTAATTTCGGCTTCTATGCCGGCTTCTACCCCGCAACCTATTACCGATGTGGCAAAGCCTGTCATGGCATGGGCGGCGTGGTAAGCCCATTTGAGATTCTGCGCGGTGATGATGACGCGAGTAGCGCGCATGTTAAAGGCTTCCGCGAAGGTGTTGTCTATCTGTATGCCGTTAATGATCATTTAAATCCGACTTATGCAAAAATTATTCTGTTTCAACTAAGGTGCTTGCCACTGTGTACGACGATGCTACCACGGCCATCATCGGCTATTTCGTCGGGATTAATCTTAAAGTTGGCCAGTTGCATGGTTTGGTATTTGTTAAAGTAATCGCTCAAGTCTTTTTCCACACTGACATCAAATGCCGGTTTGCTGGTGTGGGTGGCACCCCAAACGACTTTAACTACTTTGCCGTCTTTTACCACCAACTCACCATTTTTAAAGACGAAATCGGGCTTGCTAAACATGGCTTCGCGGTCAGCTTGGTCGGTGTAAACCGTGATGTCGGCTGCCGCGCCTATACCCAAATGACCTCTGTCGTTTAAGCCTATCAGGCCAGCTGCGCCGGCGCGGGTCATGATGGCGATGTCATACAGGCTGTATTCGCGGTCCAAGCTCAATAAATTGCTCATGGCTTGTGCGTCTAAATTTAGCTTGGCAAAGGCCTCGTTTCTAAAGCTTTTATCCATTAATAGGCGAATTAGATGCGGGTAACTGGTAAACGGGGCGCCATTCGGGTGGTCGGTGGTTAAAAAGATGCGCCAAGGGTCTTCCACGGATAAGAAGAGTTCTAGGCCTATTGCCCATTGCAGGGCATTCACGTAGTTTTGGTCGCGGTACTTGAAAGGCACTACGCCGCAACCGGCATCGCACTCGATGTCCATCAACACGGCTTTTTTGGGATTGGCGTGACGCGCGTTTAAGTGCTGCATCATGCTGTCACCCGACGCAGTGACGGTTTGGCCAAAAAGAATTTGCCCCACGTCAGCAGTGATGTGTTTGTTTTTATTCAGCGCTTCGGCAATTTCTGCTGCAGCTGAAGAAAATTGTTTGTCGCCTTCTTTACCGTAGCTGTGAAACTGGATGTGCGTTAAATGCATAGGTATGCCATCGGAGGCGCGCATGGTGTCCAGTGTGGTTTGAAAGTTACCGGCTGCACCTAAGTTATTGCAATGCACGTGCAGCGGTTTGGACACGCCCAGCTCATGCACGGCGCGACTTAGGCTTTGTAAAATTTGCCGCGGTGATACTTGGTAATGGCGGTTTTTTTCATCCAAATCCAATCTGCGTTGATTAAATTTAAAGGCATTAATGCCGCCTGGATTCACCACCTTAATGCCTATGGATTGGGTGCTATGCAATATCCAAGCCACGTAATCGTTGATGGCTTTTTGGTCTTGCTGGCTGGCCAGCATGCGCAAAAAGTAATCGTCATTTCCCAATAAGGCATATGCGCCTTTGTCTATCATGGGCGTGTCGCCCATCTCCAAGTGCGCTTGCCTGGCGTTAACTGGCATCAAGGCCGGTTCAAATGCCGCTGTGTAGCCCATTTCTATATAGCGAAAGCCGGTCTCGGTGCTGGTGGGCGTAGCAAAATGGCTGCAGCCCGGCGTGCAAATGTGCGCCTCCGGTTCGCTGTAGTGTTTGCTGGCCTGAAATTCTGGCAAGAGCATGCGGGCAATGTTGGTTTTGCCGCCGCCTATGTGGCTGTGCATGTCGATGGCGCCGGCCATCACCACCTTGCCGCTTAAGTCGATGCTGGTGCTTATTTTGATGGCATCGGTTGGCTTAGCCACGATGCGACCTTGGCTGATGTAGATATCCTCCACCACGCCATTTTTTTTGTGAGCCGGATCGAAGACGCGTGCATTTTTAAGTTGGGTAATCATGGCATTAATCCCGCCAGTTGATTAAACACCTCGACTAAGCGGGGCAGCTGAGAGGCTTGCAGTTTTTTAACCGGCAGGGCAATCGAGCCATCCATTCTAAATACCGTGCCGCTGTCGTGCACCGCTGGCACGCCGACTGGAATAAACACCGCCGGTGGGCGCTCAAACTGCGTGTTTGGATGGCCGATGACGATGCTAGGGCCGGCAAAATTGGGCGGTGGCTTGGGGTTAAACGTGCTGACCCATAACAAGGCGTCGCAGCTTTTAAGTTGAACGGCGGTGCTGTAGTGCTGCGTGTCGTAACTGAACTGCTGGTGCTTAAAGCGATTGCGACTGGGAAAGCCGCTAAGCCAGGTGCTGGTTTGGTTGACGCTGATGTCGCCGTCACCGCTGTTTAGGCTCAAGCCGGCAACGCGAGTTTGCTCGTTAAGTTTAGCGATCAGTTGGGTAATGCTCTGCACGGTCAATTCCGCATGCGGGTAAGCCAATTCACTGGCTGACCAAACCACGACGGCGTAGTTGGCTGCTTGTATTTTTTCCAATAAAGCCGTTAAGGCAGCCATGCTTAGGCCAGTCACCGATGCGGCTTTATTGGATTTTGCATAAGCCGGATTGCACAGTGCATTAAGCGTATTGAGTATGGCCGGCAAGGCTTTTTTATCCGCCGCGAGTAGGGTGGGGCTTGTGCCATCGGGCGCCACGCCGGCTTGGGTGTCGGCCTCGTCCACCGCCAAATACACTACATGGGGCGAGCCCTTATTAAACAAACTGTCTTTATTCCAGACCAGTTTTTCAAAAAAGCGCGGGTGACTGCTGACGATGTCGGTGCCTATGGCTAGAATTAAATCAGCACGATTTTTCACTTCACTCAAGGTGGTGGTTTGCCAACCACTATTTTGCATGGCCAAGGTGTTGCGCACGCTGGACTCACTGTGCATGTGGTCCAGGGTGGCCTGGCATTTTTCTGCTAATGGCAGAATGGCGCGCATGCCTTGTACGTCCGTGCCGAGCCCTGCAAACAAGGTTTGCTGGCTGTTTTGTAGAATCTTGGCGGCGGCTGCTAGGGCGGTATTAAGATCGCAGGCCTGTCCGTTTACGCTGGCTGGTTGGCTAGGCGCAGTTGCCGCCTGGCTAAAATAGCGCTGACTTTTTGCGCAGGAAAAACTCGCGCTAATGCTGCCTTGGCCATCTAAAGGCAAGTCATCACACAGCAAACCGCAGGCTGGGCAAGTGTGGTGTGAAGTTGGAATGGGTGGGTTAGCGACTGTCATTTAGCGTAATTTTGCCACATTGTACTTATTCGCGCTTAAAACAAGCGCTGAACATGCAATTTAGGTTTATTTTAAGCGTCAAAAATGGTATTTTATCGTTCTTTCAATGTATTCATTAAATGGAGTAATTATGGCTGTTCAACGCACGCTTTCTATCATCAAACCTGATGCCGTGGCAAAAAATGTAATTGGTAAAATCTACACCCGTTTTGAAAACGCCGGTTTAAAAGTGGTGGCAGCAAAAATGGCACAATTAACTAAAGCCGAAGCCGAAGGTTTCTACGCCGTGCACGCTGCGCGTCCATTCTTCAATGATTTGGTTAAATTCATGATTTCTGGCCCGGTGATGATACAAGCCTTAGAGGGCGAAAATGCCGTGCAAGTAAACCGCGATTTAATGGGTGCCACCAATCCAAAAGAAGCGGCTGCCGGTACCATACGCGCTGACTTTGCCGAAAGCATTGATGCCAATGCTGTGCACGGTTCGGATTCAGCCGAGAACGCGGCCATCGAAATCAAATATTTCTTTGGTTAATGCGCTGTATTTAATTAGGCCTGGTATTTATGTAAAGCCGGTGTTTAATTAAATGCCTTAAGACTAAGCCCTAGATTAAGCACCAGTAAACAAGATACGCTAGAGACGCCTTGTTTATTTGTGCTTAATTTATTTGAGACCCAACTTTGATCAATCTACTTAATTTTAATCAGCCGCAATTGGCCACGTGGTTTGCCGAGCAAGGTGAGAAGCCTTTCCGCGCCAAGCAATTGATGCGTTGGATGCACCGTTTTGGCGTGCACGATTTTGAGCAGATGACGGACATCGCCAAGGTGTTGCGGGAAAAATTAGCCCGTGATACGGAAATTACCTTGCCTAATGTGCAGTTGGAGCAGGTATCCAATGACGGCACACGCAAATGGTTGATTGGTACCGATACCGCCAACAGCATAGAGACGGTGTTCATACCGGAAGACGACAGAGGCACGTTGTGTATTTCCTCGCAAGTGGGCTGCGCGCTGGAATGCACGTTTTGCAGTACCGGTCGCCAAGGCTTTAATCGCAATTTAAGTGTGTCGGAAATCATAGGTCAACTGGCCATCGCCAACCGTTCCTTGCGCCAAGAGCCGGGCTACGATATGTTGCCGGCCGATGAGCGGATTATCAGCAATGTGGTGATGATGGGCATGGGTGAGCCTTTGGCTAACTACGACAATGTCGTCACCGCCATGCAAATCATGTTGGACGATAACGCTTACGGTTTAAGCCGTAGGCGGGTCACCTTGTCCACCAGTGGTTTAGTGCCGGCTATGGACAGACTCAAAGAAGATTGCCCGGTGGCCTTGGCCGTCAGCTTGCACGCGCCCAATGATGCGCTGCGCGACGTGATTGTGCCCATCAATAAGAAATACCCATTAAAAGACTTGATGGCGGCATGCAATCGTTATTTAGAAAAAGCCCCACGTGACTTTGTCACCTTCGAATACGTGATGTTGGATGGCATCAATGACACGCTTGAGCATGCTCAACAATTAATCCAGTTGGTTAAGCACGTGCCGTGCAAATTCAATCTAATTCCGTTTAATCCATTTCCTAACAGTGGCTACGGCACTTCCCAGCCCAATCACGTGCGGGTTTTTAGAGACGTACTGATGCAGGCCGGTTTTGTCGTAACGGTGCGTAAAACCCGCGGCGAAGACATCGATGCAGCTTGCGGGCAGTTGGCTGGCAAAGTCTTGGATAAAACCAAACGCAGTGCCAAGCACATCGTCATAGAGGCAGTTTGAGATGCGTTTGTTTAGCCTTAATGCTTTCCTCATGCTTGTCCTGGCCTTAATCCTGCCAGCGTGCACCACGCAACCGGAGAACTTTAATGACAAACCTAAGGAGCGGGCGCAGGCACACGCTGATTTAGGTGCGGTGTATTTGCAGCAGGGCCGCTTGGATGTGGCCCTAGAAGAATTTAGCCTAGCCAGCAAAATTGAACCCAGTTATGCGGCCGCATACAACGGCTTAGGCCTTGTTCAGGCTGCGTTGGGACAAGATGCGGTGGCGGAACTTAACTTCAAAAAAGCCGTGCAATTGGAACCGCTTAATTCAGAGGCGCACAACAATTACGGTGGTTTCTTGTGCGCGCGCAATCGCTTGGACGAATCAATTAAAGAATTTATGGCCGCGCTAAAAAACCCCTTGTACGCGACTCCGGCTATGGCATACACCAATGCCGCCGTCTGTTCCTTGCGCAAAAACGACAGCGTTCAGGCAGAAGGGTATTTGCTACGCGCCTTGCAGTTGGACTCCTCGGCCAGCGTCGCGGCTTACCAATTGGCCGCTATTCAGTTTAAGCGCCAGGATGCGACGGCTGCTAAAAAAACCTTGCAAACGGCCTTGTTGTCAAAAGCCAGTGCTGACATGCTTTGGTTGGCCATTCAAATTGAACACGCGCTAGGTGATGCAAATCTTGAAGCCAGTTATGCGTTAGAATTGAGGCAGAATTATCCAGAATCAGAGCAAGCTCAGTTATTACAGGGTATGAGACCATGACAGACGAGATCAGCCAGGCCGGAGAATGGCCGCCATTGGGTGCGGCCTTAGCTGCCGCTAGAAATGCTAAAAACCTGAGTGTGCAAGCCGTTTCCGACAGCTTGCGCTTAAGCCTAAAGCAAATCAGTGCATTGGAGAGCGATGATTTTTCGGCCTTACCACAGCCTATGGCCACACGTGGTTTTATCCGTAATTACGCGCGATTATTGGAGTTGGATGCCGAGCCTTTGCTTGATAGCTACCGTCAGCGCGTACCGGATAACACGCCGACCAGTCTCAATGTGCAGACCTCTATTCCCCATGTGCATTTGGTTAAGAATCATAGGCCTTGGTTCAAGTACACGGCAATTTTTCTAGCGCTGGTTTTAGTGGTGTGGTATTTCCAAGAAGAGCAGTCTGCGACCATAGCGACGGATTTGACTAGCAATAGCGAAGTGGTGTCGCCCGTCGCCTTGCCCGAATTGATCGTGCCGCCTTCCACCTTAGTCGAGCCCGTCAGCCCCCCTGCAGATGAGGTCGGCACAGCCAGTCCCGTCGCCACCAATTTAGCCGACACATCGCCTAGCCCAGTCCTGACTGAACTGGCGCCTGCTAAAGCTAAACCAAGTCCGGCAGCGGTGTCTAGCAACGATGGCTTGCAGCTAAGGCCCAGCTCGGACATGAGCTTGCCGGCTGAGGCGAAAGCCAATGCCGTTGGCAACCGTGCATGGCTGACCGTATCCGTGACCGATAAGGCCTGGGTGCAAGTCAAAGATAAATCCGGCGCCGTGCTCTTTGAAAAAATGCTCACGGCCAACAGCAGCGATAAGATTGAGGCGCAACCACCCTTGTTTGTATGGCTAGGCAATGCTAAAGCCACGTCCCTAGATTACATGGGAAAGCCGGTTGACGTGGCCAGCAAAACCTTTAATAACACAGCCCGTTTGACCCTTGAGTAATAGAAAGTGACCACCATGAACGTCTCCCAACTGCAAGCCCCCCGTCCAACCCTGCAAGTGATGGTAGGCCACGTGCCAGTGGGCGGTGGCTTGAATGGCACGCTAGCCAGCCCGGTTGTGGTGCAAAGCATGACCAATACCGACACCGCGGACGCGAAGGCGACCATAGCGCAGGTGTTTGAGTTGTGGCAAGCAGGCAGCGAAGTGGTGCGCATTACGGTTAATTCGCCTGAAGCGGCAGCGCAAGTCGCCACCATACGCCAAGGCTTGGATGCGCTGGGCTGTAACGTACCATTGGTGGGCGATTTTCACTACAACGGCCATAAATTATTGGCGCAATACCCTGATTGTGCCATGGCCTTGGCCAAGTACCGTATCAATCCAGGCAACGTGGGCAAAGGCTCCAAACGCGACGAGCAGTTCGCCGCCATGATAGAAGCAGCCATTACATATAAGAAAGCCGTGCGTATAGGCGTTAATTGGGGCAGTTTAGACCAAGTGAAAATGGCGCAAATGATGGACGATAACGCTAAGTTGGCTACGCCGCTGAGTGCCGACGCGCTAATGCGCGAAGCCTTACTCCAATCAGCCATAGAGAGCGCTGAACAAGCAGTCGCATTGGGTCTGTCGCCCAATCAAATCATCATTTCATGCAAAGTCAGCAATGTGCAAGATTTGGTAACCGTTTACACCGATTTAGCCAGTCGTTGCGATTACCCCTTGCACTTAGGCTTAACGGAAGCGGGCATGGGCTCCAAAGGCATTGTCGCCTCTACGGCTGCATTGGCTTTGCTTTTGCAACGCGGCATAGGCAACACCATACGCGTGTCCTTGACGCCGGAGCCGAATGAATCGCGCTGCAAAGAAGTCATCGTCGCGCAAGAAATCTTACAAACCATGGGCATACGCTCGTTTACCCCATTGGTCACGGCATGCCCGGGCTGCGGTCGCACCACCTCAACCTACTTCCAAGAATTGGCCATGCAAATTCAATCCTACTTAAGGCAGCAAATGCCACACTGGCGTGGTCGTTATGCCGGCGTGGAAAACTTAAACGTGGCGGTCATGGGTTGCGTGGTCAATGGTCCGGGTGAATCCAAGTTAGCCAACATCGGCATTAGTCTGCCAGGCACAGGCGAAACACCGGTGGCGCCTGTGTTTGTCGATGGAGAAAAAACCGTGACTTTAAAAGGCGATCGCATCGCCGAGGAATTTCAAGCCATAGTGGAGGATTACGTGCAAACCCATTACGCCCTAGGCGGAAAATTGCATCAGTCTATTGCCAGCCCTGTCAGCCAAAAAACCATAGCCATTAAAGCCATTTAAGCATGCCGGATAACACAAGCAAAACCAAGCCCAATAAATTCCAAAGTATTAAAGGCTTTTACGATATTTTACCCGAGCACACGCCGCTCTGGTTTAAGTTAGAAGACACGGCACGCCTCGTGCTGGCGCAATACGGCTACCAGAATATACGCATGCCCTTGGTGGAGAGCACCGATCTGTTTGTGCGCTCGGTAGGTGAACACACCGATATCGTCGAAAAGGAAATGTATGCATGGCAAGATGCCCTTAACGGTGACAAGCTGACCTTGCGTCCTGAAGGCACAGCCGGATGCGTGCGGGCCGTCATAGAAAGCAACTTAACTTACAACGGGCCTGTGCGCCTGTGGTATAGCGGCGCCATGTTTAGGCATGAGAACGTGCAAAAAGGCCGTCAACGGCAATTCCATCAGATAGGCGTCGAAGCTTTTGGCTTTGATAGCCCGCAAGTGGACGCCGAGCAAATTGTGTTGTTGGCGCGCTTGTGGCGCGAGCTAGGCATCAGTGATGTTGAATTGCAAATAAACAGCATAGGCGATGCGCATGAACGTGCCGCTTACCGTGATGTATTGATAGCCTATTTTGAGCAGCACCTTGACAGCTTGGACGAGGATGCTAAACGCCGACTGCACAGCAATCCCTTGCGCATTTTGGATAGCAAAAATCCACGCATGCAAGCCTTGTGTGAAGCGGCGCCAAAATTAATTGATTGCTTGGGCGATGCAACCCGCGCGCATTTTGATGGTCTGTGTGCATTGTTAAGGGAAGCCGGCGTGGCCTTTAGCGTCAATGCACGTTTAGTACGCGGGCTGGATTATTACAACCGCACCGTATTTGAGTGGGTGACCACCAAGCTCGGCGCGCAAGGCACCATAGCCGGTGGCGGCCGTTACGACAGTTTGGTTGAACGATTGGGCGGTGAGGCGACGCCAGCATGCGGTTTTGGCATAGGTTTGGAGCGGGTATTTTTGTTGATGCAAGAATACGGCGTGGTTGCAAACGATGCCCCGGATGTGTATTTAGTAAACGTGGGCGAGTTGGCAGAACAAGCGGCTTTTGCCATGGCAGAAAGATTGCGCCAAGCTGGTTTGCAGGTTGTTTTGCACGCAGGTGGCGGCAGCTTTAAATCGCAAATGAAAAAAGCCGATAGAAGTCAGGCGCGCTACGCCATTATTTTAGGTGACGACGAAGTGAACACACAACAAGTTGGTTTGAAACCCATGCGCGCTAATGCGCCGGATCAGCAACAGCAACTTAGCCTGGATGCGGCAGTTGCCTACCTGCAGATACAGCCATAGACCGCGCTATGCCCATGCACCTTACAATTATTGGCTAATATGAACTCCCTTGCCCCCTTATTGCAGTTGCAAAATATCAGCATTGCGCCTAAAAACGCTGCCGATCGCTTATTGGTCAAGCAGGTCAGTTTTAGCATATTGCCAGGCAAAACCACTTGCGTGGTCGGCGAATCCGGCAGCGGTAAAAGTCTGACGGCTTTGTCCATTATGGGCTTGCTGTCTAAACAATTGCGTTTGACCAGTGGTCAGGTCTTGTTTAACGACGGTGAATCTGGCGTGCAAGATCTAACGCATCTTGATGACAGCAGTATGCGTAAAATTCGTGGGGCTAAAATTGCCATGATCTTTCAAGAGCCCATGACCTCGCTTAACCCAGTGCTTACCGTGGGCTACCAAATAGGCGAAAGCCTGACTACGCATTTAGGCTTAAAAGGCCCGGCCTTGCAAAGCAAGATAGCCAGTTTGTTAAGCATGGTTGGTATTCCAGAAAACCGCGCTAACAGCTACCCAGACGAATTGTCAGGTGGCCAGCGTCAGCGGGTGATGATCGCCATGAGCATAGCCTGCGAACCGTGTTTGTTGATTGCAGATGAGCCGACCACGGCTTTAGATGTGACGGTGCAGGCGCAAATACTTACGCTATTAGATGAACTTAAGACCCGCATGAACATGGGTATGCTGTTCATTACGCACGATTTTGGCGTGGTGGCTGACATTGCCGATCAAGTGGTGGTGATGTTCCGGGGCGAAATTGTCGAGGCCGGCAGCAAGCAACAAGTCTTAACTAATCCACAACACCCCTACACCAAAGCCTTGCTGGCCTGCGTGCCGGATGCCGAAGGCAAGAAGCCCTTGCAACCGATTGATTATGCATGGCTAGCCGAAAACAAGAGCCAAACTCAGATGCAAAGCCAGGAGCAGGCATGACGGATATCTTATTGCAAGCCAAGCACTTGGTTAAAACCTATAGCCAGCGCAGCGGTAAATTCGGATTTGGCACTAGCCTAGTGCGAGCCTTGGATGACGTCAGCATAGAATTAAAAGCTGGTAAAACCTTGGCTGTCGTGGGCGAATCGGGCAGTGGCAAATCCACCTTGGCCCGTTGTCTGTTACAATTGCAAGCCTTGGACAGTGGCGAGGTGTTGTTTGCCGGTCAAGATTTGGCTAAGTTAGACGGCACTGCGTTAAGGCAGGTGAGAAAAAATTTGCAAATGGTTTTCCAGGACCCGTTTGCCTCACTCAACCCACGCATGCGTGTGGGCGAGATAGTCGCTGAAGGCTTGGCCATTCATGGTTTAGGCAACACGGCTGAACAGCAAGCTAAAGTCATTGCGATGTTGAAACGCGTCGGTTTGAGCGAATCCGACATGCAAAAATACCCGCACGAATTTTCTGGTGGGCAGCGTCAGCGCATAGGCATAGCCCGTGCATTGGTGCTGTCGCCTAAAGTCGTGGTGTGCGATGAGCCGGTCTCGGCTTTAGACGTGTCCATACAAGCACAGATACTGTTGCTGTTGAAAGAGTTGCAAGCGGAAATGGCGTTAAGTTATTTGTTTATTAGCCACGATTTGCGCGTGGTGCGTCACATAGCCGATGACATCGTGGTGATGCACCAGGGTAAGGTGGTGGAGCAGGGGCAGGTTGAGGTGGTTTATCAACGGCCGCAACACCCATACACACAAAACTTGCTGGCAGCCATCCCTGGTAAAAGAGCGCTTAGCGCTTGATGCCAGTTGAACGGATTGATTAAACGTAGTCTAAATAAAACATAGCTTCAGATATACCTGTATTAGATTAACCTGGATTAAATTAGCTTAGGAAAAAGTATGGCATACGATTTAGAAGAGCAAGAACAATTAGACGAATTCAAAGCTTGGTGGAAACAGCACGGTAGGTTAATCAGCCGTGTTTTTATTGCCTTATTAGTCAGTTACGCCGCTTATCAGGCATGGCATTACTACCAAAATAAACAGTCCGTGGCCGGTTCAAGCTTATACCAAGAATTGGTGGTGGCCGATCCCAAAGACCTAAAAACCATATTAGCAAAATCAGCCAGCCTAATGGACGATTACAGTGGCACACCGTATGCTGGTCGTGCCGCCTTGTTGGCTGCCAAAGCCAATTACCAAGCCAAGCAAGTGGCCAGCGCTAAAGCCCAATTAGAATGGGCTGCCAAGCATGCCAGCGAACCCAGTGTGGAGGCTTTAGCCACTTTGCAATTAGCCAGCATCCTCTTTGAGGAAAAGGACCTAAATGGCGCCTTGGATTTGTTAAATGAATCGCACGAAGCCGGTTTTGATGGTTTGTTTGCCGACTTAAAAGGCGACGTTTTAGCCGCTTTAGGTAAAAATGCCGAGGCCAAAGCCGCTTACCAAGAGGCCTTGGATAAATTAGACCCGGCTGGAAAAGTACGCGCTTTAACGCAAAAGAAACTCGAATCATTGGCTTAATCTAAGGCCTTCGCTTTAATACTTAAATCCTGGGGTACTGCCTTGTTCTCATCATTTTCCAAAAAAACATCCTGCCTATTAGCGCTCAGTTTGCTCTTGCTCAGCGCTTGCAGTGTGATAGGTGAGGTTAAAGAAAATTTAACCGACACCTTGTTTGGCCGTGTGCCTGTGGATGCGCCTGATCCATTGGTGGAGTTTAAGTCAGTTAACGTTAGTAAAGTATTGTGGCAAGCGGAGCTTGGTGAGTCGACTAACTTTGATTTTGTGCCCGTGGTAGAGGCAGGCTATGTTTATGCTGCCAGTAGTAAAGGTGAGGTAGCAAAATTTGATGCTGTCTCAGGCAAGCAAGAGTGGCGGGTTAAAAGTGGAGTAGTGTTGTCCGGAGGGGTGGGTGTCGGCGGCAGTCTGGTTATGGTAGGCACGCAAACGGGTTGGGTTTATGCCTACGACATAGCCGGTAAATTTTTATGGAAAGCCAAGCTCAGCAGTGAGGTGTTGAGTGCACCTAGGTATTTTGATGGTTTGGTCATTGCACGCAGTGGCGACAACCACATTTACGGCCTGAGCGCTAACGACGGTACGCGTAAATGGGTGTACGACCGTACCGGCCCAGCGTTGACCCTACGCAGTTCTGTTGGTGTGATTGTTGACGGCGGCGCCGTCTACGCCGGTTTTGGCGGCGGTAAGTTAGTCGCCCTGCGCGCCGACAACGGCAAGATGCTTTGGGAAGCCTCGGTGGCACAACCTAAAGGCGTCACCGAAATAGAGCGTATTGCTGATATTACTAGCCTGCCCATGGTAGATGGGCCGTTGGTCTACGCGGTTGCTTATCAAGGCAAAATAGCCGCGGTGGATCGCATGACTGGGCGGGTGATGTGGGCTAGGGAAATTTCCAGCGTAAGTGGTCTTAGCATGGACGATGGCCGAATTTTTCTGTCGCATGCAACGGGTTCGGTTTACGCCTTGGACTTCAATACGGGTAAATCCTTTTGGCGGCAAGGGGTGTTAAAAAATAGGAATTTAACCTTACCTTTACCTATGGGCAGCTTGGTCGCCGTCGGGGATTTAGAAGGGTACGTGCATTTTTTAAACCGAGATGACGGTGCCATGGCCTCTAGAATTCAAATCGGCAGCAGTGCCGTGATGCCCACCATGGCCTTGATAAATAACAATACCCTGATCGCACAAACCAGAGATGGCGTGCTTTATGCCGTGCAAGTTAAATAAGCATCACCTTGTATTCATAACCCGCTTACCATTCCAGCATCCACATAGAAGAGTTGCATGTTACCTACCTTAGTATTGGTTGGCCGACCTAATGTCGGCAAGTCCACCTTATTTAATCGCTTAACCAAAAGCCGTGATGCATTGGTTGCGGATCTGCCTGGGTTAACTCGGGATAGGCATTATGGCCGTGGGGTGGGCGCCAGTCAGCCTTATTTAGTGGTGGACACAGGCGGCTTTGAGCCCAATACCGACAGCGGCATCTTGAAAGCCATGGCCGTGCAAACCTTGCTGGCCATAGACGAAGCCGATGTAATTCTATTTATCGTGGACGGTAGGCAAGGCGCCACGCCACAAGACATGGAAATCGCCAACCGTTTACGCCGCTGCAAATGCCCGGTGTTATTAGCGGTGAATAAAACCGAAGGCATGAACAAGGCCGTGGTCAGCGCAGAATTCCATGAGTTGGGTCTTGGTGACCCGCTGTCCATTTCCTCGGCACATGGTGAAGGCGTTAAAGACATCATAGACTTAGCTTTAGAGAGTTTTCAGGTGGAAGAAGACGAGCCTGAATTGGATCAGAACGAAGATAGAATTCCTAAAGTAGCCATAGTTGGTCGACCTAATGTGGGTAAATCCACGCTGGTCAATGCCTTGTTGGGTGAAGATCGCGTCATCGCCTTTGATGAGCCAGGTACCACGCGCGATTCCATTTCCATAGACATGGAGAAAAATGGCAAGCACTACACCTTAATCGATACCGCGGGTGTGCGTAAACGTGGGCGTGTGTTAGAGGCCATAGAAAAATTCTCGGTAATTAAAACCATACAGTCGATAGAAGAAGCCAACGTGGTGATTTTGGTGGTCGATGCACAAGAGGGCATCACGGAACAAGATGCCCACGTTGCTGCCTACATATTGGACGCCGGTCGTGCCTTGGTGGTAGCCATCAACAAATGGGATGGCTTGAAAGAAGAAGAGCGCGATTGGGTAAAACGGGAAATCGATCGAAAATTAATGTTCTTGGATTTCGCCGAGTTTCACTACATTTCTGCCTTACGTAAAAAAGGCCTGCCTGAGTTATTTAAATCTGTGGACATCGCCTTTAAAGCCGCCTTTGCTAAATTGGCCACCCCGCAATTAACCCGCGTGTTGATCGACGCCTTGCAGCAACATCAACCGCCCATCAGCAAAGGCATACGCCCTAAATTGCGCTATGCCCATCAAGGCGGCAGCAACCCGCCTATCGTGGTCGTGCATGGCAACCACGTAGATGGGGTTAAAGATGCTTACACGCGTTTCTTAGAAAAAACGTTTCGCCGTACCTTCCAATTATCCGGCACACCACTGCGCGTGCAATACAAGCAAGGCAGCAACCCGTTTGCTGAGTATGAAGACAAGCGCAAACCGGGCGAGGGCATCGTCAGTATGCGTAGGCGAAAAACCGCACACCGAGCTGAGTTGAAAGCCAAAAAAGCCGTGGAAGACAAAGACCGCAGCGCCAAAAAACGTTAATCAGGGTTGGCTTGCACGTCGCTTAGACTAAGCTGAAAATTTAGAGGTGTGGGTGTTGCTCTAACTTTTTATTTTCCACAGGCAGTTCATAAGGATCGGCTACGTAAGCTGGCCCTTTCATGATCACCACCACGACGCAGCCTATGGCTGCAGTGCCTATAAAAAACCACGCTGTGAACAGCAGGCCTAAGCATAAAAAGATGAGTTGTTCTTGATCGCGGCTCATGCTTGGATTGCTGAGGTAGAGCATGAGCATGACGGCACATGGCAGGGCGGTGCTGACCAGTAAAATACGCGGTAATTTTTTCAATACTACCCATTCGAAGCCAGACGGCGTTTGAACATGGCCCGGCAGTTTATTGAAAAAATTCATGGCCTTAGAAATAGCTATTAGTAAAGGCTTTCCCAGAATTTCCACCACACCCGTTCGTCTTCGGTGAAGTTCTTGCCAAACATTTCGCTATTCGGGTAATTGGTTTTTAGGATGCGTAAGGTGTCATTTTTCAGGTCATCTAGGCTTAATAAATCGTAAGCGCTAATCATGATTACCAGGGCTTGCTCCACGCCTGGCGACTGCGGGAAGTATTCCAACACGTATTTACAGCGATTCACTGCGGCCAAATAGGCGTGACGTTTCATGTAATAACGTGCCACGTGCAGTTCGTGATCGGACAAGCTGTTAGCCAAGTAGACCATGCGCTGCGTGGCGTCTTTTGTGTATTTGCTATTAGGGAAGCGTGTTACCAACTCTTTAAAGCTGGTGAACGAATCGCGTAAACCGCGCGGATCGCGATCGCTAATTTGTTGCTCGGTAGTTTTTTCAATAAAGCCGCGTTCGTTAAAGACGGCTAAGCCTTTGAGGTAATAAGCGTAATCGACGTTAGGGTGATTCGGGTGCAACTTGATAAAGCGGTCTGCCGCGGCTACGCACAATATTGGGTCTTGTTTCTTAAAATAGGCGTAAGCGGTTTCCAGTTGCGCTTGGGTGGCATAGCGACCATTTGGGTAGCGCGATTCAAGTTTGCCAAAGTAGACGATGGCTTTCTCATAGTCTTTATCAAACATTTTGGCCTGACCTTCGGTGTAGATGCGCTCTGCCGTCCAGCCTTTGGTGTCATCGAGTTCAGTGGGGTCGCCGAAGATGGCGCAAGCATTGAGTAACAAAGCAAACATAAAAACTAAGATATACTTCATGCTGAAACGACCTTTAAGATTGATGCGCAATTATACCCGATGACAGACACCACTCAAGCTACTCTTCGTAATACCGACTCCCTAAATCAAGCCCTAACGCTGACCATCCCTAACGACTTAGGCGGCTTACGCTTGGACGTGGCATTGCAACGCTTGCTGCCTGAGCATTCTCGATCTAGGCTGCAAGCTTGGATTAAAGACGGATTGGTCACGGTGGCAGGGTTGGCCAGCACATCTAAGACCAAGGTATGGGGTGGCGAGGCTGTGGTGGTGCAGGTGCAAATCAAGCCTGAGCAGCAGGCGTTTCAAGCGGAAAATATTCCGCTTAGTATCGTCTTTGAAGACCAGCATATCTTGGTGATCAACAAACCGGCTGGCATGGTAGTCCATCCTGCTGCTGGCAATTGGACCGGCACCTTGTTAAATGCCTTGCTCTTCCATGCCCCCGAATTAAAAGACTTGCCGCGTGCGGGTATCGTGCACAGACTGGACAAGGACACAAGTGGCCTATTGGTGGTAGCCAAGACCTTGGCTGCACAAACTAATTTAGTGCGGCAATTGCAAGCACGCACGGTTAAACGCGAATACCGAACCATCGTCTGGGGGCAGATTTGGCGCAATGGCATGATAGATCAACCCATAGGCCGTGACCCAAGGTCGCGCACTAAGATGGCGATTAACCGCGCCGGCAAGCCGGCCATTACTCGCTACGAAATGCTGGAACGTTTCTCCGTGCAAACCTATATGCGTTGCAATTTAGAAACCGGCCGTACCCATCAAATCCGTGTGCACATGCAGTATTTAAAAGCGCCCATCGTTGGCGATCCGGTTTACGGTTTTCGGGGCATCGTGCCGATACGGGCCATGACACAAACCTTGCGCGATGCCGTCAGCCAATTTAAGCGGCAAGCCTTGCATGCCATCAAGCTAGGGCTATTGCACCCGGCAAGCAATGAATTTGTGGAATGGCAAATCGAGTTGCCCGATGACATGAAAGCCCTGCTGGAAGCCATGCGTCATGAAGACCCGCGTGATGAGAAGGAAGAGGCGTTTGATTTTGGCGGCTTGCAAACCGAGCCCTACCTCGCCGATGAGGATTACGAGGACGATGAATTCGATGATGACGACGACGATCTAGCATTGGATGATGAGGACTAAGTTTTGTTAGCCTTAAATGCGATTCAGCCCAGTTGGCCGGCACCGGCAAATGTGCAGGCCCTGCAAACCATCAGGCAAGGTGGAGTCAGTTTGGCACCGTATGCCAATCTCAATTTGGCTTTGCACGTCAAAGACGACGAGGCCTGCGTTAGGCAAAACCGACAGCTATTGCGTGCTGTGTTACCCAGTGAGCCGGTTTGGTTGAATCAAGTGCATGGCGTGACCGTGCTGGATGCGGCTTTGCTGCAAGGTTTGCCAGATGCCGACGCCTCTTTTACCCGGCAAGCCAATGTAGTGTGCGTCACCATGACGGCAGATTGTTTGCCGGTATTGCTTTGTGATCGGGCCGGCACGGTGGTGTCGGCCGTGCATGCCGGTTGGCGCGGTCTTTGTGATGGGGTGATAGAGGCGGCAGTGGCTAAAATGGCCGTGACCCCCAGTGAAATATTGGCTTGGCTGGGCCCGGCTATTGGTCCTAATGCGTTTGAGGTGGGGCATGAATTGCGGGCGCAATTCATGCAGCACGATGGGCAAGCCGCACTGGCGTTTAAGCCTCATGCCGACAAATGGCTGGCTAATTTGTATGTGCTTGCCCAGCAACGTTTAAACGCGATGGGCGTGAGCCAAATTTTCGGTGGCGGCATCGATCAAGCATTTTGCACCTACAGCGATGCGCAGCGCTTTTTTTCATACCGGCGCGAAGCCGTGACTGGCCGCATGGCCAGTTTGATTTGGTTGAATGCTTGATTGGTCCTTGCAATTTGCGCAGTGAAGCCGGCATTTCTAAACTATAATGCGACCATGCTAGCGCCGTTTGTGCCTAGCTTTTAAAACTGGTTATTAGCCCATGCATTTTTCTGATTACACTAGCTTGAGTTACATCGTCGGCTTCACTTTTTTAGGTGGCCTGCTTAGCGTGGCGCTGGCGGCTTTGTTCGCTCTTAGTTTGCGCCCGACTTGGGTGCCGATGTTGGTCAGCTACGCCATAGGCGCCATGTTGGGTGCGGTATTTTTAGAGATTTTACCGCATGCCTTTAATCTGGCAGGCAGTGTGGAAAAGGTATCGGCCACCTTGCTGTTGGGTTTGTTGCTATTTTTTGTGTTGGAAAAATTGGTGATATGGCGGCATTGTCACGGTGATCACTGTGAAGTGCACGCCCTGCACACCGAGCAAGATTGCCCGTCTGGCCATGGGCTTGATGCCACGCAAACCAGCACCGCGCAACTCAACACTCAACATACAGGCGCTAAATACAAGGCGGTTGCGCCGCAAGCACGTGCTTCTGCTTTACTCAGTCATGGTCATCTGCACAACCACGACAGCGGCCGCAGTGGCTTGATGATTATGATAGGCGACACCTTTCATAATTTCATAGACGGCATTTTGATTGCAGCGGCCTTTACCGCCGACATTAAATTGGGGGTGGTGACGGCTTTGGCCATTATTGCTCATGAAATTCCACAGGAAGTAGGGGATTTTTTAATCTTGCTGCATTCCGGCTACAGTAAAAAACAAGCCTTGATTTTTAATTTGGTGTCCAGTGTGGCGACCTTGGTCGGGGGGTTGATGGCCTATTATGCCTTGCAATACGTGCAAAGTTGGGTGCCCATCATATTGGCATTAGCGGCATCCAGCTTGCTTTATGTGGCGGTGGCCGATTTGATTCCAGGTTTGCACAAGCGTACCGAATTGAAAGCCACGTTGGCACAAATTTTACTCATTTCGATTGGTGTCGCCACCATCTGGGTCGCTCACGTCGTCTTGGAGTAAGGCCTTTTTGGCTTGCATGTGCCGTCGGTGCTTGACGCCCAGTAACCACAATAGCAAGGCGCAAGGCATGAGACCGTAAAAGAAAAAAGTCAGCAAGCCGGCCGTGATGCTGGCTTCGGTGGCGGCCATTAAGGTTACTAGGTATAGCCAAGCGATGGCGATGATGTACATAAATAAAATTTAAATTAACGATAGGTAAGTGTTCATGAGTTTATCCAATCCTAAGGTCGGCTTCGTTTCACTGGGTTGCCCGAAAGCTGGCTCCGATGCAGAGCGTATTCTCACCCAATTGCGTGCAGAAGGCTACGCTATTTCCTCCAGCTACGAAGAGGCCGATTTGGTGGTGGTCAACACCTGCGGGTTTATTGATAGCGCGGTGGAAGAATCGCTGGATGCCATTGGTGAAGCCATAGCGAAGAATGGCAAGGTCATCGTGACCGGCTGTTTGGGCGCTAAAAAAGGCGTGGTGGAAGCGGCTCACCCTAGTGTTTTAGCTGTAACCGGTCCGCATGCGCTAGAAGAAGTCATGACCGCGGTGCACGCCAACTTGCCTAAATTGCATGAGCCCTTTGTTGATTTGGTGCCGCTACAAGGCATACGCTTAACGCCTAGTCATTATGCTTATTTAAAAATATCCGAAGGCTGTAACCACCGCTGCAGTTTTTGCATCATACCCAGTATGCGTGGCGATTTAGTCAGCAGGCCGATAGGCGAGGTCTTGAACGAAGCGGAAAACTTAGTCAATGCCGGCGTCTCGGAAATTTTAGTGATATCGCAAGACACCTCGGCTTACGGCGTGGACGTCAAATACCGCCCCGGTTTTTGGAACGGCAGGCCGGTTAAAACGCGCATGACCGAACTGTGTCGGAGTTTAAGCGATTTAGGCGTGTGGACCCGTTTGCACTATGTTTACCCTTACCCGCACGTGGACGAAGTGATCCCCTTGATGGCGGATGGCTTAATTTTGCCTTATTTGGATGTGCCGTTTCAGCATGCCAGCCCACGTATTCTAAAAGCCATGAAACGACCGGCGCATGCCGAGAATAACTTGGCACGCATCAAGGCTTGGCGTGAAATCTGCCCAGACATTACCGTGCGCAGCACCTTTATTGCTGGGTTTCCTGGTGAGACCGAAGACGACTTTCAAATGCTGTTGGATTTCTTAGAGGAAGCCCAACTGGACCGTGTTGGCTGCTTTGCTTATTCTGCAGTGGACGGGGCGGCTGCCAATGCGCTGCCGGATCATGTGCCAGAGGCGTTGAAGCAAGAGCGCTTAAGCCGATTTATGGAAGTACAGGAGCGTATTAGTGCTGACAAATTGCAAGCTAAAGTGGGCAGCATGCAAACGGTGTTAGTCGATGAGATTGTAACGGATTCCGCTGGCAATATAGAGGCCATTGCCCGCACTAAAGCAGACGCGCCTGAAATAGACGGCGTGGTCTATCTAGAGGATGCCGAAGGCTTGACCCCTGGTGATTTTGTTGAGGTGGAAATATACAGCGCCGATGGCCACGATCTTCGTGGTGGGCCACCGCGGGCTAATTAAATAAATCCGGCATGATGGCTGCCGGGCGTTGGCTGTCTGCGCGCTCTTCTAAAAAATCAAAAGTCAGCGGGCAGCGCGTCGGTTTTTTGGCGGCTTTGCGCTTCTTGGCCGTACTGGCCTGTAAGTCTATATAGGGTGTTTGGCTGATGCGAACGTAACCTGAGCTGGCTAATTTTTCGGCTGTGGTTTCAAATAGACTTAAGGGGTTGTCTATGTTTTGCAGGGTGACGATGGCTTTGCTCACTTTTAGCACGTTATACATGGTAAATTTTGCCGCAGTTTGTTTACCGTAAATCTCGCCTGTGTGAATTTCCACTATGCCTCCCAGCACGAATGTTTACTTATGGTAGCGCCACAATCGCCAATTAACAAGCTTTTTGCCGTGCGTCCAAGCTGAATTTATGTGAGAATGAAGATTGTGAATTTTAAATTTAAATATGCAACGCATCCGGTTGCATGGAGTCTAGCATGACCTTAAACCGCCAAGCGTCAGCGACGCTGTCATCGTTCTTACGCAGCCAAATAAAGCCTTTATCCGTTTGCCTAATTCTAAGTTTGAGTTTAAGCGCTTGTGGTAAACAAGAGCCGGCGGCCAATGGCATGGCTATGCCTGCCATGCCGGTAGGCGTGATTACGCTGCAAGCCACCAATGTGCCGATTGCGGCCGAGACCGTAGCGCAAACCGAGGGTGCAAAAGAAGTGGAGATACGCCCGCGAGTAGGCGGTATCGTGTTGAAGAAACTGTTTGAAGAAGGCGCGCCTATCAAGCAAGGGCAGGCTTTATTTTTAATTGACCCGGTGCCGTTTCAAATTGCCTTGAGCAATGCAAAAGCGCAATTAGCGCAACAGCAGGCTAAAGTTGAACAAACCGAACGTGAGGCGCAGCGCTTAAAAAGCTTGTTAGCCACCGAGTCGGTCAGTCAGCGTGAGGCCGACAACGCCTGGTCGGACAACAGCATGGCCAAAGCGGCACTGGCGCAATACCAGGCTAATTTGCGTGAAGCGCAGTTAAATTTATCCTATACCACCGTGACCTCGCCGCTAGCCGGCATGGCGGGGCGCTTTGAATTGTCAGAAGGCGCTTTGGTGAACGCCAACACCAGCCTTTTGACCCGTGTCTACCAAATCAACCCAATATGGGTACGTTTTAGTTTATCCGATAGCGAATTGGCTTTATTGGGTGGCTATTTGTCGCCAGCCCGAGTCAAAAAATTGCATCTCATTTTACCTAACGGCCAAGATTACCCACAAACAGGCCAGTTAAACTTTGCGGCGAGCAGCATAGACCCGCAATTGGCTACCCAACAATTGCGTGCCAGCTTTGCTAATGCCGACAAGGCCTTGTTGCCTGGCCAGTTTGTTCGTGTTCGTGTGACCACCGGCAGCCGTAAAGGTGTATTTTTATTGCCGCAAACAGCGGTGTTGACCGGCGATCAAGGTAAGTTTGTTTTTGTCGCAGAAAAAAATGGCCAAGGCAAAGTAATGGCCAACGTGCGACCTATAGTAGAGGGCGGTTGGCAAGGTCAATCGTGGGTGATCTTGAACGGTTTAAAAGCAGGCGAGCAAGTCATTGCCGACAATTTAATCAAAATGCGCCCAGGTGCCGAGGTGTTGCCTCATCCATACCAAGAAGCAACGCCACCATCAGCTAAAGCGAAATAGGACAGGGCCATGACCAAGTTTTTTATCACCAGGCCGATTTTCGCCTCCGTGCTGTCCATTATTATTGTGCTGGCTGGCTTGGCCGCCGCCTTTAAGTTACCCATCGCGCAGTACCCGCAAATTGCCCCACCTACGGTCACCATCACTGCCAGCTACCCAGGCGCGAGTGCCGACACCTTAGCTAAAACCGTGGCCGGCCCGATCGAGGAGCAATTGAGCGGGGTAGACAACCTCTTGTATTTCAATTCCAGCGCCGACTCCAGTGGCACCTTGGTGATCACGGCCACCTTTGAGGTGGGCACCAATGTCGATCAGGCGACCTTTAATGTCAGCAATCGCGTCAACATTGCCACCCCAAGGTTGCCCGATGACGTGAGGCGCAATGGCTTGATTGTGCAGAAGAAATCCAATGATATCTTGCTGGTGGTGATGCTTACTTCTAAAGACGCCAAGCACGATAGGTTGTACCTGAGCAATTACGCCACTTTGAATGTGTTGGATGAATTAAAACGGGTGAAAGGCGTGGGCGACGCCTTGATATTTGGCGGGCAAGATTACGCCATGCGTATCTGGTTGCGCCCCGACCGCATGGCGCAGTTGGGTGTCAGTTCCAGCGATGTGGCGGCAGCGATTGCAGCACAAAACAACCAATACGCGGCCGGCAAGATAGGCCAAGAGCCTGCACCCAGTTCCCAGCAATTGGTTTACACGGTCAGTGCTAAAGGCCGTTTGCTTGATCCTGCTGAGTTTGGCAACATTATTATTCGGGCCGATGGCCCACGTGGGCTGCTGTATTTAAAAGACGTGGCCCGCGTTGAATTGGGGGCACAAAGTTACAACGTCACCTCTGCACTGGACGGTCAAGCCGGTGTGGCCATACCTATCTTTTTACAAACGGGTGCCAATGCCTTGGATACGGCGCAAGGCATCAAAGCCAAAATGGCGGAGTTAACCGGCCGTTTCCCGGCTGGCATGGTTTACACCATCCCTTACGACACCAGCGATTTCGTTAAAGCCACCATAGAAGAGGTATTTAAAACCTTTGCTGAAGCATTGGTCTTGGTGGTCTTGGTGGTCTTCTTGTTCCTGCAAAGTTGGCGCGCCACCCTTATTCCCATTATTGCTGTGCCGATTTCTTTAATCGGTACTTTTGCCGGTTTATACCTATTTGGCTTTTCCATTAATTTACTCACTTTGTTTGCCATGATACTGGCCATAGGCATAGTGGTGGACGACGCGATTGTGGTGCTGGAAAACACCGAACGCCTCATGCGCGAAGAAAATTTAGCGCCCTTGCCGGCGGCCATCAAATCCATACAGCAGGTTTCGGCCGCTGTTGTGGCCATCGTTTTGGTGCTGTGTGCGGTGTTTGTGCCCGTGGCTTTTCAAGGCGGCATCGCCGGTGAGCTGTATCGGCAGTTTGCTGTGACCGTGGCCATTGCCGTGGTGATATCGGGGGTGGTGGCGTTAACCCTTACCCCGGCATTGTGCGCCATGATATTGCAGAAAAATCACGCTGAAAATCGCTTCTTTCAAGCTTTCAATCAGGGCTTTAGTCGCTTTTCGAATTTTTACACCCATACCGTGGCGCTAACCCTGAAGCATAAAATCATAGGCGGCTTAGCCTTTGCCGGCATAGTGCTGGCCTGTGTGCTGTTGTTCATGAAAGTGCCCGGTAGTTTTGTGCCGGCAGAAGACCAAGGCTACGTGGTGACCATAGTGGTGATGCCAGACGGCGCGACATTGAGCCGTACCACTAAAACCACGGAAGCCATCCGTTCGGCGATTGCCCAAGACCCAGCCGTGGCCCATGAGTTTGCCGTAAATGGCTTGGAATTGCTTACTGGTGCAAATAAAACCAACGCTGCCACCATGTTTGTGCGACTCAAGGACTGGAGCCTACGTGAAACTAGCGCCGACCAAATTGTCGGCAAGCTGTTTGGCATAGGCATGAGTCAGCCCGATGGTTTAGCCTTTGCTGTCAACCCGCCGGCCATTAGGGGTTTGGGCACCGCCGCTGGGTTTGAGGTATACGTGCAAAGTCAGCGCGATACCGACCCCATTAAGTTGGCCGCAGTGATGAATAATTTAATGGAGGCTATGGGTAAAGACCCAAGTTTGACCCCACCTAAAACCTTTTTCCGACCTACCGTGCCGCAATTGCTCATAGAAGTGGACGAAGCCAAAGCCATCTCGCAAGGGGTGCGCATTGCCGATATCTACACCACCTTGCAAAGCACCATGGGCTCGTATTACGTCAACGATTTCAATAAAAATGGCCGTACCTACCGCGTGCAGTTGCAGGCCGAGGCGCAATTTAGAATGCAGGCGGAAGACTTAGGTAAGGTCTACGTCCGCAGTCAAGCTAGCGCTAGCGCGCCCAATGGGAATATGATTCCCTTGTCGGCATTGAGTAAAGTGAGCAACCGGGTCGGGGCTGAGCAGTTGGAGCGATACAACGGCTTGTTGTCGGCCAAGGTATTTGGGGCCGGCGCGCCGGGCGTGAGCTCAGGCGATGCCATTAAGGCAGTGGAGCGGATTGCAGCCAGCAACTTGCCTGACGGTTACCAAATCGCTTGGACCGCCCAGGCTTATCAAGAAAAACGCACCGGTTCAGCCGCTCTATTCGCCTTTGGCTTTGCCATCATCATGGTGTTCTTGATATTGGCGGCGCAGTTCGAAACATGGGCGCTGCCCCTGGCCGTTATCATGGCCGTGCCGTTTGCCTTGGCGGGTGCCTTCTTGGCCGTCTTGCTGCGCGGCATGCCTAATGACATCTACTTCCAAATTGGGCTGATCACCTTGATAGGCTTGGCGGCGAAAAATGCCATTTTGATTGTCGAGTTTGCCAGTCAGAAAATGGAGCAGGGCATGCCTGTTGCCGAGGCTGCCTTAGAGGCGGCTCGTTTGCGATTTAGGCCCATCGTCATGACCTCCATGGCATTCGTTTTAGGCATCGTGCCTTTAGTGGTGGCGTCAGGCGCAGGTGCCGCGGCAAGGCAATCCATGGGTACTGGCGTATTTGGTGGCATGCTGTTGGCTACCTTTGTCGCGACTATTTTTATTCCACTGTTCTTTACTTGGTTAAGTGGCAAGCACATTAGGCACCATGGCCAGTTGGAATCGCAAGCTAGTACTAAGGAAACCCCATGATGGCCATAAACCTTAGCAGAGCAGCTCATATTGTTGTTGCACCATTGCTGTTGCTGCTGACTGCCTGTGCGCCATTGGGCTTAGATTACCAACGGCCGACTGTGGCTTTGCCTAGCGCATACAATCAGACTGATGCTGCCGTTGCCGGCACGGCCATGACTTCGTCATGGTGGACCTTATACCAAGATGCCACGCTGAATGATTTAATTCAACAAGCTCAGAAAAATAATACTGATATTAAACAAGCTGTTGCGCGCATAGAGGAAGCCGAGGCGGCGGCTCGCGAAATCGGTGCCGAAACCTTTCCTAGTCTTAATCTCGAAGCGCGGGGCGCTCGCACGCGAGTCACCGAAACCGGGCCTTTTCCGGTTTTTGCTGAAAATCCACGTAATAATTTCAATACGCAAATCGGCACGGCTTTTGAATTGGACTTTTGGGGCAAATTGCGTCGGGCAAAAGAGTCGGCACGAGCTCAGGCTTTAGCCAGTCATTACGCTAAAGCCACGGTGCATTTATCGCTGACTGGCTTGATCACCCAACAGTATTGGTTATTGCGCAGTTTGGACGCACAAACGGTCATTGCCGTAGACAGTTTGAAAACCCGTGAAGCCAGCCTTAGTTTAACCCGTCGCCGCCTAGAAGGTGGCGTGGCATCTGGCTTGGATGTGCGTCAAGCGGAAGCTGCCAGTGCTAACCTTAAAGCGCAGTTGGCTGAGCTTGCCAAGATGCGCGCACAAACCCTGCATCAATTAGCCTTGCTGTGTGGCAATTTAAATTTAACTATCCCCGCACTCGCCTTAAATGGGATGCCACTGCCGCCTACGCCGCCGGCTGGTTTGCCTTCGAGTTTGTTAGAAGCTAGGCCAGATGTACGGCAAGCCGAGCAACAGTTGATTTCAGCTAACGCTAACATTGGTGTGGCTAAGGCCGCTTTGTACCCTAGCATATCCCTAACCGCAGCTTTAGGTGGCGAGAGCTTGGCTTTAAGTGATTTGCTAAAAGCCTCGTCACGTATTTGGACAGGGGGCCTGAATTTAAATCTGCCTATTTTTGATTCTGGCAAGCGTGGTGCGCAAGTGGATCAAGCCAGTGCGCAGCAAAAACAAGTGTTGGCCAGTTATGAACGAGCCATTCAAAACGCATTTACCGAGGTCAACGACGCCTTGGTGGGTGTGCGGCAAAATGCCGAGCGTGAATCGGCCTTGCATGACGTGCAAGTGGCCGCTAAAAAAGCCTTGGATATTGCCATGCACCGCTACCAATCTGGATACTCGGCTTACCTGGATGTGCTTGATGCGCAACGGGTTTATCACGCGGCTGAACTGAGTTTAGTGCAAGCGCGCGAGGCCAGTTTGCAAGCCAGCGTAGCCTTGTTTAAAGCCTTGGGCGGCGGTTGGCAAGCCGTCAACTAAGTTGCGCATAAGTCGCCAGTGACCGGCTGGCCCATGGTAAAATGACGCATTATTTTTAATGCCTGATTGACTATGACCGTTCGTACACGATTTGCTCCCAGCCCAACCGGTTTCTTACACATAGGCGGTGCGCGTACCGCCTTATTTTCTTGGGCCTATGCCAAAAAGCATGGTGGTGAGTTTATCTTGCGTATTGAAGACACCGATGTGGCCCGTAGCACGCCTGAAGCCGTGCAAGCTATTTTGGATGGCATGCAATGGCTGGGTTTGGATTACGACCAAGGCCCGTTTTATCAAATGCAGCGTATGGACCGCTACAAAGTCGTCATACAAAGCATGTTGGCCGCAGGCAGTGCCTACTATTGCTACAGCAGCAAGGAAGAATTGGAAGCCTTGCGTGAACAGCAGATGGCACAAAAGTTGAAGCCCCGTTACGACGGCAAATGGCGTCCGGAAAAGTGCAAAGTATTGCCCCTTCCTCCTGTCGATGTTACCCCGGTTATCCGTTTTAAGAATCCGCAAGACGGCGTGGTGGCATGGGACGACTTGGTTAAAGGGCGCATAGAAATTGCCAATAGCGAATTGGATGACTTAATCATCGCTCGTGCTGATGGTACCCCCACCTACAATTTTTGCGTGGTGGTCGACGACAGCGACATGGGCATTACTCAAGTCATACGTGGCGACGATCACGTCAATAACACCCCACGGCAAATCAATATGTTGCGTGCCTTGTCCGAGATAGACGGCAGCATACAGGTGCCGCAATACGCACACTTGTCAATGATATTGGGCAGCGATGGGCAGAAGTTATCCAAGCGGCATGGGGCGGTTAGCGTCATGCAGTACCATGAAGACGGCTACTTGCCAGAGGCGGTCATCAATTACTTGGCTAGGCTAGGTTGGAGCCATGGCGACGAAGAGGTGTTCAGTAAGCAGCAATTTGCTCAGTGGTTCGATTTGGATCACATTACGCCATCGGCCGCCCAATTTAATACTGAAAAACTCAATTGGCTCAATGCGCATTACATTAAACAAGCAGATCCTACTACCTTGCTGGCAGACCAATTGCAGCGTTTGGCGCTAAGAGGGGTGCTTGTGCCTGATGCGGCCAAATTGTCAGCCGGCATCGCTTTGTATAAAGAAAGGGTGAATACCCTGAACGAATTGGCTGATGGTTTAGTCTATTTCTTTGAAAAGCCCAGTTTGGATGCCGCCGCCGTTGAGAAACATTTAACGCCAGACATCATGCCGGTGCTGGCTGAATTAGGCAGTGCATTAAATGCGAGCGATTGGCAGGCTGAAACCATACACCAAGTCATTAATGATGCGGTCACTAAAAATGGCTTGAAGTTTCCTAAATTAGCCATGCCGCTGCGTGTTGCCATCACTGGAATCGCGCAGTCACCCAGCATAGATCAGGTCATGGCTATATTGGGTAAAGAAGAAGTTTTAACTAGATTGAAGGCCGTACTAAAATAGCTTTATGGCTTTTGTTTAATAAGCTTGGCCAGCCATAGCTCTAAATTGTAAGCAGCGTATTATCTTAAGCAGTTTTTATTTAACTCCAAACAATAGGAGACACCATGAATCAAAAAGGGCAAATGTTACAAGACCCGTTTCTTAACGCCTTACGTAAAGAACACGTCGCTGTATCTATCTATCTCGTCAACGGCATTAAACTTCAAGGTCAGGTTGATTCATTCGATCAATACGTGATTTTGCTTAAAAATACCGTCACCCAAATGGTTTACAAGCATGCCATTTCAACCATCGTGCCAGCACGCATGGTGGCATTTAATTCAACTGAAGATGCCGAATAATTACTGTTCGATCAGCGTGGTTCTATAAACCTTGAAAGATTTGTTTGAGCGACCTGGCGGCTTTGATGCTGCCATTATGGTGAGCGTGGACTTCGGTGACCACGATTACCAAGAAAGTTTGCACGAACTCCGGCAGTTAAGTTTAACGGCCGGTTTGGCTATACGCGGCACCGTTGAAGCCAAGCGTGCTGCGCCTGATGCTAAGTATTTTATAGGCAGCGGCAAGGCCGATGAACTGGCACAAATGATGCAAGCCAGTGAAGCCAATATTGCGGTGTTTAATCATGACCTGTCACCATCCCAGCAGCGAAATTTAGAACGGCTATTGCAAGCGCGGGTGGTGGATAGAACCGGTTTAATTCTTGATATATTCAGTCAGCGCGCACAAAGCCACGAAGGTAAATTGCAAGTGGAATTGGCGCAGTTGGAACATTTGTCTACCCGCCTAGTGCGAGGTTGGACCCATTTGGAACGGCAAAAAGGCGGCATAGGCGTGCGCGGCGGCCCTGGTGAAACGCAGTTGGAATTGGACAGGCGCATGCTGCGCGTGCGGGTTAAGCAGTTGCGTGAGAAGTTGCTAAAGCTCAAAGCGCAGCGAGGCATGCAAAGACGGGCGCGCAAACGTTCCAATGTCATGACGGTGTCCCTGGTTGGTTACACCAATGCCGGTAAATCCACCGTGTTTAATCGCCTAACCAAGGCCGACATTTACGTGGCGGATCAGTTGTTTGCCACCTTGGACACCACCACACATAAAATTTACATAGCCGATTGCGGTTCGGTGGTGTTGTCCGATACCGTGGGCTTTATTAAGCATTTGCCGCATGCCTTGGTCGAAGCCTTCGGTGCGACCCTGGAAGAGGCGGTGCAGGCGGATCTGCTCTTGCACATAGTCGATACCGCTAGCACCAATCGTGATGAGCAAATTAGCCAGGTGAATAAGGTCTTGGCTGAGATAGGAGCGGCCAATGTGCCGCAAATTTTAGTGCACAATCAGATCGATCGAGTGGGCTTGATGCCTGCAATTAGCCGGGATGAATATGGTAGAATTAGTAGCATGCACGTTTCTGCTAAAACCGGCGAAGGAATGGATTTGTTGAGGTTGGCCATTGCTGAACATGGTCAATATTTGCAGAAATTGAGCACGGAAGAAAGTGCGTATGCTTAAGTCAAAGTTAGCTCATGATGGATTTTGGAGTGTTAAATGATTAAATTTCCTGGCTGGTTACAGGGTAATAACGATGGTCCTCCCGATTTGGACCAAGTGATGCGCGATTTAAGCCGAAAAATTAATAATTTATTTGGTAAGGGCGGTGGCAATCAGCCTAACCGTCAGCCTAGCAAACCAACTAAAGGGTCTGATGAAACGCCAGCCTTGCCTGTGTTGCCCATCGTGGCCGTTGTTGTTTTAGTCTGGTTGGGTACCGGGTTCTATATCGTTGATCAAGGTTCATTGGGTGTGGTCAAGCGCTTTGGTAATTTTGTGGAAACCGCTGAGCCGGGCCCGCGCTGGCATTTACCCTATCCGTTTGAATCGGCTGACGTGGTCAACATGGAACAAGTGCGTCGATTGGAGGTTGGCTACCGTAGTGCCGGTGAGGGTAGTGGCAGCAAAGTCAAGCAACCTAAAGAGGCCTTGATGCTAACCGAAGATGAGAACATCATCGATTTGCAATTTGCCGTGCAATACAACCTCAAGAATGCTAAAGATTACTTGTTTAACAACCGTTCAACCGACGAGGCAGTGATGTCTGCCGCTGAAACGGCTATTCGTGAAGTGGTAGGTAAAAGTAAATTAGACGACCTCCTGCAAAAAGGTTTGGCGGATACCTCTGAGCGCATGCAAATCATATTGGACAGCTACAAAACCGGTGTAAACATCACCAGCGTGTCCTTGCAAAGCGCGCAACCGCCTGAGCAAGTGCAGGAAGCCTTTGAAGACGTCAACCGAGCCAACCAAGATAACCAAAGGCAGATTAATGAAGGTCAAGCCTACGCCAATGACGTCATCCCTAAAGCGCGCGGAACCGCATCCAGGTTGTTGGCTGAAGCGGCCGGTTACAAACTGAAAATAGAGAGTGAAGCCAAAGGTAATGCCAGTCGCTTTGAACAAATTTTAGTGCAATATAAAAAGGCGCCAGAAGTCACGCGTCAGCGTTTGTTTTTAGAGGCGCAAGAACAAATCTTGTCTAGCGTGAGCAAAGTGGTGGTCGATCAGAAAGGCGGCAACAGCATGCTCTATTTGCCATTGGATAAATTGATCAATGCAACTGAAGACGCGGCCGTGCAAAAATCGCAATCCTTGCAATCGCTAAATCCACAAGCGGCGGCGGCAGCAGAGCCGGCGCTAACGACCGATCGTACACGCGACGCTTTTCGCAGTCGTGACAGAGAAAGCAGGTAGGAGCCGGCCATGAAAAATTCAACTAATATAATCGTAGGCCTTGTGGCCGCCTTGTTGTTGTTCTCCAGTTCGGCATTTACCGTCGATCAAACCCAGTTTGTCATCGTGCAACGTTTGGGGGAAATTGTAGCCATTAAAAAGCAGCCAGGCATGCATTTCAAATTGCCTATCGTGGACAATCTAAAATACTTCGATAACCGTATTTTGACGCTGGATTGGGAGCAGCCGGCTAAATTCATTACCAGTGAAAACAAATACATGATGGTCGATTCTTTTGTTAAATGGCGCATCATAGACCCAGCCAAATACTACGTGTCTATCAAAGACGGTGGCGAAGCCGCAGCCGAAGACCGTTTGTCTAAGGTTGTAAACGCCGGATTACGTGCTGAATTTGGTAAGCGCACCGTGCACGATGTCATTGCCGGTGAACGCGGAACCATCATGGATAATTTACGTAAACGCGCCGACATGGAAGCGCGTCAAATTGGCATACAAGTGGTGGACGTGCGTTTGAAACGCGTGGATTACGCTGAAGAGATTAGCAAGTCGGTGTTTGACCGCATGATCGCCGAGCGTAAACGCTTGGCCAATCAGTTGCGTTCAGAAGGCTCGGCGGCTTCAGAGAAGATTCGTGCGGATGCCGATAAGCAACGCGAAGTGATTATCGCCGAGGCTTACCGTGATGCACAAAAAACCAAAGGTGAGGGCGATGCTACGGCCGCAGCCATATACAACCAAGCCTACGGTAAGAACCCTGAGTTTTACGCCTTCTACCGCAGTACCGAAGCGTATAAAAACACCTTTAAAAGCAAGAGCGATGTCATGGTCTTAGACCCTAGCTCAGACTTTTTTAAATACATGCGCAGTCCGAATAAAAAGTAATTCGGCAAACTAATTAGAGAGCATTAAAAGTGCAGGCCAGTCTTTTTACCGCTGTGGGCTTGATGTTGGTTTTAGAAGGCTTGATGCCCTTGCTGTTGCCGCAATCATGGCGCGAAGCTTTTCAACGTTTGATGGCATTTAAAGACGGCCAACTGCGTTTTGTTGGCTTGTTGTCGGTGCTGGCCGGCCTGCTATTGATTTGGGTAACTAACCGTTAAAGATGAGAAAAAATGCGTAATTGGCTGCTTCCAGAATACATAGAAGACGTGCTGCCGGCTGAGGCGGCCCGAATTGAAATCATGCGTCGCTGCTTGCTCGATTTATTTCGTGTGCACGGTTACCAATACGTTATTCCGCCTATGCTGGAATACATGGAGTCATTGATCACCGGTGCCGGTCACGATTTAGACCTGGCCACCTTTAAAGTGGTGGATCAGTTAAGTGGCCGTTTGATGGGTGTGCGGGCTGACATGACGCCACAAGCCGCCCGTATTGATGCACACCTGCTCAATCAGCAAGGCATTACGCGACTATGCTATGCCGGCAGTGTAGTGCGCACCAAGCCCGATGGCCTAGCGCAAACACGGGAGCCTTTGCAATTAGGTGCCGAGCTATACGGCCACGCAGGGGTGGCCAGCGACATTGAAATTCAGCGCCTCTTAATACTAGCCTTGCACGCCATGGGCGTGAATCAGGTGCACATGGATTTTAGTCATGTGGATATTTTTGGCAGTTTGATTGCGGCCAGCAGCGTGAATCCGCAGTTGGAACAAGATTTGTACGCCGCCCTGCAAAGTAAAGATCAGTCTAGCGTTGCCAGCTTAACGCAAAGTTTGGATAAGCCTACTCGTGAAGCCTTGTTGCAGTTAACCGAGCTCAATGGCGATCAAGCGATATTACAAAAAGCGGCCAAAGTGCTGCCTGCCATGCCAGCGATTAAAGTCGCTTTAGCTAGCTTAACGGCCGTCAGCCAAGCCTTGGCGGATTTGGACGTCAGCTTGAGTTTTGATTTAAGTGAATTACGTGGTTACCACTACCACAGCGGCATGGTCTTCGCTGCCTATGCCCAAGGTTACAAGGGGCCATTGGCACTAGGCGGTCGCTATGATGAAGTGGGTTCGGCATTTGGTCGAGCACGGCCGGCAACTGGCTTCAGCTTGGATTTGCGTGGCGTAGTGACGGCCTTGGCGCCGGCGTCCTTGCCAACAGCTATCTTTGCGCCTGCGCAAGGCGATGCAGGCTTACAGGAAAAAATAGCTGCATTAAGGGCAGAAGGTCATATCGTCATTCAAGCTTTGCCTGACACAGACCACGATGTAAAAGAATTAAATTGCGATAGAAAGTTAGCCCACTACAACTCCGGTTGGCATGTGCTGGCCATCGATAGCGATAAAAATTAAGCAAACTAGTCGGCACCGCACTAAGCACTTACCCTCAAATTAAAATTATAAAGTTAAAGTTATGGCAAATAAGGCAGCAAAAAACGTCGTCGTTATCGGTACGCAGTGGGGCGATGAAGGCAAGGGAAAAATAGTCGATTGGCTAACCGATCACGCCCAAGGCGTGGTGCGCTTTCAAGGCGGGCATAACGCCGGCCACACTTTGGTGGTGGGGCAAGGGGATGCGCAGCGTGTCTACAAACTTAATTTAGTGCCGTCTGGCATCGTCCGTTCCGGTATTAACTGTTACATCGGTAATGGGGTGGTATTGGATGCGGGTCACTTATTAGGTGAAATTGCTGCCTTGGAAAAAGACGGCTTGGAAGTCAAAAGCCGTTTAAAAGTCAGCTCAGGTTGCCCGCTTATTTTAAGCCACCACGTGGCGGTAGACGTGGCCCGTGAGGCCAAACGCAGTGCCGATAAAAAGATAGGCACGACCGGCAAAGGCATAGGCCCTACCTACGAGGATAAAGTGGCGCGACGTGCCCTGCGGGTTTACGATTTATTTTACCCCGAACGTTTTGCAGATAAATTACGCGAAGTCATGGACTACCATAACTTTGTATTAAGCCATTATTTGGATGCTAAAACCGTAGATTTTAATCAGCAATACGATGCCAGCATGGCCCATGCCGTGGCTTTGAAGCCTATGATCAGTGATATCTCAGCCGAGCTTTATGCGGCCAATGGCCGTGGCGACAACTTATTGTTTGAAGGCGCACAAGGCACCTTGTTAGACATCGATCACGGTACTTACCCCTATGTGACTTCTAGTAATTGCATAGCCGGTCAAGCTTCTGCCGGTACCGGTGTGGGCGCCAATATGCTGCATTATGTTTTAGGCATCACCAAAGCCTACACCACCCGTGTCGGCGGCGGCCCATTCCCTAGCGAGTTAGACATAGAAACAGCCGGTGTGCCTGGCTACCAAATGTCGACTAAAGGGCAGGAGATAGGCACGGTGACCAAACGCAAGCGTCGTTGTGGTTGGTTTGATGCGGCAGCTTTGCGTCGCTCTGCCATGATTAACGGCTTAACCGGCTTGTGCATCACTAAATTGGATGTCTTAGATGGCATCGCCGAACTGAAGATATGCATAGGCTACGAGTTGGATGGCAAGAAGATAGACCTATTGCCTATAGGCGCGGATGACGTGGCCGGCTGTAAGCCCATCTACGAAACCGTGCCGGGTTGGACAGAAAACACCTTTGGCGTTAAAAAATGGGCCGGGCTACCTAAGAATGCGCAGCATTACCTGAAACGCTTGGAAGCCTTGTGTGGTGTGCCAGTGGCCATAGTTTCAACTGGCCCTGAGCGCGATGAAACCATCGTCATCGAACACCCCTTTTCTTAATTTCTCATGCAAAAGCAGCGCTTAGCTTGGGCTATCTCCGGCTCTGGGCATTACCTAAGGGAGGCGTTGGATTTGCTGGCCACTTTGCCAGACGTGGATGTGTTTTTAAGTAAAGCCGCTGCTGAAATTATTCAACAGTACGGTTTTCAAGCTAAGTTAGAAGCCAGCCAGCATCGGGTGTATTACGATAAAACCGCCAGCAGTGTGCCGGTCGGTTTGCTCTACAGTGGCCACTATCACACTTTGGTAATTGCCCCCGCCACCTCCAACACCATTGCAAAAATGGCTTACGGCTTTTCCGACTCATTGGTAACCAACCTCTACGCGCAAGCCGGCAAAACCCGAGTGCCCAGCCTAGTGTTTGCCTGTGACACGGTGCCAGAACAAAGCGGTGGTGCCATTGAATCGGAAGCGCCGCGGCAAAAAACCGTGCAGGTTTACCCCAGGCAAATTGATTTAGCTAACGTTGCTAAATTGGCTGAATTTGAAGCCACCTCGGTATTTTCAGACATTCCCGCATTGGCCACCGCGATTAATCAGCGTTTGCATGCATTGGGCGCTTAGTGCATCAGCATGGTAGCGAAAAATTTACTTTTCTTAACGGGTAAATTGGCTGAGAAAAGCTTGGCTAAGGTGTTGGCGCAAGTGCAATCCAAACAAGACCCGAATACTCCCCCATTCAAATACCGCATAGTGGAAATAGGCGTGTCGGTTGCCGCACTCATGACCCCGCAGTTAATTGCCAGGCGACTTAAAGACAGCGGTGATGCCGACAAGGTGATCGTGCCTGGTCTTTGTTTGGGCGATATCACGCCGCTGGCTGATCAATATGGCGTGCCGGTTGAACGTGGACCAGCGGATTTAAAAGATTTGCCGCAGTATTTTGGTCAGGTGGGTTTAGCCCCAGATTTGAGCGATTACCGCGTGAAGATTTTTGCTGAAATCGTCGATGCCCCCATGTTAAGCGTGGCTGGCATCGTCGCCAAAGCGCAAGCGTATCAAGCGCAAGGGGCGAACGTAATTGATTTGGGATGCTTGCCTGGTGTGCCTTTTCCTCATTTAAAAGAGTCCGTGCAGGCGCTTAAAGCCTTGGGTTTCGCTGTCAGTGTTGATTCACTTAGCGTGGACGATTTGTTGACCGCCGGGCATGCAGGTGCCGATTTCTTGCTGAGTTTGACTGAAAAAACCCTTTGGGTAGCCCACGAAGTAGCGGCCACGCCGGTGTTGATTCCCGCTAAACCACATAGTCTGCCGTCTTTATACCGAGCCATTGAAGCTTGCCAAAAAGCCGGCAAGCCTTTTATCGCCGATGCCATATTGGACCCGATCCATTTTGGTTTGACGCAATCCATCGTGCGCTATCAAGCCCTGCGAAAAAGATACCCGGACATTGCCATCATGATGGGCATAGGTAACCTAACCGAATTAACCGATGCCGATACCACCGGCATTAACACTTTACTGTTTGGCATCATCAGCGAATTGAACATCAATGCCGTGCTCGCTACCTCGGTCAGCCCGCATGCGGTCAATGCCATCGCCGAAGCCGATTTGGCTAGGCGTGTTATGCACGCCGCCAAGGCCGATGACAGGCTGCCGCGTGGCTACAGCAATGGCTTGCTCGGGCTGCATGATAGGCGGCCATTCACCTATAGCGTGGATGAAATTAAAGAGATTGCCAACATGATCAAAGACCCTAACTTTCGTATTCAGGTCAGCGAGCAGGGCGTGCATGTTTACAATAGGGATGGGCTGCACCAAGCGACTGATCCGTTTGCGCTTTACCCTTTGCTAGACGTGCATGACGATGCCTCGCATGCTTTTTATTTAGGTGTGGAATTGGCTAGGGCGCAAATTGCCTGGCAACTAAAAAAACGTTACGTGCAAGATCAAGCCTTGGAGTGGGGTGTGAGCGCAGCACCGACTCAGCCTGAGGCAAAAATTGCCCATCGTGACGCTGCCATGAGCGCACGAAAATTAGCCGCGCAAAAAAATAAATCATGATATTCGAAACCATCGTTACCAGCATGAATGAGCAAGGCGAGGTTCACGTGGCGCCATTTGGCATACAAAGGCTGGGTGAGACAGTCATTATTTCTCCGTATAAGCCATCCTTAACCTTAAGCAATATCATTGCCACTCAACGCGCCGTGCTTAGCCTCTGCGATGACGTGCGGGTGTTTGCTGGGGCGCTAACTAATAGGCAGGCTTGGTCGCTGTTGCCAGTCGAGCAGCTCTTGGGCTACCGATTGGCGGATTGTTTAGCGCATGAAGAATTGACCTTGTTGCGCGTCGAGGAGGATGCCGTGCGTCCGCGCTTGCATATGCAGGTACAGCATAGCGTTCAGCATCAAGCATTTGCCGGCTTTAACCGCGCCCAAGCCGCGGTGATTGAGCTGGCGGTGTTGGTCAGCCGCTTAACTAGGTTGCCCAAAGACAAAGTGCAATCAGAAAGGCAGTATTTGCAAATTGCCATCGATAAAACTGCGGGTGAGCGTGAGCTGCAGGCATGGGCTTGGCTCACCGATAAAATAGACAACCACTATGCCGCACAAGATGGGAGCAATTGCGCATGAATGCCGCTCTGCTGGGCAGGCTATCTAGCCCGCAATTGTTGATCAGCGTTTGCACGTTGGATGAGGCAAAAATAGCGCTGGCGCAGGGTGCCGATATCATAGACATGAAAAACCCCCATGCCGGCGCCTTGGGGGCCTTGCCGCTGGCGGAGATCCGCAGCATTGTCGCCTTCCTAAACCAGCAGCCCATGGCCCATAAAGGGCTGACCAGCGCGACCTTGGGCGATTTGCCCATGCAAGCTAAGCAGTGGCTGCCGCAACTGGATCAAGTCATCGCTACCGGTGTGGGCATCATTAAAATTGGCTTTTTTGCCACCGAAGATTATCAAGACTGCCTGCAAGCCCTGCTCCCCTATACGCAGGCTGGCCATCAACTGATTGGAGTGCTGTTTGCGGAAGTCACCTACCCAGACAGCTTACTTGCCGACATAAAGCAAGCCGGTTTTCTGGGCGTGATGCTGGACACGCAAATTAAAAATGGCTTGAGCCTATTTGACCACTACAGTGCTGAGCAAGCCAGCGAATTTGCCAAGCAGGTTGCAGCTCAGGGCATGTTATTGGGGTTGGCTGGATCATTAAGGGATAGCCACCTGGCCGCGGCGAAAAACCTGCAGCCACACTACATCGGTTTCAGAGGCGGGGTGTGCGTGGCCAATCAACGCCAATCCACGCTTGATGCTGATAAAATTAAAGTAATTCGTAAGATGCTGTGAAATTTTGTTAATATGGCGCTATATTAATAGCGTGGTTGATAGTTAAGGCGGATATAAGGCCTTTTGTTTTCAGCTAAGGAGTAAATCATGAAAAATAATCGTCAGTTTATAGCAGCAATGCTTTCAGTATTTGGCTTGTTGGCAGGCGATGCCAGTGCAGAAGATGCCTACAGTGGTGCATGGTATGCCGTGCCGGGCGTGAGTTTAATGGATACCGATAAAGACTTGGCTGCCAAAAATGGCGGCGGTGCGTCCATACGCTTGGGCAAGGAACTTAGCCCGCATTGGGACATACAGTCTGGTCTTAGCTACGCACGTGCTAACGATGATTTAGGTGGTAATGGCCGTTACAAACAAACCAGCTTGGGCATGGATGCCCTTTATATGTTGGGTCGTGATAGTTTCCGTCCCTTCTTGCTAACCGGCTTGGGTGTGGCGAATAACAAGCTGGATTATTCACCGACCGTAGTTCAAGATAAAAGCAAAACCTCATGGCTAGCCAACATAGGCTTGGGTGCGCAGTATTTATTCAACGACAGCTTCGGTGTGCAAGCCGATGTGCGTCAACAATGGTCACGTTCCAATGCTAAAGCCGGCTCAGTGTTGGATGCAGGCGGCACCGTGGGCAATACTTTGCTGAATTTAGGTGGGGTATTCCGCTTTCCTGCTCCAACCGCCATGCCAGTAGCCGAATCGGCGCCGGCAGCCGCACCAGTGCAGGCCCCTGCCTCGGATGCGCCTGTCGCTGCAGCATTGCCAGCTTGCAAGCCTAGCTTTGAAACCGTGACCATATTGGCTGAAAAATTGTTTGCCTTTGATCAAGATAAATTGCAAGACAGTTCCAAGCCGACTTTGGATGAAGTGGCTAACAAAATTAAAGCCAATGCCGATGTCGAGTTGGTGTTGGTAACCGGTCATACCGATAAGTTGGGCAGTGAAAGCTACAATCAAAAATTGTCTGAGCGTCGCGCCAATCAAGTAAAAGCCTATTTAATGACGCAAGGCGTGTCGGCTAAACGTTTGCAAGCTTCTGGCAAGGGTGAGTCTGAGCCGGTGGTGGCATGCAAGGGTGATAAACCCAACAAGAAACTCATCGAGTGCTTGCAGCCTAATCGTCGCGTGGTCATTTCCGCCGAAAAACAGCGTGAAATGCCTTGCCGCTAAGCTAAATTTACGCTGTTTAAGTATAAGCCCCGTCATGACGGGGCTTTTTTATTGGTAGAATAAGTGCTATGGCCAATAGTAAACACTTAACCCCTGTCATTGCTGACGTTGATCTCATTATAGAAGCGCGCTGGATTGCAACCATGGCAGCCAATTTTGCCGTGCTAGAAGATCACGCAGTGGTAGTGCATGACGGCCTGATTGTGGCCGTGCTGCCAAGCGAAGCGGCCAAACAGGCTTTCCGCGCTAGCGAACTGATTAGTTTGGGCGAGCAAGTGTTGTTACCTGGTTTGATCAATGCGCACACGCATGCCGCCATGAGCTTGATGCGCGGCATGGCCGACGACTTGCCTTTAATGACTTGGCTGGAGCAACGCATCTGGCCAGCCGAGCAGGCTTTGGTCTCGCCGCAATTTGTGCAAGACGGCAGTTTGTTGGCCTGCGCCGAAATGCTTAGCGGCGGTATAACTTGTTTTAACGACATGTATTTCTTTCCGCAAGCGACCGCGGCGGCGGCCAGTCAAGCCGGTATGCGAGCCAATCTGGGGTTGTTGGTGTTGGATTTTCCATCGGCCTACGCCAGTGATGCAGACGATTATTTGCAAAAAGGCTTTGATGCCCACGACTCATGGCGCAATAACCCATTGATCAGTTCGTCGATTGCACCGCATGCACCTTATACGGTGTCCGATCGCAGCTTAGAAAAAGTCATCACCTATGCCGAGCAATTGGCGCTAGGCTTGCACACACACCTGCATGAAACCTTGGAAGAGATTAGCCGTAGCGAAAGCCAATACGGCATGCGTCCCTTAGCCAGGTTAGCTAAATTGGGCTTGCTAGGACCGGATTTGTTGGCCGCGCATGGCGTGCATTTATTGGATTACGAGATGGATATGTTGGCCGCATACGGTTGCCATATTGCGCATTGCCCCAGCTCGAATTTAAAGCTGGCCAGCGGCATGGCGCCGGTGGTGGATTTGTTGGCTAAAGGCGTGAACGTGGCCTTGGGCACAGACGGCGCCGCCAGCAATAACCGTTTGGACATATTCAGCGAAATACGTTTGGCTGCCTTATTAGCCAAAGGCCTAAGCGCCGATGCCAGTGCCTTGCCGGCTATGCAAGCCTTGGCCATGGCCACCATTAACGGGGCAAAAGCCATAGGCTTAGACGAAAAAATCGGTTCGATAGAAGTCGGAAAGTACGCTGATTTAACGGCCGTGCGCTTGGATGAAGTATTGCTGGCACCTTATTACGATCCCATCGCGCATTTGGTTTATTGCTGCGGTAGGGAACAAGTTAGCCACACCTGGGTGGCCGGCGAATTGCGTTATTGCAATGGCGTGTATGCCAATATTGAGCCTCAGGAATTAAAGGACATAGTAAACACATGGCAAGTAAAGATACAGCAAGTCAAACAGCCGAAGTAAGCATGAATGCCGATCAGGCCGAGTTGCAAAAGTTTGCTGAACTCGCGCACAAATGGTGGGATGTAAACAGCGAATTTAAGCCTTTGCACGAAATCAATCCACTGCGTTTAAATTGGATCAATGATTTGGTGGGCTTAAAAGGCAAGCGGGTGCTGGATGTCGGTTGTGGCGGCGGCATCTTATCTGAATCCATGCATTTTAAAGGGGCGAAAGTCACCGGCATTGATCTGGGTGAAAAAGCGCTGAACGTGGCTAAATTGCATCAATTAGAAAGCGGCGCGGATGTGGATTATCAGTGCATATCAGCCGAGCAGTTAGCCACTTTGCAGCCGGCCAGTTTTGATGTGGTGACTTGCATGGAAATGCTGGAGCACGTTCCAGACCCGGCGGCCATCGTGGCGGCCTGCGCCAAATTGGTTAAACCCAATGGCTCGGTGTTTTTTTCCACCATCAACCGCAATCCAAAAGCTTACTTGTTGGCCGTGGTTGGCGCGGAATACGTACTTAATTTGTTGGCCAAAGGCACCCACGATTACGCCAAATTTATTAAGCCGTCTGAGTTATCAAGCTGGGCGCGTCATGCCAAACTCGATGTCATGAGCTTGCGTGGCATGAGCTATCACCCATTTAAACAAACTTACCGCTTGAGTGACGATGTGGCGGTCAATTACCTCATGCATACGGTGTTGCCTGCATGAGTGTGGTCTTATTCGATTTAGACGGCACCTTGGTCGATACCGCGCACGATTTAGGCTTGGCGCTCAATATGCAGTTAACTCGGCATGGGAAATCGCCCTTGCCACACGAGCTGATATGGCCGGTGGCCTCGCACGGCACACGTGGTTTATTGGAATTGGGTTTTGCTATCTATCCCGACGACAGCCAATTTGAAGTCATGCGTTTGGAATACCTGGATTTGTATGAATCGGTGTATACCCAACATCCGCTATTTTTACCGGGCATTGCTGCCTTATTGGCAGCCTTAGACAGCAAGGGCATTAAATGGGGCATCGTGACCAATAAGCCTAGGCGATTCTCGGTGAATTTAACTAAGGCAGTGAAGCTAGGTGACAGCAACTTGTTCGAACGAGCAGCCTGTTTGCTCTGTGGTGACGATGCGCCGCAACCTAAGCCGGCGCCCGACACCTTGCTCATGGCATGCGCGCAAATGCAATGCCAAGCGGAACAATGCATTTATGTGGGTGATGCAGAACGCGATGTGCAGGCGGGCAGGGCGGCTGGCATGAAAACGGTGGTAGCCTTGTTTGGTTATTTGGCCGAGACCGATAGGCCGCGTGAATGGGGTGCCGATGCTTTAATTGAAACCCCGGCCGCTTTGCTAGAAAATCTAAGCTGTTGCGATTGACCGCAACTTAACCGATGCTGCGCCTTTCCATCATGGCCTGGGCGAGGGTGCCGCTGTCCACGTATTCAATTTCCCCGCCCATGGGCATGCCACGAGCGATGCGGCTGGTTTTAATGCCACGCGCTTTGAGCAGTTCACTGATGTAATGGGCGGTGGCGTCGCCCTCTACCGTGTAGTTGGTGGCCAATATGACTTCTTGCACCAAGCCGTCTTGTGCCCGTTTGAGCAATTTGTCTAAATGGATTTCTTTAGGACCCACGCCGTCTAGCGGCGACAAGCGGCCCATCAAAACAAAATACATGCCAGTGTAGGCGCGGGTGTTTTCCAACATGAGCAAGTCAGTTGGCATCTCCACTACGCAAAGTAAATGGCTATCCCGTTGCTCGGAAGCGCACAGAGGGCAAACGGCTTGTTCACTAAAAGTATTGCAGAGTTGGCAATGGCCTACCACCTGCAAGGCTTGATCCAATGCCGTGGCCAAGCCGCTGGCACCTTTTCTATCGCGTTGCAATAAGTAGTAAGCCATGCGCTGCGCGGATTTAGGCCCGACACCGGGCAGGCAGCGCAGGCTATCGATTAATTGTTCTAAGGCCGGTGGGTTTTTCATTAAGCGCTGTAAGGCTTAATCTTAGAAAGGCAGTTTCATGCCAGCGGGCATGTAGTTAGCCATACGCGCGGAGGAGGTGGCTTCCGCTTTAGCGGTGGCATCTTTTAAGGCAATGACTAACAAATCCTCCAAGGTTTCCTTGTCGTCCATAACGCTGTCGTCTATGGCGACGCGTTTGACCACGTTGTTGCAAGCCATGGTGACTTTGACCAAGCCATTGCTGGCCATGCCCTCCACGTCTACATTAGCCAATTCCGCTTGGGCTTTTTGCATGTTCGCTTGCATTTGCTGGGCCTGTTTCATCATATTGGCCATGCCGCCTTTCATCATAGTGCTGCTCCTGAAATTAAAGTTTTAATTAAATTGGTTTAATGCTGTTGGGGATAATTTGTGCGCCAAAATCGTTAATCAAGGCTTGCACAAAACCGTCTTGTTCTATGGCAGTTTCAGCCGTGTTTTGCGCCTGCGCTTTCTCTTGGCTAATTTGCTGGGCGGGCGTGTTGCCAGTGCCACCCACACTAAAGTGCAGTTTGATTTTCTTATCAAAATACTGGTTAATCGAGGTGCTGAGTTTTTCTTGGTAATTAGGCAGTAATAAGTGTTTTTGCATTTCCGGTACGCTTAAGCTGATGCTGTTTTCATCGTAGCTGATGAGCTCGCAGTGCTGCGATAAGGCGCGCGCTAAACCCAGTTTTAGATTGTCCACCAAGTTGCGCCAATCGCCATTAAATTGCCGGCTTAAGCCAGCGTCGACAGGCATGGGCTCATTATGGCTGTATTCGGCATCTGCATTAGCGGCCTCTGCCATAGGAATGGGCTCGCTAGGCATGGTCTTTTCAAAAGGCATTTCGTCGCTGCTAGGCGCTGGCGGACTTTCCTCTGCAGCCGCTTGCATACTTTCCTCATGAGGCACTTGGGGCTTGCTGGCCTCATTTGCCGCAATGGTTGATGCTGCCGCTGTATCGGATGCTGTGGTTGCAACTGAGGCTGCGACCGGTGCAGGACTGATCGTTTGCGCCTTAAGCGCCGGCGGGCTGGCGTTGCTAAGTGCTTGGTCTTTAGGGCTGAACGCCAGCATGCGCAGCAAGCTCATGCTGAAGCCAGCCAATTCGTCGGGCGCTAAGCCTATATCACGTCTGCCTAGTAGGGCAATTTGGTAGTACAACTGCAAGGTGGCCGCTGGTATTCTTTGCGCAAAGTCCAGCAAGACAGCACGTTCCGGTAAGTCATGGGCAACGCTGTCTGGTACTGTTTGTGCCACGGCTATTTGGTGCAGTAATTGCGCCAAATCGTTTAAAGCGCTTTCAAAGGATAGGCTGCGCTGTTCCATGGCTTGAGCTTGAGCTATTAAAGCCGGGCCGTCTTCTGCTAACAAAGCGTTAATCAGTTGGTATAAATAGCTTTGGTCAATTGCACCCAGCATGTCGCGTACTTCGGCTTCATTGACGCTTTGGCCGCCGTAAGCAATCGCTTGGTCGGTTAAAGATAGGGCATCCCGCATGCTGCCATCGGCCGCCCGGGCAATTAAGTGCAAGGCGCTGGCCTGAAAAGGAATGGCCTCTTGGGTCAATATATTTTGCAGGTGATCAATAATCGAGGTGCCGGCCATTTGCCTTAGATTGAATTGCAGGCAACGCGACAAGACCGTGACCGGTACTTTTTGTGGGTCAGTGGTGGCTAGGATGAATTTAACGTGTGCCGGTGGTTCTTCCAGCGTCTTCAGCATGGCATTGAAGGCGCTTTTCGACAGCATGTGCACTTCATCGATGATGTAGACTTTAAAGCGCCCGGCACTGGGTGCGTATTGGGCATTGTCCAGTAGATCGCGCATGGCGTCGACTTGCGTGTTGCTGGCGGCATCCACTTCGATTAAATCAACAAAGCGTCCTCGGTCAATTTCCGTGCAGGCACTGCATACGCCGCATGGCTTAGCGCTGATGCCGGTTTCGCAGTTAAGGGATTTGGCTAAGATACGGGCTAGGGTGGTTTTACCTACGCCTCGGGTGCCGGTAAAAAGATAGGCATGATGCAGACGCTGCTGGTCCAAGGCATTGCTTAAAGCCCGCACCACATGGTCTTGTCCAACCAGGGTTTCGAATGATTTAGGGCGCCATTTACGGGCCAGTACTTGGTAGCTCATGAGATTAATGCGTCTGCTTTCATTGGCTAATTTAATCGAATTGTTTACCCGCGCTAGCACCTTAATCTAACTGTATGGCAAGCGCTGGGCTATGCCCTGCTTACCAAAATAAGGGGAGGCGAGCCTTGCCCCCGGCACTTGCTCAATAGTTGTGGCTGCTTGCTTCCGCACCTGACCAGATTGGCTACTTCACAATGCGGGGAGGCCCGCCAAGTAGGCATTTTACAATACTTTAATGACTAGTCTGCAGTGCAAATATAGAATATTTTAAGCCTCGCCTTTATCTATTAGTTTGCTGCTGCTTTTCCACAGCAGATAGACCCGGCAATCAAACTCCAGTTGGTGGTATCGGGGCTCCATGTGCAAACAAAGTTGGTAGAAGGCTTTGTCGTGGTTACGTTCTTTTAAATGCGCCAATTCGTGCACAACGATCATGCGCAAGAAATCCGCTGGGCTGCTTTTGAAAAAGCTGGCTATGCGAATTTCCTTCTTGGTTTTGAGCTTGCTGCCTTGCACTCTGGCTATGCTGGTATTCAGTCCTAGTGCGTGGTGTGCCACGGTCAGTTTGCTGTCGTAATGGACCTTATCTAGGGCTGGGGCGTTGCGTAGGAAGCTTAGCCTAATATCATTGCTAAATTGGTAGAGGGCTTTGTCGGTTTGCACGCTGTGCGCACTCGGGTAGCGCTCGTTCAGGTAATCGGCCAGCTTCTCTTGCGCCTGCAGTTGACGAATTTTCTCCTGCAATTGGATGGGGTAATGTTGCAGAAAAGGCAGTGGGGTGGTCATGAGTAGTGGCTGGGTCGGGGTCAAATGCAAAAGGAGGCCTAAGCCTCCTTTGTCTTCAATCCTATTGTGCTATTCGATCAGTAAATCCCGTTTGCCCGGCACACCGTTCATGGCTTCGGCATCCTCCAGGGCGGCTTTGCGTGAAGTGATGACTGGCCAAAGGGCCGCTAAACGGGCGTTCAGTGCAATGAACTCTTGTTGATCAGCCGGCACGTCGTCTTCGGCAAAGATGGCTTCAGCCGGGCATTCTGCTACACACAAGGTACAATCTATGCACTCATCTGGGTTGATGGCCAGGAAGTTTGGGCCTTCCACAAAGCAATCAACCGGGCAAACATCAACGCAATCGGTAAATTTGCATTGAATACAATTTTCGGTAACGACGTAAGTCATGTCTTATTCCTTTAGGACTAAATTTGCTATATGGCGTATTTTAATGGAAATCGCCTGTTAATTAAATCAATAAATTCTTGCGCTAGGCTAGGCAGTTGAATTTAAACAATCATGCCTGCACCGACGGTGTTGTTGGTGCTTTCGTCTATCACAATAAAAGCGCCAGTAGCTCGGTTAGCGTTGTAGCTGTCTACCATCAGCGATTGGGCCAATTTAAAGCTAATGCGCGCGATGTCGTTCATTTTAAGATCGCTGCTGGCTTGCTGTTCCAAAGTGTTGACGTCTACTTTGTATTGTATGGCGCCTACCTTGGCCTTGGATTCGCGTGTGGTGTGGCGAATGATATAGGTGCGAGCCGTTGATAGTGGCGTTTCTGACAGCCAGCAAACGAAGGCGTCGATTTGCTTGACCGGTTCATGTGCTTCGCTGGTTTTAACTATCATGTCGCCGCGTGAAGTGTCTATTTCGTCCTCTAATAACAGGGTGACGCTTTGCTCGGTTTTGGCTGAATGTAAATTGGCCTCGCCCAATTGGATGGCTTTAACCTTAGATTGGTAGCCATTCGGTAGTACCGTTACGGCATCGCCCACGGCAATCTCACCGGATTCGATGCGGCCCATAAAGCCGCGGTAGTCATGCAATTGGGCATCGGCGCTGGCGTGTGGACGGCAAACAAATTGCACTGGGAAGCGGAAGGCTTCTTGGCTTTCGGTGTGTGCTGCCGGCGCTTTTTCTAGTATTTCCAACAAGGTTTCACCTTGATACCAGTCCATATTATCCAAACGGTCTACCAGCATGTCACCAGCCAAGGCCGATATGGGAATGAAACGTATGTCACGGGCCTGAGCTAGACCGATCTCTTTGGCAAAAGCCAAGTAGTCGGCGCAGATTTTGTCGTAGCTGGATTGGTCGTAATTAACCAAATCCATTTTATTCACCGCCACCACTATGTGCTGTATGCCGACCAAATGCGCTAAGTAACTATGGCGACGGGTTTGCGTCAGCACGCCACGGCGAGCGTCTATCAATATGATGGCCAGATTGGCGGTGGAGGCGGCGGTTACCATGTTGCGTGTGTATTGCTCGTGGCCAGGCGCATCGGCAATGATGTATTTGCGTGTGCCGGTTGAAAAATAACGGTAGGCCACGTCTATGGTGATGCCTTGTTCGCGTTCAGCTTGCAGGCCGTCGGTTAGCAAGGATAAATCCACGGCGCTTAAGCCACGCTTTTCCGAGGTGCGTGACATTTGCGTCAAGGTATCGGCTAAGATGGTTTTGCTGTCGAATAGCAAGCGGCCGATTAGCGTACTTTTGCCGTCGTCTACCGAGCCGCAGGTCATGAAGCGCAGCAGGCTGTCGTTATGTGGTGTGTGGTTTGTGGTCATAGTGTCTGTGGTCTAAAATCAATGTTCAGTAGGACGGACTAGCGCTGCTTTTATGGCAGCTGCTCCGGCATAAAACAAGCGAAATTAAAAGTAACCTTCCTTTTTACGTTGTTCCATAGAAGCATCGGAGGTTTGGTCGTCTAAACGGGTGGCACCGCGTTCGGTGATGGTCGATGTGGCGGTTTCCAGCACGATTTTTTCTATGCTGTCTGCGTCGGACAACACCGGTGCCGTGCAGCTGATGTCGCCCACGGTTCTAAAGCGCACTTGCATATTGATGATGTCTTCACCGGCTTTAACTGGGTTGGCGATGTCGCCGTTCACCAAGGGCACGTTGACCGGTACGATGGCCCCACCACGCATGACCACGTCACGTTGATGGGAAAAATAGATGCTAGGCAAGGCCAGTTTTTCGCGTTCTATGTATTGCCATACGTCCATTTCCGTCCAGTTGGAAATAGGGAAGGCACGTATGTTTTCACCTTTATGGCTACGGGCGTTATACAAATTCCATAATTCTGGGCGTTGATTTTTTGGGTCCCATTGGCCAAATTCATCGCGGAAACTCATGATGCGTTCTTTGGCGCGGGCTTTTTCTTCGTCGCGTCTGGCGCCGCCTATGCAGCAATCAAAGCCAAATTCTTCTATGGCTTCCAATAAGGTCACGGATTGGTGTTTATTGCGTGATTCATCGGCTGATTTGAGCACTACCGTGCCCCGTTGCATGGAGTCCTCGACCGAACGGACGATTAAGCGCTCGCCCAATTCGGCGGCACGTTGATCACGGAAATCGATGACTTCTTTGTAGTTGTGGCCGGTATCGATGTGCATCAATGGGAAGGGGAAGCGACCTGGTCTGAAGGCTTTTTCCGCCAAGCGCAAGATACAAAGCGAATCCTTACCGCCGGAAAATAGCAAAACTGGGTTGCTGCATTGGCCTGCTACCTCGCGCAAAATGTAGATGGCTTCTGATTCCAGCCAATCTAAATGGGATAAGGCTTGTTGTTTTGATGTGTGTGTAGTCATAAGTTGAATTATTTTTTTACGTGCAATCCGCATTCTTTGTTTAAGGGGTCTTCCCACCACCAGCGACCGGCACGGATGTCTTCGCCCATGGCAATGGCGCGCGTGCAAGGGGCGCAACCTATGCTGGGGTAAAATTGCTCGTGCAATTGATTGTACGGCACGTCATGCATGTGCACGTAGGCCCATACTTCCTGCTCGGTCCAGTCGCTTAATGGGTTGAATTTTTCCAGTTTATTGCCCTCATCAAACTCGCGTACTGGCAGGCTGCTGCGTGTGCTGGCTTGCGCCGCACGCATGCCGGTTACCCAAGCATCTTGGCCGGCTAATGCGCGTTGCAGTGGCTCCACCTTGCGCATGCTGCAGCAATCTTTACGTAAGTTGATGCTGTCGTAAAAGGCATTGATGCCGTGCGTTTGAACGTAGCGTTCAATCGATTCATGTTGTGGGAAATAAAGCGTCAATTTGGTTTGGTAATGGGCTTCAACACGCGCCATCAAGTCATAGGTTTCAACCGGCAAACGGCCGGTATCCAATGAGAATAGGCTGATGGGCAGTTTTTTGCGCAAAATAATGTCGGTCAACACCATGTCTTCTGCGCTAAAACTGTTGGCAAAGCTAATGCGCTTAAGCGTGGCGCAAGCCTCAGTTAATAAGCGACTGACTTTCGCGGCTTTAGACTCAACGCTGGCCACTAGGCTGGCGGTCAACTCAGGATGTATCGCTGGGTTGGCGGCGCTGGGTTTTAAAGAGGAAGTGACGGACATGAGGCTTACCTGTTGTAGCGTCTAAAAGCAGGGCGGGCTTCATCAACCGCGCCTTGGTAGGGCTGACTGAAGTCGTTTAGGCTGGCAATAGCCTCGGCAGCGCTGCGGTCCGTGCGCATGGCAAAGCTGTTAAAGCCGCTGCGTTTGAGGAAAAACAGTTGGTCTCTTAGCACGTCGCCGACTGCGCGCAATTCATTTTTAAAGCCATAGCGACTGCGCAACAAGGTGCCCAGCGAAAAGATGCGGCCGTCAGCAAAGCGTTCCACATGCACGGCAATGATGGGCAGGGCGTTTAAATCCGCTTGCGCTTGGTTTAAATCCGTCAAGGATTCGTGCGTGTCTAGCCATACGCCGACTTCTTGCTGGTCTAAGCGCGCTTGCAGTTCCGTTTTTCTGGCGATGAATACCGTTAGCGGTACCATTACTTTTCCGTTGGCTGGAATTAGCGTGCCAGCGATTTGTTCTGGCGTAACGGTTTGTTCGCCGGTCAGTTTGAATAAAACGATTTTGCCCGCTTGCTTACGCACTTCTTGTTGTGAAGCCGGTAGGGCGACGAATTGCCATGCATCCTCAGTAATGTTAGCCACGTCGGCTTGCAGGCTAATTAGATGGCTCATGCTAAGCCCTCCGCTTTGGCGGCATTTTTATCGGCGTAAACATGGGCTTTGAATGGGGCTATGCCTAAGCGTCGCACGGTATCAATGAAACGTTCTTCGCCATTACGCTCGGATAAGTAAACCGAGATCAATTTTTCCACCACCTGTGGCATTTCTTCGGCCGAGAATGAGGGGCCTATGACCGTGCCTAGGCTGGCTTGATTGCCTTGGCTGCCGCCTAAGGTCACTTGGTACCATTCGGATCCGTCTTTATCTATGCCCAAGATGCCGATGTGGCCGATGTGATGGTGACCGCAGGCGTTCATGCAGCCGGAAATATTCAATTCCAGTTCGCCTATGTCGTGTAAATAATCTAAATTATCGAATTGCATTTGTATGGCTTGCGCAATCGGAATGCTTTTCGCGTTGGCTAAGCTACAAAAGTCGCCGCCCGGGCAGCAAATGATGTCAGTTAACAGGCCGATGTTAGGCGAGGCTAAGCCCTGCGCACGGGCTTTTTCCCATAGGGCAAAGGCATCGCTTAATTTGACGTCGGCTAAAATGAGGTTTTGTTCGTGCGAGACACGCAATTCGCCGAAACTGTATTGTGCCGCCAAGTCCGCCACGGCATGCATTTGTTCGCTGCTGGCATCACCCGGCGCTTGACCGTGGGTTTTTAATGACAGGGTCACGGCACGGTAGCCAGACATTTTATGGGCGTGCAAGCTGCGTTTAGCCCAAGCGGCAAACGCTGGGTTGCTAGCGATGGCGGCATCGTAAGACGCATCATGCTGAGCTAATGCCTCATAGGGCATGGGTTCAAAATGCTGCGCCACCCTGGCCAATTCCGCTTCCGTAATGGTGTTGGGCGCGTCTTTTAAATGGGCCCACTCTTCTTCTACTTGGCGCTTAAATTCGTCTATACCCAAAGCTTTAACTAAAATTTTAATGCGCGCTTTGTAGGCGTTATCGCGCCTGCCGTGCAAGTTATAAACACGAACGATGGCTTCGCAATAGGTCAGTGCGTGTTGCCATTCTAAGTGCTCGCGTATCACGGTACCTAAAATAGGCGTGCGACCTAAGCCGCCGCCTACCCACACTTTAATGGCCAATTGTTGTTGGGCATCTAAATAAAACTCCATGCCTATGTCGTGCGCTTGCACGATGGCACGGTCTTGTTTGGTGCCGGACACGGCGATTTTAAATTTGCGCGGTAATAGGGCAAATTCGGGGTGGAAGGTACTCCACTGACGCATCACCTCAGCCATGGCGCGCGGGTCGACCACTTCGTCAGGGGCTACGCCGGCAAATTGATCGGTGGTGATGTTACGTATGCAGTTGCCTGAGGTCTGAATGGCGTGCATTTCCACCTTAGCCAATTCAGCCAGGATGTCTGGCACGTCTTCCAGCAAGGGCCAGTTAAGTTGCATGTTTTGACGGGTGCTAAAGTGGCCGTAAGCCTTGTCGTATTGACTGGCAATGTCAGCTAGTTTGTGCAGTTGCTTGCTAGATAGCATGCCGTAGGGCACGGCAATTCTTAACATGGGCGCATGACGCTGGATGTATAAGCCATTTTGCAAACGCAAGGGGCGAAACTCATCGTCGCTTAATTGGCCGGCTAAATAGCGTTTGGTCTGATCGCGGTATTGCGCGACGCGCTCGTCTACTAGGCTTTGGTCTATTTCGTCATACTTATACATGGTGTGTTTTTCTTAATCGTATTTGTTGTTGCGGTGTGTTGGGATGAGCTGGGCATTTTAATGGAAAACCAGTTTCAAGCCCACAAAAATTAGTATTAATGCCAAGGCCATGCGCACCCAATGCTCAGCCAGTTTCAAACTTAAATGGCTGCCTATCCAAATGCCAGGAATGGAACCTATGAGTAAGGTGCCGAGCAAGCCATAATCGACGGTGCCAAGGCTGGCGTGGCCTAGGCCGGCCACCAAGGTAAGTGGAACGGCATGGGCAATGTCCGAGCCTATGATGGTAGTGATGGGGCGGTTAGGGTAAATAATGAGCAAAGCCGTCACCCCCAATGCGCCGGCGCCTACCGAAGTTAAGGTGACTAAAAAACCTAGAATTAAGCCTAACAATAGGGTTAAATGCGGCGCCCATTTAGTGCTGACCAAGTGTTCTTTCTTGGACAGTTTGGTTAATTGATTTCGAAACAACACCGATAGGGAGGTAATAAGTAAAGCGATCCCTAGCCAAAACTTAATGCTGTCTACTGCCGCATCCGAGGCGATGTCCATGTGTTTTAAATTAAGGGTGGTCAAGATGGAGGCTGGCACGCTGCCGTATGCCAGCAGTCGCACTATTTTCCAATCAATGTTGCCCAGTTTGCCGTGAGCGAAAATACCCACGCTTTTGGTCACGGCGGCGTACAGCAGGTCCGTGCCTACCGCGAACGCCGGTTTAATGTGAAAGAACAGCACTAAGATGGGCGTCATCAAGGAGCCGCCGCCTACGCCAGTAAGACCGACCAATAAGCCCACTAAAAAACCTGCAATGATGTAACCAAATTCCATATGGAGTATCCGTTATCAAAAGAATGGAACTAAAAAATTCAGATGCGCACTATAGCAGTAGTAAATTAGTTTTTTTAGAATATGTTATTCTATGCGTATAATTTTTAGTTATATTGATTGCAAGGCTTCAAAGGAAAGAAAAGCTCATGAAATTACAACAATTGCGATACCTAAATGAAGTGGCGCGACAAGACCTCAATATCACCAATGCGGCTGAGGTTTTGTATACCTCGCAGCCTGGCGTAAGTAAGCAAATTCAGTTGTTTGAGGAAGAGATAGGCCTGCAGATTTTCCAGCGAAATGGCAAGCGTTTAACCGGCATTACGGAGCCTGGCCAACAAATACTGAATCTGGCCGCCAAAGTCATGCAACAAGTCGACAACATCAGGCGGGTGGGTGATGAATTTGCCAACATCGAAACCGGCACCTTGACCATAGCCACGACCCACACGCAAGCGCGATATAAATTGCCAACGGCAGTTAAGACTTTTATGACGCAGTTTCCGCATGTGAAATTAAACATACATCAAGGCAACCCCAAGCAAGTGGCTGAACAAGTCGCCAATGGGGATGCAGACATAGGCATTGCCACCGAGTACATCAGCGATTTTGAAAATTTACTGTGTTTGCCTTGTTATAAATGGAACCGTTGTGTGGTGGTGCCGCATGGCCATCCATTGTTATTGGAAACCAATCTTAGCCTAAAAAAATTGGCGGCTTACCCGCTAATTACTTACGATTTTGGTTTCACTGGCGGAACGCTGGTGTCGACCACCTTTAGCAATGCCGGCTTGGCACCAAATGTGGTGTTGACCGCCATCGATGCCGACGTCATTAAAACCTATGTTAGCCTGGGCTTAGGCGTGGGCTTGTTAGCCAACATGGCTTACGACGATGAGCGCGATACCGGTTTGGTTAAAGTCGATGTCAGCCATTTGTTTGCCGACAGCACCACCTATTTGGGCGTGCGCAAGGATGCCTTTTTGCGCAGCTATATGTATGGCTTCATAGAATTGATTGCGCCACAATTTAATCAGGCAGCAGTGAATGCGGCACTAAAAATAAGTGCATAATTAGCACTTAGCTCAATCAAAAAAAGGGATGTATGCGTCTGTCGGCAGTGCTGTTATTGGTGGCGTGCATGCTGTGTGCTTGCAGCCTAAATGCGCCCAAATCAAAGCATGCCTTGCTATCAGGGCAAGTGGAAGCCGGCATGCCGGCCATAGACGCGGCTAATGCCATATACGAATTGCCAGTGCGTGAGGGCCTAACTTACCAAGACGTTACGGAAAGTTTAAAAAGCTTGGCGCTGAGCATGAACTTTGTTAATCCGGCCAATTTCTCCATCACCGAACACATCAAAAACCGTGGCATAGACCCGCAGGGCATTAAGGAAGTGCAGAGCTTCTGCAATTTAAGCCTGGGCACGGAAATCTTTCTTGATCATCCGGAATTCTTAGTGTTCGCGCCTTGCCGCATTGCCATTTACGAAAAGCCGGATGCCAATCAGCGCATGCATTTGTTTATTGCACTGGCGAGACCGACTTACGACCTGAGTCACATTAAGCAACCGACATTGCGGGCACAACAAGCCGCAAGAGACTTAGAAACCAGTTTATTGAGCTTGATCAATAAAGCCAGTAAGGGCGATTTTTAGTGGCCATGCTAAGCGACATAGCCATCGCGCAAGCGGCAGAAATGCAAGCCATAACGCAAATTGCGGCTACTCTAAATTTAGTGGCCGAGGATTTGCTGCACTATGGGCCGCATATTGCCAAGCTGTCGGCACAGGCCATGCAAAGATTGCAGGCTAAGCCGGACGGCCAGTTAATCTTGGTCACGGCCATTAGCCCAACCCCGGCCGGCGAGGGTAAAACCACCACCACCATAGGTTTGGCCGATGCCTTAAATCGCTTACTGGCGGATAAGCAAAAAAGCGCCATGGTGTGCATGCGCGAGCCGTCGTTGGGCCCAGTGTTTGGCCTGAAAGGCGGGGCAACCGGTGGCGGCTACTCACAAGTGTTGCCCATGGAAGACATTAATTTGCATTTCACCGGTGACTTTCATGCCATCGCCAGTGCCAATAATTTGCTGGCCGCGTTAATTGATAACCATATATACCAAGGCAATGCCTTGAACATCGATCCGGATAGCATCAGCTGGCGCCGATGCTTGGACATGAACGATAGGGCGCTCCGTGACCTTACCGTTCATGGTCATAGTAAAGACACGCAGACCAATACGTTTAATCCCTACAGCAGGCAAACCGGATTTGACATTACCGTGGCCAGCGAGGTCATGGCAATCTTTTGCCTGGCCACCTCTTTAACCGATTTGCAACAACGCCTTGCCAATATACAGATAGGCCTAAACCAACAGCAGCAAGCCGTCTTAGCCAGCGACTTGCAAGCCGAGGGCGCGATGACGGCATTATTGAAAAATGCTTTTCAACCCACCTTGGTGCAAACCTTGGCCCACACCCCGGCTTTGGTGCACGGCGGCCCGTTTGCCAATATCGCGCACGGCTGCAATTCCGTGGTGGCGACGCAAGCGGCCTTAAAGCTGGCCGATTTTGTGGTGACCGAAGCGGGCTTTGGTGCGGATTTGGGCGCCGAAAAATTCATGGACATTAAGTGCCGCAAGACTGGATTGAAGCCAGCGGCAGCGGTCTTGGTGGCCACCGTACGGGCACTAAAATTTCACGGCGGGGTGGAGGTAAAAAACTTAAATCAGGAAAATACCGCCGCCTTGATTGCCGGCATGGCGAATTTGGAAAAACACCTGACCAATTTGCAACACGCATTTAATTTACCTGTGGTGGTCGCCATCAACCACTTTGATAGCGACAGCGATGCTGAAATTACCTGTTTGCAGGCAGCCGTCGCTAAGTTGGGTGCGCAAGCGGTGGTTTGCAAGCATTGGGCGCAGGGGGCGGATGGGGCGGTTGATTTAGCCGATGCGGTATTGCGACTGATCGCTAGCAGTGGCGATCAAGCGTGTCGGCTATTGTACCCAGATGCCATGCCCTTAGCCGATAAAATAAAGTGCGTGGCGCAACAAATATACGGGGCCAGCCAGGTTGAATTCAGCCCTAAGGCCCTAGCAAGCTTGGCAAGCTTGGAAAAACATCACGGGCATTTTCCGGTATGCATAGCCAAAACGCAGTATTCGTTTTCGTCCGACCCGACTTTGCGTGGGGCGCCTACTGGGCACGTGTTGACCGTGCGCGAATTGCGTTTGTCGCGCGGTGCGGAATTCGTTGTGGCCGTATGCGGTGACATCATGACCATGCCCGGCTTGCCTAAGCAGCCTGCCAGTGAGCGCATAGCTGTTGACCAAGCGGGCCATATCAGTGGTTTAAGTTAATTGTTAGTGCTAGCCGAGGCCGGCTTTGCCGAGCAGACCATTAATAAATCGCGTTTTCTCGCCATGGCGTTGCCGGTAGCCGATGAGCGCGAGCTGGCTGCTGCCTTGCGCGCGTTTGCGGCTAAGCATCCCAGCGCCCACCATTTGGCGTATGCCTATCGATTGAAAGTGGGCACGGCCATCGTGCCGCGATTTTCCGATGCCGGTGAGCCGTCGGGTACAGCCGGCATGCCTGTACTCAAGCTCATAGAAGGGCGCGATTTGATTAATGTGTGCGTGGCAGTGATACGCTATTACGGCGGCATTAATTTAGGCACCGGCGGTTTAGCGCGTGCTTATGGCGGTACCGCTAAGCTGGCTTTAGATCAAGCCAAAACCGATGAGTTTGTTGAAATGCAGCATTACCCATTAAGCCTTAGCTACAAGCAAATGGACACCATGAACAGTGCCTTGCAAAAATGCAAAGGCAGCATTGTTAGCAAAAGCTTCGGCGAGCAAGTGGATTTGGTGCTGAACTTGCCGGTCCATGAAGCGGCCAATTTTCTAAACCGTTTTAAACCCTATGCGGAATAAGCCATATTTCATCAACAAATAAATCGGCTTATGCTATTGTGGCAAAAAATTTACTAGGTGTGATAAGGGTGTACGCATGACTAAAACAATCAAACTCAGCCCAGCGACCGTGCACGAAGTGGCCGCTTGGATCATGGCCGCCGTGGCGCTCGTGTTTGTGCTGCTATTTCATTTGTTGCCGGCTGTGTTGGCGGGCTTGTTGGTTTTTGAATTGGTGCACATTATCACGCCCATGTTGGCGAGAAAGTTGCCCAATAACAAACCCAATAACGTATCGAAATTATGGGCAGTGGCTATACTGGTGGTGATTATTGTCAGCTTGCTGGCCTTTGCCGGCGCTGGTTTGGTGGCTTTTTTAAGATCGGATTCGGGTAGCTTGACCGTGCTACTGGCCAAAATGGCGCAAATCATAGAAGACAGTCGCAAGATATTGCCGGCTTGGTTGTTTGAGCATTTGCCGGCTGATGCCATTACCTTCAAAGAACAAGCATCACAGTGGTTACGCAGTCATGCCGATGAATTGCAAGTGGTGGGTAAAGAAGCCGGCAGGACAACCGCACACATCTTGATAGGCATGATCATAGGCGGCATTTTGGCTGTGCGCGATGCCGTTGCCATGGATAACTTCAAGCCGTTTGCGCGGGCCTTGGCTTGCCGTGGTGAATTTTTTAGCGATGCATTCAAGCGTGTTGTGTTTGCTCAAGTGCGCATTTCCGCTATCAACACGGTTTTTACTGCTACGTATTTGGCATTGGTCTTGCCTATGATGGGGGTGCATCTGCCACTGATTAAAACCATGATAGCCATTACCTTTGTGGTCGGTTTGATTCCGGTGATAGGCAATTTAATCTCCAACACCATGATAGTCATCGTCAGCCTCAGTCAGTCCTTGTTGGTGGCGGTGGGCTCGTTGGTGTATTTAATTGTTATCCATAAGTTGGAGTACTTTTTAAATGCGCGCATTGTTGGCAGTCAGATACGGGCTAATGCCTGGGAGCTGTTAATCGCCATGCTCTGCATGGAAGCCGCATTTGGTTTAACCGGCATTGTTGCTGCGCCCATTTACTACGCCTACATCAAGTCGGAGTTGCGTGCCCGCGACCTAGTCTAAGCGACGCTGGCCCCATACATTGCTAAAGCGGGCCTGGCCCCATCAGGTATAATCCATCCCATGATACAAATTTCCATATTGGTCTTGCTCTTGCTCATTTTTTTGCTGTTACTCAGGCTGATAAGCCGGGCTTCAGCAGGCAATCAACAAGCCTTAATACTGCAGCAGTTAGAAGATAAGCACCGCGCCATGTTGCTGGATTTTAATGACGGCTTAAATAAACTGGGCGACCGCTTAAGCGCGTCCTCGCAAGAGACCAGCGAACGCTTGCGTGCTAGCGTGGCCAACGAGTTGCAAAGCACGCGCGAAGCCATGCAGGCCTTGCAATTGGCGCAAAACAGCAATTTAGCATTGACCCGTGAAAGCATCATGGAGAAACTGCACACCACCTTGGCGGAACAAGGCCAAGCGCAGCAAGCCTTGATTAACGACACCATGCTCAAAGCCACCACCACCTTAAGCCTGAGCATAGAGAGTTTAAGCAAAGCCGTGGATAACCGTTTGGAGCAAATAGGCGGCAAGGTATCCGAGCGCTTGGACGAGGGCTTTAAGAAAACCAATCAAACCTTTGTTGATGTGATGGCGCGATTGGCCACCATAGACGAAGCGCAAAAGAAAATCGATGGCTTAACCACTAACGTGGTGAGCCTGCAAGAGTTGTTGGGCGACAAGCGTTCGCGCGGTGCCTTTGGTGAGGTGCAATTGGAAGCCTTGGTGCGCAATGTTTTGCCGGTTAACTCCTACGCCATGCAGCACACCTTTGAAAACGGTACGCGGGCCGATTGCGCCTTATTCCTACCCGATCCCACCGGCACGGTTGCGGTGGACAGTAAGTTTCCCTTGGAAAACTACCACCGCATGTTTGACAGCAAGTTACCCGAAGCCGAACAGTTGCTAGCGGAAAAGCAATTCAAATTGGACGTGAAGAAACACGTCGATGACATCGCCAAGAAATACATTATTTCCAATGTCACGTCGGACGGCGCGGTGATGTTTATTCCGGCTGAGGCGGTTTTTGCTGAATTGCACGCCTACCATCAAGATGTAATCGAGTACGCTATGAATAAGCGCGTTTGGGTGGTGTCACCCACCACCTTGATGGCGGTGTTGAATACCGCGCGGGCGGTGTTAAAAGACGTGGAAACGCGCAAGCAAGTGCACGTCATTAAAGAAGAGTTGGCTAAGCTTAGTAAAGACTTTGGGCGCTTTGATCAGCGCATGAAGAAGCTAGCCGACAACATCCGTCAAGCGCATGAAAATGCCCAAGACGTGCACATCTCCAGTCAAAAAATCACCCAACGTTTTGCTAAGATTGAACGCGTCGAACTGGCCGATCAGTCGCTCGATGTGTTGGATGTAGTAGATGATAAAGAAGATTAATAAATTTATATAAAACCATGAAAATAAAGATATTTTATTTTGCAAGATTGAAAGAAACCTTAAAGTTTTCCAGTGAAGATTTGGAATTGCCGGACACCGAACTGAGCTTATTGAAACTAAAAGGCGTGTTGGCGAAACGCAGTGAGGTCTGGCAAAAAATGTTACTCGGTAGCTTAAAAGTCCGGGGCGCGATTAATCATGAATTGGTCGATGACCAGGCTTTAATTGTCGACGGTGATGAGGTGGCTTTTTTCCCACCGGTGACCGGCGGCTAAGTCAGCCCTATGGTTTAATGCCACCATGAAAATTGCCGTTCAAAGCGAAGATTTTGATTTGAATTTTGAGTTGGCTCGCATGCGCGAGTCACGCAAAGACATTGGCGCCTTGGTGAGTTTTGTTGGCTTGGTGCGTGATTTAAACGACGGCGAGACGGTGAGTCAATTGACCTTGGAGCATTACCCAGGCATGACCGAAAAAGCCTTGCAGGCTATTGTGGCCGACGCAACCAGCCGTTGGGTCGTTTTGGATGCAACCGTGATTCATCGCGTGGGCAGCCTGCAGGCTAGCGAGCAAATTGTTTTGGTGGCGGTAGCCAGTGCACACCGAGATCAAGCTTTTAAAGCCTGTGAATTCATTATGGATTACTTGAAGACGCAAGCGCCATTTTGGAAGAAAGAACTGACCGCAAGCGGCGAACGCTGGTTGGACGACAAGGACAGTGACCACGATGCGCAAAAGCGCTGGTAAAACCCTTAAAAATAATGTTAAACACTACCGTTTTGATAATTTAGTTAGGTGATATGTCACAGTCTTTAAGCCCAGAGCAATTAACCCTCAATATTGACCCCAAGCAATTTAAATTTGCGGATACTTCATCCTTGCTGGGAGGCAAGCAACGCAGTGCGCAGCAACAAGCCTGGGTGGCGCAATCCGAAGCCAAAAAAGCCGCTGAATTTGGCCTGGCTATTCGCCAACCCGGATTCAATTTACTGGCCCTGGGCGAGCCTGGTACAGGGCGCACCACCTTGATGTTAAGTGCGATGCACGATGCTGCGGCCAAGCAAGCGCCACCTAACGATTTGGTCGCCTTGTATCCTTTTGACAGCCAAGGCAAACCGGTATTTTTAAAATTACCGGCAGGGGTGGGCGGTCAATTAAAACAAGCCTTGGATCAATTTATTCGGCATTTGGCTAAAGAGTTAGCCAATTTGTTGGAATCGCGCATCAAGGATCAAGCCAGCACCGCCATAGTGACCTTTCTCAGCGCGCAATTGCAAGGCATCAATGCCAGCGTAACGGCGATTGCCAACAACCCAAGCTTGCTGGCTTATTTTGCTTGGATGCAAAAAGACATCATGGAGTATTTGGAAGCCTGGCAGCCCAGTGCGGCAGGCGAGGGAGACGGCAATCTGGATGCTTTGTTAAGCGAAAGCTTTTTTGGCCGTTACCGCGTGAATTTATTGGTGGATCACCACCAAGGCATATTGGCTGTGGGTCAGAGCGTGGCGCATGCGCCAGTCATTTACGACAACGACCCCAGTTTGCAATCGCTATTTGGCGGCATAGAAAGTGCAGCCGAATCCAGCGCGGCGCCGGACTTTTTGCGTTTGCGCGCCGGTAATTTGTTGCGTGCCGACGGCGGCACCTTGCTGATTAACCTACGCGATCTCTTGGCAGACGAAGCCAATGGGGCGCAGATATTAGAAAAGCTGCATCGCTTTTTACGCAATGGCACTTTGCAGATAGAAGATTTAGCCAGCAGTGGCAGCGCAGGTGGCAGTTTTGTAAGCGCGCAATCGGTCATACCGGTATCGGTTAAATTGGTTCTGGTGGCCACGCGCGAGGATTATTACTTGCTGATAGACGAGAACTACGATTTCTTTAATTATTTCCCGATCAAGATTGAGTTCGCCGAAAAAGTAAAAGCCAGTCCGGATAATTACGCGGCTTACGCTGCTTTTATCGCACAAAAATGCCAGCAATTTAATTGCAGTCACTTCACGGCTGCCGCCGTGGTGGCTTTGTTACAAGCCATGCACAGGTTGGAAGAAGACCAAACACGCTTAAGCACCGAATTTGCCGTGCTAGAAAAATTGATGTTAGAGAGCGCCGCGGCAGCCAGTTTGCGTGAGGCTAAATTAGTCGATGTGGAAGACGTGAAAGCCGCCATCAGTCGGCGTTATGCCAGACACGGTTACATAGAAGGCCACATGCGTGACTCCATCGTTGATAACGAATTGATGATTACCGTGCAAGGCGAAGCCGTCGGCCAAATCAACGGTTTAACGCACATAGACCTAGCCGATGCCAGTTTTGGCTCGCCCATCCGCATTTCGGCTAATTGCTATGCCGGTCGCCGCGATGTGTTAACCATAGACCGAGAAGTGCTGATGAGCGGCCCCACGCACGATAAAGGCGTGATGATATTGCAAAGTTGGTTGCACACCAATTTTGCCAAATTAAACCCGCTGAACATGACGGCCTCTTTGGTGTTTGAACAGGAATACAATGGCGTCGATGGTGATTCGGCATCGTGTGCAGAGTTATTCGTGCTCTTATCGGCATTGTCTAAATTGCCTATTAAGCAAGGCATAGCCGTGACCGGCGCCTTAAATCAACACGGTGAAGTGCTGCCGGTGGGTGGCCTTAATGAAAAGATAGAAGGCTACTTTAGGGTATGTAAAGACATAGGCTTAGATGGCACGCAGGGCGTGTTGATCCCAGGTCGCAATGTTCGCCACCTTATCTTGGCGGACGAAGTGGTGGAGGCGGTGGCGCAGGGTCAGTTTCATATCAATACGATGAACAATGTGGCAGAAGGCATATTGCTGCTCACGGGCCATACCCTAGAAGCCATTAGCGTCCTAGCAACTGAAACCTTGGCGTCCTTCAAGTTGGTGTTGGAGCAAAATCTACCAAAAACCACCTTGCTAGAGCGGTCGCGTTAAGCCATCTTTTAGGTTCGCAGTAATATGAGTAACGAAGTAGACAGTAAATGCCGACTAGACAAATGGTTATGGGCGGCGCGTTTTTTTAAAACCCGTAGCCTAGCCACCACTGCCATCGATACCGGCAAAGTGCATTTGGATGGCGACAGGGTCAAACCGGCCAAGGAATTGCGAACTGGGCAGTTGGTGGCCATACGCACGCGTGATATCGAGATTGAAGTGGCTGTGCTGGATTTATCCAATGTGCGCAAGGGCGCGCCGGAGGCAGCATTACTTTACCAAGAAACGCCGGCCAGTCAGGCTAAGCGAGAAAATAGCAAAGTCACCGGCTTGGATGCCCATGCGCAACGCGAGCGCGGTGCAGGTCGGCCAACTAAGCGCCAATTGCGCGACATCAAAAAATTCACCGGCAACAGCTATTAATCTCTGCAGGCATTAAACCCTCTCAACAAACCACCATTATCTAAGTGTATGCATACAGCAGTTTAAACATTTTCGTGTTTGAACTTATCTTGGTTGGCTTCATCAAATCGGCACATTTTTAACTGGTTATAATTAACCACTTTGTAATAAAGTGTAAATTAATCAGTTATATACATGATTTTTGGTAGAATTAACTTTACGGATAGCGCGTATTAAGTCGGCCGACTTAATCGCCCAATGCCGAGATATTTAATACGAATGGAGATTTTTAAAATGTTACGTTTAACTGTAGGTGCTGGTTTAATTGCCGCTGCTTTTTTTGCAAATACTGCCATGGCTGGTCACGATAGTCTAAAACCTAAATCACACGATGCCTTAGGTAAAGCCGTTAAAGCAGCGCTGGCATCGCACGATGGCAAGATTGTTAAAGTTGAATTCAAAAACGAAGGCAAAAACGGCGTTTATGAGTTTGATATTGAGTCCGCTGATGGCACGTCATGGGACATCGAAGTTGATGCTAAAACAAGCAAAGTCACGGAAGTTGAGCAAGAAGTGAAGGCCGATGACGCGAAGTTTAAAGCAGCAGCTAAGGTAACGGAAGCGGCGGCAAAAGCCACGGCTTTAGCGGCTCACCCAGGTAATGTGACGGAAACGGAATACGAAGTGGAGCCAGACGGTAAAGCTTCTTACGAATTCGACATCACGGCTGCTGACGGTAAAGAGTACAAAGTGGAAGTGGATGCCGCCACCGGCAAAATCGTAGAAGACAACGAAGAAGCTTACCAAATTGGTAAAGAGTAATACTTAATCGTTTTACGATAGTCCGTAAGAAAAGCAAAAAAGGCGCCTAGGGCGCCTTTTTTGCTTTATTAATATGCAAACTAAAAATCCATCCACTAAGCGCACACACAACCCTTCAAATTATGACGCGCTTCATTTCACTGCTTGGATTTTCTGTTATGAGTGATGCGATAACTGTGCCAGTTTTGATGGGCCATTAAATTCAGCGCTAATGCCTTGAATTTAATGGGTATTAAAATTTAACTGTGTTTGAGTGCCGATTCAGTTTAGGCGTGGTAATAGGTTGAAATTAGCCAAGGTGGTTGTATATAACCACCTGTAGCTAATTATTTATTAAAAGCGATGCCACCCAGCAAGGCTGCCACCGGGGCTTTTTTACTGTTATTGGTCGGCGCCTTAACGGCAGCTTGTTTCTGCGCCACCACCGCTTCATAAGGCTTATCAAACCAAGGGTCGGTGCTTTTCTTTTTAGTTGCCGGCCTTCTGCTAACAGAGGCATCTTGACCTGCAGACGCATGGTTGGCTTTTGCGTAGCTTGCTGCAGGCTTGTTTGCGCTGCGACTGCGTGCGCCAGCCTTATCAATTTCTATGCTTTCTTTAGGAATTTCGCGCTTAATTAGTTTTTCAATTTCCACCAAGTATTTGTCTTCTTCAGGGCTGACAAAAGAGATGGCCACGCCTAATGCGCCTGCTCGGCCGGTACGACCTATGCGGTGCACGTAATCTTCCGGTGCGCTGGGAATTTCGTAGTTAATCACCATGGGCAATTGGTCTATGTCTAAACCGCGTGCGGCCACGTCGGTGGCCACCAAAACCGTGGCTGCGCCTGATTTGAATGCATCCAAGGCTTTAATGCGCTCTTGTTGCGATTTGTCGCCATGAATGGCGTCGGCAGCTATGCCTACCTTGGCCAAGCTGCGGCTTAAGCGACTGGCGGTGATTTTAGTTTTAGTGAAAATTAAGACTTGTTTGGAGTCGCTGTTTTTCAATAGCTGTATCAACAAGGCTTCTTTATCGCTTTGCGCAACCGGGTAAACCTTTTGCGTAACGTTATCATTGGTGGCGTTGCTGCGTGCCACTTCGATTAGCTGGGGATGGCTTAAAAAGTCGTCTGCCAGTTTCTTAATTTCATTGGAAAACGTGGCTGAAAACATCAAGGTTTGCCGTTGTTTAGGCAGCAATGCGAGGATTCTTTTTAGATCCGGCATAAAGCCCATGTCTAGCATGCGATCGGCTTCGTCCAGCACTAAGACTTGCACTTGATTGAGTTGCAAGGTTTTTTGTTCGATATGGTCTAGCAGGCGACCCGGGGTCGCAACCAACACTTCCACACCGGTTTTCAAGTGCGGGGTTTGCGTTTTAATGTCCACGCCACCGAACACCACTAATGAGCGTAAAGGCGTGTGCTTGGCATAGGCCTTAACACTTTCTTCTACTTGAATGGCCAATTCGCGGGTAGGGGTTAAGACCAGTGCGCGTATCGGGTGTTTAGCAGGAGAGGCGCCGTTATTGGCAAACGGCAATAATTTTTGCAGTAGCGGCAATGAAAAGGCCGCAGTTTTACCGGTGCCAGTTTGTGCGCCTGCCATTAAGTCACCGCCAGCTAATGCTAGCGGGATGGCTTGCGCCTGAATTGGGGTGGGGGTGGTGTACCCTGAATCGGTCAGTGCTCTGAGTAACTCGGGCGCCAAGCCTAAGCTGTCGAACTGTACGGTTTCTGTCATTGTTTCTCTCTAATTAGGGGCCGGGAGTTGGCATGGCTTGAATACAAGCGATGCCATTCCCCGCCGCTAGGTTCTATCCTTAATTATGCAAAGCTACGTGGACGACGCGGTGCATTGCTGCCTGCATTCGCATTGCCAAAACTACGCGTGTCATTATTGGCACGAGCTGGACGGCTGTCCGGTCTAGCGCTATCACGACGTTGCGGTGCAGCAGAGCGATCGGCACGGGCAGCATCGTTGCGGCCTTCGTAACGGGCGCCCAATACGCGGTTGTCACCACGGTTGGCATCTTGACGGTTGCCACGGCTGTCGCGATTGCTATCGCCACGAGGCGCGCTAGCGTTGTCGCGTGAGTAAGGTTTTTTGCCAAAGGCAATGCTGTCACCAAAGCTGCGGTTAGGCGCGCCAGCTGCTGGGCGATCACTTTGAGAGCGGTCACCTTGTGGACGGGCTGTGTTAGGGCGGTCAGAAAACTGACGCGGCCTGTCATCAGCAGATCTGTCGTTGCGACCAGCGTATGCGTTACCGTTGCTTGGACGAGCAGCGGAGTCACGGTTGCCACGATTTTCATCGCGCGCTTGGTAGCCGCCTGTGCGCTCTGTGCGAGGGCCACGGTCATTAAAGCTGCCACGGTCATCACGCGGTTTAAAGCCACCGCGACCACCTGGTTTGTGTGCGTCACGGCGGATATCACCGCGATCACCACGGCCGTTACCTGGGCCATCCATTTTCATGGCACGTTTAGGTTCAAAGCCTTCTATGGTAGACGGCTCCATGCGGTTGCCGGTGAATTGTTCAATTTTACGTAAGATGTGACGGTCTATATTAGACGCAAAAGAAATCGCAATGCCGGTGTTGCCAGCACGGCCAGTACGACCAATACGGTGCACGTAATCTTCGGCAAATTTTGGTAAATCGTAGTTAATCACGTGAGTGATGCCAGCCACGTCTATGCCTCGGGCTGCCACATCGGTGGCCACTAAGACTTTAACGTCGCCTTGGCGCAATTTAGTCAAGGTGCGGTTACGCGCGCCTTGCGTCATGTCGCCATGCAAAGCCGCCGTTTTATGGCCTGCCGCGTACAAATCTTCAGCCAGCACGTCACAATGGCGTTTGGTTGAAGTGAAGATGATCACTTGATTCACTTCAGGTGCAATCAACAAATGCTCTAGCAATTTGTTTTTATGCGTCATGTCGTCCACGTAATGCAAGCGCTGTTCAATGTTGGCATGTTTTTCTTTTTGCGTCGCCACTTGTATGGTTTTTGGGTTTTTCAAGATTTGTCGAGCAATGCGCGCAATGTCACCGTCTAAGGTGGCAGAGAACAAAAGCGTTTGGCGCTCAGCAGTAAGTTGTTCGCAGATGCGTTCCACATCCGGTAAGAAGCCCATGTCCAACATGCGATCGGCTTCGTCTAACACCAACATTTGCAAGCGGGACAAATCAATGCGACCGCGCTCCATGTGGTCTAACAAGCGACCTGGGGTAGCCACTAAGATGTCTAGTGGTTGCGATAGCAATTTATTTTGTAATGGGTATGGCATGCCGCCAACGATGCTCACGGTGCGGGCGCGGATGAATTTGCCGTACTTACGCGCGGCTTCGTTCACTTGCGTGGCCAATTCACGGGTAGGCACTAAGACCAAGATGCGTGGGCCACGGCTTTTTAATTCGTGTGGGGTAGCCAATAAGTTTAGGGCTGGCAACATAAAGGCCGCGGTTTTCCCGGTGCCGGTTTGTGCAGAGGCCATCAGATCATGACCTGCGGTCACAACAGGAATAGCCTGTGCTTGAATAGCGGTTGGGGTGGTGTAGCCTGATTCTTCAATAGCACGAAGTAAGGCGTTATCAAGATTTAATGATGCAAAAGACAAAGTAGACCCTTTCTAGCTTGTCGCCTAAAAGCGATAAGCAATAGTAAATAAAACAAAAGGGCGCTAAGTAAAAACGGGCATATCCTTTGTACATAAGCGATGCAAATCAGCTCATGCCACAAGGGCAATATAAACGCAGAGGGTATTGGGTGTTCGTTAAATCAAGCTATGCACACAAAAGCAGTGTTCAATGTTGATAACAACAAGCTAATACAATCTTTACCAGCGCACGGGCACAGCCGCTAACCAGTAAAAATCGATACAGCTGATTTCTTGATAGTTGCTACAAACAATCACGAGCAACAGAAGGGTCAGGGCAATGATTCAAGCATTACCAAATAAGGCGTAATGCGAATGAAGCGCGCAGTATAAACAATTAATCGGGATTGTCAAATTAATAATTTGAGTGGGAAAATTAATTGGCCCTTAAGTATGTTAGAATCGCCGCCTTTCAATACTGGCTCCACACTATGTCAAGCACCCCTAGCAGCAGGAATTTAAGAAACGTCGCCATCATTGCCCACGTTGACCACGGTAAAACCACCATGGTAGACAAGCTTCTACAACAAGCCGGCACCTTTGCCGCTCACCACGCGGTGGTAGAGCGCGTCATGGACTCTAACGATTTAGAGAAAGAACGCGGCATTACCATTTTGGCGAAAAACACTGCCTTGGTTTACGAAGGCACACGCATTAACATTGTGGACACCCCAGGCCATGCGGACTTTGGTGGTGAAGTAGAACGCGTATTAGGCATGGTGGACGGCGTGGTGTTGTTGGTGGATGCGGTTGAAGGCCCTATGCCACAAACCCGTTTCGTGACCAAGAAAGCCTTGGCCTTAGGTTTGAAACCGATAGTCGTGATTAATAAAGTGGATCGCCCGGGTTCTCGTACCGATTGGGTGATCAACCAAACCTTTGATTTGTTTGCTAACTTAGGCGCCAATGACGATCAGTTGGATTTCCCTATTGTTTACGCGTCAGCCATTAACGGTTATGCCATGTTGGACATGAAGACACCTTCAGACAACATGCGTGCCTTGTTTGACACCATACTTAAACACGTGTCGCCACCTGCTGGCGACAGCAATGCCCCATTGCAAATGCAAATTTCCGCTTTGGATTACTCAACTTATACTGGCCGTTTAGGCGTGGGTCGCGTGACCAACGGCAAAATCAAAACCGGTCAGGCCGTGACCATCATGAATGGTGACAAACAAGTGGCCATGGGTAAGATTAATCAGGTATTGGGTTTCCAAGGCTTAGAGCGCGTGCCAGTTGAAGACGCCGAAGCCGGTGACATCGTTATTATTTCTGGTTTAGACGACATCGGCATTGGTTTTACCATTTGCGACCGTGAGAACCCAGTGGGCTTACCGCATTTAGGTGTGGACGAGCCTACCTTGAGCATGGACTTCATGGTGAACACCTCACCATTAGCCGGTACCGAAGGTAAGTTTGTCACATCACGTCAAATTCGTGATCGCTTAACTAAAGAATTGTTGGTTAACGTGGCTTTGCGCGTTGAAGAAACCGAAGATGCTGACGTGTTCCGCGTATCCGGTCGTGGCGAGTTGCACTTAACCATTCTGTTAGAAACCATGCGCCGTGAAGGCTTTGAAATGGCCGTGGGTAAACCTAAAGTGGTGTTCCGCGAAATCAACGGTGAAAAATGCGAGCCATATGAAATTCTAACCGTCGATTTAGAAGACGAGCACCAAGGTGCAGCCATGGAGGAATTGGGTCGCCGTCGCGGTGAAATGCTCAACATGGAATCCGATGGTAACGGCCGTACCCGTTTGGAATACAAAATTCCAGCGCGTGGTTTGATTGGTTTCCAAGGCGAATTTTTAACCATGACACGCGGTACCGGCTTAATGGGCCATGTGTTTGATGAATACGCCCCGGTGAAAGCCGACATGCCAGGTCGCCGTAATGGCGTGTTGATTTCTGCCGAAAAAGGCGAGGCCGTGGCTTACGCCTTATGGAAATTGCAAGACCGCGGAAAAATGTTCTCTGTGCCAGGCGATAAATTGTACGAGGGCATGATCATAGGCGTGCACAGCCGTGATAACGACTTGGTGGTGAACCCGATTAAAGGTAAACAACTGACCAACGTGCGTTCATCCGGTACCGATGAAGCGGTGCGCTTGATTACGCCTATCGCCTTGTCATTGGAATCGGCGGTGGAGTTTATTGATGACGATGAGTTGGTGGAGATTACGCCAAAAACCATACGTATCCGTAAACGCCATTTAACGGAAAACGAGCGTAAACGCGCCGGCACCAATAAAGCTTAATTAGCGTCAATTTAAGCCTAATCAGCTTAGCCATAAATAAACCCAGTCCACGCAAGTGGCTGGGTTTTTTCTTGGTTGTAAATTACAGATTGTTGGTTGTAAGCAACCAATTGTGGTTTAAATAAACCACCAAGGCAGCGCATTTTACGTATACGGTTATTTTAATATTTACATAAGTAATCGATTTTTATATAAATATTTTTTTATTTTATTCTGGCACATAGTTTGCTTACTAAGAGATTAGTATTACTTTATATATATCAAATGTTAATTAAAAAGGATCAATTAATGCTTTTGTTTGAAAAAAAATCTAAACTGCACATTGCGGTGTTAGCGGCTCTGCCGTTGATGGTCATGACTTCTTATAATGCCAATGCTGCAGGGGTTTGCGCTGATTTTACTGGCACATCAACTAGCGGTGCTGTTATTAGTGGTAAAAGTTGTACTGGAGGAGATGCAACTTCAATTAATCCATCTGGCACTACAATAGGCGTAACAAACGCATCTGCAGCTGGAAATTCCGTATGGATTGAAGGTGTAGGTAATGTTGTGACAAACAACGGCACCATACAAAGAACAAGCAGCAGTGGCAACACGGTGGGTGTGTTATTGGGTGATTACACGGTATCGCGTTATTCTGCAAGCGGGACCACGGGTGCTGCTGGAGCAGGCGTCACTGCAACAACTCCCACAGCTGCTAGTGGTAAAAATCTATCACTAGTTGGCATCGGATCCTATGCGAATTATGGCGCTGTAGCAAACAACCAACTTATATTAAGTCAAGCTAATTTAACTACCGCTGGCATAACAACTTCTGCGCAGTTGGTTGGTAAAACGATAAAGATGAATGGTGTGGTAGTGGATGGTGAAGCGCGAGCAGGAGAAACCCGCATCATTACAGCTTACGATCCTACTACCGGCATCATTACAGTAAATCGTGCATGGACAACCGCGCAAGCAGGCAAAGGCTACAACGTTATTGCTGGCAGTGGTGACAATCAGTTTACCAATAACGGAACCATTACTGCCAACTCAACTGCTGTGTATATTAATCCTGACAATACAGGGGCAGCAAACGTGCGTGCAATTGATACCAACGTGGCAGGTAATTACCTCATCACCAACACGGGCAACATCAGCGCAAGTCATACCAGCATAGGCGCAGCTCAAGGTATCGATGTTGGTGGCGACGTAACAGAAATGACTATAGTCAACAGCGGCAACATTACGGCGACACGCAATGAGGCTATTACTCTTGTAGCCAAATCAGGGACATCTTTAACTGCAACATCAGCATCGACAACTACTGCTACCAGTGTTGGAGCTGCTGCAGCCATATACTCACAAGAAGAGGCCGAGTATTTAAGCGTAACAAACACTGCAAACGGAACAATTACCGGTGTGGGCAAATATACGCCGGCCTTGTACATGCGCGCCGCAGAACAAATTGTTAACAACGCGGGTGTAATTAATGGATCTCGCCAAGGTTCTGGACCATACACCTATGGCATGGCAATAGGTTCTGTATCCGATAGCAACGAAGTCAGAACATTGGATTTGACAAACAGCGGAACGATAAACGGTGATATTTTAGCTGTGAACGGCAATGCCTATCGCTGGTCTGCCATTACAGCTGAGGGTACGCTGGACAACCGTCTTTTGATTAATAGTAATCAAGGCGTTTTGGACAGTGCCATCAACAATACCGGCACTATCAATGGCAGCCTGTTTTTTAGTAACGGTACTCATCAGTTATCTAACGCTAATGGTGCAAGCATAACTGGTAATATCGATTTGGATCAACGCCCAACCTATGCAACTAGTACAACCACGAATCCTGGAGGCAAAAGCTTTACATTTGAGAATGCGGGTACTTTTACAGGCAACATTAAGGTCTATACCGCAACAGGCAGTGAAGCTACTTTAAGACCGACAATTAATGGTGCGGGCACATCAACACCAACAAGCCCTAATACCTCAAATATTAAATTTTTCAATGGGGATCTTCAAATAATCAGCACTACCGCATCTGGAGGTGAAGTGGGGAATGTCACTATTTCACCAGTTATCGCCAGTGGCACAATGGTGACCGATGGACAATATTATAAAGTAGCTAATAGCGTAAGCACTGGAGCGACCGCTTCACTAACAACATTGACCTCTTCAGCAACCGCTACTCAGTTGCCAAGTGGCGGCGATAACGGTTTGTTAAGCTGGACACCAAGCATTAACGCGTCTGGTGTGCTGGTTATTCAAGCTGAAGTGGATGCAGATAATGTGACGGGTGCATCAAGTGCGGCTAAAAGTGCATTAACATCATTGATGGCGTTTAATAGCGATTTAGGAAACGAAGTACAAAATCTTTCTTCGAATGAGGAGGTCCGTAAAGCGGGCGAGCAACTACGCCCAGATGCTAATAATGCCGCCTATCAATCGGTTGTTGCCTTAACCAATCGAGTGTCATCATTAATAGGTCTGCACCAAGACCAAGTTCGTTCGGGTGCGACAGGTGTGTCCAGCGGTGAAGCGGCTGATGGAGCAGGTTTCTGGTTGGAAGCTTATGGTTTTAGAGGCGACCAAAAAACACGTGGTAACGTGGATGGTTACCAAGCCGACACCGGTGGTTTTGTAATAGGAGGTGATAAGGCTGTGGGCAACGGCGATGGACGTTTTGGTGCGGCTTTTGCATACGGATCAACCGGCATTAGTGGTGAGGGTGCTACCACCGCTAACAGAACAGACATTGATAGCTACCAAGGTATCTTATACGGCTCATACAATGCCGGTGCATGGTATGCCGATGCTTCATTGGGTTACGGTAGACACCAGTTCGATACTAGACGTGTGGTGTCAATGGTTGGCGCTAACCTAACCGGTAATCATAATGCTAACCAATACTCTGCTAAATTGGGTTTTGGTTTGCCTGTGACTAGGGGCATTGCGACCTTTACACCATTGGCTAGTTTATCTTACGTTCAATTAGACCAAAACGCTTACAATGAATCCGATCGTAATGACACGGGTGCTGCATTAAGCGTCAATAGTACTAAAACAGAATCATTCCGTTCAGGTTTGGGTGCTAAACTCTCCGTGGCATTGGCAACGACAGAATTAAGCCCAACTCTTGAAGCGCGTGCGGTTTGGAACCATGAGTTTGCCGATACAAACCAAAACATCACGGCTAGGTTTGATGACGGTACTAATAGCTTTACTGCCAACGGTGTAAGTCAACCACGCGATTCTGCCAACCTTGGCATGGGCATAAACCTTAAAAGCAAAACAGGTCAAACCTTGTCAGTTAATTACGATGCTGAAGTAAGGAACGATTATGTGAGTCATACCGCCGGCCTTAAGGCTAGATTTGATTTCTAATCATTGTTCTTAGCTTGACGTAATGAAATAGCCGAGCCAGTCTCGGCTATTTTTTTGATTAATTCTCTAGGATACATCTTGTTTCGTTATCTCATTTTTCTTCTTATGAGTATTACAGCTTGCACGACTCTAGATAGGCAAGAAAATGCAAGTAAGCTAGCCCATGGTGCAGGCTTAAATCATAGCAAGGTGGTAGTGAGCGGTTTTGCATTAACGGCATACTCACGTTTAACAGATGTCACGCAACCTATAAATGTTTACATTGAAGGGGATGGCCTGGCCTGGATGTCACGCCGTCAATTATCGCCTGACCCCACGCCCAAAATAGCTATTGCATTAGCCTTGGCGGCACTTGATCCGGCGGAAAATGTTATATACATGGCAAGGCCATGCCAATTTCATGACTTTGCTAACAGTCGTTGTGATAACGCATATTGGTCTAATTCTCGATTTTCGGAAAAGGTGGTGGTTGCGATGAATCAAACACTGAGTCAGATCATTTCGACCCCACATCAAAAATTAAATCTGATTGGTTATTCAGGTGGTGCGGCAATTGCGGTCCTGCTTGCCTCACGACGAAATGATGTGGTGAGTATTAGAACAGTAGCCGGTAATTTAGATCATGCTTACGTTAACCAAATCCATAAGGTCGATTTAATGCCAGAATCGCTCAATCCGATCGATGTGGCGGATAAGATTAGCCGCTTGCCACAAATTCATTTTGTAGGGGTCATTGACGAAACTATCCCCCCGCAGGTTGCACAGCGTTTTATTGGACAACAAAACGCCGCGCATTGCGCGGTGATTGTTAAGGTAGACGCCAGCCACGAATCTGGCTGGGTGAAAATGTGGCCTAAACTCTTGAAGCAGGCTTTGCCATGTTAAACGCTTATTTTAAGCCGGCATTTTTGGCGTCTTGGTCCATGTGGCGTTTGAAGTATACGGAGAAGAACACCACCATGGCTAAGACTATGGTTATAACAGCAAGGCTTTGTAAGCCGTAGGCGGTAGAGAATAAATCAGTTAACAATTTCATGATGAAAGTCCTATGGCAAACACTGCATCATTGCAGTGCTTACCAATATGATCTTTTCATCTTCCCTGCGTATTGACCTAGGTCAAACCTAGGCTAGTTTAGCTTAGGATTATTCCACGCCTTGGCTGGCTAGGTAATCTTCGTAGTTGCCGCTGAAGTCGACAATGCCGTCGGCTTTGATTTCAATGATGCGAGTGGCGATGGAGCTAACGAATTCGCGGTCATGGCTGACAAAGAACAGCGTGCCTTTGTATTTATCCAAGGCGGTGTTAAGCGCTTCGATGGATTCCATGTCCATGTGATTGGTCGGCTCATCCATCAACATGACGTTGGTGCGACCCAACATCATTTTGCCGTAGAGCATGCGGCCTTTTTCGCCACCGGATAGGACTTTGACGGATTTTTTGGTGTCGTCGCCGCCAAATAGTAAGCGACCTAACATGCTGCGCACCACTTGGTCGTCGTCGCCCACTTGCCTAAAGCGTGACATCCATTCAAACAGGTCTTCACCTTGCTCAAATTCGTATTCGTGGTCTTGTGCAAAATAGCCTATGTTGGCTTTTTCCGCCCATTTTACTTCGCCGTGCTTAGGCGACAAATCGCCGGCTAGGCAGCGTAGAAAGGTGGTTTTACCGATACCGTTTTCGCCAATGATGGCGACTTTTTCACCGGCTTCAAACATCATGCTGACGTCGTTAAATAGGGTTTTATCAAAGCCATGGCTAAGTTTTTTGATTTCCACGGCATTACGGTAAAGTTTTTCGCGCTCGTCGTATTCAAAGCGGATGAAGGGGTATTGGCGTGAAGACGGCTTGAATTCTTCGATTTTGATTTTATCGATTTGCTTGGCGCGGCTGGTGGCTTGTTTGGCTTTCGAGGCGTTGGCCGAGAATCGACGCACGAAGTCCTGCAAATCCGCCACTTGCTGTTTGGCTTTGTCGTTGTCTTTGGCTTGTTGGGCGCGGGCTGCGGTGCTGGCTTCCATGTAATCGTCGTAATTGCCTGGGTACATTGCAATTTTGCCGTAGTCCATGTCGCAGGTATGCGTGCACACTTGGTTTAAAAAGTGCCTGTCATGCGAAATGATGATCATGGTGCAATCGCGGTTATTCAGCACGTCTTCTAACCAGCGTATGGTGTTGATGTCCAAGTTGTTGGTTGGCTCATCGAGTAACAATATGTCTGGGTTAGAGAACAACGCTTGCACCAATAACACGCGTAGCTTCCAGCCAGGTGCCACGGCGCTCATCAAGCCATTGTGCTGCTCAATGGGGATCCCCACACCTAATAGCAATTCACCGGCGCGCGCTTCTGCGGTATAGCCGTCGTATTCGGCGTACACGCCTTCTAGCTCGGCAGCACGCATGTAGTCGTCTTCCGTGGCTTCCAAATTAGCGTAGATAGCATTTTTTTCTTGGTTGGCCTTCCACATTTGTTCGTGGCCCATCATCACCACGTCCAGCACGCGCTGGTCTTCGTAGGCAAATTGGTCTTGGCGTAAAAAGGCCATGCGTTCGTGGCTGTCTATGGCCACGTTACCGGCGCTGGGCGTTAATACCCCAGCTAATACTTTCATGTAGGTGGATTTGCCGCAGCCGTTTGCGCCAATCAAACCGTAACGGTTGTTGTCGCCAAATTTAACGGATACGTTTTCAAACAATGGCTTGGCGCCAAATTGCACGGTGATGTTGTTGCTGATTAACACATTAAACCCTTAAGTAGTGTTCGGTAGGAGTGGCACCCCTACGGATTAGTTAAAATTGGTTGTAGACGACGACTTCGTCCATGGCTAATTGACCGCCACGAGGTGCCGCGGCCTTTAAGGCTTTGCCTACCACGACAAACATGGTTGGAATGTGGTCTGCCGGGAGATTAAGCAATTTGCTCACGGCCGCGAAATCAAATCCGTCCATGGGGCAGGTGTCGTAACCCATTTCCTTGGCAGCCAGCATCAGAGTGGTGGCCGCCATGCCGCAAGAGCGCATGGCTTCATCGCGTTGCACCTGATCGTTGTTTTGGTAGTACTGACCTATCATGGGCACCAACACGTCGGAGGCGGCTTTAGGCGCGTTTTTCCAATAGCGTTGGGGTTGTTTAGCCCAAGCGTTTAAATCGGCAGTCAATACGATTAGCAATGAGGCTTCTTCGACTTGTGCTTGATTCCAACTGGCTGCGCGTATTTGTTGGCGCAGTACCGGATCGGTTACCAAAACGAAACGCCAGTTTTGGATGTTGAACGCAGTAGGAGAGAGCATGGCCAGCGACATGAGCTGGTTTATCTCTTGCTCGGACATCCGGTGGTGTGGGTCAAATACTTTGACCGAACGGCGTTCTGTTATGGCTTGCGTAACGTTCATGATGGGTAGTGTATGTCCAGAATTTCTAAATTGAGGTTGCCAGCAGGGCGTAACCAGGTCACGTTATCACCGACTTTTTGGCCAATTAGTGATTTGGCTAGGGGAGACACGTAGCTGACTTTATTGATGCTAGCATCGGCTTCGTCTTCTCCGACAATGTGAAAGCCATGGGCTTGGCCGGCATCGTCTTGCACCGTCACACTGGCGCCAAATAATACGGTTTGATGGTCTTGTCCAGCTGGGTCGACCAGGATTGCACTGTCTAATCTGGCTCTTACGTAGCGTAAGTCGCGCTCAAGTTCAGCTACTTTATCTTTATTGAAAGCGTCTTCTGCTGATTTTTTTAATGGGGCCAGCTCAGCCATCAAGGCGGCTTCTTGGTCCTGCAGTGCCAGTGCACCCGTTGGCGTCACGTAATTAGCAAATTCACTAATCGGGCGATCAACTAATTCTTCGCCACCGGCCTGTTCAAAGCGTTCTTCGTTTACAAATGCGCGACTCATGATTTATTCCTTATTCCCACTCTATGGTGGCAGGCGGTTTGCCGGAGATATCATAGACCACGCGGTTGATGCCGCGCACTTCGTTGATGATGCGATTGGATACCCTGCCTAATAAATCGTAGGGTAATTCGGCCCAGTGTGCGGTCATGAAATCACTGGTGATAACGGCGCGCAAAGCAACCACGTAATCGTAAGTGCGACCATCACCCATGACGCCTACTGATTTAACCGGTAAAAATACCGCAAAGGCTTGGCTGGTTAAGGCATACCAAGTTTGGCCGGTTTTGGCATCCACGGTGTTGCGTAATTCTTCAATAAAAATCGCATCAGCACGGCGCAGCAAATCGGCGTAGTTTTGTTTCACTTCACCCAAAATGCGCACGCCCAAGCCTGGGCCTGGGAAGGGGTGACGGTAGACCATGTCGTGTGGCAAGCCCAATGCCACGCCTAATTCACGCACTTCGTCTTTGAATAAATCGCGTAATGGCTCCAATAGTTTTAGGCCCAAGCTAGCCGGCAAGCCGCCTACATTGTGATGACTTTTAATGGTGACAGCTTTTTTGGACTTTGCCCCACCTGACTCAATCACGTCTGGGTAAATAGTGCCTTGTGCCAACCATTTGGCATTAGCTAATTTTTTTGCTTCGGCTTGGAATACTTCAACAAACTCGCGGCCTATGATTTTACGTTTGGCTTCAGGCTCGCTGACGCCAGCCAAATGGCCCATAAACTGATCCATGGCATCGATGCGGATGACTTTAACGTGCAGGCGTCCGGCAAACATGTCCATGACCATGTCGCCCTCATTCAGGCGTAATAAACCATGATCAACAAACACACAAGTCAGTTGGTCGCCAATGGCGCGGTGAATAAGGGCTGCCGCCACGCTGGAATCAACGCCGCCAGATAAACCTAAAATCACTTCTTCGTCACCAACCTGGGCTTTAATTTTAGCCACCGCTTCGCTGATGTAGTCGCCCATGATCCAGTCCGGTTTGGCTTGGCAGATATCCAGCACAAAGCGCTCTAACATGGCTTGGCCTAATTTGGTGTGGGTGACTTCTGGGTGGAATTGCACGCCATAAAAATGCCGGCTTTCATCGGCAAAGGCCGCGATAGGCGTACTTTCATTGCTGGCGATCACTTTGAAATTGGGTGGCAATTCGGTGACTTTGTCACCGTGACTCATCCATACATCCAATAGGCCGTGGCCGTCCGCATTGCTGCGATCTTGTAGGTCTTTAAATAGGGCTGAATGGCCGCGCGCACGTATTTCGGCATAGCCAAATTCACGCTTATGCCCGGCTTCCACCTTGCCACCCAGTTGTTGCGCCATGGTTTGCATGCCATAGCATATGCCCAATACCGGCACGCCCAGTTCAAAAGTAGCTTGTGGTGCAGAGTCGGTTTCGTCTTCGTAGACGCTGGCATGGCTGCCGGACAGTATCACGCCATCGGCGCCAAAATTTCGCACAAACTCATCGCTCACGTCACACGGGTGAATTTCACAGTAAACGTGCGCTTCGCGCACGCGGCGAGCAATCAGTTGGGTGACTTGGGAGCCAAAATCCAAAATAAGTATTTTTGAGTGGGTGGTCATAGGGCTTCTAGAAACAAAAACTCACCACTAAGGCGCGGGGTCGCTGTGCCTTAGTGGTGAAGGGGTTTAGTCTATACGGTAGTTGGGAGCTTCTTTGGTGATTTGCACATCATGCACGTGCGATTCACGCATGCCGGCTGAGGTGATTTGAACAAACTCGGCTTTTTCACGCATTTCGTTGATGTTGCTAGCGCCCACGTAGCCCATGGAAGCGCGTAAGCCGCCCATGAGTTGGTGTATCACGGCAATAACGCTGCCTTTGTAAGGGACACGACCTTCTATGCCCTCAGGCACCAATTTGTCTGCGCCGCTGTTGGTGTCTTGGAAATAGCGGTCGCTGGAGCCTTTTTCCATAGCGCCGATGGAGCCCATGCCACGGTAAGATTTGTATGAGCGGCCTTGGAACAATTCGATGTCGCCCGGCGCTTCTTCGGTACCAGCAAACATGCCACCCAGCATAACGCTGTAAGCACCAGCCGCAATGGCTTTAGAAATGTCGCCAGAAAAACGGATGCCGCCGTCAGCAATAAACGGCACGCCGCTTTTTGCTAAGGCATCGGCCACGTTGGCAATCGCACTCACTTGAGGCACGCCCACGCCAGCAACGATACGGGTAGTGCAGATGGAGCCTGGGCCTATGCCCACTTTGACGCCGTCCGCGCCGGCATCAACCAAGGCCAATGCCGCGCTGGCAGTAGCGATGTTGCCACCTATCACTTCGATGTGCGGGAAATGTTTTTTAACCCAGGTGACACGGTCTAGCACACCTTGTGAATGGCCGTGCGCGGTATCGACCACGATAACGTCAACGCCGGCTTCAGATAAAGCGGCCACGCGTTCTTCCGTGCCTTCACCCACACCCACGGCTGCGCCCACGCGCAAGCGGCCTTGCGCATCTTTACAGGCATAGGGGTGGTCGGTGGATTTTTGGATGTCTTTAACGGTAATAAGGCCTTTAAGCGTGTCGTTAGCGTCTATCACTAACACGCGCTCTAAGCGGTGTTGGTGCAATAAACGTATGACATCATCTTTAGCAGCGCCTTCACGCACGGTAACCAAACGGTCACGCGGTGTCATGATGTTTTTAATGGGTTGATCTAAATTGGTTTCAAAGCGTAAATCGCGATTGGTCACAATGCCGACGATTTTGCCGTTATCAACCACCGGTATCCCGGATATTTTGTGCATGCGCGTGAGTTCTAATACGTCGCGCACCGTGAGGTGGCTTTGTATGGTTATCGGGTCATTCACCACGCCGGATTCAAAGCGCTTTACTCTGGCCACATGGGCTGCTTGTTTCATGGCCGTCATGTTTTTATGGATGAAGCCCAAGCCGCCTTCTTGCGCCAAGGCAATGGCCAGCGGCGCTTCGGTCACGGTGTCCATGGCCGCTGACAGCAGCGGTATGTTGAGTTGAATGTTGCGGGTGAGTTGTGTGGCGAGGGAAACCTCGCGTGGCAGCACGTTGGAGTAGGCTGGCACTAATAAAACATCATCAAATGTGAGAGCTTGTTGCAATAAACGCATGCGTAAATCCTTGTAGCCAAAACGAAATTATACAGATTTCACGGCGCTCGCGCGAGTGTTGGCAGCATAAAGTTTTTAAAAAGCTTGCTTGTACCAAACGCCCGGCCTTACTATTATTTTCATTGATGATGGGCACTTAGCTGCTTAAGGACTAGAGAATGAAATTGCTTGCGTTCATATTAAGCCTAATGTTGATGCCTAACATGGCCTCGGCAGAAGTATACAAATGGCGGGAGCCTAATGGGGTCATGCGCTACAGTGATGTGCCGCCGCCGTCGAATATTAAATTGGAATCCGTGCAAGGTCGGCCGGCAGTGGGCTTAAAAAATTTGCCGCCGCTGGCGCCGGTTGAGGGTGACATCACTAGTGAATTAAAGCGCGCTAAAGCGCAGCCTAATAAGCAAAAAGTAGCGGAGAAAGCCGATGCCTTGTCGGCTGAAGAGCTGCAATTAAAACAAAAAAATTGCAAAGCTGCGCAAGCCAATTTGGCGACTTATCAATTGGGCGGCAGGATAGCCACGGTAAACGAAAAGGGTGAGCGGGTATTTTTATCTAGCTCAGAGATTGCCCAAGCTAAGCTAGAGGCGCAAGCGGATGTCAAACAGTATTGCGAATAAGCAAGCGTGAGCTTGTTACTTTATTCTTCAATCGTGGCGTCGCCACCACCTTTTTTCATTACCTTGCCATCGGCCACGCGTTGCTTGCGTACTTCTTTAGGGTCGGCAATTAGCGCCCGGTAAATTTCCACGCGGTCTAAGTGGCGCAAGGGCTGATCCAATCTAGAGAGCTTGCCAAAAATGCCGATTTTATTTTGGCTTAAATCGATTTCCGGGAATTTTTTGACTATGCCAGATAGATTGATGGCTTGCTCGGCAGTGATGCCAGGCGTGGCCTTGACCGGCACGATCAATTGCTCGTGGGCTAAGGCGTAAGCGACTTCAACCAGTATCTCGTTGCTGTTCATGGGCATTCCTCTTATTGGTTTTTATATACCACGTCGGCTCTAGCGACAAAGCCATCGACAAAGGTGTTGGCAATGTGGCTAAAAACCGGGGCGATTATTTTCTCTAAAAACGCGTTGGCAAATTCATAATTAAGCACAAATTCAATTTTACAGGCATTTTCATTGAGTGCGATAAAACGCCATGACCCGTCTAAGTGCTTAAATGGGCCGTCTTTCAATTGTATGTCCATGGCGCTAGGGTAAGTTTTGCTGTTTTCGGTAGTGAATTGCTGTTTCAAGCCATGGTAGGCGATATGCAGGGTGGCGATCGTGCTGTGCAGGTCTTTTTTGATGACATCGACACCGCCGCACCACGGCAGAAATTCGGGGTAGCGACTGACGTCATCGACCAGCTCGAACATGCGACTGGCTGAATGGTTAATTAGAACAGATTTGTTTACTTGCGCCATACTCGGTCTTAAAAATAAAGGCTGTCTGCGTCGGTGTGAAAAGTGAACGGACGCAGAACTGAGGTAAAATGGCATTTTAAGGCATAGACCAAGAAATAGTTCGTTTTATGAGCATTGCACAAAATAAAAAAGCGTTTTTTGATTACTTCATTGAAGACAAGTATGAGGCTGGCGTGGTCTTGGAGGGCTGGGAAGTTAAAGCCATACGCGACAACCGCGTCAACATCAAAGAAGCCTACATCATTATTCAGCGCGGTGAAATTTACCTAATAGGTTGCCACGTGACGCCATTGGGCGCTGCCTCTACGCACATCCGCCCGGACGCCATACGCACTCGCAAACTGCTATTGCATAACGAAGAAATCCTTAAGCTGATCGCAAAGGTTGAGCGCTCTGGCTATACCATTGTGCCGCTGGATTTGCATTTTTCCAAGGGTAGGGTGAAGGTGCAGATAGGCTTGGCTAAAGGTAAAAAGCAACACGATAAACGCGACACGGAAAAAGAGCGCGACTGGGAGCGTGAAAAAGGCCGCATTATGCGGGCACACAATAAGTAAGGCGAATTTGAAATATGGCGGATTTGAATGAAAGTCTGGCGGCAATCACCGTCTACTTAAGTGGCGCGTTACAGCGTATAATAGACTTATTAAGTGAACCGGAGCCATGGTTTTCTTGACGGCAATAAAACTGATTTGGGGCTGACCAGGTTTCGACGTGGGTTACAAAGCAGCGCAGGGCATACCGAGGCTCAGATTACCTCGTAAATACAGCTGAAAAAAGTATAGTCGCAAACGACGAAACTTACTCTCTAGCAGCTTAATCCTGCTGGACGCTACACCAGCTCTCCCGTGGGTTGGATTGGGGTAACCCATACGTAGTGTCATATACACGGGATACGTGTTGTATTGGGTGACTTAATACGGCATTAACCTTAAGGTCGCTCGTCTGTACAGCGCTTGTCTGTTGGTGTGGTGCAGATTAAATTAAACAACAAGGCTAAGTATGTAGAACTGTCTGTGGAGGATTTGCGGACGGGGGTTCGATTCCCCCCAGCTCCACCAATTTAAATGACCACTTTTCCGGTGGTTTTTGATGCAAGAAACTAGAAAGCCATGTGCCTTAGGGTGCGTGGCTTTTATAGTATTATGCCTAGGCATTAAATTTATTTAAGTGACAGCACGGTTTATGAAAATTCTTTTGTTGGGCAAAAATGGTCAGGTGGGCTGGGAGTTGCAACGCAGCTTAGCGCCACTGGGTGAGCTGATAGCACTGGATGCGCGCAGCCAAAATCATTGCGGCGACTTGACGGATTTAACAGGCCTAGCCAAAACAGTGCGCGAGGTGGCGCCCGATGTGATCGTTAACGCGGCTGCTTACACGGCGGTGGATAAAGCCGAAAGCGAGCCCGAATTGGCGCAGGCTGTGAATGCCAAAGCGCTAGCGGTTTTGGCGCAAGCGGCTAAGGCTAGCGATGCGTGGTTGGTGCATTACTCCACCGATTACGTGTTTGATGGCAGTGGCGATGCCTCATGGTTGGAAAGCGATGTCGCCAGACCCTTGAGTGCTTATGGTGCCAGTAAATTGGCGGGAGAACGGGCCATTATTGACGCCGGCTGCAAGCACTTAATTTTTCGCACCAGCTGGGTCTATGCTAGCCGAGGCCGTAATTTTGCTAAAACCATGTTGCAATTGGCGCAGCAGCAAGATAAGTTAAAGGTAATTGATGACCAGGTAGGCGCCCCTACAGGCGCGGATTTGCTGGCCGATGTCACCGCGCACGCCCTGCGCGCCGCCTTGCAAAATCCGCAGTTAAGTGGCTTGTACCATCTGGCAGCAGCAGGCGAAACGACTTGGCACGCTTATGCGACTTATGTGATTGAGCAGGCTAGGCAGGCGGGTGTGGCAATAAAAGTGGCGCAGTCCGCCATTCAAGCCGTGCCTAGTAGTGCATTTCCTACCCCAGCGCAGCGCCCTTTGAATTCAAGATTAAGCACCAATAAAATTTGCTCTGCCTTCAATTTGTCTCTTCCCTCTTGGCAGGATGGGGTTAGTCGTATGCTGTCCGAAGTATTGAAAAATTAGCATATTTAATTTGACCTTGATTATGCCGGCATGGCCCTTGCGCCTTGGATAGGCGAGGCTTTTCTGCGATAATGGTGTTTTCATTATTTTGAGAGTCCAAGCAAATGGCACAATTTGACAATGTCAGTGTTAAAAAGAAAGCCAACATCTATTTTGACGGCAAGTGCGTCAGTCACACCGTGATGTTTCCCAATGGCACGCGCAGCACCATAGGCGTGATTTTTCCAGGCACCTTAACCTTCAACACCGCGGCACCTGAATTAATGGAAATCAATTTGGGCGCTTGTAAAGTACGTCTGCAAGGCGAGACCAGTTGGACAGCTTATGCAGCAGGCGATAAATTTACCGTGCCAGCCAATTCAAGTTTTGATATCGACGTCAGCGAAACGCTGGACTACGTTTGCCATTTTGAGTAATGCATGGCGCCTAGCGCCTGCTTGGTATTGAGGAGAGGATATGCCCAGTTTTGATATTTCATCTGAAGTGGATATGGTGGCACTGAAAAACGCCATAGACACGGCCGGTAAGCAAATTACCAATCGTTATGATTTTAAAGGGACGTCGGCCAAAGTGGAGCTGAATGAAAAAGACAGCATCATTACTTTGTATGGCGATAACGATTTTCAGCTGGATCAAATCAAAGACATCTTGTTGCCAGGCATGGAAAAAAAAGAGCCGGATTCAACTAAGCGCCTAGAACACAAAGACGTGCAGAAGGTAGGCGGCAATAAAGTCAAGCAAGAACTTAAAATTAAAGACGGCATAGACAGCGATTTGGCTAAGCGTATCGTTAAGCTGATTAAGGATTCGGGCTTGAAAGTGCAGGGCAGCATACAAGGCGATACCGTTCGAGTGAATGGCGCCAAGCGTGATTTGTTGCAAGAGGCCATAGCCTTTGTGAAAAAATCCGTGACTGACTTCCCCTTGCAGTTTGGTAATTTTAGAGATTAATAAAACCATGTGCCTAGCGCTGTTTTGCTAGGCAGCACTTTGTAGGCTTAGGTTAAAAATATGGCAAAAACGCTGTACGATAAATTGTTTGATAGTCATGTGGTGCACGAGGAAAACGGCGCTGCCTTGATATACATAGACCGCCATTTGGTGCATGAAGTGACCAGCCCGCAAGCCTTCGAGGGTTTGCGCTTGGCCAATCGTAAGCCATGGCGTGTAGCATCCATCGTCGCTACGGCTGACCATAATACGCCTACCAATGGCTGGGATAAGGGCTTGGCAGGCATAGCCGATCCGGTCGCCAGGTTGCAAATTGAAACCTTGACGGAAAACATAGCCGAGTTCGGCGCAAAAGCCTACTTCCCATTCATGGATGCACGACAAGGCATAGTGCACGTGGTTGGTCCTGAGCAAGGTGCAACCTTGCCAGGCATGACGGTGGTGTGCGGCGATTCGCATACCAGTACGCACGGTGCGTTTGGTGCCTTAGCACACGGCATAGGTACATCGGAAGTGGAGCACGTGATGGCCACCCAGTGTTTGGTGCAAAAAAAATCCAAAGCCATGCAAGTCTTGGTGGAAGGTCAGTTGGGCCCCATGGTCACGGCCAAGGACGTGGCATTAGCCATCATAGGTAAAACCGGCACCGCTGGCGGCAATGGTTATGCCATTGAGTTTGCTGGTTCGGCAATACGCGGTCTGTCCATGGAAGGGCGCATGACGCTATGCAATATGGCGATTGAAGCCGGTGCACGCGCTGGTATGGTGGCGGTGGATGACACCACCATTAATTACATTAAAGGCCGCCCTTACGCGCCTAAAGCAGATCAATGGGATGCCGCCGTGGTTTATTGGCGTACCTTGCAATCCGATGCGGGGGCTGAATTCGATTTGGTGGTGCGCTTGCAAGCCGAAGATATTAAGCCGCAAGTCACTTGGGGCACTTCGCCGGAAATGGTGGTGGCCATAGACGGGTGTGTACCCAGTTTGGATTTGGCTAAAAATGCCGTGCAAAAAGCCGATTGGGAGCGTGCTTACGCTTACATGGGTTTACAACCTAACACGCCAATTAGCGAAATTCGCATAGACAAAGTATTCATCGGCTCCTGCACCAATTCGCGTATCGAAGACCTGCGCGCAGCGGCCGCCGTTGCCAAAGGTAAACGTGTGGCGGCTAACGTCAAATTGGCCCTAGTGGTGCCCGGCTCTGGATTGGTTAAAGCCCAAGCCGAACAAGAGGGCTTGGATAAGGTATTTAGCGAAGCCGGTTTTGAATGGCGTCAGCCTGGCTGTTCCATGTGTTTGGCCATGAATGCTGACCGTTTGGAGGCAGGTGAACGCTGTGCCTCAACTTCAAACCGCAATTTTGAAGGCAGGCAAGGTCAAGGTGGTCGCACCCATCTAGTTAGCCCAGCCATGGCGGCTGCGGCTGCCATCGCGGGTCACTTTGTTGACGTCAGCCATCAATAATAACCATTAATACTGATTAAAATTAAGCAAATTAAAGACGAAAAACATGCAAGCTTTCACCCAATTAAACGGTTTGGTTGCCCCTTTAGACAGAGCCAACGTCGACACCGACGCGATCATCCCTAAGCAATTTTTGAAGTCCATCAAGCGTTCCGGTTTTGGCGTGAATGCCTTTGATGAATGGCGTTACCTAGATCACGGTGAGCCAGGTATGGACAACAGCAAGCGTCAAGTTAATCCGGACTTTGTGCTCAATCAAGCCCGCTATCAAGGCGCCAGCATATTGCTTACCCGCGAAAATTTTGGCTGCGGCTCCAGCCGCGAGCATGCGCCATGGGCCTTGGAAGACTTTGGTTTCAAAGTCATTATTGCTTCCAGCTACGCCGATATTTTTTATAACAATTGCTTTAAGAATGGCATGCTGCCCATCGTATTAAGTGCCGATATTGTTGACAGCTTATTTATGCAAGTGGCGGCAACGCCGAATTATAAATTGCAGGTTGATTTGGCCGCGCAAACAGTGAACACGCCATCGGGTGAGAGCTTCAGTTTTAGCGTAGACGCCTTCCGTAAGCACTGCTTATTAAACGGGCTGGATGACATAGGCTTGACCATGCAACACCAAGACAAAATTAAAGCCTTTGAAGCGCGCCATCAGCAAGCTCAGCCATGGCTTTATAATTAAGATTAAATAAAACCCTAACGGAAAAAAAGAAGATGAAATTAGCGATATTGCCAGGCGATGGCATAGGACCGGAAATCGTGGCGCAGGCTGTTAAAGTGCTAAAAGCCCTTAATTTAAACATGACCATGACCGAGGCGCCGATAGGCGGTGCCGGTTACGAAGCGTCAGGCGATCCACTACCAGACGCCACTTTGCAATTGGCTTTGGATTCGGATGCGGTGTTATTGGGCGCGGTAGGCGATTGGAAATACGACAAATTAGAACGCCATTTACGCCCTGAGCGTGGCTTATTGCGTATACGTAAAGCGTTGAATTTATTCGCTAACTTGCGACCAGCCTTGCTTTATCCAGAATTAGCTGGCGCTTCTACATTGAAACCGGAAGTGGTGTCCGGTTTGGACATCATGATAGTCCGTGAGCTCACCGGCGACATTTATTTTGGCCAACCGCGTGGCATTAGCACATTGCCAAACGGTGAGCGCGAAGGCATTAATACCATGCGCTACTGTGAATCCGAAATTCGTCGTATAGGTCGCGTTGCGTTTGACATTGCCATGAAGCGCCGTCAACCCGGTCAGAAAGCCAAAGTCTGTTCCGTGGATAAAGCCAACGTGTTGGAAACCACCGAGTTATGGCGCCAAGTCATGATAGAGCTGTCGGCTGAGTACCCTGAAGTGGAATTAAGCCATATGTATGTGGATAACGCCGCCATGCAGTTAATTCGTGCGCCTAAGCAATTTGACGTGATGGTGACGGGTAATATTTTTGGCGACATATTATCCGACGAGGCCTCCATGCTAACCGGCTCCATAGGCATGTTGCCGTCGGCCTCATTGGATGAAAACAATAAAGGTATGTACGAGCCTAGTCATGGCTCGGCACCCGATATCGCCGGTAAAAACATTGCCAACCCATTGGCTACCATATTGTCGGCAGCGATGATGTTGCGTTATACCTTTAACGATGAAAGCAATGCCTTGCGCATAGAAAATGCCGTTAAGAAAGCCTTGGCGCAAGGTTACCGCACCGCCGATATTGCGACGGATGGTTGCAAGCAAGTGGGTTGCAGTGAGATGGGCGATGCCGTGGTGGCAGCGCTGTAAAGTCGCAGTGGTAATTTAAAATAACGGATATTTGAAAGTTTAGGATGCAGCGTATGTTAAAAGTGGGTTTGGTCGGTTGGCGTGGCATGGTGGGTTCTGTGCTGATGCAGCGCATGATGGAAGAGCAGGATTTTGCCTTGATAGACCCGCAATTTTTTACCACGTCGCAAATTGGTGCCGCTGCCCCTAACGTAGGCAAAGACACGCCGCCATTGCAAGATGCCATGAGTGTGGCGCAATTGAAAGCCATGGACGTGATTATTTCCTGCCAAGGTGGCGACTACACCAGCGAGGTGTTCCCTAAATTGCGCGCAGACGGCTGGACGGGCCATTGGATAGATGCAGCCTCAACATTGCGTATGGAGAAAGACGCGGTGATCGTGCTTGATCCGGTTAATATGCATGTGATTCAAGCGGCCTATGCTGCCGGTAACAAAAATTGGGTGGGCGGCAATTGCACCGTGTCCTTGATGTTGATGGCATTAAATGGCTTATTCAAAGCCAATTTGGTTGAGTGGGCCACCTCCATGACCTACCAGGCAGCATCCGGTGCTGGCGCGCAAAATATGCGTGAATTACTCAAGCAGATGGGCGCAGCCCATGCTTCTGTCAGTGGCTTATTGGCCGATCCTGCATCGGCTATTTTAGACATAGACCGTCGTGTCGCTAGCACATTGCGCGACGCGCAATTTCCTACGGAAAATTTTGGCGTAGCCTTGGCTGGCAGCTTGATTCCATGGATAGACAAAGACCTAGGTAATGGCCAAAGTAAAGAAGAATGGAAAGGTGGTGTTGAAACCAATAAGATCTTAGGCCGCGAAGCCCATCCTATATTGATTGATGGCTTGTGCGTGCGCATTGGCGCCATGCGTTGTCACAGTCAGGCCTTGACCATCAAGTTAACTAAAAATGTACCACTGGATGAGATTGAGGCCATGCTAGCGGAAGCCAATCCATGGGCCAAGGTGGTGCCCAATGAGCGTGAAATTAGCATGCGTGAATTGACGCCAGCCGCCGTGACCGGCAAGTTGATCACCCCCGTGGGTCGTTTGCGTAAATTGAGCATGGGCGGCGAGTATTTATCGGCCTTTACCGTGGGCGATCAGTTGCTTTGGGGTGCTGCTGAGCCCTTGCGCCGCATGTTGCGCATCTTAATTGAAAAATAATGGCGGGTGAGCGTGAGCAAGATTAAATTAATACCGATGTTGTTGCTGCTTAGCCTGATGCTGGCACCGCTTAGTCACGCCGCCAGTTTAGGTAGCTTGAATCTTAGTTCTAACCTAGGCGAACCCTTGTTGGCTGAAGTTGAGGTGCTATTGGAGCCACAGGAGTCATTAAGTGGTTTGCAGGCTGCGCTTGCCAGCGAGCAAGCCTACGATAAGCAAGGCATTCGTTATCAATCCCATTACCTTGACCTTAAAGTTGAACTGCAACAAAACCCAAAAGGTTTAGCGGTATTAAAGCTTAGCTCCAGCTTGCCTATTAATGAGCCGTATTTGGATGTGTTGCTGCAACTCGATTGGGCAGCCGGTCGCTTGCAAAAACAATACATCGTATTGCTGGATCCGCCACAAAGCGCACAAGCTGAAGCGGATCCTATCGCAGCCCCTATTGGGATTGCGGATGAGGCCAATATTGATACTCAGTTGCAAGCCAGCATCCTGCCTGACCAGTCCTCAGACCAGGTTGATCAAGCACGACCATTAGCCTTAGTCAGCAAGCCTGGGGATACCTTGTCTAGCTTGGCTAAAGCCATGCCGCAAGAAGGCGTGAGTTTGGATCAAATGTTATTGGGCTTATACCAAGCGAATCCGCAAGCCTTCGAGGCCGGCAACATGAACCGATTAAAAGCAGGGCAGACCTTAGCGCTGCCAGCGCCAGCCGAATTGTTGGCCACTCAAGCTGCTGCAGCGACAGCCGAAGTTAAATTACACGCCAGTAATTGGCAGGCTTACCGTGCCGCTTTGGCCAATAAGGTCTTGACTCAAGCGGCCCGCTCCGATGCCGTGCAGGCACAATCGGCATCCGGCAAAATTGCCAGTGCTAAAGACGATGCAGATAAGGTCAAGACCGCAAATAATGACGTTGTTAAATTGAGCGCGGGTGGCAAGGAAGCGGCGAAGTCGGCCGACGCCAAACTAATGGCATTGCAAGAAGACGCCACGGCGCGTGAAAAATCCCTACAAGAATCCGAAGCGCGTGCCCAAGTCTTGCAAAAACAAATCCAAGACATGCAGCAATTGTTGCGACTTAAAAACCAATCCATGGCCGATCTGCAAAAGCATGCTACTGAAGTTAAACAAGCTAATGAAGTCAAGCAGGCTAAACTTAAGCCTAAGAGGGCCATTTGGGCAGATTGGTTGGTTTTAACTTTAACCTTGTTGGCCATCGTTGCGGCTTTCACTTGGTTAAGTCGCAGTAATAAGCGCAGAGCGAACTTACTCGATTTTAAAGGCCAAGTCACCGGCAGTGAGCAAGCAAATTTAGTGCTCGAAAAGCAGGCGCAAATTCAAGGGCAAGCTAAATCACAAGCAAAGCCTGAGGCTGACCTGGCTAGCGAAGCGCTGAGCGCTGCGAGCGATGCGCCGCCTGTGGATTTAGCCGGGCTAGACCTTAATTTCACAGAGCCTGCCGTATTGCAAGTTAAGCCAGCGGAGCAGACGCTGCCACCTAGTAAAGCAAAAGCCAAGAAAAAAACCGGGCAAACTAGCTTCATCAAGACCGATGCCAATGAAGAAATTGCAGCAGACGGCGACATGGAAGTGATACGCATAGACCTCTCGGCGATAAGCCTAGACCTAAGCGAAACCGAAGATGAATTGACTTTGGCCAATGTCATGACGCCCAGCAAAAAAAAGCCAAAAGCCACTGAGACTTAAGGTCTGCATACGGCGCGTATTTTTATGCATCCATTTGTAAAAATAGCCTGTTTTTTCTTCCTATTGCTGCTTCTGCAGTATCTAAGCGCATCCTCCATCGCAGTCCTTTGCGGCCTTATCTGCCTGCTGGCGGCCGTGCTCAATTTGCCGCATTTTTCGCAATTGATTAAGCGCATGCGTTGGTTGTTTTTGTCCTTGCTTTTGGTTTATGCCTACGCCACACCCGGAGAATACCTAGCATTTTTGCCATCAAATGTAGCCCCCAGCTTTGAGGGCTTGCACCTGGGCCTGATGCAAATTGCCAAGTTGTTAATCGCCGTGGCTAGCTTGTCGGCCTTATTTGCTAGCACTAACAAAAGCCAATTGATGGCCGGTTTATGGACCCTGTTGTCACCCTTGCGCCTAGTGGGCTTGAATGTGGAGCGTTTCACGGTAAGGATGTTGCTCACCTTGCATTACGTGGAACAAATAACGGTTCAACCCAAGTTAAAGTTGGATTTTTCTCAACTAGATAAGCTGGCTTTAGCGCCTGATGAGCCTGGTGCAACGTTACCTTTAATCTTGGCGCAACCGGCTTTTACTTGGTTCGATAAAGCCATGCTGAGTTTAATGGTACTGGCCTTGATGGGCTTAAGTTTAAGCAAGTTTGCGGGCGCAGTGAATTTTTTTAAGGTGTGGCAGGCATGAGACTGGCCTTAGGCATAGCCTACGATGGCTCGGGTTTTTGTGGCTGGCAAAGTCAACCAAGCGCATGCGGTGTGCAAGATGCCCTAGAATTGGCATTGGCTAAAATAGCGCTTCATCCGATACGTTTGCATGCCGCGGGCAGAACCGATACGGGTGTGCATGGGCTGGGGCAGGTGGTGCATTTTGACAGCGACAGCGACAGGCCTCTTTCTGCTTGGGTGCGAGGCGTCAATGCCTATCTACCAAGTAGCGTGCGGGTGGAATGGGCGCAGCCTGTCGACGACGAGTTTCACGCGCGTTTTTCTGCCTTAGAGCGCAGCTACCAATACCTTTTGTATAACGCCCCGGTGAGCTCGGCGCTGATGGCCAGCAAAGCCGGTTGGTTTCATCTGCCCCTGAATGTAGCCGCCATGGCTGAAGCCGCCTCGTATTTAATTGGCGAACATGACTTCAGTGTATTTCGCGCGGCCGAATGCCAAGCAAAAAGCCCAATTAGAACCATGACCAAAGCGCAGGTGCAAACGCAGGGAGCGTATGTGGTGTTTGATTTTTCAGCCAATGCCTTCCTGCAACACCAAGTGCGCAATATGGTGGGTGCTTTGGTCTATATAGGCAAAGGCGCCTACCCGGCGAGTTACATGCAGACCATGTTAGCGCAACGCGACCGAAATTTGGCCCCGCCGACATTTTCCCCAAGTGGACTTTATCTGACGCAAGTTCGCTACCATGAAAAATGGCGCTTACCGCTAGCGAAAAACGATGCGAAATCCATTACCTTGGTGATTTAAGCGTTACAATATCGCTGTGACGAAATGGGTCATGCTGCTAGCCTAGAATGAGACAAAACGATTGAGAACCCGAGTTAAAATTTGCGGTATTACCCGCGTTGAGGATGCACTCGCTGCCGTGGCGGCAGGTGCGGATGCCATAGGCTTGGTGTTTTATGAGCAGAGTGCACGCAACGTCAGTGTGGCGCAAGCCGCTGCCATTAGTCGCGATCTGCCAGCCTTTGTTAACGTAGTCGGTCTGTTTGTCGATGCTACCCCGGATTTTATTCGTTCGGTGTTGGCCACTGTGCATTTGGATACCTTGCAATTTCATGGCGACGAAACGCCTGAGCAATGCGCAGCATATGGCTTGCCATTTATCAAAGCAATACGGGTTAAGCCCGAGACAAATTTGTTACAATGTGCAAAGGATTTTTCAGTGGCCAAGGCCTTGTTGCTGGATACTTATACAGAAGGGCTGGCAGGGGGCACCGGTCATGCATTTGATTGGAACTTAATCCCTGCTTGCATGACCACAGACAGGTCAATTGAAACGCCGGTGCTTATTCTGGCTGGTGGATTAAACGACGCTAATGTGGCCGTAGCCATTAAGCAAGTTAGACCTTATGCCGTGGACGTCAGTGGTGGCGTCGAGTCGGCCAAAGGCATTAAAGACCAAGCCAAAATTGCACGCTTTATGCAGGCAGTGAGTGGCTAGCGTAAACGCTAAGGCGTTTGCATAAATATTAAACGTGGGGAAATAAACATGCAGCTTTATGACATGCCAGATGCGCGAGGCCATTTTGGCCAGTACGGAGGTACATTTGTTGCCGAAACTTTGGTTGAGGCTTTAGAAGAATTGCGCGTGATGTATGAAAAATACCGTTACGATCCGGTATTTTTAGCCGAGTACGCTTACGATCTCAAGCATTTTGTAGGTCGTCCTAGTCCCATTTACCATGCAAAGCGCTTGTCAGACAAAGTCGGTGGGGCGCAAATTTATTTAAAGCGTGAAGATTTAAACCATACTGGCGCACATAAAATCAATAACACCATAGGCCAAGCTTTATTGGCTAAACGCATGGGTAAGCCTCGTGTGATTGCTGAAACCGGTGCCGGTCAGCACGGCGTGGCGACCGCTACCATTGCCGCTAGGTTGGGCCTGGAATGCGTGGTTTACATGGGTAGCGAAGACGTGAAACGGCAAGCGCCAAATGTCTTTAGAATGAAATTGTTGGGCGCTACCGTGGTGCCGGTGGAAAGTGGTTCCAAAACTTTAAAAGATGCGCTTAATGAGGCCATGCGCGATTGGGTGACCAATGTGCATAATACCTTTTACATCATAGGTACGGTAGCCGGCCCGCATCCTTACCCCATGATGGTGCGGGATTTTCAGGCTGTCATAGGCGTCGAGTCCAAGCAGCAAATGATGGAAATGATAGGTCGTCAACCCGACGCGGTGGTGGCATGCGTAGGCGGTGGTTCGAATGCCATGGGTATTTTTTACCCTTACATAGATGTGCCGAATGTGCGTTTGATCGGGGTTGAGGCTGCTGGCTTGGGCTTGGAAACCGGTAAGCACGCCGCACCTTTAACCAGTAACAGCGCCGTAGGGGTGTTGCACGGCAACCGTACCTATTTGATGCAAGATGCTGATGGTAACATTATTGAAACGCATTCTGTTTCTGCTGGATTGGATTACCCTGGCGTGGGCCCCGAACATGCTTGGTTAAAAGATATCAATCGCGCCGAATACGTGGCCGTCACCGATGACGAAGCGATGGCCGCTTTCCATAATTTATGCCGTACCGAAGGCATCATTCCTGCCCTTGAAACCAGCCATGGCTTAGCCTACGCGGAAAAGTTAGCCAAAACCCTAAACAAAGACCAAGTGATATTGGTTAATTTGTCTGGTCGTGGTGACAAGGACATTAATACTGTGGCCAAATTGGCAAACATTAGCTTGTAATCCCAACTATTTAACCCTTTTACTGACGACCATTATGTCTAGAATTAAATCCGTATTTGCCACCTTAAAACAACAGGGCAAGACCGCCTTGATCCCGTATATTACGGCCGGTGATCCTCACCCTAAGTTCACCGTGAGTTTGATGCACACCTTGGTTGAGCATGGCGCAGACATGATAGAGTTGGGTGTGCCATTTTCCGATCCCATGGCCGATGGCCCAGTGATCCAGCGAGCCAGCGAGCGCGCTTTATCCCATAAGGTGGGCTTGACGGCCGTGCTGGAAATGGTGAGAACGTTTAGGCAGACTGATCAAGTGACGCCCATTATTTTAATGGGTTACGCCAATCCGATAGAGGCGGTTGGTCCTGTGGTCTTTGCTGACAAAGCCAAAGCGGCCGATGTGGATGGTGTGATTACCGTGGATTACCCGCCTGAAGAGTGCGGTAGTTTTGTTAATGAATTGCGTGCGCGGGATATTGATCCGGTATTTTTATTGTCACCGACCACTGACGCGAAACGCGTGGAGCTCATCGTCAATCAAGCCAGTGGCTTTGTCTATTACGTGTCACTAAAAGGCGTCACCGGTGCAGCCAACCTAGACATCGTCGAGGTAGCAGGTCGAGTGGCTAGTATACGCGAACAAACGAATTTACCAGTCGGCGTAGGGTTTGGTATACGCGATGCCGCCACGGCTAAAGCCACGGCTGCAATAGCCGATGCGGTAGTGGTAGGCAGTCGCATGGTGCTGGCTATAGAGGGTTCTAATGAAAGCAATTTATTAAGCAATGTGGCGAATTTGATGACGGAATTAAAAACCGCCGTGGACGCCGCCTAGGCTTAACAAGTATTAAAAAGGGAACAGTCAAATGAGTTGGTTAAATAAGTTACCGCAAAAAATTAAACGGGTGGTCGGCCGTGATAAAAAAACCGTGCCAGAGGGCTTATGGAGTAAATGCCCAGCCTGCCAAACCGTCTTGTATAAGAAAGACTTGGAAGATAACGCGGAAGTTTGCCCTAAGTGTGCCCATCACCATCGCATCAGTGCCCGTGAGCGCATCGCCTTGCTGTTGGACGCCGATGGCCAGTTTGAGATTGGCGCATCCGTGCAACCGATAGACCCACTTAAATTTAAAGACAGCAAAACCTATGCCGAGCGCATAGTTGAATCGCAAAAAGCCGTGGCAGAAAAAGACGCACTGGTGGTCATGCAGGGCAGCATTAAAACGGTGCCTGCAGTGGTGGCGGCATTTGAGTTTAAATTCATGGGCGGCTCCATGGGTTCGGTAGTGGGCGAGCGATTTGTGCGCGGCGTGCAAACAGCCATAGACAATAAAATGGCTTTCATATGCGTTTCTGCCAGCGGCGGTGCTCGCATGCAAGAGGGCTTGCTGTCGCTGATGCAGATGGCTAAAACCAGTGCCTCTCTGACTCAGTTGAGCAAAGCGGGCTTGCCGTTTGTTTCCGTCTTGACGGATCCAACCATGGGTGGTGTCTCAGCCAGCTTTGCCATGTTGGGCGATGTCATCATTGCTGAGCCGCAAGCTTTAATTGGCTTCGCCGGCCCGCGTGTGATTGAACAGACGGTGCGTGAAACATTACCGGATGGATTCCAACGCGCGGAATTTTTACTCGAGCACGGCGCGATAGACATGATCGTGGACAGACGAGAAATGCGCGATAAGTTAGCTAATATCTTGGCTAATTTAATGCGATTGCCGGTAGCGGCTTAATCACCTCAACTTGCGCTGGTCTATTTTTGGCCAGTTTTTTTGCCAGACTAAAAGGTCTTAGCTATTTCTAACGAGATCACCAGTTCAGCGTTTCAATCAAACGACTTGGCCGCCTGGCTCAGCTACATCGAAAGATTGCATCCCAAATCCATAGCCATGGGTTTGGATAGGGTTCAGCAAATGCTAGAGCGATTGCAATTGCAAGTAACGCAATTTCCTATCATTACCGTGGCGGGGACCAATGGCAAGGGTTCCACTTGTGCCATGCTGGAGCAAATTTACTTGCAGGCTGGCTATCAAGTTGGCTGCTACACCTCACCGCATATCCTGCATTACAACGAGCGCGTTAGAATAAACGGAACATCTGCCAGCGATGCCATGCTCTGTCAGGCCTTCGCTGTGGTTGAGCAGGCTAGGTGCGCTGAGCCAGCTATCGCGCTGACCTATTTTGAAGTGGGTACCTTGGCTGCCGTTTGGCATTTTATCAAAACAGGGGTGGAGGTCGCCATACTTGAGGTTGGCATGGGTGGGCGTCTCGATGCAGTCAATGCGTTTGATCCCTGTTGCACCATTGTGACCAGCATCGATTTGGATCATCAAGAATTTTTGGGTAACACGCGAGAAGCGATAGGCTATGAAAAGGCTGGCATTTTCCGAGCAGGGGTGCCGGCCATATGCGGCGATCCTAATCCGCCAGCTAGTCTGCTTGCTCATGCTGCTGCTATCGCGGCGCCACTTATTTGCCTAGGTGTAGAATTCAAAGCCTGCCTGGATCGGCACTGTTGGCATTATCAAGTAGGGCAGCAAACGCGCTATACCTTGCCACCCCCAGCTTTGTTGGGAGCTTATCAGCTGAATAATGCCGCCTGCGCCGTGTCGGCCGTTGAGGCCTTGCAAGACCGATTGCCGGTGGGGCGGTCAAGCATGGCGACGGGGCTAGGCAATCTAAATTTGTCTGGCCGTTTTCAAATTATTCGCCCGCCCTATGCCGGCACTAAGCGTGCTAGCGTGATTCTCGACGTGGCGCACAATCCGCACGCAGCCCGTGCTTTGGCAGCCAATCTGCGTGCCATGCACGGCGAAGCCGATAGGGATTTAGGCGGGAAAACCTACGCGGTATTTGCTATGCTGGCTGATAAAGACAGTGGCGGGGTCATCGCGGCGCTAAAAGATCACGTAGACGGCTGGTACGTGGCCGATACCTTGCATGCACGCGGCGCCCTGGCAAAAGACTTGGCTCGGCAAATTGCCGGTCTGGCGCCGGGATCGACTATAAAAACCTTTGGCAGTGCAGATAAAGCGTATTTTCAGGCATGTATTGATGTAGAAGCCTGTATGGATGCAGATGAAAATGCTAAAATAATTGTGTTTGGTTCGTTTTTTACTGTTGCCAGCGTAATGCAAGTATTGCCATATAACGCTGCGTAGCAATAGTCCTAAGTCCATGCTATTTTAAGGAATGCAGCAATGCCGCCTGATACAGACCACGATCAAGAATTAAGTTTGAAGAAACGGGCTAGGCGACGCCTAGTCGGGGCCATAGGCTTGGTGTTGGTAATGGTAGGTGTGTTGCCCATGGTGTTGCAAGATCGCGCTAGCTTGACCCCAAGCGCTGCCATCAAGATCACCATGGTGGGCGTCGATGCAGGTGAGGTCGAACCTGTTGCACCGCCAGCTCCACTTCCTACACCAGTCATGCCAAGCGCCACCCCGTTGCCTGGTGCATTGTCAGCCAGTGTGGATGCCGCGGCTACTACTGCAAATGACATGTCTGCCAGCGCCGTTCCTGCTCAAATTAAGCCCACGGAAAAACCAACAGAGCAGGCAATAGAAAAACCACTTGAAGCCAAGCCGCTTGAAGCCAAGGCGCAGCTAGCTGCACCGGCAGCGGTAAAAGCAGAAGACAGTGCTGTTACAGAACCAGCTAAATCAAGCTTTGCTATTCAGATAGGCGTGTATTCGTCCATGGCCAGCGTAACGGAAATGGAAGCTAAATTAAAGCAAGCTGGCTATCAAGCCAGCATAAAAAAAGTCAGTACTGATAAGGGTGAGAAAATTCGCTTAAGAACTGGCGATTACCCTACGCGTCAACAGGCTGCCCAAGCCATGCTTAAATTACAGACCTTAAATATGCAAGGCATGGTGGTGGCCAATGATTAAGCTTATTAAGCAAGGTGCTGGCCTGAATAATGACTAGTTTCGACTACCTAGTGCTGGCCATATTGGGTCTGTCCGTGGCATTAAGCGTCATGCGCGGCTTGGTATTGGAGGCTTTGTCCATTGTGTCCTGGGTGTTGGCCTTTATCGTCGCTAAAAGCTATGCGAGTCAATTGGTGCCCATGATGCCCGAGGCTATACCCACTGAGCCACTGCGGGTCGTAGCGGCCTTTTTAATCGTGTTTTTAGCGACCTTGCTTATTAGCAGTCTGCTGTCGATTGCGCTGGCTAGTCTGTTTAAGAAATTAGGTTTAGGTTGGCTAAATCGTCTGCTAGGCGGGCTGTTTGGTTTGACACGCGGCATCATCATTGTTTGCTTACTGGTGTTTTTAGGTGGCATGACCGATTTACCTAAGGATGAGCGTTGGCGAGACGCCATGTTGAGTGCGCCATTTGAAGCCTTGGTTGGCCATATAATGCCTTGGGTGCCAGATAGCATAGGTCAATACATTAAGTACGATTAGCGCGCATGCGAACCTTGCGTCATTGTGTCCGTGCTAGGCATAAAAATTAAACGCAGTATTCATTACACAGTATTCATTATTTAAGGCTACATCCATGTGCGGAATCATAGGTATCGTTGGTAAAAATCCAGTTAACCAATTGTTGTACGATGGTTTGCTGGTCTTGCAGCACAGGGGGCAAGATGCCGCAGGCATCGTTACTACCGACGGCAATACCTTTTTCATGCATAAAAATAACGGCTTGGTTAAAGACGTGTTTCAAACCCGTCACATGCGTAGCTTGGTCGGCAATGTCGGTATCGGCCATGTGCGCTACCCAACTGCCGGATCATCCAGTGCTGCCGAAGCGCAGCCTTTTTATGTCAATTCACCATTCGGTATAGTGCTGGGGCATAACGGCAATCTGACCAATTCGGATCAATTGAAATCCGAAATGTTTAAACAAGATTTACGTCACATCAATACCAATTCCGATTCCGAAGTGTTGCTCAATGTGTTGGCGCACGAAATTGAACAAACCTCACGCAATGCCGTGCTTAATACTGACATGACCTTTGATGCGGTAGCCGGCGTGCATAGACGCTGCAAAGGGGCGTACGCGGTAGTAGCCATGATTGCTAACTTTGGCTTGTTGGCCTTTCGCGACCCCAATGGCATTCGTCCCTTGGTGATAGGCAAGGCCGAGACCGATAAAGGCACCGAGTACATCGTGGCGTCAGAAAGCGTGGCATTGGATGTGCTCGGTTTTAAACTGGTACGTGACGTTGCGCCGGGTGAGGCTATATTTATCGACATGCACGGTAATTTTTTCAGTCGCCAATGCGCTGAAAAAGCCAAGCTCAACCCCTGTATTTTTGAATACGTTTATTTAGCTAGACCCGACTCCGTCATCGATGACGTGTCTGTTTACCAAACCCGTTTGGACATGGGCAAAACCCTGGCAGAAAAGATCAAGCGTGAGTGGGCTGATAAAAAAATTGATGTGGTGATTCCCATCCCTGATACCAGTCGCCCCAGTGCCTTGCAGGTCGGTATAGCCTTGGGTTTAGATTACCGCGAGGGCTTCATTAAAAATCGTTATATAGGCCGTACCTTCATCATGCCTGGTCAAGCTTTGCGTAAGAAATCGGTTAGGCAAAAACTCAATCCCATAGGCATAGAATTCAAAGGTAAAAACGTCTTGCTGGTGGACGACTCCATCGTACGCGGCACCACCTCCCAGCAAATTGTGCAGATGGCTAGGGATGCCGGTGCCAATAAAGTTTACTTTGCTTCAGCTGCGCCACCGGTGCGTTTTCCTAATGTGTATGGCATAGACATGCCCAGCCGCGATGAATTATTAGCGACCGACCGTACCGATGAAGAAATTTGCCGAGAAATCGGTGCCGACGCTTTAATCTACCAAGATTTGAGCGCATTGGTTGAGGTGGTGAAATTAAGCAATCCGAAAATAGTCGATTTTGACTGTTCTTGTTTTGACGGTAAGTACGTGACGGGGGACATCAATGAGGCCTACTTGGCTAACATAGAATCGGCTCGTGGCGACGTGAATAAAAAACAAAAACCGGCCAATGCTAGCACGCAAATAGATTTAAATTTAATCGACAGTTTTGAAGATGCCGTGGTTGACTAAAAAAGCGTCTTGACGGCATGGCGGCTATGGCATACCATCCAATCGCGCTGATTTGAGTGACCCAATAAAAACAAGGTCTTACTCAGCTTGCGGGCGCATTATAAACACAGCTAAAGCGAGTTCAAAAACCCGTTTAGCTAAAGCCTAGACGGGTTTTTTAACGTCTAAATAACACGGGATTATTATGACTATAAACAAATTTCATCCACAAACCTTATCGGTAAGAGCCGGCAGTGAAATGACCGCATACGGCGAGAATTCGGAAGCCTTGTTTCTGAATTCCAGTTTCCGTTTTGACAGTGCTGCGCAAGCGGCAGCCAGATTTGGCGGCAGCGAGCCGGGTAATATTTATTCGCGTTTCACCAATCCCACTGTCACCATGTTTCAAAATAAACTGGCGGCCCTGGAGGGGGCAGAACAATGCGTGGCCACCTCTACCGGCATGTCGGCGATACTGGCTTGCGTCATGGGCTTATGCAGCGCGGGTGATCACATTGTTGCTTCCCGCAGCATATTCGGCACCAGCGTGCAGCTGTTTAGCAACATATTGGCGCGCTGGGGTTTGCAAGTCAGCTTTGTTTCGCTAACCGATTTGGCTGAATGGCAATCTGCTGTCACTGACCATACCAAACTGTTTTTTGTGGAAACGCCATCCAATCCACTGACCGAAGTATGCGACATTGCTGCCTTAGCCGACATTGCTCACAAAGCCGGGGCGCAATTAGTGGTGGACAATTGTTTTTGCACGCCGGCCATACAGCAACCTTTGGCTTTGGGTGCCGACATCATTATTCATTCCGCCACCAAATACATAGACGGCCAAGGTCGCTGCTTGGGCGGCGCCGTGCTTGGCTCTAAAGCGCTAATGGAGCCGGTTTACGGCTTTCTAAGAACCGCTGGCGTCACCATGAGTGCATTCAATGCCTGGGTCTTTTTGAAGGGCCTGGAGACATTGTACGTTCGCATGGACGCGCATGCGCGTAACGCTTTGGCTTTGGCGACCTGGCTGGAACAACAGCCGGGTGTGGCGCGCGTCTATTACCCAGGATTAAGCTCGCATCCGCAGTATGCGCTGGCCATGAGTCAGCAAAGCAGTGGTGGCGGTATCGTTAGCTTTGAGGTGCGGGCTAAAGCTGGGCAAACGCCACAGCAAGCTGCTTGGGCTTTAATTGACGCGACCAAACTGATATCCATTACAGCCAATTTAGGTGACGCTAAGTCCACCATTACCCATCCGGCAACCACCACCCATAGTCGTGTGACAGCCGAAGCCAGAGCAGCAGCAGGCATAGTGGATGGCTTGGTGAGAATTGCCGTTGGTCTTGAGCATATCGACGACCTAAAAGCCGACTTATCCATGCTCACGGCTTTTGCCTAAATGGCCTAATTAGTAGGGCTGTACAGCGATATTGAATGCTGTTTTAAATCGCTGCAAACCCTACTAATTTGCCGCCATTCCATGCTAAAATTGCGCTACACAAAAACAACTAAAAGTCAGTTTACCCATGGATCAATTCGCTAAAGAAACCCTGCCAATTAGTTTAGAAGACGAGATGCGTAGATCGTATCTCGATTACGCCATGAGCGTGATCGTCGGTCGCGCCTTGCCCGATGTGAGGGATGGCTTGAAGCCAGTGCACAGACGCGTGCTTTACGCCATGCACGAGCTTAGCAATGACTACAATAAACCGTATAAAAAATCCGCGCGTATCGTTGGTGATGTGATTGGTAAATACCACCCACATGGGGACACGGCGGTGTACGACACCATCGTCCGGATGGCGCAAGATTTTAGCTTGCGTTACATGTTGGTTGACGGTCAGGGTAACTTTGGTTCTGTGGACGGCGACAACGCCGCGGCCATGCGTTACACGGAAATCCGCATGGCTAAAATTGCCCACGAGTTATTGGCGGACATAGACAAAGAAACCGTCGATTTTGGCCCCAACTACGACGGCAGCGAAAACGAACCGCTGATCATGCCGGCACGTATCCCCAATTTATTAATCAACGGTAGCTCCGGTATTGCCGTGGGTATGGCGACCAATATTCCGCCGCACAACCTTAATGAGGTGTTAGATGCCTGCGTGGCCTTGCTTAAAGACCCGGAAATGGGTGTGGAAGAGCTGATCGAATTGGTGCCTGCCCCTGACTTCCCAACGGCCGGTATTATTTATGGCACCGTGGGCGTGAAAGAGGGTTACCGCACCGGTCGTGGTCGCGTCGTGATGCGTGGTCGTACCCATGTTGAAGATTTGGAACGCGGCGGCCGTCAGGCCTTGATTGTCGATGAATTACCGTATCAGGTTAACAAAAAGACCTTTGTTGAGAAAATTGCCGAATTAGTCAACGAGAAAAAGATAGAAGGCATTTCAGATTTACGCGATGAATCCGACAAATCCGGTATGCGGGTCGTCATCGAATTAAAACGCGGTGAAATAGCCGAAGTAGTGCTAAATAACCTGTATAAACAAACGCAATTGCAAGACACCTTCGGCATGAACATGGTGGCTTTGTTAGACGGTCAGCCTAGGTTGCTCAACCTCAAGCAAATGCTAGAGGCATTCTTGCGCCACAGACGCGAAGTGATTACCCGTCGGACCGTGTTTGAACTGAAAAAAGCCCGTGCTCGCGGTCATTTGTTAGAAGGTCTGGCCGTAGCCTTGGCTAACGTGGACGAGATGATCGCCCTCATTAAAGCGGCGCCTACGCCACCGGAAGCGAAAATTGCCTTGATGGCCAAAGCCTGGAAATCGCCGGTAGTGGAAGAAATGCTACAACGCGCAGCCATGGAGGCCTCTCGCCCTGAAGGCTTAAGCATAGAATTTGGTTTAACGGCTCAAGGTTATAAATTAAGCGACGTGCAAGCGCAAGAAATTCTACAAATGCGCTTACAACGCTTAACCGGCCTAGAACAAGACAAAGTCGTCACTGAGTACAAAGAAGTGATGGACATCATTGCGGACTTGTTGGATATATTGGCCACCCCAGCACGTGTGACCACCATCATAGGCGACGAGTTAACTGAAATTAGAAAACAATTTGGTGACAAGCGCCGCAGCGAAATTGTCGCCAATGCTCAAGATTTGTCGCTAGAAGATTTAATCACGCCACAAGACGTGGTGGTGACCTTGTCGCATACCGGTTACGTGAAGTCCCAACCTTTGGACGAGTACCGCGCTCAACGTCGTGGTGGACGTGGTAAGCAAGCCGCCCCGACTAAAGAAGACGACTTCATCGACAAGATGTTTGTCGCCAATACCCACGATTACATTTTGTGCTTCAGCAGCCGTGGCCGTGTTTATTGGTTGAAAGTGTATGAAGTGCCACAAGGCAGTCGCACCGGTCGCGGCAAGCCTATTGTTAATCTATTCCCCTTGGAAGAGGGCGAGAAAATTAACGCCATCTTGTCAGTGAAAGAGTTCGATGAAACCCGTTATATTTTCATGGCCACGGCACTGGGTACGGTTAAGAAAACCGCTTTAATTGAGTTCGCTAATCCAAGAAAATCCGGCATCATCGCCATCAACTTGGATGAAGGTGATTACCTAATCGGCGCTGAAGTGACCAATGGCGCTAACGACATCGTCTTGGTTTCTAATGGCGGCAAGGCGGTCTGGTTTGATGAAGAGGCGGTTAGACAAATGGGTCGTGCTACACGCGGTGTGCGCGGCATGAAGTTGGCTGCAGGTCAGCAAGTATTGTCCTTGTTGATAGCCGATGACGACAAGCAAACGGTGTTGGTGGCCACGGAAAATGGCTACGGTAAACGCACCCAATTGGCGGACTTCCGTCATTCAGGTCGGGGTACGCAAGGCGTCAAAGCGATTGCCATCAGTGAGCGCAATGGCTTGGTTGTGGCCGCTAAATTGGTTAACGATGAAGATGAAATTATGTTGATAACCACCGGTGGGGTGTTAATTCGCACGCGTGTTAAAGAAATTCGTGAATTAGGTCGCGCCACCCAAGGCGTCACCTTAATTAACTTAGGCGAAGGTGAAAAATTATCCGGCTTGGAAAAAATTGTTGAGACGGATGACGCTGATGCTGAATCAGGCGATGCCGATTTATTGTAAAGCGTAGCGCATGACGGGCATTTTCAATTTCTCCGCTGGGCCAGCCGTCTTACCTAAACCGGTGTTAGCGCGTGCGCAAGCCGAAATGCTGGATTGGCATGGTTCCGGTATGAGTGTGATGGAGATGTCCCATCGCGGCAAAGAATTCACTGGTATATTGGCCAAAACCGAAGCCGATTTACGCCGCTTATTGGCCATAGGCGATCAGTATAAAGTCTTGTTTTTGCAAGGCGGCGCCATCGCTGAAAATGCCATGATTCCATTAAACTTACTAGCAGGGCGCGCCGCCGATTATGCCATCACTGGTGGCTGGAGTAAGCGCAGCGTGGAAGACGCTAAGGCTTATGGCAAAATTAATGTGGTGGCCAGCAGCGAGCCAAATCAATACCAGCAAGTGCCGGATTTTGCCAGTTGGCAGTTGGATAAAAATGCCGCATATCTGCATGTCTGCACAAACGAAACCATGAGTGGTGTTGAGTTCCTTGATTTGCCCAATACCCATGGTGTGCCGGTTGTGGCGGACATGTCATCACACATCTTATCCAGACAAATTGACGTGAGCCAATACGGCGTCATATACGGTGGCGCGCAAAAAAACATAGGTCCAGCCGGTTTGTGTTTGGTGATCGTCCATGAAGATTTGCTAGGTAAAGCTTCGCCCATGACGCCAGCGGTATTTAATTGGCAGTTGCAAGCGGAAAACCAATCCATGATTAACACGCCACCAAGCTATAGCATTTATATTGCCGGCTTGGTGTTTGAGTGGTTGCTGGAACAAGGTGGCATAGCCGCCATAGAAAAAGTGAACATAGCCAAGGCCAAACTTTTGTATGACTGCATAGACGCCAGTGATTTTTACCTCAATCGGGTGGCGCTGGCAAATCGTTCGCGCATGAATATTCCTTTTTACTTGCAAGACGAAGGCCTTAACGCTGCTTTTTTACAGGGAGCGGAGGCGCGCGGTTTGTTGCAATTAAAAGGCCACCGAGCAGTTGGTGGCATGCGTGCCTCTATCTACAACGCTATGCCCATTGAAGGCGTACAAGCCTTGGTGGCCTACATGCAATATTTTGAGCGGTCTCACTAAGGTGATGCAAACATGACAGTGCAATTAAAACAACACCGTGATCAGATTGATGCCATAGACGAGCAAGTGCTCAAATTGGTTAATGAGCGTGCGCAACTGGCTAGGCAAATTGGCGCCTTAAAAGACGACGGCGTGATTTATCGCCCTGAGCGTGAGGCGCAAGTATTGCGTCGCTTGCAAGCCAACAACGCTGGCCCATTGTCTAACGAAGCCGTTAGCAATATCTTTCGTGCGGTGATGTCCAATTGCCGTGCCTTGGAAAAAGAATTGTCCATCGCTTTTTTAGGACCATTGGGTACCTATAGCGAAGAGGCGGCCTTAAAGCAATTTGGCTTGGGAAAAATGGCCGTTGTTTGCGCTAGCATCGATGAGGTGTTTCGCAGTGTGGAAGCCGCTCAAGTCGATTACGGTGTGGTGCCAGTCGAAAATTCCACCGAGGGGGCCATAGGCTTAACCTTGGACTTGTTGTTGGCGAGCTCGCTGAAAATTTGCGGTGAAGTCACCTTGCCTATCCACCATTGCTTGTTGTCCAAGCAAACCGACATCAGTCAGATTTCCCATGTGTTTTCGCACACGCAATCCTTGGCGCAGTGCCACGAATGGCTAAGCAAGCATTTGCCAAAAGCAGAACGTGAAGCCGTGACCAGTAATGCTAGGGCCGCGCAAATGATACACGATCTGGTTTCCACAGACGGGACCTTTGCCGCAGCCATTGCCAGCAAACGTGCGGCCGATTTATTTGGCTTAAACGTGTTGGCGGAAAACATAGAAGACGACGCAAAAAATACCACGCGCTTCTTGGTGCTAGGTGCGCACGATGTGGCACCATCGGGTCACGACAAAACCTCGCTGGTGATGACCTCAAAAAACACCCCGGGCGCCATGGTGCAGTTGCTAGAACCGCTCGCTAGGCACGGCGTGAGCATGACTAAATTTGAATCGCGGCCATCGAAACAAGGCTTATGGGACTACGTGTTCTTTGTCGATATCGATGGCCATCAGCATGATGCAAAAGTGCAAGCCGCCTTGGCCGAATGCGAGCAGCGTGCGTCCTTCCTAAAAGTGTTGGGTTCTTATCCAGCCGCGATTATTTAATGCGCATGCCCATTGCGTTAGCGACCAAGGTTGTCCCTGTATGAATCAAACCCAAACTGCTTTATCCCATTTGGCACCGGAGTACATCCGCGCCATTGCCCCTTATCAAGGCGGCAAACCCATAAGTGAGTTGGCCAGGGAAATGGGCTTGCAGGAAGCCGACATTGTTAAGTTGGCATCCAACGAGAATCCACTAGGCATTAGCCCTAAGGCGGAGAGCGCCATACAAGAAGCCTTGCTAGACATCGCGCGTTACCCAGATGGCAATGCCTTTGCGTTGCGCGCCGTGGTGGCGAATAAGTTTAAGCTTGCGCCTGAACAAATCGTCTTTGGTAATGGTTCGAACGACATCTTGGAGTTGGCGGCCCGTGCTTTTTTAAGCAGCAACGCGGAAGTGATTTATGCGCAACATGCTTTTGCCGTTTATCCCTTGGTGACGCAAGCAATGGGTGCACATGGTGTGGAAGTGCCGGCCAAAGACTACGCGCATGATTTGCCGGCTATGTTGGCGGCGATTACGCCTAAGACCAGGCTGATTTTTATCGCCAATCCAAATAACCCAACCGGCACCTTGCTTGCTAAAGAAGCCTTGCTAACATTCATGCAGCAGGTGCCCAAGCAGGTACTGGTGGTATTGGATGAAGCCTACGATGAGTATTTGTCGGCCCAAGATAAATCGCTGGCCTTTAGCTGGTTGGCTGACTTTGATAATTTGATCGTATCCCGTTCCTTTTCTAAGGCTTACGGTTTAGCGGGCTTGCGCATTGGTTTTGGCGCCTGCCATCCTAGCGTGGCGGACATGATGAACCGCGTGCGTCAGCCCTTTAACGTGAACAGCGTGGCCCAAGCAGCGGCCATTGCATCTTTGCAAGACGACGATTTCGTTGCCCGTTCTTATGCGCTTAATCAAGCGGGTATGTTGCAAATCACCCAAGGCCTATCGCAACTCGGACTCAGCTTCATTCCGTCCTACGCTAATTTTGTCAGTTTTGCTGTTAACGAGGCGGCGAAAGTCAATCAAGCCTTATTGCAAAATGGTGTTATCGTTAGGCCTATTGCCAATTATGGTATGCCAGATTACCTGCGTGTCAGCATAGGCTTGTTCAGTGAAAATGCCCGCTTTCTAAGCGTGTTGGCACAAATATTAAAAAAGTAATTAAACAATGAGCCATTACCAAAAACTTGCTACCGATGACGTACGCATACGCGAAGTAAAAAAACTAATCACGCCATTGGCCTTGTTGGATAAGCTTAAGGAAAGCGCCAGTTCCACCCAAAATATCTTGGCGACGCGCAAGCAAATACATCGAATTCTGCATCAAGAAGACGATAGATTGCTGGTAGTGGTTGGCCCCTGCTCAATACACGATAGTCAAGCTGGATTGGATTATGCTCGTCGATTAATGAGTGTGCGCAATGATTTAGCCCAAGACTTGTTAATTGTGATGCGTGTTTATTTTGAAAAACCAAGAACCACGGTCGGTTGGAAGGGCTTGATTAATGACCCGCATTTGGATGGCAGCTATCAAATTAATGAAGGCTTGGAGATTGCGCGTAAATTTTTGTTGGATGTAAACGAGTTAGGCATGCCAGCAGGGGCCGAATTTTTGGACATGATTACGCCGCAATACACCGCCGATTTAGTCAGTTGGGGTGCGATAGGCGCCCGCACTACCGAATCTCAGGTGCATAGGGAGTTGACTTCCGGCTTGTCGTGCCCGGTTGGCTTCAAAAATGGCACGGACAGCGGTGTTAAAGTGGCCATCGATGCGATTAAAACGGCGTCCAGCCCACACCATTTCTTGTCGGTCACTAAGGAAGGCCAATCGGCCATTTTCTCCACCACCGGCAATGAAGATTGCCATGTCATTTTGCGTGGAGGCAAGAAACCCAATTACGATAAAGACAGCGTCAACGAGGCCTGCGAGAAGCTTACTGAAGCCGGTTTAGCGCCGATATTAATGATAGATTGCAGTCACGGTAATAGCAGTAAAAATTATTTGTTACAAAAAGACGTGGCGCTGGACATTGCCGATCAATTGGCTGCCGGTGACAAGCGCATAGTCGGCGTCATGGTCGAGTCGCACATAGAGGCGGGCAGGCAAGATCACACGCCTGGTTGTCACCTGACCTATGGCCTATCGATCACTGACGCTTGTTTAGGCTGGTCGGATACGGTGGCTTTGCTTAAGAACCTAGCTGCTGCCGTACGTCAACGACGACTAAAAAAATAAGTGGCATCATGAATTTCATTAGGCCTTAATCAGTAAGTTTGCAGTGTTGCATGGTAGGCTTAGGGCGCATGATTCGTTTCACGTTGTGACTTAAATCACAGCGATATTTTTTAACTAATTAAAAGGATCACTATCATGTGGACAACTCCAGCTGCTACAGAAATGCGTTTTGGCTTTGAAGTAACTATGTACGTAATGAACAAATAATTAGTTTATTGCTACAAAAAAAAGGCTGCCGTTAGACAGCCTTTTTTTTCATGAAATCCATGCACGCTAGTTAACGCTGCATGCATACAGTTAAAATTGGAACAGCATTATTATGCACATACACGTTTTAGGCGCAGGCGCAGGGGGTGGTTTTCCTCAATGGAATTGTAATTGCTTTAATTGTGATGGGCTTCGTAAGGGCACGATTAAAGCCACCAAGCGCACCCAATCCTCTATCTGCGTCAGCAGTGATGGCATCAATTGGGTGTTGTTTAATGCCTCGCCGGATGTGCTGCAACAAATACAAGACTTTGCACCATTGCAACCTGGTCGTGCGGTCAGGGACACAGGCATACAAGCCATCGTTCTTATTGATGCGCAAATAGACCACACCACTGGCCTATTTATGCTGCGTGAAGGTCAGGTAAAGCGCGAAATTTATTGTACCGATATGGTCTACGATGACCTGACATCTGGCAATCAGATACTGAACATATTGGGCCACTATTGCGGCATCAACCACCACCAAGTCCCTACAGATGGGAAAACCAGTTTTACTATTCCCGGTGTGCCAAATTTAAAATTCACTTCCGTCTCACTCAAAAGTGCCGCGCCACCGTATTCCCCGCACCGCAACAACCCTCAGGCTGGCGACACCATAGGCGTATTAATAGAAGAAATCAGCACCGGTAAAAAATGTTGGTATTCACCAGGGTTGGCAGAAATTGAACCGCATTTACCGGCATTGATGGATCAAGCCGATTGCATCATGGTGGACGGAACATTTTGGACCAATACAGAAATGTTAGACCTGGGATTGATGACTAAAACCGCTCGCAGCATAGGCCACAATCCACAATCCGGTGACGGTGGCATGATAGAAGAATTGGATAAATTTGGTCAAACTAAGAAAGTCCGCAAAGTGTTGATACACATCAACAACACCAACCCAATATTGCGTGAAGATTCCGCTGAGCGGGCAATATTAAGCCAGCACAACATCGAAGTGGCTTTCGATGGCATGGATATCATACTTTAGGAGCGAGCAATGAATGCAATGACAAACAACGCCTTACCATGGACACGCGAAGAATTTGAAGACAAATTACGCGAGAAGGGCAAGGGCTACCATATTTACCATCCTATTCACGTGATGATGTATGAAGGCAAGCTGACTAAAGAGCAATTGCAGTGTTGGGTAGCCAACCGCTTTTACTACCAAATTGCCATTCCCATGAAAGACGCGGCCATTTTGTCTAATTGCCCGGACAAGGAAGTGCGCAAAGAATGGATAGTGCGAATTACCGATCACGATGGCGTGGATGGTCAGGTTGGCGGCATTGAAGCTTGGATACAACTGGGCATGGCAGTGGGTTTAAGCCGTGAAGACGTCACTTCGCTTAAGTATTTAAGCCCAGGCGTGAAATTTGCCGTTGATGCCTACGTTAATTTTGCTCGCCAAAGGCCATGGCAAGAATCAGTATGTTCTTCATTAACTGAATTGTTTGCGCCGCACATACACCAGCAACGCATTAGCTCTTGGCCCAGCATGTACCCATGGATAGATGAAAGTGGCTTAAGCTACTTCAAAAAACGTTTAACAGAAGCCAGGCGTGATGTGGAACAGGGTTTAGGTGTTACTTTGGACTACTTTAGCACCTCGCGCGACATGCAACTTAAAGCCTTGGATATTTTGCAATTTAAATTGGACGTACTGTGGGTGATTGCCGATGCCATTATGCTGGCCTGCACGGACGTTAAGGTTGAGGGTAAAGATTATTTACGTCAGCCTAGAATTGATTTTAAATAAGCGTGGCATGGCATGAGTAATCAGATAAAACACACAGACTGTTACGCTCTAGCGCTTCATCACCGATTCCAATGGGAAGAAGCGCAGCAAAATTACGTGATCCTCTTTCCGGAAGGCATGGTCAAGCTGCACGGCGGTGCAGGGGAAGTGCTTAAGCGTTTGGATGGCACAGCCACTGTAGGCGATGTGGTGGCCGACCTTAAAGCCACTTTCCCAGATGCCGCTAACATTGAAGCCGATATTATCGGTATGTTTGAATTGGCACTAAGCAAGGGTTGGTTGCGTCAGCTTTAATACCATGAATGTAAGTTTAAATATAGGAGTTGCAAGATGACACAAGCCTCATTAGGTCAATCGGTGGTGCAAAAAACCGTGCATGCCCAGCAAAACAATGGCGTGGCGGCATCCATAACCCATACGCAGCCCCTTTGGTTGTTAGCCGAAGTGACCTACCGTTGTCCTCTGCATTGTGCTTTTTGCTACAACCCAACCGATTACGATAAACACACGCAAAACGAATTAAGTACTGAGCAATGGATACAAGCCTTGCGCGATGCCCGTAAATTGGGTGCCTTGCAGCTGGGTATTTCAGGCGGCGAACCCTTGCTGCGTGATGACATTGAAGACATCGTGGTGGAAGCGAAAAAGCTAGGCTATTACAGCAATCTCATCACCTCCGGTGTGGGTCTTACAGAAAAGCGCATACAAGCTTTCAAGGAAGGCGGCTTGGATCACATACAGTTGTCCATGCACGACATTACTGAAGAGATCAATAACTTCATTACCAACACCAAAACCTTTGAGTTAAAGAAAAAAGTGGCGGCCATGATCAAAAATCACGGTTACCCCATGGTGCTAAACGTGGTGATACACCGCTACAACATAGGGCATTTGCGCGAAATACTGGACATGGCAGAAGCGCTTGGTGCCGATTACATAGAGTTGGCCAATACCCAATATTACGGTTGGTCATTGGTGAATCGCAGTCAATTAATGCCTACCAAAGAACAAGTGGATGAGGCTGAGGCGATCGCTAACGAGTTTAGGGCGAATGCTAACAACAAAATGAAGGTGTTTTTTGTGGTGCCGGACTACTTCTCGGATAGGCCAAAAAAATGCATGAACGGGTGGGGTGAGGTGTTCATGATAGTGACGGCTAATGGTGATGTCTTGCCATGCCACTCGGCTAGGGTATTGCCAAATATGACTTTCCCTAATGTGCGTGACGACGGTCTGGCTTATGCCTGGCAAGATTCGCCGGCCTTTAATAAATACCGCGGCGATGCTTGGATGAAAGAGCCATGTCGCAGTTGTTCGGAAAAAGAAAATGACTTGGGTGGTTGCCGTTGCCAAGCGTTTCTTCTGTCTGGCGATGCGGAAGCAGCCGACCCGGTATGCAGCAAATCACCGCACAGGCACTTGATCGATCAAGCCATTATTGATTCGCGCAATCCTGAAGCCGTGGCTCAGCCCATCGTTTTCCGCAATGATAAAAATTCGAAAAAGATACTAGCCGGGGAGTTGGATGATAGGGTGAAAGCCTTTCATGCTGTGCCCTAATGAGCTCTTCATAAGAAAGCTAGGCTGTGGTTAAATAGAACGCGCTAGGTAAGATAAGCTTACCAGCGCGTTTTTTATCGGTGACTTATTCATGCATGCATCTTCAGCGTTTACTCTATCATTAGTCTTAGCCGGCCTAGCCGCCTTAGCGCCGTTTGCTATAGACACCTATTTGCCGGCTTTTCCTGGCTTGGAATTGGCGCTGGTGGCTAGTCCATTGCAGTTACAACAAAGCCTGACTTTTTATTTATTGCCCTATGCCTTAATGACCTTATGGCACGGCGCCATTTCCGATTCAATAGGGCGCATCACCACCATCAAATGGGGCTTAGGCGTGTTTGTCTTGGCCTCCATAGGCTGTGCTTTTGCCAACAACATTGAAACCTTGTGGTTTTTTCGCGCCTTGCAAGGCCTGTCGGGTGGGGCAGGCAACGTGGTGGCACGTGCCATGGTGCGGGATTTATTTGAAGGCCCGCAAGCACAGCGCGTCATGGCCACCGTGCAAATGCTTTTTGGCATTGCGCCTGCCGTGGCGCCGATTATTGGCGGTTTGTTATTGGGCATACATTGGCAAGCCATCTTCGTCTTTTTAGCCCTGTATGCCGCTATTAGTTTATGGGCGGCCGTGCGCTATTTGCCGGAAACCATGCCTAAAGCAAAACGCATGCCCTTGTCTGCAAAAAAGGTCTTAAGCAGCTATCGCCTTATATTCTCTGATAAGCAATTCAATTTGGTGGTGCTGGCATCCGCAGCCAATTTTGCAGCTTTCTTCATCTACGTGCTGGCCAGTCCGGTTTTTTTAGTTAAACACTTAGGCTTAAGTGATCAGCAATTTGGCTATATGTTTATCCCTACCGTTTGTGGGATGGTTTTGGGTTCGTATTTGGCTAAACGTGCAGCGGGGGTCTACACCAGTCAACAAGTGTTAAAAGTGGCTTACGCTTGGATGGGGGCCATGGTGCTGCTTAATCTAGTGGTGTGCTTAAACCTAGCGGTTTCCCCGCTATGCAATATTTTACCGGTTGCTTTATTTAATGTAGGCATGGCTTTAGCAATGCCCATACTGTCGTTGGCCGCGCTGGATAGGCATGCAAAAATACGCGGCACGGCCGCTTCTGGCCAAGCCTTTGTGCAGATGCTGCTGTCCACTGTGTCGGCAGGGTTGATTGTTCCATTGGTCTGGGCCGAGCCGTTTGGTTTGGCGATGGCGATGGCTGCCTACCTATTGTTTGGTTACTTGGTATTACGCTTAAGTCAGGTGTGGCGTACTCAGTAAAGCCCTTGTGCATTGTGGCTTGCTGGGTGACGGTGTATAGTGATTTTATGAACTTAAACAGCGCACTTAGGAGTCAATATGAAACCGTTCACTAATGAATACAAAGAAGAGCAATTGGTGGAAGATTTTAAATCCGTACTGGCCGATTTAGAAGCCTTGTTGCAAGAAACCGCTCAGACCGGTGGCGAGAGATTGACGGCCATAAGGGCTAAAGCCGAACAATCGCTGGATGCAGTTAAGGCCAATATGGCCGATGCACCGGCATCGGTGTTAAATAAAGCCAAAGAAGCAGCAACGGCCGCGGACGATTACGTACAAGACAACCCATGGCGTTCCATAGGCTTGGCTGCCAGCGTGGGTCTCATCGTTGGTTTGCTGATTAGTCGTCGTTAGGCGCAACCATGACTGATAGCAATCAAGCAGGAGGCATGCTGGACAGGCTGGCGAAATTCGCGGCGGGCTTGGTCGCCATAGCGCATACCCGTTTAGCGCTCTTGTCCACGGACATTGAAGAGGAGCGCGAGCATCTGCTGTCATTACTTCGATGGTCGCTCATTTCGCTTTTTTTCATGATGCTGGGCTTGTTGTTGGTAGCTGTTTTGTTAATCGTGCTGCTATGGGAAAATTACCGTTTAACCGCCATTGCCGGCTTGGCAGGCTTTTTTTTAGCGGCCGGTGCGATCACCTGGTATATGGCAAAACGCAAAGCTAAACTAAAACCTAAGCTGTTCTGGTCCAGTTTAATGGAGCTGGAAAAAGACCGGCAACACTTAGACCGCTCTTGATTATCCATGGCCTATTTTTAATGCCTAAGCAATGAACAACTCCCTAGTTACACTAGCCAAAAAACGTCAACGTTTAGTTGAAGAATCGCAAATGCAACGTGTGGCTGTGGCAAATCAATTACAGGCTTGGCATAAACCCATCAGCATGCTCGATTACGCAATCAATATGCTGCGTTACGTCAAGCAACATCCCGTTTTGGTCGCCAGCGGTGGCAGTGCATTGCTTTCTATGTTTAAGCCCAATGCCTTGAGTCTGTGGTTGCAGCGGGGCCTGCTGGCTTGGCAAATACTCAGCAAGTTTAGAAAAAAGCAGCAGAATAATAAGTGACAGAATAATAAACAGCGTATTTAAATGGAATTTAATAACTGGTCGTGCACTCATAGCTGCGGCCTTTCTTTTTGATGGGCAACAAGGAGCCGGCTTAGCCCGGTTTTTAAATAATGCAAGCACCGAATACACACAAACAAGAAGATTACGATTGGGGTTCAAAAAGCCACGTGCAAACCCTGGTGATGATGCTGCTTACGGTTTTAGGTTTGTACCTATGCTACAAGATGGCCATACCATTTTTGGCCGTATTGGTCTGGGCGCTAACCTTAGCGGTCTTGTTCTCGCCCCTGCAAGGGTATTTGGAGCGTAGGCTTAAAGCGAGTGGATTGGCGGCCATGGTCTCGGTTTTGATCATAGGTTTAATCGTGGTTATACCGGCAGTATTCGTAGGTCAGCAACTGTTGTTTCAAGCGGTAAAGGGTGCGCAATCCATAGAAGTCAAACTCAGTTCCGGCGAGTGGCAGCATAAATTAGAAGCGCAGCCGCAGTTGGCGCCAATTTTTGAAAAAATTGAGCAGCGCATTGATTTTCCAGGTGCCTCTGCCGCCTTCACGCAATGGGTTAATACCCGTGCGGCGGATATCGTCAAAGCGTCGGCCGTGCAAATTTTGGGCTTGTGCTTAATTTTTTACGTGTTGTTTTTCTTCCTGCGTGACCGGCAAATGATTTTGCATGCCATTGTTCGGCGCTCGCCTTTGTCGCCGTTGCAAATGGAAGCCCTGCTTGTGCGCATAGGGGACACCATACACGCCACCGTTTATGGCACCTTTGCCGTGGCTTCGGTGCAAGGTTTGCTAGGCGGCTTAATGTTTTGGTGGTTGGGCTTGCCGGCCCCGTTGCTATGGGGCCTCATCATGGGTATGTTGGCGGTGATTCCTATGCTAGGCGCTTTTGTGATTTGGGCGCCGGCCGCCTTATTCTTGTTGCTGGAAGGGGCATGGCATGATGCCTTAACCTTGACTTTATGGGGTATGTTGGTAGTGGGTACGGTGGATAACTTGCTCAGACCCGTCTTGGTGGGTGACCGTTTGCGATTGCATACCGTGCTAACGTTTTTGTCTGTGGTCGGTGGGTTAATGGTGTTTGGTGCGGCTGGATTGATTTTAGGGCCGGTTATTTTGGTCATCACCATGGCTATGTTGGAATTTTGGAGCGCGAGAAACGCAACTTTATAAAACCTAAGCGATGCAACTAGCCTTCGCCATTTTGTCATAATGTTTGCTTAAAATTAGTTGTGGCTAGCTAGCTAGCCTGGTGGGTATTGGGTTATAATGCGGGCTTGCGCGGCATTGCCAAGTGCGCACTTGGTAAAGGTGCTAAACGCTAATCTGGTTTTTTCAAAAAAGATTTTTCAGTTATTGGGTCTGGGGCTAGTAAGTGTTAGAAAACTACTTTCCGATATTGATGTTTATACTTGTGGGCTTAGCCGTCGGCGTCGGTCCTCTGGTTTTAGGTCTCATCGTTTCCCCACACAAGCCCGACACGGCAAAAAATTCCCCCTATGAATGCGGTTTTGAAGCCTTTGAAGACGCGCGTATGAAATTCGACGTACGCTATTACTTGGTTGCCATTCTGTTTATTTTATTCGATTTGGAAATAGCCTTTCTTTTCCCTTGGGCCGTGGTGCTGCAAGAAATAGGTTTATTCGGCTTTATAGCCATGCTGGTGTTCTTAAGTGTGTTGGTTATAGGCTTTATTTACGAATGGAAAAAAGGTGCCTTAGAGTGGGATTGAGTCTGCTATGAGTATAGAAGGGTTGTTGGAAAAAGGCTTTGTTACGACCACGCTGGACACTGTGATTAATTACACACGGACTGGCTCAATGTGGCCCATGACATTTGGCTTGGCCTGTTGTGCGGTAGAGATGATGCATGCGGGCGCCTCGCGTTACGATTTAGATAGATTTGGTATCGTCTTCAGGGGCAGTCCGCGTCAATCGGATGTAATGATAGTGGCGGGTACCTTGGTCAATAAAATGGCGCCGGCGCTTCGTAAGGTTTACGATCAAATGGCCGAGCCGCGCTGGGTTATCTCCATGGGTTCTTGTGCCAACGGCGGCGGCTATTACCATTACTCCTATTCCGTGGTGCGTGGTTGCGACCGCATTGTGCCGGTTGATGTCTATGTGCCGGGCTGCCCACCAACCGCTGAGGCCTTGTTGTACGGCATCATCCAATTGCAAAATAAAATTAAACGCACCAATACTATCGCACGCTAAAACCATGTCAGCCAAATTAGATCAACTACATCAAGATGTGCAATCGGCCTTAGGTGCGAAGCTTATTCAAGCTAGCATTGCGCTTAACGAACTGAATTTGCAGTGCCGTGCGGAAGATTATTTAGCCGTGTGTTTATGCTTGCGCGATGACCCACGCTTTAGGTTTGAACAATTAATCGATTTGTGTGGTGTGGATTACCAGACTTACGCGGACGTCGAGCAGTCAGGCCCGCGTTATGCAGTGGTCTGCCATTTGCTCTCGGTCAGCATGAACCATCGTGTGCGATTGCGTGTGTTTGCTGCAGATGAAGCCTTCCCCATTTTGCCGACCTTGGTCGACGTGTGGCCAGTAGCCAATTGGTACGAACGCGAAGCCTTCGATATGTACGGCATTATGTTTGAAAATCACCCGGATTTACGCCGCTTGTTAACCGATTATGGCTTTGTAGGCCATCCATTCCGTAAAGATTTCCCCATGATAGGCTTGGTTGAAATGCGCTACGACCCAGAGCAGCAGCGTGTGATTTATCAGCCAGTTAGCATAGACGAGCGTAATAATGTGCCGCGCGTCATTCGTAATGAAGGGGCGCACGCTAAATAAGCGTTGATTATGGCTGAAATTAGAAATTACACGATGAACTTTGGTCCGCAGCATCCGGCTGCGCACGGCGTACTGCGCTTGGTGTTGGAGTTGGACGGCGAAGTCATACAGCGTGCCGACCCGCACATAGGCTTGTTGCACCGTGGCACGGAAAAGCTAGCGGAAAACCGCACTTATTTGCAGTCCATCCCTTATATGGATAGATTGGACTACGTGTCCATGATGTCCAATGAGCATGCTTATGTAATGGCCATCGAGAAGATGATGGGCATAGACGTGCCGCTGCGTGCGCAATACATCCGCGTTATGTTTGATGAAATCACCAGGGTGTTAAATCACTTGCTGTGGTTAGGTGCGCATGCATTGGATGTGGGTGCCATGACGGTGTTTTTGTATGCCTTCCGCGAGCGTGAGGATTTATTTGATTGCTACGAGGCGGTTTCTGGTGCGCGTATGCACGCAGCCTATTACCGTCCGGGTGGGGTATACCGAGATTTACCCAATCGCATGCCGCAGTATGACGTGTCCCCATTGCGCAACGCGAAAACCGTGGCTAAGCAAAACGAAAATCGCCAAGGCTCCTTGCTGGATTTCATTGAAGACTTTACCCAGCGCTTTCCGAAATACGTGGACGAATACGAAACCCTGTTAACCGATAACCGAATTTGGAAGCAGCGTACCGTGGACGTGGGCATCGTTACCCCAGAGCGCGCCTTAGCGCTAGGCATGACCGGCCCCATGTTGCGTGGTTCAGGCATAGCCTGGGATTTGCGTAAGACTCAGCCTTATGAAGTGTATGCCGACATGGATTTTGATGTGCCGGTTGGTGTCAATGGCGATTGCTACGACCGTTACTTGGTACGCATGGAAGAGTTTAGGCAATCCAATCGCATCATTCAGCAATGCGTGAATTGGTTGCGTGCCAATCCTGGCCCAGTCATTACTGCCGATAATAAAGTCGCACCGCCGGATCGTGCTGGCATGAAAAGCAATATGGAAGATTTAATCCACCATTTCAAATTGTTTACTGAAGGCTTTCATGTGCCTGCGGGTGAGGCTTATGCGGCGGTGGAGCACCCTAAAGGCGAGTTCGGTATTTACATGGTGTCCGATGGCGCCAATAAACCTTACCGTCTAAAAATTCGTGCACCTGGCTTTGCCCATTTAGCAGCCTTAGATGAAATGACGCGTGGCCACATGATTGCAGACTTGGTGGCCATCATAGGCACGCAAGACATCGTGTTTGGCGAAATAGATCGATAAAAATTGAGTTAGCTATGTTAAGTCCAAAAATTACAGAAAAAATTGATTACGAGCTGACTAAGTACCCAGCCGATCAGCGCCAAGCTGCGGTGATGAGTGCTTTGCGTATCGTGCAAACCGAACGCGGTTGGTTGTCACAAGAAAGCATGAGCGAGGTGGCCGCCTACATCGGTATGCCCGAGATCGCCGTCATGGAAGTGGCCAGTTTTTACAATATGTACGATTTGGCGCCGGTGGGTAAATACAAAATCAGTATTTGCACCAATATTTCCTGCATGTTGCGTAATAGCGACGAAATTGTTGATCACCTAAAACACAAGCTAGGCATAGAGTTTAATCAAGTTAGCGCAGACGGTAAGTTTTGCCTTAAAGAAGGCGAATGCATGGGTGCCTGCGGTGGCGCTCCCTTGATGATCATTAACAACCACACCATGCATGAATTTCTAACGCCGGCTAAGGTTGATGCCATTTTGGATGAGTTGAAATAATGGCCAAGCAATCAGCAAAATCGCCAGCGCCCATCATGACCGATCCTAAGGGTCAAACCTTAGTCTGTTTGCGTACTTTGAGTGAAAGTGAGCCAGCCACATTGGCCACCTACCTTAAGCTGGGCGGCTACCAATCCTTAAAGCGTCTAGTCACTGAAAAAACCAAAGCCACTGACATCATCACCGAGGTAAAAATATCCGGTCTGCGTGGACGTGGTGGAGCAGGGTTCCCTACCGGTCTTAAGTGGAGCTTCATGCCACGCTATTTTGATGGCGTTAAATACTTGGTATGCAATACCGATGAAGGTGAGCCCGGTACATTTAAAGACCGTGACATCATTCGTTATAACCCCCACCAACTGATAGAGGGCATGGCCATTGCTGCTTATACGCTAGGCGCTCGGGTCGGCTACAACTACATACACGGGGAGATCTGGCAGGATTACGAAACCTTTGAGGCTGCCCTAAAAGAGGCTAAAGAAGCCGGCTACCTGGGTGAAAATCTATTTGGCACAAATTTTAGTTTTGATCTGTATGCCGTGCACGGTTACGGCGCCTACATATGCGGTGAAGAAACCGCGCTGATTGAATCCATAGAAGGTAAGAAAGGCCAGCCGCGCTTTAAACCGCCGTTCCCAGCCAGCTATGGGGTGTTTGGTAAACCAACCAATGTGAACAATACCGAAAGTTACGCTTCCATTCCATGGATTATGCAGCACGGTGGGCAAGCGTTTGCCGATTTGGGTGTGGCTAATTCAGGTGGTACTAAATTGTTTTCCGTGTCGGGTCACGTGGAAAAACCGGGCAATTACGAAGTTAAAATGGGCACGCCTTTCGCCGAGCTGCTGGCCATGGCCGGTGGTGTTTGGCAGGGTCGCAAACTAAAAGCGGTGATCCCAGGTGGCCCATCAACGGCGGTCATACCGGCCAGCGTGATTGAAACCACCACCATGGATTACGATGGCTTAAGCAAGGCTAGATCAAGCTTGGGCGCGGGATCCATGATAGTCATGGACGACAGCACCTGCATGGTGAAAGCCTTGCACCGTTTGTCCTATTTCTTTTATGAAGAAAGTTGCGGTCAATGTACGCCGTGCCGTGAAGGCACGGGTTGGGTCTACCGCGTGTTAGATCGCATCGTCAAAGGTCAAGGCAAAATGGAAGACTTGGATCTTCTGACTGACATCAGTAAAAATATTTCTGGTCGCACTATCTGCGCATTGGGCGAAGCAGCCGCGACGCCAGTGATTAGCTTTATTAAGCATTTTAGAGCGGAATTTGAGTACTACATCGAGCACGGTAAAAGTATGGTTGATAGCAAGGCGGAGCAAGGTTAATGTTAAACATAGAAATTGACGGCAAAGCATTAGAAGTCGAGCACGGCAGTTCCATTATTGATGCGGCCGACAAAGTCGGCATCGCCATTCCGCGTTTCTGCTACCACCCGAAATTATCCGTGGCGGCCAATTGCCGCATGTGTTTGGTCCAGGTTGAGAATTTCAACAAACCCTTGCCGGCTTGTGCCACACCAGTAGCCGATGGCATGAAGATATTCACGCGCTCCAAATCGGCCATAGAAGCGCAAAAAAGCGTGATGGAGTTCTTGCTGATTAACCATCCGCTTGATTGCCCTATATGCGATCAAGGCGGCGAATGCGACCTGCAAGACGTGGCGGTGGCTTATGGCACCAGTGGTTCACGCTACACAGAAGAAAAGCGCGTGGTGTTCAATAAAAACATCGGGCCATTAGTCAGCACCGACATGACACGTTGCATACAATGCACACGCTGCGTGCGCTTCTTGCAAGAGGTGGGCGGCATCATGGAGTTGGGCATGGTAGGGCGTGGTGAGCACGCTGAAATCACTGCTTACGTGGACAAGAGCGTGAATTCTGAATTGTCCGGCAACATCATTGATTTGTGCCCAGTCGGCGCATTGACCAGCAAGCCTTACAGGTATTCTGCCCGCAGTTGGGAATTAACCCGCAGGCCAAGCATAGCACCACACGATGGTTTGGGTTCACACATAGAAGTGCACGTTAAAGACAATAAAGTCATGCGCGTGTTACCACGTGAAAAAGACAGCATCAACGAGTGTTGGCTGTCGGATCGTGATCGTTTTTCCTACGAAGGCCTCAATAGCCCAGATCGCCTAAAAGTGCCCATGATTAAGCACAACGGTAACTGGGTAGAAACGGATTGGAAAACCGCGCTGGAATTTGCCGCAGGCCAGATTAAAGACATCACCAGTGAGCACGGTGGTGACGCATTGGGTGTGTTGATTTCACCCAACAGCACCATGGAAGAGGGCTATTTGGCTAAACAATTGGCCACGGCGCTCAACTGCGGCAACGTCGATTACCGTTTGCGTCAAACTGACTTTAGGTTAGACGGCAAACGCATGGGTACACCATGGATGGGTTGCAATATCCATGAAATAGAAGACTTGGATCGCATCTTGGTGATAGGCTCTAATCTAAGAAACGAGCACCCGTTACTGGCTAAGCGTTTCCGTAAAGCCGTGGCCAATGGCGCCGAACTTTCTATCATAAGTCCACTAGATAATAACCCACTGATGGACATCGCCCACAAAGTGATAGTGCGCCCCAATGACATGGTGAATGTCTTGGGTCAAGTGCTCAAAGCCATGTCCGGTTTACAGCGCTTATCCTTGTGTTTACCACCATCGCTTAACCAGTTGCTGGAAGAAATTAAAGTCAGACCGAATACCCAAGCCATTGCCGAGAGCATGGCAGGGCATGGTAAGGACTACGATTTGATTGCACCAAAAGTCGGTATCTTTATCGGCAACATGGCTTTGAGCGATCCACGCTTCACTGAAATGTACAGCATGGCCGAAGCCATAGGCGGTATTTCCGGCGCTAAAGGCGGCATCTTACCGGCTGCATCAAACAGCACCGGCATGCACATGATGGGCGTGATGCCTAGCAGCAGTGGCATGCATGCCAGAGCCATGTTGGAAGTGCCACGTAAAGCTTACCTAATCGTTAACATAGAGCCTGAGTTGGATTGCCAGCACGCGGCATTGGCCAAAGCCGCCATGCAAAAAGCCGAATGCGTGGTCGCCTTGACCGCCTACAAATCCAGCGCCTTAGAGCATGCCGATATCTTGTTGCCTATTGCCCCCTTTAGCGAAACATCAGGCACCTTTATGAGCATGGAAGGCCGCGTACAAAGTTTTGCCGCGGCGGTTAAGCCGCTGGGCGAATGCCGTCCGGCATGGAAAGTGTTGCGTGTATTAGCCAATACGCTGGGTCTGCCAGGCTTTGACTACGAAACCAGCGAACAAGTTAAACAAGCTATATTTGCCGGTGAAAAACCGTCGGCGGTGGTGTGGCGTAGCCTGAATAACAACCTCAAGGACTTGGTGGAGATACAAATCAACATCAAACACGACGGTTTACAACGTATAGGTGAAGTCCCGCAATACGAATCCGATCCCATCGTGCGTCGCTCATTGCCGTTGAAAAAAACCAAGTACAACATCAAGCCTATGGCGCGCATGAGTGCCGCTCAGTTAGCCGATTTGGGCTTGCAAGAAGGCGATCAAGTTTTAGTGAAACAAGACAAAGGCAGCGCGGTGTTGACTGTTAAATTGGATAATCACGTGGCTAAAGGTTGCGTACGCGTGGCTGCCGCCCATGAAGACACCATAGGTTTGGGCGATTTAATGGGCGACATCACCGTGAAAAAACTCACAGCAAAACAATTGGCTGCCTATCAAGCCGGCCTTAAAGAAGCGCACGCGTAATGGAATGGCTCGCTCAATTATTCGGGGTTTATTGGCCAGGCGTTGAACTGACGGCTTGGACCTTAATTAAAATTGTCGCTATCGTGCTGCCCTTAATGGGCGCAGTGGCTTATTTAACCTTGGCTGAACGTAAAGTCATTGGTTACATGCAGGTGCGCATAGGTCCTAATCGTGTCGGTTACTTTGGCTTGCTGCAACCCTTGGCGGATGGCATCAAGTTGTTATTTAAAGAAATCGTGATCCCCACCGCTTCTAATAAAACTTTATTTTTATTGGGTCCAGTGTTGGCCATTGCCCCAGCGTTTGCTGCTTGGGCGGTGGTGCCATTTGATATGACTATGGTGTTGGCCGATGTCGATGCCGGCTTGTTGTACATACTGGCCATGACCTCGGTGGCCGTATACGGCGTCATTATTGCCGGTTGGGCCTCCAATTCTAAGTATGCTTTCTTAGGATCATTGCGCTCCGCAGCACAGATTGTGTCCTATGAAATTGCCATGGGCTTTGCCTTGGTTGGGGTGTTAATGTGTGCTAACTCATTGAATTTAGGCAAGATAGTCATGGGTCAGAGCGGCGGTTTTTGGCATTGGTACTTCTTGCCCTTGTTCCCCTTGTTCATTGTTTACTTTATCAGTGCGGTGGCCGAGACCAATCGTGCGCCATTTGACGTCGCCGAGGGCGAGTCAGAAATCGTCGCCGGTTTCCACGTTGAGTATTCCGGCATGGCCTTTGCTGTATTCTTCTTGGCCGAATACGCCAACATGATATTGGTTTCCATGCTGGCTGCCTTGATGTTCTTGGGTGGTTGGTTGTCGCCTGTGCCGTTTATTGCGGATAGCATTGTCTGGTTACTAGCTAAAGTGGCGTTCCTACTGTTCCTGTTCTTATGGTTTAGGGCCACGTTTCCTAGGTATCGCTACGACCAAATCATGCGTTTGGGTTGGAAGGTCTTTATCCCCATTACCATCGTCTGGATAGTCGTGGTAGGTGGCATGATGCAAACCCCATGGGCTTATTTATTCCATTAAATCTTATGATTAAAACTATACAAAAATCGCTGTCTAGCTTAATGCTGATAGAACTGTTAAAGGGTATGGCCTTAACCGGTCGCTATTTCTTTGCACCCAAAATTACCGTGCAATACCCAGAAGAGGTGACGCCACAATCCAACCGTTTTCGTGGTTTGCATGCACTGAGGCGTTACGCCAATGGCGAAGAGCGCTGCATCGCTTGTAAGTTATGTGAAGCGGTATGCCCGGCGATGGCGATCACCATAGAATCGGAACAGCGTGAAGACAATACCCGTCGCACCACACGTTACGACATCGATTTAACCAAATGCATCTTTTGTGGCATGTGTGAAGAATCCTGCCCGGTGGATTCCATCGTGGAAACGCGGGTGTTTGACTACCACGGCGAACAAAGAGGCGACTTGCTGTACACCAAAGAAATGCTATTGGCCGTGGGCGATAAACACGAAAAGCAAATAGCCGCAGACCGTGATTTAGATAAAGCCTTTAGATAAGAGAGAGCCTAGGCCAACCATGACATTTTTTGGGTTACATTTTCAAGACCTGGTTTTTTACGCCTTAGCGCTTATTTTGCTGTATGCCGCCCTAAGCGTAATTACTACCCGCAATCCTGTTTACGCGGCGCTTTTTTTAGTGCTGGCTTTCTTTACCGCTGCTGGCATATGGCTATTATTGGAAGCGGAGTTCTTAGCGATCACCTTGGTGCTGGTCTACGTTGGCGCCGTCATGGTCTTATTCTTATTCGTGGTGATGATGTTGGACATTAATTTAGACCGCCTGCGCGAGGGATTCTGGCAAGCTCTGCCGGTGGCCTTGCCAGTAGGTGGCTTAATGGCAGTTGAGATGGTCATGATAGTAGGGGTGAATAATTTCGGCGCGGAAAAAGTGCTGGCACCTGCGGCTAAACCAGCCGATTACAGCAACACGGCAGCCTTGGGTCGCGTGCTGTACACCGATTATTTATTGGCCTTTGAATTGGCCGCTGTGGTCCTGTTGGTGGCCATCGTGGCAGCGATTGCACTAACGCTAAGAAGCCGTAAAGAAAGCAAGCCTACTTATGCCAATAAGCAAGTGGCGATTAAAAAAACCGATAGGCTGCGTATCGTAAAAATGGACGCCGTGCTAGAACCTAAAGCCGAGCCCACTGCCATCACTGAGGAGAAAAAATAATGGTCGGTTTATCCCATTACCTTATTCTTGGTGCCTTGCTGTTTGCCATCAGCGTGGTTGGTATCTTTTTAAACCGTAAAAATGTCATCATTTTATTGATGGCCATAGAGCTGATGTTGTTAGCGGTTAACCTCAACTTTATTGCCTTTTCGCATTACATGAACGACATCGCTGGGCAAGTGTTCGTATTTTTTATTTTAACCGTAGCCGCTGCTGAATCCGCCATAGGCTTGGCTATCTTAGTGGTGCTGTTTAGAAACTTACGCACGATTAATGTTGACGATTTAAATCGCTTAAAAGGGTAAGTTCAGAATGACCATGCAACAGATTTACTTAGCGATACCGATGCTGCCTTTATTAGCTGCCGCCGTGGTGGGCCTGTTTGGCAAATTCTTGCCTAGAGCGGCCGCGCATGGTTTAACCATCATGGGTGTGGCGTTGTCGTTTGCCTTATCGGTTTACGTGCTTAACCATGCTATGCACAGTGCGCCGTATAACGAAACGGTTTATTCCTGGTTAAAAACCGGTAACTTTAGTTTTGAAATTGGCTTTTTGATCGATAATTTGTCGGCCATGATGATGGTGGTGGTGACCTTTGTTTCCCTTATGGTACACATCTACACAGTAGGCTACATGGCTGAAGACCCAGGTTACGCACGCTTTTTTAGCTACATCTCGCTGTTCACCTTTGCCATGCTAATGCTGGTCATGAGCAATAACTTCATGCAGCTGTTCTTTGGTTGGGAAGCGGTGGGCTTGGTTTCCTATTTGCTCATTGGTTTCTGGTACACAAGGCCAACCGCCATTTACGCTAACCTAAAAGCCTTCCTGGTGAACCGGGTAGGGGATTTCGGTTTTCTATTAGGCATAGGCTTGGTCTTATTTCATTTTGGCAGTTTGGATTACGCGTCGGTGTTCTCGCTGGCGCCACAAATGGCCGATGTGCAAATCAATTTAATTGGCAGCAGTGCTTGGTCTTTGATGACAGTGACCTGCATATTGCTGTTTATCGGCGCCATGGGTAAGTCGGCGCAAGTGCCGCTGCATGTATGGCTACCCGATTCCATGGAAGGCCCGACGCCTATCTCGGCATTAATTCATGCGGCGACCATGGTTACCGCGGGTATTTTCATGGTGGCCAGGATGTCGCCAATATTTGAATTGTCGTCCACGGCTCTGTCATTCATTATTGTTATCGGCAGCATCACGGCCTTATTTATGGGCTTTTTAGGCATCATACAAAACGACATTAAACGGGTGGTGGCGTATTCCACGCTATCGCAGTTGGGCTACATGACCGTAGCGCTTGGAGCATCGGCTTATTCCGTGGCCATCTTCCACTTAATGACGCATGCCTTCTTTAAAGCCTTGCTGTTCTTAGGTGCAGGTGCCGTCATCATGGGCATGCACCACGATCAAGACATACGCAATATGGGCAACTTGAAAAAATACATGCCGGTGACGTGGTTGACCTCTTTAATCGGCTCATTGGCCTTAATTGGCACACCGTTTTTTGCCGGTTTCTATTCTAAAGACAGCATCATAGAGGCGGTGCATGCATCCAACATCGCCGGCAGTGGCTTTGCCTATTTTGCCGTGTTGGCCGGGGTGTTTGTCACGGCATTTTATAGTTTCCGTATGTACTTCCTGGTATTCCATGGTGCGGAAAAATGGCGTACTCCTCATCACGATGCTGAGCACGACGCGCATCATGATGACCATGACCACCATCATGGTCTTGCCCCTTCAGACGATCCGCATGAGCCGGGTTGGGTGATCAAATTGCCCTTAATCCTCTTGGCCATTCCCTCTGTTTGGATAGGCTATGTAGCCATAGAGCCTATGCTATACGGCGACTTCTTCAATGGCGTTATATACGTGGATTATGCCACGCACCCGGCCATGCAAGAGATGACTCACCATTGGCATAGCACCATGCACAATGCTGCTGGCATGGCCATACACGGCTTGCTCAGTGTGCCGTTTGCCTTGGCTGCATCCGGCGTCCTACTGGCCTGGTTCTTCTATACGCAGCGTCCTTACATACCGGCTAGCATACAGAGCAAGTTGGCCTGGCTTAACAACATATTGGAAAATAAGTACGGTTTTGATGCGTTTAACGACAAAGTGTTTGCTGCCGGCTCGCGTTTGCTAGGCCATAAACTATGGCAAATAGGCGACGTGACCATCATCGATGGCGCCCTGGTCAATGGCACAGCCAATCTGATCGGCAAAGCGGCGACTGTCGTGCGTAAGTTGCAAACAGGGCTGATTTACCACTACGCATTCGCCATGATAATAGGCGTGTTTTTAATGCTTACTTTCTTCACTAAAGTTTAAACAATGCAAAATTATTTCTACCATCATCTGTTGAGTTTTGCGATTTGGTTGCCGGTTTTAGCTGGGGTTGTGGTGCTAGCTAGCGCTAACGAAAACAAACCTAACGCCACCCGTTGGTTAGCCTTGCTTGGTGGCTTGCTCAGCTTTTTAGTCACCATCCCGCTTTATACCCAATTTAATTTTGCGGATGGCGGCTTGCAATTTCAAGAAGGCTTTAGCTGGATACCGGCCTTTAACATCAATTACCATTTAGGTGCCGACGGTTTAGCAGTGCCCTTAATTTTGCTTACCAGCTTCACCACGCTAATAGTGATTATTGCCGCCTGGGAAGTGATACAAAAGCGCGTGGCGCAATACATGGCTTGTTTCTTGATTATGAGCGGCCTGATGATAGGGGTGTTCAGTGCGCTGGATGCCATACTCTATTACGTATTCTGGGAAGCGATGCTCATCCCCATGTTCCTGGTGATTGGTATTTGGGGTGGCCCTAACCGCGTTTACGCCACGGTTAAATTCTTTCTCTACACCTTGCTCGGGTCACTCTTGATGTTGGTGGCCTTCATCTACTTGTACTTAAATACCGGTAGCTTTGAAATTGCCGATTTCTACCGTTTCCCGATGCCATTGCAAGTGCAGATTTTAGTGTTCTTGGCTTTCTTCGTGGCCTTTGCCGTCAAAATCCCTATGTGGCCTGTGCACACTTGGTTGCCGGATGCCCACGTGGAGGCGCCGACTGGCGGTTCAGTGGTGTTGGCGGCGATTGCCCTTAAACTGGGGGGGTACAGTTTTCTGCGCTTCGCTATGCCCATCGCGCCCGATGCGGCTCACCATTTAACCCCCTACATGATGAGCCTGTCTTTAATTGCCATTGTTTACATCGCCTTAGTGGCCTTAGTGCAAAAAGACATGAAAAAGTTGATTGCCTATTCATCCATCTCACACATGGGGTTTGTGACGCTAGGCTTCTTCTTGTTTAACAACATAGGCTTAGAAGGCGCCATCGTGCAGATGCTCTCACACGGTTTTATTTCTGCGGCCATGTTCTTGTGCGTGGGTGTGCTATACGACCGTGTGCACAGCAGGCAAATCGAGGCATACGGCGGCGTGGCCAATACCATGCCAGCTTTCGCTGCCTTTGCCGTGTTCTTCGCTATGGCCAATACTGGCCTGCCTGGTACCTCGGGTTTTGTGGGTGAGTTCATGGTGATATTGGGCGCCATACAAATTAATTTTTGGTATGCATTCTTAGCTGCTTTTACCCTGATATTCGGTGCGGCTTATACGCTGTGGATGGTGAAGCGGGTATTTTATGGGGAGGTGGCTAACGATCAGGTTGCGGCCTTAAGCGATTTGAATAAACGTGAATTTTTCATATTGGCTGTATTGGCGCTATTGGTGTTGGCCCTTGGCGTTTACCCGCAAGCGGTTACCGACATGACCAATGCCACGGTGAATGAACTTCTTACTCATTTTGCACAAAGCAAGCTGCCTGCCAGCCTGCCAGCAGGTTTATAAGTTATGGAAACGATACGTTACGACCTCATTACCGCCTTGCCTGAGCTGATTGTGCTGTGCATGGCCATGGTAATTTTACTAACTGACTTGTTCATCTCACCAGCCAGACGCATGGTGATATACAGCATGGCGCAGTTGACATTATTGGCCGCCGCCTACTTTAGCTTTTCTAGCCATGCACCAAGTGTCAGCACCGCATTTAGCGGGGCGTTTATCGACGACGCGATGGCGGATGTGCTTAAGCTTATGATGTACCTTGGCACCTCGTTTATCTTCGTTTACAGCAGGCAATACCTGCAGCATCGCGGCATGTTCCGTGGCGAGTTTTACGCTTTGGTCTTGTTCTCCTTATTGGGCATGATGGTCATGGTTTCTGGTCAAAGCATGCTAACGCTGTACGTGGGCTTGGAGCTGCTGTCGCTTAGTTTGTATGCCTTGGTGGCAATGGACCGGGATAACGCTAAGGCCACTGAAGCCGCCATGAAGTATTTTGTGTTGGGTGCCTTGGCCTCGGGCATGCTGTTGTACGGCATGAGCATGGTGTATGGCATGACTTGCAGCTTGAATTTGGCTGAAATCAATATGGCTTTAATCTCGGGCGCGAAGATCCATGCCGTCATGATATTGGGCTTGGTCTTTATCGTTGCTGGCCTGGCCTTTAAATTAGGCGCCGTGCCTTTCCAAATGTGGGTGCCGGATGTTTATGAAGGGTCGCCCACCGCCGTGACCATGTTAATTAGTTCGGTGCCTAAGTTAGCCGCCTTTGCCTTCGTTATTCGGATGTTGGTGCAGGCTTTACCGACGCTAGCGGTCGATTGGCAGCAAATGCTGATGATCATGGCGGTGCTGTCCATACTGATAGGTAACATCACGGCCATAGCGCAAACCAATCTAAAGCGCATGTTGGCTTACTCGACTATTTCCCATATCGGTTTTGTCTTATACGGCCTAATGAGCGCGACCATGAACGGCTTTATTTTTGCCATGTTCTACGTGGTCAGCTATGTATTAATGACATTAGCCGGTTTCGGTATTATTTTACTGTTGTCACGTCCAGGCTTTGAAGCGGACAAACTCGATGACCTAAAAGGCCTCAATCAACGCAGCCCATGGCATGCTTTTTTAATGTTAATCGTGATGTTCAGCATGGCCGGTGTGCCACCAACATTAGGCTTCTACGCAAAATTTAGCGTATTGCAAGCGACCTTGGCAGCGGGCTACATTTGGTTGGTGGTGTTTGCCGTGTTAATGGCGGTAATAGGGGCGTTTTATTACCTACGCGTCATCAAGCTCATGTATTTTGATGACCCCTTGGATACGCATGCCATCAGCGCGCCCATGGACGCGCGGGTCGTGTTGGGGTTCAATGCCTTGGCCTTATTGGTGATAGGGCTGATGCCAGAAAAGCTTATGGAGCTCTGCATTTACACCATCACCAGCAGCTTGAGTTAAACGCCTAAAAACATACACTAGCCCGTCAACCATGCTCAACACGCTTAACGACCTGACGGAAAGCTGCATCGCTACTGAAACCATACGTAGCGGTGGCATGCTGACCCTAAAGGTAGATCAGGTGTCTTTGCCAAGCGGCCGCACCGGCCAGCGTGAATACGTGGTGCACCCAGGCGCTTCGGTAGTGGTGGCGCTATTGCCAAATGGCCATGTCTTACTGGAAAAACAATTCCGCTACCCCTTGCATCAAGTCTTCATAGAATTGCCGGCCGGTAAAATCGATGCATCCGAAGCCCCTTTGCTGACGGCGCAGCGCGAGCTGTTGGAAGAAACCGGCTACAGCGCAAAAGAATGGGTGGCATTGGGCAGCCAACACCCTTGCATAGGCTACTCAGACGAAGTCATCCATATGTATTTGGCCTTGGGCTTAACGGCGGGTCAGCATAAGCGTGACGAAGACGAGGCGCTGGAACTGTTTGATCTGAGTTTTACCGATTGCCTAGGCTTAATCAAAAGCGGTCAAATTAGCGATGGCAAAACCATGCTGGCATTGTTTATGGCGGAGCAGTATCTGGCCGAGCACCCGCATTTGTTAGCCGCCCGCTAAAACAGAGGCGTCTTTGGCTAAGATACTCATAGTCGGTTGCGGTGATTTAGGCCTGGTCATTGGCCAGCTTTTAGCTGATAAGCACGCGGTCTTTGGCTTAAGGCGGCAGTCACAAGGACAGTCATTACAGGGCCAGTCATTACAGGGCCAGTCATCTAATCTCAGCATGTTGCAAGGCGATGTCACCGACTCAGCCAGCCTGCAAGTGTTGCATGGGCTCAAACCCGAATTGATTCTTTATTGCGTGGCCGCGGATGCGCAAACCGATGCGGCCTATCAGGCGCAATATGTAAACGGGTTAGCCAACGTGTTGGCAACTCAGCAGCAAAATACCGCCCTGCGCCATGTGTTTTTTGTTTCCAGCACGCGCGTCTATGGTCAAGATGCAGGCGAGTACTTGGACGATACCTCACCGCTTAGCCCCATGGATTTTGGGGGTCAGCGTCTGCTGGAAGCCGAGCAACTATTAAAAAACTTAGCTTGCCCGGCCACGGCCTTGCGCTTGTCGGGTATCTACGGTCCGGGCCGTTTGCGCATGATTAATTTGGCGAAAAGCCAAGCATGGCCAGCGATCAACAGTTGGAGCAACCGCATACACCGCGACGATGCCGCGGCCTTTATCGTTTTCCTCACGGAGCAAGTGATCGCTGGTAAAGCCGTTCAGACTAGTTACATCGTTAGTGATGATGCGCCAGCAAGCCTGCACGAGGTGCTGGCTTGGTTAGCCGATCAGATGCAAATTGGCAAACCGGCTAATGCGCAACAGGACGCCACTAAGGGTAAGCGTTTGGCTAATAATTTAATGCGGGCGACAGGCTTTCAACTAAAGTACCCGAATTACAAGGTCGGCTACCAAGCTTTACTGGCTAGCCTGACATCGCCCTAATGCGTTTGCCTGTTTAAAAACCAGGCGGTAAGGCTCATTCGGGCTCTATGGGTGGGTAGCACTTCGTGATAAAAGCTATCGGATAAAAAGACGATTAAGCGCCCAGCGATGGGGGCGATGTCTAGGTGGGCCATATTCAACTTAGTTTCCCCATCGTCATTAAGATGCAGCCTTAAGTAGCCGCCATCCTCGGCTAACCAATCCTGGTTTAGATACAATATGCAGCTAATCTGCCGTTGGGCAAGATGACTGTCATCGTGAAGTTGAAATCGATCTAGGTGTTTTGGGTAGGCACTGCCTATCGGGTAGAGTGCCAAATGGCATTCCAGGCTGTGCAAGCCTAAATACAGTTGCTGATTAAGCTGGCAACGCAAGCCTTCCATTTCCTTGAAATACGTCAGTTGCGCTACGCTGGCATGGTTTTCATCCAGCCAATGTATGCTATCGCCGCGCAATTTTAGGTTTACTGAAGCCGCCAGTCGACCGGTTTTGGCAGCTTGCATCTGATCGTTCGTACTCAAGGCCCTGATTTCTGCGGCCAAGCATAAAATGGTGTCTGGACTAATAAAGTTATCCAGCACACAAAATCCGTTTTCTGCCATTTGACTGAAAGGGTGCGAAAGGTGGGGCGTAGCAGTGGCGGTTAACATGGTCTCATTATAGCGTTAGTCGTTTGCGCCCAAGGCCACAATCAGCTAAAATCGCGCTCTATTTGAAATTAAGCTTGTTTGAAGCAAGGCATGCTAAATTAAAGAAAAAACAATACAGGCGGTTAGCTCAGTTGGTTAGAGCGCTTGGTCGACATCCAAGAGGTCAGCAGTTCGAGTCTGCTACTGCCTACCAGACATGCCAGCAAAAGCCGTTAATTAACGGCTTTTCTATTTGAGATGAGGGTGTTATGCCTATAATTCGTTTGCCAGATGGCTCTGAACGTAGTTTTCCAGCTGCAGTAACTGTGGCGGAGGTAGCCATGAATATTGGTGCCGGCTTAGCCAAAGCGGCATTGGCCGGTAAGGTTGATGGGGTGTTGGTCGACACGTCCCATCTGATTACTCAGGATGCAGACCTAGCCATCATTACCGATAAAAGTGACGAGGGTTTAGACGTCATTCGTCATTCCACGGCTCACCTATTAGCCTATGCGGTTAAAGAGTTATTCCCCGATGCGCAAGTGACCATAGGGCCGGTTATTGAGCATGGCTTTTTCTATGACTTTTCATACAAACGCCCCTTTACTCCCGAAGATTTAATTGCCATAGAAAAGAAAATGCTGGAGTTGGCGAAAAAAGACGAGCCTGTCGTTCGACAAGTTTTGCCACGTGATGAGGCGGTTGCTTATTTCAAATCCATCAACGAGCTTTACAAGGCGGAAATCATTGCCAGTATTCCGGCCGGCGAAGACGTGTCTTTGTATAGCGAAGGTGGCTTTACCGATTTGTGTCGTGGCCCGCATGTGCCTAATACGGGCAAGTTAAAAGCCTTTAAGTTGATGAAGTTGGCCGGTGCGTATTGGCGCGGCGACAGCAACAATGAGATGCTGCAGCGCGTTTACGGAACAGCATGGCGTAATAAAGAAGAGCTGGAAGCGCATTTATTTCAGTTGGAAGAGGCGGAAAAGCGTGACCACAGAAAATTGGGCAAGCAGTTGGATTATTTCCATATGCAAGATGATGCGCCCGGTATGGTGTTTTGGCATCCACGTGGTTGGAGCATTTGGCAGGAAGTGGAACAGTACATGCGTAAAATGTTCCGCGAATACAATTACCAAGAAGTGCGCACGCCCACCATCATGGATAAAACCCTATGGGAGAAATCCGGCCATTGGCAAAACTACCGTGAGGGCATGTTTGTAACGGCCTCGGAAAGCCGTGATTATGCCGTCAAGCCGATGAACTGCCCTGGCCACGTGCAAATTTTCAACAGCAGCTTGCACAGTTACCGGGATTTGCCCTTACGCTTGGCTGAGTTTGGTTCTTGCCATCGTAATGAGCCTTCCGGATCCTTGCATGGCCTCATGCGTGTTCGCGGCTTTACCCAAGACGATGCGCATATATTTTGCGCTGAAAATCAAGTTGAGGCCGAAGTGGCCGATTTCATTAAGATGCTCTACAAGGCCTACGGTGACTTTGGCTTTAGCGATGTCTTAGTCAAACTTTCTACTCGTCCGGAAAAACGCATAGGCAGCGACGCCGATTGGGATAAGGCTGAAATCGCTTTGGCCAATGCGCTTAAATTAAACAACTTGGATTTTGAATATCAAGCCGGTGAGGGCGCATTTTACGGCCCTAAAATTGAATTTACCCTCAAGGATTCATTGGGCCGATTATGGCAGTGCGGCACAATACAGTTGGATTCCAACTTACCCGAGCGCCTTGGTGCTGAGTACGTTGCAGAGGACAACAGTCGTCAACGCCCGGTCATGTTGCACCGAGCCATAGTCGGCTCCATGGAGCGCTTTATAGGCATATTGATTGAGCACTATGCTGGCGCCATGCCGCTTTGGTTAGCGCCAGTTCAGGTGATGGTGTTGAATATTTCTGAAAACCAAGCCGATTACGTGCGCCAAGTGGTTGAAAAGCTGAAGAAAAATGGCTTGCGTTGCGAATTTGACTTGAGAAATGAGAAGATAACCTATAAAATACGTGAACATAGTATGCAAAAAATGCCTTACTTGTTAGTAGCAGGTGAGCGTGAGATGCAAACAGGACATGTGGCCGTGCGTACCAGAAAAGGCGAAGACTTAGGTTCTATGCCGATTGAGGCGCTAATTGAGCGCTTAAAAGCAGAATTGGAAACTAAGGTTTAGCTTGTTAAGTATTAGCATTAATACTTAACCATCTGAAAATGCGCGGCTTAACTATTTGGAGAATTTGATATAGCACAGGAAAAAGAAACGCGAATTAACGGCGATATAACAGGATCGCAAGTTCGCTTGGTGGGCATAGAAGGTGAGCCTTTAGGCATCATGTCTTTGACGGAAGCTTTTGCAAAAGCCGAAGAAGCGGACATTGATCTTGTGGAAATCGCGCCGAATGCTGAGCCGCCTGTGTGTAGGTTGATGGATTACGGTAAGTTTAAATACGCTGAAAGTAAAAAACAGCACGAAGTTAAACTTAAGCAAAAGCAAGTAAGCATAAAAGAAGTGAAGTTTCGTCCAGGAACGGATGACGGTGATTACGCCATTAAAGTGCGCAACATCATTCGATTTATCCAAGACGGCGATAAAGCAAAAATTACATTGCGTTTTAGAGGTCGGGAAATTACCCATCAAGAGTTCGGTTTGGCTCTGTTAAGGCGGGTAGAGGCTGACACTAAAGACGTAGCAGTGGTGGAGCAATTTCCTAAAATGGAAGGCCGCCAAATGGTGATGGTTTTAGGAGCTCCCAAAAAGAGTTCTTAGTTTTAGTAGGATCCCGAGTGATACGGCTTAACGGCATGCCTAAGCACTCATAACTTAAGTTCAAGGAGAACAAAATGCCAAAAATGAAAACCAAGAGTGGTGCTAAAAAGCGCTTCAAATTCTTGGGTAATGGTAAAGTGAAACGTACCCACTCTCACTTACGCCATATCCTAACCAAAAAGACCACCAAGCAAAAGCGTAAACTACGCGGCACGGCGATCATCTCAGCAACAGACGTCAAACGCGTTCGCGCAATGATGCCTACACGATAAGGAGACCGATATGCCAAGAGTAAAACGTGGTGTCATCGCTCGCGCAAGACACAAGAAAGTATTAAAAGCCGCTAAGGGTTATCGCGGTCGTCGTAAAAACGTTTACCGCGTTGCCAAGCAAGCGGTAATGAAAGCCGGTCAATACGCATACCGTGACCGTAGACAGAAAAAACGTCAATTCCGCACTTTATGGATTGCCCGTATTAATGCCGGTGCACGTGAGTGTGGTTTAACTTACAGCCGCTTCATGAATGGCTTGAAAAAAGCCGCAGTGGAAGTGGATCGTAAAGTATTGGCTGACTTAGCAGTATTCGACAAAACGGCATTTGCTCAGTTTGTTGAAATGGCTAAAAAAGCCTTGGCTGTTTAGTTAGCAAACTTATTTAAAAAATAAGTAGAAAAAGAGGCTTAGGCCTCTTTTTTTTGCTGTAAAATTATGCACTTAAATAAAAAACCAGTTTATTAAAGATCCCCATTTACATGACAGATTTAAGCCATTTAATTCCGCAAGCGCAATCGGATTTTGCTGCCAGCGCCAACATGAACGAGCTGGAAATTGCTAAGGCCAAATACCTAGGTAAAACCGGTTTGCTGACCGACGCCTTAAAAGGTTTGGGTAAACTGAGTAACGAGGAACGACCCGCGGCTGGCGCGGCCATTAATGTGGTCAAGCAGGCCGTGGAAGCGGCGCTGACATCACGGCGTGAAGCCTTGCTTAACGCTGAGCAAGCTAAACAATTAGCCCAAGAATCCATAGACGTGAGTCTCCCAGCCCGTGCGCAATCGACTGGGGGCTTGCATCCAGTGACGCTTACCCTACAACGCATAGAGCAATTGTTTCATTCGATTGGTTTTGAAGTGGCGACCGGTCCGGAAATCGAAACCGATTTTTATAACTTTACGGCGCTCAACATCCCCGAAGACCATCCAGCGCGTGCCATGCACGACACCTTTTATATCGACGATGCAAACGTGTTACGTACGCACACATCACCCGTACAAATTCGTTATATGGAAAATGCGCTTAAGACCCATAAAACCCCACCACTAAAAATCATTGCACCTGGTCGCGTTTACCGCGTTGATTCGGATGCCACCCATTCACCTATGTTTCATCAGGTGGAAGGCTTATGGGTAGACGAAGACATTAGCTTTGCTAATTTAAAAGGCGTGGTGCAAGACTTCCTGCAAAAATTCTTTGAGCGTGACGATTTAACCGTGCGCTTTCGCCCGTCTTTTTTCCCGTTTACTGAGCCCTCAGCTGAAATGGATATGAGCTGGAATGGCGGCTGGTTAGAGATAGGCGGTTGTGGAATGGTGCACCCGGAAGTGTTTAAACACGTCAATATAGACAGCGAAAAATACCGCGGTTTTGCATTTGGTCTAGGCGTAGAGCGCTTAACCATGTTGCGTTATGGCGTGAACGATTTACGCCATTTCTTTAATAATGATTTGCGTTTCTTAAGCCAGTTTAAATAAGGCTAGCTAGCGATAATTCACCCCTCAGTTAAGGTTAAAAAGCATTATGCAGTTTTCAGAAAATTGGTTACGCAGTCTGGTCGGTACGGATTTGGACAGTCAGGCACTCAGTCATGCCTTGACCATGGCCGGGCTAGAGGTGGAGGACATGCAACCGGTAGCGGCGCCATTCACCAAGGTCGTGGTGGCCAAGATTATTAGTGTGGAAAAACACCCGGATGCCGACCGCTTGCAAGTCTGTTCGGTTGATGTAGGTTTGGCGCAACCCATACAAATAGTTTGCGGTGCAGCCAACGCCCGCACCGGCCTAGTCGCCCCCTGTGCTTTGGTGGGTGCGCAATTACCTGGCATTGATATCAAGCAAGCCAAAGTGCGTGGCGTCGAGTCATTTGGCATGATGTGTTCATCCAAGGAACTTGGTTTGACGGCTGAGGCCACTGGTTTACTAGAACTAGATAGCCTGGCGCCTATAGGCCAGGATATACGTCAATATTTAGATCTAGACGATCACTTGCTAACACTTAAGTTGACTCCCAACCGCAGCGATTGCTTGAGCTTGACTGGGATTGCGCGTGATGTGGCTGCTATTACTGGCGCCGCCACTTGTTTTGAAGAAATTAAATCGGAGCCCAGCGACATGGCAGATAGCTTAAATGTCTTGGTTTCGGAGCAGCCAGCCTGCCCACGCTATTGCGGTCGCCTAATAACGGGTGTGAATGCCCAGGTCAGCACGCCGGCATGGATGGTAAAACGACTAGAGCGCAGTGGTTTACGCAGCATTAATGTGCTGGTTGACGTGACTAACTATGTGTTGCTAGCGTTAGGGCAACCCATGCACGCTTTTGACGCCAATAAGTTAAGTGGCGACATCACCGTGCGTTTTGCACAAAAAAACGAAAGCTTACGTTTATTAAATGAGCAAGAAGTTAGCCTGAAAAGCGATGACTTAGTGATAGCCGATGGCAGCGGTCCGATTGCCTTAGCCGGTATTATGGGCGGTCAATCAACCTCAGTCGACGAGACTAGTACCGCTGTGTTTCTAGAGAGCGCCTATTTTACGCCTAAGGTGATTGCCGGTAAGGCACGTAGATTGGGTTTAAGTACCGATTCATCCTATCGCTTTGAGCGCGGTGTGGATTTTGCCAACACGCGTTTGGCTTTGGAATACGCTACGCAATTGATTAAACAGTTGTGCGGCGGCAAAGCCGGTGAGGTATTCGAGTGTCTTGGCGAACTTCCAAACAGGCTGCCGGTTAAACTGCGCTTAAGTCGTTTGATTTCAGTGTTGGGCATTCCATTTGCTGAGGATAAAGTCGCACAATTGTTAACGCAATTAGGCTTTACTTACTCCTTAGAGCAAAGCGTGTTCACTGTGGTGCCGCCTAGCTACCGCTTTGATATCAGCATAGAAGAAGATCTGATTGAAGAAGTTGCTCGCCTGCACGGCTACGATCACATTCCAGCGCAAGCCCCGGTTGCGACATTAAGCATGCTAGAAGCGCCAGAAGCACGTGCCCATCAAGCCATATTGCGCGACCGCATGGTTGCCGCTGGTTACCAAGAATTGGTGAACTACAGCTTTGTTGATGAAGCTTGGGAGACCGACTTACTGGCCAACCCTAGGCCCATAAAACTTAAAAACCCGATTGCTAGCAACCTAAGCGTGATGCGAAGCAGTTTATGGGGCGGTTTATTGGATAGCTTGGTTTATAACCTAAATCGCAAACAAGACCGAGCCATGCTCTTTGAATTAGGCGCTAGCTACCATTATGCAACTGCGCAGCAAACATCGTTTACTGAAACAACGCGCATTGCCGGCTTAGCTTACGGCAGTGCAAAACCTGAGCAATGGGCTGTAGCAGCAGACGATGTGGATTTCTTTGAAATTAAAGCCCACGTTGATGCCTTGCTTAGCGATGCCGCGGCTTTATTGCCGCTTAGTTATGAAAAAGCTGAGCACAGCGCCTTGCACCCAGGTCAAACTGCCCAGATCTTGCTTGATGGTAAAGCGATAGGTTGGTTAGGTAAACTGCACCCAAAATGGCAGCAGCATTACAATTTAACTAAAAGCACTTTTTTGTTTGAGTTAGACGTGGATGCCATATTGAATCGCCGCATTCCGGCCTATCAAGATGTCTCTAAATTGTTGCCGGTGCGACGCGATTTGGCGGTAGTGGTGGATGAAAGCATGCCTGTTAGCACCATCATGGCTGCCATTAAAAAAGCCGCCATTCCCATGCTGATGGACGTAGCCTTATTCGATATTTACCAAGGTCACGGTGTGGCTGAAAACAAAAAAAGCCTTGCGTTATCAGTACTTATGCACGATACTCAAAAAACATTAATGGATAGCGATGCCGATAGCGTCATGGCAAATCTGCTACAATTATTGCAAAATGAGTGCAATGCAACACTGAGAAATTAACACATTAATTAGCTCGCTAAGGTGGGCTGTTTTTTATAGTTTAACTGCGGTACAAATTAGAAATTAAGCCTAAAAAAGGCTGGCAATGAATGGGAGTAGGGTATGACCTTAACAAAAGCTGAACTTGCGGATTTGCTTTACGAGCAAGTTGGTTTAAATAAGCGTGAAGCAAAAGACATGGTTGAGGCCTTTTTTGAAGAAGTGCGTATCGCTTTGGAAGCGGGCGACAGCGTTAAATTATCCGGTTTTGGTAATTTTGAACTGCGTAAAAAATCAGAGCGTCCTGGGCGCAATCCAAAAACAGGCGAAGAGATTCCTATTTCTGCACGCCGCGTGGTGACCTTCCACGCCAGCCAAAAACTAAAAGCCAAGGTAGAGGCCAACTACCAGAATTAAAAATCGGCCTCTATATGGAGGCTAGATTAATGGATTATCCATTTACGTGTTAAGTGAGAAGATGCAGCATGAGTGAGCCAGTGCCAAAATTGCAGTTGCCGCCTATCCCCGCCAAGCGCTACTTTACCATCGGTGAAGTCAGTGAGCTTTGTGGTGTTAAGCCGCACGTACTGCGTTATTGGGAGCAGGAGTTTACTCAACTTAAACCGGTCAAACGTCGCGGCAATCGCCGCTATTATCAGCACCATGAAGTATTGTTAATTCGTCGCATACGCGAGTTGTTGTATGAGCAAGGCTTCACCATAAGCGGTGCGCGTAATCGCCTAGAGGGTGCTGAGGCAGACAACAGTAAATCTCAAGCAATTCAAGTTGGGGCTCAGTTAGAGTTAGTAGCCAGCGCCGATGATGGCGTCCCAAGCTACAATTTTGCGCATGCAAAGTCAGAGATGCAAGCCATCATCCAGTTGTTGCGTACCCAATTAAATTAAGCTTATTTCCCTTGCTGTTTTAATGCGCTCCGGCTTTTGCGTTATAATGGCGCCCTGTTGTGGCTTGCCATGACATCGGTTCGGGGCATAGCGCAGCCTGGTAGCGTACTAGTCTGGGGGACTAGGGGTCGCAAGTTCGAATCTTGCTGTCCCGACCAATTCAAATCATGGCTTACAGTCAACTTGCTGTAAGCCATTTTTTATGCGCGCGTGCTGGCTATTAGGATCACTTTTGCCGCTTGGGTTATGAGTCGGAAGTCGCTACAATAACAAGCTAACTAATCCTAACTAGCCTCGCTGCCAACCCTTCAAACATGTCGCGTCCCACCACAGTTCAAATACGCTTAGATGCTTTTAGGCACAATTACCGCACGGCAAAAGCACTGTGGCCTGGTAAAGCCATGGCGGTGATCAAAGCCAACGCTTACGGTCACGGTGCCGTGCATTGTGCCCGTGCATTAAGCCAAGAAGCGGACGGCTTTGCCGTGTCTAGTTTTGAAGAGGCCATGCAACTTAGGGATGCAGGAGTGAGGCAGCCCATATTGTTATTAGAAGGATTTTTTGCTGAAGCCGAGTTGATATGCATAGCCGAACAAGACTTGTGGCTAGTCTTGCATGCGCAATGGCAAGTGGATGCATTGCTCGCTGCTAGCCTACCTTGTGCACTGCAAGTTTGGCTAAAGATGGACAGCGGCATGCACCGTTTAGGCTTGTCGCCTAAGGATTACCAATTCGCTTACCAGCAACTAAGTGGGCATAAAAATGTGGCTAGCATAGTGCCGATGACGCACTTAGCCAATGCCGACAATCTTGATTCTGATCACAGCAATCAACAAGCCGCGCTTTTTCAGCGCACCTTGGCTGATTTGGCGCCATGCCATGCTAGCAGCTTAGCCAATTCTGCCGCTTTGTTGGCCTGGCCTCAATTACAGCCTATTCTTCATAACCATGAGCATTGGTCTAGGCCTGGCATTATGTTGTATGGTGCCCATCCCATCATAGACTCTAGCCAAGCCCCTGTTTTAGAACCGGTGATGCACTTTAGCTCACGCATCATCGCATTGCGGCATTTAGAAAAAGGCGATGCCATCGGCTACGGCAGCTTATACCAGGCTGAGCAAGCTATGCGCGTTGGTGTGGTGGCCTGCGGTTACGCGGATGGCTACCCAAGATCAGCCAAGACTGGAACCCCAATAGCCGTAGACGGTCATATGACGCAATTGCTAGGACGCGTTTCCATGGACATGCTTTATGTTGATTTAACTGCTATCCCATCAGCCGGCATCCATAGTCATGTTGAGTTATGGGGTAAGCAGGTGTCCGCCAACGCGGTGGCGCAAAGCGCCGGCACCATAGCGTATGAGCTTTTTTGCAACGTGAAGCGTGCCCATTTTGATTATTTTGATCCAGCCAATATTTAATTTCTTTTACTCTAAGGTTAGCTATGCACGTTATTCAAACTCCTAACGCACCGGCCGCAATCGGCCCATACTCACAAGCCATGGTGGTCGGTGATTTATTGTTCACTTCTGGGCAAATTGCCCTCAGGCCAGATGGCAGCTTGAACGATGGCGACATCGTCGCGCAGACTCAGCAAGTGCTAGGGAATTTAAAAGCCGTCATTGAAGCGGCGGGTGCCGACCTATCTAAAGTGGTTAAAACCACCGTATTTTTAAAAAATTTAGACGATTTTGTTGCCATGAACACGATCTACGGTGAGGCCTTTGCGGGTCATACGCCAGCTCGCTCAACCGTGCAGGTGGCTAAATTGCCACGTGACGTGTTGGTTGAAATTGAAGCCATCGTCTCCTTGCGTTAACACATTGAGGTCTTAGGCCTTTCACTTATTATTCATTAAGGAAACACATGGCATTGGATTTATTTAGCCCGGTTAATTTAGGTGCGATAGCGCTAAAAAATCGCATGGTGATGGCACCATTAACCCGAAATAGGGCAGCCGAGGGCGGTTTGCCTCAAGCCATGAACATCACCTATTACGAGCAACGCGCCAGCGCCGGTTTGATTATTAGCGAGGCGACGCCTATCTCATTAATGGCACACGGCTACCCAGCATTGCCAGGTATTTATACCGATGCGCAGGTGGCCGCATGGCGTAAGGTTTGCGATGCCGTGCATGCTAAGGGCGGTAAGATGGTCATGCAGCTTTGGCATGTAGGTCGTATATCGCACCCCAGTTTGTTGCCAGATAACGCCACGCCTGTTGCGCCTTCAGCCATTAAGCCAGCCGGCAAGGCTTTTACCTATCAAGGCTTGGTTGATTACGTCACGCCTCGCGCACTGCAAGCCAGTGAATTGCCAGCCATAGTTGATGATTATGTGCAAGCGACCAAAAATGCTTTAGCTGCAGGCTTTGACGGCGTGGAGATTCATGCAGCCAATGGCTATTTATTAGACCAATTTCTGCGTGATGGCAGCAATCAGCGCACCGATAATTACGGTGGTAGTTTTGAAAATCGCAGTCGCTTGTTATTAGAAGTAACGGCCGCCGTGGTGGCTGTGGCGGGTGCCGATCGAGTCGGATTGCGTCTATCACCGGTGAATCCTTTTAACGACATGAAAGACAGCAATCCTCAAGCGCTGTCTAACTTCGTAGTCGATGCCCTTAACCCGTTTAAGTTAGCTTACCTGCATGTGGTGGAAGGGGGCATACACGGTGGTGGGGTAGCCGATCCGTTTGACTTCGCTGCCTTACGTCAACGTTGCACCAGCCCCTATATGGCTAATTTGTCTTACGACAAGGTAAGGGGTAATGCCGCCATCGCCAGCGGCCATGCCGATGCCGTGGCCTACGGTGTGCCGTTTATTGCCAACCCGGATTTGGTTGAGCGCTTCAAGCAAGATGCATCGCTCAATCAAGCGGATGCGAAAAGCTTTTACGGCGGCACTGAAAAGGGTTACACCGATTACCCATTTTTAACGACATCTTAGGCCTAGAATCATGGACAAACCGGCGATTACCCAAGTAGCCATCAATGAGACCATAGCCAAGCGCTGGAGTGGCCGGGCTTACGATGCGCGGCAGGATTTAAGTACTGAGCAGATCAAGGCCTTGCTTGAAGCCGCCCGCTGGGCACCGTCCTGTTTTGGCGATCAACCATGGCGTTTTATTGTTTGGCAGAAATCAAGCAACCTGAATGCCTGGCAATCGGCTTTTGATTGCTTGTCTGAAGGCAATCAAGGCTGGGTCAAAAACGCCCCGGTCTTAATGCTGCTCTGTGCGAACAGTGTGTTTAATCACAACCAACAACCTAACCGTTGGTCGCAGTACGATTGCGGCGCGGCGGCTGAAAACCTTTGTTTGCAAGCCACTAGCATGGGCTTAAGTGCCCATCAGTTGGGTGGGTTTAACGTCGATTTGGCGCGTAAAACATTCCAGGTGCCCGAGCAATTTAGTTTAATGGCCATGATCAGTGTCGGTTACCCAGGCGATTTGTCTAAACTGAGCGCGGAAGCCTTGGCCCGTGAACAAGCCGCGCGATCTCGTCGGCCATTAAGTGAATTGGTTTACGCCAACACCTGGGGCGCAAGCAAAGAGTAGCGCTCGATAGTCAGTCGACGGCTTATGCTTAACTATTGGCGCCAGGTCTGATAAACTCTCGTTCGCAAATAAAATTAGCAAGTTAACCCATTAAATTTAGGATTTCGTCATGGCCGTTGTTGCATTAACTAAAGCAAATTTCAAAGAGACCATAGAAAAAAACAATTTTGTTATTGTTGATTTCTGGGCACCTTGGTGTGATCCTTGTCTGGCATTTACGCCAACTTTTGAAGCGGCCGCTGCAGCCAATCCTGACATCGTGTTTGGTATGGTTAATACCGAAGCCGATCCTGAAATCGGTGAGTATTTCCAAGTGAACCAAATCCCAGGTATTTTAGTAATTCGCGAGCAAGCGGGTATCCATGCTCAGGTGGGTGAAATTGGTGCGCCGGCGTTTACAGAAATCATTAAGTGGGCGCGTGATTTTGATATGAACGGTGTGCGTTCCTACTACGCCGATGAGGCGAAAAAAGCGAAGTAATACTTCGGCATTAATAAAATAAAAAAGCGGCTTATGGCCGCTTTTTTATTGGTTTATTTTATCGGTTTATTGCAATGCAGCTAAGTACTTGAGTGGGTCGACCGATTTGCCTTGGCGGCGGATTTCAAAGTGCAATTTGACTATATTGCTGTCGGTGCTGCCCATCTCGGCAATTTTTTGCCCCAAAGTGATTTGTTGACCTTCTTTGACCAAGATTTGATTGTTGTGAGCATAAACCGACAGGTAATTGGGGTTGTGTTTAATGATGACTAATTTACCGTAGCCGCGTAAATCCGAGCCACTGTAGATCACGCGGCCCGGCGCGGCAGCATTCACTGGTTGACCAAGTGTGCCGGCTATGTCCACGCCTTTGTTGCTGGATTCATTAAAATTCGCCACCACCTTGCCTTTGGTAGGCCATGACCACTCCATGTTTTCCGACGGATCGGCCATGACTTTGGTGTCGGTTTTGACCTCTGCAGGCTGACTGGCTTGGCTGGGTTTGCTTGTTTGGACTTTGTTTAAGGCTTCGTCGCTATATGGCTCACGCACGCCTTTGGGCTCGGTGATGTTGATGCTAGCCAGGCCAGCGTCGGACTTGATGGGGTTAATTTCCACTGCGCTGTTGTCGGGGTTCAATGGCTTGTCTTTGCCTGCATTTAATTTCAGCACCTGACCGACCTTGATGTTGTATGGCGCACTGATGTTGTTGGCCAGGGCGATGTCTTTGTAATAATAGCCAAACTCCAGGCCTATGCTGTAAAGGTTGTCGCCTTTTTTAACGGTATAGGTATCGGGGCGCCAATCGCCAGCTTTGTAAAGCGGGCGCACCATCACGCTTTGTTTTTTAATGTTGCTGGGTTCGTTCTTGCCGGCATTGGCAGGCAAGCGGTCTATGACAGGGGCAGGTGGGCTGGTGCTGCAAGCCGCTAGATTGAGTATGAAGCCTAAGCTAAGTAATGCTAGGGTATGACGCATCGTTATTGAGTGCCGCCAAGTAAAGGGACGAATTTTACCGCTTCCAATTTGCTGGTGCGGTAGTCCTCTTCGCTTAGTCGTTCCACCAAATGCAAGATTTGCTCCTCCGTGCCTACTGGGATGACTAAGCGTCCGCCGACCGCGAGTTGATCCAGCAAGTCTTGAGGAATGTGGCTAGCGGCGGCTGTTACGATAATGCCATCAAAGGGCGCCAGATCTGCCAGTCCCATGTTGCCATCGGCATGGCCTAATTTTACATTGGTGCATTTAAGGTCGCGTAAATGCTCGCGGGCTTTCATGACCAGTGGCCGTATGCGTTCTACCGAATACACTTCTTTGGCTAACTTGGATAAAACCGCAGTTTGGTAGCCGCAACCGGTGCCTATTTCCAAGACTTTTTTCAAATTTGAACCGTTACGTAGGATTTCCGACATGCGGCCAACGATGTAAGGTTGCGAGATGGTTTGCCCGTAACCTATGGGTAAAGACACGTCTTCGTAAGCGCGTATGGACAAGGCTTCGTCGACAAATATATGGCGGGGAATAGCGGCAATAGCCGATAACACCACTTCATCGAGCACGCCTTGTTCGCGCAAGCGCACCAGCATCCGATCGCGCGTGCGCTGCGACGTCATGCCTATGCCGGTTTGGGTTGCGCTTCTTAGAATGGCCACGTGCTTGTGCTCGCTTTATGCTTCATGATAGACGTTTAGCCAATCATTGATTTCAGTTAATTGTTGGTGGTTGGTAAGGTCGACCTGTATAGGCGAGATCGATACCTGCTTGTTGGCCACCGCATAAAAATCCGTACCCGGGCCGCCATCATTAGGTGCGCCTGCCGCACCAACCCAATAAACCGTTTCGTTACGAGGGGTTTTAAGTTGCACAACCGGCTCGGCTTTGTGGCGTTTACCTAGACGCGTGACCACACGACCTTGCAGTTCGTGGTAGGGGATGTCCGGCACATTAACGTTCAGCAAAGTGGGGGAGGAGAAGCCGTGTTTTTGGTAGTGTTGAATTAATTCCACCGCCACTTTGGCGGCCGTTTCAAAATGCGTGGCGTTGTGCTGTGACATGGATAGGGCGATAGATGGTATGCCTAATAAATAGCCTTCCATGGCAGCGGCAACCGTGCCGGAGTAGATGGTGTCGTCGCCCATGTTGGCGCCGTCGTTAATGCCACTGATGACCATGTCTGGCATCTCATCCATGAGGCCAGTTAAGGCTATGTGCACGCAGTCGGTCGGCGTGCCATTGACATAAAAAAAGCCGTTAGCGGCTTTTTTAACGCTCAATGGTCTGTCCAAGGTTAATGAGTTGCTCGCGCCACTTCTGTTGCGCTCTGGTGCGACCACGGTAATTTCGGCCAATTGTGCGATGTGTGCAGCCAACACGCTTAAGCCAGGGGCAAAATAGCCGTCGTCGTTTGAGAGTAAAATTTTCATAGGCAAATTATAGTAGAAGACGGCCGATTTAGTTGAGTGCAGGTTTAAAAAACCTAAAAGTTATTGGCTATTACTTCTGCGTTGCCTCTGGCGTGCTGGGCGTAATGGCCGGGCTTAATTCGACCGGCTTTTCTGGCAACAATGCGATGTCGGCTGGGCTGAGTAATTTTATGTCGCTTTCGCTGGCAGATGCCGAACCGCTTGCTGATTCAGTCTGTTTAGCGCTGAATTGGGCTAGATTAAAATAAGCCCATATGGCCAAGTTGAGAATTAATAATAAAGCTATCCATTTTTTCATTGCGATTCACTTTGCAGGTTACGGTCCATGAAATACAGGCCGTGTAAAACTAAATTATCCACGATGCTGCAGTGTGTTGTCACCGCCAAGCCGGTTTTTATTAATGCCGCATCACCGCCACTGATGATAACGTGGGGTGGTTTGTTGTCGTTTGCTGTTAAGGCTGCAGACATTTCCTTAATGGCACCTACGACGGCGTTTAATGCGCCGAATTGCATGGCATCCTCTGTGTTGCGAGCAAATTTTGTTTGGTCGGCGAGTTTGCTGCTAAAGCTTGTTTCCGGTAATTGCGCGGTGGCCTGCGTCAAACTCTGTTGCATTAAATGCAAGCCTGGCAGTATCCAGCCCCCCAGAAAATCAGCTTGCGCGCCATGGACGCAGAGAGCGTCTATGGTAACGGCCGTGCCCGCGCTCACCACCACGCAAGAGGTTTTTTGCATGCAATAAGCGGCCATCATGGCAGCGAAACGGTCGCTGCCTAATGCCTGCGCTACTTGGTAGTGGTTGCGTAAGCCGGCCATGACGGCTGGCGATTGCACTGTGTGCATGGGTGCTTGCTTGCTGGCCAAGCATTTGATTATGCTGGCTTGATGCGCCGCACCTGCAACATTAGAAACGATAATGCGTTGGTATGCCGATGCTGATGGGAAGGCTAGGTCGCCCAATTCGCTGTTTAAGCCGCTGCCGAAATCGACGATTTCCCCTGCGCTATTAAACACTGCCCATTTGGTTTTGCTGTTACCGCTGTCTATGCATAAAAGCATGCTAAGCCCCGTCCTTACTAGCCTGCGACAATATGCCACATTCTCAACTGCCCATAAAGCCTATAACATTCGCGCTAATTTAAAACCCGTTTAATTTTAGCTATTTGTAAAGGTCTGTTTATGCCGTTCCATTATTCAAAAAAACATCGATTGCTTAGTAACATTCTAACACCATGCGTGTTGGCCGCTCTAGCGTCCATGGCGCAAGCCGAAGAATTAGTGTTGCCTAACGTGGCAGTGAATGCAGAGAAATTGGCTGACATCAATGCATCCGCGGTCAATACCAGCGATAGCGCCGCATTGTTAGCGGATGAGCCTGGCGTGACCCTATACCGCGCTGGTGGCGTATCCAGCTTGCCAGCCATTCATGGCTTGGCTGACGACAGGGTGAGAGTGAAGTTGGACGGCATGGATTTAATCGCCTCTTGCCCTAACCACATGAATCCACCTTTGTCTTATATTGATCCTACCAATATCGATAACATTAAAGTTTATGCCGGCATCACGCCAGTGAGCGTGGGTGGCGACAGCATAGGTGGGACGATTATGGTGAATTCGGCTAAACCGGAATTTGCCGCGACTGGCGCAGGCAATTTAGTCAAAGGGCAGATTTCCAGTTTTTACCGCAGCAACAACGACGCATACGGCGGCAATGTGTCGGCCACCTTTGCCAACGAAAGCTTTAGTGCCAATTACACCGGCGCTAGCAGTCAGGCCGACAATTATAAAGCCGGGAAAAACTTTAAATCGTCTGGAGTCACTGGCCGTGTGGGTCATACCTTGGCATTGGATGAAGTGGGTTCAACGGCATACGAAACCACCAATCACACCTTGGGCTTTGCCTTCAAGCGAGACAATCACATTTTGGAAGCCAAGTTTGGCTACCAAAATATGCCCGAGCAACTCTACCCCAATCAGCGCATGGATTTGTTGGATAACGAGCAAAAGCGCGTTAATTTTCGCTACTTAGGCGAGTTTGAATGGGGTAACTTGGAGTCGCGCGTTTACCACGAGGCGGTTACCCATTTCATGGATTTTGGTGCGGATAAGCGTTATTGGTATGGTACTGACTCTGGAGGTCCATCCGCGCAAAACGGAACCCCGTGTTCGCCAATCAGTGCTACATGTGCGGCTGGCATGCCTATGAATAGCAAGGGTAAAACCACCGGCGCTTCACTTAAAAGCGACATCAAGCTCAATCATCAAGATTTGTTGCGAGTAGGGGTTGAGATGCAGCGCTATGAGCTAAATGATTGGTGGCCAGCATCCGGGTCAGGCATGTGGCCAAATGCTTTTGTAAATATTAATAATGGTGAGCGTGATCGTACCGCGTTATTTGGTGAATGGGAAGCGCATGTGAACTCTCAATGGACAACCTTGGCTGGCGTGCGCTATGAGTACGTCAAAACCAACGCCCAAGACGTAAATGGCTATGCGAATGTCGATAGGACTGGCATGAGCCCTATGTTTATGTATAGTTACCAATTGCGTGATAGTGATGCTTTCAATTCGCTGGAACATAAAAAAACCGATCACAATTGGGATGCGACGCTGTTAAGCCGTTATATGGCCAATCCCAATACGGATTTTGAATTGGGTTTTGCTCGCAAGGTGCGTTCACCTAATTTGTATGAACGCTACACTTGGTCTACCTGGTCTATGGCAGCTCTGATGAATAACACTGTCGGTGATGGTAACGGTTATTTGGGTGACGTGAATCTTAAGTCGGAAAAAGCCCACACTGTATCCGCTACGTTGGACTGGCATGCCGCCAATCGTGACTGGGCATTTAAGGCCACGCCTTACATTACCTACGTGAACGATTACATCGATGCCGTGCAATGGGATGCTGCTACGCCTGCAGCTAGAACAACGTCAGTTGCTAATAATGTCTACACAACCTTGCGTTATGTGAACCAATCAGCGCGTCTTTATGGCTTGGACGTGTCCGGCTATATGCCATTGGCGCAAAGCAGTGTGGGGCAGTTTGCCGTTAAAGGCTTGCTCAATTACACGCACGGTGAAAACCGTGCCACCGGCGACAATTTGTATAACATCATGCCGCTAAATGGCAAGATTACTTTGACTCATAACTACCAGGCTTGGGATAACGCCGTGGAACTGGTGATGGTGAAGGATAAAGACCTCACATCGGATACCCGTAATGAGATTCAAACTAAGGGTTACAGTTTGCTAAACTTGCGCTCTAGCTACAATTGGAAGCAAGCTCGCTTGGACTTGGCGGTGGAAAACCTGTTTGATAAACAGTACTTCTTACCATTGGGTGGGGCATACCTTGGTCAGGGCACTACTATGACGACTGCAGCAACAGCAACAGGCTCTGTGCCATTATGGGGTACGGCGGTGCCCGGCATGGGTCGTTCAGTGAACGTGGGTTTGACGCTGAAGTATTAATCACTACCGGGCATGCGCATGCGCGTGTGCCCGTTCATCTAGTCGGCCTTGCGTAGGCTAATTTCACCGGACGAGAAGCGTTGTTCACCCAATGCGCTGTTCACCAATAAAATCCCGTCATCGGCCACACCCACGACCGTGCCTACCGTTTCTCTGCCATCTGGATGCAGCATGCGCACGGCTTGTTGATGAAACGCATGGTGGCCTGTCCATTCATCACGCAAACTGGTGAAGCCGTGCTGTTCAAACTGACTTAATACTTGCGCGAGGTGTTTGAGTAGGGTGCCAAGTAAAAGGTTGGGGTCTATATTTTGTGGGCCGACGCTGGCGATATCGGTCACCGCCTGGTCTATCTGCTGCTTTAGTTTGGATGGCAAATTCAAGTTTATGCCTATGCCTATCACGGCTGCGCTGGGGCCTTCCATGTCGCCTTGCAGTTCTATCAGTATGCCGGCTAATTTCTCTGGCACTTGTTGTGAGTTAAGAATTAATACGTCGTTTGGCCATTTAAGTTGAGCGCGGCTGATGCCTAGGCTGTGTAGGGCGCGTATTAAAGCCACGCCTACAGCTAAGCTTAAGCCGGACAGTGCCGATGCCCCGCACTGAAACCGCCATAGCAAAGAAAAAGTCAGGCTAGCACCTAAGCCGGCCTGCCAATTACGCCCGCGTCTGCCGCGGCCGTTGCTTTGCAAATTGGCGGCGACGCAAGTGGCATGTGCCAGCCCTTCGTTGAGCTTTTTCATCATGTAGCTGTTGGTGGAGGCAAGGTGGTCGTGCACTTCCAATTTAAACCAAGCGCGTTGCTCGCCTATGGCCTGTGTGATAGCTTGTTCATCTAATAAGGTCAGTGCTTGCGGCAATTTATAGCCGCGCCCACGCACCGAATACAATTCCACCCCTAATTTTTCTGCCTCCTGCAAGGCATTCCAGACCGTGGCACGCGAGACTTTACATTGCTTGGCAATGGCCTCGCCGGAATGGAATTTACCATCGGCGAGCAAACGTAAAATTGGAAAGGTTAGGGCGTTCATAGGCAAACGCAGTTTATCACAGCCGCAACAGCCATGGCATGGCCTGCGGCTAATTGGCCTAGAGGCCAGATATTTGCCGACTATGGTGTAAAATAAGCGACATTATTTTTTAATTAAGTCCACCATGGCATCAGAAAAAGCACCCATTCCATTAGGCTCGAATTTTATCCGCGCCATCGTTGAAAAAGACATAGAGCAAGGCGTGTATCGCACCCGAAAATGGGCAGGCAGCCCTGGGGATGGGGTGCATCAGTCAACAGGCCAGGTGGATCAAGCAAAAATCCGCACGCGTTTTCCGCCCGAACCGAACGGCTATTTGCACATAGGCCATGCCAAATCCATCTTTTTAAATTTTGGTTTAGCGCGCGATTACGCTGGCGTTTGCCATTTGCGTTTTGATGACACCAACCCAGAAAAAGAAAGCCAAGAATACGTCGACAGCATCACCGATGCAGTGCAGTGGTTGGGTTTTGATTGGCATAATGGCGGCGAGCAAAATCTGTATTTTGCAAGTAATTATTTCGACTTCATGTACCGTGCAGCCGAGTGTTTAATCGAACGCGGCCACGCCTACGTGGACAGCCAAACAGCAGATGAAATGCGCCTTAATCGCGGCAGCTTGACCGAAGCCGGTAAAAATTCACCGTGGCGTGATCGCAGCGTGGCTGAAAATTTAGCCTTATTCCGTGCCATGCGCGACGGCCAACATGCTGACGGCAGTTTGGTGTTACGTGCCAAGATAGACATGGCTTCAGCCAACATCAACTTGCGCGACCCGGCAATTTACCGCGTGCGCCGTGCGCACCATCACAATACCGGCGACACATGGTGCATTTACCCTATGTATACCTTTGCCCATCCGATTGAGGATGCCTTAGAGCAAATTACCCATTCCATTTGCACCTTGGAGTTTGAAGATCAGCGTCCTTTTTACGATTGGCTGTTAGGCCGTCTGGCTGAAGCCGGATTGCTGGCTCAGCCTTTGCCTAAGCAATACGAATTTGCCCGTTTAAATCTGACTTACGTGGTGTTATCCAAACGTAAATTGATCCAGTTGGTGGAAGAAAAGCACGTGGCTGGCTGGGATGACCCACGCTTGCCCACCTTGGCCGGCGCGCGTCGCCGTGGCTACACGGCAGAAGGCTTTAAATTGTTCACCGATCGCATAGGCGTGTCCAAAGCCGATTCTTGGATAGATTACAGCACCTTAGAGGATTGCATGCGAGAAGTGCTCAATGAATCAGCTGAGCGCCGCATAGCGGTGTTAGACCCCATCAAGCTGGTGATTGATAATTACCCGGTTGGTCAGGTTGAGGATTGCTTTGCGCCTAATCACCCGCTTAAGCCTGAGTTGGCTAAGCGCGTGGTGCCATTAAGCCGCGAGCTATGGATAGAGCGTGAGGATTTCATGGAAGAGCCCAGCAAAGGCTTTTTTAGGTTGATGCCCGATGGCTTGGTGCGCTTACGCTACGGATACGTGGTGAAATGCACTGGTTTTGAGAAAGACGCTACTGGCAAAGTGACTGTGGTGCATTGCGAGTATTTACCCGACACCAAATCAGGCACGCCAGGTGCCGACAGCATTAAGGTGAAAGGCAATATCCATTGGGTGTCAGTGGCCCATGCCTACGAATGCGAAGTGCGTTTGTACGACAGGCTGTTTAAGGAAGCGCATCCGGGTGAGGGCGATAAAGACTTTTTAGATGACATCAACGCCGATTCAGTGAGCGTTATACGTGCGCAGTTAGAACCCAGCTTGAAAGAAGTGCAGGCGGAGTCGCGTTTCCAATTTGAGCGTCACGGTTACTTTGTGGCCGATAAAAAAGACAGCTTGGCTGGCAAGCCGGTGTTTAACCGCACCGTCACTTTGCGTGATGCATGGCAAAAATAAGCCCTAAGACGGCTGGTTTTTAGCCAAATTTAAATGAAAAAATTTATTACTTATCAATTGCTTATTGAAGTAACTGAATTTTTTACATTAACTGTAGGTAAGTTGGGGAAATTCGATTTCCCAGTTGGCCATTACGTATACACCGGCAGCGCCAAAGCCAATCTAGAAGCGCGCATTGCCCGCCATTTAAGTAAAGATAAAAAACTCAAATGGCACATTGATTATTTGCTTAATGCCCCTGGCGTGCATGTCACCCAGGTTACCCGTTCAATTGAAACCGAATGCGCATGCAACCAAAATACGCCAGGCAATTGTTTGGTAGCTAAGTTTGGTGCCAGCGATTGTCGGTCCGGCTGCGTCAGTCACCTAAAGTACCAAGCTTAAGTTGATTTAGGCCGCCGTTTGTGTTGATAACGGTAAGCCAACAGAATAATCAGTCCGGCTACATTGGGTAGCCACACTTCAGGGTTAGACCAGGGTATGCCGTCTATGGTGAAATCCGAAATAGGCCAAAATATCGGTGTGGGAAAGTAGCTTAGGCTATGAAAAGGGAAGTCCAAGACGATGTGAAATGGCCATGCCAGCATGGCAAAGGCAATATCCCGACGCCAGTACGCCACCAAGGCTATGATGGGAATGCACACAACAAAGCTGTGCCAGATGTCATAGGAAATAAACAGCCAGCTAGGCATGCCTATGATGGAAGGTGGGCCAGCTTGAAAGCTGCCATCGATTAATCTGCAGAACAGATAAGCCCCGAACGAACATAAGTCTGGTAATGCGCCAAATAGCAAGGCTAGGCGGGCGTGCTTGCGGTAGCCAAATAATCCGTAGCCCCATAAGGCATGGCTTAAGGTATCCATAGTTTATCCGTGTTATTAAATTGAGGCATGGTGCAAGCCTAAGCATTGCTGGCAGTTAAAAATCGCTCAGGCTATTTTTATATCCCCGAAGCCTAGCACTAGCAAGTAAAATCTAGGCTAATTATTTTTATTAAGTGCATGGCGTGAACATTACCGTAGATTGCGATTTAAATGCCAGTTGGCTGCATGGTCTAGGCAGCCCGACCTTGTTGCAATTGCTGGCGAAAGGTCAGGTGCAGCAGCATGCGATGCCGCTTGAGGCCTTGATAGCCGACGAGTTCGGCCTGACGGCGAGTCCGGATTACCCCTTGGCTGCCATAGCGGCCCATGCTGACGGCGTAAGCGTGGATGGCCGGTATTGCTTGCGAGCCGATCCCGTGCACTTGGTTTTGCAGCGCGATTGTTTTAGTTTGCACGAATCGTTTCCTTTGCCGCTAAGCCAGGTCGAAGCCCAGGCGCTGGTCGCTAGCCTAAATCAACACTTCAGTCGGGACGGCCTGCATTTTATGCTGGGCGCATCCGGCGCATGCTATTTGTTATTAAATGGTACGCCGCAAATACAAACCACCTTGCCCAGCGTGGCTTTGGATAAAAATAGCCACGATTTTTTGCCGCAAGGAAACGACGCCTCGTATTGGCTGGCTTTGCTCAATGAAGTGCAAATGCTCTTGCACGAACACCCGATTAATTTAGCGCGTGAAGCCGCTGGCCAGTTGGCGTTAAACAGCGTGTGGTTTTCCGCAGGCGGCACTTTGCCGACTAAGCCATCGCTATTAGCCCATCAAGCTAGCTTGATGGCTAACAGTAAGCTCTACGAGGGCATGGCTAAACTAGCCGCGCTGCCTTATGCGCCGCTGCCAGATGGCTTGGCACATGTTTTACAACAACCGGCCTCGAATATGCGTTTGCATTTGCCCTGCTCAGAGGCGTTGGATGAACTATGGCTGACGCCACTTTGGCAGTCCTTAAAGCAAGCAAAGATCAACCAGCTTACCTTAAATTTAGGGTTTTATGAGCGCTTGATACAACTGAGCATCAGGCCGCGTGATGTGTATAAATTTTGGCGCCGACCTCGTGCGCTGCAGGCGTATTGGTTATGACGAAAATAATACAGCGCAGCCAACATCCTGATGCGGCTTTAGTCTTACAAGAAAGCGGCCTTAGTCCGCTGATGGCAAGGTTGCTGGCTGCCCGTGGGCTAGAACGCGCTCAGCAAATACAGGCTAATTTAAGCGATTTGCTTGCTCCGCAAACGCTGACGAACAACACCAGTATGGCAAAGTTATTAGCCGACGCCATCGCTGCCGATAAAGCCTTGTTAGTGATAGGCGATTACGACGCCGATGGCGCCACCGCAACAGCGGTCGCGGTGAAAGGCTTAAGGGCTTTTGGCGCCAGAGTGGATTTTTTGGTGCCTAACCGTTTTGAATACGGCTACGGATTGACTCCGGAAATCGTTGCCTTGGCAGCCACCAGAAAGCCGGATGTGATTATTACGGTAGACAATGGCATTGCCAGTGTTGACGGGGTAGAGGCAGCCAATGCCTTGGGTTTACAGGTGTTGATTACCGATCACCATTTGCCTGGGCAAATTACGCCAGCGGCGACCTGCATTATCAATCCCAATCAGCACGGCTGCCAATTTTCTAGCAAGCATTTGGCTGGCGTGGGCGTGATTTTTTATGCCTTGCTGGCCTTGCGGGCGGAGTTGCGCTTACGCGGTGCCTACCTAAGCCAGCCCGAGCCGAATCTAACTGAGCTGCTTGATTTAGTGGCCTTGGGTACGGTGGCCGATTTGGTTAAATTGGACGATAACAATCGCATCTTGGTTGAGCAAGGCTTGCGTAGAATACGCGCCGCTGCATGCTCGCAAGGCATATTGGCCTTATTGCGTGTCAGTGGCCGACAAGCCCAAGCTTGCAATGCGCAAGATTTAGGTTTTTATGTTGGCCCACGCTTAAATGCGGCTGGCAGGCTGGATGACATGAGCTTAGGCATACGTTGTTTGTTAGCCGAAAGTGAGTCAGAGGCAAACGGCATGGCGCAACAGTTGCAGGATTTGAACTCGGAGCGACGCAATATAGAAGCGGATATGCAAGAGTCAGCCAATGTAAGCTTAGATGGCATCAAGGTGGCGGATCAATACGCTATTTCCTTGTATCAAGCCGATTGGCATCAAGGGGTGATTGGTATTTTAGCCTCTCGCATAAAAGAGCGTTACCATAGGCCGGTGATTGCTTTTGCTGATGCCGGTGATGGCGTGTTGAAGGGGTCGGGGCGTTCGATAGCCGGCTTGCATTTGCGCGATGCCTTGGATGCCTTAAGTAAGCAGCAGCCTAGCTTGATTTTAAAATTCGGCGGTCATGCCATGGCAGCGGGCTTAAGTATAAAACGGGATGATTTTGCTGCCTTTGTTGCAGGTTTTGAGGCCGTGGTCAGAGGGTTGATCAATGAGGCAGATTTGCAAGCAGTGCTGGAGGTAGATGGTAATTTATCGGTGGCTGAAATGAATTTCACTACCGCACAGCAACTGGAAACTCAGGTTTGGGGCCAGGGTTTTGCGCCGCCTTTATTTTACGATGAATTCACTGTGCGCTCTCAGCGCTTGCTTGCAGACAAGCACCTTAAGCTGAGCTTGGCGCTGACATCGGATGTGCGCGGTTTAGAGTGGGATGCTATCTATTTTAACCGTACCGAATTGCTGGATGGCACGATACAGGCGGCCTACCAATTGCAAACCAACAGCTACAATGGCAATCAAAAAGTACAATTAAATTTACGCTACGTAGCTCAGCCAAATAGCCGTGACTAAATCCAACACCCATATTGCTCAGCCATTGGTAGCGAGCTTGTTTCAGCCGGCACTGCCGCCAAGAAAAATAGACGCGCATAAAGGCGATGCCGGCAGTGTGGCGATCGTTGGCGGGGATAAGGGTATGTTAGGTGCAGTCTTGCTAGCCGCGCGGGCTGCTTTGCTGATGGGGGCAGGGCGCGTCTATGCTGCCATGCTAGCAAACGATGGCCTTGATGTAGACTTGCATTACCCGGAAATTATGTTTCGTCCCAGTGCCGAGTTGTCGCTATTAAAGCAGTTGGATGCCTTGGTCATTGGGCCGGGCTTAGGCCAATCGGATGCGGCTGAGGCAATCTTAGCCTTCTGGCTGACGCAAGACGTGAAGCTTCTGCTCGATGCCGATGCGCTGAATTTATTGGCAACCCACCCGCATTTGCAAGCTTTGTGTCGGGCCCGCAGCGCGGATACCATTATTACGCCGCATGCTGCTGAGGCGGCTAGGCTATTAGGCATAAGCATCGATGCCGTGCAGAAAAATCGCAGTGACAGCGCGTTGAAATTAGCCTGTCAGTTTCATGCCAGTTGCGTGCTCAAAGGGCCGGCTAGTATCTGTGCGCATCACACAGGTAGTTATTTTATTAATACCAGTGGCAACCCAAGTTTGGCCGTGGCCGGTATGGGCGACGTGCTGAGTGGCATGGTCGGCGGTTTTATGGCGCAAGGCCTAGATGGATTGGCGGCCATCAAACTGGCGGTGTTTGTGCATGGTGCGGCGGCCGATAAGCTGGTGGACGATGGCGTGGGGCCATTTGGAATAACCGCCTCGGAATTAACATTATCGGCGCGGGCCGTGCTTAATCAATTAAACCTAGCTGGACCGATATAGTCTGGCGGCTAAGGCCAGCATACTGCCAACAAGCAATCCTAAGGTTTTTGCGTATAATTGGCGGTAATTTATAAAGCGCTGCAATTCCGGCGGTTTTAACTAAGGAAAAAGGGTGATATGCGTCAAAAATTAGTCGTGGCGAACTGGAAAATGCACGGTAGCTTGGCGGCAAACAAGCAGTTGCTGAGCGATTACCTAGATCAATTATCCACACTGCATACTGCTAAGGTAGTGGTCTGCGTGCCTTATCCTTATCTTGCTCAAGCGCAAGCCATGCTGCATAACAGTGCGATTGCCTGGGGTGCGCAAAACCTTAGTAAGGATGCTATGGGCCCATACACCGGTGAAGTTAGTGCCGCCATGCTCAAGGATTTTGGTGCCAGCTACGTTATTATTGGTCATTCGGAACGGGCCACGGCATATTGTGAATCCGATGAAAATATCGCTACCAAATTCATGCAAGCCCAAGCCCATGGTCTCATCCCCATACTGTGTGTGGGTGAAACCTTAATTGAGCGTGAAGCGGGCGTTATGCAAATGGTGGTGGCCAAGCAATTGGATACCATTATTAAGTTACATGGCGCCTCGGTGTTTGCTAATGCGGTGGTTTCTTATGAGCCGATTTGGGCCATAGGTACCGGTCTTGCTGCCAGCGCTGATCAAGCGCAAAGCATGCACGAGTTTATTCGTGGCAAGGTAGCCGCACTGGATGCATCGGCCGCTGCTAGCCTCAAAATCCTCTACGGAGGCAGCGTAAACCCACAAAATGCGGTACAATTGCTGGCTATGCAGGATATAGACGGTGGTCTTATCGGTAAGTGTTCGTTAAACGCGCAAGAATTTGAGAGAATATGCCTAGCAGCCGCTTAAAAGTGGATTTAGCGTAAATGGCATGGGGTTAAAAAAATGGAAAAATTAGTATTGGTGATACACGTATTGGCTGCGCTGGGCGTGATTGTTTTGGTCTTGTTGCAACATGGTAAAGGGGCTGATATGGGCGCTTCTTTTGGCAGTGGCACGTCTGGTAGTTTGTTTGGTGTGTCGGGCTCAGCTAACTTTATGAGTCGTGCGACCGCTATTTTCGTGATAATTTTTTTCGCAACCAGCTTAACGCTCGCTTATATGGCCAGTCATAAAGAAGGCGGCGGCAGTGTAGTGAAGGCTAACGCTACTAAGGTCTTGCCTGCTGCCCCTGTGGCTGCTGATTCCAATGCTAGCAATGCATCCCCTGCGGAACCAAAAGTTATACCAAAATAAAGTACCTGCACGCATGCCTGCATGCGGCTTTGCTTTAAAAAATGCCGGTATAACCGGCATTTTTTATTGGGTGGGTTTAGCCTACACTCAGGCCTTCTGTTAATTGAATTAAATGCGTGATTATTCTAAAACAATTACTCCGGGCTAATTCATGTAGCGCTTGTAAGCCTCAATCCAGTTTTCTGCCATCGCTTGTCTGGCTTCGTCTAGCGGCACCTTTCCCTCGCACACCAAGCGGTATATTTTGAATTCCAAACGGTCTTTTTTCTCGGCATTCCACTCACTAAGCCGTGGTTGCGGCCATAGGTTTTTTGGGTGATCGGGGCTGCCGCCTATGCTAAGTGGTATCAAATGGTCTTCCTCATAGTGCTTTGGGTTGGCGTCGGCATAACCGTATTCGGCCAACTGCCTTTTCTTAAGTTTGTTTGTGTAGTAACTGGGCGGGCGTATGGACTTGCTGTATCCCTTGACGCACACGGTGCTGTGGATGTTTTTTTGGGTTACTTCAGGGTTGATGTAACCCGTCGTTAATCGGTTGTCTGGGAGATCGCCAGCGCTGGCCAATTGAGCGCCAAGCGCAATGGCTAATGCCAACATTAGTTGTTTGGTGGTGTGCATGGGTGGGGTGTAAAAAAGAGAAGTGACAATAACAAAAGGGAGCGCAGGGCTCCCTTTTGTTAGAAATGCATGCTTGGCTAATTAATTAACTGCATCTTTCAATGTTTTACCAGCTGAGAAGCCAGGAGCTTTACGAGCAGCGATTTTCAATTCAGCACCAGTACGTGGGTTGCGGCCTACGCGAGCAGCACGTTTAGATACTTTAAATGTACCAAAACCAACTAAAGTTACTGTGTCACCTTTTTTAAGTGCAGCAGTGATAGCAGAAGTTGTAGCATCAATAGCGCGACCAGCATCAGCTTTTGTTAAGCCAGCACTTGCGGCAATTGCATCAATCAATTCAGATTTGTTCATTTTTTTATTCCCTTAAGTTAAATGGTTTTGAAAAGCATGCCTACTTTGTCTGAATTTTTCATACGCGTCAATGATATCAACGAGTATTCATGTAATAAAATTGATTTTTTTTACAATTTTTGTTTAATTTAATACCAAGATGATATGCGCAATCGTTAGCATGCCTGCATTAGTCATTTATTAACTAAGGTTAATTAAAACTTAATCTTATCGACCTAATTTATATTGGGTAGGGCAGTAGGCCCTAGTCACTTCTTTAGAGCGTAGGCTGAGGTGTTTAATTGACTTCGTTTTTACTCGTTTTCGCCATAATTTATAACTGCTGAATTTTAAATTAGCGCGCATTATTTTCATCAATGCGCTTTCATCTAAATTATAGTTGCTCAATATGGCTTCAAAAGGGGTCCTATCTTCCCATGCCATTTCTATGATCCTTGATAGGTCGTGTTCAATTAAATTCTTTTGCTCATTTAGTTTTTCTGTTTTTTTCATTTTCACCTCAATTTTTTTATCTTTATTTAGGAAGCGTATTTCCTAGTTTAAGTTCCATGTGTAATAGCTAACTTTATATGAAATTTAATCTCATTTTAAAATTTATTGTAAATGATAATGATTATCATCTATAATTGCATTCATCAATTAAACGCGGTAGCAAAAAGATCAATAATGAAAAGAACGTCGATAAATTTAAGCTTAAAAAAAATCACTATAGCAATGCATGCCCTATTTTTGGTGAGCTTTTCAGTAATGGCTGATGAAATTAACTTACCGCGAATAAATGTAATAGGCGGTGACGAGCAAGCCATAAGCAAGCTACCTGGTTCCGTGGCCGTAATAGAAAAGGAGGCCTTGGCACTAAAGCAGCCATTATCCACACAGGATGCATTAAAGGCTGTGCCAGGTATTGTTATTCGGGAAGAGGAGGGCTACGGCTTTATACCCAATATTGGGATGCGTGGACTGAATCCCAATCGCAGTCAAAAGTTACTTGTGCTCGAGGACGGTGTCCCAGTTGCGCCTGGTCTTTTTTTGGCTAATGAATCCTATTACAGCCCTAGAATAGAGCGTATGCAAAGCATAGAGGTGCTAAAAGGGGCTGCCGGTCTTCGATATGGCCCTACCACTATAGGCGGGGTGATTAACTATAAGACCAAGGATCCACAAGAGGGCATCAAAATAACCGCTAAAACCGGCTCACATGGTTACGGTTTGTTAGGGATAGATGCAGGCGGCATAAGTGAGTCGGCTGATACCATCGCCGGCATCAGTGCCATCACATCTCGTGGCGATGGCTTCCGCCATAATGGCTTTGATATGAACGATATAGTGCTTAAAGGCGGTCGGCAGCTTAATGATAATCAATGGTTAAGTGCTAAATTCACGCATTATGATAATGAGGTGAATACCTCTTATGTGGGTTTACGGACAAATGAGTTCCGTAACAATCCCGATAAAAATCCGGCACCCAATGATTACTTCATTACCGATCGAGAGTCATTCGATATTAACCATGAGTGGCATATTAGCAGTGCAATAAAACTCAATACCTTGATGTATTGGACGCAATTGAGTCGGGATTTTTGGCGACGTGATGTGCAGTCTAAAAATGCCAATGGCACCGCATTCAAAAATTGCGATGCTAGCCAATATTGCATGACGGGGCGTAACCGTGACTTTGAAATGATGGGCGTGGATAGCCGTCTTCTCATTGAGCACAACAGTTTTGGCCTAAGAAATGACACGGAAATAGGCGTGCGCTTGCACAGCGACCATATGAATAATCTGACCGTGCGCTCTAAAATTGATCCCAATGCACGCACCGGTGATTTAACAGATAGCGTCACGGAAAAAGCAACTGGTTTAGCCTTGTATGTGCAGAATCGCTTTGAGTTGACGCAACATTTGGCACTTACCCCAGGCTTGCGAATGGAAAAGTACCAGCAGAAACGTTCCATTCATGAATTGGATAATGTGCCAAAAAATATTAACGGCACAGCAAAAAATACCGAATTTATGCCTGGCCTTGGCGCCACCTGGCAAGTGATGCCGCATGCGCAAGTATTTGCCGGTGCCTTTAAAGGCTTTTCGCCAGCCATGACTGCTACTGCCATTAGCAGTGATGGCGTGGATCAGCAATTGGATGCCGAGCGTTCCATCAATTACGAGATAGGCTTGCGCGGTGCCATGCAAAAATTAAGCTACGAAGCGACAGCATTCCATATGGATTTTGACAATCAAATCATTAATCAAACTTTATCGGCAGGGGTAGCTAGCGCCAATGGTGGAAAAACACTCAACCAAGGATTGGAGTTTGCTCTAGCCTACGACATAGGATCAGGCTGGCAAGTAGATGGCAATGGCACTTATGTGGCGACGGCGGAATTTAAAAATGCTGCCCTGGGGCCTACAGGTAATCGTTTGCCTTATGCGCCTGAATTAACTGCCAACTTAAATGTGGGCTATAAAGTAGGTGAGCTCAAGCTTAACCTTGGTGCTTATCATGTAAGCAGCCAATACGCCGATGCGGCGAATACGGAGATTGAAACAGATGATGGAACCAGAGGCAAAATTGCGGCTTACACGGTCTTTAATTTAAGCGCTAACTACACCTTTGATAAACACCTGTCCTTGTTTGCGTCCGTGCGTAACCTTGCGAATAAGAATTACATTGCCAGCCGTAACCCTGATGGTATTTTCCCTGGGGTAGAGCGCAATCTTGAAATTGGCGGCAGTTATAAGTTCTAAGGCAAAATAGGCTGGCTGACTTGCTGGTCTATCTTTATCGAGCTGGAATAAAGCCTAAATTAATAAAAAATCAAAGGAGTGGTGAACGTAAAATAAATTGCTTTAGTCAAAAAGGCGCATTTAATGCAGAACAAGCAGTTGTCACATGCTTGTTATAAAATCTTAGTACAAGCTTAGCTTAAATCACTCGTCAATCTATTATGAATAAAGCATGAACACACTTCCAAACCGCAGCATAGATATAAGTAGTGAAATGACGTCGTTCACGCGCGAGCAAATTCGAGCCTACTTTCATCAAACTTCTGATTTATACGAAAGCTTATTTGAGGCATTAAATAGCGAAGAGGCTTATTACATCAAGCCTATCAATTTACGGCATCCGATTATTTTTTATTACGGCCATACGCATACTTTTTTTATCAACAAATTAATTTTAGCGGGCTTAATCACCGAGCGCGTACACCCTCAATTTGAATCCATGTTTGCCGTGGGTGTCGATGAAATGGGTTGGGACGACGTCAACGATAAGAACTACGATTGGCCCACTCCCACTGCAGTCAAAGCCTACCGTGCTCAGGTGCGGCAAGTGGTAGACCAACTCATCATGAGCATGCCGCTCACGCCAAACATAGATTGGGAAAGCCCCTGGTGGCCTATATTAATGGGCATAGAGCATGAGCGCATCCATTTAGAGACCAGCTCGGTGTTGATACGCCAGCACGATATACGTTACGTGCAGCCATCAGCCAACTGGCGCCCATGCCAACTGTTGAATTCGATTGCGCCGGCTAATTCACTGGTGCCTATTCCTGCGTTCGACAGCGTGTTAAATAAATCACCCAAACATTACGGTTGGGATAATGAATACGGTCTGTCTAATGTGCAATGCCCTGGCTTTCAAGCGGCCAAGTACCTGACTTCTAATGCCGAATTTCTTCGTTTCGTGGAAGACGATGGCTATCAGGCAGATCAATATTGGCCGGAGGAAGGCTTGGCTTGGAAACGATACAGCCATGCTGAGCACCCCGAGTTTTGGGTCAAGGATGGATTAAACTGGAAACTCAGGTTAATGACAGAGGAAATAGTCATGCCTTGGAATTGGCCAGTGGAAGTCAATTACCACGAAGCCAAGGCCTTCTGCCTATGGATGGCTTCGCAAAGTGGCCAGTCAGTTCGCCTGCCAACTGAGAACGAATGGTATAGTCTGTATGCCCATGCTGGCTTGTCAGATGAACATTTGCGCAGTGGTAAGCATGCTAATCTGTATTTGGATCACTATGCATCGGCATGCCCAGTCGACGCTTTTGCGCACGGCGAGCTGTATGATGTAGTGGGTAATGCATGGCAATGGACCGAAACACCGATATACCCCTACGATGGATTTAAGGTGCACCCGCTGTATGACGATTTCACCACCCCGACGTTTGATGGCCGCCATAATCTTATTAAAGGCGGCTCTTGGATTTCAACCGGCAACGAAGCGTTAAAAAGTGCACGCTATGCATTCAGACGCCATTTCTTTCAACACGCAGGATTCCGCTACATTGTGACCGATACCCCAATTGAGAATAACGCTTCCCACTATGAATCCGATAAACAGCTGTCTGAGTACGCCGAGTTTCATTACGGCGACAGCTATTTCGGTGTGCCCAACTTCCCTAAGGCGCTCAGTGATTTTGCCGAAAAGCAGATGCAAGGCAAGCCTAGAAAAACCGCGCTGGATTTAGGTTGTGCGACCGGACGAGCTAGCTTCGAATTGGCTCAGCATTTCGATCATGTCACCGGTATCGATTTTTCAGCCAGGTTTATAGGCTTGGCGCTGAAATTAGCGCAGCAAGGCATATTGCGCTATACCATGGCAAACGAGGGCGATCTAGTAGGCTATCAAGAACGTAGCTTGCGCGAGCTAAAATTGGATCATGTAGGGCATAAGGTGGATTTTTGGCAAGGCGATGCTTGCAACCTTAAACCGCAATTCACTGGCTACGATTTTGTCTTAGCCGCCAACTTAATTGATCGCCTTTACAGCCCACGTCAATTTCTCGCTGGTATACACCAACGTTTAAATATAGGTGGCGTACTAATGATTACTTCGCCCTATACGTGGTTGGAAGAGCACACGCCGAAAGAGGAGTGGTTGGGTGGCTTTAAACAAGACGGTGAAAACGTGACGACATTGGATGGCCTAAAAGCGGTGCTTGGGCATCACTTCAAACTCATGCAAGAGCCGACTAAGATTCCTTTTGTTATCCGTGAAACGCGTCACAAGTTCCAACATAGCTTAAGTGAAGTGACGCTTTGGGAGCGCGTGCTTTGATCCATAGTTTTGACCAAACTGCCCAACGTGAAGGTACGGCATCACTAAAATACGATGCTAGGTTGGCTACTTTTGGTCGTGAAGACGTCACGCCTATGTGGGTGGCCGATATGGATTTTGCTGTCGCTGAACCGATTGCTAAGGCACTGCAAGCCAGAGCTTTGCATCCTATCTTTGGTTACAGCCTTGCGCCTGAGAGCCTCTATCAGTCACTCATGGATTGGTTGTTGGCTAAACACGCTTGGCAAGTTAAACGGGAGTGGATAGTGCTCACGCCTGGGGTGGTGCCATCGCTTAACGCTGTCGTGGCCGCCTTAACGGCAGAAAATGACGGTGTGATTGTCCAGCCCCCAGTGTATTTCCCATTCTTTTCTGCGGTCAGCAATCAGAATCGTCGATTAATTCAAAATACCTTGCTTTTAGATGACGATGATGTGGCGAACCTGCAATACAAAATGAACCTCAGCGATTTAAATGTCTGCGCATCCGAGGCCACTATGCTGATGTTGTGTTCACCGCACAATCCTGTTGGTCGGGTATGGCAAAAAGACGAGCTGAATACTGTGCTGGATATTGCCAATAAGCACGATTTAATTGTTTTGGCCGATGAGATACACGCAGACTTAGTGTATACAAATGCGCAACATCACATGCTAGGTCAGCTTGCCTATGACTCAGCAAAATCCATAGTAGCTTTTGAGGATAATTGCCGCGTTATCACGGCCGTTTCGCCTAGCAAAACGTTCAACATTCCAGGCTTAGGGCTTTCTGCCTTAATCGTGCCAAATAAGGTTCACCGTCAGGCAATTGAATCATACTTAGATAAGCTCGGGGTGTCGGTCACCAATCCCTTTAATATGCTGGCTTTTGAAACGGCCTTCCGCGAAGGGGGCGATTGGTTAAATGGGCTCATGGCGTATTTGCAAACCACTAGGGATGAGGCCGTGGCCTACATACAATCGGGCATGCCGGAGATAAGTGTGTTGTTACCAGAAAGTACTTATTTGCTGTGGTTGGACTGCCGAAAGTTGAGGTTGGATGACGCGGCATTGAGGCGTTTTTTCATAGAAGAGGCCGGAGTAGGCCTATCTCCAGGCAGCTTATTTGGTAGCGCTGGAGAGGGGTTTATGCGCATGAACATAGGCATGCCTAAAGCCGAGGTCATGGCAGCGCTAGAGCGCTTAAAATCAGCCTTGCAGCAACGCCGCTAAGGCGCTTCCTTTAACAACTGCAACTGGGATTTAATCAACACCTGCTTATGCAATACTTTAAAACAGAAACTCATGCCATGGGCGCAAGTCGCCAACAACAAGACTGGCAAGTGATTAAAAACTTACTGCCTTACCTAAGCGCTTACAAAGCGCGCATTATCTTTACCATTATTTGTCTCGTCGCGGCTAAGGCAGCCAACCTGGGCGTGCCCATCCTGCTTAAGCATATAGTCGATGCGATGAGCATACAGAGCATACCCAAAGCGCTATTGGTGGTGCCAGTTAGTTTGATCGTGGCATACGGATTGTTACGTTTATCTGCCTCGCTGTTTTCAGAGTTGCGCGAATTAATTTTTTCTAAAGTCACTGAGCACGCAGTGCGGCAGGTTGGCCTGCAGGTTTTTAATCACTTGCATGCCTTGTCCTTGCGCTTTCATTTATCTCGTCAAACAGGCGGCATGACGCGTGATATTGAGCGTGGCACCCGTGGCATTCAGTCTTTGATCTCGTTTTCTCTATACAGCATCATTCCAACCCTAATTGAATTGGCCATGGTGTTAGGCTACTTTTCCTATGCCTACGACATCGCTTTTGTGGTGGTAACCTTCATTGCCCTGGTATGTTACGTGGTGTTTACCGTAAAGGTGACGGAGTGGCGCACGCATTTAAGACGAGAAATGAATAACCTGGATTCCAAAGCCAACCAAAGGGCGGTGGATGCACTGATTAATTTTGAAACGGTTAAGTATTTTGGCAATGAGGCATACGAAGCCGAACGTTATGACACCAATCTAAAAAAATACGCGCAAGCAGCCATCAAATCGCAAAAGTCACTGGCTTATTTAAACTTTGGCCAACAAAGCATTATCGTGATTGGTCTAGTGCTGATCTTGGGCTTAGCCAGTCAAGGCGTTAGCCGTGGGCAAATGACCATAGGTGACTTGGTGTTGGTAAACGTGTTAATGATACAACTGTATATCCCAATGAATTTTTTAGGTGTGCTTTATCGAGAGATGAAACAATCGCTGACGGACATTGATCGCATGTTCAGTTTGCTGCATACCGATCAAGAGATCGCAGATGAGCCCAATGCGCCGCTGTTAAAAATTCAAAATCCCGAGTTAGGGCCACACGTTGTATTCAATAAAGTGGCATTTTTTTATGAAGCAAACCGCGGCATATTAAACGACATTAGTTTTGAGATGTTGCCTGGCCAAACCACCGCAGTGGTAGGGCAAAGTGGGGCAGGGAAAAGCACTTTATCCAGGCTGATATTTCGATTTTACGATGTGCAAGGCGGAGCTATCTATTTGGATGAACAAGACATCAAGTCAGTCCAACAAGCCAGTCTTAGAAAGGCCGTCGGCATAGTGCCGCAAGACACCGTGCTGTTTAATGACACCATAGGCTTTAACATCGCCTATGGAAAGCCGGGTGCGAACCAGCAAGAAATTGAAGCGGCGGCCAAGTCTGCCCAAATTCACGATTTCATTAGCCGTTTACCCAAAGGCTATGACACGGATGTGGGCGAGCGCGGGCTCAAGTTATCCGGAGGCGAAAAGCAGCGCGTGGCCATAGCCAGAACCCTGTTAAAAAATCCAGCCTTATTGGTGTTTGATGAGGCGACTTCGGCATTGGATTCCGAAACAGAACGCTCCATACAAAAAGAATTAAATGAGCTGGCTAAAAACCGAACCACACTGATTATTGCCCACCGTTTATCCACTATCACCCATGCCCATCAAATCTTGGTCATGGCTGAAGGTAAAATTATCGAGCGGGGCACGCACGAAGCATTGTTGGCATTAGGTTTGTCTTATGCCGAAATGTGGCGTGCCCAACAATCGCAAAGTCAGGCTTGAGCTATATAAATCGGCAATTAGCCCTGACGTTTCAATGAAAGCGCATTGACGCAATAACGCAGCTTACTAGGGGCGGGACCATCAGGAAATACATGGCCTAAATGGGCATCGCAACAGTTGCAGGTGATTTCCACGCGCAGGCGATTCAGGCTGTCGTCATTAAAGTAGGCCACGCTATTTGGCTTGATCGGTTGCGTAAAAGAAGGCCAGCCTGTGCCCGAATCAAACTTTACCGTTGAATCAAACAGCAGGGTGTCGCAGCACGCGCAAGCGTACATGCCGGGCTCAAAGTGAGTGCACATGGGAGAGCTAAATGGACGCTCAGTGCCAGCATTGCGGGTTACATCGAAGACTTCATGCGACAATAAAGCGCGCCATTGCTCGCCGGTTTTAACTACGCGTTGATCCGAAGTAGGGTTGCCTTGTGTTACAAACTTTTCAATATCTTGCCAAGTTAGCATTTTAATTTTCCATTTAATATTTTTTTTGAGCACCCATCTGATACGAATTTTAAAAACTAGTTCTGTCTATGGGCGATCAATTTCTATCGTTATTAATCAGCCACGCTTAAATTAAGTTAACAAAGACTATGGTTTATTTGGCACGTAAACTTAATTGCGTTAACGCAACCTTAATCTATGACTAGGAACTTCGGTATTTAATGGCGGCCAGAATACAGTATTTTAATATTAAATATCAAAAAGGGTCATGAATGACGGGTAAGCAAATTAACAGGGCAGATCGTCTGCGAGGATTGTTGTGGGGCGCTTTCGTTGGTGATGCATTAGCGATGCCAGTTCATTGGTATTACAACATTGCTGCACTGTGGCAGGACTTTGGCGAGAGTTGCGATTACCAAGCGCCAAAAGGCATGCACCCCAATTCCATTATGGCCCTAGCTAACACGGCTAAAGCCGGGAGAGGAGGTCAAGAGGGTGACATTGTGGGCTCGGTCATCCTTAAGGGAAAAAAACACCATTGGGGTCAAAAGAATCGGCACTACCATCAAGGGATGCAGGCTGGCGACAATACCCTTAATTTATTGTGCGCAAGGGTATTGTTGCGATCGCTAGTTAAAAAAAGGCAATACGATGCCGAGGATTTTTTGCATGAATACATACGGTTTATGACGGAGCCAGATCGGCATAACGATACGTATGCTGAATCGTATCATCGGGATTTTTTTGCCAATTATGCGGCAGGCATTAAGCCTGAACTGTGTGCTGGATCGGAGGGGCATGATACGGCATCCATAGGTGGAATGGTCAGCTTGCCTATCGCCATCAGTTCAATCGTAAGCAAGGGCGATTTAGAGGCAGTGAATCGGATTGCACTAAAGCAACTGCGCCTTACCCATAACTCATCCTTGCTTGAGCAGCACGCCTTGCAGCTTAGTCAGCTGTTATTTCATATTGTTAACGAGGTAAACGTCAATACTCAGGAGATGGCATGTGAAGCGGCCTACAAGCTTGGTTTTCCGGCTGCAAAAGTGATTCAAGCTGTTCGAGAAAATAATGCATCAGACCACGATGTTATTGGTCGCTTGCTAAGCCCGGCTTGTTACATAGACCAGTCGTTTCCTGCAGTGCTTTACTTTGCGGCTCGTTATCATGATGATTTTGAGAGTGCATTGCTAGCCAATACCAAAGTCGGTGGCGATAATTGCCACAGAGGGGCGGTGTTAGGATCAATATTAGGCGCGAGCTTAGGCTTCGATGCAATTCCAAAACGTTGGATAACTGGTCTTACAGCCTACGCTGAGCTAGGTAAGGAAATTGAAGCCTTTGTCGCACTGTATGCCTAAAGATTATCCTTCTAATTGGATGGTTTGAATAAGCCAGCAGGAAAGCAAAAGCCCCGCATCGCTGCAGGGCTTTTAGTATTTTTGGCTCCTCGACCTGGGCTCGAACCAGGGACACACGGATTAACAGTCCGTTGCTCTACCGACTGAGCTATCGAGGAATCGGTGAAGGCGTGATATTAAGGTTTAAGCATCTTTTGGTCAATAACTAAAACGCTTAAATTGAAAAATTAATTTTATGCTAAGGCTTTTTCTATGCGGTCTAGCGCGTTTTGCAGGTTTTCCATGGAGGTAGCAAAGGAGATTCGAAAGTAACCTTCTGCACCGAATGCTGAACCAGGTACAACCGCCACATCAAACTTTTCCAGCAAGTATTCTGCAAAGGCCATGTCGCTAGGCGCGCTGATTTTGCCTTGCTTGAATAGCGTGTTGATGGCGGCACGGGCATCTGGGAAGGCATAAAAGGCACCGCCTGCCATTAGACAGCTTAACCCAGGCATCTGATTAAAACGCTTCACCACGTATTGGTGACGTTCTTTAAATGCCGTGACCATAGGCGTAATGCATGATTGTGGGCCTTCTAGCGCAGCTTGGGCGGCCACTTGCGAGATCGAGGTGGCGTTGCTGGTGGATTGCGATTGCAAGATTTCCATAGCCTTAATAATGTAGGCGGGGCCTGCCGCATACCCTATACGCCAACCGGTCATGGAATAGGCTTTGGATACGCCATTTAACACTATGCAGCGATCCTTAAGTGCAGGCGTGGCATTCAGTATGTTGTAGAAAGTATTACCGGTTAAATTCACGTGTTCGTACATGTCGTCGGTGGCCACCAAGACGTGTGGGTGCTTTAACAAAACTTCGCCCAAAGCTTTTAGCTCATCCAGGCTATACACAGCGCCAGTTGGGTTGGATGGCGAGTTGATCATGAAGATTTTAGTTTTGGCCGTAATCGCTGCCTCTAGCTGCGCAGGCAAAAGTTTGAAGCCTTGCTCGATGCCGCATTCGATAATGACCGGTGTGGCTTCTGCTACCAGTGCAATGTCGGCGTAGGATACCCAATATGGCGCCGGTATGATGACTTCGTCGCCCTTGTTGAGCACGGCTAAGCATAAATTAAATATGGTCTGTTTGCCGCCTACGCCAACGATCACTTCGTTTAGTGCGTAATCAAAACCATTTTCGTTTTTAAATTTATTAACAATGGCTTTTTTCAAGCCAGGAATGCCGGCTACTGGGGTGTATTTTGTGAAACCATTGTCTATGGCTAACTTAGCCGCATCCTTGATGTGCTGTGGGGTATCAAAATCGGGCTCGCCGGCGGCTAGGCCGATGATAGGTCTGCCTTCGGCTTTGTACTTTCCGGCTTTTGCCGTGATGGCAAGGGTGGGGGATTCTTTGATGGATAGAACGCGTTTGGATAAGATCGAGGCTGGATTCGCTGCGGATGATGACAAAATGGGCGTCCTTAAAACAATTTGTGCTGTGGATTGAATAGACGTTATTTTAACCATAAATGGCATGATTAGGAATAAGGTCGAAAAAGTGGGCGTAAAAAAGGGCTGCATGCCTGCAGCCCTTTTTACCTAACTATTTTAGCTTAACATTCTTTATTGCAGCCTAGGCTAGCACTGTATTCATCGGCCAAACTAGGGTCTATTTTGGCGATGGCTATATTGATGTTGTGCATGGCCTGCGTGTCGCCCTTGGCTTTAGCAATGACACCTAACCTAAATAAGGAGGCCGTGTTGCCACTGTCTAATAATGCGGATTGTTTGTACGATTTTTCTGCATCATCTATTTTATTAAGGTTTTCCTGCGCGTTACCTAACTCGTACCATGCGTCGGAATTTTTGGAATCGGCGTCTATCCATTTTTGCGAGATTTGTTCTAAGCGAGGCCAATCTTGATTAATTTCAGGTATGGCAATTTGCATGAAGTAAGGCTTTTTACTGTCCTCTTCTTCCCAGAAGGCTTTACCGACGACTGGGAATACCGTTTCTACCGGAAGCTTTTCTAAGTTCACCAACCATTCTATGGGCAGGGAATAAAAGTAAGCTTGGCGACCTGGCGTTTTGAAGGTGTTGATACCCAGTAAATTGCCTTCTAAGTCAAAAATACCGCTGCCGCTCGCACCCATGCGAAATTGAGCCGTGCTTCGAATCACGTGGGAACCTTCGAAGTTATAGGTGGATTTAATCACGCCCATAGACGTTAGTGGGTTGGGTACGCCGTTAGAGTGGCCTATGGACAAGACTTCTTTACCGCGATTTAAGGTTTGATTTTTTACTATGACGGCGGCTTTAAACGGCATGTTGCTGGTGCCAATTAAACACAAATCATGCCAGCGGTCCGCTTGCACTGAAGTGATGTTGTAGGTGTCCTCGCCTCTGGCTATCCACGGTTGTTTTGTGCTGCGAAAAATATGGCAATTGGTCAACACTTTGTTGTTGGCCACGACCACGCCCGAGCCATAAGCCAGCCCGCCGTTATCGTTGTAGCCGCGTATCATCACCACGGCTTGGGTGGCGGCGAGTATTTTTTCTTGATCAATTGCATGAGCCGGTTGAATGGCAAACAACAGCGATAGAATTAGAGCGTATTGACGCATGAGGCTTCCAGTGCAAATTTAAGATTTATAAAAACAACATGCTGACAGACTGTCATAATAATGCAAAGTTCTGAAATTAATTGTTGGCGATCAATGTTAATTTTGCTGTTAAAATCGCTTGATTAAAATCCTTGAAGAACGCTGTGTTTCAAACCTTTCCTAACAGTTTGTATCAATTGTATCAGCCGTTTGAGCCGGCCGGCGATCAACCGCAAGCCATAGAAAAGTTAACGCAAGGGGTGAACAATGGCTTGAAGTTTCAAACTTTATTGGGCGTGACCGGTTCAGGTAAAACCTACACCATGGCTAATGTGATCGCCCGAACGGGGAGGCCAGCCATCGTCATGGCGCCCAATAAAACCTTGGCAGCGCAGTTGTATAGTGAGTTCAGGGAGTTTTTTCCTAACAATTCTGTAGAGTATTTCGTTTCGTATTACGATTATTACCAGCCTGAAGCTTACGTGCCCTCCCGCGATTTGTTCATAGAAAAAGATTCCAGCATTAATGAACACATAGAACAGATGCGCCTCTCCGCTACTAAGGCCTTGTTAGAGCGAGAAGACAGTATTATCGTGGCCACCGTTTCAGCTATTTACGGCATAGGCGATCCGGTTGATTACCATGGCATGGTCTTGCACGTGCAGCAAGGTGAAAAAATCGCGCAGCGCGACATGATCTCGCGTTTGGTGGGCATGCAATACGATAGAAACGAATTTGATTTTGGCCGAGGCACATTCCGTGTGCGCGGCGACGTGATCGATGTGTTTCCTGCAGAGAACAATGAAACCGCGGTGCGCATTTCCTTGTTCGACGACGAGGTTGAATCGATTACCTTATTCGACCCTTTGACCGGCCAAGTGTTTAATAAAATTCCCCGCTACACGGTTTACCCATCCAGCCATTACGTGACGCCACGTGAGACCACTGTGAGGGCTATGGAAAAGATTAAGCATGAGCTTAAAGATAGGGTGGATTTCTACATTAAAACCGGTAAATTGGTTGAGGCTGCGCGCATCGAGCAGCGCACGCGATTTGATCTGGAAATGCTCAACGAGATTGGCTTTTGTAAAGGCATAGAAAACTACTCGCGGCATTTGTCTGGTCGCAACCCCGGCGATCCGCCGCCTACCCTGATAGACTATTTGCCAGCCAATGCCTTGATGATTATCGATGAAAGCCATGTTACGGTGCCGCAAGTTGGTGCAATGTACAAGGGCGATAAGTCGCGTAAGGAGAATTTAGTCGATTACGGTTGGCGCTTGCCTTCGGCTCTGGATAATCGTCCCTTGAAGTTTGAGGAGTTCGAGCAAATCATGCGTCAATGCGTGTTCGTTTCTGCCACCCCATCCGAATACGAGGCACAGCACCAACAGCAAGTTGTGGAAATGATAGCCAGACCCACGGGCTTGGTTGATCCGCCGGTCATCGTTAAGCCGGCTGATACTCAAGTGGACGATTTGCTTGGCGAGATTAAATTGCGCGTGGCGGTCGGTGAGCGTGTCTTGGCCACCACGTTGACCAAACGCATGGCAGAAGATTTAACCGATTACTTAAGTGAACACGGCATTAAGGTGCGTTATTTGCACAGTGACATTGACACGGTGGAACGCGTCGAAATCATACGCGATTTACGCTTGGGCGAATTCGATGTCTTAGTCGGCATCAATTTGTTGCGTGAAGGCTTGGACATACCCGAAGTGTCGCTAGTAGCCGTGCTGGATGCCGATAAAGAGGGCTTCTTGCGCTCCGAACGTTCGCTTATACAAACATCCGGCCGGGCCGCGCGTAATTTGAATGGCTTGGTTATTTTTTACGCTAACCACATCACCCGCAGCATGAAGGCAGCCATGGATGAAATGGAGCGCAGGCGGGGCGTGCAATTGGCCTTTAATGCTGCCAATGGCATCGTGCCTAAAGGCATAAGCAAACGTATCAAAGACATCATAGACGGCGTTTACGACAAAGACGAAGCTTTGCGTGAGCGCAAAGTGCTGCAAGAACAAGCCAATTACGAATCGCTTACTGAGAAACAAATGGCTAAAGAGCTGAAACGTTTGGAAAAAGCCATGCACGACAGCGCGAAAAACTTGGAGTTTGAAAAAGCCGCCGACTACCGAGATCAACTTAAAACGCTGCGCACTAAATTCTTTGGCGCAGAAATGCCGGACTTGGTCTAAAACTACACTTTAACTGCCCGAGGCATGAATAGTGTTTGATTAGTGCGTAGCTTTTGTCTATAATCGCGCGCTTGCTTGGTAATCTTATTCAAGCAAGCAGTAAATTAACCTTGTCACACTGCACGAATGGTTTGCGCTTCATCCATGATGAAGCGCTTTGCAGGTGGCTTATATCCAAAAGGAGTACTAATGAGACATTATGAACTAGTGTTTATCGTCCATCCGGACCAAAGCGAACAAGTGCCAGCGATGATAGAGCGTTACCGTACGCTAATCACTGCTAGCGGCGGTGCAGTGCATCGTCTAGAAGACTGGGGTCGCCGTCAACTTGCTTACCCTATCCAAAAAATCCACAAAGCACACTATGTGTTAATGAACATCGAGTGCAACCTTGAAGTGCTGGCTGAATTAGAGCATGGCTTCAAATTTAACGATGCCGTGTTACGTCATTTAATGATGGCAACAAAAACAGCCGTGACTGCCCCTTCACCGATGATGAAAGAAGAAAAATCAAAATCCGTGTTGAGCCGTGATGGTGCACCAGTAGCCGCTGACGCTACAGAGGTTGCGGCATAAGCTTTGAATAAACTGGTGTTGCAAGCTGAAGTTGTGCATACAGAGCCGCTTCGCTACACGCCAGCAGGCATACCGTTGTTAAGTGTTGTATTGCGACATGCATCCGAGCAAACAGAGGCGGGCATGAAGCGTAAGGTGGAGTGCGAAGTCAATGCGGTTACCTTAGGTGACTTGGCATTGCAAGGCCTAACAATAGGCTCACGCATACGCGTCACTGGATTTTTAGCCAGACGCAGCCTTAAAAGCACGCAATTGGTGATGCACATTAACCATATAGAAAATATTTAGGAGTTCAAGATGGCAAGAGAAATGTACAAACGCCGCCGTTACTGCCGTTTTTCAGCAGAAGGCATCAAGCAAGTGGATTACAAAGATGTGGATTTGCTTAAAGATTTTATTTCAGAAAATGCAAAGATCATTCCAGCTCGTATGACAGGCACTAAAGCCCGTTATCAACGCCAATTAACGACTGCAGTTAAGCTTGCACGTTTTTTAGCTTTGCTTCCATACACAGACAAACACCAATAATCGGAGGCTACCATGCAAGTTATTTTATTAGAAAAAGTGGGTAACCTAGGTAATTTAGGTGACATCGTTAAAGTAAAAGATGGCTACGGCCGTAACTTTTTAATTCCTCAAGGTAAAGCCAAGCGTGCAACCGAAGCCAATAAAGCTGAAATAGCCGCGCGCCGTGTGGAATTAGAAAAACAACAAGCTGCCATTTTGGCTGCGGCGCAAGCACGCGGTGAAAAATTGGCTAATTTCGTGGTAAGCATCGCGCAAAAAGCCGGTGTGGATGGCCGTTTATTCGGTTCTGTTACTAACGGTGACATTGCTGAATCATTGGTAGCGCAAGGTTTTGAAGTGACTAAAGCCTTAGTGCGTATGCCTGATGGTCCGTTAAAAACCATAGGTGATCATGCTGTTACTGTGGCCTTGCATCACGATGTAGTCGTGGGCATTACTGTCACTGTGGTGGCCGAAGCCTAAGTCCAAAAACCTTGGATTTAAGCTAGTGCTGCAAATCAAAAAAGGCTACTTCGGTAGCCTTTTTTGTTGGGTAATCTTAGTGGTTATTCAGTATAATTGGCAGCATGGCCGATGAACAATTAGACGCATTAAAAATCCCTCCCCATTCAGTGGATGCTGAGCAATCGGTGCTTGGCGGCCTGCTCTTGGAGAACGAAGCGCTGGATAAAGTGGCCGACATTTTAAGCCCTCAAGATTTTTATCGGCACGATCATAAAGCCATTTTCCAACACATTGCCAAACTCATAGAACACAACCGGCCAGCCGATATAGTCACGGTAGCCGAATCATTAGAAAGCACGGCGGAATTATCCGGGGTAGGCGGTATCGCCTACTTGGGCGCCTTAGCGCAAAGCACGCCTACTGCAGCCAACATCCGACGTTACGCCGAAATTGTCCACGAGCGAGCCGTGATGCGCCAGTTGGTGGTGGTGGGTTCAGGTATCGCCGAGAGCGCCTACGCGCCTAATGGGCGTGATGCGCAGCAGCTGCTAGACGAAGCCGAAGCAAAGATTTTTCAAATTGCCGAAGGCGGTAAAAAGAGCACGCAAGGCTTTGTTGACATCAAGGTCTTGTTGCCGCAAGTGGCCGATCGCATCGATCAACTTTTTTCACGGGATAACCCATCTGATGTCACCGGCGTGCCTACTGGCTTTACCGATTTGGATTCCATGACATCGGGCATGCAGGGTGGCGATTTAATTATCGTTGCCGGCCGCCCCTCCATGGGTAAAACGGCTTTTTCCCTTAATATGGCCGAGAATGTGGCCTTGGACACCGGTCTGCCGGTTGCCGTGTTCTCTATGGAAATGGCCTCCACGCAATTGGCCATGCGTATGATAGGGTCGGTCGGTCGTTTGGATCAACACCGTATGCGTACGGGTAAATTAGAAGACGAAGATTGGGAAAAACTCACCACGGCCCTGGGTCGACTCAATGAGGCGCCTATCTTTATTGATGAGGGTGCAGGCTTAAGCAGTTTTGATGTGCGCGCCAGGGCCAGACGCTTGCACAGGCAAACCGGTAAACTCGGTTTAATCGTGGTCGATTACTTGCAGTTGATGGCGGCCCCAGCAGGGCGTCAGGGTGAAAATCGTGCCACGGAAATTTCGGAAATATCCCGTTCACTCAAGGCCTTGGCTAAAGAGCTGGACTGCCCGGTAGTGGCGTTGTCGCAGCTCAATCGCAGTGTGGAGCAGCGCCCAGACAAGCGCCCGGTAATGAGCGATTTGCGCGAGTCCGGGGCGATCGAGCAGGATGCCGACGTGATATTGTTTATCTACCGCGATGAAGTGTATAACCCGGATAGCGTGGACAAGGGCACGGCGGAAATCATCATAGCCAAGCAGCGTAACGGCCCGATAGGCCGCGTTCGACTGACATTCATAGGCCAGCACACCCGTTTTGAAAATTACGCGGGCAGTGGCCACATGGCCGACAGCTACTAGTCCTTACCCTAAGCTGGTCATGGCAAAAGCAAAAACCCTATACACCTGCACCGAATGCGGCGCTAGCGAACCGAAATGGCAAGGCCAATGCCCAGGCTGCCTTGCCTGGAATACTTTGGTTGAGACCTTAGAAGAAACCGTCAGCACCAATCGCTACGCCAATAAATTCGATGGCTTGACGCAAAGTGCTAGCCTGCAAAAAATAAGCAGCATTCAAGCGGCCGATATTGCACGGCAAGCCACCGGCATCAGCGAATTTGATCGCGTGCTAGGAGGCGGTTTGGTCGAGGGTGGGGTGGTGTTAATCGGCGGCGACCCGGGTATAGGTAAATCCACCTTGCTATTGCAGGTGTTATGCCACTTAGGCCGATCCGCCCAAGCCATCTACGTCAGTGGTGAAGAATCCCCTCAACAAATCGCCATGCGCGCCAAGCGCCTTGGACTGGATGCCAGCGAGGTGGAATTACTGGCCGAAATCAATCTAGAGAAGATTTTAGCTACGCTGCAAACCCACAAGCCGAATATTGCTGTCATTGACTCCATCCAAACCGTTTATTCCGAGGCCTTGACGTCAGCGCCTGGGTCAGTCGCGCAGGTTCGCGAGTGTTCAGCTCAGCTCACGCGATTGGCTAAGCAATTAGGTATTACCGTGATACTGGTCGGGCATGTCACCAAAGACGGCACCTTAGCTGGGCCGCGTGTTCTAGAGCACATTGTTGATACCGTCTTGTATTTTGAAGGCGATCAAAATTCCAGCTTCCGACTCATACGCGCATTCAAAAATCGCTTTGGTGCGGTGAACGAGTTGGGTGTGTTTGCCATGACGGAAAAAGGCTTGCGTGAAGTAGCTAACCCCTCGGCTTTATTCTTATCCCATCATGACAGCCAAGTGGCCGGCAGTTGCATCACCGTTACCATGGAAGGCACTCGGCCTTTGTTGATTGAAATTCAAGCTCTGGTGGATGAAAGTCACGCGCCTAGCCCTAAGCGTTTGTGCGTGGGTTTAGAGCAAAATCGTTTGGCCATGTTACTGGCCGTGCTGCATAGGCACGCCGGCATTCCGTGTTTTGATCAAGATGTGTTCATTAATGCAGTGGGGGGCGTGAAAATAGCTGAACCTGCAGTCGATTTAGCGGTCATTTTATCCATTGTTTCTTCATTAAAAAACAAGCCATTAGACAATAAACTTATAGTTTTTGGTGAAGTGGGTTTAGCAGGGGAAGTACGCCCCGTTCAAGGCGGGCAAATGCGCTTAAAAGAAGCGGCTAAATTGGGTTTTAGTAAAGCTATTGTGCCGAAATCCAACGCGCCTAAGGCCAAGATTGCTGGTTTAGAAGTGATCGCCGTCGAACGCTTAGAACAGGCATTGCAGCAATTGCGTTAGCTATAATCGCTAGCCGACTTTATGGCTAGCCTGAATCAGCTCAGCACAAATTAAACCGCTGCGCACTGCTCCTTCTATGGTAGCCGGGTAGTCCGCATAACAGTAATCCCCAGCAAGGTAGAAGTTAGGCAGCGCCGTTTGCTGCAGCGGCCTAGTTAAATCGGGCTTACAGGCATAAGTGGCGCGTTTTTCTGAAATCACCTTATGCCATAGCGGCTTGCTAAGCTCGGGGAAGGCTTGCTTAAGCTGGGCCGTCACCACCTCGGCCAATTGCGCTTGCGACAAGTTTTGGTGCGAGCCCGCTCCACTGATCACCACGGCGAGCAAGCCATGTTGCTGGCACAGTTGGCCCCTATCGAACACCCATTGCCCTGCGCCATTGGTCAAGCCTGTCATGGGCAGCCTTAATTTTGTGTGAGTCGGGTATTGCAGGTATAACGTGACTATAGGTTGATAGTCAAAAGAGGCCAAGGTCATGCGTTCTGCATGCAATTCACTCAGGCCAGCCATCAATTGGTTTGCGTTATGCGGTGCCGTGGCTAACACCACGTGGCTATATACAGCCGCCCCTTCTTCGCCGCACAGTTGGAAACCTAAATCGCTTTTGCTAATGCCCGTGATGCGCTGTTTTAGCTTAATCTGGACGCCATGTTGCCTCAAGTAAACGCTGGCCGGGTCGCCTATCAATTTGGATAAGTCTAGTTTCGCCAATAAGAAATCGTTGTTTTTTTTCAGGCTAAACCAAGCGGAACTGGCCATGGTATCTTTGAGCACATTTAAAAATACTTTCGTGCTTGCTAACTGAATAGGCGTATTCAGTGCTGCCAGGCTAATCGGCTCCCATAACAGTTGAATCGCCTTGTTGCTTTGGTTTTGTCCTTGCAAGAAAGACGCTAGGGGCAAGTCGTGGTCTAGTCGGTAGCCCTTGAAAGCCATGCGCACCATCATGCCTATACCGGCCATGCGTTCATGGAAACTCAAGCCTTGGCATGCGAGCAATCCTAGCGGCATGGCTAGTTGGGCGGGTAAGTAAGACGCGGTATTTAGACTAAGCAGGCGATGGCCTGGACCTTGCATGCGTACGGAAAATGGCAACCTTAAAAAAGCTTGTTTTTCGCTAAGGCCTACAGTGTTTAATAACTGCAGCGTGGATTTGTAGGCGCCGATCAAGATGTGCTGGCCGTTGTCTAGGTAAGTGCTGCCGGACGCATTTGTCAAGGCTATACTGCGGGCCCGCCCACCCAACTCACTGCCGGCTTCATACAGACTAACCGACCATCCTTGCTTAGCCAGTGCTATCGCCGCACTTAAGCCGGCACAACCGCCGCCTATGATAGCTATCCGCGTTTTAGGCATAGGGCTAGGCTTTAACGGTACTGAAGCCAAACCTGAAGCGCCAGCAACATTTTTCTTAAGGCGCCTAAGGAGATGCGTGCATTTAATACTTTTTCGGCCCCACTGGCGCCGATCTCGCGGAGCAAGGTGCGGTAAATCGAGGCCATCATCAAGCTCACGCGCTGGTTTTTATGGTCTTCAGCCGGCAGTGCGCTAAGGGCTTTGTCGTAATAGCTTTCCGCTCGCTCAATTTGAAAATCCAATAAACGCTTCACGGCAATGGATTCCCTGCTTGCTAAAAGGTCGTCCTCGCTGACGCCAAATTTGGCCAGTTCGTCTAAGGGGAGGTAGATGCGATTGCGTCTGGCATCCTCGCCGACGTCCCTGATGATGTTGGTTAGTTGAAATGCCATGCCTAAGTCGTGCGCAAATTTGAGGGTTTTTCGATTGTTAAAACCAAATATCTGTGCGGACAACAAACCAACCACACTGGCCACGCGGTAACAATAAAGCTGCAATTGCTTGAAATCTTGGTAGCGGTTGAAGTTTAAATCCATCTCCATGCCGTCTATGATTTCCATGAAATGCTCGGCGTCTAATTGGTAGGTGTGGATGGCGGGCAGCAAGGCCTTCGCTACCGGATGCTGCGGCTGGTTTTGATAGAGGCGGTCGATTTCGCTACGCCACCAATTGAGTTTGGTTTGGGCTACCGATAAGTCCATGCACTCATCCGCAATGTCATCTACCTCGCGGCAAAAGGCATACAAAGCGGTGATGGCGAGCCGCCTTGATTTGGATAAAAATCGAAAGCTGTAATAAAAGCTGGAGCCGCTTTTGGCAGTTTTTTCTTGGCAATATTGTTCTGGCGTCATGGGTTTCCTATTGCTTAAACAAGGCGGAAAATACAATGCGCAACCAATCTAAAGCTTGCAGCCTAGGCCTATGATTAAACACATCACCTTGATGATGCCTAATTTTAGCCGCTATGCGTTCTCCGCCGGCAATAATCATGCGCATCTCTAAGCCTATACGACCGGTTAATTTGCGCCCCAGCGGTTTGCCAGCGGCCAGCAAAGACTCGGCTCGGTTTAAATTGAAATGCATAAAAGCTTGCCAATTGGCGTCGGTGGATTTTACACCAGAGGCAAACTCCCCCAGTGTTTGTTCGCTAATGCCATAAGTCAGCATTTCATCTTGGCATAGATAAATACGTTGTTTACCGGCATTTTTTTTCAGGTCTATGGCTATGTCTTGTAGAAAGTTGATTAATTGCAGCGCCGTGCAGATTTTGTCTGCATAAGCGGTGTTCTCATGATTTGCTGCGCCGTATAGCGAGAGCAGCAAACGGCCTATAGGGTTAGCTGAACGCTCACAATAATGGCTAATTTCAGCGTAATTGGCATAACGGGTTTTGTTCACGTCTTGTTTAAATGCATCGAGCAAATCGTAAAATGGTTGGTAGGGTAGATGGCGGCTTTTTATCATGGCGCCTAAGCTTAGAAAAAAATCGCTATTAGGCTTGATGTAAGCCGCCAATAAATCCAGTTGATGGCGATAATCATCCAGTAATGCGACGCGCTGACTTACACTAAGCTCACCCTCGTCTGCGAAATCATCAGCTTGCCTAGCAAAGCGGTAGATTAAGGCAATCGGTTCGCGCAAACGGGCAGGGAGAACAAAGGATGCAACCGGAAAATTTTCATAATGCTGCTGCGCCAAACTTAGGCTATCAGCCGCAATGGCATGAGCGTCTGCAGGGGTGTGTGGCGGCGTCATCATGGCGTGAGTATGCCACAATTTGACTAGCTCTTTTTGCTAAATTTAGCAAAGTAGCCAGTAAAAAGCCGACATTTCGTGCAATAAACTATGCAATAAATGGCCTAAGCTTTGTTAGAATCAATAAATCACTGTGTAATGCCTGGTTTAATTCTGGGCCTGCATTAATACTGGAAGTAACCCTATGTTAGCTATCATCGGTGGAACCGGCTTAACCCAGCTGGACAACTTGGAAATCACCAGGCGTTTGATCGTGCGGACACCCTATGGCGAGCCATCGCAACCTTTGGTGTTTGGCAAGATTGCCGGACGCGAAGTGGTGTTTTTAGCGCGGCATGGCAGTGGGCACACCATTGCCCCGCATAAAGTGAATTATCGTGCGAATATCTCGGCCTTGCATCTGCAAGGCGTCACGGAAATAGCGGCAGTCGCTACTGTCGGTGGCATCCATGCAGACTTGTCGCCTGGCAGCATAGCCATGCCGCACCAAATTATTGATTACACGCACGGTAGAAATGCCACCTTTTTTGACGGCGTGGATTTGCCGGTCAAACACATAGACTTTACCGAACCCTATTGCGCAAAATTACGCGACAAATGGCAGCAAGCCGCTATCGCCATTGGCGAGCCTTTGATTGATCATGGCGTGTATGCCGCTACACAAGGGCCACGATTAGAGACGGCTGCTGAGATTGACCGTCTAGAGCGTGATGGTGCCACCATGGTGGGCATGACGGCCATGCCAGAAGCCGCGCTGGCTAGGGAGTTGGGCATAAGCTACGCCGTGATATGCCCGATCGCTAACCATGCTGCCGGTCGAGGCAATAGCTTGCACAGCATACAATACGAGGAGGTCGTGGATAATCTAAACTTGACCATGCAGCGCGTACGCAATCTGATCGTGCAATTGGTTAAGCAGGCTTAACAAATGGCGATCAGAGAAGTCATACGCATGGGCCACCCTCTGCTGCTGCAGGTGGCTACGCCCGTGCAACAGTTCGACAGCCCAGAATTGCACGCACTGATTGCTGATTTAGAAGACACCATGCTAGACATGAACGGAGCCGGCATTGCGGCACCGCAAATTGGCGTGAGTTTGCGGGTGGTTATTTTTGGGCAAAAACCAACTGCTCTTGACGGCGCCAGTCCTAACAACCCCCGTTACCCGGATGCCGATGCCGTGCCTTACACCGTGTTAATTAACCCGACGCTGACGCCTACGGGTGATGAGCTTGAAGACGGTTGGGAAGGGTGCTTGTCGGTACCCGGCATGCGGGGTATCGTGCCGCGCCATACACGTCTTCATTACACGGGCTTTGATCAATACGGCCAGCCTATTGATAGGCTGGTCAGCGGCTTTCATGCGCGCGTGGTACAACACGAATGCGATCATTTGGACGGCGTGTTGTATCCCATGCGCATTCCTAATTTAAAAGATTTCGGCTACACCAACGTTTTTTTCCCGAATCAGGATGTTCAAGACGACTAAATCTTTGCTATAATCCTGTTTCTTAAAAATCGCCAGTTGTTAATGCGATTGTGAGGAAGAGTGGCAGAGTGGTTTAATGCTACAGTCTTGAAAACTGTCGTGGGTGCGAGCCCACCGTGAGTTCGAATCTCACCTCTTCCGCCACCCGAACAATAAAAAAGCCGCTAATCAGGGGCTTTTTTGTTTCTGCGATTCCTTCCTAGACTCTAGTTGCAATGCAATTATCCATGTAACTAGCCAAGCTCAATTTTTAAGGCTTTTTCTTTTGCACCGATGGGGCTGTATTAATTGGGGAAACGGTAATGGTGATTTTGGAGGCCATGCTAAGCGCCGAGCCCTCAGTAATTTCTAAAGTGGCTGATTTTTTCGCATTGGTGAAGACCAATATGCTGTTTTTAGATTTGGACGCCGAGAGTAAGGTCCAGCCTGCCTGCGGGTATTGATCGATAAAGAAAGCCACAGCATCACTAGTAGAGTAGGGGCAAAGGATTTCCAAACGGCCCACCCATGACTCGCCTTCGCCTAACACCAAGGAATTTTCATTCACTATGCGCGCATCTTTAGGGAGGGGCATGTCGCCTAGCATGCTGGCATTGAGCTTGCTTACGTTTTCTGATTTGCTATTGATCATGCCGCCATTGGCCGCGCATGCGCTTAGGAATAAGGCAAGGATGAAAACAAGAAATAATCGTAAGGAATTAATTTTAATGCTCCAGTAAGGTTGCTGTTAGTTGAATCATAACCTTAAATAAAATACTACGCTAGCAATGCTTGACCAGCCATCAAGCCATTTTGCTTAGTGCGTAAGCTGGCCATTCGGAGCAAGATTTTCCCATTAATTTTCTTTTGGTGATATGATGTGCGCCGTTTTAAATTATTTTTTTAGTCGCTTTTATTGGCGTCTTTGTTTACTTAATACACATTGTGCTAGGAATAAATCATGAGTCAAATTACCGTAGAACATAACCCATCAGAAGAGAAATTAAAGGCGCTAGGCGTTTCAAGTTGGTCTATCTGGGATTGTGCCCCATCAAAATTCCCATTGGATTTTGGTATGACAGAAAGTGCTTACGTGCTTGAAGGTGAAATTCACGTCACGCCTCAAGGTGGCGAAAAAGTCGTTATCAAAGCAGGCGATTTCGTTGTGTTTCCAAAAGGATTGAAATCCAACTGGGAAGTTGTGAAACAATTGAAAAAACATTACAAACACAGTTAATCAAACTGAGTAAATAAAAAAGCCTTGATGATTCAAGGCTTTTTTATTACTTATTGTTGAGGCGCATTCCGTTTAGATCTCATTGATTAAAGCGCTACGTAAGGCCTCAAGCTTACCCGGATTTAACTTCTTGCCTTTTCTGGCGGAAATTAAAAAGATGTCTTCAGCACGGTTCCCCAGGGTATTGATTTTGGCATTGTGCAGTTCAATTTCTTCGGCCAGCAGTTGATGCGCCAAGCTGGCCAGCAAGCCGGGCCTATCGTTGGCTACAATTTCCAATTTGTGGTGGTGGGTGTCGGTTTGTTCGCTAATCACGACTTGCGTTGCTATGGGCATGTATTTGACTTGACGGCTGATGCGGCCTTTTAGCGGCGGGCTCAATAAAAGCGTGGCGTCTAGCTTTTTACTTAATTCCAATTCAATGAATTTTAATAGTCCGCTATAGCTGACCGATTTGCCGGATTGATCGAGCACAATAAAGCTATCTAGCGCGTAAGCATGGTCGGTAGTATAAATCTTTGCCTCCACTATGCTGTAGGCCATGCTGTCAAAAAAGTTACATATCCTTGCAAACAAATCGTTTTGATCTTTGCTGTATATCATCACTTGTATACCATCGCCGCTGGGGCTTAAGCGGGCTCTAACGATAGGTAGCACAGTATTTAAATGCGGCGTTAACAGTCGACTATGCCAGGCTATCTCATCGCTGTCGTAGCGTATTAGGTAATTGGGGCCAAATGCTTGCCACAAATGTTCGTAGGAATGACTGCTTAAGCCAAATTTATGCAATTTTAATGAGGCCTCTTGTTTGCGAGCGGCTATGGCATCTTGGCTATAGCGCAATTGATTGCTGAGCGCATGCTTGGTGGCTTGAAATAAGCTTTCCAAAAGCCTGGCTTTCCATGCGTTCCAGACCATAGGGCTGGTGCCGCGAATGTCTGCTACCGTGAGCAAATACAAGGCCGTCAAGCGTCGCTCGTTTTGTACAAATTGCGCAAACGATTCGATCACCAAGGGATCGGAAAGGTCGGATTTTTGTGCGGTTGAAGACATGTTGAGGTGGGCAGATACCAGCCACGCCACAAATTCTGCGTCGTCCTTGCTCAAGCCGTGTAGTTTGCAAAAGCGCCTGGCGTCGACTGTGCCTAAGGTGGAGTGGTCGCCTCCGCGCCCTTTGGCGATGTCATGGAACAAAGCGGCTAAATACAGTAGATGCGGGCCATCAAATTGGCTGAAAAGCTGGCTGCAAAGTGGAAATTCGTGTTTCAGTTCGGCTTTAGCAAAGCGTCTTAAATTAGCCAGTACGTTAAGGATGTGTTCGTCGACCGTGTAAACATGAAATAAATCGTGCTGCATCTGCCCGACTATCTTGCCAAAAGCTGGTATGTAGCAGCCCAATATGCCGTATTGGTTCATGGCGCGCAGCGCATGATTGACGCCGTGATCTTGCGATAAGATTTGCATGAATAGCTGTTTGTTTTGCGCCGACTGCCTAAAATCGCGATTGACTAATTTTTTGATGCGCATCAAGTTACGCAGCAGATTGGCGCTCATGCCGCTTAAGGTTTGATGCTGTTGCAACAACAAAAAGGCCTCTAGTATGGCGCTTGGCTGCTGCTGCAAGAGGCCGGCATTTTTTGCCGCCAACAAGCCAGCATGCGCTTCAAATCGAGCATTAATAGGGGTAATGGCTATGGGGTTTGGGGACAAGCTTTGCTGCAGCGTTTTCAACAATATTTCATTCATTACCCGTATGAACTTAACGCTGCGGTAATAAGCTTGCATGAGTTGCTCGCTGGCGCGTTTGCTAGCTGTGTTAAGGTAGCCTAAGTTGTCAGCCAGTTCATTCTGAAAATCAAATAACAACCTGTCTTCGCGGCGCTTGCTGAGGAAATGCAAACGTATGCGCAATAGCTGCAGGTGTTTTTGATGCTTCTGTATTTGCCGAGCTTCCGTTGCCGAAAGGATGTGCTGACTGGCTAACAATGACCAAATATTGCTCGCTGTTAAGGCTTTGCCACCTTGTCTATTTAGGCTGCGCATTAGCCAAAGTATCATGTGTAAGTCGCGCAGTCCGCCCGGACTTTCTTTAATGTTGGGCTCTAAGTTGTAGGCCGTGTCATTAAATTTAGCGTGCCGTTGTTGTTGTTCTTGCAACTTGGCATGAAAAAATCTTGCCACGGCTTCCGGTTTATCAAAGGCTTTTTCGGTTTCTGCTACAAAGTCATGGTATAGACTAAAACTGCCGTCTAAATAGCGGTATTCCATCAAATTGGTTTGCACCGTGATGTCTTTTGATGCCTCAGTCATGCATTCGTTTAGGCTGCGCACGCTGTGGCCGACGCTCAGCCCTATGTCCCAAAGCCAGCCAATTAATGTTTCAAGTTGGTGGTTAATCTGCTTATCGTTAATCGCCGATTCAGGTACCAAGATGAGTAAGTCTATATCGGAATGCGGGTAGAGCTCAGCGCGACCGTAGCCGCCAACGGCGATGAGGCAACATGAGTCGCTTGTGACTGTTTGTTGCCATATTTCTTTGAGTAAGCCATCTATGAGCTGGCAATGCTGCTTAAATAAGCGGTGTTGCTGAGCGTGACTTAGAAAATCGGCCTCCAATGTTTGGTAGCCGATTTTAAGCTGCTGGCGCCATGCATTAACGTGCGTGGCTTCTGGCTTGCTTACTATGCTGGTTGTGCCAACTGGCATGAGCGAGCGTGGGCTTACTGAGAGCTGATAAAGCCGGGGGCGGCGGGGGAGCCGTCGGACAAGGTCATGACTTCAAAGCCATGTTCGGTTACCAGTATGGTGTGTTCCCACTGGGCGGAAAGGCTGCGGTCTTTAGTGACTATGGTCCAACCGTCTGGCATTTGCTTGATGTCGCGTTTGCCAGCATTAATCATAGGCTCTATGGTGAACATCATGCCGGCTTTTAGTGTTAAGCCGGTGCCCGGTTTGCCGTAATGCAAAACCTGCGGTTCTTCGTGAAACACTTTGCCTATGCCATGCCCACAAAATTCGCGGACCACGCTGTAGCCGCTTTTTTCAGCAAAAGCTTGAATGGTGTAGCCGATGTCACCTAATGTTGCACCGGCTTTTACTTTGCTAATGCCTAGCCACATCGCCTGATATGTAATTTCGCACAAGCGCTTGGCTTGATTGGTTACTTCACCGACATAAAACATGCGGCTGGTGTCGCCGTGGTAGCCGTCTTTAATGACCGTAATGTCGATGTTAACAATGTCCCCATTTTTAAGTGCTTTATCGCTGGGTACGCCGTGACAAATTTGCTGATTGATGGAGGTGCATATCGATTTAGGGTAGGGCTTATGGCCGTCTGGCGCATAGTTAAGCGGCGCCGGGATGGCCTGCTGGACGTCAACAATATAATCATGGCAGAGCTTGTCTAGTTGGTCGGTGGTGACGCCGTGCACAACGTGCGGGGTAATAAAATCCAGCACTTCGGAGGCTAATTTACCTGCTATGCGCATTTTTTCAACATCGTGTTGGTTTTTAATAGTAATGGCCATGAACGTTTAGCTTAAATAATGATGACGCCATTTTAGCATAAACCACCCTGTCTATTAGGATAGCAGTGCCTCTTAGTTTGCTGCATGAGGGCGACCTGTTTATTAATACCAGCGTCATTAAGCGGATAAAAATAGCGGTAAATTGCTAGCAAACTCAGATGCTTAATGGTAATATGCGGCCTCTGCAATTTTTGCAGGCATGCAACTTCGTTTGAAGTTGTAAATTTTGCACACAAGCCTATCAAGGGTGCTTTTATAGTAAGTCTTTGAATAAAGGCAGATAAATAAAGGTGTTACTGGTCTTGTGTGAATTAATAACCCTTTTGAAAAGAGAGAAATTATGTCTATCACCATGCGTGACATGTTAGAAGCCGGCGTTCACTTCGGCCATCAAACCCGCTACTGGAATCCAAAAATGGCACCGTTCATTTTTGGCGACCGCAACAAGATTCATATCGTTAACCTAGAAAAAACGCTGCCATTATTTGAAGAAGCGCTGAAGCATGTGCGCACGCTAGCTGCTAACAAAGGTCGTATTTTATTCGTCGGTACAAAACGCCAAGCGCGTGATATCGTTAAAGAAGAAGCCAGCCGCGCAGGTTGCGCTTACGTTAACCACCGCTGGTTAGGTGGCATGTTAACTAACTTTAAAACAGTTAAACAATCCATCAAACGCTTACAAGATTTTGAAGCCATGGTATTGGATGGTAGCTTAGAGAAATTCGGTAAAAAAGAAGCACTAGGCTACAAACGTGAGATCGAAAAATTAGAGCGTTCCATAGGCGGCATTAAAGAAATGGGTGGCTTGCCAGACGCGATCTTCATCATTGATGTGGGTCATGAAAGTGGTGCCATTACCGAAGCGGCTAAATTGGGTATTCCAGTAATCGGCGTGGTTGATACCAACAATTCACCTGACGGCGTTGCTTTTGTTATTCCTGGTAACGACGATTCTAGCCGTGCTATTCGTTTGTATGCCCGTGGCGTGGCTGATGCCGTTCTTGAAGGCCGTAGCTCAGTGATTTCTGAGTTGGTTAAATCAGCCGCTGAAGAAGAAGCTGTGGAAGTGGCAGACGTTGCCGCCTAAGTAAATTGGGCACAAAAGGGGCTTAGGCCCCTTTTTTAGTTTTAAAAATACACACATAAAATCAAGCAATTAAGCTGTATATTTAATGCAGCTTTTAATAATTTAGGAGCTAAAAATGGCTGAAATTACCGCAAGCATGGTAAAAGAATTACGTGAGCGCACCGATGCGCCTATGATGGATTGTAAAAAAGCGTTGACTGAAGCCGATGGCGACATGACACGCGCAGAAGAGATCTTGCGCGTTCGTTTTGGCAATAAAGCCAGCAAGGCAGCAGGCCGTGTAGCAGCTGAAGGAACGGTAGGTGTATTTATTGCAGCAGACGGCAAATCAGGCGCCATGATAGAAGTGAACTCTGAAACGGACTTTTGCGCTAAGAATGAAGATTTCCTTAAATTTGTTAACGAATTAGCCGTGATCGTAGCGGCTAAAAACCCAGCTGACATCAATGCAGTTGGCGACTTGGCAATGCGTGATTCAACCGTTGAGGGCACACGCGCTCAATTGGTAGGCAAAATTGGTGAAAACATTACGCCACGTCGTTTTGTCTGCCCAAGCGTAAAAGGTAAATTAGCCAGCTACATACACGGTAGCAAAATCGGTGTCTTGGTAGATTTGGTTGGCGGTGATGACACTTTGGCTAAAGACATTGCTATGCACATTGCCGCAGCTAAGCCAAAAGCCTTGGACGTAAGCGGTATTGATGCCAGCTTGATTGAAGCGGAGCGCCGTGTGGCTATAGAAAAAGCTAAGGAAGCAGGCAAGCCGGAAGCCATGTTAGAAAAAATTGCCGATGGCACGGTGCAAAAATTCCTTAAAGACGTGACCTTGCTAAGCCAAATTTTCGTCAAAGACGACAAGTTAACCATAGAACAATTGCTTAAATCTAAAGGGGCTAGCGTGGCATCGTTCACCATGTTCACGGTTGGCGAGGGCATTGAAAAAGCAGTGGTGGATTACGCAGCAGAAGTAGCCGCCGCGGCTGCCATGATTTAATCATGTAAAAAGCATAGCCATTGAGGCTATCACTTGTGAAACAGAAAAATGGGGCCTTTAATCAGGCCCTATTTTTTTGCTTAAAAAGACCGTTAAATTTTGCATTGCTGGCCATTTTTTTATGCCTAAAAAGCCGTTTTTATGCTTAAATAAGCAAACTTTTTACAAAGAGAAATATTATGGCAGCACCCGCCTACAAAAGGATCCTACTCAAACTTTCTGGTGAGGCTTTAATGGGCGATGATGCATACGGCATCAATCGTGCCACCATTAATCGCATCGTTGCTGAAGTCAAGGAAGTGGTGGATTTGGGTGTGCAGGTTGCCGTTGTAATAGGCGGGGGCAATATTTTTCGCGGTGTCGCGCCAGCAGCAGAAGGCATGGATAGAGCCACGGCCGATTACATGGGTATGTTAGCCACTGTGATGAATGCTATGGCATTGCAAGATGCGATGAAAAATATAGGCTTGAATGCCCGGGTGCAGAGTGCCTTAAATATAGAACAGGTAGCAGAGCCATATATACGCGGCAAAGCCATACGCTATTTAGAAGAAGGCCGTGTGGTTATCTTTGGCGCCGGAACCGGCAACCCGTTTTTCACCACGGACACCGCTGCCGCATTACGCGGCATGGAAATGAATGCCGATGTGGTAATAAAAGCCACTAAAGTCGATGGCATCTACACCGACGACCCTAAAACCAATCCGGAAGCCATGCGCTATAAAACCATTAGCTTTGATGAAGCCATCATCAAAAATCTAAAAGTCATGGACGCCACGGCATTAACCCTATGCCGTGATCAGAAATTGCCTATAGTGGTATTTAGTATTTTTAAACAAGGCGCACTGAAAAGGGTGTTGTTGGGTGAAGATGAAGGCACCATGGTAACGCCGTAACGCTGGTTATCCGTTCAAATTAAATTATCAAAATCAAGCCTGTTAATGCTCAGGTAATACCTAAGCTACTTAGTTGGAGAACTGCATGTTAGATGAAGTGAAAAATAATGCGGCGCAAAAAATGCAAAAATCATTGGAAGTACTAAAAAATGATTTAGCTAAAGTCCGCACTGGTCGTGCCCACGTTGGTTTATTGGATCACGTCATGGTTGAATATTACGGCTCCATGGTGGCGGTTAATCAAGTGGCCAACGTTAATTTGGGTGATGCCAGAACCATCAATGTGCAACCGTTTGAAAAAACCATGATAGGTAAGGTGGAGAAAGCTATCCGTGACAGCGACCTAGGATTAAATCCAGCCACCAGCGGCGATTTGATTAGGGTCCCTATGCCCATGTTAACCGAAGAACGCAGGCGCGACATGACCAAGATAGTCCGCAGTGAAGCAGAGGGCGCCAAGGTCTCAATCCGCAACGTTAGGCGTGATGCCAATGATGCATTGAAAAAAATGCTCAAAGACAAAGAGATTCCAGAAGACGATGAGCGTCGTGCCCAAGACGATATTCAAAAAGCCACCGATAAAGCCGTGGCTGAGGTAGATAAAATGTTGCAGGTCAAAGAAGCCGAATTGATGGCTGTTTGATTATTCCGATCCAAACTTGCAGGCTATATAACCCACTCAACGATCGGAGTTTTCGTGGCTTTTTTCTCTAGCGCGACCAAAAGCATTCCCATAGGAACAGACATGCCACAACACATTGCCGTCATCATGGACGGCAATGGACGTTGGGCACGCAAGCGCTTTTTACCAAGGGTAGCGGGGCATAAGCGCGGAATGGATGCGGTGCTTGAATTGGTTAAAGCCTGCGTTGACCATAACGTCTCTTACCTAACATTGTTCGCGTTTAGCAGTGAAAATTGGCGTAGACCAGCCGATGAAGTTTCGTTCTTGATGAGTTTGTTCATACAAGGGCTAAAACGAGAAGTGGCAAAGCTACACGAAAACAATATTAAATTGGTTTTAATTGGCGATCGCACGCGTTTTAATGCTGAACTGATAGAACAAATAGAATTATCCGAACGTTTAACCGCCAATAACACTGGCTTGACCCTAAGCATCGCGGCAAATTACGGCGGACGCTGGGACATCTTGCAGGCGGTGAACAAGATGCATATGGCTATGCCGTCACACGTTGGAGGCTTCGACGAGGAGCATCTGGCACCGCATCTTGCCATGCATTTTGCTCCCGAGCCTGATTTGTTTATACGAACCGGAGGTGAAAAACGCATCAGTAATTTTATGCTCTGGCAGTTGGCTTACACCGAGCTCTACTTTACCGATACCTTATGGCCAGATTTTGATCAATCTGCTTTTAATTTAGCCCTTGCATCCTACCAAAATCGCGAGCGCCGCTTCGGCCGAACGAGCGAGCAGGTAAGCGATGCGGCTAGCAATAACTAAGGCTTAATTCATGCTTAAAACCCGCATTGTTACTGCCTTTTTTCTCGGATTATTTTTTTCCACCGCCTTGTTTAAAGCTTCCGATCTAATCTGGGCTTTGCTTACGCTATCCGCTACGTTGATCGCTGTTTGGGAGTGGTCCAATTTAATCAAGCTAAATAAGCGGCAGACTTGGCTAAATTTAGCTTGCACTGCCAGCGTGGCTGCCATGATATTATTTTCAGCGCTGCTTCCGGCTGCTTATTACATCGATGTCTTGGCTGTTTTAGTACTTTGCTTGGCCACGCTTTTTTGGTTGTTTATCGCACCCGTATGGTTGTTAACTAGAAAAGACATTCATAACCGCTTGCTGCTTGCCACACTTGGTTTTTGCTTACTCTTATCACTTTGGCTGGCTTTAATTGGTTTGCAAAAAATCAGTCCATGGTTGCTGCTAGCCGTCATGGCTACAGTATGGTTAGCGGATAGTGCGGCCTATTTTTCTGGCAAGCAATTTGGACGGCATAAACTAGCAGTGGAAATCAGTCCAGGTAAAACATGGGAAGGCGTTGCAGGAGCACTCTTGGCCGTTACCTTTTACGGTTTAGCACTTTGTTATTACTGGCACATCAGTCGTTGGCTGATCGTTGCATTATGGTTCTTGGTGGTATTAAGCGTGATGGGTGATTTGTTTGAATCCTTATTAAAACGCCATGCTAATGTTAAAGACAGCAGCCAATTATTGCCTGGCCACGGCGGTGTGCTGGATAGAATAGATGGATTGATGCCCACCCTGCCAGTGGCCTTGTTTTATATATACTTCCCATTGTTTGCTGATTTGCAACTTCATGTCCGATAAGCTATCCATGCAGCAGGTGACCATACTGGGTGCCACGGGCACCATAGGCATGCAAACTTTAGATGTTATCGCACAGCATCCCAAACGTTTTGGTGTATTTGCTTTGAGCGCTAATAACAACGTGGCCGGCATGCTGGCCTTGTGTAAGCAATACCAGCCGCAATTTGCCGTGATGTTGCAAGAACAGGCGGCTGCCCAGTTAAGCCAAGAACTTAAAACCAGCAACTCCAAAACAACGGTATTGCATGGCGAGCAAGCGCTCAGCGAGGTGTCGGCGCACGATGATGTGGACATTGTCATGGCAGCAATTGTCGGTGCGGCAGGCTTGCATCCAGCCATGGCTGCGGCAAAGGCCGGCAAGCGCATTCTTTTAGCCAACAAAGAAACATTAGTCATGGCAGGTAAGCTGTTCATGCAAGCCGTGCAAGATGGCGGTGCAACCTTATTGCCCATAGACAGCGAGCACAATGCTATTTTTCAGGCGATGCCGCCACATAAGGTCAGTAATTTAACGCGCATGGGTGTGAGAAAAATACTCCTAACCGCATCGGGTGGACCTTTTAGAAATGCCAGTTTAGAAAAACTGCAGTTGGTTAACCGAGCCGAGGCCCTCAAGCACCCCAACTGGGTGATGGGGCCTAAAATCACCATCGACTCGGCTACCTTAATGAACAAAGGCCTAGAGGTCATAGAAGCGCACTGGCTATTTAATGCCAGCGCAGAGCAAATTGAAGTGGTGGTGCACCCGCAAAGTGTCATCCATTCCATGGTGGAGTACATAGACGGCAGCATACTGGCGCAATTGGGCAATCCGGATATGCGCACCCCTATTGCATACGGTTTAGCCTACCCAGAGAGGTTGAGTAGTGGTGTAGCAAGCTTGGATATATTGGCCACCGCCCGTTTGGATTTTTGCGCACCGGACACAGTCCGTTTTCCCTGCTTGCAATACGCATACGATGCGCTTAAGGCTGGAGGTACGGCACCTGCCATATTAAATGCCGCCAACGAAATCGCCGTGGAGGCATTTTTGGCTGAAAAAATTAGCTTTATGGCCATTCCCAACACCATAGAACAAGTCTTGTCCTTGTCGAATTTTTCCGCCGTTGAGTCTATAGAGCAGTTGGTATCGGTTGATGCTGAGGCTAGGCTTACTACAGCTAAAATTATTCAGGCGCTATGCTAGCCCCCTTAGCTTTTATTCTGGCGATAGCCATATTGGTGACGGTGCACGAATACGGCCATTTTCAGGTGGCGCGATGGTGCGGCGTGCGGGTGCTAAAATTCTCCATAGGCTTCGGTAAGCCACTGTGGGTGAAGAAGTTTGGTGAGGATCAGACCGAGTTTATCGTTGCAGCCATCCCCTTGGGTGGCTATGTCAAAATGCTGGATGAGCGTGAGATCAATCAAGAGGGGGTTGCGCTCACAAGCTATTCTGACGCTGAGCTGAATCGGGCTTTTAATCGTCAACCTGTGCTTAAACGAATGGCTATTGTTTTAGCTGGGCCCATAGCCAACCTGCTGTTGGCCATCCTGCTTTACAGCATGCTGTTCATGATGGGGGTAGTCGGTCTAAAGCCTATTTTAGCTGACGTTGCCCCGCAGAGCCCTGCCGCGTTGGCCGGCTTTGAAATTGGCGAAACCGTGCAATCGGTTAATGGCAGGGCCGTTGCAAGCTGGCAGGATTTTCATTGGCTACTGCTTAAATCCTCACTCAGTCAGGAAAGTGTAGAAGTTGTCGGCCTAAGCAAGCAGCAAACGCATAAAAGTCATACCTTAAACTTAAGCACCTTGCGCAAGGCTGAGGCCAATGAGGATGCTTTTGCTAGCCTGGGTTTCACGCCTCAGCAAGTAATGATGCCCGCCAGAATTGGTGAGGTAGTGAGCGGCAGCCCAGCGAACAATGCAGGCCTTCAAGTGAATGATTTAATAGTGGCCGTGGATAAGCAATCAATAGGCACATGGCAGGATTTTGTTGGTTACGTTAGGCTGCATGCTGGTAAGGAGTTGGCTGTGCAAATTTTACGCGGGGAATCTTTATTAACACTGCGCATCAAGCCCACGGCTGAAATGGAGCAAGGTGTTGCCGTCGGGCGCATAGGCGCGGCGGTGAAAATGCAAACAAGCGGATTGATTCTGCAGCAATACAGCATGCCAAAGGCAATGATAAAGGCCATCGAAAAGACTTGGGATACGGCAGCGTTCAGCCTGCAGATGCTGTTTAAAATGCTCTTAGGCCAGGCGTCGTGGCAAGGTATAAGTGGGCCTGTCACCATAGCCAGTTACGCTGGCCAAAGTGCGACCATGGGCATTAAGGTTTTTATCGGTTTTTTAGCCTTAATCAGCATCAGCATAGGCGTGTTAAATCTATTGCCCATACCAGTTTTAGATGGCGGTCATTTGATGTACTATACGGTAGAAATTTTAACTGGCAAACCCGTATCTGAGTCAGTCATGGCCATGGGGCAAAAAGTTGGTCTGACCTTATTAGGTTTGATGATGATCATTGCTTTTTATAACGATATAACTAGATTAATAACGGGCTGATGCATGGCATTAAAAAAAGTAAGCACCATTAAAAAATTACCATCAGGACGCTTCTGCCTGCAGCTCAAACCCATCCTGTTATTGCTCACTGGCTTGTACGCCAATGCTGCCATGGCCATGGCGCCATTTGTCATTAAAGACATTCGGATTGAAGGTATTCAGCGCACCGAAGCCGGTACCGTGTTTACTAATTTGCCGGTCAAGGTCGGCGACAGCATGACGGATGACTTAGCCTCTCAAGCGATTAAAGCCTTATACGGCACCGGTTTTTTTAAAGACGTACGCATAGAAGCAGAAGGTGATGTGCTGGTGGTGACCGTTCAAGAACGCTCATCGATTGCGCAGATCGATTTTAGCGGTAACAAATCCTTTCCTACCGACAAGATGAAAGAAGGCCTAAAGCAAATTGGTATTGCAGACGGCCAGATTTTTGATAAGTCGCAGTTAGACCGCGCCGAACAAGAAATTAAGCGTCAATATCTTTCACAAGGCAAATACGGTGCCAGCGTAAAAGCCGTGGTCTCGCCACTGGAGCGCAATCGCGTCGCAGTTCGCTTTGATATAGAAGAGGGCGCCGTTTCCAAGATACGCAGCATTAATATTGTTGGCAATCAAGCCTTCTCAATGGACGATTTGCGCGCGGAGTTTTTGCTCACCACGCCCAATTGGATGAGTTGGTGGAATAAAGACGATCAGTATTCCAAACAAAAATTGAATGCCGACCTTGAAACATTGCGTTCTTTCTACATGAATCAAGGCTACCTCGAATTTAATATCGACTCCACGCAAGTCTCCATCACACCAGATAAAAAAGACATTTACATTACCGTCAATATCACTGAAGGGGAAAAGTACAGCATATCAGAGGTGAAGTTGGCCGGCGAAAGCATAGTGCCAGACAGCGAATTGCAGGCATTAATCGCTGTTAAGAAAGGCGACACCTTTAGCCGAAGCAACATCACGCAGTCCAGTAAGGCCATCAGCGACCGCTTGAGTAATGAAGGCTACGCGTTTGCTAACGTTAATCCTGTCCCTGAGGTTAACAAGGAGTCGCATACCGCCTCCTTCACTTTTTACATTGACCCAGGTAAACGCGTCTATGTTAGGCGCATCAACATTGTAGGCAATACCCGCACACGGGATGAAGTAGTGCGTCGTGAAGTTCGTCAATTGGAATCGGCTTGGTATGATTCAACCAAAATCAACCGCTCCAAAGAGCGTTTAGTGCGTACTCAATATTTCTCTGACGTGAACGTAGAAACGCCAGCCGTTCCAGGTACGGCTGATCAAGTGGATCTAAATATAAGTGTGGTAGAGCAATCGACTGGCAGCGTGCAATTTGGTGCGGGCTTGTCCAGTAATGAGGGCGTGGTGTTTGGTGTTACAGTCAACCAGAATAATTTTCTTGGTACCGGTAACCGCGTGAGTGCGCAACTCAACACCGGTAAAATAAATACTACTTACGCCTTGTCCTACACCGATCCTTACTTCACGCCGGACGGCGTCAGTCGTGGCTTTGATGTGTATAGACGCGATGTCAATTCTGGAAACGGCGTTACCAATAACATAGGTACGTTTAAAACATCGTCATATGGCGGAGGCGTGCGTTTTGGTATTCCCTTAAACGAAAGGGATGGCGTGAGTTTTGGTCTGGCATTGGATTTAACAGACATAACGCTCTATGAGCAAAGTCCGATTCAATACCAAGAGTTCTGTGGCAATACAACGGGCCCATGGCCAGTGAGTTGTACCAGTAACTCAGTGGCATTGAGCGCAGGTTGGGCACACGACAGTCGTGACAGTATTATGTACACAAACAATGGCGTGTATCAGCGCTTAAGTGCAGAAGTGACGATGCCGGTGCTGGATTTGCAATACTACAAAATTAACTACAAGCACTCTTATTACAAGGAAGTGCTAAAAGACCTAACGCTGCTATTAAATGGCGAGCTTGGTTATGCCAACAACTATGGCAACAAACAATTCCCATTTTTCAAGAACTTTTTTATGGGTGGGGTGAATTCGGTTAGGGGTTACGCCATTGGTGCTATGGGTCCAAGGGACGCAAGCAATACATTTTACATAGGCGGCACCCAAAGCGCTCTTGGCAGCATGGAATTGTTTTACCCCATTCCGGGCATTAAGGATTCCAAGCAATTTAGACTTAGCACTTTTGTTGATTCTGGCTACGTTTGGGGATCCAATCAAACGCCCGATCCAAATGATTTACGCTACTCGGCCGGTGTCGGTGTGAGCTGGTTCTCACCGTTTGGCCCGCTAAAATTGATCTACGCCAAACCCTTGAATGCAAACGCCTCTGACATTACTGAAACCATACAATTTCAGCTAGGGCAACAATTTTAAAATTTGTTAAAAGTGTTGTTTTGTCATAAATAACCATTTCGCTTATGGCATAATAATTAGAATAACAGTTCGTATTAGGAGATTGAATTGAACTACCCATTGCAAAAATTACTTGTTATCAGCTTCATGGCCTTAGCCCTCACTGCCCAAGCAGCAGAATTAAAAGTTGGTTACGTACAGGTCGATAAAATCCTCCAAGAAGCGCCTCAAACGGCTGAAAGTGGAAAAAAATTAGAGCGCGAATTCAGCCCTCGTTCTCAAGAGCTGGATAAAATGGCTAAGCAAATCAAAGAGCTGGAAACGGCCCTTGATAAAGACGGCTTAACCATCACGGAGGCAGAACGCCGCAATAAAGAACGCGACGTGCAAAACATCAAAGTTGAATTTCAACGCAAACAGCGCGAATTACGCGAAGACATTAATTTGCGTAAAAACGAAGAACTAGGCAGCTTGCAAGATCGCATTAACAAAGCCGTGCAGGGCGTGGCTAAAGCTGAAAATTACGACTTGGTTATGTACAGCGGCGTAGCCTATGCCGCGGATAAAATTGATATCACCGATAAAGTGTTAAAAGCACTAGGCAAAAAATAGCTTAGCCCTTAGTCACTTGCGAGCACAAGCTCTAGGCGAGCCAGCATGACAAAATCCTATTCACTGGCTGAGATAGCCAACTCCTTGGGCGGCTTGGTGATAGGTGATGCCACAGTAAGGGTAAGAAAAGTGGCCTCATTAAGCCTTGCTAACTATGGGGATATCTGCTTTCTGAACGAGGCCAGATATAAAAGCCTATTAACGTCATGCCAAGGCAGCGCCATTGTTATACGTCAGGAAGATGCCCATTTAACTAATTTGCCACGCCTAGTAGTGCCACAGCCCTATGCTTACTACGCCAAATTAGCCGCCATGTTAAGTCCCGCACCAATCAAAACACCTGCTATTGCAGCTAGCGCGGTGATTCATGCCAGCGCCATCATACCCTCCACATGCAGCGTAGGCCCGCTAACGGTAATAGGTGCGAACGTTGTGTTAGGCGAATACGTATCAATCGGCAGTGGTTGCATCATCGAAAATGACGCCAGCCTAGGGGCGCACAGCCAATTAGAATCCAATGTCACCATAGGGCACCACTGCAGCATAGGCCAGCATTGCCATATTTATGCTGGTGCAGTCTTGGGTTCCGATGGCTTTGGTTATGCCCAAGAATCGCAAGCTTGGCTCAAGATTCCTCAGTTAGGCCGTGTTCGGCTAGGCAACCATGTCGATGTTGGAGCCAATACCACCATAGATCGTGGCGCTTTGGACGATACCGTGATCGAAGATGGGGTTAAATTGGATAACTTAATTCAAATTGGTCACAATTGTCGGGTAGGCGAGCACACGGCTATTGCTGCTTGCGTGGCCATTGCCGGCAGCACTAACATTGGCAAGCATTGCAAGATAGGCGGGGCCGCCATGGTCTTAGGTCATCTGGAAATTGTCGATGGCGTGACCGTTAGTGCCGGTAGCATGATTACACGCTCATTGCTACAACAAGACACTTACACGGCTATCATGCCATTCCAATCGCACCAAGACTGGCTAAATAACGCGGCGCAAATACGGCATTTAGACGAGCTGGCCAGGAAAATTAAAAATCTCGAAAAACAGCTGGCTCTGTTAAAATCGAGGTAATAATAATCGAGATTGCATCGTAGTTAAATTAGCGCCCATCATTTATAGTAAGCCGAGATAAAAATGACCAACACCACGACCTCTACCAGCATGGACATCCATGAAATATTGGATCACCTGCCACATCGCTACCCATTCATCCTAATTGACCGTGTCATTTCCATGGAATTAGGCAATGAAATCGTGGCCTTAAAAAACGTCACTATAAACGAACCATTTTTCCCTGGGCATTTTCCCTATCACCCGGTTATGCCTGGCGTTTTAATTGTAGAGGCCATGGCCCAAGCTGCCGCCATCTTGTCCTTCAAAACCATGGGCGTAAAACCTAGCGATGACTCGGTGTATTACTTTGCGGGTATAGATAGCGCACGATTTAAGCGCCCGGTCTCACCCGGCGACCAAATTGTCTTTAATGTAAAGATTGATCGAATTCTAAAAGGCATATGGAAGTACTCTGGCGTGGCCAGCGTAGATGGCCAGGTTGTGGCTGAAGCCCAGATGATGTGCATACTTAAAGCGATAGATAAAAAAGAGTAAGCCGGATGATAGCGGCAAAAATTCATGCCACGGCCATCATCCATCCAACTGCCGAGCTCGATTCCAGTGTGGAGGTAGGGCCTTACTCCATCATAGGGCCCAAGGCTCGTATCGCCGCTGACACTATTATTGCTAGCCATGTCACCATCAGTGGCGATACCAGCATAGGTATAGGCAACCGTATTTATCAATACGCCTCATTGGGTGAGGCCCCACAAGATAAAAAGTACCAAGGTGAGCCGACTCGCTTAGTCATTGGCGATCACAATACCATACGTGAATTTTGTACGATTAATCGTGGAACGATACAAGACCGTGGCGTCACCGAAATTGCAAACGACAACTGGATTATGGCCTACGTGCACATCGCTCACGACTGCCAAGTTGGCAATCACACGGTAATGGCTAACAACAGCTCTTTGGCTGGTCACGTGCAAGTGCATGATTATGCCGTTCTTGGCGGCTTTACTTTGGTGCATCAGTTTTGCAAGATTGGCGCCCACGTTATTACGGCTGTTGGGTCTGTGGTTTTTAAAGACATTCCTCCCTACGTTGCAGCGGCCGGGTATGATGCTAAGCCTCATGGCATAAATGCTGAAGGTTTGAAACGCAGAGGCTTCAGTGCGGAGAATTTATTACTGATTAAACGCGCCTACAAAACGCTATACCGCAAAGGCCTCAGTTTGGCTGAGGCGAAACTCGAACTTAGTAGCGTGAATGGGAATGATGTTCGTTTGCTGACGGATTTCCTTAATGCCTCCACGCGCGGCATCGTCAGGTAGGGGTATGCTCAGAATAGGCATAGTGGCTGGCGAGGCTTCTGGAGACATGCTGGGCGGCCTCCTGATGCAAGCCTTGAAAAACAAACGCAGCGACATTGAGTTTGTTGGCATTGCTGGTCCCAAGATGATGCGAGAAGGGGCGCAGTCACTTTTCCCCATTGAACGTTTGTCGGTTCGCGGTTATCTGGAAGTGATTAAACATGCCTTTGGCTTGATGCGTATTAGGCAGCAATTAATCAAACATTTTTTAAATCACCGCGTGGACATATTCATCGGCATCGACGCACCCGACTTCAATTTCTACATAGAAAAAAGATTGAAAAAGCAGGGCATTAAAACCATCCATTATGTCAGCCCATCTATATGGGCCTGGCGAAAAAACCGATTAAATAAAATCAAACGTGCTGTATCGCACATATTGACCTTATTTCCTTTTGAATCTGCGCTTTACCAAGAGGCAGGGGTACCAGTTAGCTACGTAGGTCATCCTTTAGCTGACGCCTTGCCCATGCAACCTGATACGGCTGCAGCACGTGCTACCTTGCGACTCAAGCCTAGTGATTTGGTGGTAGCCATGTTGCCAGGCAGTCGACAAAGTGAAGTGCAACAACATGCTGCCTTGTTTATTCAAACGGCAAAAAAACTGCATGCAGACTACCCGAATGCCTTGTTTTTGGTGCCTTTTGTAACCCGTGAAAGCAAACAAATTTTCGAATTAGCTTTATTTCATGAGCACGAACCACTGCCCATACAGATCTTATTTGGTCACGCACACGATGCCATGCAAGCCTCCGATGTCGTGATTGTGGCTTCAGGTACGGCCACATTGGAAGCCGCCTTACTAAAAAAACCCATGGTGATTACCTACCGCATGCCCATCTTAAGTTGGTGGATATTAAAACGCATGCTTTTGCAGCCCTATGTTGGCTTACCCAATGTATTGGCCGGTAAATTTATTGTGCCAGAATTGCTGCAACACGATGCCACGCCAGAAAAACTAGCGCAAGCGGCGATCAAACTGATTAGCGATACGCTCGCTATAGAGGAGATGAAAGCCGAGTTCAATAAAATACATATCAGTCTAAAACAGAATAATGCGGAAAAAGCCAGCAACATGATCTTGGCTGATTTTTCCTAGTTAAGCATGCAGGTCAGCCAATTGATTTGTGGTGTGGATGAGGCGGGGCGAGGGCCTTTGGCAGGTTCCGTGTATGCGGCGGCAGTAATATTGAACCCAAGCCGACCTATAGAGGGATTGGCTGATTCCAAGAAGATTTCGGAAAAGAAACGAAATGCCTTAAGCATAGAGATAAAACAGCATGCTTTGGCCTGGGCTATAGCCAGTTGCAGCGCAGCGGAAATAGATCAAATCAATATACTGCAAGCCAGCTTGCTGGCCATGAAACGCGCCATAGAAATGATGTCAACACGGTTTGCGCTTAGTCCAGATTTAGTGCAAGTGGACGGCACGCATTGCCCAAAGATCACTTTCCCATGCGTTGCCATTGTGCAAGGCGATAGTAAAGTGCAAGCCATATCAGCCGCCTCCATTCTAGCCAAAGTAGCACGGGATGCGGAGTTGTATGAATTGGATAAGCAATTCCCACAATACGGTTTTGCCAAGCACAAGGGCTACCCGACTGCTTTGCACATAGAAATGCTGGCTTTGCATGGTGTTTCGCCGACACACAGATTGAGCTACGCCCCGGTCAAAAAGCTTGGTGCTTCAAGCTAGTATTAGAAATAAGCAGGGGCGTTTGTGTATATCGATAGGGGGCGAGGTTTTCCAGTTGGCTATGCTTTTTGTGACTATCATTTCACTGGCCAGACTGACGTCGCAGGCGATGCACAATTGGGTTTGCGCATGGCAAGTTTGCAATATGGCATCCAACATGGCCTGATTTCGATACGGCGTTTCTATGAAGAGTTGCGTTTCTTTATGGCTTGCAGAGCGCTTTTCAATTTCTTTTAATTTTTGATTGCGTTGCAATTTTTCAACGGGCAAATAGCCTAGGAAAGCAAACTGCTGTCCATTTAAACCCGATGCCATCAAGCTCAATAAGATGGAACTAGGCCCCACCATGGGCACCACCTTGATGCCTTTTTTATGTGCTAATTGCACCAATTGGGCACCTGGATCGGCCACTGCCGGGCAGCCTGCATCACTCATTAAACCAATATTTTCCCCAGCCAGCAGCGGTGCCAACAAATCCGGCAAGGATTTTATGTCCGTGTGCTCGTTGAGTAAATGTAAGTTTAGCTCTCGCACAGGCTTTAAGGTTTTAATGGTGCTTAAGAAATGCCTGGCGGATTTTTCACTTTCCACCACAAAGATCTCGAGCTTGCGAGCCACATTCAATACGTAATCGGGAATGACGTGCTGCACCATGTCGTCACCAAGCGTGACTGGAATTAAGTAGAGAGTACCCAATGTAGGTTTCATCGATAGCGCGCCAACTACAGCACCGATACGTTTTCGTTAGCCAGCATATTCACCAACGCTATTAGAGGAAGGCCAATTAAGGCATTCGGATCGTCACCATGCATTTTTTCTATGATGGCGATGCCCAAGCCCTCAGACTTGGCGCTGCCAGCGCAATGGTAGGGCTGTTCTTTGTTCAAGTAGCTCTCAATTTGTGTATCGCTTAAATTTCTAAATTGCACGGTGTATGGCACAACGGTGGCTTGCATGGCTTGTGTTTTTGCATTGTACAAACACAACGCACTATGAAAAATCACTACTCTGCCACGCATTGATTGCAATTGTTTGCTTGCGTTAGCATGGGTCATGGGCTTACCCAGTTGCACCCCATCAAGCACGGCCACTTGATCGCAACCTATTATTAATGCATTAGGTTCTTGCAAGGCGATTTTTTTGGCTTTTAATTGCGCTAGGCGTAAGGCGGTCGCGTCTGGACGCTCTTGATCTAAAGGGCTTTCATCTATTTCTGGGGATAAGCACACAAAGGGCAATTGCAGACGCGTAAGGAGCTCACGTCTGTAGATGGATGAGGAAGCTAATATCAGTGGTGCGCTCATAAGCGATTTAAAAAAACAGGTCAGGCAAAATGAGGCTGACCTGTTCCTTACACTGCCTTATTCTGGTTGAATTTCAAGTAAAGACTCATCAGGGGTGACCGCATCACCCTTAACCACGTGCACAGCCACCACTATGCCTGATGTGGCTGCTTGAATTTCATTTTCCATTTTCATGGCCTCAATAACCAACACACCGTCACCGGCACTGACTTTGTCACCGACCTTGGTTTTCACGGCAACAATGGTGCCTGGCATGGACGTGGTGACATGACCTGCATGAGATGGACGAGGGCGGCCACTGGCGCCTTTACTGGCCACGGCTTTCTTTTTGCCATTGCTACTGCCGCTGGATACTTCAATCTCACTCAATGTTTCAACCACCACTTCTTCAGCTATGCCATCGATGGAAACGTAGAATGGGCGTTTTTCTTGCCCGGCATGACCGCTGCCGGTTAAATTGATGTGGAAGGTTTCGCCGTGTAATGTCACTTTAAATTCACTTGGGGCGAAGCGTGATGCACTGGCGTTTACTGCAGCCTTATCCAGCAAGACTTCAGGTGTTAGCGAACCGGCATTGCGTTCTTGCAAATAGGTTTTACCAATGTCAGGGAACATGGCGTAGGTCAATACGTCTTCTTCGGATTGGGCGAAACGCTCGGCTTCGCTGATTAATTTAGGCATTTCTGGCGACAGCAAGTCAGCTGGGCGACAGGTGATGACTACGCCATCAGCGATGGCTAATTTTTTAACCTCTTCATTAACAGGACTCGGCGCTTTACCGTATTGGCCTAGGAAATAATTCTTAACCTCGTTGGTTATCGATTTGTAGCGTTTGCCGGTCATGACGTTGAGCACGGCTTGGGTGCCAACAATTTGTGAAGTAGGGGTCACCAAGGGTATGTAACCCAAGTCTTTTCGAACCAGAGGGATTTCAGCCAAGACTTCGTCCATACGATCAAGCGCGCCTTGTTCTTTTAATTGGTTGCTTAGATTGGATATCATGCCACCTGGCACTTGATTAATTAACACCCTGGTATCCACGCCAGAGTATTCACTTTCAAATTGCCAATATTTTTTGCGGACTTCACGGAAATAGGCGCTGACTTCCTGCACTGCAGCAATGCTTAAACCGGTATCAAATTCGGTTCCTTGCAATGCCGCTATCATGCTTTCTGTGGTTGGGTGGCTGGCACCTTCAGAAAAAGCAGCGCAACAAGTGTCTATCATGACTGCACCGTTTTCTAATGCACGTAATAAATTCATGCTGGCTAAACCACTGGTAGCGTGACTGTGTACATGAATAGGTACATTAACAGCTGCATTGATGGCTTTGACCAAATCAACGGTTGCCTGCGGCGTAAGCAATCCGGCCATGTCTTTAATGGAAATCGTATCGGAGCCCATGGCTTCCAATTCTTTTGCTATCGATACAAAATGTGCCACATTATGAACAGGGCTGGTGGTGTAGCTGATAGTACCTTCCGCATGCTTGCCGGCTTTTTTTACTGCATCAATCGATACTTTTAGATTGCGCGTGTCGTTCATGGCGTCAAAAATGCGGAACACATCCACGCCGTTGTCGGCAGATTTTTTTACAAAGGCTTGCACCACATCGTCTGAATAATGGCGGTAGCCAAGTAAATTTTGACCGCGCAGCAGCATTTGTATGCGGGAATTGGGTAGCGCCTTGCGCAATGATTTCAAACGTTCCCAAGGGTCTTCTTTCAAATAGCGCACACAAGCATCAAAGGTAGCGCCACCCCAAGCTTCTAAAGACCAAAAGCCTATGGCATCCAGTTTGCTACAAATTGGCAACATGTCTTCGGTACGCATGCGCGTTGCAATGTGGCATTGATGCCCATCACGAAGAACCAATTCGGTAACGTGTACTTTTGATGTTTGCATTGTTTTAGCCATAATTTAACTCTTTATTATTTGGTTGCTATTTTAATGGGTATTGTTTGTTAGATGCCTTCGTGCGCCGCTATGGCTGCAGATATGGCTACCGCTATCATTTCCGGGGGGATCTTATTGGCATAGCGGGTCAATTCCGGATGCGACTCAACAAAGCTGGTATTAAATGTCGCGTTCTTGAAATCCTCGTGTTTCAAAATTTCTTGATAGTAAGGTATGGTGGTTTTAACCCCATAGATCAACATGTCATCCAAGGCGCGGCGACCGCGTTCTATGACGCTGTCCCAATCCAATGCCCAAACGGTTAATTTGGCGCACATGGAATCGTAATAAGGGGGGATGACATAGCCACTGTAAATGGCTGCGTCCATGCGCACGCCTGGCCCACCGGGGGCGTAGTAACGGGTGATTTTACCGAAACTGGGTAAAAAGTCGTTTTTAGGGTCTTCCGCATTGATGCGGAATTCCATGGCATAACCCCTGAATTGCACTTCATCCTGGGTGTATTGCAAGGGTAGGCCATAGGCCACACGAATTTGCTCTTGGACGATGTCTATCCCAGTAATGGTTTCTGTTACCGTGTGCTCAACCTGAAGGCGGGTATTCATTTCCATGAAGTAAAAGGTATTGTCGCTATCCAATAAAAACTCCACGGTGCCGGCATTTTCATACCCAACCGCTTTCGCCGCTTTAACTGCCAATCCGCCTATGTAATCGCGTTGCGCTTGAGTCAGTTGTGGTGAGGGGGCTATTTCAATTAACTTTTGATTTCGTCTTTGTATTGAGCAGTCGCGCTCAAAAAGATGGATTACGTTACCCTCGGAGTCCCCTAACACTTGCACTTCAATGTGCCGCGGTTTTACTACGCATTTTTCTAAAAACACCTCTGGTTTACCAAACGCCTTACTGGCTTCTGATATGACACGATCGTAATTGCTTAACAATTCTTTTTCATTGTCACAACGTCGTATACCTCGACCACCACCGCCATTAGTGGCTTTAAGCATGACCGGGTAACCAATTTTTTTTGCCAGCGCAACGGCTTCTTCTAAGTTTGCTAAATTACCATCGCTTCCTGGCGTGCATGGAATGCCTGCGCCTGTCATGGCATTTCGTGCCTGAATTTTATCGCCCATTTGCCTAATAACGTCAGCACTGGGGCCGATAAATTTAACGCCACGGCGCTCACAAATTTCCGCTAATTCGGGATTTTCAGAGAGAAAGCCATAGCCAGGATGGAGTGCATCGCAACCAGAAGCCACTGCCAAATTTACAATGTTATGAGCATTTAAATAGCCAGCAACTGGGTCTGCGCCTACGTTGTAGGCTTCATCGGCTTTTTTGACATGCAATGCTTGACGGTCAGCATCGGCGTAAATTGCAACGGATTTGATGCCCATTTCAGAGCATGCACGTACAATACGCACTGCAATTTCACCACGATTGGCTACAAGAATCTTTTTGAACACGTTAAATGCCTTAATTTTTCACTCAAACCGAGCAATTGTAACATGTGAAATCCCATAGCTAAATCCCCTTGGAGCTAAATTTTAGAGCTTAAGAATGACTAAACAGACGATAATTATTGATAATCTGGCGTTTGCCAAAAGAAACGAGCGTTTAACTGCTAAATTGAGCCTTATTGACTGCAGCCGTCTCTCTGCATTCCTCAACACCGACTCAAGCAAGGCGCTAAACAACTTCAAGCCTAGCGCGACTATTGAATTTAATTTATCCGGCAAGCAAGGCAGTCATGGTCAGGCATTTTTGTCCCTGACCTTGCAGGCAAATCTGACTTGCTTGTGTCAGCGCTGCTTAAATGAATTGCCATTAAAGTTAGAGCTATCATTTAATTACCAGATAAGCGACATGGTGGAGGCGGATTTGATGTCTGCCGAGCTTGATGAACCAGATGATGTTGACCTGCAGCCCATCAGCCAACACATGGATGTCGTGGCATTGATTGAGGATGAGCTCATTATGGCTATGCCCATCGCCCCTGTTCACGATCAGGCTTGCGCTAGCCTATCCAATCAAAGTGGCGAAAAACCGAATCCATTCGCAGTGTTAAAGACTTTAATTAAGTCTTAACGCTGCAATTTTGGCTGACAAAAGTCAGCTTTTATATTATAGTGGCGCCCTAGTAGTTTAACGCAGTCTTAAATGAGTGATGCAAAGCGGTATTTTAGGCATCTATTTGTATGTAATTGAGATGATGTTTTAATCATTTTATTGGAGTAAATTATGGCAGTTCAGCAAAACAAAAAATCACCGTCAAAGCGCGGTATGCATAGATCACATGACTTTTTGGTTAACCCAGCATTAGCGGTTGAGCCTACCACAGGTGAAGCCCACCTTCGTCACCACATTAGCCCAAACGGCTACTACCGTGGCCGCAAAGTTTTGTCGACCAAAGGCGAATAATTTTTATTTAAGTTTGGATCTGTTAATGTGCCAACGCGTTTTAATGGATTCCACTTTGAAAATTTGCAAAAAAATAGATTAAATCAACAGACGCCGCTCCATATTTGGTGCGGCGTTGGTTTTTACGGCACCTATAAAGGCAACCGGTTCGCTTTAGTATAGTAAGCAGCCTTAAGCTTAAGTATAAACTGAGTAAATTATGCAAATTACTGTAGCAATAGATGCAATGGGTGGTGACCACGGGCCAAAGGTAATTATTCCTGCGGCACTAAAAGCACTGGAGCTCAACCAGGAATTGCATATTATTCTGGTGGGCTTAAGCAGCGCCATTGAAGCCGAACTCAAAAATCTGCAGCAGACCAATATTGCTAGGCTTAGCATCCATCATGCCAGTGAGCTAGTTGGCATGGACGAGCAACCTCAAAGCGCCCTTAAAAATAAAAAAGATTCCTCCATGCGTGTGGCCATTGATTTGGTCAAAGACGGCGTGGCTTCTGCTTGCGTTAGCGCGGGCAACACCGGCGCACTCATGGCCACTGCTCGCTTTGTGTTAAAAACCCTACCGGGCATAGATAGACCTGCCATTGCCGGCGTGTTCCCATGCCAAAAAGGCAAAATTTACATACTCGATTTAGGCGCCAATGCGGATTGCACGGCTGAGCAGTTACTGCAATTTGCCGTCATGGGCAGCATGCTTGTGAGCTGCGTTGAAAACCGTGAAAACCCTACCGTGGGCCTGCTCAATATTGGCACCGAAGACATCAAAGGCAATGAAGTGGTTAAAAAAACCGGTGAATTGCTTAAAGCCAGTCATTTGAATTTTTATGGCAACATTGAAGGCAACGATATTTTTAAGGGTACAACCGACATCGTGGTTTGCGATGGCTTTGTAGGTAACGTCACGCTGAAGGCTGCTGAAGGCTTGATTCAAATGATAGGCCGTTTCCTAAGCCAAGAATTTAAACGCAACTGGCTAACCAAGATAGCCGGTCTAGCCGCCGCCCCAGTATTAAAAGCTTTCAAGAAACGCATGGACCCACGCAATTACAATGGTGCTAGCCTATTAGGCTTACGCGGCATAGTGGTAAAAAGCCATGGCGGGGCCGACACCAAGGCTTTCTTAAATGCCATCCACACCGCCCTTGAAGAATCGCGCAGTGGCGTGCTGGATAGAATCACACAGCAAATGGAAGTTGAGCATTTATTGCTAAAACAAGCGCTTGCATCAAATGCAGATGCGACCGGCTCGGAAAACGAATGATTTACTCACGCATAGCAGGCACTGGCAGTTACCTGCCCAAAAAAATTCTAAGTAATGCTGAATTGGAAAAAATGGTAGACACCACGGACGAGTGGATCTTTTCTCGCACTGGCATACGTGAGCGCCACATTGTGGCAGACGATGAATTTACTAGCGATCTAGCATTGCATGCAGCTCGCCAGGCTATAGCCTCGGCTAATATAGACGCGCACAGCATAGACCTCATCATCGTAGCCACTACCACACCAGATAAGGTTTTTCCAAGCACGGCTGTGATGCTGCAAAATAAATTAGGCATAGCCGGTTGCCCGGCGTTTGACATGCAAGCTGTTTGCAGCGGTTTTGTTTATGCGCTCTCTACTGCAGACAATTTTATTAAATCGGGTGCCGCTAAGTGCGCCTTAGTTGTTGGGGCAGAGGCATTTTCACGCATCGTCGACTGGACGGATCGAGGTAATTGCATACTGTGGGGCGATGGCGCCGGAGCCGTGGTGCTGCAAGCCAGTGAGGAGCAGGGCATCATTTCGACGCATTTGCATGCCGATGGTAACTATGAAAAAATGTTGCACGTCCCTCGTAATATGCATGGAGCCGATACCGTGGTCATGGAAGGTAACGCCGTCTTTAAAGTGGCGGTGAACACCCTGGATGCTATCGTGGATGAAACCTTGCTCGCCAACAATTTGCAAAAATCCGATATAGACTGGTTGGTACCTCATCAAGCTAATATACGCATATTGCAAGCCACTGCAAAAAAGTTAGAAATGAGCATGGATAAGGTAGTCGTAACAGTCGACAAGCACGGCAACACATCGGCTGCATCCATCCCCTTAGCACTAGACGTTGCCGTACGCGACGGCCGCATTAAACGTGGCGACACCGTGTTAATGGAAGCTTTTGGTGGCGGCTTTACTTGGGGCTCGGCTTTAATCAAATACTAATTTTCAGACATCACACGGCATCACATCATGAATAAATTTACCTTTTTCTTTCCCGGTCAAGGCTCGCAGTCGGTAGGCATGATGAGCGGCTTTGCCGATACAAAAATCGTACGCGACACCTTTGTTGAAGCCTCGGATATATTAGGCATCGATTTTTGGAAGATGGCCACGGAAGAAAACGAAAGTATTAATGAAACAACGCACACTCAGCCCATTATGTTGGTGTCGGGCATTGCGACATGGCGCGCATGGCAGGCACAAACATCTGCGCAGCCTAGTGTATTAGCTGGTCACAGCTTGGGTGAGTACACTGCATTGGTTGCAGCCCAAGCCTTAAGTTTTGCTGACAGTTTACCGCTAGTGCAATACCGGGCATCGGTCATGCAAAATGCTGTCCCTGCTGGTGTAGGCGCAATGGCGGCATTATTAGGATTGGACGATCTGGCTGTGGCTGAAGTATGCAACGACGCCGCAGAAAATCAGGTTTTACAAGCCGTCAATTTCAACTCGCCAGGGCAAGTTGTCATTGCTGGGAATAAAGAGGCCGTAGAACGCGGTATGGCATTGGCAAAAGCCAGAGGGGCCAAACGTGCAGTGGCTCTGCCAGTTAGCGTTCCGTCGCATTGCGCACTAATGCAGCCGGCGGCAGACATGTTAGCCAACTACTTGAGTAAAGTTAAGATTACTACTCCGCAAATCCCTGTTTTGCATAATGCCGACGTATCGGCTCATCAAGCTGAAGCGAAAATAAAAGCCGCACTGGTGCAGCAGTTATACAGCCCGGTGCGTTGGGTAGAGACAGTGCGAGCCATATACGATCAAGGCATACTGCATGGTGCCGAGTGCGGACCTGGCAAGGTGTTAGCAGGCCTAACAAAACGCATAGCAGCGGATTTTTCATGCACAGCATTAACCAGCAATGAAAGCATGCAAGAATTCAAGGCGCTTTTGTAAGTATTTTATTCAATATAATAGTTAATTTAAACAAGGACTTGATATGCTAACCGGACAAATTGCTTTAATTACAGGTGCAAGCCGCGGCATAGGCGCAGGGATTGCTTTGGCACTCGGTGAGCTTGGTGCAACGGTTATTGGCACGGCAACATCGGCAGCAGGTGCGGCCTCTATCAGCAGCCAATTCACAGAAAATGGCATCAAGGGTGAGGGCATGGCGCTGGATGTCAACCATGCCGAGCAAGTTGAAGCGACATTAAACCGCATCGCAGAAAAATACGGCGACGTTAGTATATTAGTTAATAACGCCGGCATTACCCGCGACACCTTATTAATGCGCATGAAGGACGAAGACTGGAATGACGTGATCAGCACTAACCTAAGCTCTGTGTTTCGTATGAGTCAGGCTGTTCTAAGGCCGATGATGAAAGCCCGGGTGGGACGCATTATCAGCATTTCCTCGGTTGTGGGACACATGGGCAATGCGGGGCAAACTAATTACGCCGCAGCAAAAGCCGGCATGACGGGTTTTACTAAATCACTGGCAGCCGAAGTCGGTAGCCGCGGCATAACAGTTAACTGCGTTGCACCGGGTTTTATAGAAACCGACATGACCGCAGACCTGCCTGAAGACATCGCCAATAAGATGCTGGCGCGCATTCCCGTGGGGCGCTTAGGCCAAGTGAAAGAAATCGCAGCCACAGTGGCATTTTTAGCTTCGCCAGCTGCCGCATATATAACCGGCGAAACCATACACGTTAACGGCGGCATGCTGATGGTTTAAAAGTTTTTATATATTTTTGCCGAGTTTTGGTAGAATATCAACTTAGCTGATTTGTTACATAAACACGGCTATTTTTTATTTAAAGGGGTAATTAGATGTCTGACATCGAACAACGCGTTAAAAAAATTGTGACTGAGCAACTTGGTGCAAATGAAGCTGATGTTAAAAACTCATCATCATTTGTAGATGATTTAGGTGCCGATTCGCTTGATACTGTTGAACTGGTAATGGCGCTAGAAGAAGAATTTGACTGCGAAATCCCAGACGAAGAAGCGGAAAAAATCACTACGGTTCAATTAGCGATTGATTACATCAATACCAACCTAAAATAAATTCAAATGTAAGCATGTTATTGAGAGCTTGCTCATGCTCAAAAGACCATACATCAATAGCAGCGTTGCATTAAAACCCAGAAATCATTTAACAATTTTTTGTCTAATATTTCTGGGTTAATTTTTTCTAAGAGCACATCCTAATGTCTAATCCTGCAAATAAACGTCGTGTTGTTATTACCGGCCTTGGCGTCGTGTCACCAGTTGGTATTGGTGTAAATACAGCCTGGACTAATCTGGTCGCCGGGAAATCAGGTGTCTCAAAGATCACTAAATTTGACACGACGGCTTTTTCCTCAACCATAGCGGGAGAGGTTAAAGATTTCAATGCGGAAGATTTTATTTCAGCCAAGGATGCTAGGCGTATGGATACATTTATCCAGTACGGCTTGGCGGCAGGTATAGAAGCCTTTAAAGACTCAGGCTTAGAAGTGACTGAAGAAAATGCAGAGCGGATAGGGGTTTCCATAGGTTCCGGCATAGGTGGCATACAGCTTATTGAAGACACCGATGTGCTTTATAAAGAATCCGGTCCACGCAAAATCTCTCCATTCTTCATACCTGGCACCATCATCAACATGATCTCAGGTAATTTGAGCATTATTTTCGGTTTAAAAGGCCCCAATGTCGCTATTGTTACAGCCTGCACCACAGGCACGCATTCCATCGGTGACGCATCGCGCATGATAGAGTATGGCGACGCCGATGTCATGATTGCAGGAGGCGCAGAATCAGCCATCACGCAATTGACTGTAGGTGGTTTTGCTGCATCGAGGGCGTTATCCACACGCAACGATGATCCAGCAACAGCAAGTAGGCCTTGGGACAAAGATCGAGACGGCTTTGTTATTGGCGAGGGCGCCGGCGTAATGGTGCTGGAAGAATACGAGCACGCCAAAAAGCGTGGCGCAAAAATTTACGCAGAACTTAGTGGTTACGGTATGAGCGCCGATGCCTATCACATGACGGCGCCTAATATGGATGGGCCACGCCGATCCATGGTAAATGCGATGAATAATGCAGGCATAGACCCCAGTGAGATTCAATTTATCAATGCGCACGGCACATCAACGCCTCTCGGTGATGCCAATGAAACCAATGCTATCAAGGCTGCGTTTGGTGAGCACGCCTACAAGCTATTAGTCAATTCAACCAAATCCATGACCGGACATTTGCTAGGTGGAGCAGGTGGTCTAGAGTCGGTATTCACGGTCCTGTCTATCTACAATCAAGTTTCACCGCCAACCATTAATATCTTTAACCAAGACCCAGAATGCGATTTGGATTTCTGCGCCAATACCGCCCGCGACATTAAAATTAACTACGCATTGAAAAATAATTTTGGTTTTGGCGGCACAAACGGCAGTTTGGTATTCAAAAAAATATAAATTAGCCACCTTATTAAGCTTGCATTTAGCCTGTGATTTTTACGATCACAGGTTTTTTGTTTATTTCAGCCATCGATAGCGAGTGTACGCATGGTTCTATGGTTTAATTATGGCTTATGCAAGCTAGACCATCTTATATAGTTAACGGCGATTTAAGCCAAACCATAAAACCATTAGATCGTGGTTTAGCATATGGGGACGGCGTCTTTCGCACCATGCAAACCAAAGGCGGCATGCCGGTTTGTTGGCCACTGCATTACCAGAAACTGGTGGCTGACTGCGCCGCCATAGGCATGGTATGCCCGAGTGCAGATTTGCTTATGCACGACTTTGTGCAACTGCTTGTTGAGCCTGATCTAGAAAGCAATAAGCTAGGCGTTGCAAAAATCATCATTACCAGAGGGGAGGGGGAGCGCGGCTATAAGACGCCTGCAGTCAGCTGTCCTAGCCGGATATTGATTCAATCCGAAATGCCTAGATACGCACAGGTCAATTACGAGGTAGGAGTCGACTTGCATTTGTGTGAATTACGGCTAGCTCCGCAACCCAAATTAGCTGGCATTAAACATTTAAATCGCCTAGAAAACATTATGGCGCGTATGGAATGGCGTGATGATGCAGCATTTGATGGGCTGTTATTAGATCAGCAGGATAATGCCATTGAATGCACCATGGCCAATCTATTCGCTCGCTACGGCAATCAATTGCTAACACCGGACTTGATGCAATGCGGCGTCTCCGGCATCACGCGAGAACGAATTTTAAGCTTAGCCAGCGTATTAAATTTAACCGTGCAAGTCACTCAATTGCCTTTAGCGCGCTTAATACAAGCCGATGAAGTACTGATATGCAACAGCCTATTTGGGGTCTTTCAAGTGAGGTCTATTCAAAACACCACTTGGCCTCAGCAAGCCCTTGCTAAAAACTTTAGGGCGCTACTGTCACATGATTAAGCATATAAAAAAATGGCTATGGCTATCGTTGTTACTAACAGGCGCCTTGCTAGCAGGCCTAGTCTACTATGCCATTTCACCACTAAAACTTCAGCCTAATAGCCAAGAGATAAGCATACAAGCCAACAGTGGTCTTAAAAGCATTGCCAAGCAACTGGTAAAACAGGGCGTACTAAGTGAGCCGTGGCGTTTTATCTTTATTGCTAAGTTGCTTAATAAAGAAGCCTATTTGCAAGCGGGTGAGTACACTTTGAATAAGAACGTATCGCCATACCAATTATTGCTTTCCCTAAATCACGGCAAAACCACGCAGGCCAGCATTACTTTTATTGAAGGCCATACCTTTTACCAACTGCAGGCGAAAATCAAAAAGAACGATGCGCTCAAGCAAACCCTGGTCAATGTGCCGGAAGCGGAAATAATGAAATCATTGGGCTCCCCATACGCCGTTGCAGAGGGCTTATTTTTTCCGGACACGTTTTATTTTAATCGGAATACCAGCGACACGGCTATTTTGCAACGCAGCTACTTATCCATGCAAAACAAATTAGCGAATGCGTGGGCTAAACGCGATGCCAACTTGCCCTATAAAAATAGTTATCAAGCGCTAATTATGGCTTCCATCGTTGAAAAAGAAACGGGCAAGGCCAGCGAGCGCCCTATGATAGCGGGTGTGTTCATTAATCGTTTGGCTATTGGCATGCGCTTGCAAACGGATCCTACGGTAATCTATGGCATGGGCCGGCATTATGACGGCAACATACGTAAGCAAGATTTATTGAGCGACACCCCCTACAACACTTATACCCGTTCCGGCTTGCCGCCAACTCCTATTGCCATGCCTGGCATGGCAGCAATAGAGGCTGCATTGCATCCAGCTAAAACAAAAGCCTTGTATTTTGTTGGCAAGGGCGATGGCAGCCATGCGTTCTCTAATTCATTAGCCGAGCACAATGCAGCCGTGGCTCACTACCAATTAAAAAACAAGAAATAATGCTAACTTATTTAAATTAAACACCACTATGACAGGAAAATTCATTACATTAGAAGGCATGGATGGCGCCGGTAAGAGCACCCATATCCCCCACATCATTGCGCTTTTACAAGCCCAAGGGCATGAAGTGGTTTCAACCCGAGAACCTGGTGGTACGGACTTGGGTGAACGTTTGCGGGAATTGGTATTACACGAGACCATGCATGTCGAAACAGAAACCCTACTCATGTTTGCCGCACGAAAAGAGCACATTGAATGCGTTATTAAGCCAGCGCTAGCTAGAGGTGCGTACGTATTATCTGACCGCTTCACTGATGCTACGTATGCCTACCAGAGTGGCGCCAAAGGCCTGACTGCAAGTAAAATTGAGGCATTGGAGCAATGGGTACAGGGTGAATTTCAACCTGACCTTACCTTGCTATTTGATGTGCCGGTTGAAGTTAGCGTAGAAAGACTGCGAGCTGCGCGCAGCCCGGATAAATTTGAACGGGAAAATGCGGCATTTTTCTCACGTATACGCCTGGCGTATTTGCAACGGGCTTCGGCAAACCCAAACAGATTCCGAGTTATCGATGCCAATAAGCCTCTGGATGAAGTTGCTAAAGCCGTTGAAATTATCATGCTAAGCTTATGATAAATAATAATAATTTAAAAACCTACCCCTGGCAAAATCAGTTGTGGGATAAGCTGCATGCAAACAAGCAACAAAGGCACCACGCATTTTTGCTGCATGGTCCAGCTGGCATAGGCAAGTTTGATTTCACCCGTTTTTTAAGCAAAAGCTTATTGTGCTTAGAAGAAAATGCAGCTGGCGCCTGCGGACTTTGCGCCAGTTGTAACTGGTTTAATGAAGACAGCCATCCAGACTTCAAGCTAATTAGCCCCGAGCAAGAAGACGAGGTGGAAGGTGACACAAGCAACTCAAAAAAAACTAAGAAAAAAACACAAATATCCATAGCGCAAATACGCGATCTGGCAGATTTTATTGGCTTGTCCAGCCATCGCAGTGGTGGCCTGCGGATTATTCTGATTTATCCCGCAGAGGCACTAAATAATGCCTCAGCTAATGCCTTGCTCAAAATGCTCGAAGAGCCAGCCGAAGGGGTGGTGTTTTTATTGGTCACCCAGCAAATACATCGTTTGCTGCCGACGATAGTGAGTCGCTGTCAAAAAATAAACATGCCCGCACCCAATACAGCCCAATCCCTAGCTTGGTTGGCTGAACAAGGCTTAAGCAATGCGGAGCAGCAACTGCAGTACTTTGCCGGCTCACCATTAAAGGCCATGGCGGATGGCATGCAGTATGCCCAGGCTAAGGAATTTTTGCAGATGCTGTCTCATGGAGAAAAATTAAGCCCTCACGTTGTTGCGCCAGTTTTACTGACGCATTCTGCTGAAACCGGCATCCTGGCTTTACAAAAATGGCTATTTGACCTGGTATTAATGAAGCAGGCTAAGCAAGTGCGTTACCATACAGCCTATGCAAAAGCGTTAGAGGTGCTGGCTGGCAAAGTAAATTTAGCTAAATTGTTGCAATTGCAAAAAAATCTAAATGAATTGCGTAAGCTGGCACTGCATCCTTTAAATCATGAATTGCAAATGGAAGCCGTGTTGGTCGACTACACGCGGATTTTTTCAAAGGCCTAGACCCCTTTGTCAGCATGGAAAGGGTAAAAAAATGAATACGGATAAGCCCAATATGTCAGATACATTCGAACACGCTAGCATGCTGTCTTTGATATTTAAGGAAAAAGCCGCCCTACATGCGGCATACATGCCTTATTTACGAGGTGGCGTACTGTTTATTCCAACCGACAAAGCGCATGGCATGGGGGAACCACTTAGCATGCTGTTAAGTCTGATTGACGAGCCGATTAAACTACAGGTGCTTGGCCATGTTGCCTGGCTATCTCCGGCTAATCAAGGTAAGAAGCCACAAGGAGTAGGCGTGCAGTTTAGTGATGACGAGGGTGGCCGTGCTGCTCGCGAAAAGATAGAGCAATTACTTGGTGCGGCATTAAATTCATCGCGCCACACGCATACCATGTAGAAAATGCCTAACGCACCTTACATAAAATTCAAAATTAAAATCTAATTTCCATGCTAGTTGATTCACACTGCCATTTAAACTTTCCTGAATTACTCAAGGATTTGCCAGCAATTAAGCAGGCCATGCAAGACCATCAAGTGGGTCACGCTTTGTGCATTTCCGTTACATTAGACGACTTCCCACAAGTGCTAACTTTGGCCGATACGAATGCTAATTTTTTTGCTTCCGTAGGCGTGCATCCAGACTATGAAAACATCACCGAGCCGAGCGTGGAAGAGCTGGTTCGATTATCCGATCACCCCAAAGTGATTGCCATAGGCGAAACAGGTTTGGATTATTTTCGCTTAACTGGTGACCTAGAATGGCAACGTCAGCGGTTCCGGCGTCATATAAAAGCCGCTATCGCATCGGATAGACCCTTGGTTATCCACACTCGCAATGCCGCAGAAGACACCTTGCGTATTATGCAGGAAGAGGGTGCTGACAGGGTGGGTGGGGTAATGCACTGTTTCACAGAAAGCTTAGCAGTGGCCGAGCGGGCCATGGACATGGGATTCTATATTTCTTTTTCAGGAATAGTGACCTTTAAAAACGCCACGAGCATTAAGGAAGTAGCCAAGGCTATCCCATTGAATAGGCTGTTAATTGAAACGGACTCTCCTTATCTTGCACCTACTCCACATCGCGGGAAAACCAATCAACCAAGTTATGTAAGGTTTGTTGCGACAGAGTTGGCTGACCTTCGTGGTGATAGCCTAGCTAATATTGCCAATGCAACCACGGATAATTTCTTTACATTATTTAAACGTGCCCATGCGGCACACTAGGCTTAACTTAGCCCCACGCCAGGCGCTTAAGCTAGGTTAAAATTTGTATCAGTGGCATAATAAGTGCCGTTCTCTTTAACTTTTTTAGACAGGCTACACCATGAAACTTTCTCTTAAGCAAATAGGCTATGCACTGGCCACCATATTGATTATTTCTACTAACTTTAATGTCGCCCAAGCGGCAGGTAATAAAAAAACCTACACTGAGGATCAATTTTTATCTGCCTTTAGTGGCAAATCCAAAGCTTTGATTACACAAAAACTTGGCGCCCCATTTAAAAAAGATGCTTCTGTTAAACCGCAGGGTGCCAGCAGTTTTTTAAACAGAGTGGGTGCGGATGAAAAAGGCTCTAAGCGAGTGAATGTTGAAATGTGGTATTACAAAAACCTAGTTAAATATGACGCGACTCGCACATACAAAGAAACAGAGATTACTTTTGTGAATGATAAGGTAATGAACATTGCATTCTTTAACAACAGGTAGATTCGTATTTACTTTGTGGCTTGGTGTCAAAACTTAATGACTAATTAGGTTAATAGGGCAAGCCATGAAAATAAAGCCAGGTATAGCGCTTGGCTTTATTTCAATACCATAAGGTTCGCATAATGTATATTATGTAAAATTAGTAAATACATAATAAATGCAATTAGCCAGACTTAGGTTGTTTTGCTAAAAATTTAAAATAAACCCTTATAGCCAGAAGTAAAAACAAAACAACTGCAAATAGAACTGGTTCTCGAATATCTCGCTTCACTAGCATCCAAAAATGCGTTACAGCCAAAATGGCAACAAGGTAAACCAAGCTGTGTAATTTAACCCAACTAGCCCCCAACCTTTTAATGCTGGCTCGGTTAGACGTTATTGCAAGTGGTACCAACAATAAAAAAGCAATGAACCCAACCCATATACGTGGGTGCTTGATTACATCCTTTGCTATCTCTTCATAACTAAAAGCATAATCCAACCACAAATAAGTCATGACATGAACAAAGGCATAAAAAAAGACAAATAAGCCTAACATGCGCCTAAATCGTATTTGCTTATTGGTTTTGAATATCAACCTAAGTGGTGTCAGACATAGCAACACTAACATTATTGTTAGCGACCAAAAACCAGTGGAATGTTCAATGTATTCAATTGGATGTGCCGTAAGCTTATTATTTAGTGCTAGGTAGAAGAGTCTTAAAAATGGAATTAGGGCAAGCGTGAAAACCGTCGCTTTATTGATTACAAATGTACTTTGAATCGCTGCTCTGATGCGATGGAGTGACATAAATTTACTAGGATAAACCTAAAAATTTCTTTTAAGGTCAAGCCCAGCATACATTTGGCCAACCTGCTCTGCGTAACCATTAAACATCTGAGTTTTCATCCTGTTGGCAAATAAGCCTGAACCTATACGCCTTTCAGTTGATTGGCTCCAGCGCGGATGTTCCACATTTGGATTAACATTTGCATAAAAACCGTATTCTTTTGGCGAGATCTTCATCCAGCTTGAAACAGGCTGTTTTTCCGTAAACCTAATACTGACGATTGATTTTGCGCCCTTAAATCCGTATTTCCATGGCACAACCAGTCGCAATGGCGCACCATTCTGATTAGGCAAGACTTCACCATAGAGCCCTACGGCCAACATGGTTAGTGGATTCATAGCCTCGTCCATACGCAGTCCTTCGGTGTAGGGCCAGTCTATTAATGGAATGTTTTGGCCAGGCATCTGCTGCTTATCCTCTAGCGAGATGAATTCAACATATTTAGCATTTCCAGTGGGCTCAGCCCATTTAATTAGCTCAAAAAGTGGCAGCCCTACCCATGGAATCACCATAGACCAACCCTCAACACAGCGCATGCGGTATATGCGCTCCTCTAATGGCGCCAGCTTCAATATATCTTCCATGGCGATGGTTTTGTTTTTTCTTACCTCGCCCTCAATTGTTAGCGTCCATGGTTGCGTTTTAAAAAGCTTGGCGTTAATTGCGGGCTCACTTTTATCCGATCCAAATTCGTAGAAATTGTTATAAGAGGTGACGTCCTCGAAGCTTGTGAGCTTCTCACCTCTGCCATAAGCCGTGCTTATGGCTTTTAATTTCCTTGATGGAAGAATTGTATTTTTTGGCGCAGCTGCACTAATGGGGCAATTTAATAGCAAGGCTGTACTTGCTATCAAGCCAACACCTGCTTTCTTTATGAAATCCCTGCGACTTTCAAATACCTCTCTTGGCGTTATGTCTGAAGGGGCAATATCTTTTTCAGGATTCATAGTGGTGGCTCGCTTAGAAATAACACGTTTAGCTTATTTGGCTGGCCATCGCTCTCAAAATAGGCCTTGAATCTCTTTTTCTATTTCTTTTTCTAGCGCAGCATCTTGGGTTCTTTTTGCAATAAGCTTAGCCTTTTCTATCAATTTCGCTGCTTTTTCAGTGTCACCTCTAGCCAATTCAACTTTAGCTAATACATAGCTTGCTTTGGCCTCATAGTATTCACCACCCTGTTCGTTGGCAAATTTGATAATTTTATTGAGTGTTTTTTCAGCATTATCGTAATTCTTAACGATTGCGTAATATTGACCCAACAAAATACTGGATTGCGCATATTGATCTGGTGTACCGACTCTATCATGCATCAAATAAGCTTTAATTTGGTATTCAAGCGCTAAATCATCCTTATTTAGCGCGTGGTATGCACCTGCCACCTTTTCGGCGCTCTCTCCTCGCTCATTGTCATTTGCCGCCAGCTTAAAACCTTGCATATACCAATCCAGTGCAGCCTGATAGTCCTTATCATTGTTGCTTATGTCACCAATGGCGTTAAGAGTTAGGCGCTCCATGGCTTTGTTCGCTATCATTTGCGATTGTTTAAGGGCTTTTTTATAGCTTGCCAATGCTAGGTCTTTTTGATTCAAAGCATAACTGGCATTGGCTTTTAGAAAAACAGTCACTATCTTATCCAGCTCATTATTCGAATTTTTTTCTGCCAAATCAAATGCAACTAGCGCCTTATTGAAATCCTTCGCGGCATAATAGGCTCGACCTTGGCATAACAAGGCATCTTTATCACTGCCGTTAAGCGATAACATGGCCTTTGAGTAATCAATGGCCGCTGGTGTATTGCCTGAATTTAATAATTTATTGCATTCGCTCGCGCTATAATTTTCAGCTAAAACATCATTAAATATCATTAAGATGAATGCTGCTATTAAAGTCTTTTCTAATTTCATATTGTCTACTTACCTTTGAATTTAATGCACTGCTAGGAGCTGCAGCAAGCCAGCCTCATCTAAAATAGTTAATTCCAGCATTTTGGCCTGATCTAATTTGCTACCGGCTTCACTTCCAGCAACAACATAATGTGTTTTTTTGGACACGCTGCCACTCACTTTAGCTCCCCTAGCCTCAATTAATTCTTTGGCTTGCTCACGGGACAAATTAGCCAAAGTGCCGGTTAGCACAAATGTCTTACCTGCTAGCTGACTTAGCTCAGTACTATTATTGTGACTGTCTGGCCAACACACCCCTGCTGCTAACAATTGCTTTATAACTAACTGGTTGTGTGCTTCGCCTAAAAAATTCACTATGCAATCCGCCACCACCGGGCCTACGTCATTCACTGCTAACAAATCATCGCGACTGGCCTGCATAAGATTATTAAGGCTGGCAAAATGCCTGGCCAAATCCTTCGCCGTGGCCTCTCCAACGTTACGCATGCCTAGAGCATAAATAAAGCGTGCCAATGTAGTGGATTTACTTTTACGCAATGCTTGCAACAGATTTTCTGCTGACTTCGTGGCCATGCGCTCCAAGTTGCATAATACGGATAAATTAAGTTGGTATATATCAGCCAGCGTGTGGACTAGCTGCGCCTCAACCAATTGATCGGCTAACTTATCCCCTAGGCCCTCTATATCCATTGCGCGTCTTGAGGCAAAATGAATGATGGCTTGCTTGCGCTGCGCAGGGCAAAAAAGTCCTCCGCTGCATCTGGCCACCGCTTCATCCTCAGGCCTAACGATATGCGAACCGCAGTCTGGACAGACGGTCGGCATCACAAAGCGCCTTGCATTAAGCGGGCGCTTTTCCATAACCACGCTTACCACTTCAGGGATGACGTCCCCTGCCCTGCGCACGCTCACCGTGTCACCGATATGCACGTCTTTTCGTCTCACCTCGTCCTCGTTGTGCAAGGTGGCGTTGGTTACCGTCACCCCACCAACAAAAACCGGGGATAGCCTTGCTACCGGTGTTATTGCGCCTGTCCTGCCCACTTGCACCGTGATGTCTTCAACGACGGTGAGCGCTTCTTGTGCTGGGAATTTATGAGCAATGGCCCATCTTGGTGCACGGGATACAAAGCCGAGCTCATCTTGCAACTTAAATTGATTTACCTTATAAACCACCCCATCTATATCAAAGGCTAGGCCATCACGTAAGCCTGCCATTTTCAGGTAATAGGCTTGCAGGCCAGGCAAACCTAAAACCACACCGCGTTCCTGACTCACCGGAAAATGCAGGCTGGCAAGGTAATCCATGGCCATACTATGGCTATGCATAGGCGGAACACCTTGCACCACACCTAAACCATAGGCAAAAAAGCTTAATGGTCTAGTCGCCGTTACTTTTGGATCCAATTGACGCAGGCTACCAGCGGCAGCATTTCGCGGGTTAGCAAACGGTTTTTCACCCTTTGCTAACTGCATTTTATTTAGCTTCTCAAAGTCGCGCTTAAACATCAACACTTCACCACGCACTTCCAGTAACGCAGGTGGGTTCTGACAGTTCAAACGCATGGGTATGGCTCGTAAAGTCCGTAGATTGTGAGTTACATCCTCACCGGTATAGCCATCACCACGGGTTGCTCCTTGCTTGAATAGCCCGTTTTCATAGCTTAGGGTAATTGCCAATCCATCGAACTTTGGTTCTACTGCGTATTCAACTTGATTGCAGGCCAGCGAATCGCGTATGCGCTTGTCAAACGCTTCCAACTCCAGTTCCTCAAAAGCATTGTTAAGCGACAACATTGCTTGCTTATGCGTGATGTTAGCAAAGGCATTGCTTGGGCTGCCGCCGACTCGTTGGCTTGGTGAGTCTGCTGTCACCAGCTCAGGATGCGCGTGCTCTATGGCTTGCAGTGCTCTAAAAAGGCTATCGTACTCGCTATCAGGAACCGATGGCGCATCCAACACGTAGTACTCGTAATCGTATTGTTCAAGACTGTGCTTTAAATGCTGGTATTGCTGGGTTATGTCAACCGATAGCGGCTCTGAGTTTGATGGAGCTTCAAACAATAAGCCTTGCTGTTCAGCATGGCTCATTTATGAGAACAACCTAAGCGCCGCCTCGGAACCAGGCTCTATGCCGCGTAAGCGCATGGCGTCTTGAATGGAATCGACTTGTTGGGATATTTGCTCAATTTGCTGATCATTCAATACTCGATTATTGGCATCTAGTAAATTGGCGTTTAAATCGCCCGCCAGCGATTTAGCCACCTTAACCATTTGCTTGAATGCCAACGTACATTCCTCAACACGAGGAATATCCAATTGAAAAATTACGCTTTTTATGAGCGTGTCACTTGCGGCATTAAGACCAGTTAACTGATTTTCCGTATTGAAAATAATAAAAGATGGTTTAGCGCTTTGTGGATTAAATGCTTGCAAGCAGCCCGCATCGTTAGCCGTCAAGCCATGCGCCTCAGCCAATGTGGTTAATTTAGCAGCCGAAAACGCACCGTTTTCGCCATGACTTAAATGAAATCCTACGGTTTTATCTACGGCTATGCAAAACTCATCCAATTCACTCGCTTGCAGCTGAATGCTTTCTATGTCATGCCACTCAAGGTCTGCATTAATTTTTAGCGCAAGCTCGGACACGGCAAGCTGGAAGCGGTTTAGCGTGCTACGGGTCACGGCGCCGCCTCTATCAGCCAATTGTAAACTGCAAGCTACCCTCAATACAGGCTGATACGCCTCCGTATTGTCATCATCAAGTAATTGCCAAGCCTGGTTTTTATCCAGTGCGTGGATAAAAACCGGTTTATCTAAGCCCTCAAATAATGCTCGCGAACTCTCTTTCAATGTCAGCATGGTCGATTCTTTAGCCAAGAACAACAGTGCCGTGCTGTCGATTTTGCTGAGTAGCATACTAGGCAAACCAGCGCTGACTTTTGGCTCAGCCAGTGCGGATGGAGCATTACCTTCTATCGCCTGACTAGGCTGCGGCTCTTCGCTGTCCGCGTTAACTGTTAAGGCATCGAATGCCGGAGCGACCTCAGCATCAAGTTTTACCGCTACATTGATGGTAAATTTATCCGCATCCTGCGCATCACCGATGTCATATACGCCATTATCAAGGCCGGAGTGAGCGTCATCCCTCTCAGAAATTAACCCATCTTCATGATCTTCACTGACTAGTGGGGTTTGTGCAGCGGATTCTGGCAGCAGAACATCGTTTTTTATGTCGGCAAATTGACTTTGCACTTGCCGGTGAAAGCGTCTTTCCTGCCACCAATTAAGAATCAATACCGCCAATATTATCAATGCGCCTATGGCTATTAATGCTATTTGCAAATCACTCATATAAGCTTAACTTTCAGTTGGTTTTTTGAACAATTGCACTTGATACCTAGGCAGGCTCAATGGCCTGCATCATCTGCACGGCCGCATCCATGTCGACCTCGACAATACGAGATACACCCGATTCCTGCATAGTAACACCGATCAATTGCTGGGCCATTTCCATGGTTATTTTATTATGACTGACGTATAAAAACTGCGTTTTTTCTGACATTTTTTTCACCATTGCACAAAACCGCTCAGTGTTGCTGTCATCCAATGGCGCATCGACCTCATCCATTAAGCAAAATGGCGCCGGATTGAGTCTAAATAAGGCGAACACTAAAGCCAATGCCGTGAGGGCTTTTTCGCCACCGGAAAGCAGGTGTATGGTACTGTTTTTCTTCCCAGGCGGCTGAGCAAAAACTTGCAAGCCGGTGTCCAATATTTCATCGCCCAGCAGCGCCAATCCTGCTTGACCACCGCCAAATAGAGTGCCGAACAGTTCGTTAAAATGTTGATTAGCCAAATCGAACGTATCTTGCAATCGGCTTCGGGTATCTTTATCTATTTTACGTATGGCATCCTCCAAAGTATCGATCGCCTCTTGTAAATCAGCCGATTGGCTGGCTAGGTATAATCGACGCGTTTGCTCCGACTCCAACTCTTGCATAGCGGCCAGATTAACCGCCCCCAAAGCCTCTATCTCCGCCTGGGTTTGAACACAGCTTCTTTCTAAATCGACTACTTTCATCGCTGCTTTGCCGGTCTGGCTCGCATCCAATTGTTCATTCAACTGTTGCTCTGGCAAGCCCGATGAATGGAGCTCAGCTTGGCATTGCTCGAAGCTTAACCGCGCCTCCTGCTCATTTAAACGGTTGGTTTCCAATTTGTCGCGCAATGGGTGCAAGGATTGCTCATGATGCATACGCTCACGTTCATGTTGCTGAAGATTAGCTTCACTTGCATTCATGGCATTTCTTGCTTCAAGTAGCGCAAGCTCTTGGTTTTGTTTTTTTTCTAAGGCCTCTTGTAGGCTTAGCTTGAAGTCATCGCCTTCAATCTTTGCGAGAGTCGCCAATAGGCTCTCTTGGTTCGATTTGATTTTGTTATTTTCATCGAAAATTACATTTAATTTACTATCTAACGCTATAATTTCATTAGAAATAATTCGCAAGCTAAAGTTTAGTTCTTGATGCGTTTTTTCCAGCAAATGCATTTCATCGCGCGCTTGATTAAAGATTAACTCCGTTTTTTGCTTCAGCGCTTCGGCTTCATATTTTGCCTTTTGCCTCAATGCCAATTTAGATGATTCGGTTTGCAACAATTGTTCTTTAGAGGCAATTTCAACAGACAAAATTGAGAGCTTACCTTCCAACTTGACCTGTTCCGCTTCCAAGTCATTTTGTTTTTGCTGCATAGTCAGCAGAGCTTGCTGCTGCTGTTGAATGGCTAAATTCAATTGATGCGCTTGTTCATTAGCCTGCTTTAAATCCTGAGCCTGTGACCGCTGCAGCACTTTTACCGATTGCAATTCAAGCTCCACTTGGCTTAATGCCTGCTCAGCTTTAGTCAATGCGAGCTGGGCAAAAGGACGTTTTTGTTGCAGGCTTTGCAATTGAGCTTGGCGGTCTAGCACACCATGTAAAACAGATTGCTTGGCAAAATAGCTGACACTGTATTGGCTGTATATATCACCATGCTTGTTAACCAAATACTCGCCACTACGCAAGGATAAACTTGCCTGCGCTGCATCAATGCCGTCGTCTAACAAATAAAAGCCACTCAACCATTCTTGCAAGGCACCATCTTGCTCTGGCGTTCCATTGTTAACGATAGAATAAAGAGATGTCCGATTTTCTGCCTGCATGCTCTTGCTAGAAACAGCCCCGCCTATGGCTAAAATTAATGAGGCAGGTGGGCGATCAGCAGCTTGTAATCTGGGCGCTGAAATAGCATTTAACCTAGGTCCAAGCACCGCCTCCAATGCTGTTTCCCAACCTTTTTTTACGCTTATCGTTTGCCATGTTCGCGGCCTATCTTGTAAGTCGAGCTCTTTTAACCAGCGATTTAACCCCTCCTCATCGCTCGCATTTTTTAAAGACTGCTGAATTTTTTCTAGTGATTTAAGCTCAGCATCTAAGCTGCTTAAGTCACGCTGTGCAAATAATTGCGATTCATTAAGAAATTTTATTTGGTCGATCAATTGATTTTCTTTAGCCAAACTGGCTACAACACATTCTTCCAAGCCAGCGATGTTGGCATGCATTTCTGCCAACGCAGTTTGCTGTGCTTGCAATAAATTACCGTCACCCAATTTAATGCCTGCAATAGCCGACTGCACTTTTTCAAGCTGAAGGTGAAGCTCGGATGCTTCCCGCTTAGCATAGACCAGATGATTTTGCTCGGACTGCAGATGCTGACTTAACTCGATCAAATTAGCCTGAGCGGCATCCAATTGATTTTGTGCAGCCTGAAATTGCTTATATAAAACCGGCACAGCTTCAACTGCCTGTTGATTGGCATTTTCTGACAAAGCAACGCGACTCTGCTCATCAAGCAATTTAGATTTAGCAGTGGCTAAGTCGAGCTGAAACTGATTAGCCAGGCCATTATTTTTATCTAACTGAATGCTCAGCTGATTAAGCTGTGCCTGCGTTCGCTCCTGCGCATCCTTACTGTTTTTTAGCTGATTCTCAACGTTGGCGAGCTCTGCATTAGCTTGATAATAAGCCGCCTGAGCTTGATTCACGGTTTCCGCGAAACCAAAGTTTTCCTGCCTAAGCTGTTCTAAATCCCGCTCTTTATTTCGTAAGCCCGCCATTTGCGCTTCGAGCTCTTGGGCCAGTTGCTGCACCTGCCGTTGGGCTTTTTGCCAATGCAGGCTGGCATCGCGTTTCTTTAACGCCCAAACAAGAGTCGAACTTAATTTCAGTGCTTCATGTAAATTTTTATGTTTTTCCGCTAGCACGGCTTGAGATTGCAGGCGCGCAATCTGCTTGTCCAACTCCTGCAGAATGTCTTCGACCCGAAGTAAATTCTCCCGCGTGTCACGCAAGCGAAGTTCGGTTTCTCTTCGTCTTTCCTTGTATTTACTGATACCGGCTGCTTCCTCAAGAAAGATGCGTAATTCTTCAGGCTTGGCCTCCACAATACGGTTGATGGTGTTTTGCCCAATGATAGCGTAAGCACGACCTCCCAGCCCGGTACCCAAAAACAAGTCCGCCACATCGCGACGCCGCACCAAGGCATTGTTGATGTAATAAGCCGAACCCTTATCACGTTCAATGACACGTTTAACGGAAATTTCTGCGTATTGGCTCCACTCGCCTGCAGCGCCTCCTAAACTGTTATCGAAAATTAATTCCACACTGGCGCGAGATATAGGCTTGCGTGTAGCGGAGCCGTTGAAAATAACGGCATCCATGCTGTCGCCGCGCATCTCCTTGGCCGACGATTCGCCCAACACCCACCTAACCGATTCCATTACATTGGATTTTCCGCAACCGTTTGGGCCAACAATACCCATACGCTGGCCATGTATGTGCAAGGTGGTTGGATCGACAAATGACTTAAAGCCGGCAAGTTTTAATTGGGTTAAACGCAAATCAATGGGCTTTTTTATTAATCATCAGGTGGGAAATAGACTAATTTAAACTATTAAATGTAGGCTAATTTTTTATAGTATTTTAGTTAGATAGTATAATAACTTTTTTTTAGCAAAAACACCTTATGAGCTCACAATCAATAGGCGCAAAACCAACCGTTTTGGCCTCCAAAAATTTAGAAACTTTCGAAAGCCCGAACACAAACCGCGATTTCCATATCCACATGGAAATCCCAGAGTTCACTTGTTTGTGCCCCAAAACCGGCCAGCCTGATTTTGCCGTTATTTATTTGGACTACATCCCAGATAAAACCTGCGTTGAACTCAAAAGTTTAAAGTTATACATGTGGTCATTTAGAGACGAAGGTTGCTTTCATGAGGCCGTCACCAACCGCATCTTAGACGATCTAGTTATGGCCACTCAGCCAAAATTCATGCGGGTTACCGCAAAATTCTATGTTCGCGGTGGCATTTTCACCAACGTGGTGGCAGAACACCGTCAAGCAGGATGGCAGCAAGCTGCACGCGTAGATCTAACGCATTTCGACGGGCAGCAAAACACGCGCGGTTGATCTTGGCTAGCCGGCCACATTAGGCTTAGCTATAAAACCACGCATGCGATCAAAATTTCGCCGCAATCTAATGAAAAACATTGACAATCCATCGGCCCGTCATTATTATGGCGCCTCGCTGATAGCTGATGTAAAACAACAGCGACAAAATGTAGGTACAGGGGGTATAGCTCAGCTGGGAGAGCGCTTGCATGGCATGCAAGAGGTCAGCGGTTCGATCCCGCTTATCTCCACCAATAACACTGCTTTTTAATGGTGTTTTGTAGTAAAATGATGCACTTGTAATGAGTGTAATTAATTCTTAGGTCCCCATCGTCTAGAGGCCTAGGACACCTCCCTTTCACGGAGGCGACCCGGGTTCGAATCCCGGTGGGGACGCCAACAATTCGATTTATAAAATCGCTAAAAATGGCCATGCACTATTTAACATTGTGCCTGTATGCTATTCAGCCCTTGCCTTACTACCTTTAGCAGAGGTTCGCAGCGGGTCTAGCAACCATGACAATCCGTTGTGATCTATTTCTTGCATCAAAGCCAACAAACGACCTATCTCGCCTTTTGGAAAGCCCACTCGTGCATACCAATTTAAATAATGACCAGGCAAATCTGCTATGCAGCGGCCTTGGTGCTTACCGTAAGGCATGGGGGTATTCAATAATCGCAGCAGATCATCCTGATTCATTTGGATTGCCATCTACTGATTTTGTGAACTTGAAAGCGCATTATTGTTTCCTTAAAAGTTTAATATTACTGTAAAATTTACGACTTAAATGCATAGAATTGAAGCGGTCTTGGTTCGATAATTGCATTTTAAAAAAAACTAAAGCCTGTCTTTCACAGGCTTTTTTCTTGGCATGCGGCATATTCAATCACAGATATTTATTAAAAAGCCTTTTAAATCTAATGACAACTGTAAACAAAGTCGATGTGCTGTTAGTTGGCAGTGGCGTAATGAGCGCCACCTTAGCCAGTTTGCTGTCTGAATTAGACAGTAAACTTAGCATGCTAATGGTAGAACGTCTTCCTAATATCGCAGCCGAAAGTACGGATGCCAGAAATAATGCCGGAACCGGCCACGCTGGCTATTGCGAGTTAAATTACACGCCTGTTGCCAGCGATGGTAGCCTTGATGTTAAACGTGCTTTATCCATTAACGCTGCATTTGAAACCAGCTTGCAGTTTTGGTCCCACCTTGTAGAAAACGGCCAATTACCGGCACCGGCTAAATTCATCAACCCCACTCCGCACCTCAGTTTTGTTTGGGGTGCAGAGGACGTGGAATTTTTGCGTAAACGCTTCGCTTTATTAAAAGCCCACCACCTATTTAAAGACATGGAGTTCAGCGAGGATCCGGCCATTTTAAGCAAATGGATGCCCTTGGTGATGCAAAACAGGGATCCCAAACAAAAGGTCGCGGCTACCAGAATACCTTACGGTAGTGATGTGGACTTCGGCAGCTTAACTCGCAGCTTTGTAAGCAATCTGACCAGCAAAGCAAACTTTAAGCTTAACTTAAACAGCGAAGTGAGGCGTTTAAAACAACTGGAAAATGGTCGCTGGCTAATCACCACAGCCAATCTCAAGACCAAGAAAACCCAACTGATTGATGCAGGCTTTGTTTTCCTTGGTGCCGGAGGCGGCGCCCTTAAATTATTGCAAAAATCCGGGGTGCCAGAAAGTCATGGTTACGGCGGGTTCCCCGTTAGTGGTCAGTGGTTGGTCTGCGATAAGCCGGAAATCATCGCCCAGCATAATTCAAAAGTTTATGGCAAAGCAGCACTAGGTGCACCACCTATGTCTGTGCCACATTTAGACATACGCATTATTGATGGCAAGCCGGCCTTATTATTTGGACCCTACGCCGGCTTTACCACTAAATTTTTAAACGAAGGCTCCTATTTGGATTTAATTAAATCGGTTAAACCAAGCAACATTAAACCCATGCTTAATGTTGGTAAACAACACACCGATTTGACTCGCTACTTGATTGTGGAAGCAATGAAAACCCACGCCTCAAAAATTTCTGTTTTGCGGCAGTTTTATCCAGACGCCCTCAAGGCAGACTGGCGTTTAGAAAATGCCGGCAAGCGCGTGCAAATCATCAAAAAATGCGATGAAAAAGGCGGGAAACTTGAGTTTGGTACTGAAATAGTTGCGGCAAAAGACGGTACCATAGCCGCCTTACTGGGCGCGTCCCCTGGCGCGTCGGTTGCCGTGCAAGCCATGCTGGATGTGATAGAACGTTGCTTTAAACTGCCATTGCAACAGGCAGACTGGCAAGAAAAAATTCGTCAGCTTATACCCAGTTACCAGCAATCATTGATAGACAACCCGACGCTTCTAAATAGTGTTCGTCAACGAACTTTAAAAACGCTCAAATTGCAGGATTAGCCGCTATTTAGTTTGAATGCTACGCTGACGACGGGCTTCGTATAAACATATACCACTAGCGACACTGACGTTTAAGCTCTCAACCGAGCCAAACATGGGTATAGTCACCAAGGCGTCGCAGGTTTCAGCCGTTAACCGACGTATGCCATCGCCTTCCGCTCCCAGCACTATGGCAAGAGGCCCATCAAGCTTGCAATTAAGAAGACTAGACGGCGCATCCATGGTTGTTCCAACCACAAACACCCCCGCTTCCTTTAATTCACGTATGGTTCTAGCTAGGTTGGTTACAGCAATAAAGGGAATAGTCTCAGCAGCCCCGCTGGCCACTTTTCGCACCGTGGCGTTCAATCCTACTGCCCTATCCTTGGGCGCAATCACCGCATGCACACCCATGGCATCGGCCACGCGCAAACATGCTCCTAGATTGTGCGGGTCTTCTACGCCGTCTAATATAAGGAAGAATGGCGGCTCATTTAAATCGGACTCTAAAATATCGTGTATGTCTTTATATGGAATAGGCGTGTCTACCACACGAGCAATCACGCCTTGATGGCGGCCATTCATACCAGCCATGCCATCCAATCGGCTGCGTTCCACCTCCATCACCCTCACATTAAAGGACTCAGCCATCTTTAGCAGATCCTTCATGCGCGCATCCACTCGATCTTTATCAATCAATATTTCTTGAACGCTGGCGCTGTGTTGCCGCAAGCGGCTCAGCACAGCATGAAAACCAAATAAAATACGGGCATCGCTCATCGTTTCACCTTCTATATCATTCCTAAAATTTAATACACAAGCATCAGCGTTTGCTAGTTTTTTTATGGGCTTTTTTAGACTTAGTCGGTTTAGCTGGATTTTTAAATGCAGCACCGCCATTAGCCTTGTTTTTAGCAACAGCATGCCTAGGCTTTTGCTGAGCAAGACTTGGCGGCAACGACAAGCCACCATCACTGTCAGTTGCATCGCCGGCCAATCCTTGATTTTTATTCACCAATGAAAAATCTATCTTGCTGGTTTCCAAATCCACGCGGGCCACTTTTATCGTTAACCTATCACCCAAACGGAAACGCACGCCGGTTCGTTCGCCGGCCATTTCATGACGGGCCTTATCATAATGGAAATAATCATTACCGAGCTCAGTGACATGCAACAAGCCTTCAACGTACACTCCATCTAAGGCGACAAATAGTCCAAAGGCGGTAACGCCTGCTACGCTGCCTTCAAACACTACACCAATTTTATCTTGCATGTAGAAACACTTGAGCCAATTGGTCACGTCACGCGTCGCATCGTCTGCTCGTCGCTCCGTCATTGAGCACTGCATGCCCAATTCACTCCAATCTCCCGGCTTATACTTATCGCCGTTCAAGACCGCTTTGATGGCGCGGTGTATTAACAGATCTGGGTAGCGTCGTATAGGAGAAGTAAAGTGCGCATAGGCTTCATAAGCTAAACCAAAATGCCCCAAGTTGTCTGGGCTGTAAATGGCTTGCTGCATAGACCTGAGTAATACCGTTTGCAACAATTGCGCATCCGGTCTTGCTCGAATTTTATCCAACAACTTGCCATAATCTTTAGCATGCGGCTTATCGCCACCGCCGACACCAAATCCAAACTCCGCCATAAAGGTGCGCAATAGTTCTAATTTTTCCGGGGTAGGCCCTTCGTGCACTCGATACAATGCTGGGTGTTCATTGGCATGCAAAAATTCTGCGGCGCAAACATTAGCCGCCAACATGCACTCTTCTATTAATTTGTGTGCTTCGTTTCTATGACTGGGCACGATGCTGTCAATTTTGCCATTATCATTGAACACCATAATGGTTTCAGAGGTTTCAAATTCTATGGCGCCGCGCTTTTCACGTTGCGCCAACATCAATTTATAAACGCTTTGCAAATGCGTCAAATGCGGCACCAGCCAGGCATAATCCTGAGCCAACTGTGCATCTGGGTGTTGCAATATTTCATGCACTTGCGTGTAAGTCATGCGTGCTTTTGAGCGCATCACCGATGGGTAGAATTTATACTGCTTAACCACCCCTAGCCCATCGACCTGCATGTCGCAAATCATACAGAGTCTCTCAACGTCAGGGTTTAGTGAACATAAGCCGTTTGATAAGGCTTCGGGCAACATAGGAATGACACGGCGTGGAAAATAGACTGAATTGCCGCGATCAATCGCACCTTTATCCAAGGCGTCCTTAGGCTGAACATAAAAACTCACGTCTGCAATGGCCACCACCAAACGCCAACCTTTACCTTGCGGCTCGGCAAATACCGCGTCATCAAAATCCCGGGCCGTTTCACCGTCTATAGTGATTAATGGCAAGGCGCGGCAATCAATGCGATTTTGGTAATCTTTGGCTTGCACTTGCTTAGGATAAGACTCGGCTAAGGCAATCGCCTCAGCGCTAAATTCGTGGGGCAAATTATGCTTACGTAAAGCAATCTCTATTTCCATGCCACTGTCGGCATAATTGCCCAAAATCTCTACCACTTTGCCCATGGGCTGCGCATTGGCAGAGGGTTGTTCAGTTAACTCGACCATAACCACTTGGCCAGCCTTGGCATTCATATCCAAATGGTAAGGGATCAATATGTCCAGATTGATGCGTTTGTCTTCAGCCGCGACTATGGTGACACCGGTCGTGTGAATCACCCTGCCTACCAAGCGTTGCGTTCGACGCTCTAACACCTCAACCAATTTCCCTTCTGGCCGACCCCTTCTGTCCAAGCCACTCATTCTAACCATTGCCCTGTCGCCATGCATAAGCTGGGCCATTTCTTTAGGGCTTAAAAACAAATCCTCGCCATTGCATTTGCTTTTATCATCGGGAATTAAGAAACCAAATCCATCTGGGTGGCCTTGTACTACCCCAGAAATCAAATCCAGCTTATCGGCAACGCACAACGCGCCTTTTCTATTTTTAATGATTTGGCCTTCGCGCTCCATGGCATTTAAGCGCCGATTAAAAATTTCGCGCTCGTCTACTTCAATAGCAAGCAGCATGTATAGCTGCTCAATGCTTAATGGCGCACCTTGATCAGCCATTAAGCTAAGTATCATTTCGCGACTTGGTAATGGCGTCTCATAGCGACTGGCCTCTCTAGCAGCATGAGGGTCTTTTGGTCTTTTGCTGACTTGCATTTTTTTTGTCATTGACAAAGCTTACCTTTAATATAAAATCCGACGCCGTTATCAACCCATGTGGTCTTATTTTCAGCTAAATAGGCTATTTTAATGTGGCTGTTTATTAGCACCACAACCCCTGCTTAATGCCCATTCTACCTCAATCAACGAGACACTTATGCCAGAAAACACGCAATTTGACTTAAGCTCAGAGTACATAGAGTTATGCAATCTATTAAAATTGGTAGGGCTGGCTGATAGCGGTGGCCGCGGCAAGACTATGGTAGCAGAGGGATTGGTCAAGGTAGACGGTTTAGTTGAGCACAGAAAAACCGCCAAAATTCGCACCGGTCAGATAGTTTCAGTGGGCACTTACAGCATTAAAGTTAATTAAAACGGCCGGTCGATTGCAATCTATCGATAAGAATAAGGGCTAAATTGCTTAGCCACCCGGCAATGAAACTTAATAGGTACGCTTTCTTGGTGTGTAGGTGGCGCCACCAGATTCGATGTGCCTAAAGGTGATGCGACCATTGTTAATGTCGTACGGGGACAATTCCAATGTGACTTTATCGCCAGCCAAAATACGAATGTGATTTTTCTTCATCTTGCCGCCAGTGTAGGCGATCAACTTGTGACCGTTATCCAAGGTCACGCGGTAACGTGAATCCGGTAAGATCTCCATTACAACCCCATTCATTTCAATCAATTCTTCTTTAGCCAATACCCTGTCTCCATATTTAAGTGCAAGCTTGTTTTTGAACGCTTTGTTATAAGCACTTTAATTAGCAGGCTTGCGATGTTGAGAATAAAGTTTATCAACACCATGTATCGCGCGCATTATAGTCTCGCCCTCTCTGTTTGGCAATAAATCAACTTAACTAAATGATTTATAAAGGGCTAAATCTAACTTAGGCCGCAATCAAGTGAGTCTTTGTAAAATAATGCTTGACAGGATTACCGATTCCCCGTAAAAAGCAATTTAGGCGTTTGGTTGTTTAATTTGGTTACGTTCTCAAGACTAATTATTTGTTAATAACCCATTCATTTAGGGTGCCTCCCTTTTTTAAAGTATGGAATAAGATATGGCTACAGGTTTAGTTAAATGGTTTAATGATTCAAAAGGTTTTGGTTTCATTACTCCTGATGCAGGCGGCGACGATTTATTCGCGCATTTCTCAGCAATCGTTGATAGCGGTTACAAAAGCTTAAAAGAAAATGATCGCGTAAGCTTTGATGTAACAGACGGACCAAAAGGTAAACAAGCTTCTAACATTCAGAAAGTTTAGTAACCAAGAATCCAAAAAAATGGCCCTTAATTGGGTCATTTTTTTGCCTGAAATTTATACAACAGGTGATTGGGCAGCCACTATTGATGAGTATTACTGACTTTACCGGCTACCTAGCCGCTTTTTTAACGACCTTTGCCTTTGTGCCCCAAGCGCACCATTCATGGAAAACCCGGGATTTATCTGGCGTGTCTTTGCCCATGTACAGCCTATTTAGTCTAGGCGTATTAGCCTGGTTGATTTATGGCATCCTGATTCATAGCTGGCCCATCATAGTGGCCAATAGCCTCACCCTAATGCTGGCTTGCATTGTGCTTTATTTAAAAATCAGTCAAAACCCAAACTAAGCACAAGCGCTTTATTTACCCAATGCATACACCGCAATGTTATCTCCGGCGGTATAGCCAAAAATAGCATTGCCACCAGCGACCACGGCTACGTATTGCACCCCGTCAATCTGGTAGGTGATGGCAGGCGCATTCACCCCAGCATCAAGCTTACTCTGCCATAACACTTCACCAGTTCGGCTATCGTAGGCATTAAAACGACCATCGCCCTCACCCATAAACAGCAATCCAGATTGCGTGGCCAGTAAGCCACCCATTAATGGTTGCGCCGTTTTGACTTGCCACAGCATTTTACCGCTAGATAAATTAATCGCCGACAAAACACCCCACCTAGCATCTTTGGTAGGCTCAGAGGAGGCATAGCGTATTGCTGGGGTCCCATTTTTTGCAGGCTCCTCAACCAGAGTGTACTTAATTGGCGCATGTATGCCCGCTACAAAAGCAATTTGATTGGGTTCGTCAAGGGCGCTTGGGCTCCAATTAGAGCCGCCTAAAATACCAGGATAGAGCACGGTGCCCTCTTTGCTGGCTTTAGCAAATAAATTCTTTTGCGGCACAAACGCATCCGACTTCATCAGCAACTTGCCAGTAGCCCTATCATTAACGAAGTACCAGCCGGTTTTGCTTGCTTGGCCCACGGCAGGAATGCTCTGTCCATTACTTATATAATTAAACAAGACTGGCGGGCTGGCTAAATCGTAACCCCATACGTCATGCGGCACTTGTTGGTAATGCCATTTTAATTTTCCTGTTTCTGTGTCTAGGGCCACCAATGAAACGGTATACAAATTATCGCCAGGACGCGAAATGTCATTCATTTGCGGTGACGGGTTGCCCGTACCGAAAAACAGCGTGTGCGTTTTAAGGTCTATGGCTGGCGTGCTCCAAGCTGAACCACCACCGTAACGCCACGCCTCTTTATTGTTTGTTAAATTGGCTTTTTCTGCCACCACGTCTCGGTTTAATGAAATGCCATCGGAGGTGGTTTCGACAAACTCGCCTTCCCAGCCCTGGCTTGGGATGGTGTCAAATTGCCAAATTCGCTTGCCGTTATTTACGTCATACGCTGCTAAAAATCCCGGTCGGCCGTAACGACCGTCCACCCCCACGACAGCCCCAAGCGGTGCCGATTGCGTTGGCGCATCCAAATGCAATCCGTAGCCTACGCCGGTTATGCCAACGATAACCTTGCCATTAAATACCACCGGCGCCATGGCTATGCCTACGCCAGTTGCCCCGTATGCATATTTACCGCTTTTAGCATCAGCCTTGCTCAATGAGTCGGTATTTTCCGTTAAGGCCGTGTCGTCCGCCACGTCCACGTCCCAAATTTTCAGCCCGGTTTTTGCATCCAATGCAATCAAGCGGGCATCCACCGTTCCTATAAAAACTTTACCGTCACTTAGCGCCACCCCTCTATTTGCTGGGCCACAGCACATTTTCCAATTCGCCCTGCGCACGTGTTCATAGCGCCACAATTGCTTACCGGTTTTGGCATCAAGCGCCAACACATGGTTATAAGGCAAGGCAACGAACATCACCCCAGCTTTGACTATAGGCGTAGCTTGAAAGCTAGCTAGAACGCCACTTTTAACTTGCCACGCTAATTTAAGGCGATTGACATTTTGTGGGTTGATTTGCGTTAACGCAGACAAGCGCTGGTTGCTGAAATCACCGCCAAAACTAGGCCAATCTTGAGTTGGGCTATGCGCGTGATTAAGTGGTGTCAGCTTGGCGCAAGCAAGCAAGGTCATACTAATGAGCATGATGCCCCATTTTCTGTTACCTTTAAAAATGTAAGCTATATTCATAAGACCGACTCTATAAAGTAAGAATGCAAGACATCAAAGTATACAGATTTGTATAGCTCTAACAAGCGATAATTAGCCAGCTCATGGCATAAAATCTGCTGCTAAAGGAACCCACAATGAACGACCGCATTGAACGCTTACTGGAACAAATAACGGCCTTAGAGGACGACTTGCGCGTGGCCTTAAGTGAACAACCGTCAGGCGTATTTTTTCAAATAAAAGGCAAGCGCATAGAGTTTGAGCATTCTATTAAGCAAGCGCATAAGCGGCTAAAAAGAAATTTTTTTCATTGGCTGATTGCCGATCGCCCGCAGAACTTAATTACCGGCCCTATTATTTACTCCATGATCCTGCCTTTGCTGCTAACCGATTTATTTGTCAGCTTTTACCAACTTACTTGTTTTCCTATATACGGCATCAAAAAAGTACGGCGGGCGGACTACATCGTCTTTGATAGGCAACATTTAAGTTACCTCAATTTTATAGAGAAGTTTCATTGCACTTACTGCGCTTACGGCAGCGGCATGATCTCCTATGTTAGCGAAATCATTGCCCGCACCGAACAGTATTTCTGCCCTATCAAACATGCACGAAAATTACTGGGGACGCATCAGCGCTATGCCCGTTTTTTAGATTACGGTGCAGCAGACCACTACCAGGAAAAACTGGAGACTTACCGTCGCGCCTTGTCTAAAGCAGATTAATATTTAGCGGTATTTTTAGCTCAAGCGCTGCGCCTGACAACCCCTTATTCGGCTGCGCATGCTATGCTGTCAGGCCTTTTTATAAGAGCCTTTATCATGAGCGCGAGCGAAACCTTCATCCCTAGTAAAGATGCGTCATTGGAATCATCCATACGCACCCTGCAAAGCAAATTAGTCGCATTGGGCATACACGTAGAAGAAAAATCTTGGCTCAATGAAATAGAGGGAATATGGTCAGTGCACGTCATAGACAAAGACTGCACACGGCTATTTACTAACGGGAAAGGCGCCACGCAATTGGCCGCTAGAGCCAGCGCCTTGGGTGAGTATTTTGAACGCTTAAGCACCAATTATTTTTGGACGCATTTTTATTTAGGCACGGCCATCGCCAACCAAGATTTTGTCCACTACCCCAATGAGCAATGGCTCAAGCTTAACGGCGAAAATTGGCCGAAAGCCCTGCTGACCGCTGATTTACAAAAATTCTACAACCCAGATGGCGGCGCCCTTGCTTCGCAATTAATTGATCTAAACTCCGGCAATGCTGAGCGTGGCATATGCGCCATCCCATACCAACGCCTAAAGGATGGTCTAAGCGTTTTATTTCCAGTTAATTTAATAGGCAATTTATACGTCAGCAACGGCATGAGTGCCGGCAACACCTTGATGGAAGCGCGCACGCAAGCATTAGCGGAAATTTTTGAGCGTGACATCAAATTCCGCATCATACGCGAAGGCCTGTGCTTGCCTGATGTGCCGCAAGACGTCATCAACCGCTACCCGCGCATTGCTGCTGGCATCAAGGGCTTGCGCGATGCCGGTTACGGCATATTAGTTAAAGACGCCTCATTGGGCGGTCAATACCCAGTGATGAATGTCACCTTGCTGCACCCAGAAGACCAAGGCTGCTTCGCTAGCTTTGGCGCCCATCCTCGCTTTGAAGTGGCATTGGAACGTGCTTTAACCGAGTTGCTGCAGGGTCGCGCCATCAACAATCTAAAAGGCTTTGTTTCACCTGGCTTTGACATGGAAGAAATTGCCGACTCGCAAAATCTAGAAATCCATTTTGTCGACTCCAGCGGCGTCATCAGCTGGGAATTTTTGCGCAGCACGCCAGACTTCGAATTCGTCGATTGGAACTTCGGCACCACCACCGAAGAAGATTACCACTGGTGCGTTGACACCATACATGGCAGCGGCCATGACATTTACATAGCCGACTTCACCCACCTAGGCGTTTACGCATGCCGCATCATCGTGCCTGGCATGAGTGAAATTTATCCGGTTGAAGAGCTGCAATGGGAAAACAACAGCGTAGGCAATTTAATACGTCCCTATGCCATTAAGTTGCAATCCTTAAGCTATGCCGAATCGGCTGCGTTGCTATCGACTTTATTGGACTTGGATTTAGCCGACGAATTGCCCGTCACCACCCTCATAGGTTTGTGTGCTGACCCAAACAGCACTTGGGTAGACCTTCGCGTAGGCGAACTCAAAACCTTGGCCGCCATAGCCTGCCAAAGTACCGATGACATCTTGGATGGCTGTGCTTGGATAGCGCAATTTAACGAGCTACCGACTGAACGCGCCAAAGTCTACCGCTGCCTATCGGATTTGGTGCAGATTAGCGTTGAATTAGCGCACCCTGATCCGGCATTATTTAAAGCCAACTTAAGCCTGATGTATGGCGCACAGATGCTGAGCCAAGCAGAAAAACTGCTCAATCAAACGGAACAGTATTTTGGCCTGATTAACCTAGGTGAAAACATGCAAGGCAGTCGCATGCACCAACAATTACTGGCCGCCTACGGCAAGGTGTGGAAGCGTTAAGCATGCCGCCTGTAGTGCACGTAGCGGTTTCCTGGCAAAACGGCCTGGCCTTCTCCGAGCAATACCAAGACGTCTACTACAACAGCGACAACGGCCTGCAGGAAACCGATTACGTTTTCTTGCAGGCCAATCGCTTGGCCGAACGCTGGCTAAACTACCCAAATGCAGGCTTTACTATTGCTGAAACCGGCTTTGGCACAGGGCTTAATTTTTTATTAGCGGCAAAATTGTGGCTGGATACCGCACCCGTTAAGGCCAATTTGCATTTTATCAGCGCTGAGAAACACCCTTTGAGTCCACCTGATATGTCTAAAGCTTGGCAACAATGGCCCACCCTGAAGCCATTTAGCGAGGCGCTGATCGCCCACTACCCTAAAGCCTTAGAACAGAGTGACGTCAGTTTATTTAACAAGCGAGTGCGGCTCAGCTTACTAATAGGCGATGCCGCCACTGCCTATAAAAGCCTTAGCCAACAGCAGCCCAAGATCGCAGTCGACGCTTGGTTTCTAGATGGCTTTTCGCCAGCTAAAAATCCAGACATGTGGCAAGCCAGTTTGTTTAAGCAAATGGCCTTGCTGTCTAACAGCCACACCAGCTTCGCCACCTTCACCAGCGCCAGTGCAGTGCGACGCCAACTAATGGTCGCAGGCTTTCAGGTTAACAAGCAAGCCGGTTACGCCAAAAAGCGCGAAATGCTTTACGGGCAATATTTAGGGGCAAGCCATGCCGCCTAAAAGCGTCATAGTGATTGGGGCTGGCATAGCCGGCTGCAGCAGCGCTTATGCCCTAGCTCAGCGTGGCGTCAAGGTGAGCCTAATTGAACGGCACGAGCACATCGCCATGGAAGCCTCCGGTAACCCACAAGCCATGCTCTACCCTCGCTTAAGCGGTGACGACAGCGCCAGTCAGTTTGCTTTGGCTGGCTATTTATACAGCCTGGAGTTGATTAGAAAACTGCAGTTGCCGGTCAAGGATTTCCATGCCTGCGGCATGCTGCAATTGGGCTTTAATGACCGAGAATTAGCCAGATTACAAAAAGTACTGTCGTGGAAAGAAGCAGCCCAACACGTGCAATTACTTGACCCAGCGCAAGCCAGTCAGCAAGCTGGCTTGGCGCTGCCTCATCCGGCCTTATACTTTGCCAACGCGGCTTGGCTAAATCCGGCAGCCTTATGCCGCGCATTAATCACGCATCCTAACATCAGTGTAAAAACATCAAGCAATCCCAATAAAGTATTGAAAAATAATGGGCTATTTGAAATTTACGCAGGCGAACTATGCCTAGAAAAAGCCGACGCCGTAATCTTGGCTAACGCCAATCAGGCCGAAGACCTAGGCATGAGTCTGCAGCTAAAAACCCTATCGGTACGCGGCCAACTTAGCCTGGTCAAAGCCAGCGAAGTCAGCTTGGCATTGCGCAGCATCGTTTGCAGTGATGGCTACTTAAGCCCTGCGGAGCGAGGCGTGCATACGCTAGGCGCCAGCTTTTCATCAGACCAGTCGCTCGCCATAGACGAACACGATCACCAGGCTAATTTAAATAAATTAAACAGCTATTCCCCCGCATTACACGACAGCCTAAAAAACAGCGTAGTGGGCGGTCGTGTGTCTTTTCGATGCACCAGCGCCGATTACTTCCCTTTAGTGGGGGAATTATTAGATCATGCCGCCATAATGGCAGCCCCACCAAGGCCGAATGCGAACCCATCCTCCCTGCCCTGGACAGATGGACTGTATGTCAATGTAGCCCACGGTAGCCGAGGGTTTACCAGCGCGCCCTATTGCGGCGAGATACTGGCCAGCTTAATTTGCCAAGAAAGCCCAATAATTAACCCAACCATGCTGAGCCTAATCAACCCAAATCGTTTCTTATTGCGTAAATTGGGTTTAAAAAAACTGGCTCGCAGCCTGCCTGCCGTCGCCGCAAGTGGCATAAAACCGACTTTAGGTTAAAATTAAAGCATGGCCAACACCCTTTACGACCAAGCCCTAACGCTTTATCAAGCCGGTCAGCCGCAAGCCGCTGAAGCTAAGCTGCAAGCCCTGCTAAACCAGCAAGCTGATCACCACGACGCATTGCAGTTGTTGGCCATCCTATGTTACCAAAGCCAGCGCACAGTCGATGCTGCAGCCTGCTACCGCCGGTTGTTGCAAAGCCACGGCCCTAACGATCAAAGCCGCTTAGCACTGGGCCACTGCTTAATGCTGAGTGGTAATCAGGCGCATGCAGAAGGCCAATACCGCCAGGCTGCAGAGTGCTTTAATGAAGCATTGCGCTTGCAGCCTCAAGACGCCATGGACAAGGCGGCCCTGCACTACAATTTAGCCAATGCCAAACGTGAACTTGGCCAGCCGCAGGAAGCCGCCCAGCATTACCAAGCGGCACTGCAATTCGATCCCAATGATGCCGACACGCACAATAATCTAGGCAACGTGCAGCGTGAGTTAGGCCAACTTGATTTAGCCATAGCGAGCTACCAACGCGCGCTCAGCCTTAACCCGCAACTGCATCATGCCAAGGTGCACCTGGTGCATCAAAAACAGCATGTTTGCGATTGGCAAGGCTTGCCTGAGCAGATTGCAGCAATACGCCATGCCTTAGCTGCCGACCCGCGCGCGCAAATATCGCCGTTCGCCTTCTTAGCCATGCCAGGCACCACGCCAGCGGAACAACTACGCTGCGCGGATGCATGGGTGGCACAGCGCTTTGGCCGCTTGTTGGTGCAAAATGCGGCGTCCTCGTTTAATTACCAACATGGTCATGACCGAGCTAGTAAACGCAAGCTGAAAATAGGCTATTTGTCCGCCGATTTTAGGTTGCATCCCTTAGCCTTTTTAATCACCGAGCTGATCGAGCAGCACGACCGATCCGCTTATGAAATTTACGCTTACTCGTACGGTAAAAACGACCTATCACCGGCCAGATTAAGGCTAGAAAAAGCCTTCGATCAGTTTCACGATATCCACGCTTTATCCGAAACCGAGGCGGCTAAAAAAATTAACCAGCATGCCATAGACATACTGGTGGATTTAAGCGGCTACACGCAAACCAGCCGCAGCGGCATCGTCGCCTTAAAGCCGGCGATCATCCACATCAATTGGTTGGGCTTTCCCGGCAGCATGGGTCATGTCGGTTTTGCAAACGGGAATAAACGGCCATTGTTTGACTACTTAATCAGCGACTCCTTCATCACCCCCGCCGCTAGCGCGCAAGATTACGCAGAAAAATTGGCCATACTGCCCTGTTACCAAGCCAACGATAGCCAACGTCCATTGGCCGAGGTGCCCACTAGAGCCAGTTGCCAGCTGCCAGAAGGCGCTTTTGTTTACTGCTGCTTCAACCAAACATTCAAGATCAGCGCCGAGGTGTTTAGCGTGTGGATGCGCTTATTAAAAACGCAAGCCCATAGCGTGCTGTGGTTGCTGGAATGCAACCCATGGGCCAAGCAAAACTTAATGAATGCGGCAATGGCGCAAGGTGTGTCAGCAGACAGATTGGTTTTTGCGCCTCGCTTGCCGATAGCCGAGCACCTGTCTAGGCACGTGCATGCCGATTTATTTTTAGATACCCTACCTTATAACGCCCATACCACTTGCAGCGATGCCTTATGGATGGGCTTGCCGGTGTTAAGCTGCGTAGGCAACACCTTTTCTGCCCGCGTGGCCGGCAGTTTGTTGACAGCACTGGGCTTAAATGAAATGGTCACGGACAACTTGGCGGACTACGAAAGCCGTGCAAGCTATTACGCGAGCAACCCTGAGGCTTTATTGGCGATTAAACGGCGCCTGCACAAGCAGCGAACGACGAGCGCATTATTTAGTCCGGCTGACTTTGCTCGCGGCCTAGAGCAGCAATACCAAAATATGTGGCAGGATGGGACGGCGAGCAATTAAGCCGATTTAGCCGCAAACAGCGCAGCCAGCACAATCAAACTGCCACCCAGCCATTCATTGAGCGCCATGCTCTCGTTGGCCAAATAATAGGAGGCGATGGCGGCCACCACTAACTCAAACAAAAACACCACCGATGCACGCGTCGCTGGCAACCTAGTGACACCGTATTGCACGAGCACGGTCGCCGCCAAGAGCAATATTGCTATCAGCCCCATCACCAACCATTGGCTGTTGCTAAAAAAGTATGGACTAGGCCATGCAGCTCCGCTAAACGGGATAAACAGCAAACTGACCAGCAACACCCCCAACCACACTGCGAACGATTTGGCCTGCAAACTCAAGCCACGGGCCTGGCGCGTCAGCACATTGGTTAAAGAAAAGCCTATGCCGGATGACAAGGCTAGCCATTCGGCTTGGTTTCTAGGCAATGGCCAGGGACTAAGCGCGGGATCATAGAGCATAATAAAAGCGCCCAGCAAGGAGATGGCGATGGCTAGGTAGCCGCTTTTAGGGGTCTTTTCTTTCAAATAAAAGTGCGCCAATATCAAGGTCCACAAAGGCGACAAATAAAACAGCAGCATGACGCGCATGACCTCGCCATCTATTACCGCCAACACGTAAGCCAGATTGGTCCAACCGGCCACCAATGCCAAGTAAACGATGCTAAAAGGCTGCTTAAATAGACCGCGCCAATGTTTAGCAAAATACAGGCTGGCCAACAGCACGGTGATGCCGTAGGTGTAAAAGCTTGAGGCCACGCCCGATACCCCCATGTCAGCCATGAGCCGATACGGGTACCAAATGATGCCCCAGCACACGGCGCCAAATAGCAATCCAGATACAGCTAGGTAGTGGCTATTTTGGCCGGGCTGCTGTGTTTGTTGTTGGCTAGGCATGGCTTCTTTCTTCATAAATTGCAGAGGCACTCGATGCTAACAGCAATGCGTGCTAAGGGCTATGGAATGTGTGCCACGTATATTACAATATCGGCCATGAATGCCAACCTAAACTTACTGCAAGCCTACCCTTTTCAGCGTCTACGCGATTTATTCAAGGGCACCACGGCCAATCCCACCTTCAGCCCGATTAACTTGTCCATAGGCGAGCCCAAGCACGCAACGCCGCCTTTGATTAAACAGGCTTTAGTGGACAATTTGGCCGGCTTGGCCACTTACCCGACGACATTGGGTAGCCCTGCCCTGCGTGAGGCCATAGCCAACTGGTTAAGTCGTCGTTACGGCATCCCCATGCTTAACCCTGAAACGCAGATACTGCCTGTTACCGGCAGCCGCGAAGCCTTGTTTGCTTTTGCGCAAGTCATCATAGACAGCAGCAGCGCTATTAAGCCGGTGGTGATTTCTCCCAATCCGTTTTATCAAATATACGAAGGCGCGGCTTTCTTAGCCGGTGCCGAACCCTACTTTTTAAATACTATGCCGGAAAATCAGCATGCCATGGATTTTGCCAGCGTGCCCAGCGAGGTATTGAAACGCACGCAACTGGTCTACGTATGCAGCCCTGGCAACCCATCCGGCAAGGTGATGTCCTTGGCACAATGGCAAACGGTGTTTGATTTATCCGATCAATACGGCTTTGTCATTGCCGCCGACGAATGCTATTCGGAGATCTATTTTGATGAAAACAAGCCGCCCTTGGGCGCCTTGCAAGCTGCACGATTGCTTGATCGTGATTACAAAAACCTAGTGGTGTTCAGCTCTTTATCCAAGCGCTCCAATGTGCCGGGTATGCGTTCCGGTTTTGTCGCGGGGGATGCCGCCATCATAGAAAAATTTGCGCTGTACCGCACCTACCATGGTTGCGCCATGAATCCTGCCGTGCAGGCCGCCAGCATGGCAGCATGGAACGACGAGCAGCACGTCATTGAAAATCGCCGCCTGTATGCTGAAAAGTTTGCGGCGGTAACGCCCTTGTTAAGCGAGGTCTTGGAGGCGAGTTTGCCCGATGCCGCCTTTTATTTGTGGTGCAAAATCAAACCTCAATCAGGCAAAGCCATTAGCGACAGTGAATTTGCCTTAAGGCTATACCGTGATTTTAATGTAACGGTGTTGCCGGGCAGTTACCTAGCCAGACAAGCGCACGGTATTAATCCAGGTGAGCACTTTGTCCGATTGGCCTTGGTGGCGAGTTTGGATGAATGCATAGAAGCAGCCAAGCGCATCAAGATGGCCTGCAAATAGTTAACAAACTACATTAACTATTATTTTTAATAAACTGATTAATTTCATTAAAAACTAATTCATTTATGTTGCTTTGCAAGCAATCCAAGGCCCGCACCTGCGGCATGCTACGTAACCAGGTTAGCTGCCTTTTAGCCAATTGACGGGTGGCAAAAACCCCGCGATCACGCAGTTCTTCTAAGTCAATTTCACCGGCTAAATAGTGCAAGACCTGGCGGTAACCAACGCAGCGCATGGCAGTCGATTCGGCCGTCAACACCGGGTATTTAATCAACAATGCCCGCACCTCATCCACCAAGCCGGCCGCCAGCATCTGCTCAAAACGCATGGCGATGCGCTCATGCAGCAGCTGACGATCGCTGGGCAATAAGGCTATTTTCAAAACCTGGTATGGCAGTACCTGGCTGCTTTGCTCCGCAATCAGATCAGACAGGCGACGGCCGCTAATGGCGTGCACCTCTAATGCGCGCTGTATGCGTTGACTGTCATTGGGCGCCAAGCGCGCAGCCGTTAAAGCGTCGACCTTAGCTAATTTTGCATGCATGGCCGGCCAACCTATGGCCGCCGCTTCCGCATCCAAGCTCATGCGCACTTGCGCATCCGCCTCCGGCAAGCCACTCATGCCCTGCTCCAGCGCTTTGAAATAGAGCATGGTACCGCCGACCAACAAAGGGATACGGCCTTGCGCGCTGATGTCAGCCATCAATCCCAAGGCGTCTTGACGAAAGTTAGCGGCAGAATAAGCCTGCGTAGGCGGAATCAGATTAATTAGATGGTGCGGCGCCTGCTGCAAGGTGGCTGCATCCGGCTTAGCCGTGCCTATGTCCATATCACGGTAGACCAAGGCGGAATCAACACTGATGATCTCCACTGGCAAGGCAGCGGCTAAGGCCACCGCGGCGCCGGTCTTGCCGCTGGCGGTTGGGCCCATTAAGAATATGGCTGGGGCTGGCGTCATCTCGGCCTATTTACCGCGCATGAACATTTTATCCAAATCGGCTATGCCAACTTGAAACCAGGTTGGTCGACCGTGATTGCATAAACCACTGCGTTCGGTGGCCTCCATGTCGCGTAACAAGGCATTCATTTCCGTTAGGCTTAGGCTACGATTAGCCCGCACCGCTGCATGGCAGGCCATGGTGCCTAACAACTCATTGCGGCGCTCGGTTAGTGCACGGCTGGCGCCGAACTCGCGCAGATCGCGTAAGACATCCCTAGCTAGACTGATGGCATCGGCATTTTGCAGCATACTGGGGACGGCGCGCACCACCAACGTGGTGGGTGACAACACAGCCAAATCAAAGCCCAATTGCTGCAACTCGCCATCCAGGCTAGCCAAGGCTTCATGCACGGTCGCCACCTCCAATTTATCGGCGCTAAAACTGATCGGGATCAGCAAAGGCTGCATGGCCACGGCCTGCTGATCCAATGCATTTTTCAGCCGCTCGTACATAATGCGCTCGTGCGCCGCGTGCATGTCCACCACCACCAAACCCAAGGCATTTTGCGCCAACACATAAATACCGTGAATTTGCGCCACGGCAAACCCCAGCGGGTGCGCATCGTGTGCTATCTCATCTGTGGCAGCATCGCCAGCATGCCCGTCCCTATTGGCCTGCGGGGCAGCACTTGCGCCACTCATTGGCTGTTCTTTGGCGCCAAATAAACGCCCATAAAAATCCGGCGTTTGCTGCAGGCTTAAATCTATCTGCGTTTGCTCAATCGGATATGGCCTTACGCTGGCAGCCGAAAATGGGTTGTATGCAGCTTGGCTAGCACTGGCCGCATTGGACAGCCCGGTTGGGCTGGCCAAGGCTTTGTGCAAGGCGTGAAAGATAAAACGGTGCAGCGCTTGGCTGTCTCTAAAACGCACTTCGGTTTTACTTGGGTGCACATTGACGTCAACCAAACTGGCGTCCAACTCGATAAACAAAACAAATGCCGGGTGCCTATCGTGGTGCAACACGTCTTGGTAGGCTTGGCGTATGGCATGGCTAATGAGTTTATCGCGCACAAAGCGGCCGTTGACGTAAACGTATTGGCAATCGCTTTTATGCCGATTAAAGGTCGGTTTGGCCGTAACGCCCCATAGGCGCAGACCCGCTGCCGATTCATCAATAGCAATCGATTCCGCACTAAAAGCGGCGCCTAAAATATCACTAAAACGCTTAGTCGGCTCGCTCGCCGGGTAGCGGCATAAAGCCCTGCCGTTATGCTGCAACATAAAACTCACGTCCGGGCGCGATAGCGCAATGCGATTAAAGGCGGCTTCACAATGGGCAAACTCGGTGCCCTCGGTTTTTAAAAACTTACGGCGCGCCGGTGTATTGAAATACAAATCGTTCACTTCTATCACCGTACCAGTGTCTAGGGCTGCCGGTGCAATGGATGAAATTTGGCTGCCATCCGATTGTATGCGCCAAGCATGACCTGCATCGGCACGGCGGCTGACGATGTGCGTGCGTGAAACCGAGGCAATGCTGGCCAAGGCTTCGCCGCGGAAACCCAAACTGGCGACCGCTTCCAAATCGTCTAGACTGGCAATCTTGCTGGTGGCGTGACGGGTCAAAGCCATGGCCAAGTCGTCTTCGGCTATGCCTAAGCCGTTGTCCATGACGCGCATTTGTTTGACGCCACCCTCTGACAAGGCCACTTGAATATCGCTGCTGGCTGCATCCAAGCTGTTCTCTAGCAACTCTTTTAAAGCCGCGGCCGGCCGCTCCACCACTTCGCCAGCGGCGATTTGGCTAATCAATTGATCGGGTAACAGTCGAATGCGCATAGTGGTGGCTATTTTACCTGTTTTAAGCTAAATTCTTTAGCCTATGCACGCATTAAATCCAGCCCTAGCGGAAAATTCCTACCTGGCCAGCTTCCCCCACGCCAGGCGAATTAAACGCCACCATCAGTTCTATTTAGGGCCAACCAATTCCGGCAAAACACACCAAGCATTATTGGCATTGCAGCAAGCCGAATCGGGTGTTTACCTCGCCCCTTTGCGCCTATTGGCCATGGAAATTCGCGACCGATTGGTGGCCGCAGGCGTGCCTTGCAATTTAATCACCGGTGAAGAACGCGTGCTCATGCCTGGTGCCAAGCACACTGCCTCCACCATAGAAATGATGGATCCAAACAAAAAAGTGGCGGTGGCGGTCATAGACGAAATTCAGATGCTGCAAGACCCGGATCGCGGCAGCGCGTGGACCGCCGCCTTAGTCGGGGTGCCGGCCGCGCAAGTTTATGTATGCGGGTCTACCGCGGTGACTCAAGCCTGCCTAGGCGTCATTCAAGCCCTGCAGGAAAGCCATCAGATCAGCGTCCTTGAGCGCAAGACGCCTCTCATATTGGAAGAAAACGGGCTGTGTGGGCCGCGCTACAAGAAACAAACCTTAAAAACTCGCCTAGAAAAAGGCGATGCCGTGATTGCCTTTAGCCGTAAAGACGTATTAACCTACAGCGCGCGTTTTCGCCTATGGGGTTACCGCGTCGCCACCATTTACGGCGCCCTGTCACCGGAGGTGCGCCGGACCGAGGCCGAGCGCTTCTGCTCGGGTGCAGCCGATATTTTGGTCGCCACCGACGCCATAGGCATGGGGCTGAACCTACCCATACGCCGCATCATATTTAGCCACATCCATAAATTTGATGGCGTCGCATCACGCCCCTTAAACGCTACTGAAGTGCGGCAAATAGCCGGTCGAGCTGGCCGCTACGGCATATACGATCACGGCTACGTCACCACCTTAGAAGACGATGAGCTGATACACATCGCGCACATGCTGGCTACCGATGACACCGTGCATTTGGACAAACTCCCCATAGCCATCGCCTTTGAGGCCATAGCGCGCAGCGCTGCGCAGATTCCCACCCGCAGCATAGCCGAAGTCTTAACTTACCAACGTGACAGACTGCGCATCGATCAGCCTCTATTTGCCTTAGGTGGCATGGATCAGCAACTCACGCAGGCGCAATTGGTGGACATGCATGCACCCGACATGGCACTAAAAGATAAATTCCTGTTTGCCTGTGCCCCGATTGCACTGAACGTGCCCTTTGAAAAGGACTACTTCCTGCTGTGCTTAAAAAGCGTGGCGCAATCGAAAATCCGGGCGTTACCGAGCGCGCCCAGTTGGCTAACAAACCACCATGCCAAGCACTTGGCTGAGGCCGAATTGCTTAGTCACAACCTTAGCTTGTACGCTTGGCTGGGCTTTAAATTTCCGCAAATTTTTACTGAAGCACCACTGGTCAGCAGCCTACGCCAAGCCGTTAGCCGTTACATAGAACAAGCCCTACTTTGTCAAACCGGCTACGGCGATACCAGTCGAGAATTGGATAGCTTGCCACTGAAAAGGCGCTAGCCTTGCCTGTTTTGCTTAGCACGTCCATTACAGTGCTGCATACACCCTAGCTTAATCAATCCCAGCTCAATCAACCCTTGCTTAATCAATCCTGCCAATTCACCCCTATATTGATGTATATCAAATGGCCTTTAAAAATAAAGCGTAGTATGACCATCAATTCAGCGCTAGGACGCAGATTAACGAGAACACAGATATGACCAACACTAATAGCAAACCGCTTGCCATCGTCCCTTTATTAGAAATGGACCAAGCCAAGCTGGTGCACATTTACAGCGCCAAATTAAGCCAACTCACGAAAAAACAAAGGCTGGTATTTGATTTATTAAGCCACGGCATGTTGGTAAAAGACATCGCCAAACACTTAGGCTTAGCGGAAATTACCGTCAAAGTGGTCAAGGCCAGGGTTATGGTGATTTTAGGTGCCACCACCTTGCAAGAATTAGCCGTGATTGGCAAATGCAGTCAATGCGCTTACATCAAGCCGCATCTATAAGCCCTGATCTATAAGCCCTAGGCGCTAATCCAGATCCACCGTCTCTAGGTAATCGGGCACGGTCACCGGCCAATGCAATTGCTCTTCTAAGTGCAAACGCATGGCATCGGCCGCAACGGGTTCGCCATGGGTGATAAAAGTCCGCTTAGGCGGCGCGCTAAACCCGCTTAACCAAGTCAAAATCTCCGCGTAATCGGCGTGTGCCGATAAATTACTCAGCAAGGCAACCTTGGCTAAAACCGGCACGTATTCGCCGTGTATTTTGATGCTCTGCGCCCCGTCCAACATGGCCGCGCCTCGCGTGCCAGCCGCCTGAAAGCCAACAAATAAAATGGTGTTATTGGCATGCGGTGCAAATGCTTTTAAATGGTGTACCACCCGCCCGCCGGTCGCCATGCCACTGGCTGACAATATAATCATGGGGCCATGCATTAAGTTAAGGCGCTTGGACTCTTCCACCCCATTCACCATGTGCGCAACCCGGCATAAGGCATGGCTCTGCTCAGCGCTTAATCGATGCTCATCACTAAAGTGATTGAATATCGCCGTGGCATCGACCGCCATGGGGCTATTTAGATAAACCGGCAGGTCTTTAGGAATGCTACCGGCCGCTTTGAGCAAATGGATGTAATAAAGCAATTCTTGCGCTCGGCCAACGGCAAAAACCGGTATCAACACCACGCCTTTTTGCTTAACGGTTTGATTGATGATTTCGGCTAATTGACGTTGCGGATCACTGCGTTCGTGCAAGCGATTACCGTAGGTCGACTCCAATACCAAATAATCCGCTTGCTTGATGGTCGCTGGCGCTTTCATTAGGATATCGTGCGGTCTACCGATGTCGCCCGAAAACAAAATAGAGGTTTTTTTACTGTGTATGCGCACAAAAGCCGAGCCCAAAATATGGCCACTGGGGGCCAGGCGTAGGGTTAAGCCAGCGCCTAAATCCAAGTCTTTGTCGTAGGCAATCGGCACCAACAAGGCCAAGGCATTTTGCGCGTCTTCGGTGCTATACAAAGGCAGCGCCGGATTGTGTTTTGAAAAACCACTTTTGTTGGCGTAGCGTGCTTCTTCTTCCTGTAAATGCGCCGAATCCAACAACAAGACCTCGCACAAATCCCGCGTAGCGGGCGTGCAATACACCTTGCCAGAAAAGCCATTTTTAACCAACAGCGGCAAGTAGCCACTGTGGTCAATGTGGGCATGCGTCAACACCACCGCATCGATGGTTCTAGGGTCTATGGGCAAATCGGCCCAGTTCCTTAAACGCAATTGCTTGAGGCCTTGAAACAGACCGCAATCTATCAAAATTTGCTTAGCCGAACCGTCTACCGCTTTATGGCTAAGTAAGTATTTCGATCCGGTGACGGTGCCGGTTGCACCTAGAAAACTTAATTGCATGCTAGACCTCGTTTAATGATGGTCTATGGCGCATGAGTCAGTGGGCATTATTCGTATGCCACTTTACTTTTTGCCAGGGCCGGGTTGGTAGAAAAATACTTCTTAATGCCGTTTAAAATCGACGCGCAAAGTTGCTCTTGGTAGGCTTCATCATTCAAGCGGCGCTCTTCTTCCGGGTTGCTAATGAAAGCGGTCTCAACCAGTATGGATGGAATGTCCGGTGATTTAAGCACGGCAAATGAAGCCTGCTCCACCCTTTTGGCGTGCAAGGTATTGATTTCGCCTATCTCAGACAACACCGCTTTACCCAATTTCAAGCTGTCGTTAATGGTCGCTGTTTGCGATAAATCCAACAAGGTTCTGGCTAATATGGGGTCTTTGTCGTTCAAGCTCACCCCGCCTATTAAATCCGACTCGTTCTCTTTTTTCGCCAAGTACCTGGCACTGGCACTGGTGGCCCCGCGTTCCGACAAAGCAAAAACCGATGAGCCGCGTGCCGATTGTTTGGTAAAGGCATCAGCATGGATAGACACAAATAAATCAGCTTGCATGCCTCTGGCTTTAACCACGCGCCCATGCAAGGGGATGAAGTAATCGCCATCGCGGGTTAACACCGCCCGCATATTCGGTTCCGCATCAATTTGCTGCTTGAGTTTCTTGGCCACCATAAGCGTGATGTCTTTTTCCCTACTGCCATTCGCGCCACTGGCACCGGGGTCTTCACCGCCATGGCCAGCATCAATCGCAACAATAATTTGCCTGCCTACTTTCTTCACTTCGGCAGGCATGTTTTTAATCACCGGCCCTTCTGTTATGTCTGACGGGCTTGCTGGTGCGGATTGACTAACTGCATTGTTGGCCAATGCTGCGGTTTCCACCACTACCGGTTCCGGCGCATTCGTGGCTGGCGCCTGCGCATCCGCCGTTACTGCCGCAGCAGGTGCAGGTGCAGGATCGCGCTCAGCCACCATGGCCATTAAAGGATCCAAGGCCGGATAGACATCCAACACCAAGCGGTATTTGTATGCGCCGGTGGGCGTTAATGTGAAGGCATTGGGTTTGGCCGCGGCTTTTAAATCCACCACCAGGCGCACGCCTTGTTGAAAATTAGCGCTGCGAATCTGCTTGATGTATGGGTCGTTAGCCTGCACTTTATCGGCCAATGATTTGATGACCGAATTGAGATCAACTTGATCTATATCCAATACCACCCGATCGGGATTTTGCATGTAGCTCATTTTATAAGTGAAGGGGCTGTTGGCCTCCAAAGTAATGCGCGTGTAATCTTGTGCTGGCCAAACCCGAACCGCACTGACCAAATTAGCGGCCAAGGCAGACTGGTTTAAGTGCAATAACAGCAGCAGGCTCAACAGGCCTTGCACTAAGCTTTTTTTCATAGGCTGCTTGGTATCCCTTGCAAACATTGTTTTCCTAATGGGGTGTGCGCCACTATGCGCACACGACGGCCTAAGGCCTCGCCCAACATTTTAACGTCAAAAACAATTTCCAGGTCAGGCCTGTTTAAACAATTTTTCGCCTTATCAGGCCACTCTATTAGGCACACAGTGTGCGCATTAAAGTACTCACGAAATCCAGCCGACTCCCATTCCTCCTCGTCATTAAAACGGTATAAATCAAAATGGCATAACTGCACCGGGGTTTGATTGGCTAAGGAAACGGGATAGGTTTCAAGCAAGGTGTAGGTCGGACTTTTAACTTTGCCGTTAAAGCCTAAGGCGCGCAACAAACTCCGTACCAATGTGGTCTTACCGGCACCCAGATCGCCTTGTAAATACAGCGTCATATTGGCTTGCAAGGCTGGTGCCAGCAATTGACCTAAAGCCAGGGTCGCTGCCTCATCTGGCAAATCAAGTGTAAAATCAACGCCCATGACAGACCAACCTACATTGCTAGCGCTCGCCCAAGACATCAAACGCTGGGGCATGGCGTTGGGGTTTAATCAAATCGGCATTACCGATACGAATTTGCAGGAGGCGGAAGCGCATCATCAAGCTTGGATTGCTAAAGGATTTCATGGTGAAATGGATTATATGGCAAAACACGGCCTCAAGCGCACCCGTCCTGAAGAATTGGTGCCACGCACGCTAAGAGTCATTTCTGCTCGATTGGATTACCTGCCGGCTAATGCGCTAGCCAGTGACGAGGTGCTCAACGATTCCTCCCGGGCTTTTATATCGCGTTACGCCTTGGCGCGTGATTACCACAAAGTGATGCGCAAAAAACTGCAAACACTGAGTGAAAAAATAGCCGCCGCCTTAAAGGAATGCGAGCAAACCGACTTCAGTTACCGGGTGTTCACCGACAGCGCGCCGGTATTGGAAGTGGCTTTAGCAGAAAATGCCGGCATGGGCTGGCGTGGCAAGCACACCTTACTCATCAATAAAGACCACGGCTCTTGGTTTTTCTTAGGCGAGATTTACACCAACCTACCCTTACCGGTTGATGCACCGGGCAGCAACCATTGCGGCACCTGCCAAAGCTGCATAGACGTGTGCCCGACCCGGGCCATCGTGGCGCCCTACCAAGTGGATGCCAGGCGCTGTATCTCCTACCTAACCATAGAATTAAAAGGCAGCATACCTTTGGAATTCAGACCCATGATAGGCAACCGCGTATACGGTTGCGATGACTGCCAATTGGCTTGCCCATGGAATAAATTTGCCGAAGTGAGCCACGAGCCGGATTTTGTCATCAAGCACGGCTTGGACGACATCGGCTTAGTAGACTGTTTCGCTTGGACAGAGGCCGAATTTAATAGCAAGTTAGCCGGCAGCGCGATATACCGCATAGGCTACCAACAATGGTTGCGTAATATCGCCGTGGGCTTAGGCAACGCCAAAACCAGCCCGGAAATTATTTCAGCCTTGCAAGCTCGAGCCAATGATGAATCGGGCTTGTTGCGCGAACACGTGCTGTGGGCGTTGGCGCAACACCAAGGTTAACTCGCTCAATCGTCGGTGCTAGAACCGATTTTGTGCACGCTTAAATCGGCGCCATCAAACTCTTCTTCCTGACTCAAGCGTATGCCTACTAGCATTTTTAATACGCCGTAAACCAATGCGCCACCGACCACAGCAATCAATACACCCAAGCCTGTGCCTAGCAGTTGCGCCATGAAACTGATGCCCCCCAAGCCACCTAAGGCAGTAGTACCAAAAATACCGGCAGCTATGCCGCCCCAAGCACCACACAACCCGTGCAATGGCCAAACGCCCAATACGTCATCAATTTTTAAGCGGTTTTGCGTTAAATTAAAGGCCCAAACGAACAAGGCGCCAGCCACGACACCGGTAGCCAACGCGCCCAGTGGATGCATTACGTCAGAGCCAGCACAAACGGCAACCAAACCAGCCAATGGGCCGTTGTGGACAAAGCCCGGGTCATTTTTGCCAACCACCAAGGCCGCCAAGGTGCCACCGACTAAGGCCATCAATGAGTTCACGGCCACTAAACCGGATATACCCTGTATAGCCTGCGCGGACATAACGTTAAAGCCAAACCAACCAACAGTCAGTATCCATGCGCCCAGCGCTAAAAACGGGATATTGGATGGCGGGTAAGCATGCAACCTGCCGTCTTTGCTGTAACGGCCATTACGCGCACCCAACAACATGACCGCAGCCAAGGCAATCCAACCACCCATGGCATGCACCACTACCGACCCAGCAAAATCATGAAATTTAGCGCCATAGCTGGCGTTCAACCAATCTTGAAAGCCGTAATGGTTGTTCCATGCAATACCCTCAAAAAATGGGTAAACGAAACCAACCAAGGCAAAGGTTGCGGCCAATTGCGGATTAAATTTAGCGCGTTCGGCTATGCCACCAGAAACAATGGCGGGAATGGCCGCGGCAAAAGTCAGCAAGAAAAAGAACTTCACTAAATCGTAGCCATTTTTTGCGGCCAACACCTCGGCCCCGCTAAAAAAGTTTAGGCCATAAGCAATGCTGTAACCTATAAAAAAATAAGCCACGGTGGACACCGAAAAATCCACCATGATTTTGACCAAGGCATTGACTTGGTTTTTCTTACGCACCGTACCCACCTCCAAAAAGGCGAATCCTGCATGCATAGCAAGCACCATAATGGCGCCTAATAAAACAAATAACACATCGTTTGCTGAGATTAATGTTTCCATTTTTTCACTACTCCAAAATTTTCATGACGTATTTGTAAGCAAATAGCGCGCCAAAACTTAAGTAATTGTTTTTTCAATAACTATCTCATGATATCACCTTATTTAATGCACAAAATAAGTGCAAGGCACTTTGCATGGCACCATAACAGTGCTTGTTAATGCTCTTTACAAGCCAAGCCAGCCGCCACATACTGCGAAAACAATTCAAATAATGGTGCGTAGACATGGAATTAATATTGATGCTGGTTTTGTTTCTGGCCGCCTGGTTTTGGCTAGACAGCATGGGCAAGCGCGAACGAGCCATACTGCTGGGTAGTGAATTAGCCGCGCGCTACAACCTACAACTGCTGGATGAAAGCGTGGCCTGCACCAAGCTGAGCCTGGGCCGTAACAGGCGTGGGCACGTGCAATTCTTACGCCGTTATGCGTTTGATGTCAGCGCCCGTGGCGTAGACCGTTTACATTGCGAATTGATCCTACTAGGCGATCATTTGCAAACTTGGCATATTCCACCCTATCAGCAATAAACATCCTCCCTTTGGAATGCGCTGGGGCAATGTTAAAATGCGCGCATGGAAAATAATCAAGACACCCTACAGCGCTTCATATTTGAAAGCAGCCCGGTACGAGGCAATCTAGTCCACCTAGGCCTCACCTTGCAAATGGCTTTAAATAAGCAAAACTTGCCTAGCGGTTTACGGCAATCATTGGGCGAATTGATGGCAGCCAGCGCCTTATTGGCGGCCACACTAAAAATGAATGGCAGCATGGTCTTGCAGATTCAAAGCAAAGGTACACTCAAACTGTTGGTCGTGGAATGCACCTGCGACGACGATGCACCGCTTAGAATGCGCGCCACGGCAAAATGGTCAGGCGACATAGACGAGCAACAGCAGTTATTTGATCTCATCTCACAAGGTCAATTCATCATCACACTGGATCCCAAAGACGGTAATCAAGCCTACCAGGGTATCGTGCCATTAGAAGGCGACAGCATCGCCACCGTATTGGAAAATTACATGTTGCGCTCGGAGCAAATCGATACGCGCATTTGGCTGTGTTGTGACGGAAATACGGCGGCGGGCATGCTATTGCAAAAACTACCGGAAACCATGAACCAAACAACAGTGGAGCATGACGCTGACATATGGAACCGTGTCGGTCATCTTGCCAACACCATGCAGGACGAGGAACTGCTGCATTTGCCAGCAGAAACCTTGCTAACTAGGCTGTTTCATGAAGAGCAAGTGCGCCTCTTTGCTGCCAGCAATACGCAGTTTTTCTGCAGCTGCAGCCGCGATAGCGTGTCCAGCATGTTGCGTATGCTAGGCGACGAGGAGTTGCAGAGTATATTGGCCGAACAAGGCCAGATAGAAGTGAATTGCGATTTTTGCAACACCCATTACGCCTTTGACAAGGTGGATGCCACGCAGTTATTAATGACGCCGGTGGCAGCACCCAGCCAGCCTAACATTCATTAGTGGCTAAGCTGCTGACGCCTGCGCTCAAATAAACACACTGCCGCTGCGGCGGCGGCGTTGAGCGATTCTATTCGACCTAACTGCCCTTGCGCCATGGGTATGGTCACCCGCTTACTGGCTGCTGCCATGGTGTCTTTACGCAGCCCCGCCCCCTCATTACCAAACACAAAGGCGCAAGCGCCTCGCAAGTCTTGGTTGTACAAAGACTCGCCATTCATGGTGGTGGCATAGCTGTCACCGTTAAATCGTTCTAGCTCAGCCACTATGTCAGCACGTGTTTGCATGGCCAGCACGAATTGCGCACCCTGCCCACCGCGTAAGGCTTTAGGTGACCAGGGGTCGGTGCAACTGCTGCTTAAATAGACCGCTTCCACCCCAGCCGCAGCAGCAGTGCGCAGCATGCTACCCAGATTACCTGGATCCTGTATGTCTTCCAACATCAAGACAAAGTTGGGTTGATCGGCTAAGGCTAATTGTTGAATCTTGACCATGGCCAGTATGCCAGTGAAGCTCACTACTGGGCTGAGTTCGGCAAACATCAGCGTGGGCAGCATAATGGTATCCAGGTGCTCCAAGCTTTGCATTAAACCGGTGGCTTCCACGCTACTTTGGCCTTCCGGAATAATGACCAGCTCTGGCTCACCAAACGCCGCAAGGTAATCTTCAATAAGGTGCACTCCATCAAGCAAGGTCAGCCCTTCGCTGCGTCTTTCCCTGGCGTTATCGGCCAATCTTTTTAACTGCTTAAAAACCGGATTATCACGCGAAACGATGTGCTTAAAAGACATGCGGTGCTCACCTATGGTGCCTTAAGAAAAAGTGCTTGCTCTGCGCCTAAGCAGGCAGAACAAGCGTCGGGTGCTTGATGATTACTTTTGTCTAAGTTTTAAATTGGCCGCAATACGTAAGCGCAAAGCATTCAATTTAATAAACCCACCGGCGTCTTTTTGGTCGTAAGCGCCTTTGTCGTCTTCAAAAGTAGCAATGGTCGAATCAAACAGGGAGTTGGTTTTGCTATCACGGCCCGTGACGATCACATTGCCTTTGTATAGCTTAACCCGTACCCAGCCGTTTACCACGGTTTGTGTGTGGTCTATCAATTTTTGCAAGGCAATGCGCTCTGGACTCCACCAATAACCGTTATAAATCATGCTGGCATAGCGTGGCATTAAATCGTCTTTTAGGTGCGCCACTTCACGATCCAAGGTAATGGATTCAATGGCACGGTGAGCTTTTAACAGTATGGTGCCGCCGGGCGTTTCATAACAACCACGAGACTTCATGCCAACGTAGCGATTTTCCACTAAATCCAAACGGCCTATGCCGTGCTTGCCACCCATTTTATTAAGGTGGGCCAATATGGCATGCGGCTTCATGGCTTCGCCATTCAAGCTGACCGGGTCGCCATTCACGTACTCAATGTCCAGATACTCGGCGGCATCCGGTGCTTTTTCTGGGCTCACGCTCCAACGCCACATCGACTCTTCCGCCTCGGCAGCCGGGTCTTCCAAGTGACGGCCTTCGTAGGAAATGTGCAGTAAATTGGCATCCATGCTGTATGGACTGCCACCTTGCTTGTGCTTCATGTCGACTGGAATGCCGTGCTTTTCCGCGTAGGCCATCAATTTTTCACGGCTCAATAAATCCCACTCACGCCATGGCGCAATGATTTGTATATTTGGATTTAAGGCGTACGCACCCAACTCAAAGCGCACTTGGTCGTTACCCTTGCCGGTGGCGCCATGTGAGATGGCGTCTGCATTGGTTTCAGCAGCAATTTCAATGAGGCGTTTGGCGATCAATGGGCGCGCAATCGAGGTGCCCAATAGGTATTCACCTTCGTAGACAGTGTTGGCTCTGAACATAGGAAAGACAAAGTCACGCACAAATTCTTCACGGCAATCGTCTATGTAAATCTCTTTGACGCCTGCTGCCGTGGCCTTAGCCCTTGCCGGTTCCAGCTCTTCACCTTGACCTAGGTCTGCAGTAAAGGTAACCACTTCGCATTGGTACTCGTCTTGCAACCATTTCAGAATAACCGAGGTATCCAGGCCGCCTGAATAGGCTAACACCACTTTTTTAATGTCTTTTTTAACTGTGCTCATTGCTTAAACTTTTCCTAATAATAAATATTCCATTAATGCTTTTTGCACGTGCAAGCGATTCTCTGCCTCGTCCCAAACCACCGATTGGCGGCCGTCTATCACTTCAGCGGACACTTCCTCGCCGCGGTGCGCCGGAAGGCAATGCATAAACAAAGCGTCTTCAGCTGCCACTTGCATCATGTCGGCGTCGACCTGCCAATCCACAAAGTCACGCAAGCGCTCTTCGTTTTCCGCCTCAAAGCCCATGCTGGTCCAAACGTCGGTGGTAACCAAATGCGCGCCTCTGGCCGCATCCATAGGATCAGCAAAGACTTCGAAATGGTTGTTACCGTACAAGTTTGCCCGCTCAGGCTCCACTTCGTAGCCCGGTGGCGTGGAAACGTGCACATTGAAATCCAGCACCTCTGCCGCTTGCAGCCAGGTATTGCAAACATTGTTGCTATCGCCTATCCAAGCCACGGTCTTGCCTTTTATGGAGCCACGGTGCTCGATGTAGGTGAAAATGTCCGCCAATATTTGGCATGGATGGTATTCATTGGTCAAACCATTGACCACTGGCACACGAGAATTCGCCGCAAAACGCTCGATAATCTCTTGCTCAAAGGTCCGTATCATAACGATGTCGCTCATGCGCGAGATCACTTGCGCGGCGTCTTCGACTGGTTCACCACGGCCCAATTGCGAATCACGGGTATTGAGGTAAATGGCCGAGCCGCCTAACTGCTGCATACCGGCTTCGAAAGACAAGCGGGTACGGGTGCTGGCTTTTTCGAAGATCATCACCAAGGTGCGATCTTGCAAAGGCCAGTATTGTTGGTATGCCTTAAATTGACTTTTAATGATGCGGGTGCGCTCAAACACGTAGAGCAGCTCTTCGCGAGATAAGTCATTGAATTGTAGAAAATGTTTTATTGACATGTGTTTACCACTTTGCTTCCAAATAACGCCTACTATTTTTTAACCTAATTTATTAAGTATTAATTACAAACTATTGTTTTAAAAATGCTTTTATAACATCAGATAAACGCTTAACCAATTCTTGCGCCTCGTCTTGCGTGATGACCAAAGGCGGCAACAATCGCACCACCTTTTCTGCCGTGACGTTGATTAACAACTTGGCTGCTAAGGCCATTTTAACCAATTCCCCGCATGGCCGATCCAGCTCTATGCCTATCATTAAGCCGGCATTACGCACGACTTTAACGGCCGGTGTGTCAGCGAACGCTGTCTGAAAACCCAATTTAATCAGCTCGCCCATTTTTTCCGCATGGGCACACAAGCCCTCATCTTCTATCGCTGCCAATGTCGCCAAGCTTGCCGCACAGGCTAAGGGGTTGCCGCCAAAAGTTGATCCGTGTTTACCGTAAACAAACACCTCGGCCGCTTTGCCCCTAGCCAGGCATGCGCCTATGGGCACACCGGAACCCAAGCCTTTGGCTAGACTCATGACATCCGGCATAATCGCCGTGTGTTGAAAAGCAAACCAAGTGCCAGTCCGACCTATGCCAGTTTGCACTTCATCAACCATGAGCAGCCAGCCGTGTGCATCGCAAATCTGCCGCAAGGTTTCCAAATAGGCACTGCTGTCTTTAGGAATATTGATGCCGCCTTCGCCCTGCACCGGCTCAACCAATATGGCCACCACGTTAGGGTTGCTACTGGCCACCTGCTTAACCGCATCGACGTCATCGTAAGGCACACGTATAAAGCCGCTGACCAATGGCTCAAAGCCAGCTTGCACCTTGCGATTACCGGTTGCCGATAAAGTCGCCATGGTGCGTCCGTGAAAGGACTTGTCCATCACAATAATTTCTGGGCTGCTAATGCCTTTGTTGTGCCCATAAAGCCTAGCCAACTTGATACTGGCTTCATTGGCTTCGCAACCGGAATTGCAAAAAAACACCTTATCCATGCCCGAGATAGCGCATAACTTATCGGCCAGGGCGTCCTGTTCAGCAATGTGGTAGACATTCGATACGTGTATGAGCTTGGCGGCCTGCTCACTAATAGCCGCAACCAGTTTAGGGTGCGCATGACCTAAGCCGTTTACCGCAACGCCGGCCAAGGCATCCAGGTATTTTTCCCCAGCCGTGTCCCACAGCCATACCCCCTCGCCTTTGGTGAAGGTGACCGGCTGACGCATATAGGTGTTCATTAAATGATCTGACATAGCACTCTTTAATAAAAATTAACCCAAAACAATAATGAAAAACGGCGACCAATGCCGCCGTTGGGACTGAAGTGTGTGGATTGGGTATGGGCCACAGCCTGTATTTACAATCGCTAGCGATCGCTTTAAAGCAAGCGCCATTGCATTCATAAATACACGTAAAATAATAAGTGTGAGATTATCTGAAAACCCCGTATTTGGCAAGCTGTAGTCTTGCTGGCTAGCATATTAAAAACAGTGGCTTAGCGCACAAAATCCATGCATAAAATCAAAGCTTTTCGACTATCCCGCCATACCTTGCCCAATCTAGGCAGCCTATGGATGCTGCTTGCTGCGCTTGGTTTTGCGCTGATGGGCGCATTGGTTAAGCTGGGAGCGACAAAATTCAGCAGCAGCGAACTGGTGTTTTACCGCTCATTATTTGGCTTAATCACAATATACCTATACCTGCGCAGTCAAAAACTAAGCCTAGCCACGCCGGTGCTTTTCAAGCAGATGTCACGCGCACTGGTTGGCTTCGCCTCATTGGTGTTGTTTTTTTACGCCATCGCCCACTTGCCGCTCGCAACCGCCATGACGCTTAATTACACCTCGCCTTTATTCCTCGCCTTGTTGTCGCCTTTTTTATTGCAGGAACCACTCAAAAGAACGCTGCTAATAGCGCTCATCATTGGCTTTATTGGCGTCAGCTTGCTGCTGAAACCCACTTTAAACAGCGGTAACGCAGTGGCCGGCAGCCTGGGCTTACTGTCTGGGCTTGGCGCTGCTTGGGCCTATGTGCACGTCAAACAATTGGGGCAACAAAACGAACCGGACACCCGCACGGTGTTTTATTTCACCTTGGTGTCTAGCGTACTGGCCGGATTGTGGATGCTGATGGCGCCGCAACTCCAACGCTTAGATGGCATGAGCAACGTGCTATTGGGTGGATTTCATCACTTGAATTGGCAAGACATGCCCCTACTAATTGGCCTGGGAGCCACGGCCACCGTTGCCCAATTAGCCATGACGCGGGCCTACCGCACTGGCGACACTTTGGTAGTGGCCAGTTTAGCTTACACCACGGTGGTGTTAGCGAGCCTATTTGGGGTGATGTGGTGGGGAGAACAGTTAAGTATTAGCGATTGCCTAGCCATAGCCCTGATAGTGTTAAGCGGACTCATCAGCCTGCGCAGCAAGCCCGCCTGATCCTTACTAGGCTTCCAATAAACCGCTGCGCATGGCAATCAAGGCAATTTCCGCCGAGTTGTTTGCGTTTAACTTTTGCTTGATGTTGTATAGATGGGTACCCACCGTACGCGGGCTTAAAAATAAAGTTTCGGCGATCTCATTGGTGGTTTTACCCTTAGCCAAGGCCATAAACACCTCAAACTCCCTAGGGGATAACACGTCCACTGGATTTTGATCGCCAGACAATTGTTGTATGGCCATTTGCTGAGCGACGCCAGCCTCCAAGTATTTCTTGCCACTGGCCACTACGCGTATCGCTTTGATCATCTCTTCGGCGGCACTGCGTTTAGTTAAATAGCCCATGGCACCGGCATTGAGCACGCGTTTGGGATGCACCGAATCCTCGTGGGCGGACAGCACCAGTATTTTTGCCGCACTGTCTTTGGCTAAGATGCGCTCTATGGCTTCCAAGCCACCTATACCTGGCATGGTGATGTCCATGACCACCACATGCGGTTTGAATTCCATGTAACGCTGTATGGCCTGCTCGCCGCTTTCGGCTTCGCACACCACCTTAATGTCCGCATCGGTTTCCAGTAACATTTTGAAACCCATGCGCACTACCGCATGGTCGTCCACCAACATCACATTAATTACGCTCATTTTTTACCCGTTCACTAAAAGCGGCCTAACTGGCACGCGGAATGTTGATATGGATTGCTGTGCCTCGATTCGGTTCAGACAGCAGACTAAAGCTACCGTGAAAACCCTGCACGCGTTCGCGTATGCCTAGCAAGCCAAAATGTTGAGATTGATCGACTGATGCCATGTTCATGCCTATGCCATCGTCCTTAATCAGCAACTGCAACTCGTTTTCAAGCAAGGTCAAACTGACCTCTATGCTCTTTGCTTGCGCGTGCTTTAAGGCATTATTAATGGATTCTTGCACGATGCGGTACACATTGATATTCAGGCTTTCGCCCAAATCGTCTAACTGTCCGTTTAACTTTAATTCAAAACGCACGTTGGCATGCAATGTTTGCCAATACTGCATGGCATCGCGCAAGGTTTCGGACAAGCCTAAGTTATCTAAAGCACCTGGGCGCAACTGCCTTATGATGCTGTGCATGCCTTCGTAAATTTGGTTGGCTGCGCCCACTATGGTTTGCGCGTTGGCCGCTATGTCCGGTGATTTATCTTTGGCCTTATTGACTATTGCCACCGCAAAGGTTTTGATGGCCGTGACGTACTGACCAAGCTCATCATGCAACTCCCTAGCCAAACTACGACGCTCGTCTTCAATGTGGGTTTGAATCAATTGGGTAAGCTGACGGTTTTCTTCCAATTGGCGTTCCATGGCTAAAGACTCGGCCATGCGGTTCAAACTATGGCCTATGCGATTGAATTCAGGCAACGTAAAGGTCGGCAGGCGCGTGCTTAAATCGCCCCGCTCCATGCGATTAATCGAGGTCAATATAGGCTTAATCGGCTTCAAGGAATGGCTTAACAAAGCGTAAACCATCAAATTAAGCAACACGAAAAAAAACAATCCTACCCACATCAATTGCCTGAAACCAGACCAAGCTTCGCGTATTGAACCAGCGGCACTGGACGACACCACTAAGCTGCCATAACGGATTTGGCGCTCCACCGTCTCGACTGGGGGTTGGACCATTTTCTCAAACCACTTAGGCGCTTGCACGTCCGCCTTGTAAGTCGAAGGCGGCGAGGTATACAAGACGTTGCCGCTTATGTCGTAAAGCACTATGTGGCTGCTGCGCACGTAACCTAATGACTTCAAAAAACTTTGCAAGACCTTGTCCGTTTGACCGTATTCCGGATTGAGAGCGGAACTAATGATCACCGTATCAAGCAATTGCACGGTGACGCGACTGGCGGCTTCGACTCGCTCCCGAATAGAGGTGCGGGTGTCATTAACCAATATGCTGCCAACCACCAGAATGAAAGCGAGCGACAGCAAGGTAATGAGTAGGTTTAAACGGAACTTTAAGCTCATGCAGGGCTTTTTTCTTTAGTAAAAATTAAAACAGAAACGAGTTTAACAAGTTTATGCCTACGGTGACATAGTGATATTCACTAGAATAAAAACAGTTTTCGTCTTCAGCCAAGTAGCACATTACAAGGCAAATCGAGCATGCAGGTCGGTTAAATTCAGGCTTTGCAATATTGCCTCCAAGCGGGCCATAGCGTTCTTACGTGGCTGACCGGTGTATTTAGCGACGATTAACTCATTTTTCATGGAGTGCTCCCAGCCCACCAACTCGGTGACGGTAACTTGGTATCCGGCCGCCTCCAGCTGCAGGCAGCGTAAGACATTGGTCAGTTGGCTACCAAATTCACGGGTGTGTATAGGGTGACGCCAAATTTCACTCAATGGCGTTAGTGAAAAACTTTCGTTTTTATGCAGCCGCAGGACTTCCGCCACTTCCGCCTGACAACATGGCACCAACACCATGTAACTGGCTTGCTTGCTTAAGCCAAAGCGGATGGCATCGTCGGTCGCCGTGTTGCAGGCATGCAAAGCGGTCACCATGTCCACTTTGTCCGGCAAGTTGGGCGAAGTGATGGATTCGACTACCGTTAAATGCTGAAAGTCCATGCGCGCAAATTGCAACTCTGCCGCCAATGCTTTCGATTGCGCCACCAACTCAGGTCGGCTTTCTATGCCTATTACTTGGCCAGCCGCATGCTGCTTTAATAACAAGTCATACAAGATAAAACCCAAATAAGACTTGCCTGCCCCATGGTCAACAATAACAGGCTGCTCATTGCGCAACAGCGCCTCGTTAAACAAGGGCTCGATGAAGTTCACCAAATGGTAAACCTGCTTAAGTTTGCGTCTACTGTCTTGGTTGAGTTTGCCGTCACGCGTGAGGATGTGCAAGGCTTTAAGCAGGTCTATGGATTGATTGGGGCGAATTTCTGCTGGCATGGTCATGCCGCTATTTTAAGGCAAAATCCGAACAAACTGCCTGCTCGCAGATAAAAAGGGGAATTATCCTAGGCAATGTTAAAATGCGCGGACACAGCAATGCAATGCCTCAAGAAATCTAAACAAGACGAGGCGCTACAACAAAGCAAGCATGGAAGAAGGATGAGATAGATGGCGATTCAGTGGTACCCAGGGCACATGACCCAAGCGCGCAAAAAAGCCGAAGAAACGATGGAGTTCACCGACATCGTCATTGAGGTGTTGGATGCCCGCGTGCCTGCTGCCAGCCACAACCCCATGATAGATGAAATGCGTTTATTCCGTCAGCGCCCGCAACTCAAAATTCTCAATAAAGCCGACCTGGCTGACCCCGTGGCCACCCAAGCTTGGCTTAATCATTTCAACAGCCAACCCAACACCAAAGCCGTCGCGCTGTCTTGCAAAAAGCCCGGTGATGCCAATAAAATTCCTAAGCACTGCCTAGCCCTGACGCCGCATCGTGGCACGCACTTAAAGCCTTTGCGCATGCTGATCATGGGCATCCCCAATGTGGGCAAATCTACTTTAATGAACGCCCTATTGAATCGACGCGTGGCCAAGGTGGGCGACGAACCAGCTGTCACCAAAAGTCAGCAGCGTTTTGATTTATCTGAAACCATGAGCATCACCGACACGCCAGGCATGATGTGGCCCAAGATACAATACGAATCCGATGGCTACATGCTGGCCGCCAGTCACGCCATAGGCCGCAACGCCGTCATAGACGAAGACGTAGCGCTATTTTTGGCCGACAACTTGCTTAAAACCTACCCCGCCCTGCTGAATGCGCGCTACAAATTGGATACCATGAAACACAATGGCGCCATGCTGGATGTGAGCAAGATGGACGGTGTGGATTTATTGGAAGCCATAGCCAAACGCCGTTCTTACAAGCGCCATGACGGCTTATGGGACACGGAAAAAACGGCCGTGGCATTTTTAACCGATTACCGCAGTGGCGCCATAGGCCGCATTAGCTTAGAAACGCCTAATAGTCGCGCCTTGATGACGCAAGCAAACTTAGTGTTGCCAGACAATGCTACAGACAATGACACAGACGAGACAGCAGCAGCCCCAAGCTAAGTAGTTTTCTTCTGCAGCTGCTTACTAAACGCCACGTCTAATTTGCTCACGCGCTTGACTATTTGCGGGCCGTAGCCATTCACCCACGCAACAAATTCGTCCATGGCCATGGGCTCACATAAGCGCGTGCTGTTACCCAAGCCGTCGCCTAACTGCAGGCTAAACAGGCCGGTGCTGCTCATGCTCATGGAATAAAGCGGGTTGTCACTGCGGCGCTTAAGTCTATCAATGGCGGCGCTGGCCTTAGTCGATCGCATGATTATTCCTGTGCTTGATGATTAAATGTGGATTATGGCACGCTTTAGGCAAAGCACCGGCAGACGCAAGTTTAAGTAGCTAGTTAAACCGGTAAACGCTAAAATCTCAGCCTGCCCGATTACCTCAATTCCTATCACTCACTAGCGCATGTTAAACAGCCTTAATTCTCCCCAACGCGAAGCGGTCAAATACCTAGATGGCCCCTTGTTGGTTCTGGCTGGCGCAGGTAGCGGCAAAACCCGAGTCATCACGCAAAAAATCAGCTATTTGATCGACGAGGCCGGTTATTCCCCCAAGGAAATAGCGGCCATCACCTTCACCAATAAAGCCGCGCGGGAAATGCAAGATCGGGTGGGCAAATTAATGCAAGGAAAAAGCACCAAAGGCCTCACCATAGCCACCTTCCATTCACTAGGCCTGCAAATGCTGCGTGCCGAAGCCGCCCTATTGGGATACAAGCCGCAGTTTTCCATACTGGATTCCTCAGACAGCTACAAAATTGTCGCGGACATATTGGCCACCACAGACAAGCAAATAATTCGCAAAACCCAATGGCAAATTTCGGCATGGAAGAATGCCTTCCTTAATGCCGATCAAGCCAAAGCCCAAGCCGATGAAGAGCTGACAGTGGCAGCTGCCAAAGTTTACCAACTCTACCAACAAACCCTAAAAGCTTACCAAGCGGTGGATTTCGATGATTTAATTAAATTGCCCGTAGAGCTTTTTCAGGCGCATGAAAGCGCCCTAAATAAATGGCAGCGTAAATTGCAGTATTTGCTTATCGACGAATACCAAGACACCAATGCATGCCAATATAAATTGGTCAAAATGCTCACCGGTTTGCGGGGGCAATTCACTGCCGTGGGCGATGACGACCAAGCCATCTATGGTTGGCGCGGTGCCGATGTGGAAAATTTACGCCAACTCACCGATGACTTCAGCAAGCTAAAAGTCATTAAATTGGAACAAAACTACCGCTCCACGGTGCGCATATTGCGCGCAGCCAACCAGGTAATCAGCAACAACCCTAAGTTGTTCGAGAAGAAATTATGGAGCGATTTGGGCACCGGCGATTTGATACAAGTGTCGGCCGCCATGAGCGAGGAAGCCGAAGCGGAATCGGTCATCATGAAAATTCAAGCGCATAAATTTGAGCACCGCACCAAATTTTTAGATTACGCGGTTTTATACCGAGGCAATCATCAAGCGCGTATTTTTGAGCAACAGTTGCGTAATCATAAAATCCCCTACACGTTATCGGGCGGGCAATCTTTTTTTGATAAGGCGGAGATTAAAGACTTAGTCAGTTACTTACGCTTGATTGCCAACGAAGACGACGACCCGGCTTTTATACGAGCGGCCACCACCCCGAAAAAAGGCATAGGCAATACTACTTTGGAACGTTTGGGCGAGTATGCCAGCTTGCACAAAATATCCCTATTCGCTGCCGCCTTTGAAACCGACTTCCAAAGTGAAGTGGGCGCCAAGCAATTGGACGATTTGCTCAACTTCTGCGCCTACATCAACAAGCTACAGCAACGCGCCGTGCGCGACCCGGCAAATGAGGTGTTGGATGACTTACTCACTACCATACAATACGAGGCGTTTTTATACGACAGCGAAGAACCGCGGGCGGCCGAAGCCAAATGGGCTAACGTCATGGACTTCATAGGCTGGCTGAGTAAAAAGGGCGAGGCCAATACCGAATACGGTAATGAAGCCGAAGCAAAAAATCTGCTGGAACTGACGCAAATGGTCTCCTTAATGAGCATGCTAGAAGGCCAGGAGACCGGCGAAGTCGATGCTGTTAAACTGTCAACTTTGCATGCCGCCAAGGGTTTGGAGTTTGGCCACGTTTTTTTAATCGGCGTAGAAGAAGGCATACTGCCGCATCGCGAGAGCGTCGATCTGGGCGTCACCGACCCAACTAAAATCGAAGAAGAACGCCGCCTCATGTACGTAGGCATTACCCGCGCGCAAAAATCCTTAAACATATCCTGGTGTAAAAAACGCAAGCGCGCCGGTGAGATGGAGTTGTGCGAACCCAGTCGCTTCATCGCCGAATTGCCCAAGGACGACGTGCGCCATTTTGGCAACCCCTTTAATGACCCGGAAATTAGCAAGGATTTTGGCAAAGCCAAAATGGCCAATATCAAAGCCATGCTGGCCAATAAGTAAGGCCGGCCTGAAATCGATCCCAGCTCGGTTATAATCGCACTTAAGCTGAACTTCTAGCACCAACCTATAGAAAACCGTCAAAACCCATGCCCTTTATTACCTTAGATAACGCCTCCCTTGCTTTTGGTCATCACGCCCTGCTCGATCATGCTGCCTTTCAACTGGACGCAGGCGAACGCGTGGGCTTAATTGGCCGCAACGGTGCTGGCAAATCCAGCTTATTAAAAGCCATAGCCGGCACCATCAAATTGGATGAAGGCAACGTTTGGCGCGCACCCAATGCCCGCGTAGTATACGTGCCACAAGAACCGGAATTGAACACCGCGCACACGGTGTTTGAAGCGGTGGCAGAAGGCTTGGGCGCCTTGCAACAAACCATCATTGATTACCATCAAGTGACCCATGACATGGGCCTGCCTGAAGCCGACATCGACGCCTTGATGACTAAGATGCAGCATTTGCAACACGAATTGGACGTGCAAAACGGTTGGGCGGCGCAATCGCGGGTGGAAACGGTATTAAGCCGCTTGAAGCTCGATGCCGACGCTTTAATTTCCACCTTATCCGGCGGTTGGCGCAAACGCGTGGCCCTGGGACGGGCACTGGTGGCCGAACCGGAAGTGCTGTTACTGGACGAACCGACCAACCATTTGGATTTAGAGGCGATACAGTGGTTAGAAGACTTGTTGTTAGGTTTCACCGGCAGCGTGTTATTCATCACCCACGACCGCCGCTTTCTAGATAGCTTGGCCACCCGCATTACCGAGCTAGATCGCGGCATATTGACGGATTTTGTTGGCAACTTTAGCCAATATCAGATTAAAAAAGAAGAATTGATTGCCGTGGAAGAAACCCACGCGGCTAAATTTGATAAATTCTTAGCCCAAGAAGAAGTCTGGATACGCCAAGGCATTAAAGCAAGACGCACTCGCAATGAGGGCCGCGTGCGTAGATTGGAAGCGCTGCGCTTAGACCGTGCGGCACGCCGTGAACGCCAAGGCAACGTCAAACTGAATTTGGATGCCGGCGAACGCAGCGGCAAATTGGTTGCTGAGCTAGACAATGTCAGCAAAGCCTACGGCGATAGAACTTTAATAAGCCAATTCAGCACACGGATTTTACGTGGCGATAAGATAGGCTTGCTCGGGCCCAATGGCATAGGCAAAACCACCTTGCTTAAATTAATACTAGGCGACATCGAGGCCGACAGCGGCAAAATTGAACGCGGCACCAAAATCAATGTGGCGTATTTTGATCAAATGCGTGAGCAATTGGATGAAGAAGCCACCTTGGCCGACACCATCAGTCCGGGATCCGATTTTGTCGAAATAGGCAACGAACGCAAGCACGTCATCAGCTATTTGGAAGACTTTTTATTTCCGCCACAACGCTCACGCTCCCCAGTCAAATCCTTATCCGGCGGCGAACGCAACCGTTTGCTGTTGGCCCGATTGTTCGCGCGGCCGGCCAATGTGTTGGTATTGGACGAACCAACCAACGACTTGGACATCGACACCTTAGAGCTATTAGAAAGCCTGTTGCAAGATTTTACTGGCACGCTATTCCTAGTCAGCCATGACCGGGCATTTTTAGAAAACACCGTCACGCAAGTGATTGCCTTTGAAGGCAATGGCATATTGACCGAATTCGGTGGCGGCTTTGACGACTGGCAACGCTTTAGCCTACAACGTGCTCAAGCAAATCGAGCAGAAGACAAACGCCTAAACGAATTGGCGCAGGCGGCCAAACCGCAAAGCAAACCGGCAGCTATGAAAGCTGCCAGCAAACTCAGCTTTAAAGAGGAAAAAGAGCTGGCCGAAATCCCTTTGAGCATAGAACAATTAGAAACGGAACAAGCCGGAATTAATATGCAACTGGCTGACAGCGAGATATACAAAACCCAGGCAGACTTGGTTAAAACCTTGCAAGCGAGATTAGTTGAAATAGACAGCCTATTGGAGGCCTTGCTCGCCCGTTGGGAAGTGCTGGATGCCAAGCAAGCTAATGCCTAGGTCCATCAATCTTGACTTAGCTGAATAGCAGTTTTAAACTGGCAATCAGCAACACCAAGGCCAGCAGCTTTTTTATGCCATGAGGCGGAAGGCGCCGACTGCCAAAATAGGCACCTACCATTCCACCTAATGCAGCGGCAATTAGCAAGGGGACAAGGAAAGATGGCAAGGCTTTGGTGGCACTTACATTGCCAGCCAGGCCAGCAATCGAATTGAGTAGGACAAACAATGCGGAAACAGCCGCCGCTCGCTTGGCATCAGCCCAAGCCATAAAAAGCAGCAATGGCGTTAAAAAAATGCCGCCGCCGGTGCCAGTCAGTCCAGACAAAAAACCAATGCCCGCCCCAGCTACCAAAGCCTGAGTGCGAGGCGGTTCATGTATTTGCCTGCTTTGTTTAGATTGCACAAAAAACCGCATAGCCGAGTACAGCAACACGAGGCCTAAAAGCATTTTAAATAGCTGGGTAGGTAAATTAAGCTGCCCGCCAACAAAGGCACAAGGCACAGCAAGGGCCGCAAAAGGCCAAAATAGCGACCAAGAAAAATGCCCTGCTCTATAAAATTGCCAGGTGGCGATTGATCCCACCAAGATATTCAAAGATAAGGCGGTCGGCTTAATCACCTCAGGCGCCAATGACAGCAAGGACATGACAGCAATGTAACCGGATGCGCCAGCGTGCCCCACAGAGGAGTAAAGCATGGCAATAAGAAAAACAGCCAAGGTAAGCAAGTATAAAAATTCAACCGTCAATTTTTTAAAGCTCCAATACTTAGTAATTAGAAATCATTGGAATGCATGATTGGTGCCCCCGACACGAATCGAACGTGTGACCCTCCCCTTAGGAGGGGGATGCTCTATCCACTGAGCTACGGGGGCATGGCCTTAAGGTATGCGCATTGTAGAGAAGTCAAAATCCGCGCACAAGGTAAATCATGTCATGACGCATAAACTTTATTTGATGCACACGGCGCGCACTCGATGCATGTCGGTTAAGCCTAGCAAGACCTTTTCTATGCCGACTTGCTTTAAGGTGCGCATTTATCCTTAATGTTTTTATTGGCTGTTCTGCAGCCAAGCCTTACACTGGCCATAATGAACCCCAGCCCTAGCAATCAAATTAACAACCCACTGCATGGCATTACCCTTGCCACCATGCTAAGCCAACTGGTTGAACATTATGACTACCCGGGTTTAGCCGAGCGCATACCGGTGCGCTGTTTTAGTCACGAACCCAGCCTGGCTTCCAGCCTAAAATTCCTGCGTAAAACCCCATGGGCCAGAGCTAAAGTCGAATCGCTCTATCTAGCTACCCTTCCTGCACAAGACCACCCTTAAGCCTGGCTGTAAGTCTTGGCCAACATGGCCGCACCCAACATACCGGCTTGATCGCCCAGTTCAGATAAGTTTAGGCTAATTTGGCCACGTAGCACCGGTATCAAATCTTCATCCAATTGCTGAGTGAACGCGTCTGCCATCAATGGCCAGGCTGCACGCATGCCACCACCTATGACCACTTGGCTGATGTCTACCACTTTCAGCACGTGCGCTAATGCTTGGGCCAAGCCGCTACCTGCTATGGCATAAGCATGCTTAGCAGCTTGATTGCCTGCCTGCGCCAATTCCGCAATGGTCTGCGCACTCTCATGCCGTCCGCTGGACTCAAAAAACGTTAGGCTAACACCGCTCGCCGAGGCATATTGCTCCATGCAGCCACGGTTACCGCAACCGCACAAACGGCCTTGCGGCTTAATAATGATGTGCCCCACTTCCATTGCCACCCCATGCTGACCAGCCACGGCTCGCTGATCCAGTATAATGCCGCCACCTACCCCGGTACCTAGGCCCAGATAAATCAAGCTGTTCATTTGTTGCGAGCGTAAGGCATATTCTCCGTAGCCGGCGGCCAAGGCATCGTTTATCGTCCATACTGGCAAGGCAATTAAGCGGCTTAAATCGGCACTCAAGTCCAATTGGTGCAAACCCGGCAAATTAGGCGAAGCCACTATCTTTTGGCTGTCTGGATCAATAAAACCGGGAAAGCCTATGCCCACACCCACTACTGCTGAATATTGTTTACGCACTGTGGCAATAGCATTCGCTAGCGTGCTTACTATTTGCTGCCATGCTTGCTCGGGCGCATCTTTGTGCGCCACGCAAAGTTTGCTGAAGTCCGCCTGAAAACGCATTTCTTCTAGCAACTTGGGCGAGCCTTCGCCGGCAAACACGCCTAAACGCAGATTAGTGCCACCTATGTCCATGCCTATCCACATCGACATGTATTAAGCCCGCCCACTTTCTTTCACGACATGGGCAAATTGGGCCCGCATGCCATCGGTAAGCTGCGTCCATTTAAAACGCCAATGCCAATTGCCGGTGGCTGTGCCTGGTGTGTTCATCCTATGCTGGCCATCCAATTCAAGCACATCTTGCATGGGCACCACGGCCAACAAGGCCTTACAGTGCATGGCCATGCTAACCAAATCCATGGGCATGTTACGCTCATGCACCTCGCCTAAATGTGCCACCAAGTGCGCATGCAGATGCTCTAGTTGTGCTTCATCCAATGCCTGATACCAACCAAGAGTGGTGTCGTTGTCGTGCGTGCCGGTGTAGGCCACGCTGTTTTCTTCTATATTTTCCGGCAAATAAGGGTTGTCGCTGTCGCCACCAAAGGCAAAATGCAAAATCTTCATGCCTGGCAATTGAAAGTGCAGGCGCAAATGGTTCACTTCATCGGTGATGATGCCCAAATCCTCGGCGACCAAACAAATATTCGGCAAGGCTTGCTTAATGGCGGTAAGCAAAGCCACCCCCGGTGCTAATTCCCAATGACCATTAATGGCCGTGGCCTCATCCACCGGTATCTCCCATGCCGCTTGCAAGCCTCTGAAGTGGTCTATGCGCACCACATCGAACAAGGCATGCTGCGTTGCCATGCGCGCTATCCACCAGGCATAGTGGTCGCTTGCCATGGCTTGCCAATCGTAATGCGGGTTACCCCAACGCTGGCCGGTAGCCGAAAAATAATCCGGCGGCACACCCGCTACCACCGCCATGTTTTTATTGGCACCCAATTTAAACAAATGCGCTTTAGCCCAAACGTCTGCGCTATCGAATGCCACAAAAATTGGGATATCACCAAACAAACAGACGTTTTTTGATGTGGCATAGCCCTTGAGCTTCTGCCACTGACTAAAGAACAAATATTGGGCAAATGCTATCTCGGCTATTTCTTTAGTCAAATCCAGGCGCGCCTGTTTTAAGGTGGCCGCATCGCGGTTTTTATAAGGGGCTGGCCACTGATGCCAAGCCTGCTGTTTAAAGTGCTGTCGCAAGGCTAAAAATAGCGAAAAATCCGCCAACCAATAGGCTTGTTGTTGGCAAAACTCGGCGTAAGCCTGCTGCATGCCAGCGTGATTAATGCGGGCATAGGCCTGATAAGCCTTAGACAATAGGGCCGGTCTGCTTAAGCGCCCTTGAAGATCGGTTGCACTCAACAATTCAGCAGCCACCAGCGCCGATAGGTCTATAAAATCGGTATTGCCCGCAAAGGCAGACAGGCACTGATAAGGTGAGTTATCGGCGTGTGGCATATTGATAGGCAAGGTTTGCCAAACGCTGGCCCCGACCGCCTGCAAGAAATCAACAAATCGATAAGCATCCTCACCCAAATTACCCACCGGGTTGCGGCCAGGTAAGGAACTGATGTGCAGCAACACCCCGGCACGGCGTTTATTTAACGGTGGGCTGTATTGTGTGTCTGCCATGAATGTCTATACCCAATCGCTATGCAGCAGGCGATTAGGCTTGACCTCTGCGCATGGTGCCGGCATTGTCCGCATGGCCCCCACCGCTACTGATGCTGGTATGCAAGGCTTTAGGAACAGGTTGCTGCAACAAGGCGTATAAATTCATCAAATTGCGGCGATAAAGCTGATCAAAACTGGCGACACTGTCGGACGAGTTGTAATCCCCAAACCACCAAAACCAATCCGACCCTTCGCATACAGACAATTGCCGTTCACAGGCGGCTATTTGCTTAGCGTTTAGCTTGTTCGCTGCTAGCACGCTGTCGTAAGTTTTCTTGGCTTCGCACAACAAATCCCAAGCCAAGTTTTTGTCCTTACTGCCTATCCAAGTGCTAAACGTACCGTATACCCAACTGCCTGCCGCTGTGCGCGGCAGGTCAGGCGCAGGGATATGGTCTGCTGTGCTAGCCTTGGGTTCAACCATGCTGACGATGTCGCTGAAGGTTGTCATTTCGATATCGGGGTGCGCACTCAAGGCTTCGTATAACTCCGTTAAGAAATAGTAGCCGTTGTAAGGGTAATATTCCCATGCGTTTTCACCGTCTAAAATCACGCTGACTACTTTAGCTTGAGTGGGATCGCTACTTTCCGCTTGATGAATGCGCTCTAAGCTGGCAATAAAATCTTGCACGGCATCCGGCGTGTGCATTTTTGCGTATTCAAAGCCTATCTTATCGGACAGGTTGTCGTCCCTAAAAAAGCACAGCAAGCTCTGCTTGCCATTGCTGACACGATAGGGTTGATAGAGGTAATCGTTTTTGTCGTCCACGCTTAACTGCGATTTTAATAAACTATTGACCAACACCGATTGACCGGTGGCCGCCCATGCCACGCCTTGTTCTGCCATCAATGACAAGGCGGCTTCAGACACGCCGCCTTCAGCTGGCCACATACCGCGCGGCGGTTCATTAAAAATAGTTTGGTGGTAAGCCTTGGCTGCCGTTACATGGGCAACAGCACGATTTTGACCGCCTGTGTATTTGGAGTATTTGGGCAAAGGCGCGTAAGGCATGGCGTCCAGCGTGGTTTTAAAATCCAACAACAAGGGCAAGATTGGGTGGTAATAAGGTGTAGTGGAAATCTCAATTTGCTTGCGCTGCAGCAAGACTTTGTAGCGAGGGATAAGTCCGGCTATGGTCTCGGCAATGACGGCAAAAAGCTGCTGCCTATCGCTTAGACTAAACAGCACGCCCTTGGTCATTAAGTCTTGTACGACTTTATTGTTCCTACGTAAGCTTTCACCGCACCAGGCCAAGTGATACCAAACCAACAAATCGGCTTTGTATTGACCGGACAAATAGCGAAATTGATCTTGGCAGCCGGTCTGCTCCACTTGTTGGTATATGCTTAATAAACGCTGGTAGTGCGGGAAGGGGCTAAGCATTTTTTCATGGTGGCTTTTGAAACAGCTATCAACCACCAATTGGCATTCCGCCTCACTCAAGCCAGATAAATCCTCATGCACCAACAAAGCCAAGAGCGGGTCACGCAGGCTGTTAGTGCTAAATTGATCGGTGTAATCTTGCAACTGCTCGAGCAAGATGGGCACAAAATTAAAGCTGACCCGCGCTTTCGGATTGGCTTCTAGGTGATAAGCCATGTCACTGTAGTCTTTTATGGCATGCAAATAGGTCCAAGGCAATACGTATTCATTGCTAACGGTGTCGCGGTAATCCGGTTGATGCATGTGCCAATAAAGGTTTAGGTAAAGCTTAGGGCGGGTTGACTTCAATTAAACACAACTTTCATTAAACATTAAAAATACTTTATAAGCACTTGATTTATCTATCAAACAACTCTGTATAAATCCTGCCCCAACATATCCGGCGTCACCAAGGTGATACCTTTTTCAGACACATAAAAACGTTTTGTATCCAAGGCTAAATCCACGCCTATCTGCATGCCCTCAGGAATCACGCAACCCCGGTCTATCACGGCGTTTTTTAATACCACGTGGCGATTCACCGTCACTTTAGGCAAAATAACCGTGCCTTCAATCTTGCAATAACTGTGCACGCGCACGTCGGAAAACAACACCGAACTGTCTACCGTCGAACCGCTGATTAAACAGCCCCCGGACACCAAAGAATCGGTCGCGCAACCGGCACGTCCTTCGTCATTAAAGACAAATTTAGCCGGCGGTAAATGCTCTTGGTAGGTCCAGATTGGCCAATCCCTGTCGTATAGATTGAGCTCGGGAATCACCCGAGTTAATTCCATATTGGCATCCCAATAGGCGTCTATGGTGCCCACGTCGCGCCAGTAGTAATTACCATTTTTAGCGCCTACGCAACTTTCAGTGAAGCGGTGAGCTTGGATTTTGTATTTTTGGATAATGTAAGGAATGATGTCGCCACCGAAATCGTGGCTAGATTTTGGGTCACCGGCGTCACGCACCAATTGCTCGTATAAAAATTTGGCGTTAAATATATAAATACCCATGCTGGCAAACGCTTTAGTCGGATCACCGGGCATGTGTTTAGGCGAGGCAGGCTTTTCAGCAAACTCCACCACCCTATCCGTATCGTCTACCGCCAATACGCCGAAACCCTTGGCGTCTTCCAATGGCACGTTAATGCAAGCGACCGTCATGTCAGCGTTATTTTTCACATGGGTGGCGAGCATTCTGCCGTAATCCATCTTGTAGATATGATCACCGGCCAATATCAAGATGAAGTCGGCACGGCCTTCACGCAATAAATCCATATTTTGGTAGACCGCATCGGCAGTCCCCTTATACCATTCTTCCGAGATGCGTTGTTGCGCTGGAATAATATTCACGTACTCATCAAACTCACCGCGCAAAAACCCCCAGCCACGCTGCAAGTGTTGGATTAAACTTTGCGCCTTGTATTGGGTGGCCACATTGACGCGGCGTATGCCGGAATTAATGCAATTAGACAGAGGGAAGTCGATAATGCGGTATTTGCCGCCGAATTGTACCGCCGGCTTAGCACGCCAATCGGTTAGGTTTTTTAAACGACTGCCGCGCCCACCAGCCAATATGATGGCTGCGGTGTGCTTGGTTAAGGTACTGATAAAACGGTCTGAATGTTGACTCATTTTTTGTGTATCCGTCATGCTACCCTCCTGAAGTTTGATGGTCATCAAGCAAACCCCTTGCGCTATCTGGTTTAATTTAACTTCCAAGCATTCTGTTCTACATTATAATCAGCTTAAAGCACTATAATCTAGTTAAAACACGGCTAAACAAGCAAATAAAGCCAAATAATCGCAATTAATTTTGCAATGGAATTTAGGGAGAGGCATCTTGGCAAACACGACAGGCGTCGCGGTAAAAAAAACCGCAAAAGTGGCCGCTAAATCTGCAGCCAAACCCATTGCTAAAACCAAATTGCCGCTGCAATCGGCTGCTAAACTTGCCCAAGATGGCTTGCGCCTGATTTTAAAAGCCAAGCACCATGATCCGTTTAGTTTTTTAGGCATGCACCAAATCGATGGTGGCTACGTATACCGTGCCTTCCTTCCTCAAGCTAGCAGCGTAAGCGTAAAACACGGCAAGCTATGGCTGACGCTAGAAAAAACCCACGCCGACGGCTTGTTTGAAGTGAGCAGCGAAACCGCCTTAAGTCTGCCCTGCTTGCTTAAAATCAGTATCGGCGATGACGCATACGAAACTCATGATCCTTACACCTTTGGCAGCAGCCTAACTCAAGATGAACTGTATTTGTTTGGCGAAGGCCGCTTGCTGCAAGCCTACAAAACCTTGGGCGCGCAATGGAAAGTCCAAGAAAACGTCAGCGGCGTGCGCTTTGCCGTGTGGGCGCCAAATGCAGAACGCGTTAGCGTAACCGGTAGCTTTAATAATTGGGATGGACGCGTGCACTCCATGCGCGCCCATGGTTCCAGCGGTGTTTGGGATATTTTTATTCCTGGTCTGAGCAGCAACGACAGCTATAAATTTGAACTGCGTAACCGCCACAGTGGCGCCGTTTTAGTCAAAACCGACCCTTATGGTTTCGAATTTGAAGCGCGCCCAGGCACGGCGGCTAAAATCAGCCTCAACCAACATCAATGGCAGGATGCGGCATGGTTGGCCGCCCGCAAAAAAAATGACTGGCTGCACGCGCCATTTAATTGCTACGAAGTGCATCTGGGATCTTGGCAGCGCAATCCACAAGGGCAGTTTTTAAGCTACCGTGAATTAGCCGCCACCCTAGTGCCTTATGTGGCCGAGATGGGCTATACCCACGTTGAATTGATGCCACTGTCTGAGCACCCATTAACCGAATCTTGGGGCTACCAAACCACCGGCTATTTTGGCGTCACCAACCGATTTGGCTCACCCGACGATTTACGCTTTTTGATTGATGCATTCCACCAAGCCAACATCGGCGTGGTATTGGATTGGGTGCCCGGCCATTTCCCTAAAGACGATTGGGCATTGGCACGCTTTGATGGCACAGCCTTATACGAGCACGAAGACCCGCGCTTAGGCGAACACCAAGATTGGGGTACCTATATATTTAATTACGGGCGCAATGAAGTACGTAATTTCTTAATGGCTAACGCGCATTATTGGTTAACGGAATTCCACCTCGATGGCTTCCGCGTGGATGCCGTGGCGTCCATGTTGTATTTGGATTACTCGCGCAAAGCCGGCGAATGGTTACCCAACAAATTTGGTGGCCGAGAAAATCTAGACGTGATCGATTTTTTCAAGCAATTTAATGTGATGGTCGGTGAAGAGTTTCCTGGCGTCTTAACCATAGCCGAGGAATCGACCGCATGGCCTGGTGTATCGCGCCCAGTCTATTTGGGTGGACTGGGTTTTAGCATGAAGTGGAACATGGGCTGGATGAATGACACCCTCGCCTACATTGAGCACGACCCCGTTCACAGGCGCTACTACCATGACATGCTGACTTTTGGGCAACTCTACGCCTACTCGGAAAATTTTGTGTTGCCCTTCTCGCACGACGAAGTGGTGCATGGCAAGCATTCCTTATTGGATAAAATGCCTGGTGATGCATGGCAAAAATTCGCTAACTTACGCCTGCTGATGACCTACCAAATGACCACACCAGGCAAAAAACTCAATTTCATGGGCAATGAATTCGGTCAAGGACGCGAGTGGAACGTCAACAGCAGCTTGGATTGGCATTTACTGGGTGACGAATACCAGGGCCACCAATGGCACCGTGGCATCAAACAAGTCAGTGGCGATTTAAATAAACTGTATAAACAACAGCATGCATTGCATGCCCTGGATTTTGAATCGCAAGGCTTTGCTTGGATAGATTGCCACGATAGCGACCAATCAATTGTTAGCTACATACGGCGCGGTTTGGACAATAGTTTTGTTATAATAGTGCTTAATTTCACACCGGTATTACGCAACAACTACCGGATAGGCGTGCCACAAGCAGGCAGTTACCAAGAAATCTTTAACAGCGATGCGGCTTGCTATGGCGGCAGCAATAAAGGTAATGGACTAGGCTTACACACGGAAAACGTGGCATGGATGCAACACAATCAATCACTGGTCATAACCTTACCCCCATTGGCAGGTATCGTTTTACAATTAAATTAACTTTAAATTAAAGCACGACTAAATAAATGGCTGCACTAACAACTTTACCGGTATGGCAAGCGCTATGCCGTCATCAGAAAACAATCGCGGCAAGCAATATGCGCGATTTATTTGCCCAAGATACAAACCGCTTCGATAAATTCAGCTTTCAGCTTGATGATATGTTGTTTGATTTCTCTAAAAACCGCATCAACGATGAGACGCTGCCTTTGCTCTTGCAATTAGCCAGAGAAGCGCAGCTAGAAAATTGGCGTGACCGCATGTTCGCCGGCGAGAAAATCAATATCACGGAAAATCGGGCTGTGTTGCACACGGCTTTACGTAACCGTAGCAATCGCCCGGTATTGGTCGATGGCGTGGACGTCATGCCTGAAGTCAATGCAGTGTTGGCACAAATGCGCGATTTCTCAGAAAAAGTCCGTTCAGGCGCATGGTTAGGCTACACCGGCCAACGCATTACCGATGTAGTTAACATAGGCATAGGCGGCTCAGACCTAGGCCCAGTGATGGTCTGCGATGCATTAAAACCATACGCCAGTGCAGATTTAGCGGTGCATTTTGTTTCAAATATCGACGGCGCCCACTTGATGCGCGCTTTAGAAAAATGCCAGCCAGAAACCACCTTGTTTATTGTGGCATCCAAAACATTTACCACCCAAGAAACCATGACTAACGCCATTTCAGCGCGCACCTGGTTTTTAAACAAGGCGCAGGATAATGCCCACGTGGCCAAACACTTCGTCGCCCTCTCCACTAACGCCAAGGCGGTCACCGATTTTGGTATCGATCAGGCGAATATGTTTGCCTTTTGGGATTGGGTAGGCGGTCGTTATTCCTTGTGGTCGGCGATAGGCTTGTCCATCGCCTTGTACGTAGGCATGGATCACTTCGAAGCCTTGCTAAGCGGTGCACATGAAATGGATCAGCATTTTCAAACTGCGCCATTAGAAGAAAATATGCCGGTGATCATGGCGCTGATAGGGATTTGGTACAATAACTTCTTTGACGTCGCCACCCACGCGATATTGCCTTACGATCAAGGCATGTCACGCTTCCCCGCTTACTTGCAGCAAGCCGATATGGAAAGCAACGGTAAATTCATTTGCCGCGATGGCAAGCGCATACAATACAAAACCGGCCCAGTGATTTGGGGCGAAGCCGGCACCAATGGTCAGCACGCTTTTTATCAATTGATACACCAAGGCACGCAAGTCGTGCCCTGCGACTTTTTAATGCCAGTGCACAGCCACTACGCCATAGGCAAACACGGTTACGCCCACCACAAAATTTTACTGGCAAACTTCCTTGCCCAAACCCAGGCCTTAATGCTGGGCAAAACACCGGATGAAGCCCGTTTGGAATTGCAAGAACAAGGGTTGACTGGTGCGGAATTAGAAAACCTATTGCCGCACAAGGTGTTTGAAGGCAATCGCCCAAGCACATCCATCTTGTTCGATAAGCTCACGCCCAATACGCTAGGCAAACTGATCGCCTTGTACGAGCATAAAATATTCGTCCAAGGCATGATTTGGGACATAAATAGCTACGACCAATGGGGCGTGGAGTACGGCAAGCAAATTGCCCAAGAAATCCTACCCTTATTAACCAGTGATGGGGTTGTCACAAGCTTTGACAGCTCAACCAATGGCTTAATTAATTACACCAAGTCACACAAATAACTTAATGCAATTTTAGTTCGCCACTACTCGTTAGCTGACGCGCTATTCCCTCGCCTAAGCTGGCACTAGCGCTGGCGCCTATGCGCTTAGCTAAGCGACTAGCAAAATCATCTTGGTAGGTGAAGTCGACTATGTCTTCTTGTTTAATCACCTCACGCGCCACGAAATCGGTGCTGCCTATGGCATCAGCCAAACCCATCTTAACGCTTTGCTCACCGCTCCAAAATAAGCCGCTAAAGGTTTCAGGTGTTTCTTTCAAACGTTGACCACGGCCTTCACGCACCACGGTTTTAAATTGCTCGTGGATTTCATTGAGCATGGTTTGCGCGTAAGCTTGGTGCTTAGGATTGATGGGCGAGAACGGGTCTAACATGGCCTTGTTTTCCCCGGCCGTCATCAAACGGCGCTCCACCCCTACTTTTTTCATTAGCTCGGTAAAGCCGTAGCCATCCATCAACACGCCTATGGAGCCAACTATGCTGGCTTTATCCACGTATATTCTATCTGCTGCCGCGGCGATGTAATAACCACCCGAAGCGCAAATGTCTTCCACCACCGCATACACCGGTATGGTCGGGTGCAAGCGTTTTTGCCGCTCAATTTCATCATTAATAATCCCGGCTTGCACCGGACTGCCACCTGGGCTGTTGATGCGCAAGATAATGCCCTTGGTGTGTTTGTCTTCGTAGGCATCGTGCAAGCTACCAATAAAACTGTCGGCATTGACTTCGCCATCGGCTTCAATCACACCGGCCACTTCAATCAAAGCCGTGTGATCGCTAAGTGTTTTCTTGCTCTCACCTAGCCAGCCCATGGCTAAAAACAACAAGAAAAACAAATACGAGTACATTAATATTTTAAAAAACACCCCCCAGCGTCTAGCCGATTTTTGCTCGTTTAAGGCGGCGCTAGCCAATTTTTCTATGGCATCACGTTGCCAATTATTCTCTTCTGACATGGTATTTTTCTCTAAAATTAGGGTTAAGAAATGGCACTAATATCTATGCTAATGATTTGATTTTGTTCAGTAAGCGGTATGGCGCGCAAACGCTTACCCTTACAAGGCCCCATCACACAATAACCGTTATCGGGTCGATAATGGGCACCGTGCGTGGCACAAATTAAATGTTCTTTTTCAGCAGTAAAAAACTCGCCTTGGTTCCAATCTAGTTCCACGGCCACATGCGCACATTGATTAACATAAGCATAAGCTTGGCCGTGATAACGAACAACAAACCCGCCGGCAAATTCACCCAGCGCGGGCAGAGCAAAACGCAGGCCTTTACCTTGCTCTTGTACATCTTCACTTTTAAACACTACGCATGGGCTAGGGTCACTCATCTCATGCCTCCAACAACCATGCACTTAAACTGTTGAAGTTGTTAAATTGGCGAAGAGGCTCAAGGTGTTGCCATTGCTCAGCCTTTTGTGCACCATAAGTAACCCCAACCGCCCTCACACCAGCGTTTTTAGCCATTTGCAAATCGTAGCTGGTGTCCCCTATCATCAATGTACGCTCAGGCAGCACCACTAAGGCCTCCATCAACTCGTGCAACATTTGCGGATGGGGTTTAGAAAAACACTCGTCCACGGTGCGAGTGGCGTGAAAATAATGCGTCAAGGCACAGTGTTGCAAAGCCAAATTCAATCCTCGCCTGCCCTTGCCAGTGGCAACGGCTAATTTAAAGCCGCGTTTATTGAGTGTCTTGATGGTATCCACCGCGCCAGCGAACAAAGGAATACTGCTTTCTCCGGCGTAATAATTATTGCTGTATTGGGTGGCCAAGGCCTGTGCCTGAGCAGCCGGTATGTCGCCGTATAAGGCATGGATGGCTTCACGTAAACCCAAGCCTATAATGCTGCTGGCCTCACTGCTGGTCAATGTTGGCAAGCCCACCTGCGCCGCTGCATTAAGCAAGGCGTCGGTAATCATGCCGGTGGAGTCGGCTAGAGTGCCATCCCAATCCCAAACGATTAAATCAAATTGCTTTTGCATGCCTTGCGGTACTTTCTTAACTCTTGGTTTCTAATTTCTTGTTTTCTAATTTAATGGTTTCTAAACTAATGGCTTCTAATTTTTGTAAAAACTCATTTAGTTCGACCGGCAAAGGCGCAATCAATTCCAGCTTGGCTTGCGTCAAAGGGTGATTAATTTTAGTGATCGCGGAATGCAAAAACATGCGCTTCATGCCATGCTTTTGCAGGGCTTTATTGGCAGCAAAATCGCCGTATTTATCGTCCCCAACAATCACAAAGCCTAAATGCGCCAACTGCACCCGCAACTGATGCGTGCGTCCAGTCACCAACTGGGCTTCCAACAAGCTAAACGGCCCCAATTGTGGATGGTTAAAGTTTTTAACTAATTTAAATAGCGTTTCCGAGCTTAAGCGTTCATTGTATTTATCTTTGCTCGCGTCCGTCACTACATTGACGCGGCGCTCGCCATTGGGTAATAAATAGCGCTGCAAGTCTAACACCACACGCTTCTTTTTCTCCAACCATGTCCCTTGCACCAACATTAAGTAGCGCTTATCCGTTTGGTTGTGGCGTATGGCTTCGTGCAAGGCAACCAGCGCACTGCGTTTTTTAGCCAACATCAACACGCCCGAGGTTTCTCTATCCAAGCGGTGCACTAATTCCAAAAACTTGGCTTTAGGTCGCTCCAATCGCATTTGCTCAATGACACCACGGCTGATACCGCTACCACCATGCACCGCAAAGCCAGCCGGTTTATCAATGACCAATAGCGCATCGTCTTCAAACAAAATGGCATCAGCAAACTTCGACACGCTGGGCGCCTTTATCTCAGGCTTATCAATCTGCTTGGCGCGCGTAGGTGGTATGCGCACCACGTCGCCTAAACTTAAGCGAAAATCCGCATCGATTCGTTTTTTATTTACTCGCACTTCGCCACTGCGCAAGATGCGATAAACATGGCTCTTAGGCACCCCTTTTAAGGTTTTAGCCAAAAAGTTATCTACTCGCTGCCCCTCGCTTGCCTCGTCAACCGTGAGAAAAGCCGCTGCCAATGCACTGACATGCTCCGAACTAGATGGCTGATTTTGTGTACTGATAGTGTTCATTCTTTGCTTAAATGTTAGTAGTAGCCTATACTTACGCCATTATCAATTAATTAAAGATTAATTGATGTAGAAAATACACTTAACTGGCAATAAGTTAGCCTGCACCGCACGCTGACCTGGCTTTTTAAAGTGGAAACAGATACTTGGTTAACGCCGCTCGCCATATTATAAAGTAGCAGCAAGTAAAAAATTAGCGCTCAAGCCGCCGCAGACAAATAAACATAAAGCGCGACTTAACGTGACAGTCCGATTTGGCGTATCGCTAAATAGGCATTTACTGAAGATAGAATTTTAACGAATTTACGCCACTAAGGCATAAATTTTAATGATTAGTTTAATTTAACGAATGGCAGAAACCTTGTAATTTACTGCCTACAATTGAAATACATGAAATAGAAACCTGTTTAAATACAGCCATTGCATTCGTCAATAAGGCTATATAACTCGTTGATTATTCATAATTTTTAGAACAGAGCGGCTTTTTCGCGGCTAGTCTTTATAATTCAAAATCGTTAGATTTCACCTACGCGCATACTTAACGCGCCTTCAGTAGCATGGCCAATTCCATTGGCACCATCACCTTAATCTGCCTTCAATACTCAGTCTGCGCCTTAAGCCCTACAGGAGCAAACAATGAAACGCATGTTATTTAATGCAACGCAATCGGAAGAATTACGCGTTGCCATCGTAGACGGTCAAAAACTGATCGATTTAGACATAGAACACGCTGGTAAAGAACAGCGCAAAAGCAATATTTACAAAGGTGTCATCACACGCATAGAACCATCACTGGAAGCGGCATTTGTCGACTACGGCATGGACAGGCACGGCTTTTTGCCTTTTAAAGAAGTTGCACGAAGCTATTTCAAAGAAGGTGCAGACAGCAAAGCACGCATACAAGATGCCTTAAAAGAAGGTCAAGAAATCATCGTACAGGTGGACAAAGACGAGCGTGGCAATAAAGGTGCCGCCCTTACTACGTTCATCTCACTGGCCGGTCGTTATTTGGTACTCATGCCTAACAACCCTCGTGGTGGCGGTGTATCTCGCCGCATTGAAGGCGAAGATAGAGACGAGTTACGCGATGTATTAGCGCAATTGGAAGTGCCGAAAGGCATGAGCATCATTGCTCGCACCGCAGGCATTGGTCGTAACGCCGAAGAACTGCAATGGGACCTAAATTACTTAACGCAATTGTGGGCAGCCATTGATGGCGCCTCCACTATGCAAAGTGGTGCTTACCTAATTTACCAAGAAGGCAGCCTAGTGATACGCGCCATTCGTGATTACTTTAGCGCCGATATCGGTGAAATATTAATCGACACACCGGACATACACGAACAAGCCCTGCAATTCATGAGCCACGTCATGCCTGGCAATGTGGGTCGCGTGAAATTGTACCAAGATGAAATCCCTCTATTCACGCGCTTCCAGATTGAGCATCAAATTGAATCGGCTTTCTCGCGCGAAGTGCGCTTACCCTCAGGCGGCGCGATTGTTATCGACCACACAGAGGCTCTGGTTTCAGTAGACGTGAACTCTGGTCGCGCCACCCGCGGTAGCGATATCGAACACACCGCCTTCAACACCAATATGGAAGCCGCCGAAGAAGTGGCACGCCAATTACGCTTGCGCGACCTTGGTGGCTTGGTGGTCATAGACTTTATTGACATGGAAAGCCAACGCAATCAACGTGAAGTTGAAAATGCGCTTCGTGACGCCTTACATCACGATCGTGCTCGCGTGCAAACAGGTAAAATTTCCCGCTTTGGTTTGCTTGAATTGTCACGCCAACGCTTGCGCCCAAGCTTAGGTGAAACCAACCACATCCCTTGCCCACGATGCAATGGCACTGGTCACATCCGTGGCATTGAATCCACCGCCTTGCACATATTGCGCATCACGCAAGAAGATGCCATGAAAGACAACAGTGCGATCATTCAGGTGCAATTGCCAGTTGAAGTGGCGACCTTCTTATTGAACGAAAAACGTGCCGACATTCATGCCATCGAACAACGCATGGGCGTTGAAGTGGTGTTAATTCCAAACATTCACCTGGAAACACCAAATTACAACATCGTGCGCGTCAAACACGATGACGTCACTGAAGAAACCAGTCGCGCCAGCTACAAATTAGTGGAATTGCCAACTGAAACGTCTTACATCCCAACAGCAGAAGAAACTGCCAAGGAAGTCAGGCCAGTGGCAGCAGTGAGAGGCATCACCCCTGCGGCACCGGCACCTATTGTGGCGGAAAAATCTGCAGCGGCACCGATCTTATCCTTGCTAGACCGCATTAAAAACTTATTCAGTAGCGCATCGTCCAGCAGCAAACAAAAAACCGAAGCGGATAAAAACGAAGAATTCAACCGCGATCGCAACCGCAACAACCGCAATCGCAACCGCAATCGTAATGACCGTAACAAAAACGCGCCACAAGATAGGCAAAATCGTCCTAATGACGGCAAGCCCCAAGAAGCCAAAACGCAGGAACAACGTCCGGCTAAACCACAACAGCCACGTCAACCGCAACATCAACAGGCTAACGGCAATGCGGAAATCAACCCTAGCGAGACCATGCCCAATAGCGAAAGAACCGGTGGTCGTCGCAACCGCAATAACCGTCGCGGCCGTCGCGATCGTGGTGAAGGCGCGCAAGCCGATGTTAACCGTCCATTTGTCGCTAATGAGTCTGTAGAAGCGCTGGCCACAACTGAGATGCCGGTAGCCAACACGGTAGAAAACGTGGTGGTGAATACCCCGACTGCGTTACCTGCTGCAACGGTAAGCGAGGCAACAAAACCGGCTAAAAAAGCCAAGCCAGAAAAAGCCGCCAAAATCGATGCCGAGCTAGTCCTTGTTGACACGGCAGCACCCGCAACAACAGCGACGAGCGAGCCAGTTGTCAGCGACAAAGCCGTTGCAGCCAGCACTAAAGCCGACAACAAACGCCCTGCCCGTGCTCGCAAAGCCGCTGCTAAGCCAGTTGATTTGGCTGCTGCTGGCCTGCAATTGGTGGAAACCAAAGCGGATGCGCCCAAAGCCAACCCGGTGGTGAATGAGCCTAAAGCGCGTGCACCTAGGAAGCCAGCCGCATGGCAAAAAGATGCAAAAACAGAAAGCATCAATGAACCTATGGTGATGGTGGAAACGCAGAACAAATAAGCGTTCTGCATTAGCTCAGCCAATATCAGCTGAAGCAAAAAGAAAAAGGCCATGATTCATCATGGCCTTTTTTTGTCTGCGTTAAATCGATTGCGCATCAGTTAAAGTAACTAGCTTCTAAGCATGTGTACCGTTAATAAACCCAGACCCGTCATCGCTAGAGAGCCAACCACATGCAAGGCTATATGGGTACCTGCCCATGCATACTGACCTTTAGTGAGCAAGGTCAGGGCTTCACCAGAAAAACTAGAAAAAGTCGTCAAGCCGCCCAATAAGCCGGTAATTAAAAAAAGCCGAGTCTCGGCACTGATGGATGGGGTAAATGTAAACAATGCCATGAGTAAACCCATGAAATAGCTGCCTATTAAATTAGCCAGCAAGGTACCCACGGGGAATGCCATTAAATTGCCATTAAAGATTAGGGCTAACAACCACCTAAACCAAGCACCAATTGCGGCACCTAGGCCAACCATTACGAAACCATGCAAACTCATGCCCACTCCCTAAATCATTATTAGCCAGCCGAACTTTATACAATATAATAATGCATCCCTACCACAATCAAGAAAGGTTATTTTGCGGGTATTGTTTAGCACTTCCGAAGCGTTTCCTCTGATCAAAACCGGCGGTTTAGCTGACGTAAGCGGCTCCCTGCCGCTGGCATTGCAAAAATTGGGCGTGGACATCCGCCTCCTTATCCCTGGATACCCCGCAGTATTAAATCAGCTTAGCAATCTAAAAGTGATTGCTAAGTTAGATAAGCTACCCATGATCATGCACGCCGATTTAATGATGGGCGAATTGCCTGGTAGCAAGCTCAAAGTCATGGTCATCAAAGCCGCTAACCTTTATGAGCGTGAGGGCGGCCCGTATGCCGATGCAAACGGACTGGAGTGGCTAGACAACGCATTGCGCTTTGGCATACTGTCCAAAGTTGGTGCCATTTTAAGCAGCAGCCAATCGCCCATACCGGACTGGCAACCTGACATCGTGCATTGCAACGACTGGCAAACCGGACTAACCCCGGCCTACATGAAGTTGCTCGAGCACAGCCCAGCAAAATCCATGATTAGCCTACATAACATGGCTTTTCAAGGTTGCTTTGCACCAGCCTGGTTGACCACTCTTGCCCTGCCGCCTAGCCATTTTGCCATTGACGGCTTTGAATACCATGGCCAGTTGTCTTTTTTAAAAGCCGGTATTTTCTACGCCGATGCCGTCACCACGGTAAGCCCAAGCTATGCCAAAGAAATACAATCAGCGGAGTTTGGTTTTGGCCTAGAAGGCTTACTAAGCTTACGTGGTAGGGAAATTAAGGGAATACTAAACGGCATAGAAACAGAGCAATGGAACCCTAAAACCGATCCGCATTTAATAAAAAATTACAGCGCCAAGGCCTTAGTCGGTAAAAAACACGTCAAATTAGCCTTGCAAAAAAAATTAGGGCTACAAATTGATGCGAGCGCACCATTATTAGGCGTAGTTAGTCGACTCACCCACCAAAAAGGCTTGGACATGCTACTGCCTATCTGCCAACAGTTAATTGATGATGGCTGCCAATTAGTCGTTCTGGGTAGCGGCGAACCATCATTGGAAAAAGCCTTCAACCATTTGGCTCAAAACAACCGCCAGCAAGTCAGCGTGACCATTTCTTACAACGAAGCCCTGTCACACCAAATCATGGCCGGATGCGACCTATTCATCATGCCTTCACGTTTTGAGCCTTGCGGTCTTAATCAAATGTATGGCTTAGCTTATGGCACTCCCCCGGTGGTTAACGCTACGGGTGGCTTGGCTGACACGGTGGTTGACACCAATCTAATTAGCTTTAAAAACAAAACTGCCAATGGCTTTGTCATGAGTGAAGCCAGCTCAGTCAGCTTACTCAATGCCATCAAACAGGCGTTAAATGTGTACAAAAACGATGCCGCCGCGTGGAAACAAATTCAAATTAATGGCATGAACCTAGACCTGACTTGGGACAAAAGTGCCTTGGCGTATTTGGCTGCATATAAAGCCTTGCTCATGCCTAGCGCCTAGCAAAATGGCTCATTTCTAACGGAACAGTAAACTTGGCACGCTAAATGCTTTACTAATAACAAGCTTCTCCAAAGCTGTTATTCTCCTCCTCTGGGGCGCCTTAATGGGCGCCCTCTTTTTTTCTCGTTTATTTAACGATGAAATGTTCGCGGTAGTATTTTAATTCGTCTATGGATTCGTAGATGTCGGCCAAGGCTTCATGTTTGCTGGCTTTTTTAAAACCCGAGTAAATTTCCGGCTTCCATCGGCGCGCCAACTCTTTAAAAACGCTTACATCCAGATTGCGATAGTGAAAATACTTTTCCAAATCAGGCATAAAGCGGGCCATGAAGCGTCGGTCCTGGCATATGGAATTGCCACACATGGGCGATTTACCGGCTGGCACCCAATTTTTCAAAAATGCTAGCATCTGCAAACTGGCTTGCTCCTCATCCAAGGTCGAGTCTTTTACTTTTTGGATCAATCCTGAACGGCCGTGCGTGCCTTTATTCCAAGCATCCATGCCCTCTAAAACGGCATCACTTTGATGAATAACCAATACCGGCGATTCGGCTAGGACGTTTAATTCGGCATCGGTGACCACGGCCGCCAATTCCAATATGCGGTCTGTATCGGGCAGCAAACCACTCATCTCCATGTCCAGCCAAATTAAATTGTTCTGATTGGTGCTACTTGTTATTTCCGCCATCATGATTTCCATTAAAATGTGTGTTTTATACCAATAACAATGAACCATAAGCCTGCTTATGCTTCACAATGGCAACATATTAACCGAACTTGACTAGACCATGACCTTTACCCTTACATTTATTAGCTTAGTGATTGCATCAACGATGATACGCCTTTGGCTTGCTGGCAGGCACATCCGCCATGTGCAAAACCATCGAAATCATGTGCCGGCAGCTTTCAGCACCAGCATCGCACTGGATGCACATCAGAAAGCAGCTGACTACACTGCTGCCAAATCCAAATTAGGTCTAAGCGAGGGCTTGGTGCAGACTTTGTTGTTACTGGCCTTAACCTTAGGCGGGGGCTTACAAAGCATAGATAACTTTTGGCAACAGGTGTTTGCAGATCAAGCCATAATACGAGGCGTAGCCGTGATTTGCAGCGCCATGTTATTGACCAGCTTAATTGATTTGCCTTTTGATTATTACAAAACTTTTGTCATCGACGATAAATTTGGATTCAACAAAATGACGGTTTCCATGTTCCTTGGTGACCTGGTCAAACACGGCCTATTAGGCCTGGCCTTAGGTGGCCCTATTTTATTGCTAGCGCTTTGGTTAATGCAAGGTGCCGGTGCCTATTGGTGGCTGTATTTATGGTTTGCCTGGAGTATCTTTAACCTTATTATGCTAGCGGTTTACCCCAGCTTCATTGCGCCATTATTTAACAAATTCAGTCCATTGCATGATGAGCAATTAAAAACACGTATTGAATCGTTATTGACTAAGTGCGGCTTTAAATCGCAAGGGCTATTTGTCATGGACGGTTCAACTCGCAGCAGCCATGGCAATGCCTATTTCACCGGTTTTGGTGCATCAAAACGGGTGGTGTTCTTTGACACCTTGTTGGCACGCTTAAACACCGATGAAATAGAGTCGGTCTTGGCCCACGAATTAGGCCACTTTAAACATCATCACGTTATCAAGCGTATCGTCATGTTGTTCTCCGTCAGCTTTTTAGGCTTAGCATTATTGGGTTGGCTCATGCAGCAACCGTGGTTTTATAACGGCCTAGGTGTGCAGAACGCTAGCAATCACATGGCACTAATGCTGTTCTTATTGGTTTCGCCGGTATTTTTATTTTTAATGCGACCGGTCATGGCCAGTTATTCACGTAAAAATGAATTTGAGGCCGATGCCTATGCGGCTAAACAAGCCAGCGCTAAAGATTTAGTGAGTGCATTGGTTAAACTTTACCGTGACAATGCCGCCACCTTGACGCCAGATCCCTTGCATTCTGCGTTTTATGACTCGCATCCGCCGGCTAGTCTAAGGATAGCCAAGCTAGCCGCCTACAGTAGCTAATTTTTAGCGCATAATGCCACCATTAAAATTTAATTTGTACAGACTTTATTCTGACAGCTAGCCTTTTGACCGACACCACCTCTACCCAGACTAGCTTTATTGCGCCATTACAAGGTACCGTGGTCGCAGCATACGGCAAACGCTATCAAATTGAATTGCCAGATAAAAAACGCATTAGCTGCGTGACCCGAGGTAAGAAAACCGATTTAGCGTGTGGCGACAGAGTCAATCTGCAACTCACCGACAAGCACGAAGGCGTGATCGATAGCACCCTGCCGCGCAAGACCTTGCTCTACCGCAGCAATGCCTACAAAAGCAAAATGCTGGCAGCCAATGTGACGCAAATCATTATTGTGTTAGCCACGCAGCCTAGCTTTTACGAAGCCTTGTTAAACCGCTGCTTGATTGCGGCCGAAGCGGCGCATATTAAACCGCTCATAGTGCTTAATAAATGCGACCTGGAAGACAACTCGCAAGCCAAACAAAAACTTGGCTTGTACAGCGCTTTAGGTTATCAAGTGCTGACATTGTCAGCTAAAGAGGATATCTCCAGCTTAAGGCCTTATCTGCAAGGGGAAGCCAGCATTTTAGTAGGCCAATCCGGCATGGGTAAATCCACTATGATTAATGCCTTGTTACCGGAAGAAGCGGTGCGCACTAGGGAAGTCAGCATGAGCCTAGACAGCGGCAAACACACCACCACCGCCGCCCATTTATACCATTTGGACGCGCAAAGCCAACTGATAGATTCGCCTGGCTTACAAGAGTTTGGCTTACACCACCTCAGCACGGACGAATTAGAACACGCGTTTATTGAATTTAGGCCACATTTAGGTTTGTGCCGATTTAGCAACTGCAAACACACGCAAGAACCAGACTGCGCGATTAAACAGGCTATGCTGGAAGGCAAGATCAGCCAAGAAAGATTAGCCATTTACCAGTTATTGCGCGCTGAAATCGAGCATTAAGCCAGCTTGGTCGCAGGCTAAAAAAATGCCTGCAGATGGCGTATAATCGGTCCATTCTTTTTTCAAGTAGCAGATCATGCAAATTACCACCCGCCTAGAATTCGATGCTGGCCACCGCATTCCCAGCCATAAAAGCCAATGTAAGAATTTGCATGGTCACCGCTACGCCATTGAAATAACCTTATCTGGCGACATCATTAGTCAAGCTGGAGCATCAGAAAACGGCATGGTGATGGATTTTTCAGAGGTAAAAGCAATTGCCAAATCTGCCGTGGTGGATGTTTGGGATCATGCTTTCCTGGTCTATCAAGACGATATTGAAGTGCTTAATTTTTTAAACGGCCTGACTAACCATAAAACCGTGGTTTTCCCTACCGTACCAACGGCTGAAAACATGGCCAATGAAGCATTTAAAATTCTAAAGAATCGCTACTTAGATAGCTATGGCACGCACTTAAAATTAGAAAAAGTGCGCTTGTACGAAACGCCCAACAATTGGGCCGATGCCTTAGGCTAGCTCTTCACCGCGCTCGGCGTAATGCTTGGCTACCCAATGACGGTAATCCCCGCTGGTGACGTTGCTCACCCAGGCCTGGTTTGCCAAATACCAGTCAACCGTTTTTTCTATACCCGTATCAAAACTTTCTGCCGGCTTCCAACCTAATTCTTGGTGCAGCTTGCTGGCATCAATGGCGTAGCGTTGATCGTGACCCAACCTGTCCTCCACAAAGCTAATTTGCTCGGCATACGATTTGCCATCTGATCGCGGTTTTTTTCCATCCAATATACGGCATAAGGTTTTGACCACGTCTATATTGGCCATCTCATTCCAACCTCCGACGTTGTATACCTCGCCCACTTTACCAGCCTCTAAGACCCTACGTATTGCCGCACAGTGATCGGTTACATAAAGCCAATCGCGTATCTGTAGACCGCTACCGTAAATTGGCAAAGCTTTCCCAGTTAAAGCATTGTGTATCACCAAAGGAATTAATTTTTCAGGGAAATGGTGCGGCCCATAATTATTGGAACAATTGGTCGTGAGCGTAGGCATGCCATAGGTGTGATGGTAAGCGCGGACTAGGTGATCGGACGCAGCCTTGGAGGCAGAATAAGGACTATTGGGAGCGTAGGCATGCTGCTCAGTAAAAGCCGCGGCATCGGGCGTTAAAGAGCCGTATACCTCATCCGTGGATACATGCAAAAAACGCCAAGCCTGACGGTCTACTGCGCTCAATTGTGTCCAATAAGCTCGCACGGCTTCCAATAAATGAAAAGTACCCACCACATTGGTTTGAATAAAATCTTCAGGGCCGTGTATGGATCGGTCTACATGGCTTTCGGCCGCAAAATTAACGATAGCGGTTGGCTGATACTCATGCAATAATTTGCTCAGCAGCGCCTGATCCCCTATGTCACCATGCACGAAAACATGCTGCGGATCATGTTGCACCGCCGTTAAATTTTCCAAATTCCCGGCATAAGTTAACTTGTCCAAATTCACCACACGGCCGAATCCCAAGCGCAACCATTCAAGCACGAAATTAGCGCCAATAAAGCCAGCCCCACCGGTAACCAAAATTGTTTTATTCATGCAGATTACTTTCTTATTTTTCAATTGTTGTTGATTCTAAGGCGGCCCATAAGCAATCACCGGTTTTATCCAATGCTGCTAGATAAGCCGCATGCGCTTCCAGCTCCGTCGAATTGGCTAATTTAACAATGCCCGCTTGATTAAATTGAGCCTTAGGTTCCACCACAAGCATTGTTTGAGGCTGATCCATGCTAATCATCAGACTGTCTTGCCCGCGCGTCATGGCCATGTAGACATCGGCCAACAACTCCGCATCCAACAAGGCGCCGTGCAAGGTACGTTTAGAGTTGTCTATGCCAAAATGCCGACACAAGGCATCCAAACTATTACGCTGACCTGGGCGCATTTCTTTGGCTATTTTAAGCGTATCGGTGACCTTAGCGACGATGCTCTCTAAAGGCTTTTGCTCGATTAAACCCAGTTCGCAGTTTAAAAAGCCTACGTCAAAGGGTGCGTTATGCATAATCAGCTCGGCATCGGCAATGAAATCCAGCAACTCATTAACGATGTCAGGAAAGCGCGGCTTGTCCTGCAAAAATTCCAAGGAAATACCATGCACCTCTTGTGCGCCCTGGTCTATTTCACGATCCGGGTTGAGGTAATAATGAAAATGCTGCTTGGTTAATCGTCGGTTGACCACCTCAACCGCAGCAATCTCTATCACCCTATGGCCTTGTGCATGGTATAAACCGGTGGTTTCTGTATCCAAAAAAATTTGCCTCATGATGCTGACCCCTGTAAAACCTGCTCCACGCCCTTATTAGCCAAACTGTCTGCCCGCTCATTACCAACATTGCCGGCATGCCCTTTAACCCATATCCATTGCACCGTATGCTGCTGAGATAGCCCATCTAAAATGCGCCATAAATCATCATTTTTAACTGGCTTTTTATCTGCAGTTCGCCAATTTCTGGCTTTCCAGCCGACTATCCATTCGGAAATGCCTTTCTGCACGTAAACCGAATCCGTGTAAACCATGGCATGGCAACTGCGATTTAGTGCCTCAAGGGCGCGTATCACCGCAGTTAACTCCATGCGGTTATTGGTGGTAAGCAATTCGCCACCAAACAGTTCTTTTTCTTGACCAGCGTAACTAATCCAAGCACCCCAACCCCCAGGACCGGGGTTGCCCTTGCATGCCCCATCGGCGTAAATTTCCACTGTTTTAGTCGTGCTCATGGTGTTTTTTCTAATGTCTTTCTGGATAAACGGTTTAATTTGTCTCGCGACTTGTTTGGCCTACCAATGGATTTAGGTCTGGCCGTCAGTATATTGGTGGCGCCAGATTGTTTCCAATTCGGCTTAATGGGCGTCATGCCGGGCACGCGTTTTTTTGCCACGATAAAATAGACGCCTGCCAATCTCGAAAAGGCATGCTGTCCCAGCTTATCCATAAATAACAAGCGCTTATGCCAAGCAACATTTTCAAACGGCGGGACATGGCAACAGCTACGCACGATGACAACCTCAAAACCCAATAAGGCTAACCAATCTTTTAAGCGATTCAAGCCTATCAAGCGAGCATGCCATGGGTAATGCAATTGCTTACAAAACAGTTTTTTTATAAACGCACACGCGCCCCAGGCGCTAATGGGATTAAAGCCGGAAATAATCAAATGCCCGTCTGGCATCATTACGCGAGCAGCTTCACGCAAGGTTTGGTGTGGCCTATCACTGAACTCTAGCCTGTGTGGCAAAAGCAGTAAATCCAAACTCATTTCAGCAAAGGGTAAAAAATCATCGCTGCACACCACGTTAGCTTGATGTTCGCCATTCACCATGCCACCGGCTTCAGTAGCTAAAGCTTTATAGCGATTGGGCATGCGCGAGTTAGCCAACAAGTCTAGTGGCATAGACCCCACCTGCAGGGCATTAAAGCCAAATAGATCGGATACCGCTTGGTCAAACAAGGGTTTTTCGCTGGCTTGCAAATACTCGCCTGCTGTGGATTTAAACCAATCCTGTATGGGCGCCGCTGCTATTGACATTTAATCGTATAGAACAAATGATAGTGGGTATGCATCATAATGTTCAAATTATACCCATTCCAGCATTTAAGGATAACTATATCTGGCTCATACACAACGGCCAGCAAGCCGTAGCCGTTGACCCAGGTGACGCCCAGCCAGTCATACAAACGCTTAAAAAACTTAATCTTAGCCTAAGCGGCATACTCATTACCCACCACCATCAAGACCACATTGCCGGAGTAAACGCATTAATTAAAGCCTATCCCGATGCGGTCGTTTATGCGCCAAAATTAGAGACTTACTCTTTTCCTCACACCCCAGTAGAGGAAGATCAACTGGTACATCTGACTGACCTGGACCTAAATTTTAGCGTCATGCACTTGCCCGGTCACACCTTAGGCCATGTGGCTTACTACACTGAAAACAAGTTAGGCGATAAATGGCTGTTTTGTGGGGACACCCTGTTTGGCGCCGGCTGCGGCCGTTTATTTGAAGGCACGCCAGAGCAAATGCACCACTCGCTAAAACGCTTAGCCGCCTTAGCCGGCAGCACTCAAGTCTATTGCACTCACGAATACACATTACGCAACATTGAATTTGCCTTGAGTCTGGAGCCAAGCAACCCCATATTGCAAAAACGTAAGCTAGACACGCAAGCGCTGCGCGACAAAGGCATGGCTAGCTTGCCATCCAGCATAGAACTGGAACTCGCGACCAATCCTTTTTTACGCTGCCATATCGCTAGCATTCAAGTCGGCAGTGGCTTAAGGTCGGCAAACGAAGTAGCTGTTTTCACTAGAATAAGAGAATTAAGAAATGTATATTAATCATATATATATAACATATAATTAATGTAATTATTAAATATTTTTACCTTGACTTTAAGGTCATTATTTTTTACTATACGGTCTTATTCAACCAGGGCAAACAGCCGCAGTCGTTACGCCCATTCACACCTTAAGCCATCATTGACGAATTCTTCTAGCCATATTATTGCCCGCCTTCTTGTAGCAATCAGCACACTGCTCTTGGTCACGCTAAGCTACGCTGAATCGAATGTAATCGGCGAGGAAATTACCGTTACTGGTGAAGAAGCGACCAAACTCAACAAAGAACCAAGCTCGGTGGATGCCGCAGCAAACAAAAAAATGCCAGCCAACGTTCAAGGCGGCAACATCGATTCAACCATACGGAATTTAAGCGACGATGGCAATGCTGTTATCGTGATCAGCAGTGATGACCTGTGGCAAAGAATAAAAGACGGCTATGCTATGCCCAATTCCACCTCTAACTTAGTCGCTAATCACGAGCAGTGGTATAGCTCTAGGCCAGACTACATTAGACGCATGGTAGAGCGCAGTCAAAAATACTTGTTTCACATCGTAGAAGAGGTGGAAAAACGCGGCATGCCAACGGAAATCGCTTTGCTACCCATGATAGAAAGCGCCTATAACCCCCAAGCCTATTCAAGAAGTCAGGCCTCCGGCATTTGGCAATTCATACCTTCCACGGGCAAGCATTTTGGTTTGCAACAAAATTGGTGGATAGACAACCGACGTAACGTGATTGTGGCAACCGATGCAGCCTTGACCTATTTGCAAAAACTGCATGGCATGTTTGGTTCATGGGATTTAGCCCTGGCTGCCTACAATGCCGGTGAAGGCACAGTAGGCCGAGCGATAGAGCGAAATCGCAGATTAGGCTTAGGCACGGATTATGAAAGTTTAAACTTACCACCGGAAACGCGAAATTACGTGCCTAAATTGCAAGCCGTTAAAAACATCATGACCAATCCTGGCAAGTACGGATTGAAAATACAAACCATAGCCAACACGGCATACTTCACCCGCGTTTCAGCCCCCGCTCAGATTGACGCCCACCTGGCCGCCAAATTAGCCGAAATCAGTGATGAGGAATTTTTAGCCCTTAACCCCAGCAATAACAGGCCGCTCATAGGCAATAACGATGAAAAACATGAGCTGCTGCTGCCTATTCTAGCCGCTCAGACTTTTAGGGATAATTTAGCCAATTACAACAAACCCTTGGTCAGTTGGAAAACCTACTTAGCCAAACGCGGTGAGCGCATGGAGAAAATAGCCGCCAAATTTGGCATACAACTGTCTAAACTGCGCAATGTAAATAACTTACCCAATCAAAATAAAATAAAAAAATCCTCAACCATTTTGGTGCCAAACGGCAACCAAACAGACTTCACGCCCAACGGCAGCGCAGTAAAGACTGCCGATACCAATAGCGCCTACCCTTTGGACCCCACCCTATCGAACAGTGCGGATGCAGCTCTCACGGAAAAAAATCCGCTCAATAGCATCGATGAAACGGAACCTAGCAAGGCCGACAACGTCACACACCTAGTTAAAAAAGGCGAGACCATTTTTGCCATTGCCAAGCTCTATCAAGTTAGCATAGACGATATCGTGACCGCGAATGGCCTAGCCAACCAAGACATTAAAATCGGTCAAACCTTGAGCATTAACAGTACAGCAAGGCTTAGCACGCAAACAGAAGCAGCCAATCTGGAAACCAGTGCGAATGTAAAAAAATGGCCAGAAACAAACAAAGTAAAAGTTAAAAAAAGTAATGCAAATAAAAGTAAAATAAAAAAAACCAAATCCACTAGAGCCAAGCATAAAAAACTTAAGAAAAAGCGTAGTCCAAACTCCAAAAAATAATTGATTGATGCCCTGTTAATGAACACACAGATCACACGACATATCCAACTATGGTTGCTAGTCTTTAGCATCTACTTAATAAGTGCTTGCAGCAATGGTGAAGACACTAGCGCAAAATTAAAGCCAAATTACGACGTGGCTCACTCGGTTAGCCCAGGTGGCACTATGGTTGATGCCATGACAGGTGAACCCAGCGGTTTAATCGCCATGATAGCCGGCGAATCAGCCGCGTCGGCGATTGCTGGCAATCTCTTTAACAGCCTGCTTAAATACGACAAAAATTTAGACCTGACCGGCGAGCTTGCCCAGTCATGGGAGGTGTCGGCTGACCAGCGCACCATTACCTTTCACTTAAAGCCCAATCTCAAATGGTCAGACCAGCGGCCCTTAACCAGCGCAGACGTTCTTTTTACTTGGCAAAAAGTAACGGATGACAACACGCGCACACCATATGGTTCGGATTTTAAATTAGTCAGCAAAGCCGAAACGCCTGACGCAAAAACCTTTAGAGTGACCTACGCAGTCCCCTATGCGCCCGCTTTGGACACTTGGGCGGGCTTGCACATCCTGCCTAAGCACTTATTACAAGACCAAGACATTAACAACACGGCTTTTGCGCGGCACCCGGTAGGCAGCCACTATTACAAACTGTCGGATTGGAAAAATGGCCAATACCTAAAATTAAGCCGCAACCCATACGCCAGCCAAGGTCAAGCCAATATAGAGCACTTGCTTTCTCGCATTATTCCGGACAAAGCAGCTCAATTTTTGGAACTCAGCGCTGACAACATAGACTCCATGGCATTAAACCCTATCCAATACGCTAGGATATTTCCATCCAGAGCCGACCTTAGCAAAAACATAGGCTTGTACAAAGAATTGGGTAACAGCTATTCTTATATGGGTTTTAATCTAAAACGCAAACCGTTTGATGATGTCCGCGTTCGCCTAGCGATCAACTACGCCATCGACAAACAAGAAATTATTGATGGGGTATTGCTAGGGCTAGGTGAACCGGTGGCGTCACCCTACAAACCGGGCACACGCTGGAGCAACCCTAAGCTGCAGCCCTACCCATACGACCCTATCAAAGCCCGCGCATTGCTTCGTGAGGCTGGCTTTGCCGACACAAACGGCGATGGCATATTGGAAAAAGACGGCAAGCCATTTAGCTTTGAAATACTGACCAATCAAAACAAAGAACGTGAAATGACGGCAGTTTTAATTCAACGTCGACTAAAAGAAGTGGGCATAGAGGTCAATATACGCGTACTGGAATGGGCGAGCTTTTTAGGCCGCTTCATCAAACCCAAGCAATTCGACGCCGTGGTATTAGGTTGGAGCTTGTCCTTAGACCCCGATCAGTACGGGATTTGGCACTCAAGTCAACAAGCGCCAGGCCAATTCAACTTTATCAGTTACAGCAACCCACAAGCAGACAAGCTACTGGAAGCAGGCCGTATAGAATTAAATCCCGACAAGCGCATGAAAATTTACCACGCTTTTTCAAAAATATTACTTGAAGACAGCCCGGTCATTTACTTGTCAGCTGGCTATGGCTTATCCGCCATCCACAAACGCGTTAAAGGTATTAGCAACCCTGCTCCGGCGGCCGGCATAGGTCACAACACATACGAGTGGTATATTCCAAAAGCCTATTACCGCAACGAAATGAATGATCAATAAAAGGCAACCATGGCTAGCTATTTATTAAAACGCATTTTATGGATGGTGCCGCTGTTACTAGGCATCAGTCTCATTTCTTTTTTCATCATGCACCTCGCACCGGGCGACATCACCACCAGTGAGGCTAGCTTCAATCCCAAAGCCAGCGAAGAATCCAGGCAAAAATTGCGCGCCTTGTACAATTTAGATAAGCCGGTCATCGTGCAATACGGCTTATGGGTTAAGCGCATCGCCAAGTTAGACTTTGGCACGTCCTTCGCCTCCCACCAAAGGCCGGTTTTTTGGCAAACTACCGATAAAGACGGCAACGTAACGCTGGGCATGATACAAGAAGCCTTGCCCATCACTTTATTAATCAACGTACTGAGCTTGCTATTGATAATAGGCATCGCCTTACCGCTGGGCGTCATCTCAGCATTGAAGCAAAATCAATGGCCTGACCGCGGCATCACCATGTTTGTTTTTCTAGGGTTTGCCATACCGGGCTTTTGGCTGGCATTGATGCTCATGTATTGGACAGGCGTGCAGCATAGCTGGCTGCCGATTTCTGGCTTAGAGAGCATGGGCCACGAAACCCTCACATGGCCAGCACAAATCTGGGACACATTGCAGCACTTGATGTTGCCGGTATTTATATCTGCCATCACCGGACTAGCGGGCATATCGCTGTTTGTGAGAAACGGCATGCTCGATGTATTGCACCAAGACTACATCACCACCGCTCGCGCCAAAGGCCTAAATGAAAATAAAATCATTTATGGCCACGCTTTACGCAACGCCTTACTGCCACTCATCACTATTTTTGGCTTAAGTATCCCCGGTTTAATAGGCGGATCGGTCATAGCGGAAAGTATTTTTGCGATACCTGGCATGGGCAAGCTTTTTTACGATGCTGTTTTAATGCGGGATTTTCCTGTCATCATGGGCATCTTAACCATAGGCGCCATACTCACCATGCTAGGCAACCTGCTAGCAGACGTCTCTTATGCATGGGCAGACCCACGCGTTAGACGGGGGGTGATGTAATGAAACAAGTGTGGCAAAATCCGCTGACCTTAATTGGCTTTATCATCATTAGTAGCATACTGTTTTTAGCTGCAGTAGCACCTTTTATAGCCCCATACGACCCCAATGCCATTGATGTCAAAGCCATATTGCTGGCTCCGTCCCAATTGCACCTAATGGGTACAGACGGACTAGGTCGCGACGTCTTTTCCCGCATGCTATACGGTGCTCGCATCTCCCTCATGGTGGGTTTTGTTGCCGTCGGCATTGCCACTCTAATCGGCATCGTGCTGGGCGCCATAGCCGGCTTTTACCGAGGCTGGGTGGACACATTAATTATGCGCACGGTAGACGTGATGCTGTCGATCCCCACCTTCTTCTTAATCTTGGCCGTGATTGCCTTTCTAAGCCCTTCCATCTGGAACATCATGATAGTCATAGGCTTAACCTCCTGGATGGGGGTGACGCGATTGGTTAGGGCGGAGTTTTTAAGCCTGCGTAACCGCGAATTTGTTTTAGCTGCGCAAGCCTTAGGTGCAAAAGACTTTAGGTTGATTTTTGGGCATTTATTGCCTAACAGCTTAACGCCCATCATCGTTAGCTCAATACTGGGCATAGCCAGTGCGGTATTAGTGGAATCCGGCCTAAGCTTCTTAGGCTTAGGCGTGCAAGCGCCGCAAGCATCCTGGGGCAACATCTTGACCGATGGCAAGGAGTACATCCAGTTTGCCTGGTGGCTGTCCTTGTTCCCTGGCCTCGCCATATTGCTGACCGTGTTAGGCTATAATTTGCTTGGGGATGGTTTACGCGATGCGTATAATCCAAGAAGCAACCAACATTAGCTAGCCGCATTTGCAGACATAAAATAGGGAAAACGTTATGGGATTTTTAGCAGGTAAAAAAATATTAATCGCCGGATTATTGAGCAATCGTTCAATTGCTTACGGTATCGCCGAAGCAATGAAACGCGAAGGCGCAGAGCTTGCCTTTACCTACCAAATGGAAAAACACCAAGAACGCGTGGCAAAATTAGCAGCGGATTTTGGCTCTACTTTGCTTTTTCATTGCGACGTGGCTGAAGACAGTCATATTGATGCCTTATTTCCAGCCATTGCCAAACATTGGGATGGCATAGACTGCATCGTGCATTCGGTGGCCTTTGTGCCTAAGGATGCATTGGATGGGGATTACCTAGAAAAGGTCACAAGGGAAAATTTCCGCATTGCCCATGACATCAGCTCATACAGCTTTGCCGCTATGGCTAAAGCCGCCTACCCTATGATGGCAGGCAGAAACGGCAGTTTATTAACCATCAGTTACCTTGGCGCAGAGCGCACCATGCCCAACTACAATGTCATGGGGCTAGCCAAGGCCAGCCTAGAAGCAAACGTACGCTATATGGCACAGAGCCTAGGTCCTAAAGGTATACGCGTTAATGCGGTATCAGCCGGTCCGATCAAAACATTAGCCGCATCCGGCATAGCCGATTTTGACAAGATGATAGGCTTCAATGAAAAACACGCTGCCTTACGTCGCAACGTCACCATAGAAGAGGTAGGCAATGCGTCTGCCTTCCTTTGCAGTGACTTGGCATCTGGTATCACCGGCGAGATCACCTACGTTGATGGCGGCATGAACATCACCGCTGCAGGTTCTATAGATTAATTTAAGCAGCTCTTAAGCAAATAAAAAAGGCACCTAGGTGCCTTTTTTATTTGTTGCGTATTAGATAAATTTACTAGGGCTTAGCAAGCAGCAAGCTTTCATTGACCGTAACCTTGGCTTTTAACCGCAAGGCTTGTTTATAAGCGGCCAAATACTCGCTGCTTAAGGCTTCCCTTAGTTCATTTTTGGCCAACTGCTCGACATCCGCATCGCCAGCTAAACCGGCATCCACTTTAAGCACCTTAAGCAATAGATAGCCTTGCTTGCTGTCTGCTACGCCAGAATAAGCCGGTAGTTTAGCCGCGTTAGTTTTAAACGCTAGATTCATGGCTAAATCCGTTAATCCTTGGGCATTTTTTCTATCCACGGTTACCTCTGGGATCCACTCAATATCAGTCACGTTTTTACCAGATTTTAAATCTCGTAAAGCCGCCTCGCCCTTTGCTTTAGCAAACTTGGCTGCCGCTTCCAATTTAAGCAAGGACTCAATACCCGCCTTCACCTCATCAAAGCTTCTTGGTGCAGCCGGTTTGTATTCTATTAAACGCGCCGACACTAAATTATTAGGCGACACTTCCACTGCTTCTGTATTACGGTGATCTTTGAGTACTTCGTCGGAGAATATCAAAGCCATAATTTTTTGGTTATTCTTAAAAAACTTAGCGCCCGATTCGCGGTTCAACCAATTTGACTGCTGAACCTGCCCGCCAAAAGCCTTAGCCGCAGGTTGCAAGCTACCGGATTGCTCATAGACTAAATTACTGAACACCTCCGCCTGCTTAACAAATTCGGCTTGGGCTTTTTGATACATCAAATCGCCTTTTATTTGCGGCTTCAAACTGTTGAAATCAGTGCTGGCGCCGGTAATTTCAGTCACTTTAATAATGTGGTAACCAAACTCGGATTCCACCAAGCCACTGACTTGATTAAGCTTCATGCTAAAAGCGGCCTCCTCGAAAGGCTTAACCATTGCACCACGAGCAAAACTACCTAAATCGCCACCTTTAACGGCCGAACCCGGGTCTTGTGAGTGTTTAATGGCTAACGATTCAAATGATTTTGGGTCCTTTTTGATGGCAGCTAAGATCTCTTGGGCTTTGGCCTTAGCCTGCGTTTTTTGTGCCTCTGATGCGCTCACACCAAAACCAATTAATATGTGGCTGGCCCGTCTTTGCTCGTTGCCAGAAAATTTACCTGCATTTTCTTCGTAAAACTTCTTCACCTCGGCATCATCGACGTTCACTTGACGCATGAAATCAACAGCCGACATGGATAAGAATTCCACTCGCACTTGTTCAGGCACCAATAATTTGTTTTTGTGCAGATCGTAATAGGCTTTAACTTGATCGGGCGTCACCTTTACTTGATCAACAAAATCCTTGGTTTTAATTTCCGCCACGCTTACCACACGTTGTTGATTGCTTAATTGAATTGCATGTTGCAAACGCGACTCGGTTGAAAATGCCAATTTACCAATGCCATCTAGCGCTTGCTGCGTCAGCATGTCAGCACGCATACCAGACTCAAATCGAGTAGGCGTTAACTGATTTTGCGTTAGGGTTTGGTCGTACAATTCTTGTGAAAAATTGCCGTCTCTTTGGAATTCAGGCATGCCAGTTATGTAAGTAGCCAATTGCACATCACTGATGGCAAAGTTGGCACGGCGTATTTCGTCGTTTATCAATTGCTTATTGATCAATTGGTTTAGCACCAATGATTTAACTTCTGGGCTGTCTAGTTGCGCCTGGTCAAATTTTCCTTCTGACTGCAAGCGGTTACGCGTATTTTTTAATGCATTATCGTACTCTTGTATGGATATGTTATTGCCTGCCACTTTAGCAACAGCGACATTGCTACCGGCACTGCTTAAATAAGAGTCAATGCCAAACAAGGCAAACGGAATAGTAATTAAGGCCAGTAATGCTTTACCAACCCAACCTTGGGCAACCGTACGAATTCTATCTAACATAAAAATTATCCACCTTAAGAATGCATTTAACGTTTAAATTTAAGCGGCTTAGCCAGCTAAACTGCATTTAATGATCAATCTGACAATATACCACAAGAGCGCACTATGTTGGGCTCCAGCTTATCTCTCGAACCCCGATGTGAGTATAAAAACCAGCATTTGGTTCGTATTAACAGTGCCAATTTAAAGCAGATTAAAATGTGAATTTACAAATAAAAATAGCGAGTCCTAAGACTCGCTATTTTTATTTGGCGGAGCGGACGGGACTCGAACCCGCGACCACCTGCGTGACAGGCAGGTATTCTAACCAACTGAACTACCGCTCCATTAACTTATAGAACTCTATTAAAAAAATAAAATCCGTATAATTTTTGCGTTCAAATTTTTAGCAAAATAAAAGAGTGCTCAACTTACCAGCACTCTCAAATTTTACAATTAGGAACGACTTAGTCACTTTTTTGTGGTTTGAAATAATGGTGGGTGCTAACGGGGTCGAACCGCTGACATTCGCCTTGTAAGGGCGACGCTCTACCAACTGAGCTAAGCACCCTGCGTAACCAACAAAAACGCTAGTTTACAGCATCTTTAAGTGATTTACCAGCTCTAAATTTAGGAGAATTCGCTGCTTTAATCTTAATTGTTGCGCCAGTACTTGGGTTACGGCCATTGCGGGCAGCACGCTTACCGAGATAGAAAGTACCAAATCCTATGAGTGTGACCAAGTCACCTTTTTTCAAGGCACCAGTAATCGAAGCGGTAGTGGCATCCAATGCACGACCAGCAGCAGCTTTTGAAATGCCAGCTGTGCTGGCGATACGGGCTATCAAATCTGATTTATTCACGAGTAATCCCCTCTTAAAATTTAATTAATTAAAGACTTTACTGCAACGCGGGAATCATGCTCCCACTTGCCTTTATATCAATGTCATCAAGCCGATGTCAAGCCTTGGGTTTAAGTTTAATTAGCCTCAGTGTTTTACCCCATCATTTAGCGCGTTAGCCTTATCTGCCGTTTTATCCGCCAACGCCACTTCAGTGGCAAGCTTAGCATCGGATTCCTCCAGAGGGACGGGTTGTGAGGCTAGCGCCAATGTCAGCACCTCATCTATCCATTGCACAGGGTGTATGTCTAAATGATTTTTAATATTTTCCGGGATGTCTGCCAAATCTTTGACGTTTTGCTGGGGTATCAATACCGTTTTAATGCCGCCACGGTGGGCCGCCAATAACTTTTCTTTAAGGCCGCCAATCGGGAGAACCTCACCACGCAATGTAATTTCCCCTGTCATGGCTACGTCCGCTCTAACAGGAATGCCTGTCAGTATGGAAACCAAGGCAGTCGTAATGGCTATACCAGCGCTTGGTCCATCTTTTGGCGTGGCACCTTCAGGGAAATGAATATGGATGTCATTTTTTTCATAAAAATCGTCATTAATACCCAAACGCTTGGCGCGACTGCGCACCACGCTCATGGCTGCTTGAGTTGACTCCTTCATCACGTCACCCAGCTTTCCTGTCGTAGTGGTCTTGCCCTTACCAGAAAGCAATACCGCCTCTATGGTTAGGAGTTCACCGCCAACAGAAGTCCATGCTAAACCGGTGACCTGTCCTACTTGATTTTCTTTTGCAGCCACACCAAAATCGTAACGCTGCACCCCCAAATAGGTTTCTAGCGTTGCTGGAGTGACTTCAATTTTCTTGATGGACTGGGCGCCACTATCTGCTTTTGCAGTCAACAAAGCTTTAACCACCTTGCGGCAGACTTTGGACACCTCTTGTTCCAACTTACGCACGCCCGCCTCACGCGTGTAGTAGCGAACGATATCGCGCAGCGTATCCTCTGTTATGCTAACTTCCGCTTCTTTCAGACCGTGGGACTTCAATTGCTTGGGCAATAAATATCGCATGGCAATGTTTACTTTTTCATCTTCAGTGTAGCCAGATAGATGGATGATTTCCATGCGATCCAATAGCGCAGCAGGAATGTTCATGGAATTAGCTGTGGCAACAAACATCACGTCAGACAAGTCGTATTCAACCTCAACGTAGTGGTCTGCAAAAGTGTGGTTTTGCTCTGGATCCAACACTTCCAAGAGTGCTGAAGATGGATCACCACGCATGTCTTGACCCATTTTATCCACTTCATCTAACAAGAATAATGGGTTTTTAACGCCAACCTTAGCCATGCCCTGTAAGATTTTTCCTGGCATGGATCCAATGTATGTACGCCTATGGCCACGAATTTCAGATTCATCACGCACCCCACCTAAGGCCATCCGTATGAATTTTCTGTTCACGGCTTTGGCTATGCTTTGACCCAAAGACGTTTTACCAACGCCAGGCGGGCCGACTAGGCAAAGTATAGGGGCTTTGATTTTATCCACGCGTTGCTGCACAGCTAAATACTCAACAATGCGTTCCTTCACCTTCTCCAGACCGAAATGGTCGTCATCTAACACTTTCTCAGCAGCTAATAAATTTTTGCTGATTTTGGTTTTTTTCTTCCAAGGCAAATTAATCAATGTATCTATGTAGTTACGCACCACTGAGGCTTCTGCTGACATAGGCGACATGAGTTTGAGTTTTTTAAGCTCACTGGACACTTTAGCCAAGGCATCCTTAGGCATGCGTGCTTCCTCTATGCGCTTTTCCAACTCTTCCATTTCTGCATTTTCGTCTTGCTCACCCAACTCTTTTTGAATCGCCTTAACCTGCTCATTCAAATAGTACTCGCGCTGGGTTTTTTCCATTTGGCGCTTAACGCGACCGCGGATACGTTTTTCTACCTGAAGAATATCAATTTCAGCTTCCATTAGGCGCAGCAAATGCTCCAAACGCTCAGCCACGCTAAACATTTCCAATACTTTTTGTTTTTCATCTAACTTCAAAGTCAAATGGGCGGCTATGGTATCCGCCAAACGACCGGCCTCGTCTATGCCGGCTAAGGAAGTCAAAATTTCTGGTGGGATTTTTTTGTTTAGCTTGACGTATTGATCAAATTGAGCAAAAACAGTACGCATCAAAGCCTGTATTTCTATGTCACTGTCTGATTCAGGAATAAGTTCTGCTTTTGCAGCAAAGCACTCCTCCATCTCAATAAACCCGCTGACTTTGGCACGCTGCACCCCTTCTACTAGGACTTTTACCGTGCCATCAGGCAATTTAAGCATCTGCAAGACGGTCGCGACCGTCCCCACTTCATACAAATCCTCTGCATCCGGTTCATCTTTATTAGCGGATTTTTGCGCAACCAACAAAATTTGCTTATTGCCGTCGGATGCAATTTCCAAGGCTTTAACCGATTTCGTGCGCCCCACAAACAATGGAATAACCAAATGTGGGTAAACCACTACATCACGTAATGGCAAGACCGGCAATAAGCCCTCATCGGGGGAATAGGAAGGTAAAGGTTTGATCATGGAGGGTCCCAATTAAAACTTAGTCATTAAACTCAAATCGCATAGCTTTGTCTATGGGGGCAAATAACGGCGATTCAAGTCTATTGTTACGCATTACTAAACGCGCATAAATTAGCCGCTTGGTGCTTATCCAACGGCTTCTTCAGCAGGGGTGTCAGCAAAAATTAGGATGGCAGGCGTGTCGCCGCGAATCACCCCTTCATCAATCACCACCTTGCTGAGGTTTTTAAGTGAGGGCAATTCATACATAATTTCGAGCAAGGCATGCTCTAAAATAGATCGCAGACCGCGTGCGCCGGTTTTTCGCTCCAAGGCTTTCTTAGCTATGAGCAGCAAGGCCGCCTCCCGAAACTCCAATTCCACGCCTTCCATTTTGAACAATTTAATGTACTGCTTGGTCAAGGCATTTTTTGGTTCTGTCAGGATGGTCATCAAGGCAGCTTCGTCCAAGGACTCCAAGGTCGCCACCACCGGCAAACGACCTATAAACTCGGGTATCAAGCCAAATTTAATTAAGTCTTCCGGCTCAACATCTCTTAGTACAGCGCCAACCTGGCGCTCATCATCCTTGCTTTTAACCTCAGCGCCAAAACCTATGCCACCCTTTTCAGAGCGCAAGCGTATGACTTTCTCCAGGCCATCGAATGCCCCGCCACAAATAAACAATATATTCGTGGTATCCAATTGCACAAATTCTTGATTGGGGTGTTTGCGTCCGCCTTGTGGGGGAATCGAAGCCACGGTGCCTTCAATTAATTTTAACAAAGCTTGTTGCACGCCCTCCCCTGATACATCGCGGGTAATGGATGCATTTTCAGACTTACGGGAAATCTTGTCCACCTCATCGATATAGACGATGCCGCGCTTGGCTTTCTCTACGTCGTAGTCGCATTTTTGCAATAATTTTTGCATGATGTTTTCCACGTCTTCACCTACGTAACCGGCTTCAGTTAGGGTGGTAGCATCGGCCATCACAAAAGGGACGTCCAGCAAGCGCGCAAGCGTTTGGGCCAACAAGGTTTTACCTGAGCCAGTCGGGCCTATAAGTAAAATATTACTTTTGGAAATTTCAACTTCGTCTTTTTGTCCACCATCGGATAAATTATTGTGGCCAAGGCGTTTGTAATGATTGTAAACCGCAACGGCTAAATTCTTTTTCGCGTGGGTTTGACCGATGACGTATTGGTCTAAAATTTTACAAATTTCTTGTGGGGTAGGCAGACTTTGATCGGTCGATTTAAGACCATCCGTGGTCTTAACTTCCTCGCGAATAATGTCATTGCATAAATCCACGCATTCATTGCAGACAAAAACAGATGGACCGGCAATGAGTTTTTTAACTTCGTGTTGGCTTTTGCCACAGAATGAACAGTAAAGTAATTTATCGCCGTCAGCTTTAGTAGCCATGTATATTCCCTCTAAAAAACAGTTAGGCCAGTATGAAGGATGCCAGCAAAATGACTAAGCCGCTTCAGATCGACTGGTAATTACCTTATCTATCATGCCGTAGGCCAGTGACTGCTCGGCACTCATGAAGTTGTCGCGCTCGGTATCCAAATCGATCTCTGCCGCGGTTTTACCAGTGTGATGAGCCAATATGGCGTTTAATTTTTCACGTAAGTACATGATTTCTTTAGCGTGTATGGCAATGTCGGTAGATTGACCCTGAAAGCCTCCAGAAGGCTGATGGATCATGACGCGGGAATTAGGCAGGCTAAAACGCTTACCTTTAGCCCCCGCCGCTAAAAGAAATGCACCCATGCTGGCTGCTTGGCCTATGCATAAAGTACTAACGTCCGCTTTAATAAACTGCATGGTGTCATAAATGGACATGCCAGCTGTAACTGAACCACCCGGGGAATTAATGTACAGTGAAATATCTTTATCTGGATTTTCCGCTTCTAGGAATAGCAACTGCGCCACCACTAAATTAGCTGACATATCATTGACAGGGCCTACCAAAAAAATCACCCGCTCTTTAAGTAAGCGCGAATAGATATCGTAGGAACGTTCACCACGGCCGCTTTGCTCCACTACCATGGGAATGTAGCCCAAACCTTGTGGACTTAAATCTTGTTGCGACGGCGACCCTGGCAAAGTATTCATTAAGCATTTCCCATTAAATCATCAAATTTAACTTTCTTATCGCTGACTTTGGCTTTAGCTAAAACCCAAGCCACTGCATTTTCTTCTGTGGCTAAGGCTGCCGGCTCATCCAAACGTTTAGGATCAGCGTAATACCAAGTGACCACATCAGCAGGACGCTCAAAGCTTTGTGAAAACACATCCACCATGGCACGCACTTGCTCTGCATTAGCATGCAATCCGTTCTTATTGATTAATTCACCAAGGATTAAGCGTAATTTAGTGCTGCGTTTAGCTTGCTCTTCAAACATACTAGGCTCAAGTTTGATGGCGCCAAGGTCAGCACCACGCTGTTTAAGATTTTGCGCCGTAGTTTCCATCATGCGGTTAATTTCCGTACCTAATAATACGCGTGGTATCTCGAAATCAGCTTGATCAACCAAGGCTTGAAAAACTTGCTCTTTAACCTTAGCGCTGACACGTTTTTCCACTTCTTGCTTTAAGCTTTCGGTGATTTCCGCTTTCATCTTGGCTACGTCACCGTCTTCTATGCCTAAACTCTTAGCAAAATCCGCATCCAATTCAGGGTAACTTGGTTCGGAGACGCTGATGTAATTCACTGCATAAGCAACGGTCTTGCCTGCAAGCTGAGCCGGATTGTGATCGGCTGGGTAACTTATTTCGAATTTTTTAGATGCGCCTGCTTTACCGCCGGTCAACTGCTCATCAAAGCTGGCAACCCGGCCTGCATCACCCAACACCAAATCGATGCCGGTATCACCAGTGGATTCCACTTCTTTGCCATCTACCGATGCCGTTAAGGTCACATTAATGCGATCGCCTTTTTTGGCCGCCCGTTTTACTGGCACGTAACTCACACGTTGCTTGACCAGCACATCCAAGGTATTTTTCACATCGGCATCGCCAACTTCTAATGCTGGGCGTTCGATTTTGATTTTTGCTAAGTCACCTATCGTGACTTCAGGAAACACTTCAAATGTAGCCGTGTATTCCAAATTAACAAAGGCGGCTTCAAAAGGTTTGTGCTCAATATTAGGGTAGCCGGCAACGCGCAATTTAGCTTCTTCTACGGCATCGCCGAAGCTTTTTTCAACGGCGCTGGAATACACCTCATCGCGCACTTGATCGCCATAATGCTGATTTACCAAACCCATGGGGGCTTTACCTGGTCGGAAGCCGGCAAATTTTGCCGTGCGTGACATCTGATTTAAGCGCTGACGAATTTGCGCTTCCAGTGGTTGAAGTGGAACCGTAATGGTAATACGGCGCTCAAGTTTGCTAATAGTTTCAACATTCAATGCCATGCGGTTTATTCCTAAGGTCAAGTTTCTAAATTATTCCACGCTTGAAAATGAACAAACGTTTATAGGAAAATCGTTTGTAAAATCAGGTCGTTATTCACTAAATTGGAACGAATTATGGGCTGCTAAAAAATTCATTTCGATGGCATTAGACGGTATTTTATTAAATAATTTCACCGACTTTAGGCACACCATAGAAACACGCGTTTATAAGGCTCACTGCTTCGCTTAAATTAAGCGCCAAACTATAGCATATTAGGCTTTTGTAAACAAATGACGCCGCACAATTTTTCAGCGAGGGAGGATGCGCTAGGCACAAAAAAGGCTTTCCGATCAAGGAAAGCCTCTAAGTATTTGGTGCGAAAGGAGAGACTCGAACTCTCACGCCTTACGGCGCTGGAACCTAAATCCAGTGCGTCTACCAATTCCGCCACTCTCGCATTTAAGTAAACAGCTTTTTAAGCGCTGTTCAAACAAGCCGGCATTATAGCGCAAGTAGCGCTGCTAGCAACAGCTAAAAAGATAAAATTGGCATATATTTATACGCCAAACTTGCAGGCAAATACTAGGCTGAGGCTTATTCATTCCTCACTAGCAAAATATCGGCTGATTGTGCGAGAATGTCACAAGATGCGCTATGCCATCGACAACCACTGAAGAGCCCAGACATGCAAACCAATATCAATGAAAATGAAATTAATATGCTGCGCACGGAGCTGGAATTGCTCATGCGTGAGCGTCTGTCCTTACTAAAAGTGACGGGTGCAGCGGCTGGATTAATTGCAGAAATGGATAGCCATGATTTGCCTATTAGCACAGTAGAGGCGGCAGACTTGCTGGCCACTTCTATCAACGGCTTAAGCGAAGAAACTTTGCAAGACGCCTTGAGCGCCGTGCATGCAGAAATCATTGAATAATTTCACTTGGTAGCTCAAACAATAACCTAATCTGACCTAGTCATACCATTATTTTGCTAAAGCCTACCACTTCAATACTCAGCTTGCATTTCAAACGCAATGCCCTACGATTAATGCTCATACCATTGATGTTGAACGCTTGCAGCTTTCAGCAATACCAAGCAAAACCCATAGACACCCAGGCAAATTTAGCCAAACTAAGCGAAAAAGACCCGAATGGTCCAGCATTTCAAGAATTTCTCATTGCGCATGGCTATAAATCCGATCAATTGCCTGTGCAAAATTGGGGGCTTGAAGACCTTACCTACTGCGCTTTGTTTTTTCATCCCAGCTTAGATTTAGCCAAGTCCAAATCCCAGGCTGCCGCATTATCGGTGGCCGCCACCGCAGAATCGGCTATTCCAACCTTAAACGCCCTGTCTAGGCGCAGTAACGGTAGAAACCAAATAATTAAGCCGTATGCATTGGATTTTAGTGTAGACGTTCCTTTGGATCTGGTCAAAAAAGGCGAGATAAGAGTGGAAAACGCTCAACATCTGTTTGAAATGACAGAATTGGAGTTAGCCCAAACGGCCTGGCAGCTGCGTAACGCTATTGCGCAAATCTGGCTGGAATATCAATTTAATCAAGAGCAAATTCGATTATTAAATAAGGCACAAATTCAACACCAGGCCATTATTGCGATTCATGAAAAAAGATTGGCATTGGGCTTAGCTTCCAATCTAGACATGAATGCAGCGAAATTACTCCTTCAGTCCAATGAAAGCCAATTAAATCAAGCTCAACAACAATCTCTCATCCTGCAGAATCAGTTAGCAAGCAATACTGGACTGCCAATTGCACAGTTTAAAAAAATGGCTTTAAAAAAAGATGGGGGGGTTCAAGGCAAGCAGATTTGGCAATTAGAGCAAATTAAAAAAACAGCCTTGTTGAATAGAATTGACTTAAGAATAGCGCTGCTTCGCTATGCCACCATGGAAGACAAACTCAAACTTGAGATTGCAAATCAATATCCGGACTTGGTCATAAGTCCTGGCTACTCCTATGAATTTGGTGACAGCATTTGGTCTTTAGGCTTCTCTGGACTCATGACTTTTTTAAATAAAAATAAAGCAGCGATTGCAGAGGCTAGGCAATTACGAGAGGCAGAAGGAGCTGCATTCGATGTCCTGCAAAACAAAATAATAGGCGATACACATGCGGCCTACACTGAATTAATGGCCGCTCAAGACGCCGTGGAAAAACATAGAAAAATCCTACTTACTCATGAAGATCAAGAAAGACGCATGGCCAAATTATTAACGGCCGGTCAAATTGACCGTCTTGCCTTCACCTTAGCGAAACTGGAAACCGTGCAGGCAGAAAAAGCCTTAGCAGCAGCCCTGTATCAACATAACGATGCAATCAGGAAACTTGAAAACTTAATGGAAAAACCGCTGACTAGCGCAGGAGTTAACTATGAATCGTAAAGCAACAATGGTTATCGCCATGCAGGCCATACTAATTATTTTATTATTTTGGTTCATGGTTTATTTTGCTAAGGATGAATTTGAGACGGCTTCCACCGACGGCGCCGAAGAAAGCATCAATAGCACCAGCTTAGTTAGCAACAATAGTACTCAGGATAAAGGCGCGGCCACCTTACTCCTAAGCAAAGCCTCACAGCAACAAAGTGGCATAAAAACGATAGCATTAAGCAGCACGCAACACCAAGCCTCCACTGCCTCGTTTGCCAGCGTTGAAGGGGTGGACATCTTATTAGAAATGCGCGCACGCTACCTAACGGCCATGGCCGATAGCAATGTAATACGCAGCAGCATGGCTAGCAAACAACAAAACGCACAGCGCATGCAATTACTCAATCAAGACGACAAAAATGTCTCGGACAGCGCTGTACAAGAAGCTTGGGCTAGCTTGCATGCCGAACAAGCCAGACTTAGTGCTAGCCAAACCTTAGCCAAAGGCATACGGGACAGCATGCAGCAGCAATGGGGTTCCGTTCTGACCGATTGGGCTACACAAGCCAATCCTAAGGGCGACTTTCTGTCGCTCGTACATTTTCAAGCGGTTTTAATAAAAGTCAGCTTGCCTTTTGATGTTAGCCCTAGTCCATCAAGCGCAATGCAAATAAGTCAGATTGGAGGTCAACCTATTACCAAGGCCTCTTTTGTATCAACTGCCCCACAAACTGACGCTACCCTGCAAGGCAAAACTTATTTTTACCTAGCCCCTGCAAAAAATTTACGTGCGGGCATGCGTGTCAGCGCACGCTTGGACAGTCAAAAACAATCCAGCAAAGGTGTCATAGTGCCTCATGAGGCAGTCGTATGGTATGCGAATCAAGCATGGGTATACCAAAAACTGGCTGCCGACAAACCAGGTTTTGACAAATTTGTGCGTCGCATCATTAGCACCGAAATAGAAATCGAAGGCGAGACGATTAGCGGCTGGTTTAATACTGCAGGCTTTGTTGCAGGCAATGAATTGGTTAGCAGCGGTGCGCAACTGCTGTTATCTGAAGAACTCAAATACCAAATCACCAATGAAAATGATGATTAAACTGTTAAGTTTGATCATCATTTCAGCGCAGACTAATGCCTGTTTTATGGCGTTAGGTCGGAGCTAAAATGACCACTAAACTGTTAAGTTTTATGATCCTAGGTTGGATAAAACAATGATTAAATTAAAAGGTTAGTCCTAGCCTATGATGTCTGCATTAGTTCGATTCTCCATTCGATTTCATGGCGTAGTCATAGGCCTAGCCTGCCTAGTCGTTATCTACGGCCTATACGGCCTGTCTAGAGCCAATTTAGATGTTTTTCCTGAGTTCTCCCCCACCCAAGTGGTCATTCAAACCGAGTCACCCGGTTTGTCATCTAAATTGGTTGAACAACTGGTTACGCAGCCCATAGAAAGCACTTTATCTGGCACAGTGGGCGTGGAATCGATGCGCTCTCAATCCATTCCAGGACTGTCCATCGTCACCATAATCTTTAATGAAAAAACCGACATTTATAAAAATAGGCAGGCTGTTGCTGAGCGCCTGGCTACCCTAAACAATCAATTACCAAAAAACATCATCCCTAACATCACCCCTCTGGCATCCAGCGCCAGCACCGTTCTTGGCATGGGCATTAGCTCAAATAAGCGCAGCCTGATGGAGCTTCGTAGCATGGTGGACTGGACCATCAAACCGCACATTATGGCAGTGCCAGGTGTAGCCGATGTCAACGTATTGGGCGGTGACGTGCGGCAATGGCAGATATTAGTCGACCCTAACAAACTCATACGCTACCGTCTATCCATACAAGAGGTATTAGCCGCAACAGCAAGAGTCAGCGGCGTGCGCGGTGCGGGCTACATAGAAAACAACAACCAACGCATCTTGATCAACACCGAGGGGCAGGCTAAGAATGCCAAACAACTGGCGCAAATGCCTATTTATCATAGGGATGGCCAAACGGTTCGACTAATGGACATCGCTCAAGTCATTGAAGGGGCTGCACCAGCGATCAGCGCAGCTGCCATCAATGGCAAAGAAGGCGTTTATTTTTCTGTGCAAAGTCAGCTTGGGGCGAATACCAAAGCGGTAACCGAAGCCGTTGAGAAGGCCATGTTAGAGCTTGCGCCAGAATTCAAGGTACAACAAATCGACTTTTACCCCAGCTTATTTCGCCCAGCCAATTTTATCGAAACCGCCATCGATGGGGTTAAAACCGACATACTCGTTGGCTCCGTTCTAGTCATTGCGGTCTTGTTCTTATTTTTATTCAACGTCCGAACGGCATTCATTTCCGCTACCGCCATCCCCCTATCCCTGCTTACCGCTACCATAGTGCTGTCTTACTTTGGCATGGGTCTGAACATCATGGTGCTAGGTGGCCTAGCCATCGCCCTGGGTGAAGTGGTGGACGATGCCATCATAGACACGGAAAATATCTTTAGGCGCTTACGTGAAAACCGCTTACTGGCCCAACCGTTACCGGCTTACCAAGTGGTGTATCAAGCCTCCATGGAAGTGCGCAGTTCGGTGGTCTATGCCACTATTATCGTAGTGATGGTATTTTTACCCCTATTAACCTTATCCGGCGTTGCAGGGAAATTGTTTGCTCCTTTAGGCTATGCTTACATCAGCGCCATCATTGCCTCGCTAGTGGTGGCTTTGACCTTAACCCCTGCACTTTGCTATCTACTGTTTTCAAAAGGCGAATTAGAAAGCCAAGATCCACCCTTAATAGTATGGATAAAAAAACATTACGTAGCGGCTTTAAAAAATATAGAACAGCATTACATGATAGTCATCAGCATGGTGGCTTTGGTTATCGCCTTAGGTCTAGGCGTGCTACCCCTTTTTAAAAGTCAATTTATACCGAGCTTGCATGAAGGCCACTACATCATGCACATGACTGCCGTCCCTGGCACCTCAGCGCAAGAATCCTTACGCATAGGTAAGAAAGTAGCCAAGGTGGTAAGTGCCATTGATGGCGTTAAATCAGTTACCCAATGGGTAGGCCGTGCACCGAATGCGGCGGACACCTTTGGCACCCACTACAGTGAGTTTGAAGTGGAATTAATGCCCAGCAGCGGACCAGAACAAGACCATATATTAGCGCGCATCCGTGAAGAACTGGCTGGCGAAGCGGTTGATGACGATGGAGATGGCATAGCCGAAACCGGCTTCATCGGGGTTAATTTTGCCATCAACACCTTTTTGACTGAACGCATAGAAGAGACCATCTCCGGCTACACTGCGGCCATGGTCATCAATGTTCATGGCCACGACTTAGACACCTTAGACCACGATGCTAGGAAAATTGCCGGCGTATTAAGCGGCATTAAGGGCGCTAGTGAAGTTCAAATTCAATCGCCTCCAGGCACGCCAGAATTAGCCATACGCTTGAGGCCGGAACGATTAGCGGCATTCGGCCTACAATCACTGGATGTATTAGAAAACATACAAGCGGCTTACGAAGGGGTGCAAGCCACTCAAATCTATCAAAACAATCAAATCATCAGCGTTAACGTCATGTTTAATCAGGTGGTGCGCGACGATTTGCGAGAAATCGGTGGCCTACCGCTGAAAAACCCAGATGGAAAAATTGTTTATTTGCGTGACGTGGCCGACATCAGCCAAGAAAATGGCCGTTCAAAAATATTGCACGCCGGGGCTAAACGCATACAAACCATCACCTGCAACATTGAAGACAGAGACCTAAACAGCTTTGCCAAGGAGATGAAGCAACGCATCAACACCGACATAGCTTTATCCAGCGGCAACTTTGTCACCTACACAGGCGAAGCCGAAGCCAATGCGCAATCCCGTGAAGATTTAATCGTGCAATCCATGCTAGCTGGCGTGGGCATTTTCTTAATGCTCTACATTGCCTTTGGGCGTTTACGTAACCTATTGCTCACTTTTGCCAACTTGCCATTTGCCCTAATAGGCGGCGTGGTGGCCGCCATGTTTACTGGCGGGTGGATATCACTGGGCTCCTTGGTGGGCTTCGTTACTCTATTTGGCATCACCCTGCGCAACTCCATCATGATGGTCTCGCACTACCAACACTTAATTGACGAAGAAAATTGTGTTTGGGGTTTAGAGACCTGCATACGTGGGGCCTCGGAACGCCTGCCCTCTATATTGATGACCGCGTTGGTGACGGCGCTAGGCCTGTTACCGCTAGCCTTAGGCAGCGATCAACCTGGTAGAGAAATTGAAGGACCGATGGCTACCATCATCGTCGGCGGATTGATCACTTCCACCCTACTTAACCTACTCATCCTGCCTACCATCATGTTGCACTTTGGCCGCTTTGAAAAAGAACCCATTAGCTAATAGGTTTTTTAAAGTAGTCTGGCCTTTTCTTGCAAACACTTCACACTCAAACCCTGCTCAAATAAAATGTAATCCTGCTTGTTGAGCACCCTGGTTTGGTAGTTTTGACCAGCAATGCAATCAAAGAAATGGGCATCAACCACCCCATCATCAAGCATGGCTCTAGCAAGTTCCTCTCGACTTTGTTGGTATGAACTTAAGTCCACCGATTTAATTAATAGCAACTGATCTGCCGCCAATTTGTTGGCTAACCACGCACTCAAACTGTCCGAGGTCACCCGCCAGCTTTGTTCAACCGTGGCATCGGCTAACACCATCTGACTAGGCAACCACACCACGGTTTGATGCTGCCAGCCACGTTCGGCTATTTCCAATTCGCTGGTCGTTGTCACCAAGCCAGGCTGCATGCCCGCCAACAACAAGCCGAATTGATCCATGGCCAGCAATGCCAATTCATGAGCCAAGCCATCGCTCACTCCTGTCAGGTTTTGCGCTTGCCTAACCGCATCGGCAAAGACGCCGCCACCAGGCACAATCACCACTTTGCCATTACCGTGCTTAGCCAGCAGCGACAGCCAATGCGGCAAGGCCGCCGACCCTAACAAGCTGCCTCCCAGTTTAATGACCCACAATGGATTGTTCTGCATAACGGTCTGCCTAGCTAAGTTAGGGTGTCGCGTGCTTTTCGCTGAAGAAATGCTGCATGGTTTTTAATAAGCTGGATGCCTTATCTTGAATTTCAGCGTACTCCTCATCCAGCAAGGAATCACTGACTATGCCACCGCCCGCATAAAAACTCATTTCACCGTCGCCTTGTTCCGCTTCACGGTATAAAGCGGTGCGAATGGCAATATTGCTGTCCATATTGCCATCAAAGCCTATGTACGCTATGGCGCCACAATACACACCACGTCTATCTGGTTCCAATTCTTCTATGATTTGCATGGCCCGCAATTTTGGCGCACCGGTAATCGAGCCTCCAGGGAAACAGGCACGCAATAAGTCAATTGCGGTCTTACCCTGCGCCAAACGGCCGCGCACTATGCTGACCAAATGGTGTACGTTGGCAAAACTTTGTAAGCGAAATAACTGATCCGCTTGAACCGAACCGATTTCACAGCTCTTGCCTAGGTCGTTACGCAACAAATCCACTATCATTAAATTTTCTGCTTGGTCTTTAGTGCTGCCTTGCAAATCGGCGGCCAAGGCCGCATCCTCAATGGCATCTAGGGCGCGCGGCCTAGTGCCTTTTATCGGACGCGTTTCAACATGCCGATTTCGTACCTGCAAAAAACGCTCAGGCGATCCGGACAATATTTGCCAGCTTGGAAACTTCATGTAAGCCATGAACGGCGCAGGGCTTAGCTCGCGCAACTTCTTATAGACCAACCAACTGTTGCCTGTGGCCGGCGCAGCAAACCTTAACGCAAGGTTGACCTGATAGCAGTCACCGCCTTTGATGTAGGCTTTAATTTTATTAAAAGCCAGGCTGTATTGGCTAAACGTCATGTTGCTAATGGGCATGGCTTTCAGTTGGAAAGTCGGGTCAACTGCTTGGTGTTGCTCGGATGAATGGGCCTCAAACAAGCGGCATAAATCTGGCCAGTTGTCATGAGTGCTTGCGGACAAACCGTATGAAACCAATGCGGCGGTCTTCTCCTGATGGTCCACCACCACGGCCCAATCGTATAAACCAACTTGCATATGCGGGCTAACCTTATCGGCAGCCGACAGCCTGGGCAAGCTTTCCAATTGCCTAGCCAAATCATAAGAAAAGTAGCCTAGCGCACCGCCAGCAAACGGTCCTTCACTGCTTTCATGCACTGGATAGGCGGCCAATAGGCGCTTTAATACGCTAAAGCCATCCTCCTCACTCACCGTCACTTCACCCTGCTGGTTGATCTCGGTTTTTATGACTGCTCGACCACTGTCTAGCACTTCATCGCTGGTGACAGTAAGAAAGGGTTGCGCTACCAATATGTCAAAACGACCGTACTCACTCTTGGGTTGGCCGCTGTCTAAAAACATAGGCCAAGGCAAGTGGGCTATCCGCTCAAATAAACGGCTGCTGTCAACGCAATATGGAATAGCGTGCTTAAGCATGCCCTCTCCCCAAACTGGCCACAGCGTAAGCGGGAAAACACACGGCAGCCATGCGCTGCGCGGATCCGCTACCTTGCTGTGCTAGCGGCATAAAATCCTTCACTGATGAGTAAGCCATATTTAATCGCTTAGCCAAACCGGCTAACAAGAAGTCGCCCACCCCTGCCCCAATCAATACGCATTGCGCTTTGTCAGTCAATGCAGCGAGATGTTGCTCTATGGCTAACTGCAGTTGCTGCAACTGCAGCAACTTAAAGGCCTGCGCTAAGGCTTGCCAATCCGCCAATGAGGCATCGTCGGCGTCGCGCCCTATCATGCGCGCTAGACGGCGCGCACAGCCCTCCAGGCCTTTGTCTGCCCCATCAGCCGTTTCTGCACTGTATTCGCTCATCGGCAAATCGCCCGTTAGGCTGTAGACATCTGCCGTGGTCGCAAAATGCTCGGCAGCCAGATTAATTGATTGACCCTGAAACGCGATTTTTTGTGCCAAGGCCATTAAGGGTGTGCGTACCACCCCAGTGTAAATTAATTCGTTTGTTTGCATGCGCGTGGCGTCGCTAAAGCCCATGATTTTTGGCTCGCCATTGCAGATTAATGCCAAATCGGTAGTGGTGCTGCCTATATCGACAAACAAGGCATGGCGGACATGGCTGGCTAAGTATTCTATGCTAGCCATCCAATTCATAGAGGCAATACGATGGGTTTGGCTTGCCACTTCAGGCGGACTTAGCCAATGTTGGTAGCCGGCATAAAACAGCATAGGCTCAGACAATTTCTCACTTAATAAGCCGGCAATTTGCCGGACGCCGGCAACGCGATTGGGGAATATATCCGCCAATTCTCCGGTCATGGTGACGCAATGCGCATGCCCCATCGCAGACACAGAAAATTCCGTCAAGGCTTGATCGATGGCTGCACTCAAGGCATCTAAACCTCGCCACAATGGGCAATATATTTGACTTACGGCAAGCCTGCCCACGGCATCGATGCGCACTGCTTTAAGGTGCGCGCCGCCCACATCCCAACCTATAACAGGCAGCAAGGCGCGCGCTACTGAAGTATGGTCAAGCGTCGTTTTCATGCAAGCTAATGTCCACTCGGTTTTTTTCTATTAAGGGTAACTTAAAGCGTGCAGACATGACGCAAGACAAAATAAGTTCGGCTGGATTGCAAGCCATGGCCTCACGCAAGCCAACGTAGCTACTGGTTAAACGCGGATTAATGTCTATGACATAAAGGGCGTCGTTCTGCGTATCAATAATGACATCCACCCCGACATAAGCCAAGGCATCCGGTAACATTTTAGCCATTTTGCGAGCCAAGGTCTCAAAACGAGACCAATATTGGCTAAGGCCATTGACGCTAATACCATGCAAAACAAATCCATCATCCTGCATGCTCACGTGTTGCTGATTGACACTGAGCAACCAAGCCTGACCGTCCCGACAGATCATGCAAAAACTAGCGGCAATACCAGACTGGTATGCTTGCGCAAAAAAATGCTGGCTGCGATCCTCTTGCTGCATCCAATCACGCAAGGCCATGATGCTGGCAAAATACTGTATACCCTCACAACCGGCGCCATCTTCGGGCTTAACTAGCCAGGCTTCCTTGGTTTGCGCCAATTGGGCAAAATAATCATCGCGAATGACGTCTTCTCCGGCATGCACTGGCAACGTGTGTATGCCGGCAGCCTGCATGGCTTCAAAACTCAAGGTTTTACTGGTGCCAATTAAGCTGGCATCGTAGCCACAGCCTATCAATATGGGCCCGTCCTGTTTGTTTTCCGCTTCCAAGCACAGCTCCGTTAACTTAAGCAAGTGGCCGTCTGACTCCGGTGCAATCAGCCAAACCAAATCCACCTGCATGAGCAAAGCTTCGAACACCTTAATGAACTCGCCAGCAGCCACTGGCGAGCTGCGTGACACCATACATGATGGCTCTAGCCTAACATCGTGCAGACTAATCAGTTGGTAGGCATTGAGTTCACTTAGGTCTCTTAATAGCGCATCACGCATCAGCGCCCCTTCTTTAGCCAAGGAGCAAGGCAATGGGGCATCACTAAAGCCACCAGCAGTGATAAACTCGCATACTAATATTTTTTGACGCTGTTCGATGATGCAAGTAATCCCGGTAATTGATTTATTGAATGGCGAAGTGGTGCATGCTAGAAAAGGCCTTAGGCAAACTTACCAACCCATGCAGTCGCCACTTTGTCCGTCTAGCGATCCATTGACTGTAGTCGCTGCACTACTGGCTATCCACCCATTTAAGCAATTATATATCGCCGATTTAAATGCCATTCAAAAACTACCGAATAAGACCAGCTCAAATTTTGCCAGCGTCGCGCAAATAAGCCTCGCTTACCCTGGATTGGAACTATGGCTGGACGCTGGCTTTAAGCAGTCAGAGGATCTGCTTGAATGGCAAACACTTAATGTACGCATTATTTTAGCCAGCGAAAACTTCCATGACATGCAGGATTACTTGGCGCTTAGTCAGCAGCATGAGTTTATCTTGTCACTGGATTTTTTTAGCGATGGTTTTCATGGCCCGTTGGCATTATTAAAGGAAACGCAAAATTGGCCAAAGCACGTCATTATCATGTCACTGCCGGATGTAGGTAGCAATCTAGGCTTTAATAAGACCAGGCTGGAACAAATTACCCAGTCCAAAAAGGGCATTCACTTCTATGCAGCTGGCGGCGTAAGGGATGAGCAAGACTTGCTAAGTTTAAAAGCATTGGGTGTGCACGGCGCACTAGTGGCCAGCGCATTGCACAATCAACAAATCAGCGGGGCCAGCTTAACCAAACTTAGTTTGTAAAAAAAGCTCGCCTAGGCGAGCTTTTTTATTTAGTGCTTGTTAGCTTATTCCAAATTGGCATGAATGGCGCGCATGCCTTCTTCGGTTAAACCTTTAGCAAAAATCAAATCGGCAATGGCGGCTTCCAAGAACAACAAAGTTGAAAGCTCGAACTGCGAACCCATAGGCATACCATGCGTTAATGGGAAGCTGTTATCGTTACCAATTTGAACGGTTAGATCAGCTGCATCGGCCATAGGTGAGGATTTCTTCATGGAAATCACCACCAATTTAGCGCCCACTGATTTTGCTTTTTTAACAAAAGGCAGCAAGGTTTCTGTACCGCCAGACCCCGACACCAATAACAACAAGTCACCGGCTTTAATGGCTGGTGTCACCACTTCGCCTATCATGCTAACGTTGTAGCCAGCGTGAACTAAGCGCATAGCAAAAAAGCGCGATACCAATAATGAACGACCGGCACCACCAATGAACGTGCGGCCAGCACCTTGAACCAATTTTAAAAGTTCGGCTGATTTTGAGTTATCTGTTTCAGACAATATGCTGCTTAATTTGTCTAAAATTAATTTTTGACTGCTGCTCATAATTTTTTCCTTATATATTTAATAACAGTGCATTTAATAGACCATTAAAAAAAAACCCGACTCGATAAAGAGTCGGGATTTCTAATTACTCATTTCAATAATTGCTTATTGAAATCGCTTAAATTAAGCGTGAGCAATAGCTGTGATTTCAGCAGCAGAAGCAGCTGGATCAGTAGCGCCGTAGATTGCAGCACCAGCAACAATGATAGTTGCGCCAGCGTCACGTACTTGTGCAGTTGTTGCAGCTTTAACGCCACCAGCAACTGAGATTTCAACGCCTAATTTCAAACCAGCTACTAAAGCTAGGTCAGTAAATGGTGTTTGACCAGCAGCTTGTTGATCCAAACCAGTGTGAACGCCAATGATGTGCGCACCTAATTTAGCCACTTCTTTAGTTTTAGCTGCTTTATCAGCAACGTTGATCAAGTCAACTTGTGCTTTTTTGCCGTATTTGTTAGCTACATCGATTACACCTTTGATGGTACCGATATCAGCACAACCTAAAACTGTACAGATATCTGCACCAGCTTTGTAGAATGGCTCAGCTTCGTAGAAACCAGCATCCATAGTTTTCAAATCAACTAAGATTTTGTTTTTTGGGAATTTAGCACGTAATGTTTCTAGCAATTTGATACCGTTGTGCTTGATGCATGGTGTACCGATTTCAAGAATGTCAACGTGCGGTGCTACTAATGCAGCTAAAGCAACGGTGCCGTCAAAGTCTAATGAATCTAAAGCCATTTGGGTTAATGCCATGGTGTTTCTCCGTTTAATAATTTTTTAAGATGATACAAATTTATTGCTATTTTAGTAATAAAAACCGTTCATAATGGCTTAAGCACTATTGGTGCAACAGGCCGTCATGAAGGGGTTTTACACTGCAATTCTTGTCTTACAAAAAACTGGACACTTATAGTAAATGTCCAGTAAACATATGTCAATTCTAAACTTAGCGTATTACGGTTTTATTACAAAATACTTACACTAAGCCCAGCCTTTAACAGAGGATTAAAGTTTTTCGCTTAAAGCTGCTTCCAGTTTGTTTTGATCCGCCACAAAACCACGTATGCCTTCTGCTAATTTTTCAGTGGCCATGGCGTCTTGGTTCAACTCAAAACGGAACTCTTCTTCAGTTAACTTGGCAGCCGGTTTTTTAGTTGCGCCGCTGTCTTTTAGCACTTGCACCAAATTGCCTTCGGTTGCCGCTAAATCTTGTAATAAGTTAGGTGACACGGTTAAGCGATCGCAACCTGCTAAAGCAATCAATTCTCCGGTGTTGCGGAATGAAGCACCCATCACCACGGTTTTGTAACCGTGCTCTTTGTAATATTGGTAGATAGCACGAACTGAAACCACGCCTGGATCGGTTTCTTGTGTGTACTCTGTACCTGGGTTTTTAGCTTTATACCAATCTAAGATACGGCCAACAAAAGGTGATATTAAAAATACGCCCGCTTCTGCACAAGCACGTGCTTGGCCAAAACCGAATAACAAGGTTAGGTTACATTGGATGCCTTCTTTTTCTAGGATCTCACCGGCTTTAATGCCTTCCCATGTTGAAGCCAATTTAATCAAAACGCGGTCTTTGCTCACACCTGAGTCTTGATATAACTTGATCAATTTACGGCCTTTAGCCACCATCGCATCCAAGTTGAATGACAAGCGCGCATCCACTTCAGTAGAAATACGACCTGGCACTACTTTGGTGATTTCAGTACCGATTAACACGGCTAATTTGTCTGCCGCGTTATCAATTTGCTCGGCTTTAGAACCGCCTTGCGCTTTAGCATAGGCAATCGCCGTTTCAATAAGTGGGGCGTATTGTGGCAATTGGCTTGCTTTTAATACTAATGATGGGTTGGTTGTTGCATCAACAGGCTTAACTGATTTGATTGCTTCAACATCACCGGTGTCTGCCACGATGGTGGTCATAGCCTTTAATTGGTCTAATAAATTTGCCATTACTTGCCTCCTGAAAATTAACTTGAAATCAGCTGATGCTGCAGTCTTATATAAAATCTAGTGCAATATTATATCTGAAATTTGCCCGCAGGCGTTAGCCTAGCGCATTTTACTTGGCTGGTTTAGTCGCACGCAGACTTAAGCTTGGGCCGCACTTAATTGTTGCAATTGATTAGCCAACAGCGTAGCCACCGTTAGGTCGGCGCTGGTGCCAGGATTTATACCACGCCGCTTTAACGCCGCATCCCACTTGAGCAATGGTGTTTGCATTAACTTGGGATTGCCAGTTTTTACGTAATCCGCTTCGATGGCTTGCGCCTCCAAACAGACTGCTTGCGCTATCTCCAAGCCGTGTTTACGCACAATGTGGCTGTCCGGGTGCCGCGCTAAAAATGCCAGGTAGACTGCCGTCGTCGCCCAAGCTTCGCTATTTACCTTAGCTTGATCTTGCCAGGTTTGTTTGGCCGTCAAAAACCGCGGTAAGGCATCACAAAAAATAGTGTCGTAATTGTTTGCGTATTGCCATGCAATTAAATCCCTATCGGCCGCTGCCAGCATCAGTTGCTTCAAGTTAACCCCTATCTCAGCCTGCACGTCGTGTTTAATCGCACTGCCCAAACCCGCCGGCTTAGCTAGCAAAATGGCTTGCGCCGTCATTGCGCCGTCCTCCAACGTCAACCCGTCTAAAACCCGCGCTAAATTTTGTGGCAGATCCAATTCCGACGCTGGCGACAGGGCCGCATGTACGAGTGGCGCACACAACAAAATCAGTCCTAAATTGGTGTTCATGCCTACTGCTGACTGCGTCGCTTTCACCGCTTGCAATATGCGCTCACCCACCGTCAAGCCTGCTTGCGAAATCAGCTCAGCCGTGGCGTCTGCGCTCTTGATAAAATCGTGCACCGTCATGCCGTGGCCATCGGCAAACACATGCACGTTGCCGGGCTTAATGGCCTGCAATTCTGCCAAGCAGGCATTCCGGTAGGCCTGTGCAAGAACAGCAGGACTTAGTGGTTTGCAGCGCACGGTAATTTGGCCAAAAAATCGTCCACCAATAACTGGGCGATATTTTGCTCAGTCACGCTTTGTAAGCCTTTCCAGGCAGGCATGCTGTTCACTTCCAACACATAGTATTCGCCGCTTTGCGCCTGCATGATGTCTACCCCACAGTAATCCATATTCAGTGCTGAAGCTGCCGCTATGGCTAAATCCATCATGGCTTGATTGGCAATATGAGCCTTGGCTAAACCACCGGAAGCCAGATTATTCAACCAAGCCGCCCCGCTCCGCTTCATGCTGGCAACCACCTGGCCAGCAATCACAAATACTCGGTAATCGTGGCTGGCGCGGCCATCGGCATCGGCTGGCGGCGTAATTAATTGCTGAAAATAATAAACCCCATCGACAAATTGCCGCATAGGCACAGGCAAGGCCTCCGCAAAAGGCAGCTTACGCACGCCCAAGCCTTGCGAGCCGAACAAGGGCTTGATCACCAATTGCTGTTGATTGGCCTGCGCCTCTTGCCGAATTTGTTGTGCCTGTTGCCTGGATTCGCACACCCAAGTAGGCGGCGTCTTAACGCCATGCATAGCGAGTAAGAAGCTGGTCATGGCCTTGTCCACCGCTCGCTCTATGGCCTTGCCGTCGTTGTATACAAGTACGCCCTGCATGGCCAACATGTGCAACACATTCAGACGCGTCACCACTTGCTGCAGGCTGCCACCAGCCACCCCGCGAACAAAAACCGCTTGCGGCAATGCCGTGTGGCCAGGAATGCTTATCGCCGGACCTTGACCCGACATATTGAGCAGGCAAGCTTGCAAAGGCACACAATGCGCATCCACGCCACGCGCCTTGAAAGCCTGAATTAATTGCGCGCCGTGCCAACCGGCCTCATCGGTAAATATGGGGATTTGCATTCAGTCTAAATTAACTTCACTCGGAAAAAGACTGCGACAGCAAAGCGGCGTTTAACTGCCCTGCTGCAAAAACGGCGCCCGTTTGACGGTTGCTGATGACCACCTGTGCTGGCGAAAATAGCATGGGGTCTATTTTATAAAAGTCCATATTGGCCGCTTTAAACACCTCAGCAAAAGTTAGGCCGTAATCTTTGGAGGCACAACTGGGTAAACGACTGGCCAATGACTGCGCAGCGGCATCATCGCAATCGACCAGCAAATTGACCGTGCCGCCGAAAAGAATGGCATCGTTGGTGCGCCCCATGGCGGTCATAAAATCCTTGGCCACTGGCGGCAATACCGCCACGCCACTGCCACTGACGATATTGCTTAAAGGAAAATGCAGGGTATGGGCTTTATGCAAGGCCACTTCCAATACCCGCGCGACAATTTGCACCACGCCGGCAATGCTGGTGGTCGGGGTTAAGATGATGGTCAAGTTGGCGGCCGGCACCTGCGTGTCTTGTAGCACTTTGGCTATCACTTGCTCAGGTGGCATGCGATCGGTTTCCAAGACCAAACAGGTGGACGTGGCGGCATCTTTATAAGCCAGTTCGGCGAACAAATCTTCTCGTTGCGCTATGGCGCGGGCCGGTCCTGAGCCCAAGGCATAAAAACCCTCATGACTCAAAGCCCAACCTGCGTACTGACTGGCTAAACATGCTAGTACCGGCTGCTCGGATGTCACGCTGATTGCCGTTGGCCAATTAAGAGACGGCTTAAATCGCTGATCCGTTTCAAATTGCACGCGAGCTAAGCCACCTAAGCATATTTCTGCTATTAAGCGCCCGGCTTCCAAACTACCCGCATGGGCTATGCCCGCATCGACTATGCGGCAACCGAGCTGGTGCTGCGTCACGCCTATGTTTAAAGCCGACGCATTCGCTAGCAGCGTAGCCAACAAAGGCGCGCTTAACTGGTTCACACTCACATGCACGGGCGGGCTAGAAGGGGCTTGCATCTTCTTCTTTCAAACGATTGGCCAATAAATTGTTGAGCATTTTAACTCGAATTGCCAGCAATTGCTTTGCCGCGTCCGCCTTGTCGGCAGAGGCCAATACCGTGCATACGGGCTGACCCGCCAGCATCTGGACCGAGGGCTTAGGCGACGGGCAATCTTGCACCCATTCTGGCCAAGCAAAGTTGGCCGGGATACTCAAGGGCAACGCACTGTAAATAACGGCTTGCGCCACACTGCCGGATTTCACGGCAACGGACGATGGCAAGGCATAACTTTTGGTTTGCTTGCAGGCGGCGACGTGCATGGCTAATAAATTCATCTCGCCCTCAACCGTTTCATACAAGCCCACGCTGGCACTTAAGCGCGGGTTGACCTCCAACACATAGGCCACGCCATCTTGCAGCACGGCATCCAAACTGTTTAAACCCAATAAGGAAAATTCGGCCGTCAATTGCTGCGCCGCCTTCAAGAGTTGATTTTGCTCGCTTTCAGTCAAATCAATTTGACTGACCACCCCACCGTAGCGGTAAGGCAAGGCCAGGGTCGGCGCCAGCATCAATTCATTAAAACCCACCAGTACAAGCTGCTGAGCATAGGCTAGAAACAATACCGACACCGGCAAGCCATGCAGTTTTTGCTGCGCATAGTGTTGCTTATCCAGCATTACTTTTCCATTGCTGTAGGGCTGAACATGGCTGCCACCGCTGGCCCCTACAGCCTTAACTAAGCCATCTAACGGTAAGTTTGCATTAACCTGCGTCCAGGTTTGCGGGTGAGCCACGCCCAATCGTGCACAAGCGGAGAAAAAAATCCGCGGGCATTTAACGCTGGCCAGCGTCGTTGGCAGGTTACCCAGCAAGGGCATGCGCTTAGCAACCTCAGCCAACAAGGCTGGCTGGGCTTCAAAGCCACTGCCGTAAACAAAACCGATATAGCGACTGGTATCCAGCGTATCGATAATTGCGAGCAAGGCCGCGGCTTGAAAGCCATCATTATCAAAAGGGGCCACCTTGATTAAGCTGGCCATCGCCTGCGTTTGGCTATCAGCAAAGCCATCGATGGCGCTGACCTTAAATCCGGCCTGCACTGCCGCAACCACAAAAGGCCGAGCAGAAAGCGCGATAATCAATAAGGCTGGGCTGAACAAATGCAGTGTTGTAAGAGCTTAATGCGGGTGCAGGATGTCGCGGGCAAGCTTAAATGCCGCATTAAATTCCAAGTACAAAGGCTGGTCGGCCGCGGTCATTTGCTTTAATAGTTGCAATTGCGTTTGATACTTAAGCTGGCCTACGGCTAAGGCACCTACTGCGAAGGCCCTACCGTTTAATATAAGTTGACCATCCATGTCCGAACTAACGCCATCCACCGCCGAGGGTGGCACGGCATTGACATCCACCAAACCTGTTAAGTTTTTGGCTTGCTGCAATTGCGATTGACTAATCAGCCGCACGCCAGCGGCGGCTGCGCACACCAGCAATTCCACCTGCTCTAAGGCCTGTTCTTTCGCCTGCTCCGTCGTTCCGTCCATCACCTGCATGGACAATTGGTATTGGCTATTCCAACGCGCCACTTTTTCCGTCAAGGTAAACACCGATTTATGCGAGACCAATTGCACCTGCATGCCCAATTGCGCAGCGATAATGGCCACACAACCACCAACCGGTCCATTGGCACCAAAAATGCATAACGTCTTGCCTGCTAACGCCTGATCAAATTGTTGCTTTAAATGCCATTCCAATTTGGCCACGATAGCTGCCGCGGTAGTAAAAGCACCGGACGGGTCTGCGAATATGGAACATGCAAAAGGATGGAACATGGTGTTTTTGGCCGCCGCCATCATGGCCATGGCCAGATCAATATCGCGCCCGCCTATGAACAAGGCTTCACGCTTAACCCCTGAAGGGCTACGGGAAAAAATCGCGTCTTGCGCCAAGCCTGCCACCTCAGCGAGCTCCAGATTGGTGTATGGCATGACTTTGTCAAAGCCGGCATCAATAGCCATGTTTACGTCAAATGGACTGGCATTTTTAGCCGTGGTCAATAAATGCAAAATACTGGGTTTTATGCTCTGCATGGTCTGCCGCTTCTTTCTAATTTAACCTGCTTAAATAACACCTTAATCCACCGCATCGGATAATTGAGCACCACGATTATAGCCGCTGCAGATTAACCAACTAAGCCCACTTTGCGCAAACTTGGTTTTTAACTGACCCAAGTGCGCTTCAGCCGATGCCGCATCGGCAAAAACCGCAAAGCCTGTTGGACCCCATGAGCTTTGGCCAAAACAAGCGACACCAGATGCCGACAAATACTGCAAGACCGCTGCCACCTCAGCACTGGCATAGCGGCCGCCTTGTACCGGGGCGAAATAATCGCCCACGTGCGACTGCAACACTTGTATCGCCTGGCCAAAAGCATACAGATCACGCTCCAATAAGGCCGGCATCGCTTGCATTAAGACATGCCGGCACAAATGCGCCGCCAAACTTTCTGAAAAGGGCGGCAATTGCTCAAAGGCTGCACGCTCATGTTCGCCGTGCACGCCGGCTAACTGCTTGTCTAGCACCAACAAAATGCGCCAATCTTCAGGGAAATCGTAGCGCGCCAGTAAGGGTGCGATGCCTTGACTCCCGGCCTCCATGCGACGGCCACCGTCTATCAACAGCCCGCCATGGTCAAATGCCGCGATACCTATGCCTGAGCGCTGCCCTCTGCCACTTAACACCGCCAGCTCTTTAGTGCTTAAATTCAATTGAAATAAATGGCTAATGGCCGCCCCTATAGCCAATGCCAACTGCGTGCCCGAACCCAATCCGGCATGCTCAGGCAAGCCTTGAACAAGCTCAAGCCTAAGGGCAGAATTTAGCTTTAATTTAGCCATCAGCGATTGGGTCATGGCTAAAGCACGGGCGTTGGCTGCCGTCTCCGCCGACCAAGTCTCTGCTAAGCTTAAGGTCAGGGTTTGCACTGGTGCCGACAGGCTTAACCCTATGCCACCGTATAGGCGGCCCAAGCCCCCATGTAAATCAAAGAAACCCATGTGCAAACGCGCACGGCTGGTCACTTTAACTTGCCTGGACTGGGTTGATTGCATAGGTATTAATCGCTGTTTTGTCTGCTGTTTTTGTCTAGAGTGCGCTGGGGTCATGGGTGTCACGAACCATGTTCTAATGCATTTTAGACTAGCGGATTAATTTTTGATAGGTTTATGCTTTTGTAGTCTTAATTTTCAACCCTAGTATGCTATTTCAGGTGACAGCACCTGACAATTTAGGCAAAATGTTAATTAATCATAATTTACCCGTAGTTAGAACACCTAAGGAACTCACATGTCTGCCCACGTCATTCCATTTGAAAAATTAAGAAACGTCGATGTACCCTCTGTAGGCGGTAAAAACGCTTCTTTGGGTGAGATGATTTCTCAGCTGTCGGCAAAGGGCGTGCGTGTTCCAACCGGCTTCGCCACCACAGCCGACGCCTATCGCGAATTTTTAAAGGTGAATGGCTTAGACGTTAAAATCAATGCTGCCTTAGAAACACTCAATGTAGACGATACGCAAGCCTTGGCGGTATGCGGAAAACAAGTCCGCGAATGGATTATGGCCGCTCCGTTCCCAGCCGCTTTAGATAAGGCCATTGCCGAACACTACGAGAACCTGATTGCCAAATCCGGTAAAGGCGCGACCTTCGCCGTGCGCTCCTCCGCCACCGCAGAGGATTTACCCGATGCGTCGTTTGCCGGCCAACAAGAATCTTTCTTAAACATACACGGCCTAGATAACATCCTGCACGCTATCAAAGAAGTGTTTGCTTCCTTGTACAACGACAGAGCCATCTCCTACCGTGTGCACAAAGGCTTTGTGCATGCTGACGTCGCCCTATCGGCTGGCGTTCAGCAAATGGTACGCAGCGACATCGGCTGTGCCGGCGTCATGTTTACCATAGACACCGAATCCGGTTTTAAAGACGTGGTTTTCATTACTTCTTCCTATGGCTTAGGCGAGACCGTGGTGCAAGGTGCCGTCAACCCGGACGAATTTTACGTACACAAGCCTACTTTGGCGCAAGGCAAAACTTCCATCGTGCGCCGCACCATGGGTTCAAAATTAATCAAAATGGTGTTCTCGGACGCCACCCAAGCCGGCAAAAGCACCCACACCATAGACGTGGATGCCGCTGACAGCGACCGTTACTCCTTAAGCAATGACGATGTTTTAGAATTGGCGCGCTATGCCATGACCATAGAGGCGCACTACGGCTGCCCAATGGACATAGAATGGGGCAAAAACGGTATAGACAACAAACTCTATATCTTGCAAGCACGTCCTGAAACGGTGAAATCGCAAGAATCCCTAAATAACGTCACGGAAACCTTCAAGCTAAATAAGCACCAATCCACACCATTGGTAGTGGGTCGCGCAGTAACGCAAAAAGTAGGCGTGGGTCCGGTGCGCATTGTGCTCGATCCAGCTGACATGCACTTGGTCCAACCGGGTGATGTGCTGGTGGCCGACATGACAGACCCCAATTGGGAACCGGTGATGAAACGTGCTAGTGCATTGGTCACCAACCGTGGCGGACGTACCTGCCATGCAGCAATTATCGCGCGTGAATTGGGCATTCCCGCTATCGTGGGCTCAGTCAACGCGACCGACATCTTGCGTGAAGGCGAAGTGGTCACCGTGTCTTGCGCCGAAGGCGAATCCGGCTTTGTTTACCATGGCGCATTGGATTACGAAGTCAGCACACAAGCGGCAGCAGCGCTAACCAAAGCTCCATGCAAAATCATGATGAACGTGGGTAACCCAGACATGGCTTTTGGTTTTGCTAAAACGCCTAACGACGGCGTTGGCCTAGCGCGCTTAGAATTCGTGATTAACAATATGGTGGGCATACACCCTAAAGCGATATTAAACGTCGACGCCATGCCTACCGCAGTCAAGGCCACCATTAAAAATCGCACACGCGGCTACGCCAATCCTAAGCAGTTTTACATAGACAAAGTAGCGGAAGGTGTCGCCACCATTGCCGCTGCGTTTTACCCAAAACCGGTCATCGTGCGTACCTCGGATTTTAAATCCAATGAATACAAAAAATTGGTAGGCGGCGATATCTACGAACCGGATGAAGAAAATCCAATGATAGGTTTCCGTGGTGCGGCGCGTTACATGGCTGAAGACTTTAAAGAATGCTTTGCCATGGAATGCACGGCCATGAAAAAAGTCCGCGATGAAATGGGTTTAACCAACGTGGAACTGATGATCCCATTCGTTCGCACTTTAGACGAAGCCAAAGCCGTTATCGACATCATGGCGGCCAATGGCCTTAAACGCGGCGAAAATGGCTTACGCATCATCATGATGTGTGAGATCCCATCCAACGCCTTGTTGGCTGAGCAATTTTTAGCGCATTTTGACGGCTTCTCTATCGGCTCTAACGATTTAACCCAGTTAACACTGGGCATGGACCGAGATTCCGGTATCTTAGCCGACGGCTTTGACGAGCGTAATGACGCGGTCAAAGTCTTAATCAAAATGGCCATACAAACCTGCAATCGCTTAGGCAAATACGTAGGCATATGCGGCCAGGGCCCATCTGACCACCCAGACTTTGCCGAGTGGCTATTGGCCGAAGGCATCCAATCCATGTCACTCAACCCCGATACCGTGGTCAGCACTTGGCAACGCCTCACCAAAAAATAAGCGTGCACAGCAAGCTTATTAGGCAACCATGATAAACCGGACCGTTTTTTTCATCTCAGACGGTACCGGTATCACTGCCGGCGCCTTGGGTAAATTACTGGAGCATTTCCCTAGCACCAGCTTCACCCAAGTGCGCATGCCGTTTACCGACACCCTAGATAAAATTAAGCTGGCGCAAGAGGCCATTCTGCAAGCAGCGGAAGTCAATGGTGGTCGCCCTGTGGTCATCATGTCAATTGGTAGCATAGAACTACGCAATGCCTTGAAGGAATCCAACGCCTACTTTATCGATTTGTTCAGCACCTTTATCGATCCACTGGGGGTGGAATTAGCCCAGCAACCGCTAACTGGCGCCGGCATTGCCCATAGCGTCATGGGCAGCAAATACAACGACCGCATGGAAGCGGTTAACTTCACCTTAAACCACGATGACGGCATGACTAATTCTGGCTTAGAGGAAGCACAAGTCATCTTGGTAGGCGTATCCCGTTGCGGCAAAACCCCCACCAGCGTTTACTTGGCCATGCAGTTTGGCATCAAAGCCGCTAACTACCCATTGATTCCCGAAGACTTTGAACGTGGCACCCTACCGGCAATTTTGCACAAGCATTTAGATAAAATTTTTGGCTTAACCATCAAGCCAGAACGTTTGCATGCCGTGCGCAGCGAACGCCGATTTGGTAGCTTCTACGCCTCACTTGAGAACTGCCGTAAGGAAATTGCCACCGCAGAGAATCTCATGCGCAATGCCGGGATCACATGGGCGGACTCCACCAGTCGCTCAGTAGAAGAACTGTCTGCCATCATCATGGAAAAGACTCACAACCTGACCCAAGGCTAATCTTCCGTCAGAATAAAAAAGGCGCTAACTAGCGCCTTTTTTTATGTAATTACCGTCTACTTTAGATTGGCTTTTATCTTACCCACAATATCGGATGAATCAGGCTGCGTCATGCTGCCGTAAGCATAGACTTCTTTGCCGCCTGGCAAAATCAAGTACTTATAAAAATTCCATTGCGGCGCATCGCCGGTCTTAGCCAACAATTGCTTGTATAAGGGATTGGCCTTTGCACCCGTTACTGAGCTCTTGGCCATCATGGGAAATTTAACCGCGTAAGTTAATTTACAAAAATCGCCAATTTGCTTGTCATTACCAGGCTCTTGCCTAAAGTCGTTAGATGGAAAACCCAAGACCAATAAGCCCTTGTCCTTGTATTTGCTGTATAAGCCTTCCAAGGCATCAAATTGAGGAGTAAAACCGCATTTGCTAGCGGTATTCACTACCAAAATAACCTTGTCTTGGTGATCGCACAGATTGATTTTTTCACCTTGCAAGGTGGTCAACTCATGATTGTAAAGCTCATTACAAGCGGCATTGGCCATGCTGGTGGCTCCAAGTAATAGTATGCATAAAAGCAGTTTTTTCATTATGTCACCCTTATAAAGTTTAGGCTTGATCAAGTAATGCACTAAGGTGTTAAAATTAAATTCAATGTAACAGACTAAGCACCATGCATATGGTTCACTCAGCAAGTCGCATCCGCGTATCAGTCGCACCCACTAAGGCATTAATAACAAAGGTTTACTGCAAGCTTAATCATGTCCCTAACAAATAAAAACACCATTAAAATTGGCTTTTGGCTAATCGTCTTACCCGCCTTGCTATTTAGTTTATATACCTGGGCCAGTCTTAACTGGGTCTACTCCTCAGGCGAACGTGCCGGCTACGTGCAAAAATTTTCGCTTAAAGGCTACCTATGCAAAACCTGGGAAGGCGAGATCGTATTGGTGTCCATGCCAGGCACCCAAGCAGAAAAGTTTTTATTCACGGTTCAAGATGAGGCTGTGGCCAAGAAATTAAACGATTCAATGGGCCTAAGGGTGAAAATCCACTACCAAGAACACAAAGGCATTCCATCATCCTGCTTCGGCGAAACGGCTTATTTTGTCGATGATCTAATCGTGCTGGAAAAGTAAGCATTCCGCATAGCCATGGCTGACGAAAAAAATTACATCACCCCACAAGGGCATGCCGCGCTAGAAGCCGAATTTCAGGCTCTACTCAAAGTGGAAAGACCGGCCTTGGTCAAGGTGGTGTCATGGGCAGCCAGCAACGGTGACCGCAGTGAAAACGGCGATTACATTTACGGCAAACGCCGCTTGCGGCAAATCGACAGCCGCCTACGCTTTTTGATGCAGCGCATGGACGCCGCCGTCATCGTTGATCCGGCCACCCAACAAGGCTTAGAAAAAGTATTTTTTGGCGCGTGGGTGAGCTTGTACGCACTCAAAAATGACAGCGAACATCGCTACCGCATCGTCGGCAAGGATGAATTGGAGCCATCTAAAGGCTACATTAGCTGGGTATCACCACTGGCCAAAGCCATGCTAGGCAAACAAGTAGGCGATATCATCAAGGTCAGCACGCCAGCCGGGGACGAAGAATACGAGATCGTCGAAGTAAGCTACCAAGCAGCAGAACAAGATGGCAGCAAGCCAACTTAAATCGTGAACAAATCAGTCTTAAAAACCTGGGATGTATTTTGCAAAATTGTCGACAACCATGGGGACATTGGTGTGTGTTGGCGTTTATGCCAGCAATTGGCAAATGAACACGCATTAAAGGTCCGACTATTCATAGACGACATGCCGGCCGCCGCACACATAGTGCCGCAATTAAACCTCAAGCTAGCGCAACAAGACATTGCCGGTGTAACAGTATGCGCTTGGCCAAATGAGGCCATCATGCCTGCCGCTAACGTGCTAGAGACTTTTTCATGTGGCTTACCCCTGGCTTATTTGGAAAAAATGGTGGCGCAGCAGTCGCATTGGATAAACCTAGATTACCTATCCGCCGAGGACTGGGTGGCTGACTTTCATGGCAAACCCTCCCCGCAAGCGCAACAGCCCATCACCAAACACTTTTTCTTTCCTGGCTTTGAAACAGACACCGGCGGCCTACTGCGCGAGCACGACCTTATCACTAAGCGCATCGACTATATTAAGGACAGTCAGGCACAGAGCTATTTTTGGCAAAATGTGCTTGGTCTAACAGATCTAAGGCAGATAGAAAACAGCCTTAAGATTTCATTATTTTGCTACCCGCAAGCCAACGTTCCATCCTTGCTAGCCGGCTTGCATAGATTGGATCAAGCCGTCACCCTGTTCTTTCCAGCCAGCCTATTACACAGCGCAGCCGAGCTCTTTCCGGATTTTGCACGAGAAGCTGGGCTAAGCTTGAGAAAACAGAACATTACCGTGCAGCCTATACCGTTTTTAAGCCAAGTCAATTACGATCGATTGCTTTGGTCATGCGATTGCAATTTTGTGCGTGGGGAAGACAGTTGGGTGCGCGCCATATGGGCAGGCCAAGCCTTTATTTGGCAGCCATATATACAAGAGGAAGGCACGCATTTAAAGAAAATGCAGGCTTTTTTAAATCGCTACTGCAAGCAGGCTAGCCCAGAATTAAGTAAGCTAATTAGCGCCGCCCATTTTGCCTGGTCGGATGCCCAGGCACACGACAACAAGATTTTTACGGAGCTCATGCAGGCCCTAAGCTTAGCTAAACAACATGCACTGGCCGAAGCCAATAGGCTGGCCAAGCAGCAAGATCTGCTCAGCAAATTGCTGAGTTTTAATGAAAAATTAATAGAAAATAAGGTATAATTCGCGCCTTTGCTGCTTAGCGCACGTTCTTTTTAAAGCCATTTTAAATGGCTTTTTCTTAACATAAGCTCAGCACTTAACTATTTACTAACCCCTTATTTTGGCAGGGCAAATTTATGAAAACAGCACAAGAACTTCGCGCCGGTAATGTGATTATGGTCGGCAGTGACCCATTGGTCGTGGTTAAAGCCGAATACACCAAATCTGGTCGTAGCACGGCTGTAGTAAAAATGAAATTTAAAAACTTGTTAACCGACACACCTAGCGAAACCATTTACGGTGCCGGCGACAAATTTGAAGTCGTTATTTTAGAGAAAAAAGAAGCGACCTACTCTTACTTTGCCGATCCTAGCTATGTTTTCATGGATGCCGATTACAACCAATATGACGTGGATGCGGAATTCATGGAAGACGTGCTTCCCTTCCTAGAAGACGGCATGCCAGTGGACATACGTTTTTACAACGAAAAAGCCATCTCCGTTGAGTTGCCAACCACCGTCATTCGTGAAATCACCTACACCGAACCAGCGGTTAAAGGCGACACCTCAGGTAAAGTAATGAAACCGGCTAAATTGGCTTCAGGCTTTGAGTTACCAGTGCCTTTATTCTGCGCACAAGGCGACAAGATTGAAATCGACACCCGTACCGGCGAATACAGAAACCGTGTTTTAAAATAAACACCGGTTTCATCAGGCCGTTGCAATAAAGATAAAAAGGGAGCGCATCGGCTCCCTTTTTTAATGCCTAAATCAGCCTAATCGCGTTATCATAACGCTAACTAAAACAGCCCATAGCGTGGTGATATAGCTTGATGATGTGGCCTGGTGATATAGCTTGGAGATAAAACGACGTGAACGATAAACAATCCGTTGCCCTAGCGGCAGCACAACACGTTAAGAGCGGCATGCTGGTTGGCTTAGGCACTGGCTCCACAGCCAATTACTTCATTGCCGAATTGGCTAGGCGGCAACGCGAAGAAGCATTAAAAATCACCACCGTGGCCAGTTCGGTGACCAGCGCCCTTTATGCCCACTCCTTGCAATTGCCTAGCATCGCCATTGAGCAATTAAGCACCATTGACTTATACGTAGACGGTGCCGATGAATACACCTCCGACAGATGCTTGCTTAAAGGCCGCGGCAGCGATTTAGTCAAAGAAAAATTGCTAGCGCAAGCCGCCAAAACGTTTATCGCCGTGGCCGAAGCCAGCAAACGGGTGGATTACCTAGGTCAAAAGTTTGCCATTCCCATAGAGGTCATGCCCAATGCTTGGCAATTGGCCAAGCGTAGCTTAGAAGCCTTAGGTGGCGTGGGCGACCTACGCCCCAACACCAACAAAGACGGGTTATGGGTCACCTCACACGGCAGCTTGGTATTGGACATGCAATTTCAAGGCACTCAGGATGCCGCAGCATTAAATCAAGCCATTAACAATGTCCCTGGCGTCGTCGAGCACGGCATTTTTTGTGGCCTGTGTAACGCTTTATTAATTGCTGAAAACGGCAAGGTTAGCGAGCATTGGGCTTAGGCAACCTTTTTAGCAAACCCCGCAACCTGGCTGTTTTATGCCTGCTGCTGGGTTTGGTATTGCTGTTGGTTTACCTGCCGCGCAATGCCGTGGATTTTGCACCGCGCATCGATCCCAATAAAAAAGAATTAGTCTTTGTTACGCATAACGGTCCCACCACCTATTACTTAGGCAACGATAACCAACCGGCAGGCATAGAGTACGATTTGGCCTTGATGTTTGTTCGCGACTACTACCCAGACCACGAGATACGCTTTGTGTTAGCCAATAGCATCAGCGAAGTCATACCCAGCTTATTAAAAAATAAGGCCCACATTGCAGCGGCCAACTTAACCGTCACGCCATTACGCAAGCACCAAGTGCAATTTGCTAGCCCCTACCAAGAAACGCAGCAGCAACTTATTTTCAATAATGAATTAAATAAAAAACCGCAGAATCTCGATGCACTATTGGGTAAAAAAATCAGCGTGCCCAAAGGCACTAGCTACGCGGAACGCTTAACGCAATTGAAAAAAAGCCACTCTGGGCTTAAATGGTCAGAAGTGAATCAGACCAACACCGAATCGCTGCTAGAAGAAGTGGCGGATGGCTTATTGGATTACACCGTGGCCGACAGCCATTTAGCCGCCTTAATGCAAAATCACTACCCCAATCTAGACGTGGCCATGAACATAGGTCCTAGCGATCATATCGCTTGGGCTATGTCAAAAAATGCCGACCCGCGCTTGGTGCAAAATGTGCGGGCTTTTTTTGCCAAGATTAAAGCCGACGGCAGCTTGAGCAATTTATTGGACCGCTATTACGGTCACAATGAGCGGCTCAACACGCTCGATGTCAGCACCTTCCTCAAGGATTGCAACAGCTTGCTACCCAAATACCAACGCTTATTTAAACAAGCCGAAAACATCACCGGCATAGACTGGCGCTTGCTGGCCGCCTTGAGTTACAGAGAGTCGCATTGGGATACTTACAACACCTCGCCCACCAACGTACGCGGCTTGATGATGCTAACAGAAGAAACCGCCGATTTAATGGGCGTAAGCGACAGGTTGGATCCTAAACAAAGCATTCCGGCTGGCGCTAAATATTTACTCAAGCTAATAGATACCGTGCCAGACAGGATACCCGAGCCGGATCGCACTTACATGGCCTTAGCGGCCTACAACATAGGCTATGCGCACGTTGAAGACGCCAGGGTGCTGGCTGCGCGACTAAACCTTAACCCCGACAGTTGGGCAGACGTGAAAAAGACCTTGGTTTTATTAAAGCATCCCGAATACTACAACACGGTTAAATTCGGCTACGCCAGTGGCGGAGCGCCTGTGGTGTTTGTTGAATCGGTGCGCAGCTACCAGCGCATATTGGAGCGCCAGCAACCTAAAAATGGCATCGATTTAAACCTGTTTAAATTGGCCTTTGCCGCTTAAGAAAACGGCCAATTTAAGCCGCTTGAATCAGCGCTAGATTATTCATGTAAGGGCGCAATACTTCTGGCACGGTCACGCTGCCATCGGCATTTTGGTAATTTTCCAAGACTGCCACCAAGGTGCGGCCCACCGCTAAACCTGAGCCATTTAAGGTGTGCACCAACTCCGGTTTGCCCGCCTCGTTTCTGAAGCGCGCTTGCAATCGGCGTGCTTGAAACGCTTCGCAGTTCGATACCGAGGAAATTTCACGGTAAGTATTTTGTGCCGGCAACCACACTTCCAAATCGTAGGTTTTGGCTGCACCAAAGCCCATATCACCGACGCATAAGGACACCACGCGATACGGCAGGCCTAAGTCTTGCAATATACGCTCGGCGTGCCCTACCATCTCTTCTAGAGCCTCATAGCTCTTACTAGGGTGGACTATCTGCACCATTTCAACTTTATCAAATTGATGCTGACGTATCATGCCTTTGGTATCGCGACCGTAGGAACCGGCCTCGGAACGGAAACACGGCGTGTGCGCAGTGAGTTTGATAGGCAAGGCTTCCAAGGCGACGATTTCATCGCGCACGGTATTGGTTAGGGTGACTTCCGATGTGGGAATCAAATACAGCTTACTGTCGTTGTGATTTAAGCTGAATAAATCGGCCTCAAACTTAGGCAGCTGGCCGGTACCGATCAAGCTATCGGCATTCACCATATATGGCGTGTAGCATTCCGTGTAACCGTGCTGCTCAGTCTGGGTATCGAGCATGAATTGCGCTAAAGCGCGGTGCAATTTAGCAATCGCGCCACGCATAAAGGTAAAGCGCGCACCGGACAGTTTGATGCCGATATCAAAATCCAAGCCCAGCGGCGTGCCAACATCGGTGTGGTCTTTAACGGCAAAATCGAATTGGCGCGGCATACCAACTTTACGCACTTCCACGTTGTCGGCTTCGGATAAACCAGCCGGCACGCTGTCGTGCGGCAAGTTAGGCACATTCAATAACAAGGCTTGCAACTGTGCTTGCAATTCACTTAATTGTGCCTCATCGGCTTTCAACTGATCGCCCAAGCCGGCCACTTCGGCCATTACGGCGGACACATCCTCGCCTTTGGCTTTGGCCATACCGATTAATTTAGAGGCATTATTGCGTTTGGCTTGCAAGTCTTGGGTGCGGGTTTGCACGGTTTTGCGGGTTTGCTCCAAGGCCAAAAAGCCGGCGGCATCAAAATCAAAACCGCGTTTTTTTAAGGCGCTCACCACCCCATCTAAATCGTTGCGTAAAGCTTGTATGTCTAACATAGTCTGATCCTAAACCTTATATCTCTTGGCTCTAAGCGGCCAATTGAGCTATTTTTTTGCTTTTTTATCCAAGTCACGCAAATGCGCTAATTTTTCCGTAATTTTACCTTCTAAGCCGCGCGGCGTGGGGATATAAAATGGCGGTGGCGTTAATCCATCCGGGAAATAATCCACCCCAGCGGCATAGGCTTCCGGTTCATTGTGGGCATAACGGTAGGCCTTGCCGTAGTCCAAGTCTTTCATGAGTTTGGTTGGTGCGTTTCTTAGGTGCAAAGGCACGGGGCTGGAATCGCCGTTGGCGACAAAAGCCTTAGCTTGATTGTAAGCTTGGTAAGCCGCGTTACTTTTTGGTGCCACGGCCAAATAAATAACCGCGTTAGCCAACGCCAACTCGCCTTCAGGCGTGCCCAAGCGCTCAAAAATCTGACAGGCTTCCAAGCACATGCTTTGCGCCCGCGGATCGGCCAAGCCAATGTCTTCTATGGCCATGCGCACTATACGGCGCCCTAAATACAAGGGGTCGGCACCGCCATCTAGCATGCGTAAAAACCAATACAAGGCGGCATCCGGATTAGAGCCGCGCACCGATTTATGCAAGGCTGAAATCTGATCGTAGAATGCCTCACCGCCCTTGTCAAAACGACGCATCTTGCTGGCCATGGTGGTTTGCAAAAAGGCCAGATCGATGGCCATTACCCCGGCGCTGTCCGCCGCATTAAACAAGCCTTCTAAAAAGTTTAGCAATCTTCGCGCGTCGCCATCGGCATAACAGATGATCTGCTCGCGCGCATCCGCACTTACATCGACTTTAGCCGCCACCAAGGCTTGCGCCCTATCCAGCAAAAGGCCTAACTCATCATCGGACAAAGCATTCAAGACAAACACTTGCGAGCGGCTCAATAGCGCACTGTTGACTTCAAACGAGGGGTTCTCGGTGGTGGCACCGATAAAGGTAATCAGGCCACTTTCCACATAAGGCAAAAAAGCGTCTTGCTGGCCCTTATTAAAGCGGTGCACCTCGTCTACAAACAATATGGTTTTACGGCCGGATTGCTGCAAGGTGTGCTCGGCCCGCTCCACGGCCTCACGGATGTCTTTAATGCCGGATAAAACTGCCGAAATAGGGATAAAGTCGGCATCGGCGGTATTTGCTATCAATCTAGCTAAGGTGGTTTTACCCACGCCTGGTGGCCCCCACAGTATCATGGAGGGCAGTTTGCCAGATTGAAAAGCTAAGCGAAGCGGCTTGTTGGGCGCCAATAAATGCGATTGCCCCACTACCTCGTCTAGAGAAGTGGGCCGCAACTTTTCAGCCAGCGGCGCTAGCGGGGTAGTGGCTGCAAATAAATCAGAAGCCATACTGTATTTTCATCCTATGCATACTCCCAAACTAGCCTTGCTTTAAATGCTGCATTACCATGCTCCTCTTAGCGACGACCAAGCTAACAAAGGCTTTTTGCACCCACATCTTGCCGGATCAACAGCTACTTATCCCCAACCACATCGATACCCTTAGGAACCTTAAAGACAAAGGCGCGTGGGTCCATCTTAGTATTGACTTTAATCTGACTAAACACGATGCGAGTTTGATGGCCAAAGCTGTCGAGCAAATCCATGGCTTGCAGGCTGTCGTCCTTAAAGCCCAATGAAATTTTACTAAAGCCGGCATCGCCGTCTTTGGGCTGACTGCTCACCCAATCCAGCTTGTCTTTACGGTAGGCATTGACTAACTTAAAGCTGCTCTCTATGCCACGCTCGCCGGCCAATAAAGCCGCTGGACTGGAGCCTAAGGCATTGCTTAAGGCGCGCACCGTGACTTGCGCTAACTCGGTGTCATACAACCAAACTTGTTTGCCGTCGCTGATGATTTGCTGCTCAAAAGGGCGATCGTAATCCCAACGAAATTTATTCGGGCGTTGCAATTGCATATGACCGTATACTTCCTGAATCTTATTGCCTTTTTTATCCGTCACCACTTGGTAAAAATCGGCTTGCATGGCTTGCGTTTCTTGGTAAAACTTAGTCAAGCTGCTGATGCCATCTGCCAGCCCAATTAACGGCAACAGCATCAGGCTTAGGAATAAGCTGGCGTTTAATTTATGCATGACTAAGAACTCAATTTAACTCAGTTAAGGAATCAACAGCCATTAGGCTTCATGATGAGGTGCAATCACTTCGCGGTTGCCGTTGCTTTGCATGCTGGACACCAAGCCGGCCCGCTCCATGTCTTCAATCAAACGAGCGGCACGGTTATAGCCTATGCGCAATTGACGCTGCACGCCGGAAATGCTGGCGCGACGGGTTTTGAGCACGATGGCCACGGCTTCGTCGTACAAGGGGTCCACTTCGTTAGATCCAGCGCTGTCGCTAAAATCGGCCCCGCCTTCTTCCGCTTCATTGGTTAAAATGCCGTCCACGTAATTCGGCTCACCTTGCGCTTTAAGGTAATTGACCACCTTATGCACCTCTTGATCGGAGACAAATGCCCCATGGATACGAACTGGGTAACCGGTACCCGGTGGCATATACAGCATGTCCCCTTGGCCGAGCAAAGCTTCCGCGCCCATTTGATCTAGGATAGTGCGTGAATCGATTTTGCTGGAAACCTGGAATGAAATACGGGTAGGCACGTTGGCTTTAATTAAACCGGTGATCACGTCTACCGATGGGCGTTGGGTTGCCAACACCAAGTGTATGCCAGAGGCACGGGCTTTTTGCGCCAAGCGCGCAATCAGTTCTTCTACTTTCTTACCCACCACCATCATCAAATCGGCCAGTTCATCAATCACCACCACGATTAAAGGCAATTCAGTTAAGGGCTCTGGCTCATCTGGGGTTAAGCTAAATGGGTGCGGAATTTTCTCACCGGCTTTTTCAGCATCGCGTATTTTTTGGTTGAAGCCGGCCAAGTTGCGCACACCCAACATGGACATCAATTTATAACGCCGCTCCATTTCCGCCACACACCAATTTAAGGCGCTACCGGCTTGGCGCATGTCGGTTACCACGGGTGCCAACAAATGCGGAATGCCTTCGTAGACCGACAATTCCAACATTTTTGGATCGATCAATATCAAGCGCACTTGGCTGGCATCGGCCTTGTATAGCCAACTTAGGATCAAGGCGTTAATGGCCACCGATTTACCTGAACCAGTGGTACCGGCTACCAAGACATGCGGCATTTTGGCTAAATCCGCTACAGCTGGGTTGCCGGCAATGTCTTTACCTAAGCAAATGGCTAAGGGTGACTTAACATCGGCATAAGCTTGGCTGCCCATAATTTCAGACAGGTAAACAATTTGCCGTTTAGGATTGGGTATCTCTAAACCCATGCAGGTTTTACCGGGTATGGTTTCCACCACACGCACGCTCACCACCGACAAGGCCCTTGCTAAATCTTTAATCAGATTCGTAATTTGGCTGCCTTTTACCCCGGCTGCCGGCTCCAATTCAAAACGGGTAATCACCGGGCCAGGTTGCGCGGTCAAGACTTTAACTTCTATACCAAAGTCCATCAGCTTGCGCTCGATCAATCGCGAGGTGAAATCCAAGGTTTCAGCCGCAGGCAACTCCACGCTACCAGTAGCCTCGTCCAACAAATGAATAGGTGGCAAGGCCGAATCGGGCAAGGCTTCAAATAACGGCGCTTGCTTCTCTTTCTGCACACGGGCGCTTTGGGCAATCTCCACCACCGGCGGCTCAATAAACACCGGCTCGCGGGTTTCCACTCGTTTGCGCTCGGTTTCAACGAATTCAGCGCGCTCTAACTCCACCGCTTTACCGGCTTTACGGTCTTGCCAGTCTTGCCATTTATACATAGCCCATTCGTAGCTATTGATCAAACCCGCACCAAATTTTTCGGTCAGCATGATCCATGACCAGCCGGTAAATAAGCTAAAACCAACCACCAACATGGCCAACAACATCATTGTAGAGCCGGTATAACCAAATAGGCTGCGCAACAAGCCATCCACGGCCACGCCCAACATGCCACCGGCCTCGTCTGGCACAGTTGCAGGCAAGCTGACTAAATGGCCGGCCTCTAAGGCGCTGGAGGCCGTTAATAATATGCCAAAGCCGATAAAATTAAAGAGTAAAAAGGGCTTGTTGCCGCCCTCCACTACTTCCAGTTTTAAATAGACCAACCACATGGCATAAAAGGCCAACACCGCCCACCACCATGCGGAAAAACCGAATAGGTACAACATCATGTCCGACACCCACGCACCGACATAACCACCGCCATTTTGCACGATGGCATTTTCAGCCGCCATGTGCGACCAAGAAGGGTCTTCCCGGTGATAAGTGGCCAATATAACCACTATGTAAAGGCCAACCAAGACCAAGCCTAGCCACCACGCTTCTTTTACTAATTTGTTACTGATGGGAGGGGGAGCAGCGACTTCAACGGCGCGACGCGCATTCACTGGAGTGGATTTTTTTTTGAAAAACAAGATAGTAAAACCTTACAAATTAGTCGTTAAATTTAATTATAGCAGTATCAAAGTCGCTTAGTAGCTAATACAATATCTATCTATCATTAACTGCGTTTTACTGGCTTTTTTAGGTGAATTTTCTCCGGTTTTTTCCCTCTATTGCACCATACGCGCAACCCACTTTTTTATACGCTATCTATCAAAGGTTTTAACCATGGCAACACGTCACGCAAAATTACTCATTTTAGGTTCTGGCCCTGCCGGCTACTCCGCTGCTGTTTACGCAGCTCGTGCCAACCTCAACCCCGTTTTAATCACCGGCATAGCGCAAGGTGGTCAACTGATGACCACCACCGAAGTGGACAATTGGCCTGCCGATGCCGATGGTGTACAAGGTCCTGAATTGATGGCGCGCTTTCAAAAGCACGCCGAGCGCTTCAATACGGAAATGTTGTTTGATCACATCCACACCACGCATTTATCGGAAAAACCCATACGCCTAGTCGGCGACAGCGGCGAATACACATGCGACGCCTTAATTATTGCAACCGGCGCCTCAGCCAAATACCTGGGCTTGCCTAGCGAAGAAAAATTCAGCGGCAAAGGCGTGTCTGCCTGCGCCACCTGCGACGGTTTCTTTTACCGCAATCAACCGGTAGCAGTGATTGGCGGCGGCAACACGGCTGTCGAAGAAGCCTTGTATTTATCCAATATCGCCAGCAAGGTAACCTTGGTGCACAGGCGCGATAAATTTAAAGCCGAAGCCATCTTGATCGACAAATTACACGAGCGTGTGGCCGAAGGTAAAATTGCCTTAGAAACCTACCAAACGCTTGATGAAGTGTTGGGCGACGACAGCGGCGTAACCGGCATGCGTTTAAAAAACGCTAACGATGGCAGCACTAAGGACATCTCCTTAATGGGCGTGTTCATTGCGATCGGCCACAAACCCAACACCGATATTTTTGCTGGCCAACTGGACATGGAAGGCGGCTACATCGTCACGCAAATGGGTCGCGCTGGCAATGCTACGGCCACCAGCGTACCTGGCGTGTTTGCCGCGGGCGACGTGCAAGACCACATCTACCGCCAAGCCATCACCAGCGCAGGCAGCGGTTGCATGGCAGCCTTGGATGCAGAACGCTATTTAGACCACTTAAAGTAAGTGCCTATGGGCGATTTTAAGTATCGTCAATAAATCAAGTATATGGGTAGTACAGTGGCGCAATCAGACGACGACTCAGCGGAATTATTTTCACTTGCGGTGCAAGACGTTAGGCCGCTGAGCGTGCCTGTGCGAGCCGTGCACCACGCTAAAAAACCCAAGCCCATACCCAAGCAATTCCTGCGCGACGAACAACAAGCTTTGGTGGATTCCCTGTCTGACCATTACATTCCTGCCTACGAATTAGAGACGGGTGAAGAACTGCTGTATTTGCGTGATGGCCACACCCCAGACATCTTAAGAAAACTGCGTAAAGGCAAATGGGTAGTGCAAGCCCACGTGGATTTGCATGGCTTAATCAGTGACGAGGCAAGGTTGCTGGTCTCTAACTTCATCAGCGATTGTAAAAAACGCGGCATACGCTGCGTGCGCATCGTGCACGGCAAGGGCTTGGGCTCTCGCAATCGCGAACCCATACTCAAGCATAAATTGCGTGGTTGGTTGATGCAAAAAGACGAGGTGATCGCCTACGCGGAAGCTAAAAAGCAAGACGGTGGCAGCGGCGCCGTGATAGTTTTGCTCAAGGCCTAAGGCCCTATTCCCCTAAGAAACCACCACTTTGGTGTGCCCACAAACTGGCATATAAACCCTTATTGGCCAGCAAACTGCGGTGCGTGCCCTCTTCAACAATTCGCCCTTGATCCAACACAATCAACCTATCCATGGCGGCGATGGTGGACAAGCGATGGGCAATGGCTACCACGGTTTTACCTTGCATGAGGCTATACAAGCTGGCTTGTATAGCCTGCTCCACCTCTGAATCCAAGGCGCTGGTGGCTTCATCAAGCAACAATATGGGCGCGTCTTTGAGCATCACGCGGGCAATGGCAATGCGCTGACGCTGGCCGCCGGACAACTTTACACCGCGCTCGCCGACGTGCGCATCGTAAGCCTTGCGGCCTTTGGCATCGACCAGACCCATAATAAAGTCGTGCGCCTCGGCACGCTTGGCCGCCGTCAGCATGTCGGCCTCGGTTGCGTTGGGCCTGCCGTATAAAATGTTGTCGCGCACGCTGCGATGCAGCAAGGAAGTGTCTTGCGTGACCATGCCTATCTGACTGCGCAAGCTGTTTTGCGTGACCTGCTTAATGTCTTGGCCATCAATTAAAATGCGGCCATGTTCCACGTCATAAAAACGCAGCAATAAATTCACCACGGTGGATTTGCCCGCCCCGGAACGCCCAACCAAACCAACCTTCTCGCCGGGCTGGATGTTGACATTCAATCCCTGCAGTACAGTCTTAGGGCCACCATAAGAAAAATCCAAGTTTTCCAAATCAATGCGACCGGCACTGACCTGCAAATCTTGCGCACCCTCGCTATCGCTAATCTGCTGGCTAATCGACAAGGTGTTAACGCCGTCTTGCGCGGTTCCAATCTGCTCATACAAGCTGGTCATCTCCCACATCACCCAATGCGAGATACCGTTTAAACGCAGCGCCATGGCGGTGACTGCTGCCACCCCACCGACACTCACTTCGCCGCGGGTCCAGAGCAACAAAGCCACGCCACTGGTGGCAATGATTAACAGCATATTGAGCACGTGGTTCATCAATTCCACACCAGACACGTAGCGCATTTGAGCGTGTACGGTATGCAAAAACTCCTGCATGGCGGATTTGGCGTAAGCGGCCTCACGGCCAGCATGGGAGAACAATTTAACCGTACTGATATTGGTGTAGGCGTCGGTAATGCGCCCCGTCATCAGAGAGCGTGCATCGGCTTGCTTTTGCGACACCTTGGCTAAACGCGGCACAAAATAACTTAAGGAGCCTAAGTAACACACCACCCACACTAAAAATGGCAGCATCACCGTGCTATTAAAATGGCCGACGACTGCCACCATGGTGACAAAGTAAATGGTAACAAAGACCAAGATATCGGCCACGATAAAACAAATGTCACGCACCGCCAATGCGGTTTGCATGACCTTGGCCGACACCCGTCCGGCGAATTCGTCTTGGTAAAAATGCATGCTCTGACTGAGCATCAGCCTATGGAAATGCCAACGCAAGCGCATGGGAAAGTTGCCAGCCAGGGTTTGATGCTTAATCAAAGTTTGCATGGCTATCAACAAAGGACTAAGCAACAACAAAGTGAGCAGGAGTAAAAGGTGCTCGTGCTGGGTGCTCCAAAAGCTCTCTGGCGAACTCTTGCCCAGCCAATCCACCACTTTGCCCATGGCAGCAAACAACAAGGCCTCAAAGCCGCCTATGAGCGCGGTAAACAAAGTCATGCCCAATATAAACAGCCGCGAGCCACTGGTGCAGGCCCAGACAAAAGGCCACAGCCCCTTGGGCGCCGAGTCTATTTCTTTTTCAGGAAATGGATTTAATTGTTTTTCGAACCAAGCGAGCATGGTGAGTAGACTTAACTTAATGCGAACGGGTAAATAAGATGGATGGACGTAATCAGAGCAAGCTTAAGCTTGCGCGATCAAGCATACAGCTTCCGCTGCGATGCCTTCACCGCGACCGGTAAAGCCTAGCTTCTCCGTGGTGGTGGCTTTAACATTGATCGCATCCAAGCTAACCTGGCAGTCCGCGGCTATCAAGGCACGCATTTGCGCCGTATGCGGCGATAACTTAGGCAGTTCGCAAATCACCGTGCTGTCTATGTTCGCCACCTTATAGCCACGCTCATGCAGCAAGGCTACCACGTGGCGCAGCAATTGCCTGGAATCGATGCCCTTAAAGCGCGCATCCGTAGGTGGAAAATGCTGACCGATGTCGCCCAAGGCAGCGGCACCCAACAAAGCATCGCATATGGCATGCAGCAACACATCGGCATCGGAATGCCCATCCAAACCTTTGGCATAAGGCACGTTCACCCCGCCTATGATGCAGGGGCGCCCTACCACTAAGGCATGCACATCAAAACCGTGTCCTATACGCATCGTTTTATCCTCAATTGGCCGTTTATGGATTGCTATTTAATAAAGCACTCAGCACCGCTAAATCCTGCGGGTAGGTTACCTTCAGGTTGCGCATCTCGCCGTTTACCAGCTTGGGTTTTAAGCCCATGGCCTCAATCGCTTCAGCTTCATCGGTGGCAGCACCTTTAAAATCCGTTAAGGCAGTTTTAAGCGTGCCGTACCTAAACATTTGCGGGGTTTGTGCTTGCCATAAATCCGTGCGAGGCATCGTAGCAGCCACGCATTGCTCGCTGTCGGCGCGCTTTAAGGTGTCGGCTAAAGGCAGTGCCAATAAGCCGCCCACGGCGTCGTTTTCTAGGCTGTTAATCAACTGACTTAACAAGACATTGCTTAAGCCTGGACGTGCCGCATCGTGTACCAAGATCCAATCGTCCTCATCGGCTTGGCTAGCAATCGCATGCAGACCATTAAGCACGCTCATGGCACGGGTTTCACCACCGCAATGGTGCACTTGCGCCTTGCTGCTTAAATTCAAATAGGTGCTGCGCCAATGCGTGTCACCTTCACTTAAGACGATGTGTATGCTGTTAATTTTAGTGGCTTGATCAAACACCTTAATCACGTGTTGAATAAGCGACTTGCCGTTTAAGCGCAAGTATTGCTTAGGTGCTTCAGCGCCCATGCGACTGCCGCTCCCGGCAGCGGGGATGATGACGTGAAAACGCGGCATCGTTAATTTAAGATCGGACTAGACATGGCTGAATTTTAACATAGGCCAGTGCCTAATTTAGTGCGTAAATGGCCGGCAAATTCCGCCACCAGCCATAGGCATCCATGCCGCAACCAAAGACGTAGCGATTGGGCACCGTTAGCCCAACAAAATCAGCCTGCATGGGCTTGGCATGCGGCAAGCTCTTTTCCACCAAGACCGCCGTCAATACGGCTTTAGCCCCTAAGGCCAAGCAGCGTTCTTTAATGGCCAATAGGGTAATGCCCTCGTCCAAAATGTCGTCCAATAACAAGACCGTGCGGCCAGTTAAGTCCAATTTTGGCTGAGCCTGCCAGCTTAATTCAGTGCCAGCGGTGTTGTTTTGATAGCGGCTGGCGTGCACGTAGTCCAAGTGCAAGGGAAAGGCCAAGCGTCCCAGCAATTGCCCTGAGAAAAACAAGCCACCGGTCATGACGCACATCACCACCGGCTCGGCATCCGCCAAGGCAGCCGTCAATTCCTTAGCGATACGGCTAATGGCCGCATCGACGGCATCCGCACTGTGTAAGCAGTCGGCTTGGGCTAATAAGGCAGATGGGGAGTGGCTAGTGGTCATCAGAAATCGTTATTGGTTACGCATGAAATCGGCCACGCCATAGAGTTGCTCGGCCAATTTAGTCATCAAGGCATCGTCCATGCCCTGCAGATGCATGGCCCGTATCATGCAATACATCCACTGATCACGCGCCGATTCGTCGATGGCAAAGGGCATATGGCGTTTACGCAACATGGGGTGACCGTAGCGTTCTATGTAAAGCTGCGGGCCACCGGTCCAGCCGACCAAGAACATAAACAATTTCTCACGGGCAGAGCTTAGGTCGGCGGCGTGCATGGCGCGTATCGGTGCCGCTTTAGGATCGGTGTCCATGACATCATAAAACGCTTCCACCAAGGCGCGGATTTTAATTGCCCCATCGGCCTCGCCACCTAACAACTCGAAAAATGTGGCTTTCGCGCTACCCGCTTCTTGTATCTCATCTACCATACTTGGGTTTTCTTTCTTGGCGTTTCTTTAAATTGGTTTTTTCAGGATAGGCTAGGCGCGAATGGCAACAACACAAAGGCAGTCACGCATCATTCCTGCCATCAGACTTAAGCCGCTACTGGCTTAACCAAGCTAGCCGACAATTTAGCGCGCTCGCGCGCTTCAGTGACATCGCGCCCGGTGGCTAAAGCCACGCCCATGCGGCGCTTCACAAAGGATTCCGGCTTACCAAACAAGCGTAGGTCGCTATTGGGCACAGCCAAGGCAGCATCCACGCCGGTAAACAGCAAATTCTTGCTGGCATGGCCGCCGTAAATCACGGCACTGGCACCCGGATTGCTTAAGCTCACCTCCACTGGCAAGCCTAATATGGCGCGCGCATGCAAATCAAATTCACTAAAGCGTTGGCTGCACATGGTCACCATACCGGTATCGTGCGGACGCGGGCTCACTTCACTGAACCAGACACTGTCGCCTTTAATAAACAACTCCACGCCAAATAAACCCAAGCCACCTAGGCTGTCGGTGACCGCTTTGGCGATGCGTTTCGACTCCGCCAAGGCACCTGCCGTCATGGCTTGCGGTTGCCAGCTTTCCACGTAATCGCCCTTTTCTTGCACGTGGCCTATGGGCTCACAGAAATAGGTGGCGATCTCGCCTGCGGCATTTTTGGCACGCACGGTAAGCAAGGTGATTTCGTAGTCGAAGGCAATCTGCCCTTCCACGATCACCACGCCTTGGTTAACGCGGCCGCCGCTAGCGGCATAGTCCCAAGCGGTTTTCACTTCCGAGGCTTGGGTAATGCGCGATTGGCCTTTGCCGGAAGACGACATAGTGGGTTTAATAAAACACGGGTAGCCTATGCCCGCATCAATGGCGGCTTGCAATTCGGCTTCGCTGTGCGCAAAGGCATAAGGCGAGGTGGGCAAGCCTAATTCTTCGGCAGCCAAACGGCGTATGCCCTCGCGGTTCATGGTCAGTTGCACGGCTCTAACAGTAGGGATCACGGTGGCCATGCCTGCCGCTTCTATGTCGGCTAGGGTGGCAGTATTGAGCGCCTCGATTTCCGGCACAATGAGATGCGGTTTTTCTTTGGCAATCAAGGCTCGCAGCGCGGCATCGTCAGTCATGTCTATGGTGTAAGCACGATGCGCCACTTGTTGGCCGGGGGCATTTTCATAACGATCAACGGCTATCACTTCCACCCCTAATCGCTGCAAGGCAATGATGACTTCCTTACCAAGTTCGCCGCTACCAAGCAGCATGACGCGGGTGGCATTCGGGCTTAAAGGGGTACCAATTTGCATGGGATGCATTCCGTTTTGAATTGATGCCATCATACCATGCGCCGATGGCGCCGTCATTGCTGATAAGGCTAGCTAATAGCCATGAACGGTCTGCGACCGGCCCCAAAGCTACTCGGTGATTTTGGCGCTGATTTGGTATTTATCCATGCGGTAGCGCATGGTCATGCGGGTGATGCCTAGCTTGCGCGCGGCTTCGGAAACATTGTTGCGGCTGTCTGATAGCACTTTAAGTAGGATGGCTTTTTCGGTTTCATACAACGTCGCATGGCCCGCCACCTGCGCCAAGGCCTCACTGTTAGATGGCCCACCCACCACTAAATCAGCGGAGCTAATTAAGCTGTTCTGGCATAGCAACATAGCCCGACTGACTTGGTGTTTGAGTTCACGCACGTTACCCGGCCAAGCATAATCACTCAGCGTCGCAATGGCATCGGCAGAAAAAGTGGGCGCAGCCAAGCCATAGCGTTTTGCTGTTTGGTTGGCAAAATGCCGCGCCAACAACAAGGCATCACCAGCGCGCTCACGCAAGGGCGGCATGCTGACGCTCATGACATTCAAACGGTAATACAAATCTTGCCTAAAGTGACCTTGCAGCGACATCTCATGCAAATCGCGGTTGGTGGCGGCAATGAATCGCGCTGGCACTGGGCGTTCTTTGGTTGAACCCAAACGTCGCACCATACGGCGCTCCAGCACATTCAGCAACTTGGCTTGCAGGCTTAAAGGCAGCTCACCGATTTCGTCCAAAAATAAGGTGCCCTCTTCGGCCGCCTCGATTAAGCCAGGGCGACTGGAAACAGCGCCAGTAAAAGCACCTTTCTCGTGACCAAATAATTCGCTTTCCATGAGTTCGGCCGGCAAGGACGCGCAATCGATGTGCACAAAAGGCTTGTCCTTATTTGGGCAAGATGCATGCAGCCACCTAGCCGCCACGTCTTTACCGGTGCCAGTCTCGCCACTGATCAAGACAGTGGGCGGCACCACGTCATCGGCCACAAACTGGGCAATGCGCTTAATTTGGCCTTTGATGTTTTCCATGGCCAGGCTTTCACCCAGCATTTCCACGCCTTCCACTGCATGCGCATTGCGTTGGCGTGAATAATCCAAACTGTTGCTCTGTGATGTGGCGGCTTCCACCTTTTGCACCGACAACAGCAACTCTTCTAAGTCTATGGGCTTTTTAAGGTAGTCCACCGCACCTTGCTTGATGGCGTGCACGGCATCGCTGATCTCACCAAAAGCCGTCATGACGATAACGGCGGCATTTTTAGCAATCAACTCAGCCAATATCTCCAAGCCGTTGCCATCAGGCAAACGCATGTCCAATAGCACCAAATCGGCGGCAAACTGCTTGGCTATGGCGCGGGCATCTTGCAGGCTCTCCACGTGCTCGCACTCGTACCCAGCGGCTTGCAATTTGCGCATGACCGCTCGCGCAAACAACACCTCGTCTTCCACAATCAAGACTTTGGCGGCTTGCTTAAGGGCGTTGGCTTGGCCGTATGTATTTTGTGCTAATTGCAATGCTGTTTTCCTGTTTTAATTATGTTGCCAAGAACTAATCCACTATAAACAAAAATGCCGACTAAGTCGGCATTTTTGTTTCAGTCTACAACTTAGTCTGCATCTACACTTGCAGACGTTGCTACTGGCTTGCCGAAGTCGTAACGCATACCGATCCATGCGGCACGAGGTGCACCTAACATTAACATCCGGTCACCCTCACCTGATCCGGCAAATTGACCTTCGTCAAACCAGTTTTCACCCAACATACCACCTGTAGCGTATTTTTTATTGAAGATATTGCTTGCTTTTGCAAATACCTGCCAGCCGCTGTTATTAAATTTGTAGCGGGTATCCATGTTTACCACGGCATATCCTTTAACTTTACCGCTTGCTTCTATTGTTTCACCTTCCTCATTAGCGGTTACGCCGTCATGCTCATTATTTTCATTACCTCGCATGTAAACACTAGAGAATGCATTAACGTTACTACCTACAGTCCAATTTGGTGTCATGGCGTATTGCATGCGCATTTTGAAAGCATGGCTGGGAAGGTTGGCTAAACGATCACCTTTATTTACAGTGATGATGCCGCCATCTTCAGCAGCAGAATTGCCCTCGCTCAAAAACTCAATCCCATCCGTTTGATAGGTTGCTTTTAAATAACTGTAGCCTGCATTCCAACTGAACTTACCAGCACGTCCAGCCAGATTGGTATCTAAACCTTGACGGCGAGTTTTGCCCACGTTATCAAAGTAACCCATACCATTTAAAGCGTTAGTCTGTATAAACTGAATGTCGTTGTGGTTTTCTGTTCGGTAAACAGCCGCTGACCATTTAACATCTTGGCTTAAATTGCCACGCATACCGGCTTCAAAGGTTTTAGCCACCACTTTTTCTAGCGGCGGATCACCAGCCATGGCATTCGGTAACTTACATGGCGCATAAGGATTAGCACAGCCCAATTCCATGGAAGTTGGGGCACGCATGCCTTCGTTATAGGCCCCATAAACGTTTAAATCTTTTGTTGGGGTAAAGCTTAAACCCACAGCAGGGTTAAAGCGCTGAAAGCTATGATTACCCGTTAAGGTTTCATCTGACAACGGATTACCTAGTATTGCAAAACTTTCACCGGGCGCGTTAATCTGATCCACATTATTAACATTGGTGTGGTTGTATCGACCAGATACAGTTAAATGAACGTAGTCATTTAGCGACAAGGTGTCAGTAGCAAATAGGCCGTAAGTTTTAGTTTTACCATGCAAGCTAACAGTATCATCATCACCCATAATTGGCGTACTAAAGCCTGTTACGCTTCGTGTATCATTTAGCAAACCAAACTCAGTGCTTTGGTCAAACATAACCTTAGACTCATCATAACTACCGCCAACAATTAATTGGTTTTGTTTATTCATGATCGGCTGATTGAATGCTAATTGAGCATTGAATCCATAGCTCTTTTGTTTAGTATTACTTCTATTTAAAGCTCCAGAACAAGCAAATTCAGCTTCATCTTCATCCTGACCCAAATGACAATCGTCAAGAACGTCATCTACATCACCAGCGAGTATTAGAGCATTGTAATTTGCATGCTCTGTGTTAGCTAACACGTCCGCATTAAAATCATCGTTAACGTCACCATTTAAAGTGTTACGTTTGGATTTGCGATAATAGGTATTGGCAGATAATTGCGTTGCCTCATTAATAAAATGGCTACCGTTCAAATTAAAGAAAGACAGGGTATTTTTGGTTTGGTCAGGGCTGGTATTGATGGCTTTACGTCCAAAATCATTGATAATATCCTCTTGAACCAAGCCGTTACCTATCATGTTGTTGTCCGCACCGGTGTAGCTTAACTCCAAGCGCGATGTTTCATTTTGCCAACCCAATTTACTGAAAATTTGTTTGACCTTGCTTGGGGAGGCATCACGCCAGCCGTCTTCATCAAAGTAGTTACCGGCAATGAAGTAATCCACTGAACCGTCTTTGGACACGCCGCCGAATTCACCTGCAGCTGTTTTCCGGTCCCATGAACCGTAGCTGGTTTCTATGCCGCCACCTTGGTGGGTGCGACCGTTTTTAGTAGTAATGGCAATGGCACCACCCAATGTATTCAAACCGAACACAGGGTTAGAGCCTGGCATCAAGTTCATGCCGGCAATGGCGTTCATGGGAATTAAATCCCAGTTCACTGCATCACCAAATGGCTCGTTAATCCGGACGCCGTCTTGGAATATGGATAAACCTTGTGGTGTACCCAACAAAGGCGAGGCAGTAAAGCCGCGGAACAATACGTCCGGTTGATAGGGGTTATTCTGTGTTTCGTTGATTGAAACACCGGTTAAGTTATTGTTCATGTAATCGGCAATGGTTAGGCTGCGCTGCTCTTCCATGGCCTCGCCTTTAACCACTTGTACGTTGGATGGAATTTGCTCTAAAGGCAAACCCACACCGGCTAATGGCGTGGTGCTCACCACTTCCACTTTATTCAAGGACATGGCCTTGTCTTTGCTTTCAGCAAACGCGATGTGTGGCGTTGCGTAAGCGGCTAAAATCGCCACTACGATTAATTTTGGTTGCAATGTTTTTTTCATAATTAAAGGTCCTAGGTTTTAATGTCTAACATGCCAATAAAAGCAATAAACGTTCCAAAACCTAAAATTAATTAAAATTTATAATAAAATCAATAAACTAGAAAATTTAGTTAATTTTATTAATTTTTTAAAATATAAGAAAGTGTAAAAATTGGTTAAATATAGCCAATTTATTGGTTGTTTACAACCAATATTTGGTTGTAAACAACCAACACTAGGGACAATAAAAGCACATCACTACTGGTGCAGCAAGGGAGTTGCGACGTCAGATTCGCGGCGAGGCGCCGCTCCTACAATTGACTAGGCTGCCAATCGATGTGCAAGCCGTCTTCATGCGGTGCGGCTTGCAACTCATGGCTGATGCCTATGCCAGGGACATAGGCCAGCGTGTCTTGCCAATAAACCAAGGGTAGGTTTTCGCGTTGCCAAGGCGGCATATTGGCTTCTTGCAATAAGTGCTTGAGGGTGCGGGTTGGTCTAAGCACATTGGGCTTAAAGCTCTCCCCGCCATTACGCTGGCTGATGCGCAATTTGCTCATGCCCAATTTGAGCGCCAAGCCGCTGCCGCGCACTTGGCTAAACACCAGCGTGCCACCATTAGGCAATGCTAGCTGCGCTTCACCGTTCCAAACCAAATCAAAGCTGGCGGTCACGGCCGGTTTAACCAAGTAAGCACGCTGTTGGTAGCGCTTGAGCTTAATTGCCTGCTGGTTTTTAAGTTGCAGCGTGATGTCTATATTGGCGTCGGCTTTGGCCGTCATTAGCTGCTGATGCATTTCACTTAAGGCATCGGCGCTGGGCATACTCACCTCTTGCCTAGCCAACCACCAACGCAAGGCATTTTTTGCCCTAGCCTCATCCAAGGCCACCAAGCCTTGTGTGCATAAACTGTTGTTTTCTAGCAAATGCGCCGCATCCAATGCCGCTAAATCATTGAGTAAATCACTCGCTTCAGCCGCGTGCGCAGCCGTTCTTGCCAAAGCTTGCTTAATGGCCGGGTTGCGGGTGCTTAATAGCGGCAAGATATCGTGCCGAATGAAGTTGCGCTCGTATTGGGTATTGCTGTTGCTTTCGTCTTCACACCAGCTTATGCCATGCTGCTTGGCATAGGCTTCCAGACTGCTGCGCGGGACATTTAATAGCGGCCTTAATAAGCACCTACGCTCATCGGCTGCGGCCATGCTAGCCAAGCCCTTGAGGCCGGCACCGCGAAACAACTGCAGCAATAATGTTTCAGCTTGATCGTCCTGGTGGTGCGCACTGAGCACAAAATCCGCCTGTAGCGCGTTATTAAATAAGGCATCGTAGCGCAACTGCCGGGCTTGGCCTTCTAGGCCTAATTTACTTTGCTCATCCAATTGCACCCTGACGATGGTCAATGGCACATTTAAGGCAGCGGATTGCGCTTGGCAAAAAGTGGCCCAACTGTCGGCATTGGAGCTAATGCCGTGGTGCACGTGCATGGCCTGCAATTCAAATGGCATGATGGCTCGCGCCTGTGCCAACAGGTGCAACAAGACGCAAGAATCCAAGCCGCCACTCAAGCCCAATAACAGGCGTTGATTGGGCTTGGTGTGTTGGCTTAAGAAATGCTGCAGATTGGTTTGCATGATGGTGGCAGGAATGCCATCGATATGGGTGTAACTGAAGTGCGCCTTAGGACTGTCGCTTAACCGCTTAAAGCTTGACGCTGATTCGGGGTTTACGCTCAGCCACTTCTTTGTATTGGCCGTAGCTCATCAAGCGCTCGTAGCGTCTAACCAACAAAGCCTTAATGGATTTGGTTTTTAGCTTAGCCAATTCTTCTTTCAGTGCCACGCGTAGGTTTTCCATCACCACTTCTGGTGCGCGGTGCGAGCCACCTAAGGGTTCAGGGATAATGCGATCTATTAGACCCAAGCCTTGCAAGCGGTCAGCGGTAATGGCCAAGGATTCGGCAGCCACCGGCGCTTTGTCTGCACTTTTGTACAAGATGGAGGCACAGCCTTCGGGTGAAATCACCGAGTAGACACCGTATTGCAACATAAGCAATTGATCGACCACACCCAATGCCAGCGCACCACCTGAACCGCCCTCGCCTATGATGACGCCTATGATGGGCGTTTCCAATTCGGCCATGACGTATAAATTACGTGCAATGGCTTCAGATTGACCGCGCTCTTCCGCGCCTATGCCAGGGTAAGCGCCCGGGGTGTCGATTAGGGTAATAACGGGGATGCCAAATTTTTCGGCTAAACGGAATAAGCGCAAAGCTTTGCGGTAGCCTTCAGGACGTGGCATACCGAAGTTGCGGTATTGACGCTCTTTCACGTCACGGCCTTTTTGGTGGCCGATCACCATGACCGGTTGGCCATCTAACCTAGCGATGCCGCCCACAATAGCCGGGTCATCGGCAAAGGCGCGGTCGCCGTGCAACTCTTCAAAATCGGTAAAAATGGCTTGTATGTAATCCAGGGTGTAAGGGCGTTGCGAATGTCGGGCCAACTGCGAGATTTGCCAAGCATTTAAATTACCGTAGATGTCTTCCGACAGCTTTTTATTCTTTTTTTCCAGTGCGGTTAATTCTTTAGAGATATCCAATGCATCGTTCGCATCATGCGCGGCTTGCAAGCCTTCGATTTGGCTTTCTAACTCAGCAATCGGTTGTTCAAAATCCAAGTAACTAATTTTCATGTGCTTGACTCTACAATTAAAAGGTTTAAACCCTGCTTGGCAGCAGCGGGCTAATTATATAGGATTTTTACATTATCACGGCTTAACCACAAGCTTAAATCGGCAATCAAACTCTCTGCCAAATCCACCCGCCAATCATTACCCAGCATCAGTTCCACCCGGCCAGTATGGTTGTGGTAAGCCACTTTAACCGCGCAACCACGCTGCTCGTCCGAGGCGTTTTTGCGATACGGCTGCAACAAGGCTTTGAGCTTTTCCGCATCGGCTTGGCCGTTGCATGAAATCTTTAAAAAGCTGGCGCGGCTGTTACGCAAGCCGGACAAATCGTGCAGCTTTCTGGCGTTCACGCGCAAGCCACCGGAAAACTCATCGTGGCTAACGCGCCCTTCGACGATGATCAATTGGTCGTCTTTCAATAAGCCTTGATGTTGGGCTAACAGCTCGCTGCCGACCACCACTTCAATGCGGGTCGTGCCATCGTCCAAGCCAACGATGGCCATTTTGCCTCTACCGGTCATGCGCACGCGTATGCCAGAAACGATGCCAGCCAACAATTGCGGCTGTTCTTTCGGGCTTAAATTGGCCAAGCTGCTGCTGATGAATTGCGCCAAGTCTTTTTGGTAGGCTGCATACGGGTGGCCGCTGAAATAAAAACCCAAGGCGGCTTTTTCTTCCAATAAGCGCTGCTGCTCAGACCAGGCCGGCACATTGGGCAAGACATTGACCTCGTTATCGGCCGCTTCGCCAAACAAGCTGTTTTGTTGGCTGTTGGCGCTGTTTTGTTCGGCGGCGGCCATGGCCGTGGCCACCCCTGCCAGCAAGGCATTGCGGTTAGGCTGGGCTGGATCGGGGCTTAAGCTATCAAAAGCGCCCGCGCGTATCAGCGATTCCACCACGCGGCGGTTGACCTTACGCAAATCCAAGCGATTGCAAAAATCAAACAAATCTTTAAACGGCCCGTCTGCTTCACGCGCTTGCATGATCACCTCTATGGCCGCCAAGCCCGTGCCCTTCACTGCGCCCAAGCCATACAAAATTTGCTGTTTGTCTATGGGAGTGAATTTAAAATCGCTGCGATTGACATCGGGCGGCAACACCTCAATTTGATTGGGCCCGCAATCGTCATAGAAGGTGTGCACGCTGTCGGTGTTGTTCATGTCGGCCGACAAGGTCGAGGCCAAAAAGGCCGCCGGGTAATGCGCTTTTAAATAGGCGGTTTGGTAGGCCACCAAAGCGTAGGCCGCGGCATGCGATTTGTTAAAGCCGTAGCCGGCAAATTTTTCTAGCAAATCAAACAACTCGGTCGCTTGGCGCTCGGTCATGTTGTTTTTAACCGCGCCTTCAACAAAGGTTTTACGCTGGGCGTCCATTTCCTCTTGTTTCTTTTTACCCATGGCGCGACGCAATAAATCCGCGCCACCTAGGCTGTAGCCGGCCACTACCTGGGCGATTTGCATCACCTGCTCTTGGTAAACGGCAATGCCGTAAGTCTCTTTCAAAATCGACTCGGTCAGTGGGTGCGGGTATTCCACGCGCTGCTTACCGTGCTTACGCCGGCAGTAATCCGGAATCAAATCCATAGGCCCTGGCCTATACAAAGCCACCAAGGCAATGATATCCTCAAAGCAATCCGGCATGGCTTGCTTGAGCATGTCTTTCATGCCGCGCGACTCAAGCTGGAACACCGCCGTGGTGTTGGCGGTTTTTAATAAATGGAAGGTGGCTTTATCGTCTATCGGCAAGGTGGCAAAAGACAAGGGCGCCAAGCCTTCTAAGGCGCGCTGCTTATTGGCATTGAGCAGCGCCAATTCCAATATGGTTAAGGTGCGCAAACCCAAAAAGTCGAACTTGACTAAGCCCACCGCCTCCACGTCGTCTTTATCGTATTGGCTGACTAAACTGCCGCCATCGGCCTGGCAATAAATAGGCGAGAAATCGGAAATTTTGCCCGGTGAAATCAGCACCCCACCGGCATGCATGCCGACATTGCGCACCAGCCCTTCTAAGCGCAAGGCCAATTCCAGCAGTTCCTGCAATTCCTCTTCTTTTTCTCGGCGCTCGGCCAATTGCGGTTCTTTTTCTAGGGCGTCGGATAAGGTGATGCCTAATTCCAGAGGGATCAGCTTGCTGATGCCATCGACAAATCCAAAGGGTAAATCCAACACCCGACCCACGTCACGCACCACGGCTTTAGCAGCCATGGTACCGAAGGTGGCAATTTGCGACACGGCATCCAGCCCGTATTTTTGCTTAACGTAATCAATGACCCTATCGCGGCCCTCTTGGCAAAAATCGATATCGAAATCGGGCATGGACACCCGATCCGGATTCAAGAAACGCTCAAACAGCAGCTTGTATTCCAATGGATCCAAATCGGTAATGCCCAAGCTGTAGGCCACCACCGAGCCCGCACCCGAGCCCCGACCTGGGCCCACCGGCACGCCGTTGTTTTTGGCCCAATTGATAAAGTCGGCAACGATTAGAAAGTAGCCGGCAAACCCCATCTGGTTGATCACCTGGGTTTCAAAATCCAAACGTGCTTCGTATTCTGGGGCTTTAGCCTGACGCAGGGCTGCATCGGGGTATAGCACTTGCAGCCTGGTGACTAAGCCACGACGCGCCTCGGACACCAAGTAATCGGTCAGGCTTTCGTTATTGGGCGTGGGGAAATTGGGCAAGTAGTTTTTTCCCAGGGTTAAACTCAAGTTGCAGCGCTTGGCGATTTCCACCGTGTTTTGCAAGGCATCCGGCATGTCGGCAAACAGATCAGCCAGTTGTTGCTGCGTTTTAAAATATTGCTCTGGCGTGAAGTGCTTGGGTCTACGCGTGTCGGCTAAAACATAGCCCTCGGAAATACAGGTACGCGCTTCGTGGGCCCTAAAGTCGTCTGGGCTAATAAATTGAATCGGTTGGGTGGCCACCAGCGGCAAACTCAAGCTACTGGCAATATCACGCGCCTGCGTTATGTAAGCTTCTTGTTGCGCACTGGCATCCGTGGCCACACGCTGGACTTCCAAGTAATAGCGATCAGGGAACAAGACATGCCACTCTTGGGCTAGTTTTTTGGCCAAATTTAAGTTGCCTTGCACGCAAGCCTGCCCCACTTCACCCTGCATGGCCCCAGAGAGCAAAATCAAACCCTCGGTGCCGCATTCTTCAAACCAAGCGCGCTTAAATTCCGCCCGACCTCGGTGCTGATTGCTTAGGTAAGCACGGCTTAATAATTGGCACAACAACAAGTAGCCAGCATGCGATTGGCAAAGCAGCAACAAGCGTGATGGCTGATCGCGGTTGACTGGGTTTTCTAACCAAATGTCGCAGCCTAGGATGGGCTTTAAGCCCTTAGCGCGTGCGGCTTTGTAAAACTTGATGGCGCCGAATAAATTGTTTAAATCGGTTAAGGCCAAGGCCGGCATGTTGTCCGCACGCGCTTGCTGCACGTAGTCGTCTATACGCACGATGCCGTCAACGATGGAGTACTCGCTGTGGCAACGCAGGTGCACGAAAGACGGGCTATTTTTGGCTGGAATTGAACTGGACAACATAAGGCAAATTTTACCTTAATCGGCATCGATTTTTAGAAAATATTATGCAAAAATTAAAGCTGAAAAATGCGCTTTACAAACGCTAAGTTTCGATTGTCTGCGCGCTAGAAAACCCTCATACTTCGGTATAGTTTTCTCAAGCAAGCATTTATCTAACACGTCATTAAAAGGAACTAATCATGGCTAATCCCGTTACACTCAAAGGCGGCCCGGTAAAAATCGGCGGCAACTTCCCTGAAAAAGGCCAATCGGCGCCTAACTTCAATCTAGCAGATAAAGCACGTGCCGACGTGAGCCTAGAAAACTTTGCTGGCTTACGCAAAGTGCTCAACATTTTTCCTAGTATAGACACGCCAACTTGCGCGACATCGGTTAGAACCTTTAATCAATCGGCCGCCAAACTAAAAAACACCGTGGTGCTGTGCATTTCAGCCGATTTACCGTTTGCGCAAAACCGGTTTTGTGCCGCTGAAGGCATAGAAAATGTCAGCACCTTGTCGGCCTTTAGGCACTTGAACGAATTTGCTAACAGCTATGGCGTGGCGATATTGGACAGCAGCTTGGCCGGCCTAACTGCCCGCGCAGTGCTTGTTTTAGACGAAAACAACAAGGTATTGCACAGTGAATTGGTGTCAGAAATCACCAGCGAACCAAATTACCAAGCGGCATTGGCTGCCTTAAAATAGGTAGGAGCGGCGCCCTCGCCGCGAAAAGATGGATCGCGGCGAGGGCGCCGCTCCTTCAAACGTTTAAAATGATAGACGGGATCGCGGCGAGGCGCCGCTCCTACTCATACTCGATGTATTTAGCCCGGCTACCGCGGGCTTGCTCCACCGGGTATTTTTTTGCATTAAGGGCTATCTTTTGATTGGCCGCTTCCAGCAAATCGATGTTCAAAACTTGCGCGATGCGTATCAAATAAACCAAGGTGTCGGCTAACTCGTGGCCGACTTGCTCGCGTTTTTCTGCAGACAATTGCTGGCTTTCAGCCGGCGTATCCCATTGAAAGTGCTCTAACAATTCCGCCGCTTCCACCATCATCGCCATGCTTAGATTTTTTGGCGTGTGAAATTGCGACCAATCGCGCTCGTCGACAAAGTGCTGAATTTTTTGTTTTAATGCCTCTATTGAATCCGCCATGATTTATTTCCTATTGCTGCCTGCCACCATTTTAATTTCAAATAAGCGGCATTCCAATGAGCCATTAAACAAGGGGGTGCGCTTGCTAGGCGTGAGTCGCATGAGCTTGGGCATGCTTAAGTCGTTGGTTAAAAAGTAGGTGTGCCAACCGGCAAATTTGCGCTTGAGCGCCTCGGCCATTTTTGGGTAAAGCAAAGCCAAATCCTCGCCCTCGCCTATGCGCACGCCATACGGCGGATTGGCCACCAAGACACCCTGACCATCCGGGGCCGGCACATCAACGATGTCAAACTGAGACAGTTGCACGGCGGCCAACAAGCCGGCTTCCTCCAAATTGCGCTTAGCGATGCGCACCGCGCGCAAATCGATGTCCGATCCATAAATCTTTTGAAACGACACCGGCTTCACTTTTGCGGCCGCCTGACTTTTAAGCTTTTGCCAAATAGCCGGCTCAAAATTATTGAGTTTTTCAAACGCAAAGCTGCGTTTATGGCCGGGCGCAATGTCCAACGCCACCATGGCGGCTTCCAACAAAAACGTACCGCTGCCGCACATGGGGTCCAGCAAAGGTTGGCCCACTTGCCAGCCAGACAACTTCAATATGCCCGCAGCCAAGTTTTCGCGTAAGGGCGCCTCTATGCTCGCCCCACGGTTACCGCGCTGGTACAAGGCCGCACCGGATGTGTCTAAATAAAATTGGTATTCGTCTACGGCCAAATAAGCGTGTATGCGCACTGCCGGATTTTTGGTGTCTATGTAAGGGCGACTGCCCACGGCCATGCGGAATTTATCGCAGACCGCGTCCTTGATTTTTAAGGTGGCGAATTCCAAACTTTTTAGTGGGCACTTCACCCCCGTCACTTTGACCATGAAGTCGTTTTTTACATTGAACCAAGCTGACCAATCCAATTTGTAGGCTGCCTCAAACAAATCCTCTTCGTTGAGGTATTTGCCGCGCGCCACTTGCCACAAAATACGCGTGGCGATGCGCGAGTGCAAATTGGCCGCGTAGCACACCGCCCAATCGCCATCAAAACTCACGCCACCATCGGTCAACTTGATGGACTTGGCTTGCACCGCCGCCAACTCATCGGCCAACAGTTGTTCTAAGCCGCGTGGGCAGGTTGCAAAATATCGATTAGGGATCATGGTGATTGGGCTCTGTGTTATCAGGATGTGGCAGCCGCATTCGACATAAACAGTCGGTTGCTGCTACTGGGATTGTGTTCGGCTAATTTTTCGACGAACTGTAAAAATTCAATTTTGTGCGTGCGTTCCAATTCCTTGGCACGGTTACGCAAACTGGCTAAACGCAAATCAGCCGGTTCGCGCTTAAAGGCAAACACGGCGGTGTTGCCTGGCTTGCCGGTCGGCAATATCAAGACTTTGCCGGCAAAGCTTTGCTCTATGCGCTGCAAATACATGTCAAACTTCTTATCGCTGCCCCATAGGTTAATCACCATAAGGCCATCGGCATTTAAGCTGTTAGCGCAGGCGTCAAAAAAATCCTGGCTGCAAAAGTCAGGCGGTATGCCGTTGCCATCAAAGGCGTCTATAAACAGCACGTCGGCCACCTCGCCGTGATCCGCCATGTAGCTTAGACCGTCGCCTTCTATGACCTCTAAGCGCGCATCGTTATCCGCTAAATAGAACTGACTGCGGGCTATTTGTATGATTTTAGGGTTGATTTCTATTACCGTCTGATGCAAATCGGGGCAATATGCGTGTACGTATTTAGCCAAGGAAGCGCCGCCTAAGCCTATGGCTAAAATTTGCTGCAGCCTGCCGCCAAATAAAAGAAAACACATCATGGCGCGGGTGTAGGTCAGCTCCAAGGCAAAAGGGTCTTTGATGCGCATGGCGCTTTGTATGGTCACCGAGCCTAAGTGTAAAGCGCGCACGCCATTCGATTCACTGACATCTACCGCATCGTCCGCCGTCACTTTATGCCTAGCAAAACGCAGCATTAGGGCGCCACCTGTTCAGGCTGATTGTCGCTGGCCGCTTGGGCTGATTCAGTCGGTTCGATGACCTCAGCTTCTTCAAGGAAATCGGGGGCGAGGCTCAAGGCGTCTTCTGACAACGGCGCTTCCGGCAAGACGGCAATGAATTTGCAACGCAATTCCATCAACAAAGGGTCCACTTCCTGCACTTGCAAACCGATGCGCGTGCCCGGCTTCATTTCCGGCAAACCGTACACTTTAGTCATGTAAGGTGGCGTATCCAAGCGCACTAAATTCTCGCGCCAAACCGTGGCATGCACTTCTTGGCTGTTTTCTTGAATCAAATACTGCAAGCACCAAAACCGCTCCATGCGCTGTTGAAATTCGCTGTAGGCCTGGTAGGCCAGCTCAAAATGGCGCATGTGGCTGTCCAATGCATCGCTGTTGGGTGCGTAACTGGGCGGGGTGTTTTGCACCACGCTGATGATTTGCCGTTGATTGATAAGGTCCACTGCGCGGCGTAAGGGTGAGGTGCTCCACGCGTATTGCGCCACGCCTAAGCCTTGGTGCGGTTCGGCCTTGGTGGTCATGTAGACCTTGCCACCCGATTGCGCACGGTACAAACCCGGTACTTGATGGGCAGCTAACAAAGCACCCCATTGGTTATTGGCCTCTATCATCAACTCGGCAACCAGTTTATCCATGGGCGCGCCGCGCTGGCGACCGACGATGCTAACGATGCCATCGACCACGTAAAAGTTGTAGTCTATTTGTTGCGGTTTAGTCGGGTCGTACTTGCCCCTGGCCTTTTCCAAAAACTCGGCCAAGTTAAATAAATACAACAACTTGGACCAATACGGATGGCCGCTGTCTGCGCTTAACGTGGCCTCATTAAAAAACGGCTCCAAGGCATCGTGGCGCAAATTGTCGGCTATTTTAATGCGCTCCAATTTGCTGTCGCGCTGCACAATTTCGCCGGCCGCGTTGACGTGCAAATACAGCGACAGCACCGGCTTGATCTCGCCGGCATCCAAACTAAACGGCCGTATGGCCACTTCCGGTAACATGGTGATCTTATTGCCGGGTATGTACACCGTGGACAAACGCTGCATGGCGGCTTGGTCTAAGGCACTGCCAACGGCTATGCCCAAAGCGGGCGCGGCAATGTGTATGCCCACGCGGGTGATGCCGTCATGCAAATAGGAAATGGAGAAAGCATCGTCTATCTCCGTCGTGCTGCTGTCGTCTATGCTGAAGGCTTCGGCCTCGGCCAAGCTCAAATCCGACCAGCTTAAATCGGTCGTATCCAACACCGATGCGGCGGCAGAAAAATCCGTGCCGGAGGGGAAATGCTCTCTTAGGAAAGCGCCCAAATGGTAATCATGCGAGGATGGAATCGCGCCACAAGCTTGCAGCAATTTAATTTGGCTTAGGTGGCATTCGTTGGCTGCCGTGTCTAGGGTTTTGTACTCAAATGAGTTTTTATCGGGCTCGTAGAGCAGGCTATCGAGCTTGAGCCTTAACTCTTCAGGCAAGTTGTGGGCCTTGAGTTCCGTCACCAAGGTAGCCATTTTTTCGGCCAACAGGCGTTTCTTTTCCATGCCGGCCAATGCCGCTTTTAATATCTCGGCCGGCGCCGCTTTGTAGCGACCTTTGCCCTTGCGATTGAAGTAAATAGGGGCGCTGTGCAACTTAAGCGCCACGGCAGCCGCTTCTATAGGGGTGGGCTTGCGGCCGTAATACTCGTCGGCAAATTCAGCAAAACCAAACTCGCCACCGGCCTCGCCGCTAAAACTGAACTCGCTGCAGCATTCCCAAAGGAAATCCACGTCCAATTTGGCCGCCTCAGCTTGCGCGCTGTCCATAAAGCCGGCTAATGGTAGCTCAAAGCGCATCAAGACATGATTGGTTTTGACTTTGCTGCGCTTGCCGCTGGCCGACTCGATTTGCATGGAGCCTTGCGCTTCGGTCATGACGGACGCCACTTTAAAGCTGCCGTCCTCTTCAAAAAATACGTTCATGCTGGGCTTTCTATACGTGGCTTGCTGCCGATTTGGCTAGATTGCCACCATTTTACCTTGGAATAGCAGAATCGGGATTAGCAGAATCGCTTTGATGCACGATAAAATACTAGGCAATTAACTTAAGCCCTATCGCACGCCATGGACCAACGCATACCCGTCACCCTGCTCACCGGCTTTTTAGGCAGCGGCAAAACCACTTTACTTAATCATTTGCTGCACCACAGCGGCATGCGCGACACCGCCGTCATCATCAACGAGTTGGGCGATACCGGCTTGGATCAAATTTTTGCCCAAAGCAATTTGGCTTTAAGCGTGGAAAGCGAGCACATTGCCGACAACACCGTTTTGTTAAGCTCAGGCTGCTTATGTTGCACCTTAAAAAACGAGCTGGCCGACACCCTGCGCGATTTGTTTTTCAAGCGTGCGCTGGCCGCCATACCGCAATTCAATCGATTGATTATAGAAACCACCGGCCTGGCCGACCCTGGGCCTATCCTGGCTAACCTAATGAACGAGCCAGTGATTGAATCGGTGTACCGTTTGGACGCGGTGGTGGTGACCATAGACAGCGTCTACGGTTTGCAGCAGTTGGCAGAAAACCAAGAAGCCCTCAAGCAAGCCGCAGTAGCCGATGTCTTGGTCTTAAGCAAAACCGATTTAGCCGACACGCAAACCCTCGCCAGCTTAGAGGAAAAACTAAGCCAAATTAACCCCGGCGCCACTTTGCATCGTATTAGCCACGGGCAATTAGACCCGGCCTACGTGGTCGACGTGGGGCTGTTTGATGCAGACAAAAAACAGGCTCAGCCACAGCGCTGGTTGCGTAGCCCCAGCCCAAGGCCAAGCACGCTAGGCCAGTTACCGCAAAAAGCCAATCACGACGGCATCATCAGCTTTACCGTGATCTTGCCTAGCCCAATTAATTGGTCGCAATTAAAACCGCATTTATTGAAGTTTTGCCAGACTTACGGCAAGCACTTATTACGACTCAAAGGCATCATCCATGCCGCCGACCAAGCAGCGCCACTGGCGATACATGCGGTGCATTTCACGCCCTACCCACCGACTTTATTGGAAGGCTGGAGCGAGCCAGAAAAATTGTCTAGGGTGGTGATCATCGCTAAAGACATCGATGAACTGAGCTTAAGAAAAGCCTTCATGACGTTCTAGGCAGCAAGCCTACTGACAGGCTTACAGATTGCTTAAACTTTTAACATGGGTCATGACGCTGCGACCCAAGGCATGCAAGGCATAGCCGCCCTCTAACACCGACACAATACGATTCTGCGCGTGCTGCTTGGCCACCGCTTTGAGCGCCTCCGTTACCCACAGGTAATCGGCCTCACGCAAGGCCAGGCCACCCATGTCGTCTTCACGGTGCGCATCAAAACCGGCGGAAACCAAGAGCATTTGCGGGGCAAACTGCTCTAAGGCTGGCAGCCAATGTTCGCTCACCGCTGCCCGAAACGCCTCGCCATCACTGCCGGCGGGCAAAGGCACGTTAATGATGTGGGCGTTGCCGCTGTCGGCTCCAGAATGCGGGTAAAAAGGGTGTTGGAAGGTAGAACAGAACAGCACGCGCCCGTCGTCTTGAAAAATGTCTTGCGTGCCATCGCCGTGGTGCACATCAAAATCCACAATGGCGACCCGTTCTAAACCGTATTGATCTAAGGCATGCGCCGCACCCACGGCCACATTATTGAATATGCAAAAGCCCGATGCGCCTTGGCGCTTAGCGTGATGACCGGGTGGGCGCACATTGCAAAAAGCATTATCCACTTGGCCGGCCATGAGCAAATCCACCGCCGCCACCACCGCACCGGCTGCGTATAAAGAGGCATCCAGCGTGTAGGCGTTCATCAAGGTGTCGCCATCCAAATCGACCAAGCCGCTTTTTGGCGCTTTTTCAAACACCCAATTGATGTAATTCTCACTGTGCACCCTAGCCAATTGCGCGCGAGTGGCTTTCATTGCCTGCTGCTGATTTAGAAAATCAAACAAGCCGGAGGCAATCAACTGGTCTTTTACCGCATAAATGCGTGCCGGGCATTCTGGGTGATCCGGGCCCATGTCGTGTTTTAAAAACTCATCGTGACTGATGTAAGCGGTGCGCATAATGGAATCAATTACAAGCTTTTATACACCAGCTTGATGCTGGCATCGTCGGGATGAGCCACGGCATCAAAGCCCAGGCGCTTCATCAATTTCAACATATTGGCGTTATTTTTTAACACCTCCCCTTCTATGCGCGTTAAGCCTTTGTCTCTGGCTATGTCCATGAGGGCAGTCATGAGCTTTTGCGCCAAGCCGGTCCCGTGCATGCTGTCGGCCACCACCAAGGAAAATTCGCAGCTGTCGCCGTCCGGGTTGATGGCATAACGGGTAACGCCCAATTCAATTTCCTTATCGTCGACTGCCTTCGTGGCGATCAAGGCCATTTCGCGGCTGTAATCGATTTGCGTGAAACGCACCAACAAGGATTCACTTAATTGCTGCACGCTTTTCATAAAACGGAAATAGCGCGATTCTTCCGATAGGTTTTTCACAAAGTCTTGCACTAGCCAGACGTCTTCTGGGCGTATAGGCCGTATCACCACATCGGTGCCGTCGGCTAACTGCCAATGGCTGAGCAAATGAGTGGGATAAGGGTAGATGGCCATGTGCGCATAGCGATCGGCACTGGGTGGGCGCACCCCAACCACGATACGGGCGTCGGCCGCCATGGCGCCGTGTTCGTCGAGTATTAAGGGGTTGATGTCCATTTCCATGAGCATGGGCAACTCGCAGACCATTTCCGAGACACGCAGCAAAATGCTTTCTAAGGCGTCGATGTTGACCGCCGGCATGTTGCGGAACGGGCCTAACATCTTGGCCACGTGCGTGCGCTCGATGAGATCTTTAACCAGATAGGCATTCAAGGGTGGCAGGGCCACCGAGCGGTCCGCGACAATTTCCACGGTTGTGCCACCGGCACCAAAAGTAATAATCGGACCAAACACCGGATCATTGGTGACGCCAACCATCAGTTCACGGCCATTCTCTTTCACCACCATGGGTTGAATGGAGATGCCATTGATGTGGGCCGTTGGCCGCAGGCGTTTCACGTTTTCTATGATTTCATGGTAAGCCGCCCGCACCGCCGGCGCATTGGTCAAATTCAATACCACCCCACCGACATCGGATTTGTGGGTGATGTCCGGCGAGTTGATTTTCATGGCCACCGGGAACCCCAATTGCTGGGCAATCAACAAGGCCTCATTTGGCGAACGGGCCACCATGGTCTGCGCAATCGGGATATGAAAGGCCGACAACAAGGCTTTGGATTCCATTTCGCCCAATACCTTGCGCTTCTCTTGCAGCGCGCCTTCTATGATCATGCGGCCGCTTTCCACGTCCGGTTCTATGTGGTGCGAGATAGGCCCTGGCATTTGCATGAGCAGGCGTTGGTTGTTGTGGTAGGCCGATAGAAATGAAAACACGTCCACCGCCGATTCCGGATTGCGGAAACTGGGTTTTCTGGCCGCATTAAAAGCCGAGCGCGAGGCCTGCACTTGCGCCTCCCCCATCCACGAACTGAGTAAAGGTTTTTTATACTGGTCGCTCAGTTCTATCATCGCTTGCGCCACTTCCAATGGTTTGGTCATGGCTTGCGGGGTCAAGATAGCTAACACGCCATCGACATTCGGGTCTTCTAGGCAGGCTTTGACGGCGTCCTGGTAACGTTCTACTTGCGCATCGCCTATGATGTCGACCGGGTTACCATGCGACCACGTGCTGGGCAAAGCCTGATTGAGTTTAGCCATGGTGGCCTCACTCAATTGGGCCATGACTAGGCCTAAATCCAAGGCGTAATCGGTGGCCATGACGCCAGGGCCGCCGCCATTGGTGACAATGGCCAAGCGGTTGCCAGTCGGATCAAAACCACACGACAAAGCTTTAGCAGCAGCAAACAATTGGCTGATTGTTTGCACCCTGACCACGCCGGCGCGGCGTATGGCGGCATCGAAGGCATCGTCGGCACCGACGATGGAAGCCGTGTGCGAAATGGCCGCTTTGGAGGCCGCCGCATGGCGCCCTACTTTAACCAAGATCACCGGCTTAATGCGTGCCGCCGCACGTATGGAACTCATGAAGCTGCGCGCGTCGTGTATGCCCTCTATGTAGAGCAAGATGCTGTGGGTTAAGCTGTCGGAAATTAAGTAATCGAGTATTTCGCCAAAGTCCACGTCGGCTGACGCGCCCATGGACACCACGCTGGAAAAACCGACATCGTTCGCACTGGCCCAGTCCAAAATGGCCGTGCACAGAGCCCCGGACTGAGAGACAAAAGCAATGTTACCGGCCATCGCACTACCGGAATTGAAGGTGGCATTCAAGCCGATATCCGGTCGCATCACCCCTAGGCAGTTTGGCCCTATCAAACGCACGCCATACTGCTTGGCCAAAGCCAACACCTCGGCCTCAAGTGCGCGCCCTGCTTCACCGGTTTCGGCAAAGCCGGCACTGATGATGATCGCCGCCTTGACCTGATGCTGACCGCATTGCTCAATAATAGCCGGCACCGTGGCAGCCGGCGTGGCGATCACTGCCAAATCCACCGACTGCTTAAGCTGACCGAGATTTGCAAAGGCCGTGGCACCTTGCACGCTTTGGTGCTTGGGATTAATCGGGTAAAGCCCGCCTTTGAAGCCACTTTGCCGCATGTTGTGCATGACGATTTGCCCTATGGAATCGGGCTTGTCGCTGGCACCAAAGATGGCCACCGACTTAGGGGCAAACAAAGGTTTTAAATGATGCTGACTCATGGTGGCTGGGCTTAATTGAACTGAATTTACATGTTAGCGCATTGCGCCTTATTGAGGTTTACGTTTAATCAAATGAACGTGAATTAGCCCTTGTTTTTGTAATAGGTGCCAAAAAACTCCATCATCATGAAATCTTCCAAGCCGGCGTTGTCTTCCGGCCGCGCCGATTGAATCACCACCCGACCTAAACGCTGCGATTCCCAATTAAAATCGCCTTGGTAATGCTGGCGTATCAAGACTATCATTTTTCTCACTACCAGCAAGCGTATGTCTTGCCCCACGCCCGCCTCCACTTCAAAGGCTTCGCGTCTGGCGTTGCTGTAATCGTTGGTCCAGCCTCTAAAACTAAAGCCGGCATGGCGCGGACTTAAACTGGTGATCTCAAAAATGCCATTGGTGCCCACTTTTAAATTGTCTTTGATGCGTTGCTCGCGCACCTGCTCAGCACTGGGGCCTTGCTCCTTCGCCACGGCCTCGGCATTTTGTTTGGCGGCATCGTTCTCCATGGCCAATCGCTGTTGCCGCTTGGCATTCACATAAGCCATCATGTCCACAGGCTGGTCTTTAGCGGGCGCAACAGGTGCACTGGGCGCCGGGCTGGGTGCGGCTTCCGGTAGATTAAAGTCGGACGGCTTACTGCTGGGCTTTTGTGTCATCACCTTAGGACGGCTGATGGGCTTGGGTTTTTTAGTCGGTTTTGGCAACTCAACCGGGGGTGGCGGAGGTTCAGCCGGCGGCGGCGCCAAACTTACTTGTATGGTGGTGGGTGGCATGGCGGCGCTGTCTAAATTCAGTTGAGGCAAGGCCAAAAAGAGGATAAGGCCATGCACCAACAAGGAAAACACTATGGCCAGCAGCGTATTGCGCTCCACCTGAACGCGCAGCCATACACTAGGCATCAACGCACGATTAAGCGGCGTTAGGTAAAAATCACTTTGATCTGTGCGTGCGTCTGCCTGCATGCTTGTTATTGGTAACCCATGTCTGCCCAGGTTTTTTCTAAGCGCTTAATGGAAATCGGAAACGGCGTCTTCAGTTCTTGCGCAAACAAGGACACGCGCAACTCCTCCAGCAACCAGCGGAAATGGGCTAAATCGTCTGAAATGGGCAGGTGCGCTTGCTGCAACTGGTTTATTTTATCTTGCCACTTTTGCCAAAGCAAACCAACGCTGGCGGCATTTTTGCCGTCCCTATCCGGGTTGGCCGGTTGTTTTTCTATGCGTAAACGCAAGGCCTTGAGGTAGCGCGGCACATGCTGCAACTGCTCCCAAGGCGTGCGGCTAAAGCAGCCCTTGTACAACAAACAGGGCAGTTGCTGCTCGACATCACGCTTTAAGCGGTTCACGGTGCTTGGCATTTTGGCCATGGTCGCCGTGAGCAATTGGTATTCACTGGCAATTGTTTGCGCTTGGCGGGTTAAGCCTTGACTGACCGCGGGCAAGCGCGTCCTAGCACGGGCTTTTAAATGCATGAAATCGGCATTGCTGCGTGGTAAGTCATCGTCCGCAACAAAGGCGCGGTCAGCGATGGCCAACAACAAATCTTCCCGTAAATCGTCTACGCTGACCACGTTGCGCAGCAACAAGGCGTATTGATTAAAATTGGGTAAGCTTTTCTCCAACTGCTTCATTTGCTCTTTTAACTCAAAGCGCATCAAGCGGCACACGCCTAGCCTGTGGTTGCTGCTGGCCTCCAACTCGGTATCGAATAATTTAACTGCCACGCTGTCACCGTTGTCTTCTAAGGCCGGGTAGCCGGTGACTTGCAAACCGTCGCGCTCAAAGCTCAAGGTGGCCGGTAAATCGCCGAAATCCCATTGTTTTAGCCCGGTTTTTTCTAAGTCCTTGAGGTGATCCGCCGAACTGTTTCTAAAGGTCAGTTGCGCGGCCGAGCCCAATTGTTTTTTTAGCGCCTGCCAATCCCTACCCATGCCTAATTCGCGACCGGCATCGTCCACCACACTGAAATTCATCAGCAAGTGATCCGGCAAAGGTTCGGTCCAATCCTCTACGGCAATTTTCAAGCTGGTGACTCGCTGTATGTATTCGGCCAAAAGCGGTTTGATGGGCATAGTGCCGACAGTCGTGCTGACTAAAAACTGCGTGACAAACTCCGGCACCGGCACGCAGACCCGACGGTAGGTTTTAGGCAGTACTTTGATTAAATGGGTTAGCTTTTCGCGCAACATGCCAGGCACCAGCCAATCGGTTTGCGCGGGATTAAGTTGATTCAACAATGCCAAAGGCACGGTGGCGGTGACGCCGTCTAATAAATGGCCAGGTTCAAAGCGGTATTTGAGTGGAATCTCCACCCCGTCTAAACGCATTTTTTCCGGGAACTGCACGGCGGTGATGGCGTCCGCACCATGGCGCATCAGGTCTTCCCTACTCAAATAGAGCAGCCTAGGCTGCGCTTTTTCGGCTTGTTCACGCCAGGTTTCAAAGGTGGCGGCCTGATGAATGTCGGCCGGAATTTTGCTGTCGTAAAAGTCAAACAATTGCTGGTCATCAACCAACACGTCTTGCCGGCGCGCCTTGTGCTCCAACTCCTCGACTTCGGCGATCAATCGTTCGTTGGCGCTAAAAAACGCTGCGCGGCTATCGAACTCGCCATGCGCCAAGGCCTCGCGTATGAAAATCTCACGCGATTCTTTGCCGTTTATGGGGCCGTAATGCACCCGGCGTTTAGGAATTATGGTTAGGCCGTACAAGGCCACCCGTTCCCACGCGTTTACCATACCCATTTTCCTGTCCCAGCGAGGATCGGAGTATTGGCTATCGGTTAAGCCTCTGGCCAAAGGCTCTATCCAATCCGGTTCGATTTTAGCCACACAGCGTGCATACAATTTGCTGGTGTCGACCAACTCCGCCGCCATCACCCACTTCGGTTTGGCTTTCTTCAAGGCCGAACCTGGAGCCAAATAAAATCGTATGCCACGGGCGCCGGAATAGGCTTCGTTGTCGCCGTCTTTAAAGCCTATGTTACCTAGCAAACCGGCCAATAAGGCACGATGGATTTGTTCGTAACTGGCGGCTTTGTCGTTGGCTTTAAATTCCATTTCATCGGTAATTTGTTTGATTTGCCCGTGCAACTCACGCCATTCTTTTAAGCGTAAAAAGGACAAGAAATGGCTGTGGCACTGGTTCAATAAATCTTTATTGGATTTTTTGTTTTTTAAGGCGGCGTCAAAAAAATCCCACAGTTTCAAATAGCTCATGAAGTCTGAGCCTTCACCGGCAAACTTAGCATGGGCGTTATCGGCTGCCTCACGCTTGTCCATGGGGCGCTCGCGCGGGTCTTGTATGCTCAATACGCTGGCGATAATGAGGATTTCGTTTAAGCAAAACTCGCGTTTAGCCGCCAATATCATGCGACCCACACGCGGGTCCAAGGGCAACCTTGCCAATTGCAAGCCGATATCGGTAATCTGCCGCTGGCTGTCCACCGCACCCAACTCTTGCAACAGTTGGTAGCCATCGGTGATCAAGCGGCTGCTTGGCGCTTCTATGAATGGAAAATCATTGATGTCGCCTAAACGCAATGCAGCCATGCGCAAAATCACGCTGGCCAAGGAACTGCGCAGTATCTCCGGTTCGGTAAATTCGGCACGCCCAGCAAAGTCCTGCTCGGAATACAGGCGCACGCAAACGCCATTGGAAACGCGACCGCAACGACCGGCCCGTTGCTTGGCGGCCGCTTGGCTAATTTTTTCGATTTGCAATTGCTCGACTTTAGCGCGCGTGCTGTAGCGATTGACCCGGGCCAAGCCAGCGTCAATCACATACTTAATGCCGGGAACGGTTAGGGAGGTTTCTGCCACATTGGTGGCCAAAACGATGCGGCGACTGCTGTGGCTTTTGAAGATTTTTTGCTGTTCTTCTATGCTCAGACGGGCGAACAAGGGCAACACTTCGATGTGCTTGAGCTTGGCCGAGCGGCCTTGGTATTTACGCAAGTGCTCGGCGGTATCGCGTATCTCGCGCTCGCCCGGTAAAAACACCAATATGTCGCCATCGCCTAAGCGCAATAAATCGTCGGCGGCATCCAGTATGGCCACTTCTATGGCCTCTTCCTCGTCGTCTTCTTCCAGCCAACGGGCTTCGGTTTGTGGTTTGCGACTGATGCCCAGCAGGCTTGCGTCTTCTGCCTCGATGTCGCCTAGCTCGGCATCCTGCGCCTGCTTTTCCGCAAACGCATCTTTAGCGCGAAAGCCGGATTTGCCTAGGGGGCGATAACGCACTTCCACTGGGTAGGTGCGGCCGGATACTTCTATCACCGGCGCGCCATTAAAATGCTTGGAAAAGCGATCGGCATCAATGGTGGCCGAGGTGACAATGATTTTTAAATCGGGGCGCTTAACCAGCAACTGCTTTAAATAACCCAAGAGAAAATCGATGTTCAGGCTGCGCTCGTGCGCCTCATCGATGATGATGGTGTCGTAAGCATTGAGAAATTTATCCCCTTGGGTTTCTGCCAGCAAAATACCGTCCGTCATTAATTTAACGTAGCTGGATTCACTTAGCTTATCGTTAAAGCGGACTTTGTAGCCTACTGCCTCGCCCAGCTGGCTTTGCAATTCTTGGGCAATGCGACTGGCGACCGAGCGAGCGGCGATGCGCCGCGGCTGGGTGTGCCCTATCAAGCCAGCCACGCCCCTACCCAATTCCAAACAAATTTTAGGCAGTTGAGTGGTTTTACCGGAACCGGTTTCACCGCAAACGATGACCACTTGGTGCTGCCGAATAGCAGCGGCAATCTGTTCTTTTTTGCCACTGACCGGCAATTCCATTGGGTAGCTGGGCTTGGGCAGATTGGCTAATCTGGCGTTATATTTCTGTTGCGATGACCCTGTCTTTTGCTTGATTTCAGCCAACAAGCGTTGCGCTCTAGCCTTGCCCCCAGCATCCGCTGGGTTCTTAGCCAAGGCCATGGCCTCGCGAAACTTCCTACGCAAGGCATGCCTATCTTGCAACATGCAAGTGGCCATGGCTGCCTCAAAAGGGGCATGGCTTAAATCAGCGGGTATGGCACTGGCCGGGGAATTTGCACTCATAAGCGACCATTTTAACATGCCTGAGCGCCGCGCTGGCTTATGTTGAGCCGGCTAGTTTATCCGCCGACAGCGCGGCACAAGCAAGGTTATGGGCTGAAGAACACGTGCTGCCAGAGTGCGCTCACGGACGATGCATGTTCACTGACCGAGCTTAATGGCAGGTGCAAAGCCTGCAAACCTTGCAGTTTCATGAGGTGTTGGCTGTGGCGGTAATCACGGTAAGCCAACACCACTTTTTCTGCAGCGACAAGGTCTATGATGCCCAGTTGAGCCAGCAGCTTTAGCAATGCAATGTTACCAATGTTTTGGCTTAATGCCGGGTGGTCCTTGGTGTGCGCCAGCAGCAGATACTGCACCAAAAACTCCACATCGATAATGCCACCTGGGCTGTGTTTCAAGTCGAACAGATCGGGCGCGAGGTGTTGCGTGGCGCGCATTTTTTCGCGCATGGCCAGCACCGATTGCTTTAAGGTATCGCGTTCACGTGGCATGGTCATCACCGCTAAACGCGTAGATTCAAAATGCGCAGCCAGCGCCTTGTCGCCTGCCACAAAACGGGCGCGGGTAATGGCTTGGTGTTCCCATACCCAGGCCTTGTTTAATTGGTAATCATGAAAGGCAGCCACGCTGCTGACCAACAAGCCACTGTTGCCGTCCGGACGCAATTGCAAATCGGTCTCGTACAAAAGCCCGGCCGAGGTCAGGCTATTAAACCAATTGTTAATACGTTGGGCCAAGCGCGCATAGACTTCGCCGGCCTCAGGCGCATCGTCATCGTAGAGAAAAATGATGTCCAAATCCGAGGCATAACCCAGTTCTTTACTGCCCAATTTGCCGTAGCCTATGACGGCAAATTTTGCATCTGGCCTATGCCGCGTTTTGAGCTGAGCCCAAATAAAGGGCAAGCTGACATCCAGTATCAAATCGGCTAAGGCACTTAAGTAATCGGACACCACTTCTGGGCTCAATTCGCCGTTAATGTCCTGCACGGCAAACCTAAACACATGGCCATGTTTAAAATGGCGCAAGCTGTCCATTTGCTGTTCCACGTCGCCGTCTAGCTCAGTCAAGCGTTGCTGCAATTGCTTACGCATGCTGGCAAAATCCGGCGGCGCATAGAGGGTGCGGGTGTCCAACAACTCATCCAATAAAATGGGGTGTTGCAACAAGTAATTGCTTAGCCACGGGCTGCTGCTGCAGAGTTTAACAAGCAGTTGCATGGCCTGCGGGTGCTCGGCCAACAAGGCCAAATAGCTGGCACGGCGGCAAATGCTTTCCAACAAATCACTGACGCGCAGCAAGGTCGTGTCTGGGTTGGGCATGCTGGCCGACAACTGAATGGCCAGCGGCATCAAACCATCAAAACGCAAACGACTGGACTCAGGCAATTGCACATAGCGACTGCTATGGCGCATGGCTTGCAACCTGCTGCGGCTTAGCGGCGCTTCTTGGTAACGTAATTTTTGCAAAGCCGCCACTGCCTCTTGCTCGCTTAAGCCGTCCTGCCACAAGGCGATTTCATTTGCCAGTGCACTGCTGTCCGCGCTGGCATCACTAAAAGTGGCGTCAAAATGCTGTTGCACCCTGGCGCGGAAGTCATTTAATACCGCTAGAAAGCTAGGCCAATCGCTAAAATTCATAGCCTTAGCGATGCGCGCTTGCGCCTCATCGTTATTGGGTAACGCCTGCGTTTGCGCGTCTTCCACGTACATTAAGCGGTGCTCTAAGTTTCGCAAAAAAACATAGGCAGTTTTTAATTCGGCCACGGTTCGGCTAGGCAGCAAGCTTTTTTCAGCCAACAGATCGAGCACCTGCAAAGTGGGTTTAATTTGCAAACTGGGGTCTTGCCCACCGCGTATTAACTGAAATACTTGGGCTACGAACTCAATTTCCCTTATGCCGCCGCGGCCCAGTTTAATGTTGTCTTGCATGCCCTTGCTATTGACGTCACGTTGTATCTGCTGCTTTAAATCGCGCATGCTGGCAAACGCACCAAAATCCAAGTATTTCCTAAAAACAAAGGGTTTTAATAAGCGCGCCACTTGTTGGCCACCGGTCACTTCGCGGCCTTTAATCCAGGCATAACGCTCCCATTCGCGGCCGTTATTCTGGTAGTAATCTTCCAAGGCATCCAAATTCGACACCAAGGCCCCTTCGCTACCAAACGGCCGCAAGCGCATGTCCACCCTAAACACAAAGCCGTCTTCGGTTATGTCGTCTATGGCGGCGATTAATTGCTTGGCTATACGGGTAAAGAATTGTTGGTGGCTAATCGGGCTAGAGCCGCTTGTTTCACCGTCGCTTGCATAAGCAAAGATTAAATCGATGTCGGATGAGACATTAAGCTCGCCACCGCCTAGCTTACCCATGCCTATCACCACCAAGTGTTGCGGCTGCCCGTGGGCATCGACGGGTTGGCCATGCACGGCTACCAAGGCCGGGTGTAAAAACGCCAAAGCGCTGTTGATGGTGCATTCGGCCAAGTGCGTGGTGGTCTGCATGACCTCGGCCACATCGGCTAAACCGTTTAAATCGCGGACTATTATTCTGGCCATGACCGCTTGGCGAAGTGCACGCAAGGCTTTTTTTAAACTGCCTTCATCAAAAATAGTTTGCTCAGCCAAAAATTTTTGCATGTCGGCTAATTGATAGGCTAGCTTATGATTTTCTAGCAAATCCTGCACTAAGCCGGCATGTTTTGTGCAGAGTCTGGTTAAAAACGGACTGCACGAAATGGCATGCCGCAATTTATCCTCATCGCTAGACTTGGCGCGGCTTGCAGTTAATAAATTATCGAGTGTTAGCATAAGTTTTTTGTTGTAATATGATGCTTAACAATTGCGTTACAAAATGTTTTTCATAACAAAAAATATAAAATTAGCATTATCTCAAGGAGATTTTTAGCATGTCCATCAATTCAGTGCTTCATGAAAACCGCGTTTTTGAACCGAGTGCCGATTTCGTTAAATCGGCCACCGTGTCCGGTATGTCAGCCTACAATGCTTTGTGTCAGCAAGCAACCGACGATTACGAAGGTTTTTGGGCAAAGTTAGCACGCGAGTTATTGGTTTGGCATAAACCTTTTAGCAAAACACTGAATCAAGACAATGCACCCTTCTATAAATGGTTTGAAGACGGCGAACTCAATGTTTCCGCTAACTGCTTAGACAAGCACCTAAACACCATCCCCAATAAAGTGGCGATCATCTTTGAAGCAGACGATGGCAGCAGCATGCAGGTCACCTTCAAAGAATTGCACCAGCGCGTTTGCCAATTCGCCAACGGCTTAAAAAAATTACACATCGTTGCCGGCGACCGCGTGTTGATTTATTTGCCCATGGGCATAGAGGCTGTGGTGGCCATGCAGGCCTGTGCACGATTAGGCGTGACACACTCGGTGGTGTTTGGCGGCTTTTCTGCTAAAAGCATTAACGAACGCATTATTGATGCCGGCGCGGTCGCCATCATCACCGCCGATGGCCAATTCCGCGGTGGAAAATCCATGCCTCTCAAAAACGCCGTGGACGAAGCCATTGCCATGGGCGGTTGCGAATCGATCAAAAACATCGTGGTCTATAAAAAAACCGGTAGCCCCATCGTGGCGCAAGCCAATGAAATTTGGTGGCACGATTTAATTGCTGACGTGAGCGACGATTGCCCACCGGTGATGATGGGAGCCGAGCACCCACTGTTTTTACTTTACACCTCAGGCAGTACCGGTAAACCCAAGGGTGTGCAGCATTCTTCAGCAGGCTATTTATTACATGCCATGAACACGATGCGTTGGACCTTTGACATCAAAGACAATGACATTTTTTGGTGTACCGCTGACGTGGGCTGGATTACTGGTCACAGCTACGTGGCTTATGGGCCACTGGCCATGGGCGTCACCCAAGTGGTGTTTGAAGGCATCCCCACTTACCCGGATGCCAGCCGCTTCTGGCGCATGATAGAAAAACACAAGGTGACGATTTTCTACACCGCCCCTACCGCCATACGCTCGCTCATCAAAGCGGCCGACACGGTGGAAAGCACCCATCCTAAACACTTCGACTTAAGCAGCCTACGCCTATTGGGCTCGGTCGGCGAACCGATCAACCCAGAAGCGTGGATGTGGTATTACGAAAATATAGGCGGCAGCCGCTGCCCTATCGTTGACACCTTCTGGCAAACTGAAACCGGCGGGCATGCCATCACGCCATTACCTGGCGCCACCTCATTGGTGCCTGGCTCCTGCACGCTTCCTTTCCCTGGCATAGACATTGCCGTGGTGGATGAAACCGGTAAAGACGTGCCTTGGGGCACAGGCGGCTTATTGGTCATTAAAAAACCGTGGCCGTCCATGATACGCACCATTTACAACGACCCAGAACGCTATAAATCCAGTTACTACCCGACAGACTTAGGTGGCACCACCTACTTAGCTGGCGATGGCGCCATACGCGATGCTAAAACCGGCTTCTTTACCATCATGGGTCGCATAGACGACGTGTTAAACGTGTCCGGCCATCGCTTAGGCACCATGGAAATTGAATCGGCCTTGGTATCCAATCCATTGGTGGCAGAAGCCGCTGTGGTGGGTAAACCGCACGACATCAAAGGGGAATCAGTGGTGGCTTACGTGGTGCTAAAAGGCGCACGACCAGAGGGCGAGGCGGCTAAACAAATCGTGGCGCAATTGCGTGATTGGGTGGGTAAGGAAATTGGCCCGATTGCCAAGCCCGATGAAATTCGCTTTGGTGACAATTTACCTAAAACCCGCTCCGGTAAAATCATGCGTCGATTGTTACGCAACTTGGCTAAGGGTGAGGAGATCACCTCCGATTTGTCCACCCTAGAAAACCCAGCGATTTTGGAACAACTCAAAGAAGTCATTCGTTAATCAATATAAGTCTGGCTGCCATGCACTGGTGGCCAGACCCTTTTTAAGCTTCAATCCCAGTTTGCGTAGCCTTTAAATTGCGCGTAAACCGCTTGCATTTCGCTATCGCTCAACAAAGTCGGCTCGCCTATTTGCAAGGCATGGGCATATTGCTCGGCTAAATTCTCCACTTCCAAGGCCACAGACACCGCATGCGGCAGATCACGGCCGACTGCAATCATGCCATGGTTAGCCAACAAACAGGCTTTGCGTTTACCTAAGGCCAGTAAGGCGTTGTCTGATAGCGCTTGGCTACCAAATAAAGCATAATCCGCGCACTCTATGCTGTCGCCACCGGCAATGGCAATCATGTAATGGAAAGCCGGTATGGGCTTACGCAAACAGGCCAAGGTGGTGGCAAACGTGCTGTGGGTATGCACCACCGCATTGACATCCGGTTTGGCTTGCAAGATATCTTGGTGAAAGCGCCATTCACTGCTGGGTCGCTTGCCGGCCTCACAAGAGCCATCAAACTGCATGTGCACCATGCTCATGGCATCCATGGCCTCCACCGCCATGCCCGATGGGGTCACTAAAAAGCCCAAGTCGGTGCGGACACTGAGGTTGCCGGAGGTGCCTTTATTAAGGCCTAAGGTGGCTAAATGTTGCGTGCTGGCCAACAGTTGTTCACGCCAGGCCATTTCCCTTGCTTTTGTCATTACTTGCCCCCCATGAATGCTTTGCTGAGTCGACTGCTGACCAAATCGGCCGGACTATACACACCGCGTTCAGTAATGATGCCGGTCACCAATCTGGCCGGGGTCACATCAAAAGCCGGGTTAGCGGTATTGGACCCAGCGGGAATCAAGCGCACGTTTTGCATGTCGCCATTTGCAGCCAGGCCTTGCATGTAAGCCACTTCATCACCATGACGTTGCTCAATTTCAATGTCGGCCAATGCATCTTTAATCGACCAATCTATGGTTGGGCTAGGCACAGCGGCATAAAAAGGCACGCCGTTATCAAAAGCCGCCAGGGCTTTTAAATAGGTGCCTATCTTATTGCACACGTCGCCAACACTGCTGACCCGGTCTGCGCCGACCAGGACCATGTCCACCAAGCCTTGTTGCATCAGATGGCCACCGGCATTATCGCTGATGACGGTATGGTCTATGCCATGTTGACCTAACTCCCATGCGGTCAAACTGGCACCTTGATTACGCGGCCTAGTTTCATCCACCCAAACATGCAATTTTATGCCGGCCTCGTGCGCTGCGTATATGGGTGCCAGCGCCGTACCAACATCCACAGTTGCTAACCAACCCGCATTGCAATGGGTAAGCACATGGAAAATTGGGGCGTTATTTGCTGGGATCTGCTGCATGAGCGCCAATCCGTGTTGGCCTATGGCTTGATTTTGCAAAACGTCTTCATCACAAATCTTTTCTGCCTCGGCCCAGGCAATCTGCGCACGTGCAAGCTCTGGCTGCGGCAACATTAAGTCCAGCATGCGACTCACCGCCCAATTCAAATTCACCGCGGTGGGCCGACTTAGGCGTAAAGACAAAGCAGCGGCTTGTAATGAACTGTCTGTGGCGTCATCATGGGCGGCCAAGGCCATGCCATAGGCCGCAGCGGCGCCTATCAAGGGCGCACCACGCACTTGCATGGTTTTAATGGCATGCACCATTTGCGGCACATTGCTTAGGTTTAACACCTCAAACGCATGCGGCAATTTGGTTTGATCAATGATGGTTACAGTAGCTTGACCATTAGCCAAAAGGGGCTGCGTCCAGATGGTTCGATAATGCTGATTATTGACTAACATAAAACCCACGTTTTCCTAGAAAAAAACCGGCTAAATTGCTCTAAAAATAATGAATAAAAAAATTGACTTTTTAAAAGTTCCACGGTTTTGAAAATACTCTCCACATTATCTGTGGATAACTTTGTGAATAACTGTGACTTGAAAATGTAACATGCCAATTTATAAGGCTTTTTTCAAATCGCTTACTTTTTATACTATTATTTTATCTTTAAAAATCAATAACTTAAAATAGCGCCCTTGATTAATATGGGTTTTTTGCCCAAGTTAAAGTAGCACTTTAGGTGATGTGCATAAGTAAGCCAATTTTGGCAAAATTTGCCGTGCATTGGCGCTTGTAATATCAAGCACTTGCGACAGCTTTACTTGCTTCAAATCAGCCAAAACTTGGGCTATTTTTGCTAACTCCTTGGGGCTGTTTTTCTGCCCTGCTGGCAACCACGATGGCGGCATATCCGGTGCATCGGTTTCTAGCACTATGCACTCTAAGGGCAGGCTCTTGGCTAAGTCGCGTAACTTGGTTGCCCGCTGGTAGGTCATGGCGCCACCGAAGCCCAATTTAAAGCCCATGGCGATGAATTGCTCGGCTTGCTGTTTGCTGCCATTAAAGGCATGGGCAATCCCGCCAGGCACGGCACGACGGCGCAAATGCATTAACACCTCATCGATGGCCTGGCGCACGTGCAATATTACCGGCAAATCAAATTGCTGAGCCAGCTTCAATTGCTCGCTAAAAAAAAGGCTCTGCCGTTGACGGTTAGCCAATGGATCGGCATGACCGACAAAATAATCCAAACCAATTTCCCCTACGGCCACCACGGCTGGATGCCGCAACATTTCTTGCAAGGCATCCAAGTCAGCCAAAGCCGCGCCATCCACGTACATAGGATGCACCCCTAGCGCGCAGGCGCAGTGTTTATACTGCTGGCAAAGGTCTAGCACGGCGGCGAAGTTTTCGCGAGCCACAGCGGGTATCACGATATTAGTCACGCCGGCCTCTAAGGCAAGCGCTAGTTGCTGTTGCCTGTCTGTGGAAAATTCAGCGGCATCCAGATGGCAATGGGTATCGATCATGCCGGCCAACTGCATGATTAGCTAAGCGGGCACCGGCTTGGCGCGCAAGCGCAAATCCGCACCCAATTGCCTAACGTCTATAATCTGCATGGCTTGCGCTTGTGACATGGTCTTATAGGCCGGCATGGCAAACATGGACTGAGCCGTGCCACCCATCAGTTTGGCGGCGTAATAAAAAATGAATTCATCGATTAGATGCGCTTGCAAGAAAGCGCCATTTAAAGCCGAACCGGCCTCCAGTAAAACCTCATTCACCCCTAGCGTAGCCAAGTGGGTCATCAAGGCCGGCAAATCAACTTGCCCGTGCTCATTGGGCATGGCTATTAAGCTTAAACCAGGGCGTTGTATTGCTTGCAGCTGCGCGGCATCGGCTTTTTCGTAGGCAATCAACACCGGACCCATTTGCAGGCTGGCTGCAGAGAGTATTTGGCAATCATGCGGCGTGCGCAATTGACTGTCTACAATCACGCGTAGCGGTTGACGCGATAAGGCGGCATTGACTATCTCGGGCGCGCGCACGGTCATACTCGGGTTGTCTTGCAAGATGGTGCCTATACCGGTCACGATGGCACAAGATAAACCACGCCAATGTTGCACATCGGCCCTGGCTGCTTCCGTTGTAATCCATTGACTCAAACCGTTGGCTAAAGCCGTGCGACCATCTAAACTGGCAGCCAGTTTAGTGCGCAAATACGGTCTATGCCGGGTCATGCGCGAGACGAAACCGGGGTTTAAGGCTTGCGCTTGCGCCTCTAGCAATCCCAACTCAACGTGTATGCCCGCCGCCCGTAAACGCTGCATGCCCTGCCCGGCGACCAAAGGATTGGGGTCTTGCATGGCCACTACCACACGCTTTACCCCGGCTTTTAGTAATGCGTCCACACATGGTGGCGTGCGTCCAACGTGGTTGCATGGTTCCAGGGTAACGTAAACATCGGCGCCGGCCGCTGCCGCGCCAGCTTGATTTAATGCCAGCACTTCGGCATGCGCTTGACCGGCTTTAAGGTGGGCCGCTTGGCCCAGTATTTGATTGTTTTTCACCACCACGCAAGCGACCCTGGGATTGGGTGATGTGCTGTAGTTACCCTGCTCTGCTAACTGCAGCGCAAGGGCCATGTAGGTGTGGTCAGCGATAGAAAACACGGTGCAAAGCTTGCGTGATTGGCCGGGCTTAATGTGAGGAAATGCGGCTGTTGATTAGGTTGCTGTTTTCATCAAAATAAATCAACAAGCCGTGGTAGACGTGCATGCACTTACCCAAATCGTATTCCACGTGCCTGTCGGCATCGTAACTGGGCCTACCAAGCAATATGGCCACCGCTTCTTTGGGCGTACCTTTGACTAAAATATTTTGCTGCAAATCGTAAGCCATGTCGCCGCGCTTGCATTCATTTTGCACAGTGGCTTCGGCCTGTATCCATTTAACTTGGTCGAATTTCTCGCTACCAAACATCAGGCTGTCCTTCATGGCCCACCAGGCAAAAAACACCAAGGTCAAGACCAAGGTAAACACGCTTAAGGCTATTGAGGCCCATTTAATGAATCGCATAATCAGTCTCCATTGTTATAGCTCACGGATGGCATCGTTAAAGTCATCCACATCTGAAAAGCTACGGTAAACCGAAGCAAAACGGATGTAAGCCACTTTATCCATCAATTTCAATTCATGCATTACGCTTTCACCCAACTCCCTAGCGGGGATTTCACGTTCACCCAAACTAAGCAATTTTTGCGTGATTCTGTCCAAGGCGCGGTCCACGTATTCGGTAGGCACCGGGCGTTTGTGCAAAGCCCGAGTGAAGGACAGACGCAGCTTTTCCCTATCAAACGCCACCCTAGTGCCGTTGGTTTTAACCACTTGCGGCATAATCAATTCTGCCGTTTCGTATGTGGTAAAACGCTTGTCGCAGACGCCGCATTTGCGGCGACGGCGTATGGAGTTGCCCTCGTCGTTAACACGAGAATCGATTACCTGGGTATCGGCATCACCGCAAAAAGGGCATTTCATAGCAAGCGCAGCGGGCCTGAGGCTAACTAGCCTTGGTAGACTGGAAAGCGCGCGGTCAGGGCGTGAACCTTGGCTTTAGTGGCAGCGATGACGCTCTCATCCGTTGGATTATCCAACACATCAGCAATCAAATTGGCCACCTGCTTCGCTTCTTCTTCTTTAAAACCACGCGTGGTGATTGCCGGCGCGCCTATGCGTATGCCTGAGGTCACGAATGGGCTTTCCGGGTCGTTCGGAATCGAATTTTTATTAACGGTAATGTGCGCCAAACCCAATGCTGCATCCGCCGCTTTACCGGTCAAGCCTTTGGGACGCAAATCAACTAAAAACATGTGCGACTCGGTGCGGCCAGAAATAATACGCAAGCCTCTAGCAGCCAAGGCCTCAGCCATGGCTTGGGCATTTTTTACCACTTGCGCTTGATAGGTTTTAAATGCCGGTTGCGAGGCCTCTAAGAAGGCCGTGGCTTTTGCTGCGATCACGTGCATCAAAGGGCCACCTTGCAAACCCGGGAAAACGCTGGAGTTCAAGGATTTTTCAAATTCAGCCTTAGCCAAAATAATACCGCCACGAGGGCCACGCAAGGTTTTATGCGTGGTAGATGTCACGAAATCAGCATGCGGCACCGGATTAGGGTAAACGCCCCCCGCGATCAAGCCAGAATAATGCGCCATGTCAACCATGAAATACGCCCCTACCTTTTTCGCAATTTCGGCCATGCGCGCCCAATCAAAACGCAAGGCATAAGCCGAGGCGCCGCCTATCAACAACTTAGGCTTGCACTCCACGGCGATACGCTCCATCTCGTCGTAGTCGATTTCTTCTTTATCGTTTAAACCGTAAGGCACGATGTTGAATAACTTACCGGACAAATTGGCAGGCGATCCGTGGGTGAGATGGCCACCGTGGCCCAAGTTCATGCCCATGACCGTGTCACCTGGCTTCAAGATAGAAAAGTACACCGCTTGATTGGCTTGCGAACCCGAATGCGGCTGCACGTTGACATACTCAGCACCGTATAGGGCTTTTAACCGTTCTATGGCCAACTGCTCAATTTCATCCACGTACTCACAACCGCCGTAGAAACGTTTACCTGGGTAACCTTCGGCGTATTTATTGGTTAACTGCGAGCCTTGCGCTTGCATCACCGCTGGGCTGGTGTAATTTTCCGACGCAATCAACTCAATGTGTTCATGCTGACGCACCACTTCGTGCGACATCATGCCCCACAAAGCCGCGTCTGCTTTTTCCAAAGTAAGGTCGTAAGTAAAGGGCGCCTGATTAGTTGGGGCTTGTGACATAGTATTTCGCTTTCCAATTACGGTTTAAATTTGAGTGACTAATAAAGCGCTATTTTAACACGGCCTAGGCTGAAGGTTAAAACCTTAATGTGCATGCTAGGCGGTCTTTGTATTTAAATTTAGGCTTTTTAGTTGCCCGCTTGTGACCACGTTATAATCGACTTAGTTTAAGATCAGTAAACTTTATTATGAGTGAGACCAATAGCATGAAATGGACAGACAGTTTACGCATCGCCGAAGCCTTATGCGATCAACACCCAGACACCGACCCCAGCACGGTGCGCTACACCGATTTAATGGCTTGGGTCATGGCGCTTGATGGATTCGATGACGATCCGAACAAATGCGGTGAACGCATTTTGGAAGCCATCCAACTGGCTTGGATAGACGAGGCCGACTGAATTAAGTTATCACGGTCGGTGCGCGGCGACCGGTTTTTTCTGGCAGTTGCGATAGGCTAAGTGCCAGGCCTATCATTTCCGCCAAAGCCTGCTGCGCATCCACCGATTGCTTAGTCACGTCGGCTTCAAACGATTCCAAATAAATCCGCAAGGTGGCACCCTCGGTCCCAGTTCCAGACAAACGGAAGACCATGCGCGAGCCGTCTACAAACAAAATACGCAAACCCTGATGGTGACTAACCGAACCATCAATCGAATCGTGGTAACTAAAATCATCGCAGGTTTTTACTGTGTAACGACCTAGGCGCTGACCGGGTAAATCGGCAAATTGCGCTTCTAGGTGCTGCATCACACTGTTGGCCGCGTCACTGGGTATGGCCTCGTAATCATGCCTAGAATAGACATTGCGTCCGAACTCCGCCCAATGCGCTTGCAATATCCGCTCAACCGACACAGGCTGACCGGATGCAAATTTACTTGCCAGTATGTTTAGCCAAAACAGCACCGCCCACAAACCGTCTTTTTCCCGCACATGACTGGAACTGGTGCCAAAGCTTTCTTCACCGCACAGCGTCACTTTTCCGGCATCCATTAAGTTGCCAAAAAATTTCCAACCGGTTGGCGTCTCAAAGCACGGAACACCTAATTTTGCAGCCACCCTATCCACCGCCCCGCTGGTCGGCATGGACCTGGCCACACCGGCAATGCCGTCGGCATAGGCTGGCACCATGGTGGCGTTTGCCGCCAACACCGCCAAGCTGTCCGATGGGGTGACGAAGAAATTTTTACCCAAAATCATGTTGCGATCGCCGTCACCGTCCGAGGCCGCACCAAAGTCTGGCGCGCTGGCACCGGCATACATGATTTTCACCAAATCTTCGGCATAGGTTAAATTGGGATCGGGGTGACCGCCATTGAAGTCCTCACTGGGCTGGCAGTTCATTAAACTGCTTGCCGGCGCACCCAATCGACGCACAAACAACTCCTGGGCGTAGGGGCCGGTGACCGCATGCATGGCATCAAACTGCATGCTAAAACCGCTTTTTAATAAAGCCCGTATGGCAGCAAAATCAAACAAGGACTCCATTAAGTCGGCGTAATCTTGCACCGCATCGATCACCTCGACGCAAAACTGCCCGCCTGCTAAGTGCGTGATGCCTAAGTGGTCGATGTCCACATCGGCAAAATCGGCGATTTTATACTGGCTTATGGTTTTGCTTTTGGCATAGACCGCGTCGGTGATTTTTTCCGTTGCCGGGCCGCCATTGCCGATGTTGTACTTGATGCCAAAATCGCCTTGCGGGCCACCTTGATTGTGGCTGGCCGACAACACCATGCCGCCAAAAGTTTGGTATTTACGTATGACGTGCGAGGACGCTGGGGTGGATAAGATACCGGCTTGACCGACTAAAACACGAGCAAAGCCATTGGCTGCCGCCATTTTAATAATGGTTTGTATCGCCGTTCTATTGTAATAACGGCCGTCCCCACCCAGCGCCAAGGTGGCGCCGGCTGGCACCGTTAGCGTGTCAAAAATACTTTGCACAAAGTTTTCTAAATAAGCCGTTTGCTGAAAGACGCTTACCTTTTTACGCAGGCCCGAGGTGCCGGGTTTTTGATCATCGTATGGTCGGGTGGGTAGGCTAATAATATTCATGTTCTTCTCTATGCTTTTTTCAAGATGGCAGACCGTTATGGCTAATATCATACACGACGATTGCAGACTGTTTGCTGGTTTAAGCTGCTAAAAAATACTGCGCCCATGTTAGAATTATTTCGAAAAACACCACCTAGTCGGTGTTGCTTACTTTTCCCATTGATTGCATTTTAGAAAGGCCGACATGCGTGCGCCATCCAAGCCCAGCTTAACTCACAGCTTATTCCTTAGCTGTCTAGGCTTTATGCTACTCAGCCTTAGTGCCATCGCCGGCGCCGCCGTGATTGAAGAAAAAGTACTGAATATTTACAACTGGTCGGACTACCTTGCGCCTGACACCATCCCGAATTTTGAAAAAGAAACCGGCATCAAAGTGCGCTACGATATTTTTGATAGCAACGAAATATTGCACGCCAAATTAATTGCCAGAAAAACCGGCTACGACATCGTGGTGCCGTCCTCAAACTGGGCAAAATTGCAGATTGAAGGCGGTTTATACCAAAAACTAGACAAAGCCAAGCTGACCAATTGGAAAAATCTCGACCCAGCCATATTGAAACAAATGCAGGCGTTTGACCCAGGAAACGCCTACTTGGTCGATTGGCTATGGAGCTACACCACGGTAGGCATCAATGTCGACAAGGTCAAGCAAGCTTTAGGCGAGACGCCCATGCCAGACAATGCCTGGGATTTGGTTTTCAATCCCATCTACACCAACAAATTAAAATCCTGCGGCATCACCTTATTGGACACCTCGTCCGAGGTCTTCCCCATCGCCTTGCATTACCTAGGCCGCGACCCCTACAGCAAAAACGTCGCCGATTACCAAGCTGCTTTTGCCATGTTGAAAAAGGTACGGCCCGACATCAAGCGCTTTAATTCTGGCGGCCAAATTGAAGACTTAGCCAGCGGCCAAGTCTGCGTGGCGCTAGGCTGGGCCGGTGATTTCAACTTGGCTAGAAAACGCGCCAAGGAAAATAATTTGGCGCAAAACATCGTCGCCTTGCTGCCTAAAACCGGCGGCCTAATGTTCATGGACACCATGGCCATTCCGGCCGATGCGCCCCACCCAAAGAACGCCCACCTGTTCATCAACTTCATCCTACGCGCGCAAGTGCATGCCAGCTTGACCAACGCCTTGTCCTTTGCCAATCCGAATCAAGCGGCCAGCCCTTTTGTCGACGCATCCATTAGGCGTAACCCCAGCATTTTTTTAGCTCCCAGCGACGTGGCTAGGCTTATCCCACCCGGTACGGTGGACAATGGCACCAGGCGCATCATGACCCGATTATTCACTCGCTTTAAAACAGGATTGTAAGGATGGAAAACACCAGCTCATCCCCATTAACCAACGAGCCCTTATTGCGCATAGAGGGCGTCAGTAAAATCTACGACGGTCACATCAAGGCGGTGGATCAAGTCACGCTGAACGTGGCCAGCGGGGAAATTTTTGCCTTATTGGGCGGCTCAGGTTGCGGAAAATCCACCTTATTGCGCATGCTGGCAGGCTTTGAGACCCCAAGCCAAGGCCGAATTTACTTGGACGGAACAGACATCACTGAGCTACCCGCTTACCAACGGCCCATCAACATGATGTTTCAGTCTTATGCGCTTTTCCCGCATTTAAGCGTCAGCGACAACATCGCTTTTGGCTTGCGGCGTGACGGCATGGCTAAAGAGGCCATTGCTGAACGGGTCGAGGCCATGTTGAAACTGGTGCAACTAAGCCAATACGCCAAACGCAAACCGCATCAGCTATCAGGCGGTCAGCAACAACGGGTGGCCTTGGCCCGCAGCATAGCCAAACAACCCAAGCTTTTATTACTGGATGAACCCTTAGGCGCCCTAGATAAAAAATTGCGTGTCAGCACGCAAATAGAATTAGTTAATATCATAGAAGAAGTCGGCGTGACCTGCGTGTTGGTGACCCATGATCAAGAAGAAGCCATGACCATGGCGACGCGCATGGCCGTCATGAGCGCAGGGTCGTTTTTACAAGTAGATTCGCCCAAGGCCATTTACCAACAGCCTAATAGCCGACAAGTGGCGGATTTTATTGGTAGCGTGAACATTTTTGACGGCCTAGTCAAACAAAGTCCGGCGAATTCAGCGCAAGCCCAATGCATAGACGTTGAATGCGCCGATGCTTTGCTGCGCCTGCCATCTAAGCAAGCCTGTCATGACGGCATGGCGGTGGGCGTGGCCATACGGCCAGAAAAAATGGCGCTCAGCCGCAAGAAACCCGCGGCTAAAATCAACCATGTTAGCGGTGTGATAACCGAGATGACCTACTTTGGCGCGCACACCAACTACCATGTAAAACTGGCCAGTGGCAAAGTGCTGCAAGTGCAAGCACCAAGTCAGACTGATGAGGAAATTGCCGATTTAAGCTGGGGCGAGCAGGTTTACGTCAGCTGGGGCGACAGTGCGATGGTGCTGTTGACGCAATAATGGCCAGCCTAATGCATTGAAAGGTAGCATGCCCGCCTGGCTAACTGGGCGCCGCCTGGTCATAGGCCTGCCGTATGCTTGGTTTTTAATCTTGGCCTTCTTGCCAGTATTAATCGTGCTTAAAATCAGCCTATCGGAAATGCAAACGACCGCGGTATCGGGCATGGTTAGCTGGCAAGGGGCTTGGCCTAGCATCCAATTAGACGTCAGCAGCTATTTGTTTCTGGCCTCAGACGAGCTGTATCTGGCCACCTACCTATCCTCCATAAACTACGCCTTTTACACCACGGTAATTTGCTTAGGCCTAGGCTACCCGTTTGCTTACTTCATGGCGCGCGCGCCCAAACAATGGCAAGCCTTATTGGTCATGCTGATTATGTTGCCGTTTTGGACCTCTTTTTTACTGCGTATTTACGCCTGGAAAACCCTGTTGGTTAACAACGGTTTAATCAACAACGCCTTGCTGGCTATAGGCTGGATAGACAGCCCTATCGAGATGCTCAATACGCCCTTCTCCTTGATGATAGGCATGGTCTACTCTTACCTGCCCTTTATGATATTGCCGCTGTATGCCAACCTATCCAAACTGGATGCTCGCTACTTGGAAGCGGCAGCAGACTTAGGTTGCCACCCGTTTAAAACTTTTTGGCTGATTACCGTGCCCTTATCCAAAGCTGGCATAGTGGCTGGGTGCATGCTGGTGTTCATCCCCGCGGTCGGCGAATACGTGATCCCCGAACTACTAGGCGGCCCCAACACCTTAATGATAGGTCGCGTATTGTGGGACGAGTTTTTTAGTAACAATGATTGGCCCATGGCAGGCGCCGTGACCATAGTCATGCTGCTACTCATCATGCTGCCTTTGGCTATTTACAACAAACTGCAATCCGAGGGGCGCGCATAAAACATGAACAGCACCGCGCTTAAATGGTTTGGCCGCAGTTGGATGCTGCTGGTCTATGCATTTTTATTTCTGCCCATCTTCACCCTAGTCGCCTACTCGTTTAATGACTCGCAATTGGTCACGGTATGGAGCCATGCCAGCTTGCGTTGGTATAAGGCCTTAATGCAAGACAGCGACTTGATCGCCGCCGTCTTGCTATCCCTTAAAATTGCTTTCTTATCGGCCTTGGTCTCGGTGTTTTTTGGACTGTTCAGCGCGTTTGCCTTACACCGTTATCGGCGCTTCACTGGCCGCGGTTTGCTGTCCTCCTTGGCTAGCACGCCTTTGGTGATGCCAGACGTGATTGTTGGCCTATCCTTATTGCTGATGCTGGTGTCCGTGCAACAAGCCCTAGGCTACCCTGAGCGCGGCTTATTCACCATACTGCTAGGCCACGCCTTGCTTGGTACGGCTTACGCCACGGTAGTAGTGCGTTCGCGCTTAACGGAAATGGACAGCAAACTGGAGGAAGCCGCCATGGATTTAGGCTGCCGGCCATGGCAAGTCTTTAGCTTGGTGACCTTGCCATTGCTCATGCCAGCCTTGCTATCCGCCTTCTTGCTCACCTTCACCTTGTCTTTTGATGACGTGGTCTTATCGTCCTTCTTGTCTGGGCCAGGCTACTCGACCATGCCCATGGTGATTTTTTCCCGCGCGCGCTTAGGCTTAAACCCCAGCATCAATGCCTTAGCCACCGTCACCATCGTCATAGTCTCCGTGGTCGTCATCGCCTCCACACTTTACAGCCTGCGCCAAGAACGCCAGCGCAAACGCGACATAGCGCAGGCCCAACACGAGTAAGCAGGCTATTTGCTGGCTAAGCAGACGAAGTCGCCCCAGCCTATAGGCATGATTCGTTCTAGGCCAATTTAAGGTAAAATGGCGCCCTTGTCTTAAATCAAAGATCCGCTTAACCCATGTCCACACTCGCGCCTACCGCCTTACAAGGTGAAATAAAACGCCGCCGCACCTTTGCCATTATTTCGCACCCGGATGCGGGTAAGACCACCTTAACTGAAAAGTTATTGTGGTTTGGTGGCGCCATACAAGTGGCCGGCGAAGTGCGTGGGCGCAAGGCGTCACGCCATGCCACGTCGGACTGGATGGAATTGGAAAAGCAACGCGGCATTTCCGTGACCTCATCGGTCATGCAGTTCCCCTACCGCGAACACATGATCAACCTACTGGACACCCCAGGCCACGACGACTTCTCTGAAGACACCTACCGCACCCTAACCGCGGTCGATTCCGCGGTCATGGTGATTGATGCGGTGAATGGCGTGGAAGCGCAAACCATCAAGTTGCTTAATGTCTGCCGCATGCGCGATACACCTATCGTCACTTTCATCAACAAACTGGACCGCGAAAGCCGTGAACCCATAGAGTTGCTGGACGAGATAGAAACCACATTGGGTATGGAATGCGCGCCCATGACTTGGCCTATAGGCATGGGCAAAAGCTTTAGGGGCGTTTACAACCTCTATACCGACAGCATCGCCTTCTTTGATCCGCGCGCCGAGAAAGGCACCTCGGAAATCATCCAAGGCCTGGACAACCCACGCTTGGATGAAGTGTTGGGCTCAGTGGCGGAGGAATTGCGTATCAACGTGGAATTGGTTCGCGGCGCATCGCACAGCTTTGATGCCGAACGCTATTTAAGCGGCAAACAAACGCCGGTTTATTTTGGTTCAGCCATCAACAACTTTGGCGTGCAATCGCTATTGGATGCAGTGGTTGATTTGTCGCCTGCGCCACTGGCGCGCAATGCGGCCAGTCGCAGCGTGGCCCCGGATGAGAATAAATTTTCTGGCTTTGTGTTTAAAATACAAGCCAATATGGATCCCAAGCACCGCGATCGCATTGCCTTCTTAAGGGTGTGTTCCGGTCGCTTTGAGCGTGGCATGAAAATCAAACAAGTCAGCACCGGCAAGATGATGGCGGTAAACAATGCCATCACCTTTATGGCACAAGACCGCACCACCATGGACGAAGCCTACTCCGGTGACATCATAGGCATACCCAACCACGGCACCATCAAAGTGGGCGACACTTTTAGTGAAAATGAAAACCTAAAATTTACTGGCTTGCCCTCTTTTGCCCCGGAATTTTTCCGTAAAGCGCGATTAAAAAATCCATTAAAAATGAAGCAGTTGCAAAAGGGTCTTCAACAATTAGCTGAAGAAGGGGCGTCGCAATTATTCAGGCCCATACTTAGCAATGATTTGATTTTGGGTGCGGTCGGCATGCTGCAATTCGAGGTGGTGGCGCACCGCTTAGAGCACGAATACGGCGTGGACATTGTGTTTGAAAATTACGATTGTTACACCGCGCGTTGGCTGCGTGGTAAAGACAGCGACTTAAGCGCGATTGCCGATAAATACGGGTTCAATGTGGCAATGGACGGGGCAAATGAATACGTCTACTTAGCGCCAAACCGCGTGAACCTACAAATGGCGCAAGAGCGCTACCCGGACATCGAATTTTTAGAAACGCGTGAGCTCACCTAAGCCCTCAAGCAAACAGTCAGCCACACCAGCCTGCCCCTGCGAGAGCAGCTTAAACTATGACGATTGCTGTCAGCCCTACCATCAAGGCCAGCCTGCACCCAATGCGCTGGCTTTGATGCGCTCTCGTTACAGCGCTTACGCTTTAGCATTGCCTGAGTATTTATTGGCGACCTGGCACCCCGACAGCAGGCCAAGCAAGCTGGATCTCAGCGAGGACCCCGCCATAAAATGGCTAGGCCTTGCCATCAAGCTGGCCACGCCAGAGCAAGACAACAAGGCCACAGTGGAATTTGTCGCGCGATACAAAGTGGCAGGCAAAGCCTACTGCCTGCACGAGCGCAGTGAATTCATCAAACTAAACCAGCGCTGGTATTACCTATCCGGCAAGCAGCCGGACGGGCATTAAGCGTTATTAAACGCCTCGCACAACTGGCTTAATAACTGACCAAATATAGGCGTGATTTCAGCCACGCTATGCGGGCTTTCGTCATCGGTACCGGCAATCACAAAGGCTACCGTTAGCTTATCTAAATTTTCTCTAAATTCAGACCAATGCGCCGCTTCGGCATCGCCTATCAACTGGAATTTTTGAAATCCTGACTCAATGATTTCGATCAACTCGGCGTCCGGCAAGCCGGCAAACAAGGTTTTAGCAATGGTGATCTGCGCCACGCCTAAATTGGGCGTAATGTCTTCTTGCGCCAATGGCGTGGTAAAAAAAGCGTAGGCTAGCAAGGCATAGGCTTGGTAGACACTGAGCATGTCAAAGTTTTCACTGCGTTCGGCCAAAGGCGAGCGCTCCGCCGCTTGTATGGCTTTAAAAGTGACGTAGCAACTTAAGTAATCGGCGGCGGCCAGCGCATCGTAATCGTTTAAGTCGGCATTTGGTTTTTGCTCATCGTCACGCAGGGTTTCAGCCAAACATAAGGCGTGCATGAGTTTAATGCGTTTTGAATATTGAATTTCCATAGTGTGTCCTTGTCCGTCTTAATGGTTTTTTTATAACGCCCTTGCAGGCAACTTCATGCATGTGGCCTAATCCAGCCCTGGCAGTTCCTCTAAGCGCTCATGCAAATCCAACCAACGCTCTTCGGCTTGCTCAATTTGTTTAATGAGCTCGGCCTGCTTTTTCAGCAAATCCTGCAAGGCGGTTTTATCCGCGGCGCTGTATAAGTCGCTGTCGTTTAAGCGTGCGTCGCATGCCAACTTTTCTTCCTGCCAGGCCGCGATGCGACTATCCAAATCGGCCACCTCTTTAAGCAGAGGCCGGCGCTCGGCAATTCTGGCTTGGCGCTCGGCCTTGTTCATGGCGCGATCTTGCTTAGCCGGTTTGACTTCCAGCGTCGCTTGCAGGTTTTGTTTTTCTTTTAAGCGCTGCTCATTTAACCATAAGCCATACGCTTCCAAGTCACCTTCAAAAGGCACAGCCTGCCCGTCGGCCACCAACACAAATTCATCGCAACTAGCGCGCAACAAAGCCCTATCATGCGAGACCAACACCACCCCGCCTTGGTAGTCTTGCAAGGCCATGGTCAAGGCATGGCGCATTTCTAAATCCAAATGGTTGGTGGGCTCATCGAGCAGCAGCAAATTCGGTCGTGTCCAAATCAGTAAGGCCAAGGCTAAGCGTGACTTCTCACCACCGGAGAAATTCAAGCACGGTGCTCTCGCCATGTCGCCTTTAAAGTCAAAGCCACCTAAAAAATTCAAATGCTCTTGCTCGCGAGTCAAGGGGTCCAGCTTCATCATGTGCTGCAATGGCGACTCATCTAAGCGCAGTTGCTCCAATTGGTGCTGAGCAAAGTAACCTATGTTTAAATCCTTGCCTTCCACGCGCTTGCCACTTAATGGCGCCAACTCTTTGGCCAGCAATTTTATTAAGGTGGTCTTACCGGCGCCGTTACGTCCCAATAAGCCTATGCGCTCGCCCGGCCTGATGGCTAGGACGATGTCTTTAATCAATGCCACACCTTGATAACCCACCGCCATTTCATCTAATACCAAGAGCGGGTCGGGCGCGGCCAAGGGCACTCTAAATTCAAAATTGAATTGGCTGTCCACGTGCGCCGCTGAAATCATTTCCATGCGCTCCAAGGCCTTTATGCGGCTTTGCGCTTGCCGCGCTTTGGTCGCCTGTACCCGGAAGCGATCAATGTAGCTTTGCAAATGGCTGACTTTACGCTGCTGCTTCTCAAACAAGGCTTGTTGCAAAGCCAGCTTTTCCGCGCGTTGCCGCTCAAAATCCGAGTAGCCGCCACGGTATAAAGTCAGGGTCTGCTGTTCTATGTGCGCGATGTGATTGACGATGGCGTCTAAAAAATCCCTATCATGCGAAATCAATATCAAGGTGCCGCGGTATGATTGCAGCCAACCTTCCAACCAAATCACCGCATCCAAATCCAAATGATTAGTCGGCTCATCGAGCAACAACAAATCGGAGCGGCACATTAAGGCCCGCGCCAGATTCAATCGCACCCGCCAACCGCCGGAAAAGGTCGCCACCGCTTGCTGCAAATTGGCTTGGCTAAAGCCTAAACCGCTTAGCAACTCGGCAGCCCGCGCTTTAGCAGCGTACCCTTCTATATCAAGTAAACGGTGATGCAGTTCGGCAATTAGTTCGCCTTGCTGAGACGCTTCAGCGGCGGCCAAGGCCGCTTCGATTTGGCGCAACTCGGCATCGCCGTCCAAGACAAACTCTATCGCAGGCATGGCCAGCGCGGGGGTTTCTTGCGCGACGTGGGCAATCACCCAACTGGCCGGCATATCCAAATCACCGGCTTCCAATTGCATTTCACCCCGCAACAAGGCAAATAAAGAAGATTTGCCGGCCCCGTTGGCGCCGGTTAAGCCCACTTTATGGCCGGGGTGCAGTTGCAATGTCGCCCCTTGAATCAAGGTTTTTAAACCACGAACTAAAGTGAGTTGTTTGAATTGAATCAAGAGATCAGCGCTTAAATTAAGGGGCGTCAGGGTATCCGAGCCAGGCGACATTCTAAAGGACAAAGCCGCTATTTTAAAATAATTTCACTTCACAACCGACAGCTATCAAACACCCGACAATTTGTTTGTTATGATGGCTATTGCAGTAGAATGTAAGCTGCAACTTAATTCAATTAGAGCCCAAGCTAGCCTATATGGTCAAAAAGTCCCTGCTGTTGGTTTATCGCCTTGCCTTTTGGCTTATCAGCAGCATTGCCGTCGTTTTAATTGCCGCCGCGTTGAGCATCGAGTTTTGGCTATTCCCCAACATCAACCTCTACAAAAATGACATCGCGCAATTTGCCAGCAAGCTCGCTCAGCAAAAAATAGTCATAGGCCAAATTCAAGTGGGTTGGCAAGGCGTTAACCCTCACTTTGTCGTATCTGACATTGATTTATACGACGCGCAAAATCGCCCCGCCCTGCAACTTAAAAATACCGACTTAAGCTTATCCTGGCTCAGCCTACCCTTGCTTGAGCCACGCCTAGCCAACCTTAGTTTGCATGCACCCGAACTCACCATTAGGCGTAACGCCCAAGGAGAGCTTTTTGTGGGGGGTATCAGCATGCAGGGACCGGCCAAACCGGAATTGGCCAATTGGCTACTGCGTCAAAGCGCGTTCAATGTCAGCGACGCCAAGGTCATTTGGATAGACGAGTTGCGCGGCGCCCCGGCTTTGAGTTTAGACAAGCTCAATTTGTCGGTGCAAAGTCCACCATGGAAACGCTTGCTTAAAAGCCATCAAATCAGTCTCAGCGCCCTTCCTTCAAGTGGCACCAGTTCCCCGATTCAATTGCAAGCTCGCCTTTATGGCAGCGACGTCAGTCAGCTAGCCAATTGGCACGGCCAACTGGAGTTGACCATTAAAAACGTAGACTTAATGGCATACCAAACTTGGGTCGATTACCGCTTACTCAGCCCTAGCGTGGCCCTAAAAAATGGCCGTGGCGACGTCAAGCTGATCGCGGCCTTTGAAAACCAGCAGTGGCAAAGCATCAGTAGCACGCTGGCCTTAAGCGATTTGCAATTGGATCTGCCCATACAAAATACTGCCTTAATCATGCGCAGCTTAAGCGGTGAGCTGGCCTGGGCTAAGACCGATACCGAAGAAAGCTATAGCGCCATGCATTTGACTGTGCAGAGCAATCAGGACTTAAGTTTGCATGATGCCACGGTGCATTACCTTAAAAGCAAATCAGCCAATGACACGCTTAAAGTGCAATTGGCTAAATTGGATTTGGCCATGCTGCAGGCGCACGCAGCGCAACTCCCCATCCCGCAGAATTGGCAAGACAAGATTAAGCAACTTAGCCCCAGCGGGCAGCTCAGCGAGCTGAACTTAAACTGGCAAACCAACTTAGGCAAAACCAGCGGCTACCAAGTGCAAACCAAGTTTCAAAATTTAAACCTGGCCGCGCATGAAACCTTGCCTGGCTTTAGCAATTTAAGCGGCACCATCAGCGCCAATCAAAATGCCGGTAAACTGCAATTGAACACGACCCATGCCAAGTTAGACCTGACCTCCACATTGCGCTACCCGACTGCGGTGGACAGCCTCAATGGCAGCATCAGTTGGAGCCACAAGGAGCAGGCCACCAACATCCACATCGATCAATTAAATTTTAGCAATCCCGATTTGTCTGCGACAGTCTATGCAGACTACGTAATGGACAGCGCCAAAGGCGACTATTTGGATTTAAAAGCCCGAGTGGCCAAAGCCGATGCCAAATACGCATTGCGCTACTACCCCAAGGCCCTGGGCGAGACCACCCTGCACTGGTTGGACACGTCCATACTAAGCGGTCAAATAGAAGACGTTAACGTGGTCATCAAAGGCCGCTTGGCAGACTTTCCTTTCGTCGACAAACAAAATAAACCGCTGCCCAATCTGGGCCAATTTCGCGTCACAGCTAAATTGAGCCACTCGCTCATGGAGTACGGCACGGGCTGGCCGGTCATAGAAGACCTAGGCCTAGACATGCTGTTTGAGGGCAAGCGCATGGAATTGAATGCCTTTTCTGGCCACTTGCTTGGTAACCAAATCGTCAAAAGCAAAGTGGTCATCCCGCAGTTGGATGCCGCTGAACCCATGTTGCACATAGACAGCACCTACAAAGGGCCGGTGGCCGAAAGCATCAAGTTCATCAACAAAAGCCCCGTGCAGGAGGCCACCCAAGGCTTTACCGAGGACCTCATCACCAGCGGTCAGGGGAAATTAGACCTCAAGCTCATCATCCCCATGAACGATTTAGACGCGGCCAAATACCAAGGTCACTACCTCATTAGCAATGGCAGCATGGACGAGCCAAACATCCCTAAACTCACCTCCATCAATGGCGTGCTCGATTTTACCGAGAGCAGCTTAACGGCAAAGAACATCAACGCCAACGCATTTGGTTCACCGCTTAGCTTTAACTTAAGCTCGGGTAAAGACAAAATCATACGCATTAATGCCAAAGGTAAAATGAACGACGCGGCGATACGGCAAGTGCTGCTGAATCAAAACCCTAAAGGCAATTTAGCTAAAGCGGTCGGCTATATTGCTGGCAGCGCCAATTGGCAAAGCGACATCACCATCCAAAAACCGCTGGTCAACATTGCCATACGCAGCGATTTAGTTGGTTTAAGTTCTCGCCTGCCCGTGCCTTTTAACAAAACCAGCAACGAGCGCTTGATGTTACGCGTGGATAAAAATCAGTCTCTAAACAACGATGCCTTGAGCGTGGCATTGGGTCGTAAATTGTTTGCCCAAGTTGTGCGCACTAAAGAAAATGGCCAATTAAAATTCGATCGGGCAAACGTACGCTTTAATAATGGGCCAGGCAGCAACGATGAGCTCAATCCAAAATACGATTTAATCAAGGTCAAAGGCCTGCAATTAAGTGGCAGCTTGGACTATTTAGACGCCGACGCTTGGCGCCGCGTCATGCAAGATGTTAGCGGCGATATCAGCGCAGGTATCGCTCCACCCATCCAAAAAATAGCACTAAAAATCAATACCTTAGATATCTTTGATCGGCGCATTCACCAACTCAAGATCATCAACAACCCAAATAAAACCGGCTTGAGCATCACCGTGCAAAGCCGTGAACTAAGCGGTGACCTAGATTACACAAACGACAACAAGCTAAACGCGCGCTTGAGCCACCTATCCATTCCTGAGGTCAGCCCAAATAAGATTAAAACGGCCAGCAATGACGTGGGGCTGAGCTCTTACCCTGCCTTGGACATCGCGGCCGAGCGCTTTGAATGGGATAACAAAAACCTAGGCACCATGGAATTGATTGCCTACCCACAAAATAACAATTGGGCGATCCAGAAACTCAAACTCAGTAACCCTGAGAGCAGCATCAGCGCAGATGGGCAATGGAATAATTGGCAAAAAAACCCCAGCACCTATTTAAACGTCAGCTGGGATATTAAAAATCTAGGTGAAACATTGAAGAACCTTGGCCACCCCAACACCGTCAAAAGAGGCGAAGGCAGCCTAAACTGCCAATTGCAATGGGCAGGCAACCCCTACGACTTTAACCCCGTCGAAATCAACGGCAATTTGCAGTTGGAAATGAAAAAAGGCCAAATTCTTAAAGTGCAACCGGGGGTGGGCCGTCTCTTAGGCTTGCTCAGCTTGCAAAGCTTACCGCGGCGCTTGTCCTTGGATTTCAGAGACCTGTTCAGCAATGGCTTCGCCTTTGATAAAATCAAAGCCAGCGCGAAAATTAATTCCGGCGTCATTTACAGCGATGACTTTGTCATGTCAGGGCCAGCGGCTGACGTGTCAATTAAAGGTGAAACCAATTTACAAAAAGAAACGCAGCACTTATACGTAAAAGTATTGCCTCACATCAGCGACAGCCTATCGCTCGCCGCATTAGCGGGTGGACCTTTGGCCGGCGCTGTGGCATTCTTAGCACAGAAAATACTAAAAGACCCCTTGAATAAGATTTCATCGACTGAATACGAGATCATAGGAACTTGGGACAACCCGCAAGAAGTAAAAAACAACAAAGAAGACACTGAAGCACCTGCAAACTAATTAAAACACTAACCATTATTTGGATTTAACATGGCCATCACCTCACGCTTAACAACCACCAAAGCCACCCTCAGTCAAAAAAACCCTTCAGACATCATAAAAATAGCCGCCATACAAATGGCTTCTGGCCCCTATGTGGCGGCCAACTTAAGCGAGGCTGAGCGATTAATTGAGGTGGCGGCCAATCAAGGCGCAAAACTGGTGGCCCTGCCTGAGTATTTTGCATTGATGGGCTTTAAAGAAACCGACAAGGTGGCCGCGCGTGAAGAGGAAGGCAAAGGGCCAATACAGCAATTCTTAAAAAGCATGGCCAAAAAACACAAAATTTGGCTAGTAGGCGGTTCGGTGCCCTTGGTCAGCAACTTTCCAAATAAAGTACGCAACAGCTGCTTAGTCTACGACGACCAAGGTCAGCAAGTAGCGCGTTACGACAAGATTCATTTGTTTGGGCTCAACCTAGGCAACGAGCAATACCACGAAGAAAAAACCATAGAATCCGGCGACGTGATTAAAGTGGTCGACACCCCTTTCGGTAAGATAGGCTTGTCCATCTGTTACGACTTGCGCTTCCCTGAACTCTATCGCGCCATGAAAGACGTCAACATCATCGTCGTGCCGTCTGCTTTCACCGACACCACAGGAAAAGCCCATTGGGAGACCTTAGTCCGTGCGCGCGCCATAGAAAACTTGAGTTACGTCATGGCCCCAGCGCAAGGTGGCTACCATTTATCCGGTCGTGAAACACACGGCAACAGCATGATAGTCGACCCTTGGGGCGTGGTGCTAGACAGACTGCCGCGCGGATCAGGTGTGGTTATCGCCGCCATGAACCCGAAATACCAAGCTAGCCTGCGAGCCAGCTTGCCAGCCCTTAAACACCGCATCATTACTGAAATTTAAATGAAACCCTCTACCACGCCGACTGACGGCAGCCAACAACTAGGCAGCCACTTTGACCTAGCTAAAGACCACCTACTGGCACCGGCTAATTTAGACTTAGCCCAACTGCAAAGCGTATTGGGCGACATGATGTCGCACAAAATAGACTACGCAGACTTGTATTTTCAATACAGCCGCAGCGAAAGCTGGGGCTTAGAAGAAGGCCAAGTCAAATCCGGCAATTTTTCTATAGACCAGGGCGTGGGTGTGCGTGCGGTAAGCGGTGAAAAAACCGCCTTTGCTTATTCAGACGACATCAGCTTAAGCGCCTTGCAAGCTGCGGCCAAAGCCAGCAAAGCCATCGCTAGCCAAGGCGGCGAGCAGTCGGCCAGCAGCTTAATCGCCCGTGCCAGCGCCCCGCTTTACTTAGGCCAGGACCCTATCGCCTCTTTGTCTGCCGAGAAAAAAGTAAAACTACTAGAACGGCTGGAGGCCTACGCCAGAAAAACTGACCCGCGCGTGAAACAAGTTACCGCCTCCATCGCCGGCGAATACGAAGTGGTCATGGTGGCGCGTCACGATGGCGTAATGGCCGCCGACGTGCGCCCCTTGGTGCGCTTATCCATCAATGTCATAGCCGAACACAATGGCCGCCGCGAGCAAGGTTCCTGCGGTGGCGGTGGGCGCTTTGATTACAGCTACTTCACGGATGATGTATTGCAAGATTACGCGCAAAAAGCCGTGCACCAAGCCTTGGTGAATTTGGATGCGCGACCTGCCCCAGCCGGCAGCATGACCGTGGTATTGGGTGCCGGTTGGCCAGGTATTTTATTGCACGAAGCGATAGGCCATGGTTTAGAAGGCGATTTTAATCGTAAAGGCAGCTCAGCATTTAGCAATAAAATTGGTCAGCAAGTGGCAGCGCGCGGGATCACCATCGTAGATGACGGCACCTTGGCGAACCGCCGCGGCTCACTAAGCATGGACGACGAAGGCAACCCAACCAACCGCACCGTGCTGATCGAAGACGGCATATTGCGTGGCTACATCCAAGACACCTTAAATGCCCGCCTAATGAAGATGCCGATTACCGGCAACGCCAGACGCGAAAGTTATGCGCACATCCCCATGCCGCGCATGACCAATACCTATATGTTAAATGGCACAGCAGCGCCCGAAGAAATCATCAAATCGGTGAAACGCGGCTTGTATGCCGCCAACTTTGCCGGCGGTCAAGTCGACATCACCAGCGGCAAATTCGTTTTCAGCGCTGCCGAAGCTTACATGATAGAAGACGGCAAAATCACTTACCCGGTCAAAGGCGCCACCTTGATAGGCAATGGCCCAGATGTATTAAAACGGGTGTCCATGATAGGCAACGACATGGCCTTAGACAGCGGCGTCGGCACCTGCGGCAAGGAAGGCCAAAGCGTGCCGGTGGGGGTGGGTCAACCCACCTTGAAAATTGATGCGCTGACCGTGGGTGGCACAGCCTAGCTGGCCCCTCAACCCCAACCCATACCTAACGAAATCCGTACATGAGCCCTAGCGCATTACCCATCCCCAAACTCGGCCAGGCCACACGCGTGACCTTAAGTCATTTAGGCCAAGACGGCCACGCCTTGGCCGAACTGGCGGTAAAACTTAAACGCGCCGCGCCGCCACAAACCTTGGTCATCATCAGCGCCAATGGCTTTGATGCGCAGCGTTTACTAGAGGAGCTGCCCTACTTTGCGCCTGAATTAACGGTCAATTTATTGCCCGATTGGGAAACCCTGCCTTACGATCAGTTTTCGCCGCACCCGGATTTGATCTCCGAGCGTTTAACCACGCTATACCAAATCACGCAAAATGCCTGCGACGTCATCATTGTGCCGCTATCCACGGCCTTGATCCGCATTAGCCCAAAAGCCTATTTAAGTGCTAATACCTTTATGCTGAAAAAAGGCCAAAGGCTGGATACCGATGCGCTGCGTTTGCAATGTGCAGAAGCCGGTTACCACCACGTCAGCCAGGTCATCAGCCATGGTGAATTCAGCGTGCGCGGTGGCTTGGTGGATTTATTCCCCATGGGGTCAGCCCTGCCTTACCGCATGGACCTATTTGACGACGAAATAGAAAGCATACGCATCTTTGATGTAGACACCCAGCGCAGCCTCTACCCGGTGCCCAAGATACGATTGCTGCCTGCTAGGGAGTTTCCACTAGACGAAGCCGGCATCGCCTTGTTCCGTGGCCAGTTCCGCGAAACCTTTGAGGGCGACCCGCAACGTGCCAAAATCTACAAAGACGTCAGCAAAGGCATCGCCAGTGGCGGCATCGAATGGTATTTGCCCTTATTTTTTGAGCACACCGCCTGCCTACTGGATTACCTCAATAGCCAGAGCGTGCTGTGCCTGCATGGCGACCTGGATCACAGCGCACAACAATTTTGGCGCGAGGCGCAAGCACGCTACAAAACTTTAGCACACGATGCCGAGCGACCCTTATTGCCGCCAGAAAGCTTGCTATTCAAAGCCGAAGACTTCTTTGCTAGCACCCATGCTTTTGCCCGCATCGCATTGAGCATAGACAGCCCATCCAACGGCTTGCCTGCATTAGATATCGAACGCCGAGCCGAACAACCTTTACACAAATTATTGGCCTTTCTCAGCGCCTTCCCGGGTCGCCTGCTGATTGCTGCAGAAAGCTTAGGTCGACGCGAAACCATCGCGCAACTCTTTAAAGACCAAGGCTTAAACCCGGTATTAATTGAAAGCTGGCAGGAATTTGCAAGCAGTAATGAAAAGTGGATGCTAGGCGTTAGCCCACTGCATCATGGCTACGTCTTAACTAAGCATTCTGCCCAAACAGCTCAGTCGGTCGCCATTATTACCGAAGCGGAGCTGTATGCCGCCACCGTACGCCAACAGCGTAGACGAGAAAAAGAAAAAGCGCGCAGCACCGAGGGCATGCTTAAAGACCTGTCGGAACTGCGCATGGACGACCCGGTGGTGCACGAGCAACACGGCGTCGGCCGTTACAAGGGCTTGGTAAACATCGACTTTGGTGAAGGCGAAACCGAACTCTTGCTATTGGAATACTTTGGTGACGACAAACTGTACGTACCGGTTTCGCAATTATTCTTAATCTCGCGCTATTCAGGCGGGCCACCGGAATCGGCACCACTGCACCGACTAGGCAGCGGCAATTGGGAAAAAGCCAAGAAAAAAGCCCTCAAGCAAATACGCGACACCGCCGCCGAATTACTCAATCTGTATGCGCAACGCGCGGCCAGACGAGGCCATGCCTTTACCTTAAGCTTGCAGGACTACGAATCCTTCTGTGAGGGTTTTCCGTTTGAAGAAACCCCGGATCAATTGGAAGCGATTGAAAACGTCATCAAAGACATGCAATCCGGTCGCCCCATGGACCGCTTGGTCTGCGGTGACGTGGGCTTTGGTAAAACCGAAGTGGCCCTGCGCGCGGCCTTTGTGGCCGTCATGGGCGGTCGCCAAGTGGCGGTATTGGTGCCCACCACTTTGCTGGCCGAACAACACTTTAATAACTTTAAAGACCGCTTCAGCGCATGGCCCATCAAGATAGCCGAGATTTCCCGCTTTAGATCCGCCAAAGAACAAAAAGAAGCCTTAGCAGGCTTAGAGGCCGGTGGCATAGACATCATTATCGGCACCCACCGTTTGATACAAAAAGACGTTAAGTTTAAAAACCTAGGCTTGGTGATCCTGGACGAAGAACACCGCTTTGGTGTGCGGCAAAAAGAACAACTCAAGGCCTTGCGTGCCGAGGTGGATGTCTTAACCCTGACGGCCACACCCATACCGCGCACCTTAAGCATGGCCATGGAAGGCTTGCGTGAGTTTTCCATTATCAGCACGCCGCCGCAAAAACGCTTGAGCATCAAAACCTTCCACACCGATTATTCGGAAGGCATCATACGCGAAGCGGCCACACGGGAATTTAAGCGCGGCGGCCAAGTGTATTTTCTGCACAACGAAGTGGACACCATTCATTCCATGCGCGAAAAACTCGAGCGCATCTTGCCCGATGCCCGTATTGCAGTGGCGCACGGTCAACTTCGCGAGCGCGAGCTGGAACACGTCATGCGTGACTTTTACAACCAGCGCTACAATTTATTGCTGTGCACCACTATCATAGAAACCGGCATAGACGTGCCCACTGCCAACACCATCATATTGAATAAAGCCGATATGTTTGGCTTAGCGCAAATGCACCAATTGCGCGGTCGCGTGGGCAGATCACACCACCAGGCTTACGCTTATTTGCTGACCGATCCCGATAGAAAAATTACCGTGCAGGCGCAAAAACGCTTGGATGCCATTCAACTGATGGAAGATTTGGGTGCCGGCTTCCATTTAGCCATGCACGATTTGGAAATTCGCGGCGCCGGTGAATTATTAGGCGACAGCCAAAGTGGCGAAATGCAAGAGATCGGCTTCCACCTGTATTCGGACATGTTGAATCATGCCGTCAAGCAACTCAAAGCCGGCAAAGAACCGGACTTAAATGCACCCTTGGGCGTCACCACGGAAATCAACCTGCATACCCCGGCCTTGCTGACCAACCAATACTGCACAGACGTGCACGAGCGCTTGGTGATCTACAAGCGTTTAGCCAATTGCGAAAACGACGACGACTTGGACAGCATGCAAGAGGAACTGATAGACCGATTTGGTTTGCTGCCTGAACAAGGCGAAGCATTGATTGCTTGCCACCGTTTACGCATTGCGGCTAAGGCCATAGGCATCATTAAAATCGATGCCAGCAGCGAAACCATACAATTGCAATTCAACCCCAAGGCCGACATCGACCCGACTAAGCTCATAGACTTATTGCAAAGAGACAGGCGTTGCCGCATGAATGGACCGGATAAATTGCGCGTGACATTGGCCTTGGCTGACATTAATCTACGCACTGATTTTGTAAAAACCCTCTTAAAGACCTTTAGATAGGATAGACCGTGCTAGCCAAACTGATCACCTTAGTCGCCGCCTGGATCATGGGCGTCATCTCATCCATGGGCTATGCCGGCATCGTGTTGTTGATGGCCATAGAATCGGCCTGCATTCCCCTGCCCTCGGAAATCATCATGCCGTTCGCCGGCTTCTTGGTGTTTAAGGGTGAGATGACCTTGCTCATGGTTGCCTTAGCTGGCGCCATAGGCTGCGTAGTGGGCTCCATTCCGGCTTATTACGTGGGCATGTTCGGTGGGCGCCCTTTGGCAGAAAAATACGGCAAGTACATCTTACTGTCTAAGAAAGATTTGGATTTGGCTGATCGCTTGTTTGAAAAACACGGCGAGATCATCATCTTTATCGCTCGCATGCTACCGGCCGTGCGTACCTTTATCGCCTTCCCGGCTGGGGTGGTGCGCATGAACATGAGTGTGTTTATCGTCTACACCTTCATAGGCTCATTCATCTGGTGCTGGCTATTGGCTTATGCCGGTATGAAATTTGGTGAGAACTGGGCTAGCTTGGAAGTGTATTTCCACCAGTTCCATTATTTAATCGTGGCCGCCGGCCTGGTCTTTGTGTTTTGGTACGTGCGTCGCCACCTAAAACACTAAGATTTACAGTTCGACCAGGCGCCCTGTGCTCAAAAACAAAACCGCGGTTTTAATCGGCAAGCCCGCATCGGCAAACAAACTGGCGTAACGGGCTAATTGTGGCCGGTGGGCTTCGACCGCCGCCGTACTGCTTTCTGCTTCATCGCCTAAGCCCAGCTTGTAGTCTATGATCCAACGCGTGCCTTGTTCAATAAAGGTACGGTCTATCACGTAATTTTTAGCGCCACTCTCGCTTGCCTGCATCAGGCTTAACTCACTGGCCGCTTGATCGTGCTCCTGCAACACCCACTGCCCTGCTTGGCTGGCCAAGGTGGTTTGCAAGGCCGCCATGACGATATCCACGCCCTGCTTAGCCGCATTCTCACTGTGGCCCAAGCGCATTAACCAGCGCCGCATAGGCTTATGCCATGCCGCCACCGCCGAACTAGCCAACCCGGCGCGTTGCGCCAACAGCTCCATGTAAGTGTGCGCCAGCGTGCCGCAATCTTTGTATAAATTCTCTTGATCAAGTGGGCTGCTTTGCGTGGCTGCTGCGTTGCCGGCATCAATATGGACCATAGCCATCGGTGTATGCAGTGGGCTTAAGCCCACGCTGGCCTGCGCATACGCGGCACTGGGTAGGCGTTGCAATTGTGCTTTAAATTGACGCGGGTCTAAGCCTTTAGTCGTCGCTTCTAGCGGCGCCTGTTCTGGCGTCTCTGTAAACGCATTAGCCACGGCCGGCCACAAAGCCGCCAACAAACTGTTGACCACCGGTTTTAATTTGCCGTCATTGTTTTTTTGCATGCTGGCAATCAAGTGCAATTGGCGCTGACTGCGGGTCGCCGCCACGTAAAGCAAGCGCACCACCTCATTGTTGCTGCGTATTTTTTCTAGGTTCTTAATGTAATCGTAAAGATTAGGCAGCCCTTTGTTTTTGCTGCCTTTGCTGTGCACAGGCGCTGCAATCAAATGCCTTTCATGCTCCACCTCGACCTCTTCCCATAGCAGCAAGTCGTTATCGTCTGCACGGGATTTGCGGTTTAAAGCCGGCAAGATAACGCTATCAAACTCCAATCCCTTGGCCTTGTGTATGGTTAAAAACTGCACGCTGCCATCGGCCTGGCTATCCGGTTTGGCGTAGAGTTTTTTCATGGCGGCATCCAAGCTAGCCAAGTCTAGCTGGCCACTGCGGTCGTGTTTTTCCAACAAATCAAAGAACACCTGCACATCGCGGTTATCGCCGGCCTCGACCAAACACTGCGCACCACCCAATTGCAACCAAGTGCGCTCCAACCAACGGCGCAAGGGCAATCGGCCCTGACACTCAAAGGCGGCAGCTAGCACCTCTCTTGCATGCTGCAAACGCATGCGGCCATCATCACTTAATTGCCTTAAGCGCGCCTCGTCGTGCATGGCCGCCCAAATACTATCGCGCTGTCCGTTACCGGCCAATACATGCAGATCGGCCAAATTCAAGCCACACCATGGCGCACGTAACACGTTCAACCAATGCGTGCGGTCGGCCCGGTGCATTAAAGCACACAACAAGGACCAAGCGTCCTGCACGGTTTGCCGCTCGTTTAAGGGCTCTATCTCCAGTGCCTGGAAGTGCAAGTCCTGATGATGGCGGCGTATTTCCGTCACCAAGGCTTGCAAGTGATTGCGACTGCGCACCAACACGGCGATCTTTTGTGGCGGATTAAGTTGGGTTTTTAGCTGCTCAATTAACTTGGCCACGTACGCCGCTTCCAACTGATAGAGATCAGGGTTGCTGTCGTCTTCACCCTCTGCCGTATCACTAGCATTGGATGCAGGCCATATCAATGGATGCAATTTCACGCCTTCATCGTTTACACTGCCTAGGCTAGCGGTAAACGGGCTGTAGCGTATGGCACCATGATTCTTGGCATCCTCATTTGGAAACACCTGCGTAAACGCCTGATTAATCCATTCAATCACCTTGGGGTGCGAACGGTAGTTTAATGCTAACTGCAGGGGCGCTAATTTAAAGCCGTTGATGCCCTCGGTTTGTGCTTCTAAGAATAAGCTAACGTCGGCTTTACGAAAGCGGTAGATAGACTGCATTGGGTCGCCCACGCAAAACAGCGTACGCTCCTCGTGCTCCTGCCAACCGGCAATCAACTGCTCGATTAATTTCATTTGCACCGGGCTGGTGTCTTGAAATTCGTCTATCAATAAATGGCTGATCTTGTAGTCCAGCTTCAAGGCCAAATCGGTGGCGCCGTGCTCGTCCTCCAAGGCCCAACTGGCCTGTTGGGCGATGGCAACAAAATCCACCTCGCCGGCTTTTTGAAAGACCACCCATAAATGCGCATTGGCTTGCTGCAACAAGCGCGATAAGGCGCGTATCACCGGCTGACTGTCTTGCAAGGTGGATAAGGGCGGCAAGCTTAAAATATTGGCCACCAAATCGGCTTGACTTAACTTGGCCAAAATAGCCAAGCATTGCTCTTTCTTGGTCTTGTGTTCAGCGTCGTTAGGAAAGCCGTTGGTTTTATTGAGATTTTTACGGTAGGTTTTAACTTTATCTTTGGTCAGTAGAAAATTGGCCATTGCGCGCCACAACGCTAAGTCTTCTAGGCAGGGCCTTAAGCTGGCCTGCCTATCCAACAAGGGTGCAATCTCTGAATCCGCCTCCAAATGGCTGGCAGCAAAGCGTATCAAGGGCAACAAAGCCTGCTGCACTTGGTCGGTCAACACGCTGCTGACCAGCGTTAATTCCTCGACGATTAAATGCTGCAGCACCCGCTCCATGATCGCCAGCGATTCGGTGTCTGGCTGACCATGCAATTCATGGGCTTTTTTGATCCACTGATCCCGCTTGGCCAACATATTGGCTAACAAAGCCGTCAACTTTTCCGCGTCGTTGTCCATGTAAGTTAAGGCCAAGCTCACCGTGTCGTCAGCCTGGCTTTCATCCACAATATCGGCCAAGGTCAGGCGTGCGGCTTCCAAATAATGGCGATCGGCATCGTCGCTGACTGCCGGCTGACCACCAAAGCGACTGAGCAAAGGCATTTGCCGCGTTAGACTGCTGCACAAGGCATCCATGGTGAGGATACGCAAGCGACTCGGCTGCCTGATCAGTTGCCAATCTCTTCTGGCCGATTGCTGCAAGGCTAGCTCAGCAAGTTGCCGGGTTTTTAATTTGTGGGGCGCCGTTTCGGGCTGGGCTTGCTCGGCCTGCTCCAAGCTCAAGAGTATGCGATTACGCATTTCCGTGGCGGCTTTATTGGTAAAGGTCAGGGCAATGATTTCTTCCGGCTCGTCCACCGTTGCCAGCAAACTTAAATAGCGCTGCGTGAGCAATTCGGTTTTGCCGGCACCGGCAGGCGCCTGCACAATAAATGAACGTAGCGCTAAAGCTTGTTCGCGAGCAGCGGCATCCGATGCCATTAGCGCTTTACTCATGCGCTCGCCTCCGTTATGGCCGCTTGCGCGCGCTCAAACTGCACGCTGCGCTCAGCTAAGCGCAGCAAAGGCAACACATCGCAATAAACAAAATCGCTTTCTTTATTGACCAGCACGCTGGCCTCGCCAGCTTTAATTTCGGCGGCGATGGCTTTTAAACTGGCCTGCCAATGGTCTAACAGCGCGGCCCAATCAGCCAAATCATTAAACACTTTATTGCTGCGCTTCTCTGTGATGTCCCATACCTTAGGCAACAAGCCGGCTTCGGCCGCCAGACCGGCAAACTTGGTTTCGTCACTGCGCACTTTAGCAAAGCATACCGCCGCCACCTCCTGCCCTTGCAAGGCCAGCACCGCATAAATAGGCAGTTGCGGCTCGGCAATGCGCGCGTCGGCCCAGCTTTTGTAATCAAGCCGGTTGCCGGTTTTGTAATCGATTACCACCAAGCGGCCATCGGCTAAACGGTCTATGCGATCCACGCTGATATTCAAGGGCAAGCCCTCTAGGTTTAGATTGAATTTTTTCTCGCAATCTTGCACGCTAAAATCGGCGCGTTGGCACTCCAAATCCAAGCTATCGTTAAGCAGTTGATGCAAGCGCTTATGCTCTATCTGCAGCACTTGAGGCGGTAGGTATAAATGCCCGTCGAGGCGACCGGCCTCAATCGCCTTGCTAATAGCAGTGTCTATTGCTTGCCAGCGCTGCGATGCTGTCATGGCTAATAAACGGCTTAAGCTTTGGCATTCTTGCCAAAAAAACTGCAAGACTTGATGCAATAAACTGCCGCGCGTCATGCTGTCCAAGCCGTCCACCGGCATTTGCAATTTGCCTGCGCCCAAGCGGTATTGATAAAAAGCCCAAGCTGGGCAAACGGCTTGCGTCGCCAATAACTTGACCCCGCCGCTTATTTTTTCATCCATACTTAAAGGCGGCGCCATGTTGTCGTCCAAGTACTCCATGCACACCGGCACGGCCAAGCGTTCCGCCAGCGTGGTCATGCTGGCTAGGGATGGCGTGCTATGTGGCAAGCCGGCCAACAAGGGTGAAGGACGCAACTCCCTGTCGTCCTCTTTTAAGGCATACGAAAACACCAGCTTGGCCGCACTGTGCAGCAAGCGCTGCTGCATCAAACCGGCAAACTGACTCTGCACTGCCGCACTGGCATTGGGCGTCCCTGCATCACGCTGCACTTGTGCCGGTAACAATGGATTAAGCTTAACCGGGGCCGGACTATGCTGGTCGTTCATATTCATGACCCAAATCGCATCCAATTGCAAAGCTGGCGTTTCCAGCAAGCCCAATAATTGGATGCGCGTGTCGCCTCGCGCCTCGGGTTGAAACACTGTGTTGCGCATCAACACGCTGATTTTTTGTAAGGCGGTTTGCGCACTGACGTTGCCCATTAAGCCATCCAAACTGGCCAACTCTTGCATGCTCTTGTAAAAAGCCTGTTGCGTTTGGTATTCATGGCTAGATAAGGGCCGCGTCTGCGCCCACGCCAAGTCATTCAACAAGCCGATAAAATCCGCCAGCCAAGCAGAAGGCCATTGCTTGGGCTTGGCTTGAAAGGCGGCAATCTGTTTTAGCTGAGCCAATAAGCCGGATAACGCCCAGCCGTCGTTTTCACAGCGCGCCACTTGCTTGATTAAGCCATCCAAACGGTAGCTGGCATTCAAGTGTTTGCGTAAGTGCGCATCCAATCGGGCGCGCGCATCGCGCTCTGCTGGCAAGCCCCAATAGTGATCAAGCAATAAAGCGGTCACTTGCTCAAACTGCAAACTGGCTTTGTGGCTAGCGAGGCTTAATAGCTGCAAGGCACTGGCAACCAAGGGGTATTCAGCCAGCGCCAAACCTAGAGAAAAATCGTAACAGCGAGGCAATTCAAGCAAACTGCCGTGCAATGTTTGCGGGTGAAAAGCGTCGTCTAACAAATCGGTCAACAAGCGCTTAACATGGCTCAAGGCCGGACTGACGATGGCCAATTGTGCTTGAGGATGGACTGCCAATTGCTGCTGCGCCCAGGCCACCACCGCCCGGCACTCTGCATTGAGATCAGCCAAACCATGGCATGCCACTTCGGCCGATTTAGGGTACTTGTAACTAGCGCGCTCAACGCGGATGCCGTAAGCGCTCAAACAATCAAACAAGCGTTGCTCTAATGGCGTGATGCGATCAAAGCCGGCCAATTCGATGTGTTTTGGCAGTTTAATTTTGGCTTGAATGGCTACTTGGTGTTGGGCTAACAGGCTGATTTGCAATGCCATTAACTGGCTGGCCGGCATGGCCTGTTGGCTATGGCACAGACCGGCAAACACGCTGCGCCAACGCAAAAACTGGCGCGTTTCTTGACTCATGAAATCGTGATTGATGTCCGCATCGCTGATCTGCCAATTGAGCATTAAGTCATGGGCTTCAATGGCGGTCTGCGCCATCGCTCGCACATCAAACAACTCACGCGCCTCATGCTTAGCCAAGCAATCGTTGATGGCTTGCTCCCACAAATGGGCCTCGGCCAAGGCGCTTAATTGCGTCAGGGGCAATACCTCATCCGGCAATAAACCTAGGAGGTTGGCCTGCTCAATCACGCCATCCAACCACATGGGCAAGGTGGTCGCCTGTGCCGCAGACCACTGCGCTTTATTTTCAGACTCTGCTTGCTGTTGTTCACGCAAAGCCATGCCCCGCACCAAGCGTGCGGTAGCGCAAATAATCAGGGAATCTGAGGAAAAAGCCATGGCGTAATTGTAGCGTTTACATGGCTCATATAACGAGCGTGCGGAGGATAAATTTATGGCGGAAGAGGCGGGATTCGAACCCGCGACAGAGTTGCCCCTGTGCCACCTTTCCAGGGTGGTGCCTTCAACCGCTCAGCCACTCTTCCGAATTGGATATGTTTTAAAACGCAGGCATTATAGTGCATAACTGCCGGCCTGTGCGATTTGCCGGCATCTTAGTCACTAGCGTCTGGCGTCGCCCCAACGCAATGGGCAGCGGTCATCGCCAAGGTAATAAGTGACCCCAGCCCTATCCACACAATAACTGGCTGAGACTATCATCTCGTTGGCAACAGCTTGGTCGCTAATGCCGGTGTATTCGAACAAAATCGAGCGGATGACTTTGGCATCTTTGCCTATGCGCGAGCCGTGTGAAATCCAACACGGTCCAACGATCTCGGCGCCCGCTTCTATCTGCGTGCCCGAATCGATGTAGACCGGGCCGGTGATGTTGACCTTGTCCCAATCTATGCGAGTATTAAGGCCCACCCATATACCGGGTCGCACTTCGGTGCCAGGCATTTTCATGTAAGAAATCTCGCCGCGCAACACGCGCTGCAACACTTCCCAATAATCGGAAATACGGCCTATGTCTATCCAGTTGTAGTGGCGATTCTGCGCGTAAAACGGCAGATTTTTTTCCACTAACAAGGGAAACAATTGGCTACCAATATCGAAGTTTTGATTGGCCGGAATTAAATTAAGCGCGGCCGGTTCAAAAAAGTAAATGCCGGTACTGGCTAAATTAGACCGCGCTTCCGATGGTTGCGGCTTTTCCTGAAACGACACCACCCTGCCGTCTTCATCGGTTTCGACGATGCCGTAATTGTCTACCTCGGTATGCGGCACTTGCATGGTGACCACGCTGACCAATGCACGTTTTTTCTTGTGCTCCTGCAAGGCCGCCGTGATGTCTAAATCAATCAGCGCATCGCCACATAGCACGATGGTGGTTTGATCAAAAAAACCGCCAAAGTCTTGTATGCGGCGCATGCCACCGGCTGAGCCTACCGGACTAGCGGTGAGTTCGCCATGTTGAAAATTACCCTCGTAGGAATAACCAATTTGCACGCCCCAACGCTGACCATTGGAAAAATACTGTTCTATTTTTCTATTCAAATGCGCCACATTGACCATGATTTCTTTAACGCCATGACGCGCCAAATGCTCTATCAGGTATTCCATAACCGGTTTACCTAAGATAGGAATCATGGGTTTGGGCATATCCTTAGTCAGGGGACGCACGCGCGTGCCTTGGCCGGCGGCTAAAATCATGCCTTTAAGTGGGATTGTCATGGGGTATTTCCTAAGCGATGTACGCATTCATGGTGACTAAATTATCGCACGAAGCCGCCACGCTAGGATTAACTCAAAGCGAAAAATGCTAGGCCAGACTAAAGCTTAGACAAAACAAGGGAAGATTTGGAGGCGCGAACCAGAGTCGAACTGGTCTAAACGGCTTTGCAGGCCGCGGCATAACCGCTTTGCTATCGCGCCATGTGGGTCAGAATAAGCTAGAACGCTGATTCTTTATACCGGCTGAAACTAAAACGGCGAAAGCATGGTTGCATTCGCCGTAATACGCCAATTTACTAAATTCGTGGAGCGGGAAACGAGACTCGAACTCGCGACCTATACCTTGGCAAGGTATCGCTCTACCAGCTGAGCTATTCCCGCGTCGTTAAGACAGGCGCCATTATAGCGATTTTATCTATAGCGTCAAGACATAACACAAGGCTAGCGCTTATTTATTTGCCTTTTAATTTAGGCCAAGCGGCTTTTAGATAATAAGCCATTGATAGCAATGTCAAAATCGCAGCCACAACGATGAGCACGTGGCCCCAATCTTTGGTGGAGAAAATACCAAGCGGGCCTAAGTCCAAGTCATCCCAATAGAGCAAGAATAAAATAGCGGCCATTTGCACAAAGGTTTTCACTTTGCCTATCATGGCCACGCCCACGCTGCTGCGCTGGCCTTCACCTGCCATCCACTCGCGCAAGGCGCTGATGGCTATCTCCCGACCTATGATGATTAGAGAAACGATGGCACCGACCCGACCAAATTCCACCAAGACGATTAAGGCGGCGGCCACCATCAACTTATCCGCCACCGGGTCTAAGAAAGCACCGAAAGCCGAGGTTTGATTAAGCCGACGGGCCAAATAGCCATCCAACCAATCGGTGATGGCGGCAATGGCAAAGACGCTGGTGGCAAATACGTTCACCCAATGCGAGGGCATGGCGCTTAATTTGTGTAAATTTTCCGGCCAGTAAAATGCACCGACAAAAACCGGAATCAAGAGGATGCGCAACCAAGTCAACATGGTAGGAATATTTGGCTTCATTTACTGCCTCACTCTATTCAATGTGCCACTCATTAATGCAATTCTCCGTAGATTTTTTCGGCCAAGCTCGGGCTAATGCCTTCCACTTGCGCCAACTCGTCCATACTAGCATTTTTTATCGCATCCAAGCCACCAAAGCGGGTCAACAAGGCTTTGCGGCGTTTGGCGCCTATGCCTTCTATGTCTTCCAAGCTGGAATGCATGCGCGCTTTTGCCCGCTTTGCCCGGTGGCCGGTGATGGCAAAACGGTGGGCTTCGTCGCGAATTTGTTGCAGCAAATGCAGGCCTTTGTTGTCTTTTTCCAGGTTAAGCATTTCACCGGTGTCCGAGAATATCACGGTCTCCAAACCGGGCTTGCGCGCTTCGCCTTTGGCGATACCCACTAGCAAAATGTCGGACAAACCGACCTCGGCCATCACCTCAACCGCCACCGATAACTGGCCTTTACCGCCGTCGATGAAAACAAGATCCGGTCGCACGCCTTCGCCGGCCGCCACTTTTTTATAGCGGCGCGTCAGCACGTCGCGCATGGCGGCATAATCGTCGCCCGGGGTAATGCCGGTGACGTTATAGCGACGGTACTCGCTGTTTTGCATGTCGCCTCTATCGAACACCACGCAACTGCCTATGGTGGCCTCGCCCATGGTATGGCTGATATCAAAACATTCTATGCGCTGGGTGCTGTCGGGCAGATTCAAAGCCTCGTGCAGGGCCAGCAACTTCGCACTTTGATTGGCCGCACTGGCGGCACACTGGCTTAAGGCTAACTCGGCATTGGTCTGTGCCATTTTTAACCAAACGCGTTTATCGCCTATGGCATTGCTGTTGATCTTGACCTTGCGACCGGCTTGCTCGCTTAACACCTGCTCCAACAAACTGCCGTCCACCTTGATACCCAACACAATTAAAGGCGGGGTATTTTGTGCCACGTAATGCTGAGCTAAAAACGCCAGCACGGTGGTTTCCAAACTCTCGCCATCGGTATTCTTTGGCATGTAACTGCGGTCACCCAAATGCCGACCACCACGCACCATGACCAAATTGATGCAATGCTGGCCTTGCAGCTCAGCGCAGGCAATGACGTCGGCATCGGCCACGTTAAAGTCGCTGACAAACTGCTTGGCTTGCACCTGACGCAAGGCTTGCATGCGATCGCGAATCAGCGCGGCTTGTTCATAGTCTAAATTGCTGGCTGCTACATTCATTTTCTCGGCCAGCGTATCGATCACTTCATTGGTTTTACCTTGCAAAAAAAGTGCGGCCTGTTCCACGTCATTGCGGTAGTCGGCATCGCTAATCAAGCCCACGCAAGGTGCCGTGCAACGCTCAATTTGATGTTGCAAGCAAGGTCGACTGCGATTGCTGAACACGCTGTTTTCACAGGTGCGCAATTTAAAGACTTTTTGCAGCAACTGTATGCTCTCGCGCACGGCCACCGCATTGGGGAAAGGCCCAAAATATTGGGCGCCCTTGCGTTGCGTGCCTCGATGAAAAGCCAAACGCGGTTGCGGGTCGGCGCTTAACACGATGTAAGGGTAGGTTTTGTCGTCCCTAAACAACACGTTGTAACGCGGCATCAAGCTTTTGATTAAATTGTTTTCCAGCAACAAAGCTTCCGCTTCATTGTGGGTCACGGTGGTGACGATATTGGCGATGTGGCTCACCATCAAGCGCGTGCGTGGGCTGGGCAGGTTTTTATTGAAGTAAGACGCCACGCGTTTTTTTAAGTCTTTGGCTTTGCCTACGTAAATCACCTCGTCGCTGGCGTTAAGCATGCGGTAAACGCCAGGTAGATTCGGCAAGGTTTTTAAAATAGTTTTAGCGTCAAACATAAGGGATGGCCGATCTTATATTAGCGGATCGGCTTTCGCTTCAGCCAGACGGATTAGGCGGGCGGCTTCGGCTTTTTTCGTGTCTTCAATTTCGCGCATCACGCCTTTTAAATCCACCGCCTTATGGCTGACATGAAAACGCCCTGTTAAGGCTGTATCCGGCTTTAGGTCGCCGCGGGCGTATAAGGCCCACATCTCTTTGGCGTATTCGCCGCTGAGCAAGTCGGGGGCAAAATGGCCAAAGTAATCTTTTAAATTATTCACGTCGCGTTCCAACATCTCGCGGGCGTTGTTGTTGGCTGCCGCATCCACTGCTTGCGGCAAATCGATAATAACCGGCCCACGCTCGCTCATTAAAATATTGAATTCAGACAGATCGCCATGCACGATGCCGGCACAAAGCATGCGCACCACCTCTTGAATTAAGCCTTGATGATGCAAGCGCGCTTGCTCGGCGGTCAAGCTGATGTCATTCAACCTGGGCGCAGCATGGCCATCGGCGTCCACCACCAACTCCATGAGCAACACCCCCTCATAAAAGTTATACGGCACCGGCACACTAACCCCGGCATCCGCCAACTGGTATAAAGCATCCACTTCGGCACTCTGCCAAGCGGCTTCTTGCGACTCGCGACCAAATTTCGAGCCCTTGGCCATGGCGCGGCCTTGCCGGCTATTTTTAACCCGGCGGCCTTCGGTGTAGTCCACGCTTTGCCTAAAGCTGCGCTTATTGGCTTCTTTGTAAACTTTGGCGCAGCGCACCTCCTCGCCACAACGCACCACGTAAACGGTGGCTTCCTTACCGCTCATTAATTGGCGCAAGACCTCATCTATCAAGCCGTCTTCTAAAAGGGATGCTAAGCGCGCGGGTGTTTTCATGGCTGCATTCTACCACCGGGCCTAGCCGGCTTTTGCAAATGGGATTCAAGCATCGGCTAACAAGCTGCCGGCAATGGCCCAATCTTCATAGCTCACCTCTTCAAAAGTGATGTAGGTGTAAGAAGCAGGCTTGTGCGCCACTCGCTCCAATGTTTCGGTGAATTCCTTGGCAATCTGCGCTTTTTGTTCTCGCGTCACGCTACCGGCTAATTTTATGTTGACGTAGGGCATGGTGGTTCTCCTTAAGGGATGGCAAAGGGTTCTGGGGTCTTAGCATAGCCTATGTAAAGCGGGTGTTGTGGGCTGCCGTCTTTGTTTAATTGCAAACACATTACCTTGTTTTGCAAACCGGCGGCTTTGAGTAAGGCCAGCACATGCTGCGCCCTGGGGGCGGCTAAGGCATGCTTACCCCAACCGCAGACCGTGACTTCAGCTAACGCAACCGCGCGCAGGATGCAGTCATCGGCCTCAACGCTGTCGCCCAATAAATTATCGGTGGTATGCAACAAGGTGGAATCGGTTAAGCGAAACGGAAATAAATTCACGATGATCATGCTGCCGAAGCCCATGGCGATGGCACGGCGTTGGCAGCGCTCTATGGTGGGATCGTTAACCACTTCATCGGCCGTGCTGGGATTGAGCATTAAAAATGCGATGGCCGGCAGCGACAAATCCCAATCGCGGCGCAACCAATAGCGATAATGTTCGCAGTCGGAAAAATGCGCCAGCGATTGCTGAAATAAACTCTGGTGCTGTTTAGTGATCATGCCCGTGATCATGCTCGTGCTCAGCATGCCTCCAAGCTTTGGGTGCATGGCCGCCGAATAAGGTGCGCGCAATGTCACGCAACAAATTGAAGGTGAACAGCAAGAGCAAAACCGAAATAAACAATGACAAGATTGGGTCTATAGGGGTCCAGCCGGTGAAATACACCACTAAGCCGGCCACCACAGCAGCGATGGAGCCTAGCAAATCGCCCATCACGTGCAAAAATGCCGCACGGTTATTTAAACTTTCGCCGTGCTGCAGACTTTGGTGATGCAGTTGCTTAGCCACAATTAAATTAACGATTAAACCCAAGCCGGCGATTAGGGTTAAACCCAGGCCTTCAACCGCATGCGGTTGTTTAAATCGCGCAATGGCCTCAACAATCACCCAGCTAATGACCACCAACATGGTCAGCGCATTAATCATGGCCACTGCTAATTCGGCATAGCTGACGCCCGAGGCATGGCGCGCTACCTTGGGTTTACTGGCAAGTATCGCTGCCAACCAGGCTAGGCCCAATGCCGCGACATCCGAAAACATATGGCCGGCATCGCTTAGCAGGGCCAGCGAACCGGTATACCAGCCACCTACTGCCTCAATGATGGCAAACAAAAAAATCAGTGCGAACGGCACTAGGTAATGGTGGTGGCCATGGTGGCCGCGGTGGTGGGTATGGGGATGCGTCATAAATGAAATGCTAACCGAAATTCATTTTATTGCGCATTTTTATCGTGAAAAATGCATGGTCACAAGCGTATCGATTACAGCTTAATTTATAATGCTGCATCTTATGGAAACCTTTTATGCTTAGCTACCGACACGCGTTTCACGCAGGCAACCATGCTGACGTCCTTAAACATTACGTGCTCAGCTTGGTGCTGGCTTACATGAAGCAAAAAGACAAACCGTATTGGTATATAGACACCCATGCGGGCGCCGGCTTGTACCAACTCAAGGACGGCTACGCCAGTCAGAATGCCGAGTTTGAGGAAGGCATAGCCAAGCTTATGGCGGCCGAGCCATTAGCCCCCGCCTTGGCCGATTTTGTGGCATTGATTAAAAGCTTTAACCACGGCGAACTGGATTTCTACCCAGGCTCACCGCTGTTGGCGCAGGCCTTATTACGTGCCGATGACAAAATGCGCTTGTTTGAACTGCACCCCAGCGACCACGCTTTGCTAACGGCTAATTTTCAAGGCCAGGTTAAACAAGTGCAGATTGCCCAACAAGATGGCTTTGCTGGCATCAAAGCCTGCTTGCCACCGCCACCACGACGCTCGGTGGCATTGATAGATCCGCCATACGAAGACAAACAAGACTACCAACGCGTGGTTGCGCTAGTTAAAGACAGCCTCAAACGCTTTGCTAGCGGCACTTACCTGATTTGGTACCCGATACTGCAACGGCCAGAACCGGGCCAAATGATAGAGGATTTAATGGACTTCCAAGCACCTAACTGGCTGCACGTGAGTTTGTCTATACAGGCGCCTAAGATAGATGGCTTCGGCATGCATGGCAGCGGGCTATTTATTATCAATCCGCCATGGACCTTGGCCAAGGATTTAGCAGCGACCCTACCCAGTCTTTGCCAATTATTGGCACTGGATGACAGCGCCCAATTCACACTTGAACATGAAATGGCTTAATGTATTTTACTGATACAATTAAACCTCTTTTTAACCTGAGAAATCGAGCCCTCCATGCAAACGAAAAACACCCTCCCTAGCGAGAAATACCAACAAAAAAGCATCATGACCAACATTTTATTTGGCAGCCGCTGGTTGCAATTGCCCTTGTATCTTGGCTTGATTGTTGCGCAGGCGGTTTACGTGTTTTTCTTTGGTGTGGAATTGGTGCACTTGGTGGCCACGGCGAACGCCATAGAAGAGGCGCACATCATGTTAATCGTGCTAGGCCTAATAGACGTGGTGATGATTTCAAACTTGCTAATCATGGTGATCGTGGGCGGCTACGAAACCTTCGTCTCTCGCCTAAATTTAGTGGGGCATCCGGATGAACCGGATTGGCTATCGCACGTCAATGCCAACCTGCTTAAGGTTAAATTGGCCACGGCCATCATCGGCATTTCGTCCATCCACTTGCTCAAAACGTTTATCAATGCCGAAAATTTAACTGAAAAAGTCTTGATATGGCAAACCATCATACACGTGACCTTTGTCTTATCAGCGGTAGCCATTGCTTACATAGACAAGCTAATGAGTCATTCCAACCAATCGCATTAACTAGTAAGCGGTGACGACAGGCGTGGCTTTGGTATCCACCATTTCCACGCTAAACGTTTGTACGGCGACGGTTTTATTGTTCTCGGTTTCCACGCTGACCCGCCAATCCCCCGCCTGCAAGCTTTGCTTATAGGTGTACCCCCTAAAACCGTTTTCTCGGCCGCCGGCCAAGCTGTAGCCTATGCGCGATTGGGTTTGCCAGCCGCGTTTTTCATCAAAGTGCTGCCACCTATGGTAAAGCCGAGTATTTAATCCGCCCGGAGCAAATACCGAGGAAAAGAAATACACGCGCTGACCCGGTGTGGTTTTTAAATGGTTGCTGCTTGGCCGCCAAAACACCCACCAGCCAGAAGGCTGCTGACTTAACTGATAGACCCCGCCTACCTTTCTTAACTCATACGCCACCGCCAAGTCTCGCTTAACCAAAGGCACAGGCGGAATCACATCGAAGCGGTAGGCCAGCATCAACAGCAATGCAATCAGCCACACCGGCTTGATGTTGCCATTGTGCACCGGCGTTTTTCTATACAGGCCGTAAGCCAAGCCCGCCCCTAACAGGGTGCTCAAATAAAACCAAGCAGCATGAATACTGCCCAACAAAAATGGCAGGGCAAAATTTAGCAAAAGCATGGCGCAAAACCCAAACAAAGCCCAACTGATGGTGAATTGCCGGTATTTGTTCTCCATGTACTCGTTGCCAACCAACAGCCCACCAAGCAACAAGATCATGATCCAAGCCCAAGCATGGCTGGCACTTTGAAAATACAAGATAAATAAGGGGCTGAGCATGCTGCCAAATAAAAATTGCAGCATAAAATACGGCCATTTCTTTTGCCACTTAGCAGCCCGAAAGCGTTGGTAGAGACTAGCTAGGTAGCCCGACGAACTGATCTTATTCGGCTGTCCTAAGTAATACAATATGCCCGCGGCAGCGGCTAAATAGGCGCTCAATATGACTAGGTCAAAAGCGGCGACATGCCGGCCTATGGTTAAGGCATCCCAGGCAAAACCGCCAAAGAAAAACAGCACCGGGAAGAATGCCGGCAATTTAACTAGGGTTTGGTAGACGCGGGACTGCTTTATTTGGGCATACATAACAAAGATGGCTCTTTACAATAAGCTGGCCAGGACAAAACCGATGACGATGCCAGTTATGAGCGCGATGGTAACCCCGCGGTAACTGATGACATCTTTGGAATAGCCGCGCTTGATGGCGATATAGGACACCAAATAGCCTATGGCATTGAGTAACCAGATGATGGACAAGCTTAAGACTTTGACCAACAAGGGGCCGATGATGGGCACCAAGCTAATCAATGCCAACAACCAAGCCAGCACATGGGAGGCGGCAGCCACCAGCAACACGCCAGTGGTCACGGCTTTGGCATGCCAGCCAAAGCGCCAAGCGGCATAGACGGCCAAGGCCAACAACAAAGTCAAAGGCAACATCCATTTCCAGGCACCGCGCTTGGGCGTGTCAGCTAGGCTAGCCTCGCTAAAAATATGGGCATCGGGATTGTCGACTGGGGACTGGGGCTTAACGCTGACCATAATGCACTCTAGGGTTAAATAATAGCGCCAAATATAGCCCTATGTGCGGCCTTTTACAAGCAAAGGCCGCACATAGGGAGAGGTATTGTAGGATGTTTACTAAAGCTTAAACTGCGGATATGGGAATGATTTTCTTCGCGTTAGACTTGCTCAGCGCGTAGTCTGGCATTTGATCAAAACTCAAATACTTGTAAATTTCCGCGCTGTTTTTTAATTTATTGCCCACGGTTTCCAAGTACTCGGCATGGCTAGGAATGCGGCCCAATTTGGCACACACCGCCGCCAACTCAGCTGAACCCAAATACACTCGAGCATCCATGCCCATGCGGTTATCGAAGTTACGTGTGCTGGTGGAGAACACCGTGGCCTTGTCGGCCACCCGAGCTTGGTTACCCATGCACAATGAGCAACCAGGAATTTCCGTACGCGCACCGGCGATACCGAATACCGAGTAGACGCCTTCGTCGCGCAATTGCGCTTCGTCCATGCGCGTTGGTGGCGCTATCCATAAGCGGGTAGGAATGTTACCCGAGCCTTCCAACACCTTGGCAGCAGCACGGTAGTGCCCGATGTTGGTCATGCAACTGCCTATGAAAACCTCGTCTATCTTGTCGCCCACCACCGCAGACAAGGGCTTGATGTCATCTGGGTCATTCGGGCAAGCCAACAGCGGCTCGGTAATGGTGTTTAAATCAATTTCAATGACGTGCGCATACTCAGCATTGGCATCCGGTTCTAGCAATTCCGGCTTAGCCAACCAAGCTTGCATGCTGGCAATGCGGCGCTGTAAAGAACGCGCATCTTGGTAGTCGTTTTCTATCATATTTTGCATGAGCACGATGTTGGAGTTTAAAAACTCGATCACCGGCTCTTTGTTCAACCTAACGGTACAACCGTTGGCCGAGCGTTCAGCGGAGGCGTCGGCAAACTCAAAAGCTTGCTCCACTTTCAAATCAGGCAAGCCTTCGATTTCTAAGATGCGGCCATTAAACACGTTCTTTTTACCTTGCTTGCCCACCGTTAAATCGCCGGCTTTAATCGCCGCATACGGAATGGCGTTGACCAAATCGCGCAAGGTGATGCCAGGCTGCATGGTGCCTTTAAAGCGCACCAAGACGGATTCTGGCATGTCCAGCGGCATGGCGCCCATGGCCGCGGCAAACGCCACCAAACCTGAGCCAGCTGGGAATGAAATACCAATAGGGAAACGCGTGTGCGAGTCACCGCCGGTGCCCACGGTGTCTGGCAATACCATGCGGTTTAACCAAGAGTGGATCACACCGTCACCTGGGCGCAAACTGACGCCGCCACGACTGCTCATGAATTCTGGCAGGCTGTGTTGCAATTTGATGTCCACCGGTTTCGGGTAGGCTGCCGTGTGGCAAAAACTTTGCATGACCAAGTCGGCACTAAAGCCCAAGCAGGCCAGTTCCTTTAACTCATCACGGGTCATGCCGCCTGTGGTGTCTTGCGAGCCAACGGTGGTGGCCTTAGGCTCACAGTAGGCACCTGGGCGCACGCCCTGGCCTTCAGGTAAGCCACACGCTCTGCCTACCATTTTTTGCGCCAAGGTATAACCCTTACCGCTGTCTTTTGGGGCCACGGCGGTAATAAATTGCGTGGTGGCTGGCAAACCTAGAGCGGCGCGTGCATTTGTTGTTAAGCCGCGGCCTATGATCAAAGCAATGCGGCCGCCGGCCCGCACTTCGTCTGGCAAAGTCACGGGCGACAAATCAAAGCTTGCGATTTCTTGGCCGGCTTCGTTTAACACTTTGCCTGCGTAGGGTTGCAAGGTGATGACGTCCCCGGTGGCCATTTTGGACACGTCGCACTGTATGGGCAAGGCGCCAGAATCTTCGGCGGTATTAAAGAAGATAGGCGCAATTTTATTGCCCAATATCACGCCACCGGTGCGTTTATTTGGAATATTAGGAATGTCATTGCCCATAAACCATTGCAAGGAATTGATGGCAGACTTGCGTGATGAACCGGTGCCAACCACATCGCCAACGTAAGCTAAGGGCAAGCCTTTTTTCTGCAAATTGGCTATGGTATTCAAGCCTTCTGGCATTTTATTGATTAGCATGGCCTTGGCGTGTAAAGGAATGTCTGGGCGGCTCCAAGCATCTTGTGCTGGACTCAAATCATCGGTATTGGTCTCGCCATCAACTTTAAACACCACCAGTTTAATCTCTGCGGCCAAAGCCGGCGCTTGGGTAAACCACTCGGCATTGGCCCATGAAGTGATGAGTTTTTTCGCGTGCGGGTTACCGGCCTGCATTTTCTCAGCCACGTCGTGAAAGGCATCAAACATCAATATGGTTTTGCTTAAAGCCGCCACGGTCGCTTCGGCCATAGGTGTATCGAGCAAAGAAACCAAGGCTTGCACGTTATAGCCACCCAACATGGTGGACAACAATTGCACCGCGTGCGCCGGATCAATTAACGGTGACTTGGCCACACCATTGGCTATGTCAGACAAAAAAGCGGCTTTAACGTAAGCGGCTTGGTCCACACCGGCAGGTGTGCGATTGGTAATTAAATCCAGCAAGGTATCGGCTTGATCGGCCGCTGGATTTTTTAACAATTCAACCACTTGCGCGACTTGCTCGGCGTTGAGTGGCAAAGGCGGTAGTTGCAGTGCGGCGCGTTCTTGAACGTGAGTTTGATAAGCTTTTAACATGGTGTTCGCAATCTTTAGTTTGGTTAATATTTAAGGGTTGATTATAGCAATTTGCAAGCCAGACTTGGTTTTAGCTGCGTTAATTTTCCCGGGAATACTAGGCCCGGTTACGATAGGCAAGCGCACTACTGGTAAATAGTATTAGCAAAAGGCGTGCCACAACTTTGGCCTTTGGCTGAGGCTTCCATTTTATCCATTAGCTCTTTTTCATAGCCCTTGCCGTGCTTTAATTCTAAAAACGCCCGCACTTCAAACACATCGACAAAGCCATTTTTATCGGTGTCCATCAAAGCAATGTTGTCGGCCACCGATGGACCAATATAGCGACCGTCTTGGTCGGTCAAATAGCCCAATAAGTCGGTAGCGTGGGCCATACACGGCAACAGCAATAAAAACACTGTTAGCTTGCGGCTTAACTTAAGTGCTGGCATAGCGTGTTCTCCCACGTCATTTTTTAACATTGCTTGATCGGCAAACGGGCCAGCTTACGTTTAGCTTGGTCCGCGCAATCCTGCGCTGCCCATTACTTTACATGCAATTGTATGGCTTGCTGTGCGATTTTTTCTTTCCACAATGCCGGTCCAGTTTGGTGCACCGACTCCCCATGGCTGTCCACGGCGACCGTGACCGGCATGTCTTCTACGGTAAATTCATAGATGGCTTCCATGCCCAAATCGGCAAAAGCCAACACTTCGGCTTTCTTAATGGCTTTACTGACCAAGTAGGCTGCCCCGCCAACGGCGGTTAAATACACCGAACGGTGCTTGGCGATCAGCGCTATGGTTTCATCGCCCCGCTCGGCTTTACCGACCATGCCCAACAAGCCTACTGGGCCTAACATCATCTCGGTGAAACCGTCCATGCGCGTGGCCGTGGTCGGACCAGCCGGCCCTACCGCTTCGTCGGCAACCGCATCCACCGGGCCCACGTAATAAATAAATCGATTGGTAAAATCCACCGGCAAGGGCTCGCCCTTAGCCATCATGGTGGCAATGCGTTTGTGCGCGGCATCGCGACCGGTTAATAATTTGCCACTTAACAGCAGGGTTTGGCCTGGTTGCCAAGCCTGTATGCTGTCTTTCGTCACACTATCCAAGTCCACCCTTAAGGCGGCACTGTTGGGTGCCCACTGCACTTGCGGCCAATCGTTTAAGTTAGGCGGCGTTAATTGCGCCGGGCCACTGCCATCCAATGCAAAATGCACATGGCGCGTTGCGGCGCAGTTAGGAATAATCGCCACCGGCAATGAGGCGGCATGGGTCGGGTAATCCAATATTTTTACGTCCAACACCGTGGCCAGCCCGCCTAAACCTTGGGCGCCTATGCCTAGCGCATTCACTTTTTCAAAAATTTCCAAGCGCAATTCATCTATGCGACTGTTGGCGCCCCGCGCTTGCAATTCGTGTATGTCTATGGGCGCCATCAAGGATTCCTTGGCCAGCAACATGGCTTTCTCGGCGCTGCCGCCTATGCCTATGCCTAGCATGCCAGGCGGGCACCAACCCGCACCCATTTTAGGCACCACTTCCAGTATCCAGTCCACTATGCTGTCATTGGGATTGAGCATGGCCAGTTTGGCTTTGTTTTCCGAACCGCCCCCTTTGGCGGCGATGCTTATTTCAACCTTATCGCCTGCTACCATGGACACGTGCACCACGGCCGGGGTGTTGTCTTTGGTGTTGCCACGCTTACCCGCTGGGTCACTGACAATAGAGGCCCTGAGCTTATTCTCAGGCAAGGTGTAGGCGCGACGCACGCCCTCGTTGACCATTTGCTCTACCGTTAACTGAGTGTCCCACTTTACTTGCATGCCGATTTGCACAAAAGCCACGACGATGCCGGTGTCTTGGCATAGCGGCCTTTTGCCCTCGGCACACAGGCGCGAATTGCTTAAGATTTGTGCAATCGCGTCCTTGGCTGGCAGTGACTGCTCGGCTTCATAAGCACGGCCCAAGGCTTGGATGTAATCCAGCGGATGGTAATAGGAGATGTACTGCAGGGCATCGGCTACGCTGTCTATAAAATCGTTTTGTTTGATGGTGGTCATATTGGCTTTAGCGTTGCGTTAACTTACCTAGCCGATTTAGCGTAGGCAATTTGGTTGTTGATGTCCTTGCGTAAGATTTTACCATTTTTAGTACGGGGGAAATCCTTGGTCAAATACACGGTTTTTGGGGTTTTGTAGGCCGCCAAATGCTGCTTACCAAAGGCCAATAACTCATCGGCCGTGACAGTGGCATCGGGCTGCAATATCACGTAAGTGACCACCAATAATTTGTCTTTTTCCAATTCTTCGCCCACTGCTGCGCAATCCGCCACCGCTGGGTGCGATTTATACACGCGTTCGATTTCATAAGGCGACACGCGGTAGCCAAAACTCTTAATGATGTCGTCTTTACGGCCCAAGAACCAGATGTAACCGTCGGCATCGTAACGCGCGTAATCGCCAGTAAAGAACCAGCCATCGTGCTTGTACTTGGCCGTTTCTTCATCCAGATTCCAGTAACGCAAGAACAAACCGGGGTCGCTATCGGGTACGCATATCATGCCCTCTTCCCCTGACGGCACGGCTTCTAAGGTGTCGGGGTTAAGCAATTGTATGGCATGGCCGGGTTGCGGGAAGCCGGCAGAACCAGGGCGTATCGGTCTAAACACACTTTGACTTAAGTAATAGGAGAACTCACTCATGCCGACGGCTTCAAAAATATCGCGTCCGAAACGGCCACGCCATTGCTGCAACACTTCGTCTGACAAATGCTCACCGGCACTCATGCAGTGACGCAAACTAGGCACATCGGCCTGAGCAGCCGTCGATTTTTGAATGATTTGACGGTATATGGTGGGCACCCCAACAAAAATAGTGGCGGCGTGTTTAGCAATCAATCGCGTCCATAAATCGGCATCGTTTTTGCCTTCGTGCACAATCACGGTTTTACCCAAATACAAGGGGTCCATCAAGCCGGTCCCCAATACATAGGTCCAGTTAAATTTACCCGAGTGCATGATGCGATCTTGTTGGTCTTCGGCAAAATTAAACCAATACTTAGCAGCTGGCTCACGGCCAATCAAGGCACGGTGGGCGTGCAACACGCCTTTGGGGTAACCGGTGGTGCCCGAGGTGTAAACCAAGTAGGCAGGGTCATCGGCAGCCGTGGCATGGTTGCCTTCGCAATGGCTGATGGCGGCCAATTGTTGGCTTAAATCGCTGACCTGCAAGCTAGCATGCGGCTGAATCTCACCGACACCGGATAGAAACACATGCTTTAAATTAGGCAAATTGGATAAATGGTCTTGCAAAGCCGGCCACGCTGCCTTGTCTGTCACCAATACCGTGGCAGTCGAATCTTTAGCCAAGTAGGCCACTTCTTCGGCGGTCAGCAAGGTGGAAGTAGGCACGGAAATAGCGCCGCGCTTCATGGTACCCAAAAAGGCAATCGGGTAATCCAGGCTGTTAGGCAAACGGATCAGCACTCGGTCGCCTGGTGCCACGCCACTGTTACGCAACAACTGGGCAAACTGATCGGTGCGGCTAGCCAATTCGGCAAAAGTTATTTGCGAGGTGCCCAGCGCGTCGTCTTCCACTATCATGGCCACCGTCTGCGCGATCGGCGTGTGCAAATGCTTATCGGTGCAAGCCGCGCCAATATTAAATTGCTTAGGCACCGCCCACTGCCAGACTGGAAATTCTTCAAATTTTTGCATGGTCTATCCTCTATCCGTTTTAGCGTTTTTTGTGCAAGCAGCCGAATCAGGCTGCTGCGTCTACCTACAATATGGCGCCGTATGGCCAGTTTTGGCGTATCACTTGGGCCGGCAATAATTCCAGCACGTGTAAGGCAAAGTTTTTGTCTTCCGGAGTGATTGCTTGTAAGGCATGCGCGCGCAACAAGGTTTGCAAGGCTTTACCAAACATGGGTGGATCCAACATCTCCCCCTCAAATTTAATCGCCCCACCGTGTAAGGCATCGGCTTCGATGGCCGCTTTGAGGATGCGCACTTTTTGGTTCACTTCGGTAGGCGATGGCGTGTAAGCGGTTTTGCATAAATGAATGTGGCCGGGGTGGATCACTTGCTTGCCGGTTAAGCCCATGGCCGCTTCTTGGCATGCGTGCTTGTAGACGATGCGTGACTCGTTATCGCCGTGCAAATCCAACCAACGGCGCACGTCATGCGGTTCCAGAAATTTTTCCGGCATGATGTTGCTGCCAATCAAGGTTTCCACGCCCCCTATCACGCCCTTACCGGCAATACGTGCGTCAAACATCAGGTGGTTCATGTAGAACTGCAACTCTTCTATCCAGTTTTCCGGGGTGATGTGTATGCCCATGGCTTTAGAAAAGTCATGAATACCAAATACCACGTGCTTAACCGTGTTGTATTGCAACAATTCTGGGGCAATTTTGAGCGATTTTGGGTGCTCAATAATTGGCTGTATGGTGATGTTAGGGTTAATCTCTATTAAGAAATTAGACAAATCGCGCACTTCAGCCGCGCCGTAAGCCTCGCCGGCTTTGGCCAACATGACCACGTCTATGTATTCCGACATATCCTTGACCAACAGCATGTCCTGCTCGTATTCATCGGTACGGAAGGAGTTAGCCCGGATGGCGATGGTCACCTTTTGGTTAACCTTACGCAGCAAGGGCAACTCTTGACGCAATAAATCGCGGCTCATTTCTTTTTGGCGGCAACCGTCTTCCAAGTCAAAAATCAAGGTGTGCGCTTGCGTGTTGTGCGCGTGCTTGCGCATGCGGGCCGCAGCTTGCGTCAAATCTTCGTATATGCCCAGTGCCGGCGAGTATTTAACCGGCGGGTAATACAACTGAATGCCGGGCCAGCTTTCGCCTAACATGGCACTGTTGCTATAGCATTTGATTTTGCTTGAGTGGGTCATAATCGCTCTTTCACTAATGTAATGATGGCTAAATTAGCCTTCGTTTTGGTCACGCGCACTTAATTTAGCCAGCACGCTTTGCAGCGCTTGGTCGTTCGAGTTTTTTGCTTGCAAGGCTGGGACCTTGGCAGCTGGCAGCCTTAGGGTCACCACGTCTAAAAATTCGTTATCGGGCAAATCCAACAAGCTGTCCAAGGCCACCAATTCAGCTTGCGTCAAGCCGGCTAGATAATGGGCGGCGAAACGCTGCAAGACGATGTCCAATTCCAATAGCCCACGACGGCAACGCCAGCTTAAGCGGCGCACTTCTTCGTCTGTCATGTTTGGGCTATTCGTCATATGCTTATCTTCTGTTATGGCGCGGCTTATACCGCTTTAATTTCTATCTGCTTCTTCGCTTTGTTTTTATGCTCGCGCGCTTGCTCAAATTTCAAATCTTTAATGTTGGCGATGGCTGCATTAGGGTTCAATTTTTTAGGGCACACTTCCACGCAATTCATGATGTTGTGGCAACGGTATAAACGGTCTGGCTCCTCCAGATTATCCAAACGCTCATCCAAGGCTTGATCACGGCTATCCACCATAAAACGGTAAGCTTGCATCAAGCCAGCTGGGCCGACAAATTTATCCGGGTTCCACCAGAATGATGGGCAAGATGTGGTGCACGCGCCGCACAATATGCATTCGTAGAGGCCATCCAGCTTGGCTCTATCGGCTGGCGATTGCAGGCGCTCGGTGGCAGGCGGAGCATCGTTGTTCACCAAATACGGCTTAACGGAATTGTAGTTTTCAAAGAACTGCGTCATGTCGACCACCAGGTCGCGTATCACCGGCAAACCAGGCATAGGCCTTAACACTACCGGCTCTTCTAGGTCTGACAATTTGGTGATGCAGGCTAGGCCATTTTTACCGTTAATGTTCATGCTGTCGGAACCGCACACGCCTTCACGGCAAGATTTGCGCAGGCTCAAACTGTCGTCTAAATCTTTAATGCGCATCAAGGCATCCAGCAACATTTGATCGCTGTCTTCCAAGACCACGTCGTAGTCTTGCATATAGGGTTTTTTATCCACGTCTGGGTTAAATCGGTAAATTGAAAATTTCATTTTTTATCGTCTCTGTAAGCTTAACTTGATGTCATGCCGCTATTAATAAACGCGCGCTTTAGGCTCAAAGCTGTCCACGGTTTGCGGTTTCAAGCGCACCGGTTTGTAGCTTAAACGGTGGCCCTCACGGTAGTACAAGGAATGCGTCAACCACTTCTCATCGTCGCGCTGCATAAAGTCTTCACGCGCATGCGCGCCACGGCTTTCGGTTCTGGCTTCCGCCGCGTGCATGGTGGCCAAGGCCACTTCCACTAAATTATCCAACTCCAAGGCATCCACCCTAGCGGTATTGAACACCTGACTCTTGTCTGTGATCACGGTGTTTTTAGCGCGCTCGGCGACTTTGTCTATCTCTGCCACACCGGATTGCAACAAATCGGGGAAACGGAATACGCCGCAATGGGTTTGCATGGTCTCGCGTAGCGCGGCACCCACGTCTTTAACCGATTCGCCTTGGGTTTGTGTGTCCAAGCGATTCAGTCTAGCCAAGGTCTTATCAAAGGCATCGGCGGCCAAGGCTTTATGGCTGTTGTCTTTTTTCACTTCTTCCACCATCTTGTCGCCGGCGGCACGTCCGAACACCACTAAATCCAATAGCGAGTTAGAACCCAAACGGTTGGCGCCATGAACCGATACGCAAGCGCACTCGCCTACTGCGTACAAGCCATTGACCACCGTTTGAGTGCCACTGGCGTCTGGGACTATCACTTGGCCTTGTAAATTGGTAGGGATGCCACCCATCATGTAATGCACGGTCGGTACGATGGGTATGGGGTCTTTCACCGGATCGACGTTAGCAAAGGTTTTCGCGATCTCGCGTATGCCAGGCAATTTATCGTTAATTAAAGCCTCTCCCAAATGGTCTAGTTTTAAATAAACCGCGTCTTTGTTTTTACCCACGCCGCGGCCGGCTTTAATTTCGGTAGCTATGGCACGCGACACCACGTCACGGCTGGCCAAGTCTTTGGCATGCGGTGCATAGCGCTCCATGAAACGCTCGCCTTCGCTGTTCAATAAATAGCCGCCTTCGCCACGTACGCCCTCGGTAATCAACACGCCAGCATTAAGCACGCCGGTTGGGTGGAATTGCCAAAACTCCATGTCTTGCAAAGGAATGCCAGCGCGCGCCGCCATGCCCAAGCCATCACCGGTGTTGATAAAAGCATTGGTGCTGGCCTTGAAAATACGACCGGCGCCGCCGGTGGCCAACAAGGTGGCCTTGGCGCGTATGCAATGCACTTCGCCGGTTTCTATTTCTAAGGCCAAGACGCCGAGCACGTCGCCGTCTTTATCGCGCAATAAATCCAAGGCCAACCACTCGACAAAAAACTGGGTGTTGGATTGGATGTTGCGTTGGTACAAAGTGTGCAACATAGCATGACCGGTTCTGTCGGCTACCGCACAGGTGCGAGAAATCGCGCTTTCACCAAAATTTTGCGTCATGCCGCCAAACGGCCGTTGGAATATTTTGCCGTTTTCCAAGCGGTCAAACGGCATACCAAAATGCTCCAATTCGTATATGGCCGCGGCGGCGTTTTTACACATAAACTCGATGGCATCTTGGTCGCCCAAGTAATCCGAACCCTTGATGGTGTCGTACATATGCCACAACCATTTATCATCAGCCACGTTGCCTAGCGCAGCGGCAATGCCACCTTGCGCCGCCACTGTATGCGAACGGGTAGGAAACACCTTGGACAACACCGCTACTTTTAAACCGGATTGCGCTAACTGCAATGAGGCACGTAAACCGGCGCCACCGCCGCCTACCACCAATGCATCAAATACTTGCGTTGCAACTGCCATAAGCCATAAACCTTAAATAAAAATTAAATTAAGCAACCAAATTAAGCAAACAGTAGGTAAGCTGCCCAAGCCAAATACAGCCATAGCAAGATCACCAAGCCCTTCAACAAGACGCTGCGCAAGGTGGCATTCGGCACGTAATCCTTGAACACATCGCGTATGCCCAGCCAAGCGTGTAGCGTTAAGGCCAACCAGAACAACATGGTCAGCACACGCCACCAAAGTGGCTGAAAAAAATCGACCCATGCTGCGTAGTCGCTAGGGGCCAGATAGAAAAATCGCCCCACTGCCAGCACGCTGTAGAGGGCCATGGCCAAGCCGGTTAGGCGCTGCGATAGCCATGCGCGCATGCCGGGGTAACGTTTGGTTAAGAGTTCAATCCACATAATTTATAGCCACAATGTAATGCTTACCACTAGCGTGGCAAGCAAGCCCAGCACCATCACCACCTTGCTGGTGTAACGGGCTTTCATGAGCGTAGTCATCCAATGCACGTCCATCGCCAAATGACGGATGCCGGCAAAGAAATGGTGAAAAAATGCCCATGCCAAGCCCATCAATACCAGCTTGATAAAAGGCGAATGCAGAAAAGCCAAGACCAACTGCAAATCCTCGGCCGAGCGCAAAGACCATTGCAACAGCAATAAAATGACCGGCAATATCATAAACAAGGCGCAACCGGTGGCCCTATGCAAGATAGACACCAAGGCGTTGATGGGTAAACGTATGGTGAACAAATTCAGGTTTTTAGGCCGATTTTTTTTAGCTGGTTTTTGGTTCATGGTCTTTACTATTTAGCCTGTTGCGCTCTAGCGGCATCCGCCACTGCACCGGACACGCGTGCTAATAAACGTTTATCAAACGGTTTAGGAATAATGTAATCCTTACCGAAGCTCAAACTCGTTAAGTTGTAGGCTTGCAAGACATCTGCCGGCACCGGTTCACGCGCCAAGGCAGCCAAGGCATGGGCCGCGGCTATTTGCATTTCATCGGTAATTTGCTTGGCTTTAGCATCCAAAGCGCCGCGGAACAAATACGGGAAGCACAAGGCATTGTTCACTTGATTCGGGAAGTCCGAACGACCGGTCGCCATCAAAATGTCATCGCGCACGGCATGGGCGATGCTAGGCAGTATTTCCGGATCGGGATTGGCCAAAGCAAACACCACTGGCTTGGCCGCCATGAGTTTTAGCAGATCAGCAGACAAAGCATTGGCCGCAGACACGCCAATAAACACATCGGCGCCCGGCATCACATCGGCTAAGGTCTTAGCCGCGCTGGGTGCCACGGCTAAATGACGGTTGTTATCGTGCAAATCAGGTCGCGCCGTATCCAGCACGCCAGACTTATCCACCATGGTGATGTTGGTCGCACCCATTAATTTAAGCAAGCGCGCGCAAGAACAGCCCGCTGCACCGGCGCCTAAAAATACAATTTTAGCGCCGCTTAATGTTTTGCCTTGCAACTCCAAGGCATTGGATAGGGCCGCGGCCACTATCACCGCCGTGCCATGTTGGTCGTCGTGAAAAACCGGAATATCCAAGCGCGCACGCAATTCTTTTTCAATACGAAAGCAATGCGGTGCGGCGATGTCTTCTAAATTAATGCCGCCAAAAGTAGGCGCAATATTCACCACGGTTTCGATGAAGGCTTCCACGCTGGGCGCGTTAACCTCTATATCAAACACGTCTATGCCGGCAAAGTGTTTAAACAACACGGCTTTGCCTTCCATCACTGGCTTGCTCGCCAGTGGGCCCATGTTACCCAAGCCTAATACGGCCGTGCCATCGGTAATCACCGCCACCAAGTTGCCTTTATTGGTGTAACGGTAGGCGTTAGCAGGGTCACGGTTTATTTCACGCACCGGCACTGCCACGCCTGGGGTGTAGGCTAAAGACAAATCGTCTTGGCTGGCGCACGGCTTGGATGATTCAACGGACAATTTTCCCGGTTTAGGAAACTCGTGGTAATCCAGCGCACGTTTTTTTAAATCATCCATTGTTTCTACCTTTAGTTAATTTTGCACTTACTATTAAATATTGATCGACTAGCCAAGCTTGACCTAGCAGCGATTAAAGCCTTATTCCAATTCATTCATATAATGGTGGTTGTCCGTCACGCACATACCCAAACGCCACTCCATGGGTTTGTCCCCGTAAGTAAAGGACACACGCTCTATGCTTAAAATAGGTTCGTTCTCTTTTAAGCCTAAGGCAGCCGCCACTTCGCCTTTAGCCCCTACGGCTTTTAAGCGCTCTTCAGCACGCACCATGCGCACACCGTATTCGGACTCGTACATGCTATACATGGAACCGTTATTTTCTTCCACGCGGTTGCCGTTCAAACCTTTAAACGGTGCAGCCGGCACGATGATGTGATCAAAAATTAAAGGGCGACCAGAAAACGTTAATAAACGTTTAATCTCTATGGTGGAAGCGCCGGCTTTTAAATCCAGCACCTGCCCCATTCGCACATCGGCTTTGCCTTTAACGCAGGATATAAATTCGTTTTTTAATAATTCTTTTTGGCCATCTATGGAGGTTAAGCGTAAAAATCGCAGCTTCATGTTGTCCGCACTGTGGGTGGCGACAAAGGTCCCTTTACCCTGACGGCGAATTAAAATATTTTCAGTGGCTAAAGCATCGATGGCTTTTCTGACCGTGCCTTGACTGACTTTATAGCGGCCGGCTAAATCAATCTCACTGGGAATCATGTCCCCAGGACGCCATTCCCCACCAATTAAACTTTGCGTTAACAAGACTTTAATCTGGTCGTAAAGCGGCTTGTAGCTTGGCGAATTGTAATGTTTGTCTATCATGATTATCGATCTCATCAAAATTGAATGACCTGAAAATTTGGCTATTCATTTAGCGCGAATTGGCAATGGCTTATTTATATCATGCTATTTTTTAATAGTCTAGCATTTTATATCTTATATAAGACATAAGATATAGATTGACATTTTTTAAGTACTCTCTATATAATCGTTTCAGCTTAAAAAATACCCTTGCTCATAGGCTAGATAAAGGTAATCGAATGACACAATATTTTCGCCCACGCCGCTCCATGCTTTATGTGCCTGGCTGCAATACGCATTACTTAGAGCGCGCTAGAACCCTACACGCCGACTCCGTGATACTTGATCTTGGTGATCCTGTGTTAGTTGAGTGCAAAGAAGAATCGCGCGACAACGTCGTGCGCTTCGTCAATGAAGGCGGCTACGGCTCACGAGAAGTGGTGGTGCGCGTCAACGACTTAATCTCACAATGGGGGCCAGACGACATCAAAGCCGTGGCCAAAACCAAAGTCGACGCGGTGTTGTTTCCCAATATAGAAAGTAAAGAAGACGTGCTGACGGCCCTATCCTTATTGGATGCCGCCGGTGGCAGCCACTTGCCTATCATGGTCATGATAGAGAGCCCAATTGCCGTGCTGAACGCAAAAGAAATTGCCAGCGCATCGGATCGTATCGTCTGCATGGTGATGGCTACCTCAGACTTGATATCGCAATTGCACGCACGCGTGACGCATGAGCGCTCCGCCATCCTCACCTCTTTATCCTTGGTGATATTAGCGGCCCGCGCATACGGTCATGCGGTAGTGGACGGCATCACCAGCGATTTTAAAAACATGCATTCCTTTGAATACGCTTGCCGTTTAGGTCGCGACATGGGCTTTGATGGCAAGTCCTTAGTGCACCCAGCGCAATTGGCCTACAGCAACGATGCTTACACCCCGCAAGCCAGCGAAGTGAAAAACGCCAGAGAAATCATCGCCGCCTTAAAAGCAGCCAATGAAATGGGCAAAGGCACGGTCGTGGTCAACGACAAATTAGTCGAACGCCACCATGTGCGCGCCGCCGAACGCTTACTTAAATTAAGTGAAATGATCAGCACCTTGGAAGAAAGCCATGACTAATACAACGCATAGCAACAAAATCCCTACGGGTAACTTTTTTGAGGATTTCAAACTCAATCAAGTGATCACGCACGCCACGCCACGCACCATAGGCGAAGGCGAAGTGGCCTTGTACATGGCACTGACCGGCGCTCGCCAAGCCTTGCATTCAGCGGACACGCTGGCGCAATCCTTAGGCTACAAAGCACGGCCGGTGGACGATTTATTGGCCTTTCACATTGCCTTTGGTAAAACCGTGCCGGACATATCGGTCAATGCAGTAGCCAACTTAGGCTATGCCGAGGTGCGCTTTTTACAACCGGTGTATGCCGGCGACACGCTGAGCACCAGCTCCACCGTCATAGGCTTAAAACAAAACTCGAATGGCCAATCCGGCGTGGTGTATGTGCGCTCGGTGTCGACCAACCAATTGCAGCAACCGGTATTTTCATGGGTGCGCTGGGTGATGGTGCACAAAAAAGACCACAACGCCCCCGCCCCTGCTACCGTTATCCCTAACTTAGCCGACGCAGTCGCCAGTGCGGATTTGGCTGTGCCTGCCTTTTTGGATGCCAGAAAATTCAACACCGCCCAGACCGGCGGCACGTTCCTCTGGGATGACTACCAAGTGGGTGAACGCATCAATCACCCAGCCGGCATGACCATCAGCGATACCGACCACACCTTGGCCACGAAACTGTATCAAAACAACGCCCGCTTGCATTTTGATGAGCTGATGATGAAACCCACTGCTTTTGGCCGACGCCTCATGTACGGCGGCCACATCATTTCCGTTTGCCGCGCCCTATCGCATGACGGCTTGGAAAATGCCTTATCCATCCTCGCCATCAATGCCGGTACCCACTGCAACCCAAGCTTTGGTGATGACACCATCTACACTTGGACCGAGGTGTTGGCCAAAGAAACCTTGCCTAACCGAGAGGACGTAGCAGCACTTAGGTTGCGTATGGTGGGAGTGAAAAACACGCCAGCGCATACCTTGAGCAGCCGCCACGTGACCCAGGGTGAAAAAACCACTTACCACCCTAACGTGGTATTAGACCTCGATTACACCGTGCTGATGCCACGTAAACAAGCTTAACTTTGCCTTAGGATTAAAACCATGTCTACGACCAACCTAGTTCACCCAAATGACGCATTATTTAGCGGGGAAAAATCCTTTCCCATCATCCCGTCTTGCGAGCATTTTGCCGGCAGTGAGAAATTAATCCTAAAGGCCTTGGCCATGCAAGACAGCATAGGCCCGGTGTTTGACATTACCTGCGATTGCGAAGACGGCGCGCAAGCCGGCCAAGAACGCGACCACGCGGCCATGATAGTGCGCGTCTTAACCAGCGTCGATAACAAACATAAAATGGCCGGCGCACGCATACACGATTACACCCACCCCGCTTGGAAACAAGATATCGATATCTTGGTGGCCGGCGCAGGGCAAGTGTTGAGCTACATCACCATCCCTAAATGCACCAGCCACGCGCAAGCCAAAGAAATGATCGCTTACATTCAAAAAGTAGCGACCTTTAATGGCATCACCCGGGAGATTCCGGTGCATATCTTGGTGGAAACACACGGCGCCTTAAAAGCCGTGCACGACATCGCCACCCTGCCTTGGCTACAAGTACTGGACTTTGGCTTAATGGATTTCGTCAGTGGCCACCACGGCGCTATTCCGGCCTCCGCCATGCGCAGCCCAGGTCAATTTGATCACCGCTTATTAGCCCGTGCCAAAGCCGAATTGGTCGCTGCCGCATTGGCCAACGGCGTGGTGCCCGCGCACAACGTCACCTTGGATTTGAAAAACGTGGAAACCACCCATAGCGACGCCTCACGCGCCCGCAATGAGTTCGGCTTTTTACGCATGTGGAGCATTTACCCCACGCAAATTGAAGCCATCGTCAGCGCCATGAAACCGAATTTTGATGAAGTGCAAGATGGCGCCAACATTTTATTGGCCGCACAAAAAGCCGATTGGGGCCCTATTCAATACGATGGCGAATTGCACGACAGAGCCACTTACCGCTATTTCTGGGAAATCCTACAAAAAGCCAAGCTCACCAAAGTGGCGATACCGGCTGAAGCCCAAGCCGCATTTTTCAGTTAATTTTATTTAACCTTAGACCTCTAGGTAAACACCATGACACAAGCCGCAACCGCAGGCGCACGCTTTCGTGCCGCCCTTAAAGCCGAAAAACCCTTACAAATCATAGGTGCCATCAATGCCTACCACGCCATGCTGGCCACCCAAAGTGGCTTCAAGGCTTTGTATTTGTCTGGCGGCGGCGTGGCGGCCGGCTCGCTAGGTTTACCTGATTTGGGCATCTCCACGTTAGAAGACGTATTAATAGACGTACGCCGCATCACCGATGCGGTAGACACGCCTTTGTTGGTGGACATCGATACCGGCTGGGGCGGTGCATTTAACATCGCACGCAGCGTCAAAAGCATCGCCAAGGCTGGCGCCGCAGCGGTGCACATTGAAGACCAAGTCAGCGCCAAACGCTGCGGTCACCGCCCGAACAAAGCCATTGTTAGCCTAGAAGAAATGGTGGATAGAGTTAAAGCCGCGGTTGATGCTAAACCCTACGACGATTTTGTCGTGATGGCCAGAACCGACGCCCTGGCAGTGGAAGGCTTGCAATCGGCCATTGATCGGGCTTGTGCCTGCGCAGAAGCCGGCGCCGACATGATCTTCCCAGAAGCCATCACCGAATTGGCCATGTATAAACAATTTGCCGCCGCGGTGAAAGTGCCGGTATTGGCCAACATCACCGAATTTGGCAGCACGCCTTTATTCACCGTAGACGAATTACGCGGCGCCGACGTGAGCATGGTGCTCTACCCCTTATCGGCCTTCCGCGCCATGAACCAAGCCGCCCTATGCGTTTACCAAGCGACGCGCCGCGACGGCACACAAAAGAACGTTGTTGATCTAATGCAAACGCGCGCCGACCTTTATGAGCATTTGGGTTACCACGCCTTTGAACAAAAATTGGATGCCCTTTTTAAAGGAGAAAAGTAGTCATGCAAACCACGGCTCAAACCCCAGCAACAGAAGCGCCTAAAAAGAAAAAAGGCGTGGCCTTAGCCGGCGTGACCGCTGGCAGCACAGCAATTTGCACAGTTGGCCACACCGGCAACGATTTGCACTACCGCGGCTACGACATCATAGAGTTAGCCAAGCACGCCAGCTTTGAAGAAGTGGCTTATTTATTGATACACGGCGAACTGCCTAACAAAAGCCAATTGGCGGCTTACCATGCCAAACTAAAAAAATTACGCGAATTGCCCGCCGCGCTTAAATCCGTGCTCGAGCAAATCCCTAAAGACACCCACCCTATGGACGTGATGCGCACCGGTTGCGCCATGCTGGGCACCTTGGAACCAGAAGTGGCCGACCACAACACCGTTGCCGCCCAAGATTTGGGTGACCGCTTAATCGCCTGCTTTGGTTCGATTCTGCTGTATTGGTACCACTTTAGCCATAACGGCAAACGCGTGGACGTAAACACCAACGACGACAGCATCGCCGCGCATTTCTTGCATGTCTTGCACGGCAAAGCGCCTAGCCAATTGCACATCGATGCCATGAACACCTCATTGGTGTTGTACGCCGAGCACGAATTCAACGCTTCGACCTTCACCGGTCGCGTGATTGCCGGCACCTTGTCCGATATGTATTCCTGCATCACCGGTGCCATCGGCGCCCTGCGTGGCGCTAAACACGGCGGCGCTAATGAAGCGGCGATGGAGATCATCGAACGTTACAAAACGCCGGACGAAGCCGAGGCCGACATCTTGGCGCGCATGGCTCGTAAGGAGATCATCATAGGCTTTGGTCATCCGGTTTACACCATCGCCGACCCACGCAATGAATCCATCAAAGCCGTTAGCCGCAAACTGTGCGCCGACGCCGGCGACATGACGCTGTTTGATATTTCTGACCGCATAGAAAGCGTGATGTGGCGTGAGAAAAAAATGTTTCCCAACTTAGATTGGTACAGCGCATCCAGCTACCACATGATGGGCATCCCCACCGGCATGTTCACGCCCATATTCGTCATCTCGCGCACCAGCGGCTGGGTAGCGCATGTGATTGAACAGCGCATAGACAACAAAATCATCCGCCCCAATGCCGAATACGTCGGGCCGGAGAACCGGGATTACGTGCCACTGGCCAAGCGCTAAGTAAACGTAGCCCCAGACACAATCAACAACAAAATTATTATTATTTAAGGTTAACAATTATGTCAGCTCATATTTCGAACGTACGCCCCGCTCCCGACCAAGTCATTGTCGACATCGCCAATTACGTGGCCGATTATAAAATCGACTCCACCGAAGCCTACGACACCGCTCGCAACTGCTTAATGGACACATTGGGTTGCGGCTTTGAAGCTTTGGAGTACCCAGCTTGCACCAAATTATTAGGCCCAGTGATTGCCGGCACCGTGGTACCAAATGGCGCCAAAGTGCCAGGCACCAGCTTTCAATTGGATCCAATTTTAGCCGCTTTCAACATAGGCGCCATGATACGTTGGTTGGATTTTAACGACACTTGGTTAGCAGCAGAATGGGGTCACCCATCGGACAACCTAGGCGGCATTTTAGCCAGCGCGGATTATTTATCGCGTAAAAATGTGGCTGAAGGGAAGGCGCCACTTACCATCAAAGACGTGCTGACAGCCATGATTAAAGCGCATGAAATTCAAGGCGTGTTGGCATTAGAAAACAGCTTTAACCGCGTCGGCCTAGACCACGTCATCTTGGTTAAAATCGCCTCAACCGCGGTCGTTACCAAATTGCTAGGCGGCAACAAAGAGGACATCATTAACGCCGTATCCAACGCCTTTGTGGACGGCCAAAGCTTGCGCACCTATCGCCATTCACCCAATACCGGCTCACGCAAATCTTGGGCTGCAGGCGATGCCACTAGCCGTGCCGTGCGCTTGGCTTGGATGACGCTGCAAGGCGAGATGGGTTACCCATCCGCCTTAACGGCCAAAACCTGGGGCTTTTACGACGTGTTGTTCAAAGGCAATGCCTTTAAATTCCAACGCAGCTATGGCTCTTACGTGATGGAACAGGTGCTGTTCAAAATTTCCTTCCCGGCCGAGTTCCACGCACAAACAGCGGTGGAATGCGCCATACAATTGCACGCCCAAGTAGGCAGCAAAGTGCAAACCATGGAGCAAATTACGCAAATCGATAAAATCGTCATCACCACGCACGAATCCGCTATCCGCATTATTGATAAAACCGGCCCATTGGATAACCCAGCTGACCGTGACCACTGCATCCAATACATGGCCACCATAGGCTTATTAAAAGGCAACCTAACCGCCCAAGATTATGAAGATGCGGCAGCAAGCGACCCAAGAATAGACGCCATACGCGCCAAAATGACTTGCGTGGAAAAAGCCCAATACACCACCGATTACCATGACCCAGAAAAACGCTCTATCGCCAACGCCATACAAGTGTTTTTCAAAGACGGCAGCAGCTCAGAAAACATCGCCGTGGAATACCCAATCGGCCACCGTCGTCGTCGCGGCCAAGGCATCCCTGAATTGGTGAAAAAATTCAAAGTGAATTTAGCCCGTCGCTTCGATGCCAAAAAACAAGCCGACATCTTGGCCTTGTGCTTGGATCAAGCGAAACTAGAAACTACCCCAGTCAACCAGTTTGTTGATATGCTGGCTGGCTAGTAAACCAAAGTAAGTAACAAGGCCTGCTATTTGCAGGCCTTTTTTATTGCCTATTGCCGACATTGGATATTGGCAGCTTTCGACCCTTATCTGCCGCAAAGTATATAGATTGATTTACTGAAAAGCAGACTGACACACGGTGAATTACTACGCATCTTAGCCCAAGCGATTTTGCGGTGATTTTTAAGGTAAAATAACGCTTTATTTACGCTGCTTTATAAGGCTTTACCATGTCTCTGACCACGCTCAATGCGCTATCCCCGTTGGATGGCCGCTATCAAACAAAATTAGACGCACTGCGCCCATATTTTAGCGAATACGCGCTGATTAAACACCGCGCATGGGTGGAAGTGGAATGGCTTAAAGCCCTAGCAGCAGCCAGCGAATTGACTGAAATTCCTGCGTTCAGCCCGGCTACCATCAAGGAATTGGATGCCGCCATTGCGAACTTCAGCGAAAGCGATGCGGCCCAAGTTAAAGCCATTGAAGCCCGCACCAATCACGATGTAAAAGCATTGGAATATTGGCTAAAAGACAAATTTGAGGCCAACCCGGAAATCAATAGAGCCAGCGAATTCATCCACTTCGCTTGCACCTCAGAAGACATCAACAACCTATCACACGGCCTGATGTTAAAAACCGCACGCGATGAAGTGATGTTGCCCTTCCTTGCCAACTTAATGGCACGCTTGAAGGAACTTGCCACGCAACTGGCTGACCAGCCCATGTTGTCACGCACGCACGGCCAAACTGCGTCGCCAAGCACCATGGGTAAAGAGTTAGCCAACGTGCTGTATCGTTTGCAACGCCAAGAAAAACAATTAAAAAACAACGAGATACTCGGTAAAATCAACGGCGCCGTGGGTAACTTCAATGCCCATTTGGCTGCCTACCCAGACTTTGATTGGGAGCAATTTGCCGAGCGCTTTGTGCGTTCATTGGGCTTAACTTATAACCCCATGACCATACAAATTGAGCCGCACGATTACATGGCCGAGTTGTACGACAGCTTTGCCCGCATTAACACCATATTGATCGACCTTAACCGCGACATTTGGGGTTACATCTCCGTGGGCTACTTCAAACAAAAGGTAAAAGCCGGTGAAATCGGTTCGTCCACCATGCCACACAAAGTCAACCCAATTGACTTTGAAAACTCCGAAGGCAATTTAGGCCTGGCGAATGCCCTGCTGCGCCACATGGCAGAAAAGCTACCCATCTCACGCTGGCAACGCGATTTGACCGATTCCACGGTATTACGCAATATGGGCGTGGCTTTTGGCTACACGCTATTGGCTTACGATGCCTGCTTGCGCGGGCTGAACAAATTGGAAATTAACCCAGAAAAATTGGCGCAAGATTTGGATGCCAGTTGGGAAGTGTTAGCCGAACCAATACAAACCGTGATGCGCCGCTACGGCATCGCCAACCCATACGAGCAACTGAAAGAATTAACCCGCGGCAAAGGTGGCATCAACCAAGCCTCCTTGCATGCCTTCATTCAAGATTTGGCCATTCCCACTCAGGCCAAACAAGACTTATTGGCCATGACCCCTGCTAGCTACATAGGCAAAGCGGTGGCATTGGCAAAACGCAGCTAACATGGCCGAGGTTTTAGTCCTTTACTATTCCCAAGGCGGCGCCGTTAGAGAGATGGCGCAGTTAATCGCCCGTGGCATAGAAAGCCAAGCAGGCATCAAAGCGCGCATACGCAGTGTGCCTAAGGTATCGAGCAATTGCGAAGCGACCGAGCCAGACATTCCAGCCAGCGGCGACCCTTACGTTGAATTAAGCGATTTGCAGGAATGCATAGGCCTCGCGTTAGGCAGCCCTACTCGCTTTGGCAACATGGCTGCCGCAATGAAGTACTTTCTAGACAGCACGGTTAGCAATTGGTTAAAAGGCGATTTAATAGGTAAGCCGGCCGCGGTTTTCACCAGCAGCGGTTCCATGCACGGCGGCAATGAAGCGACCTTACTCAGCATGATGCTGCCTTTGCTGCACCACGGCATGGTGATGGTCGGCATCCCTTATTCCGAAGCCGAGTTATCCGCCACCAAAACCGGCGGCACGCCCTACGGCGCTAGCCATGTGGCCGGCGCCAATGATGATCTGGCGATTAGCGCAGATGAACGTAAACTTTGCCTGGCCTTGGGCAAGCGTTTAGGCCAAATCGCTTTAAAACTGAGTGCTTAAAGAACCCATGATACGAGCGCTAAGACTGGGGGCCAGCATTAGCTTGATCGCCCTGATAGCCTTATGCCTGGCATGGGAAACGATCTTGGCGCCATTTAAACCGCATGGCTCGTTGTTGATACTTAAAACCCTGCCCTTGCTCTTGCCTTTGTTTGGCATATTGCATGGCAAGCGTTACACCTACCAATGGACCAGCTTGTTCATCTTGTTTTACTTTATGGAAGGCTCGGTAAGGGCTTGGTCAGACGTGGGCTTATCCGCGCAACTGGCGCTAGCGGAAGTGGGCTTGAGTGTGGTGTTTTTTATTTGCGCCATCTACTACGCCAAACTGACGCGCAGCCAATAACAAGCCGGCTTGCCTAAGGAAAGAGCTTACCCGGATTGAGTATATTGGCCGGGTCAAAAGTCAGCTTCAGCGCCTTCATCAAGTTCATGGTGGTGGCATCAATCTCACGGGGCACAAAAGCCCGCTTAGCAATGCCCACACCGTGCTCACCAGACAAGGTCCCTTGCAGGGACAAGACCAAACTAAACACCTCATCCAAACAAGCATAAGCGCGTTTTAACTCATCGCCGTTATCAGGGTTGACCAATAGATTGACGTGGATATTGCCGTTGCCGGCATGGCCAAAATTGACGTTAGCGATTTGATATTGGGCGGCCAGTTTCTCTAAGCCCGTTAACAGTTCCGGTAAATGCGATACCGGCACGGCAATGTCTTCATTGATTTTCTTAGGGGCGATGTCTTTGAGTAAGGGCGACAGCGCTTTACGAGCGGCCCATAAGGCTTTGGTGTCTTGCGCGACCTTGGCTTCTATTAAGCCATCGACCTGACAAGCTGCAAGTATGGCTTGCGTGGCCTCATGAATTTCCTGCTCGGCCCCGTCCACTTCTATCATCAGGTAAGCACGGGCATTGTCAGGCAATAGATTTTTATGGCGGCCACGAATCAGGGTTAATGCCCCGTTATCTAGAAACTCCAAGGCACTCGGGGTATAAGGCTGGGCCATGATGGCGGCGATCGCTTTGGCACAACTGTAGGTGTCGGCAAATTCAGCGGTAATGCCACCCGTGTGTTTTGGCAAGGGTGTTAGTTTTAGCGTGGCTTCAACGATGACGGCCAGCGTGCCTTCGGAGCCGACTAACAAGCGGGTTAAATCGTAGCCAACCACGCCTTTACTGGTGTAACAGCCGGTTTTAATGATGTCGCCGTTGCCGGTCACTGCTTTTAAACCCAATACGTGGTCACGCGCCACACCGTATTTAACCGCATGCGGCCCGGCTGCACAGGTGGCTAAATTGCCGCCCACGCTGCAATAGGCCGCACTGGACGGATCAGGTGGCCAAAAGAAGCCCACGTCCTTAATGGCATCTTGCAACTCTTGGTTGAGCACGCCAGGCTCAACTATGGCCATACGGTTATCTGGATCGACGCTGAGAATGCGGTTCATGCGTTCTAAAGACAGCGCAACGCCACCGACTTCTGGCACGCTGCCGCCGGCGGTGCCTGTGCCGCGCCCGCGTGGCACCACGGGGACATTCTCGGCATTGCACAGCCTAATGACGGCTTGCACTTCTTCGGCATGGATAGGGAAAGCCACCGCCAATGGCGAGTGGAAAATGCGGGAATTGTCGTAGGCGTAAGCGTAACAATCCACCGGGTCGGTGTAGAGCCTGTCTTTAGGTAATAATTGGGCTAATTTGGCTAAGAAATCGGTGGCGGCCATTAAACAAGCTTATCTTTTTTTGATGTAGAGGTCGGTAATGGTACCCTCTTTCATCTCAGCCGCGAAGCAGACTGTTTCAGACAAGGTTGGATGCGGGTGTATGGTTAAACCCAGATCATGCGCATCGGCACCCATTTCTATGGCCAGCACGGTTTCAGCTAGCAATTCACCGGCATTCACACCAACGATACCGGCACCGATTAAGCGGTGGCTGGTTTTATCAAAGATAAGTTTAGTCGTCCCTTCCGTGCGGCCAACAGAAAGCGCACGGCCGCTGGCAGCCCATGGGAACGAGGCTTTTTCGTAATCTATCCCCTGCGCTTTGGCTTCAGTCTCGGTCACGCCTGCCCAAGCAATTTCTGGGTCGGTGTAAGCCACGGATGGAATGGTCATGGCTTGGAATTGCACTTTGTGGCCGGCAATCACTTCCGCCGCCACTTTGCCTTCGTGCGTGGCTTTGTGTGCCAACATAGGCTGACCAACGATGTCGCCTATGGCAAAAATATGCGGCACGTTGGTGCGCATTTGTTTGTCCACTGGGATAAAGCCCCAGTCATTAATGTTGACGCCGGCTAATTCGGCGCCGATGTTTTTGCCGTTAGGCTTGCGGCCGATAGAGACCAACACGCGGTCGTAAACTTGCACGTCTTTGGGTGCGGCTTCGCCTTCGAAACTCACGTGTATGCCGTCGGCTTTGGCATCCATGCTCACGACTTTAGTCGATAGCATGATGCTCTCGAAGCGTTTCTCCATGCGTTTTTGCAAGGGGCGCACAAGATCACGGTCGCAACCTTGCACCAAGCCGTCGGTGAATTCCACCACACTGACTTTAGAGCCTAGGGCATCGTACACCGTGCCCATTTCCAAACCGATGATGCCACCGCCTATTACCAACAAACGTTTGGGTATGTCGGCCAAGGCCAAGGCGCCGGTGGAATCCATGATGCGTTCGTCGGCCGGTGCACCAGGAAATTTAGTGGCTTGCGAGCCTGCGGCTATGATGGCGTAATCAAAGCTCACCGTGGTCAACTTACCGTCGGCTGCCGTTACTGCGATTTGATTGGGGCCGGTAAATTTACCCAACCCTTGCACCACCGTCACCTCGCGTTGCTTGGCCATGGCGGCTAAGCCACCGGTTAACTTACCCACCACGTCGTTGGCTTTCCAATGACGCAATTGCTCAAGGTCTATATTGGGCGAAGAAAAACTCACGCCATGCTGCGCCGTCTCTTCGGCTTCGGTAATCACTTTGGCCGTATGCAACAAGGCTTTTGATGGGATGCAGCCTACATTAAGGCAGACGCCGCCCAAGGTGGCGTAGCGCTCAATCAACACTACTTTTTTACCTAAATCGGCGGCACGGAATGCGGCGGTATAACCGCCAGGGCCGGAACCCAAGACCACCACTTCGGCATGCACATCGGAGGCCGGCACGGCATTGGTGCTGGCAAGCGGCGCGGCACTGACCGGGGCTGCGGCTTGAGGCGCGGCAGTGGGTGCAGGTGCAGGTTCTGATTTTGCCGGCGCTTCTGCTTTAGCTGGCGCTTCTGCTTTAGCTGGCGCTGCTGGCGCGTGCTTAGCCGCCTGGGCTTGGCTTTCAACTTGCATCAGCAAACTGTCTTTAGCGACTTTATCGCCCACTTTCACTGTCACGGACTTGACTATGCCCGCCACTGGGGAAGGGATGTCCATGGAGGCCTTGTCTGATTCGACGGTAATCAAGGAATCTTCTAAAGCCAGCTCATCGCCAACTTTTACCAAGACCTCGATGACGTCCACGCTATCAAAGTTACCGATGTCCGGTACCAACACGTCCACTAAATTGCTCATGCTTACCCTTAGATAAATCTTAAATTCAGATAAAACTTCAATTAACCGCTGTTTTTAAAGCCCTTGCCTAGAGCAACAAGCGACGCACGTCGCTCAACATCATGCGCATGTGGCTAGTGAAGCGTGCGCCATCGGCGCCGTCCACCACACGGTGATCGTAAGACAAGGACATAGGCAACATCAACCTCGCCTCAAATGCCTTGGTCTTGGGGTCGTAGACCGGTTGCATACTGGAGCGTGACACGCCCAATATGGCCACTTCCGGGCAATTAATAATGGGCGTAAACATGGTGCCGCCTATGCCGCCTAAGCTGGAGATAGTGAAGCAACCGCCTTGCATTTCCTCAACCTTCAATTTGCGTTCACGCGCTTTGGTCGACAAATCGGCTAAATCACGGGCAATGTCTAACACGTCTTTTTGTTGCACATCTTTCACCACCGGCACCACCAAGCCATCCGGCGTGTCGCAGGCAAAACCGATATTGAAATAGTTTTTCAATATCAAGCTGTCGCCGTCAGGCGAAAGCGAGGCATTGAAGTTTGGGTAGGTTTTAAGGGCATTCACCGAAGCCTTGATCAAGAAAGCCAACATGGTGAGTTTCACGCCACGTTTTTCCGCATCGGCTTGCATGGATTTTCTGAAGTCTTCCAAATCGGTGATGTCGGCTTCATCAAATTGCGTGACATGCGGCGCCGTCACCCAATTGCGGTGCAAATTGGCACCGGATAGTTTTTTGATGCGCGACAATGGCTTGGTTTCAATCTCACCAAACTTACTGAAATCAATTACCGGCATGGCCAATGTGGCTAAGCTACCAATACCGGCACCCATGTTTTCCGTGCGCGGTTTAGCCAATTCGGCTTTCACGTAGGCTTGCACGTCTTCTTGCAAAATGCGGTTTTTAGCGGCCGTGCCTTTTACCAATGCCAAGTTAACGCCTAATTCACGGGCAAATTTACGTACCGATGGGCTGGCATGCGACAAAGTGCCGGCATCCAGGACTATGCTCTCGCCAACTGGCACAGGCTGATGCGCTGGCGCTATGGTTTTAGGCGGCTCGGGCGCGGGACGGCTAGGTTCTGGAATGGCTACTTCCAACTTCACTGGCGCCGGGCTTGGCGGCTCTTTAACTGCCGGCGTCTCGGCGATTGCCGCGTCAGCGGCTATATCCAAGCTAATGATTAAATCGCCCTGCGCGACTTTGTCACCGACTTTCATTTTAACGGCTGTAACCACGCCGGCGTGTGGCGAGGGAATGTCCATGGACGCTTTATCCGACTCCACTGTAATCAGCGAGTCTTCTTTTGCCACGGTATCACCGACTTTAACTAAAACGTCGATGACATCAACGCTCTCAAAATTACCAATATCGGGGACGAGTATGTCTTGTATGGCCATGGTTGTGTCCTTAAACTGTCGTTGGGTTAGGCTTGTTAGCGTCTAACTTGTATTTTTTAATGGCCTCGCTGACTTTGCTAGCCGGCAATTTACCTTCGTCAGCCAAGGCTTTCAGTGCCGCCACAACAACGTAATACCTATCCACTTCAAAGAAGCTGCGCAAGGCTTCGCGACTGTCCGAACGACCGTAACCATCGGTACCCAAGGCAACAAATTTGCCTGGTACAAAAGCGGCAATTTGTTCAGCAAAGGACTTCATGTAATCGGTAGAAGCGATGGTCGGGCCTTGGGCGCCTTTCATGACTTCAGCCACGTAACTTAAGCGCTGCGGTTTTTCTGGATTAAGCATATTCCAACGCTCGGCATCCAAGCCGTCACGACGCAATTCGTTGAAGCTGGTAACGCTCCATACGTCGGCTGACACGCCCCAATCTTTTTCTAACATATCAGCAGCCGCTATCACTTCACGCAATATCACGCCACTGCCCATCAACTGGACTTTTTCACCTTTGGCTTTTGATTTACTGAAGTTATAAATGCCTTTTAGAATGCCGGCTTCTGCGCCTTTAGGCATATCCGGATGGGTGTAATTTTCATTCATCAAGGTGATGTAGTAATACACGTCCTCTTGATTTTGTACCATGCGACGCATGCCTTCTTGAATAATCACGGCCAACTCGTAAGCAAAGGTTGGGTCGTAAGACAAGCAATTAGGGATGGTGGCAGACATTAAATGGCTGTGTCCGTCTTCGTGCTGCAAGCCTTCGCCATTAAGCGTAGTGCGGCCGGCGGTCGCGCCCAACAAGAAGCCGCGCGCACGTGAATCGCCCGCAGCCCAGGCTAAATCGCCTATGCGTTGGAAACCAAACATGGAATAAAAGATGTAGAACGGAATCATTTGCACGCCAGACACACTGTAAGAGGTGGCCGCGGCTATCCAGCTAGAGAATGAACCGGCTTCGTTGATGCCCTCTTCCAAAATTTGACCGTCTTTGGATTCTTTGTAAAACATCACTTGATCGGAATCCATAGGCTCGTACAACTGGCCTTGGCTGGCATAGATACCCAATTGACGGAACATGCCCTCCATACCAAAAGTGCGCGCCTCATCGGGCACGATAGGCACTATGTATTTACCCAATTGTTTATCCCGCACCAAAGTCGATAAGATGCGGACAAAAGCCATGGTGGTGGAGATTTCACGCTCACCGGTGGAGACCAACATGTTTTCAAATGCAGACAACTCAGGCACCACCAAATCGTTGCCTTTACGACGACGAGATGGCACAGAACCGCCCATGGCCGCGCGACGCTCGGCCATATAGACCATTTCCGGACTGTCCGCGGCAGGTTTGTAAAAACTCAAACTCTCGACTTGCTCATCGGTGATAGGCAAATCAAACCGGTCTCTAAAGGCTTTCAGCGAAGTCAAGTCCATGCTTTTTTGCTGGTGAGTGATGTTCTGACCTTCGCCGGCTTCGCCCATGCCATAGCCTTTAACGGTTTTAGCTAAAATAACCGTTGGTTGGCCTTTGTGGTTCACGGCAGAATGGTAGGCTGCGTAAACTTTGTGCGGATCATGGCCACCACGATTTAAGCGCCAAATGTCTTGGTCACTCATGGCCGCCACCATTTCTTTTAGCTCGGGGTATTTACCAAAGAAGTGCTCACGCGTGTACGCGCCGCCCTTGGCCTTAAAGTTTTGGTATTCGCCATCCACGCACTCTTCCATGCGTTTTTTCAACAAACCGTCTTTGTCCATGGCCAACAATGGGTCCCAATACGAACCCCAAATAACTTTCAATACATTCCAACCTGAACCGCGGAAATCCGATTCCAATTCTTGAATGATTTTACCGTTGCCTCGCACTGGGCCATCCAAGCGTTGCAAGTTGCAGTTAATAACGAAAATTAGATTGTCTAACTTTTCACGACTGGCCAAAGATATCGCACCCAAGGATTCAGGCTCATCCATTTCACCGTCACCACAGAACACCCAAACTTTACGATCGCTGGTATCCGCGATGCCACGGTCGTGCAAATACTTAAGGAAACGCGCCTGATAAATACCGGTAATCGGGCCTAAGCCCATGGACACGGTTGGGAATTGCCAGAAATCAGGCATCAACCATGGGTGCGGGTAACTGGGTAAACCGTTGCCACCGACTTCTTGACGGAAGTTAGTTAATTGCTCTTCAGTAATACGGCCTTCTAGAAAAGCACGGGCGTAAACACCTGGTGAAGAGTGACCTTGGAAGTAGACGCAATCGCCACCAAAATTCTCATTGGCTGCGCGGAAGAAATAGTTAAAAGCCGTGTCGTAAAGCGTCGCAGCCGATTGGAAACTGGCAATGTGCCCACCCACACCTGGTGATTTTTCATTAGCACGCAACACGGTCATGATGGCATTCCAACGGACCAAGGCACGAATGCGGCGTTCCATTTCCGGGTTGCCTGGCAAGCGTTGTTGCAAGTGCGTAGGAATAGTATTCACGTATGCGGTAGTGGCGTTATAGGGTAAGTTACTACCAGAACGGCGGGCCTTATCTATCATCGCTTCGAGTAAGAAATGGGCACGCTCTGTGCCTTCATTATCGATAACAGCAGTCAGCGCATCCAACCACTCCTGCGTTTCCTGTGGATCCGTTTCAGTCAAACCCTTAGCTTGTTGATTTGTTGCCATGCGTGAGATATCTCCGTGTTGTGGTTGCTACGCGTATAATTTAAATCATACGAACGCAACTAAACGTGAATTAGAATGTTCTATTAAAAGAGCAATCATGAATGTTCGTTTAATCTAGGTGTTAGTGTGGCTTTTTTAGCCATTTTGGTCAAGTTAAACCGTAGTTTGCAAGCGCTCATTTAGCGAGATTTGCTAGATTTGTAATACATCTTATATAAGAGTTAAGGAATTAAAAATGTCGGTAAAGTTAATTCAAAATGCAGAGATGTGCAGCGAAAAAACATTAAGTTCTGAAAAACACATACTTTTCATCATGTCAGAAGAGGTGCCAACGAACCTGCCTTTTGTCGACAACTTACAAGCAAAGCTAAAACGCATGGGCAGCGAATACAATGACTTGAATAAGACGCCTGTAGCAGTGGATTTACCCAACAATAGCCTAGCGTGTTTTGTGCTTTTAAAAGAAAAATTGTCTGTTTTTCAACGGCATAGCCTATTAAGAAAAGCCATGAAACCATTGCTAGATGAGCATGCCACTGAACTGGCTATTTGCGTATTTGGTAATGAAGAAAACAAAGAGGCCAATGCCTGCGCAGCCTATTACGTGGCGACCGCCAACAGCGTTGCACTGCCTAGCAAAAAGGCTAAAAATGAGCATAAGCCCTTAACTAAAGTTAGCCTACATGGCTATCAAGCTACGCATAATTACGATTACGTGAATGCGCGCGTAGACGGCAATGCATTATGCCGACAATTAACAGTGACGCCGCCTAACGAACTTACGCCTAGCCTATACCGGGAAAAGATTGCCTTATTAGCAAAGGAAATGGGCTGGTCACATCAAGAGTACGACATGACCACCCTTAAAAAAATGGGTGCAGGCGCATTCTATGCCGTTGGCCAAGGCAGCGACCCCCAGGATGCCGCGATCGTGCGTTTAAGCTACCAGCCTATCAATGCATCCAAGCACATAGCATTAGTGGGTAAAGGCATTTGCTTTGATACCGGCGGCCATAACCTTAAACCAGCCAAATACATGCAAGGCATGCACGAAGACATGAATGGATCGGCCGTAGCGCTTGGCATACTTTTAGCAGCCAGCAAACAGCAGATACCAGCCCGAATTGATTGTTGGTTAGCCATCGCGCAAAACCACATCGGCCCATTGGCCTACAAACAAAATGACGTGGTCACCTCACTCAATGGTACCAGCATAGAGATAGTCCACACGGACGCCGAGGGCCGCATGGTATTAGCTGACACACTGACGCTAGCCAGCCGCGAAAAACCTGAATTTATGATGGATTTTGCAACCTTAACCGGCAGCATGATTTCAGCCCTGGGCGACAGAATAAGTGGGGTGATCAGCAACCGCCCAGAATTGGCATGCAAGGCAGTGGGTGCAGGCAACAAGGCCGGCGAACGCGTGCACGCCTTCCCCTATGACGAGGATTACGAAGCGGATTTAGACAGCGACATTGCCGACATTAAGCAATGCACATTAGACGGTGGCCCGGATCACATACACGCTGCTCGATTCCTAGGACGATTCATAGAGAATGACGTGCCATGGCTGCACGTAGACCTATCTTCAGCCAACCGCAAAGGTGGCTTAGGCGCCATCATCGCTGACACGAATGGCTTTGGTGTTGGATTTGGCCTAGAGATGTTACACAGCGTCCTAAACGCGCCCTAAAACCAACAAGCCCTAAAACCAACAAGCCCTAAAACTAAAAACCCCCGCTATTTTCATAGAGGGGGTTTAGCCGACCGCACGAGGGCAGTCTGTATAAATAGCTTGGCAGTGACCTACTTTCGCATGCAAGAAGCATACTATCATTGGCGCTGGTTCGTTTCACGGCCCTGTTCGAGATGGGAAGGGGTGGGTCCAAACCGCTATGGCCGCCAAGCATAACCGGTAACACTCATGACCCTTAACTTTTCAAAAAGGCTCACAAGCAGATATGCTGTGCGCTCAATCCCATTTGCATGGAATCAGCGTCTTAAACTTACATTCATTCATTTTCTCAAACGAATCAATGCAGATTTTAACAAACAGAAGAAGTAAAGTTTAATGGCGTAATCATTGATTACATTGTCTTAACCTAAGTCACTTATAAAACACCCACCACTGTCACCTAAATCACACTTAACGTGCTATCAGGCTCAAGTTTTAAGGTTATAGGATCAAGCCTCACGAGCAATTAGTAACGGTCAGCTTAATGCATTACTGCACTTCCACATCCGTCCTATCAACGTCCTGGTCTCGAACGACTCTTTAGGGGGGTTAAACCCCCAGGGAAATCTCATCTCAAGGCGAGTTTCACGCTTAGATGCTTTCAGCGTTTATCTCTTCCGTATTTAGCTACCCGGCTATACCATTGGCATGATAACCGGTCCACCAGAGATACGTCCACTCCGGTCCTCTCGTACTAGGAGCAGGTCCCTTCAAATTTCCAGCGCCCACGGCAGATAGGGACCAAACTGTCTCACGACGTTTTAAACCCAGCTCACGTACCACTTTAAATGGCGAACAGCCATACCCTTGGGACCGGCTACAGCCCCAGGATGTGATGAGCCGACATCGAGGTGCCAAACTCCCCCGTCGATATGAACTCTTGGGAGGAATCAGCCTGTTATCCCCAGAGTACCTTTTATCCGTTGAGCGATGGCCCTTCCATACAGAACCACCGGATCACTATGACCTGCTTTCGCACCTGCTCGACCTGTCCGTCTCGCAGTCAAGCAACCTTATGCCATTGCACTATCAGTACGATTTCCGACCGTACCTAGGTTACCTTCGCACTCCTCCGTTACTCTTTGGGAGGAGACCGCCCCAGTCAAACTGCCCACCATACACGGTCCCCAGTCCGGATTACGGACCTAGGTTAGAACCTCAACAACATCAGGGTGGTATTTCAAGGTTGACTCCACGACATCTAGCGACGCCGCTTCATAGTCTCCCACCTATCCTACACAAATCTTGTCAAAGTCCAATGTAAAGCTACAGTAAAGGTTCATGGGGTCTTTCCGTCTAGCCGCGGGTAGATTGCATCTTCACAAACATTTCAACTTCGCTGAGTCCCGAGAGGAGACAGTGTGGCCATCGTTACGCCATTCGTGCGGGTCGGAACTTACCCGACAAGGAATTTCGCTACCTTAGGACCGTTATAGTTACGGCCGCCGTTTACTGGGACTTCAATCAAGAGCTTGCACCCCATCATTTAATCTTCCAGCACCGGGCAGGCGTCACACCCTATACGTCCACTTTCGTGTTTGCAGAGTGCTGTGTTTTTATTAAACAGTCGCAGCCACCTTTTCACTGCAACCCTCTTCAGCTCCACGAGCAAGTCGCTTCACCTACAAAGGGCGCACCTTCTCCCGAAGTTACGGTGCTAATTTGCCGAGTTCCTTCTCCCGGGTTCTCTCAAGCGCCTTAGAATTCTCATCCTGCCCACCTGTGTCGGTTTGCGGTACGGTTCTAATATAACTGAAGCTTAGTGGCTTTTCTTGGAAGCTTGGTATCAATCACTTCAGCACCGAAGTGCCTCGTTATCACGCCTCAGAATTGACCTCCCGGATTTGCCTAAGAGATCTCCCTACACGCTTGAACCACCTATTCCAACAGATGGCTGACCTAACCTTCTCCGTCCCCACATCGCATTATATTAAAGTACAGGAATATTAACCTGTTTCCCATCAGCTACGCATCTCTGCCTCACCTTAGGGGCCGACTCACCCTGCGCCGATGAACGTTGCGCAGGAAACCTTGGGCTTTCGGCGAGGGAGCTTTTCACTCCCTTTATCGCTACTCATGTCAGCATTCGCACTTCTGATACCTCCAGCAACCCTCACAGATTGCCTTCGCAGGCCTACAGAACGCTCTCCTACCATGCATACACTATAAATAGTGCAGCATCCGAAGCTTCGGTTACGTGCTTAGCCCCGTTACATCTTCCGCGCAGGACGACTCGACCAGTGAGCTATTACGCTTTCTTTAAATGATGGCTGCTTCTAAGCCAACATCCTGGCTGTCTATGCCTTCCCACTTCGTTTTCCACTTAGCACGTCATTTGGGACCTTAGCTGTCGGTCTGGGTTGTTTCCCTCTTGACCACGGACGTTAGCACCCATGGTCTGTCTCCCGTAATTGCATTTCTCAGTATTCGGAGTTTGCAATGAGTTGGTAAGATCTTATGATCCCCCTAGTCATAACAGTGCTCTACCCCCGAGAATGATATACGAGGCACTACCTAAATAGTTTTCGGAGAGAACCAGCTATTTCCAAGTTTGTTTAGCCTTTCACCCCTATCCACAGCTCATCCCCAAATTTTTCAACATTTGTGGGTTCGGACCTCCAGTACCTGTTACGGCACCTTCATCCTGGCCATGGATAGATCACTTGGTTTCGGGTCTACACCCAGCAACTAGACGCCCTATTCGGACTCGCTTTCGCTACGCCTCCCCTATCGGTTAAGCTTGCTACTGAATGTAAGTCGCTGACCCATTATACAAAAGGTACGCAGTCACGGAACAAGTCCGCTCCCACTGTTTGTATGCATACGGTTTCAGGATCTATTTCACTCCCCTCCCGGGGTTCTTTTCGCCTTTCCCTCACGGTACTAGTTCACTATCGGTCGATTACGAGTATTTAGCCTTGGAGGATGGTCCCCCCATGTTCAGACAAGGTTTCTCGTGCCCCGCCCTACTTGTCGTTATCCTAGTTCCACACACGGGATTTCGTATAAGGGGCTATCACCCTCTATGGCCGGACTTTCCATTCCGTTCTACTATCGCATGTGCTAAAAATAACAGGCTATTCCATGTTCGCTCGCCACTACTTACGGAATCTCGGTTGATTTCTTTTCCTCGAGCTACTTAGATGTTTCAGTTCACTCGGTTCGCCACCATGTCCCTATATATTCAGGACCGGTTACCCTTGCGGGTGGGTTTCCCCATTCGGACACTTCCGGATCAAAGCTTGTTTGCCAGCTCCCCGAAATTTTACGCAGGCTACCACGTCCTTCATCGCCTGTAATCGCCAAGGCATCCACCATATGCACTTATTCGCTTGATCCTATAACTTTAAAACCTGAACCCTTTTAAATATTCAGATCCCACAACGCATGAGTACGTCAGCTATAGGTGTTTCTAAAGCAACTTTTCTCAACCTGCAAGGTTGTACAGATTGAGATGGTTTTTTTGTTTCATTTATTTCTAGGTTATTTCGTGTGTAAACGTTATCGCTAACATTCACTACACTATCTAACCGGAACTAAACAAAGCAAAATGTTTCGATTTTGCAATCAATTACTACCCATTTGAACACACACCCTCATCACAAAGGCATGTGCTCACTTTACTTCTTCCATTTTGTTAAAGAACAGTCTAGTTAAAAACTAGAAGCAAACACTCATACCTAAGCACTTGCTTCTAACTTCTGACTATCGTCACAACATCAAAGTAATTGGTGGAGAATGTCGGGATCGAACCGACGACCCCCTGCTTGCAAAGCAGGTGCTCTCCCAGCTGAGCTAATCCCCCATTTGTCTAACAGGTTTACTATGGAATCTGGTGGGTCTGGATGGACTCGAACCATCGACCCCCGCCTTATCAAGACGGTGCTCTAACCAGCTGAGCTACAGACCCGCTTTCTTTGATGTTGCTTTGGTCTAACAACTGATAAGTGTGAATGCTTGCAGAATCGGTCTATCTCTAGAAAGGAGGTGATCCAGCCGCACCTTCCGATACGGCTACCTTGTTACGACTTCACCCCAGTCATGAATACTACCGTGGTAAGCGTCCTCCCGAAGGTTAGACTACCTACTTCTGGTAAAACCCACTCCCATGGTGTGACGGGCGGTGTGTACAAGGCCCGGGAACGTATTCACCGCGACATGCTGATCCGCGATTACTAGCGATTCCGACTTCATGTAGTCGAGTTGCAGACTACAATCCGGACTACGATCGGCTTTCTGGGATTGGCTCCACCTCGCGGCTTGGCAACCCTCTGTACCGACCATTGTATTACGTGTGAAGCCCTGGCCATAAGGGCCATGAGGACTTGACGTCATCCCCACCTTCCTCCGGTTTGTCACCGGCAGTCCCATTAAAGTGCCCAACTAAATGATGGCAATTAATGGCAAGGGTTGCGCTCGTTGCGGGACTTAACCCAACATCTCACGACACGAGCTGACGACAGCCATGCAGCACCTGTGTTAACGCTCTCTTTCGAGCACCAATCCATCTCTGGAAAGTTCGTTACATGTCAAGGCCAGGTAAGGTTTTTCGCGTTGCATCGAATTAATCCACATAATCCACCGCTTGTGCGGGCCCCCGTCAATTCATTTGAGTTTTAATCTTGCGACCGTACTCCCCAGGCGGTCTACTTCACGCGTTAGCTGCGTTACTCATGGATTTTACTCCACCAACAACTAGTAGACATCGTTTAGGGCGTGGACTACCAGGGTATCTAATCCTGTTTGCTCCCCACGCTTTCGTGCATGAGCGTCAATATTATCCCAGGGGGCTGCCTTCGCCATTGGTATTCCTCCACATCTCTACGCATTTCACTGCTACACGTGGAATTCTACCCCCCTCTGACATATTCTAGCCTTGTAGTTTCAAACGCAGTTCCCAAGTTGAGCTCGGGGATTTCACATCTGACTTACAAAGCCGCCTGCGCACGCTTTACGCCCAGTAATTCCGATTAACGCTCGCACCCTACGTATTACCGCGGCTGCTGGCACGTAGTTAGCCGGTGCTTCTTATCAAGGTACCGTCAACCTCACTCTTTATTAAAAAGTAAGTTTTCTTCCCTTGCGAAAGAGCTTTACAACCCGAAGGCCTTCTTCACTCACGCGGAATGGCTGGATCAGGCTTGCGCCCATTGTCCAAAATTCCCCACTGCTGCCTCCCGTAGGAGTCTGGACCGTGTCTCAGTTCCAGTGTGGCTGGTCGTCCTCTCAGACCAGCTACTGATCGTCGCCTTGGTGAGCCTTTACCTCACCAACTAGCTAATCAGATATCAGCCGCTCCATTAACGCAAGGTCCGAAGATCCCCTGCTTTCCCCCGTAGGGCGTATGCGGTATTAGCCAACCTTTCGATTAGTTATCCCCCATTATTGGATACGTTCCGATATGTTACTCACCCGTTCGCCACTCGCCACCAGACCGAAGTCCGTGCTGCCGTTCGACTTGCATGTGTAAAGCATTCCGCCAGCGTTCAATCTGAGCCATGATCAAACTCTTCAGTTTAATGTATGACTATTACTTTTTCCTCTTTCGAGGTGGTATTTCGCTTTTGCTTTACTTACTTATTGCTAAGTAAGTGACTCAAATTCATTTCAAGGTGTGTTTCGTATCCAGCTATTACTAACTGGATCCTGTTACATACTTGTCATAAATTTAAGTGTAAGCACTTGTTTTCTGAGGTCAACATAAACCAAACCACCACGTTAAATTGCAAACGGATAAATCCATCTGCAACAAGGTAATGGCGTCTATGCCAACTTGCCTCAACCACAAGCACCCACACTTATCAGTTGTTAAATTGTTAAAGAACTAAGGACCGAAAAAACAGCGTTTCTTGCAGTCACTCGCTAGCGCTTTGCGTTAACGAGGTGCGCATTATACAGACCTTTTAAGACCCGTCAATGATAAAGTTGATTTGTTTCGCGTTTATTATTGATTGTATTTTTTGCTTCAATTTATCGAAGCAAAATGCACATTGAATTGTTGGTTGCGGGAACAGGATTTGAACCTGTGACCTTCGGGTTATGAGCCCGACGAGCTGCCAGACTGCTCCATCCCGCGTCCGATTCGACAATAGTGCCGTCGAGAGGTGAGACTATAGCAAACCTAGCTATTTAGCGCAAGGTCATTTAGCTCTTTCTTTGCTGGATTAATTAAAACACTTGGGCACTCAAGGCCTTAGCTCTGTTGAGATTAAAAACCTGCACGCACTGCAACAAGGTCTTCCATGGTATCCACCCCAGTGACAGGCGTTTGATTACTCACATGAACAGCAATCTTGTAACCGTAATGCAGGGCTCGCAATTGCTCCAATGCTGCCGTTTTTTCCAATGCAGATTGAGGTAAGCTGGTAAAAAGTTTTAAAAACTTAACCCTATACGCGTAAATGCCAACATGCCTGTATGCACTTAAGGGTTTGTTGCTAGGAATGGGTTCGCGACTAAAGTTCATCGCATGACCGTGGTCGTTTATCACAAGCTTAACTACATTCGGATTTAGAAAATCCGCCTCATTGCTAATGGCATAGCAAGCGGTGGCCATCGCTGCCGAATGATCGTTATTTAACTGATTCGCCACCTCAGCTATCAAAGTCGGCGATATCAAGGGTTCATCACCTTGCACATTAAGCACTATGGTTTCATCTGACCACCCTTGCCGCATGGCCACCTCAGCTATGCGATCGGTACCGCTCAAGTGCCTAGCTTGCGTCATGCAAGCGTCAAAGCCATGATGTTTTACCGCCTGCATGATACGGACATCATCGGTAGCAACCATCACTTGTTTTGCGCCACTTAAGGCAGCACGCTCAGCCACCCTAACCACCATGGGTTTGCCAGCAATATCAAGCAACGGCTTGCCTGGTAACCTAACACTGTCATAACGCGCCGGGATCAACACATTAAACGACAGTGCGCTGACCGTATCCTGCGCATTAGCCAAGCGCTTCGTCATCCGTTAATTTACGAGCCTCTTCTTCCAGTAAGACCGGTATGCCATCGTTAATCGGGTAGGCGAGCCTGGCAGACTTGGAAATAAGTTCATTACTGGCTTTATTAAGGGTCAGAGGACCTTTAGTCACTGGGCAAACTAATATTTGCAACAACTTGGCATCCATATCAACTTCTCAACTTTTGCAATATAAAGGAAATAAAATCCCGGTCAGCCGAATTGCTAACCGACGCTGTCACGGGTAAGTACCAGGCATCCAATCCTGAAAAAGCGGCGCATTTAACCGCATCTTTCTCTGTCATCAGTATGGTCTTGCCTGCCAGCCGCGCAAAATCGGCAGCGCTAAACGCATGATGATCAGGATAAGCCCTAGGTTCAAATTGTAGCCCCAAAGCAGTGAGCTGATCAAAATAACGTTGCGGCTTGCCTATGCCCGCAATGGCCACTGCATTTTTATTCTGAAAATCCTTGGCCGACCTAGGCGCCTGCGAGCGATCTAGGGAATAAAACAAATCCCCATGCAAAGTCATGGTAAAGCAGCGAGATAAACCCATGCCAATTAACTCTCCTGACTGACGGCCACTCACCACCACCGCATCCACCTGCTTGAGTCTAGCCACCTTTTCGCGCAATGGCCCGGCCGGCAGCAATCTAAAGTTACCAAACGGCCGTGTGGCATCGACCGTGGCAATTTCCACGTCTCGCTGCAAGGCATAATGCTGCAAACCATCGTCACTAATAATCACATTGCACTGCGGATTAGCCTTTAGCAAGGCTTGCCCTAGCTGTACTTTATTTTTCCCAACAAAGACCGGGCATGCCGTGCGTTGCGCAATCAAGACCGGCTCATCACCAACCAAGCTAGGGTTGCTGTCAGCGTATACCGGGGTGGCGGCTTGCTGCTTACCGCCATAGCCACGGCTAATAACGCCAGGCTTGAATCCAGCCGCTTGCAATTGCTGAGCTAAATATATAACCAGCGGGGTCTTACCGGTTCCGCCAAGGCTGATGTTCCCCACCACAATCAGCGGCACGCTTAATCGGCTGCTTTTTAACAAGCCCAGCTTGAACATGGCTTTTCTTAGAGCCACCAAGCACATAAAAATACAGGACAGCGGCAACAACAACCATTGCCAAGACGAGCGAGTTTGCCATTGTTTCTGCAGCCAATCTTTCATTTAAGCCCAAGCCTGGCCACGCTTAGTCCTGCGCAGCAAATTGCTTATGGTAAAGCCTGGCATAATGCCCGGCTTGCTCAAGCAAAGCTTGGTGCGTGCCAATTTCAACGACCTCCCCCTGCTCCATCACCATAATGCGATCGGCATTTTCTATGGTGCTCAAGCGATGGGCGATGACGATGCTGGTGCGATTCTGCATTAAGCTGTCCAACGCTTGCTGCACATGCTGTTCGGACTCACTATCCAAGGCTGAGGTGGCTTCATCCAACAACAAGATAGGCGCATTTTTTAAAATGGCTCTGGCAATAGCAATGCGTTGGCGCTGCCCGCCGGACAATTGCAACCCTCGGTCACCCAATTCTTGTTGCAAGCCATTTGGCAGTTGCTCTATAAATTCCCATGCATGCGCAGCCTTGGCAGCAGAAATCACATCCGCCTCACTGGCGTTGCCCAACAAACCATAAGCAATGTTGTTAAACACCGTATCGTTAAACAAAATGACATCTTGACTGACCAAGGAGAACTGCTGGCGCAAATCCGCCAAAGCCAAATTACGCATGTCTACACCGTCTAACAGCACCTGACCTTGCTGCAATTCATAAAACCTGGGTAACAAATTGATTAGACTGGTTTTTCCGCCACCGGAACGCCCTACCAATGCCAACCTCTCGCCCGGCTTAACGCTAAAGCTAATCCGGTTTAATGCAGGTCGCTTGGTATTTGGGTAGGCCAACAGCACGTCTTTAAACTCGATTTCCCCTTTTGTACGTTGCGGCATAGGCTGTCCGTCTTCTTGTTCGGGATCCAAATCAACTAAAGCGAAAACACTTTGCGCAGCCGCTAGAGCCAGCTGAACGTCCTCGTTCATGGCCGTTAAATTTTTGATAGGAGCGATGAGCATCAATAGCGCGCCAACAAATGCGGCAAACTCACCCGCACTAAATTTGCCTATGGCGTAATACACCACCAAGCCCAAAGACACGGCGGCCAACAACTCCACCACCATGCTATTTATACCAGCTAGGCGCGCCAAACGCGTTTGCAAGCGTCGGTTGTTGATGACGGCTTTGGCGTAACGTTCATTTTCATAATTTTGACCGGCGAATATCTTGACCACACGCTGACCAGCAATGGCTTCCTGAGCCACTTGAGTCATGTCGCCTAGACTAGACTGCACCTCCCGACCGGCGTTGCGCAACTGCGGCGCCATGGTTTTTAAACAGGCCGCCATCAGAGGGGCCAACAAAACAAAAATAAGCGTCAACCGCCAATCCAAATACAGCATATACGCCATGATGCCTATGGCCGTGAGGCTATCTCTAACTATAGTCAGCGTGGATTTGGTGGCGGCATTGGCCATCTGTTCGACATCATTAACCAACTTAGACACCAGCTTGCCATTGGCTGCTTGGTCATAGAAACCAAGCGGCAAACGCATGAGCTGCCTAAACACATCCAAACGCAGATCGGCCACTACACGACGCGCCAACCAGCGCATGGAAAAATTGGCAGCAAAACCGGATAGCGCCCGCAGGGCCAATAATGCAAACAGCAGCAAAGGCAAGTAAGCCAGATTACTGGCCGACTGCTTGACAAAGCCTTCGTCGGTGACATGCTTTATGAGCACCAAGAAAGCCGTATTGCTAAAGGCGAGCAAGATCAGCGCCATCACCCCTAAAAGGCAGACCAGTAGGTGCAACCTGGCATAAGACCACAGGCGAAGAAAATGATTGTTTGAAGAGGCCGCCGGGATTGCCATCACATGCTGAGATTTAGAAATTGGCAGAAAATACGCCTTCTTGAAAAATTAACCACGGCAAGTTTGCGCCATCGAATTTTTAAGATGGCTTTATTTATTTGGATTGCGTCGCAAAGGTGATGTGGGTGTAGCCCACGGTTCGGGACGCCTCCATGACATCCACCACAGCCTGATGGGTGCTCTTGGCATCGGCATTAATGATAATGGTGGGTTCCTTGCCGCCGTCTGCCGCCGCTTGCAAAGCGGATGCAATGCCGGCAACGCTTACATCGGATAAGCTTTTGCCATTAATCACGTATTGGCCGCTGGCATCGACGCCCACCTCTATGGTTAAGGGTTTTTCTTGTGGCACATTGGCTTGGGCGGTGGGCAAATTAATCTGCAATTCGCTGGTACGCGAAAACGTGGCACTGACCACCAAGAAAATGATGATCACCAAAAGCACGTCTATCAATGGCACGAGGTTCATCTCGAGGTCCTCATGCCGCTTTCCACGTTGAAAATTCATGTTATTTCCCCAAAGTACCTTACTTGCGTTGACCGTGTATGATTTCCACCAACTTAATTGCTTGCTGCTCCATGCCCACTAGCAAATCATCGACTTGAGAACGGAAATAACGGTAAGCCACCATGGCTGGCACAGCCACAACGATACCTGCTGCCGTGTTATATAAAGCCACCGAAATACCGCGCGCGAATTGCGCTATGTCATGGCCACTGCTGGTAAACGCACCAAACAATTCCACCATCCCAATAACGGTACCCAACAAACCCAGCAAGGGCGCAACCGTTGCAATGGTGCCTAGGGTCGATAAATAGCGCTCTAAATCATGCGCCACCGCACGACCCGCTTCTTCTATGGCTTCTTTAGTCACTTCGCGGCTATGATCGGCATTACTCAAGGCACTGGCAAACAAGCGTCCTAACATAGAATGCTGCTCCAGACGGGCGACGGTCTCCTTAGTAATGCCACCTTTAGCTAACCAAGCCTGCACTTCAGGCAATAAATTGGCAGGTGCGACGGCGCTCTCACGCAATACAAAAGCACGCTCGCCTATGATTGCCAAGGCAATGACGGATGCAATAATTAACGGCCAAATAGGCCAACCTGCAGCTACTATAATTTCCCACACAATGCGACTCCCTTTTTAGTTCTAACGTCATTAATCCCACTCAAAATGAATAGGCAATTTATTCCTGCGATACTTTAGCCGGTCAGGCCCATTTGGGCAAGCTAGATATGCACAGACAGTCCGACCAGCCGACCAATACACATCACGCCAATAGCGCGGGAATTGAGCCGCCTGAGCGCTAACTTGCGCCAGACTATGCATAAAATAATAAGCGCGCTTATCAGCAGGCTAAATAAAACCGCAAATACTGTGGCCTGTTGCACCACCTATGCAGAAAAAAATGTTATTGCCTCTAGGGTCATGGCTAAGTAATCCATGAGGAATCTACAAGGGCTTCAACTTACCGTCAACTAACAGGTATTGGCGCTGCATTTTTTTGGCCAACTCGATGTCGTGCGTTACCACCACCAAACTTCTTTGCTGCGTTTGGTTTAAACCTAATAACAAATCAAATACCGCGTGCGCGGTATGCCTATCCAGATTGCCAGTTGGCTCATCCGCCAATACGCATTGTGGCTCGGCGATTAATGCTCTCGCCAGCGCAGCCCTTTGCCGCTCTCCTCCGGACAACTCACCCGGCATGTGGGCTACCCTATGCGCCAAACCCACCCTAGCTAGCATGTCAGCCGCCAGACCTAAGGCTTGCTCGCGCGGCATGCGCCTTATAAACAAGGGCATGGCCACGTTTTCTAGCGCAGTAAATTCTGCCAACAAATGGTGAAATTGGTAAACAAAGCCTAGGCTACGATTACGCAGCACGCCTTTTTGTACTTCGTTTAATGACGCCAAATTTTGCTTGAGTATGCTTACCTCGCCGGCAGAAGCGGTGTCCAAGCCACCCAACAAATGCAACAAGGTGCTTTTGCCCGAACCAGAGCTACCCACGATGGCAATCTGCTCACCGGCATTCACCGTCAGGTCTATGCCATTTAAAACCGCCACCTCCAAGCCATGGTATGTTTTATGCAGCCCGCTGCAAGCAAGCACTTCCTTATGCAAGACCGCCTTACTCATAACGCAAGGCCTCCGCAGGATTAATCTTGCTGGCGCGCCAACTTGGGTAGATCGTGGCCAACAAACTTAAAGAAAAAGACATCAACACGATAAGCCATACATCCGCCCAGATTAAGTCAGAAGGCAGTTCACTGATGGCATAGACTTCTTTAGATAGAAACTGCACATGGAATAGATTTTCAATAAACGGAATGATGCTACTGATATTAAGTGCGATTACTACGCCAAACACGGCGCCCAACAAGGTGCCAACCAAACCGATCAGCGCGCCTTGCACGATAAATATACTGAGTATGCTGCCAGGACTGGCGCCTAGCGTACGCATGATCGCAATGTCTGCGCGCTTGTCCGTTACTGCCATTACCAAGGTCGAGACAATATTAAAAGCCGCGACGGCGACTATCAAGGTAAGAATGATGAACATCACGCGCTTTTCCATCTGCACGGCTTTAAAGAAATTAGCATGCTGCATGGTCCAGTCGCTCACATAATACTGATCATTCACAGCCAGACGGTTATTTAGTCGATCGCTCATCGCCGCCCCTATCTCGGGTGCATCAAACAAATCATCAAGCTTTAAACGCAAACCCGACACGCTATCCGCCATGCGGTATAACTTAGCTGCATCCTCTAAGTGTATCAATGCCAAACCGGCGTCGTACTCATACATGCCCACCTGAAACAAACCAACTAGGGTAAATTGCTTGAGCCTTGGCACTAGGCCGGTAGGCGTAAATTGACCTTGAGGCGCCATCAGCAAGACTTTATCGCCGACTTGCACGCCTAAGTTATATGCTAAATCTGCACCTAAAATAATGCCAAACTCACCGGCTTTTAGGTTGGTCAACTGCCCCACTTTCATGTTGCGGCCCAAGTCGGCCACGCCGTCTTCAACCACAGGTAACACCCCACGGATGAGCGCACCTTGCACACCCTGATCGTAGCTAAGCATCCCTTGCGCCATAATGTAAGGCGCCGCAGCCAGCACGTGATCTTGCTTGACTGCAAAATTCATTACTGCCTGCCAATCGTTTAGCTGGTTATTGCGGCCACTGATTTCCAAATGCGAGGCCACCCCCAAAATTCGGCTGCGCAATTCCTTCTGAAACCCATTCATCACCGACAGCACAACGATAAGCGCCGCCACGCCTAGCGCAATGCCCAGCATACTGGTTAAGGATATAAAGGAAATGAAATGGTTTTTACGCTTTGCACGGGTATAGCGCAGGCCGACTAAGAGCTCGAAGCCGCTAAACTGCTTTGCTAAAGATTTTAATTTTTGCCACATAAGTGAAATTCTAACAGGCTTATGCCAGCACCTATCAAGTATTCTGTAAGCATGCAATGAGCCCAAGTGGCGCTAAGTCTGATAAAATTGGAGCATGTTTACTGGCATCATACAAAGCATAGGAAAAATCGACAGCGTGCAAGCCATAGGCTCAGACCTTAGGCTTCGCATTGCTTGCGCAAACTTAAGTCTGCAGGACGTAAAAAGTGGCGACAGCATTGCCGTTAATGGCGCATGCCTCACCGCGACCACCGTCAGTGAGCAGCATTTTGAAGCGCTCGTTTCGCAAGCTAGTCTAGCCGTGACGGTGGGGTTAAACCAACCGCAAGCAGTTAACCTAGAAAAAGCCTTGCGCTTAAGCGACCGGCTAGGCGGGCATTTGGTGAGCGGCCATGTCGATGGTGTAGGCAGTGTGCTGAACTTTGAACAGTTAGGCGAATGCTGGAAATTGGACATCCATGCACCGCACGCCTTAAGCAAATACATCGCCCCAAAAGGCTCCATCGCAGTCAATGGGGTCAGCCTGACCATCAACAGCATAGAGCAGGATGTGTTTAGCATGAACTTGATTCCGCACACGCTGGAGAACACCACCTTGCAATTTTTAGCAGTGGGCAGTCTAGTGAATTTAGAAGTCGATCAAATAGCCCGTTATGTCGACCGCATGGCGCAATGGGCCAACGAATAATTAATACGCAAGCAACAAACTTGCGCACTCAATAGAGCCATTGGAAAAAGCAAAGTGACTATCAGCAGCGCCCAAGAAATTATTGCAGAAATCAAACACGGCCGCATGGTGGTGTTAGTCGATGACGAAAATCGCGAAAACGAAGGCGACTTGGTGCTGGCTGCCGATTTCGTGACCGCCGAGCACATTAACTTTATGGCCAAATACGGACGCGGGCTGATTTGCTTAACGCTCACGGAAGCGCGTTGCCGACAATTAAACCTAACGAAAATGGTGCAAAAAAATGGCGCCCGTATGGGCACCAACTTTACCGTTTCCATAGAAGCGGCTGAAGGCGTCACGACCGGCATTTCAGCAGCCGATAGAGCGCGCACCGTGCAAGCGGCGGTAGCCAATATGGCCAAACCTAAAGACATCGTTAGCCCCGGTCACATTTTCCCTTTAGCCGCCATGGACGGCGGCGTCTTGGTTAGAGCCGGGCACACGGAAGCCGGCTGTGATTTAGCACAATTGGCTGGCGCAGAGCCTAGCAGTGTTATTTGTGAGATCCTAAAAGACGACGGCAGCATGGCACGCTTGCCAGATCTCATAGCCTTTGCCGCTGAGCACCAACTTAAAATTGGCACCATAGCCGACCTTATTCAATACCGTGCGCAAACCGAGCGCCTGGTAGAGCGTGCCGCTGAGCGATTAATACAAACGCCCTACGGCCCCATGCAACTGATCGCCTACCACGATAAAATTGCCAAGGAAACACACTTAGCCCTTATCAAAGGAAGGCCTTCACCCTCACAAGAAACATTGGTCCGGGTACACGAGCCCTTATCCATTTTTGACTTACTGGATCGCTCTAGCTGTTCGCATAGTTGGAATACCTTGGCGGCCATGCAAGTCATAGCCGAAGCAGAAGCCGGCGTCATGGTTTTATTGCACCACCAAGAAAGCGGTGAAAATATAGTTGATCGTATACTGGGCGCTGATCAACCGGTGCGCATTAACCAAGAATTACGCACCTACGGTATAGGCTCACAAATCCTATTGGATTGCGGCGTAGGCAAAATGAAATTGCTGGCCAATCCAAGAAAAATGCCTAGTATGGCCGGTTTTGGCCTAGAAGTATGCGGCTACCTAGAGGCAGAATAAAACCTAAATTGCATTTTTTTCTTTATTAATCAGTCGTCTATGTTAGAATGAGCACATTGGAAAACGTCAATCTCACCGGTCACTTACTCATCGCCATGCCAGGCATGACGGATCCGTTTTTTTCTAAGTCAGTCACCTTCATCTGCACCCACAATCAAGATGGCGCCATGGGCGTCATGATCAACCGCCCCACCGACCTTAGCTACGAAACTTTATTTGAAAAAATAAAAGTCGATCTAGTCCAAAGCGAGCTTGCAGTCAATACTGTCTTGTATGGCGGACCGGTTCAACCTGAACGAGGCTTTGTGCTGCATGAGCACAGTGGCGAATGGGACAGCACCCTATCCATAGCAGAAAACACCGCCCTAACCACGTCGAAAGACATCTTGGAATCGGTGGCCAAAGGCACTGGGCCAAAAAAAATGTTGCTGGCTTTAGGCTACGCCGGCTGGACCGCCGGTCAATTGGAGCAAGAGATTGCGACGAACTCATGGCTTTCTGTGCAAGCCAAAGACTGCGAAACCTTACATAAAATTTTGTTTGAATGCAAAGCCGAAGACAAGCTAAATGCCAGCCTGGCTTTGTTGGGAGTCAACCCAGCCATGTTGTCTGATGTGGCAGGCCATGCCTGAGAGCATGCTTCGTCAAGCCCCGGCGCACGGCCAACTGATAGATAACGAAGGCGTTTATCAACAAGAAATCATCATGAGTGGCACCGCCATGTGCTTTGACTTTGGTGAGCAACGCATAGGCGTAGCAGTTGGCGAGCACCTGATAAGACAAGCACAAGCGCTGACCACCATAGACAAAGAGAGCAATAGCGTGCGTTTTAATTGTATCAAAACGCTCGTGGCCGAATGGCAACCAAAATTACTGCTAGTGGGCTTGCCTTTGAATTTGGCAGGAGAAGAAACGCCGATCACGCAGTTATGCACAAAATTTGCACGGCGATTAAATGGCCGCTTTAACCTACCAGTAATGTTGATAGACGAGCGTTACAGCTCTGCGGCTGCCAGTGAACTACTCAATCAAGCTGGGTTAAAAGGCCGTGCACAAAAAAGCCACTTGGATCAAGTAGCCGCGCAAACCATATTACAAAGCTATTTTGACAGTATACAAACATGAATTATGATATAGCCACCATTTTGATTGCCTAAAGCCATGACCACAGACCAATCCCAACTACCCGACGCAGAAGCGCTGATCAACATACTCGCAGATAAGCTACTGCCTTTACTGCAAAAAAACACCGCACTGGTGGGCATACAAAGTGGCGGGGTTTGGGTCATGCAAAGCTTGCTGGCCAAGCTAGATAAACCCATGGCCAAGCATGCAATTGAACACGGCACCTTAGACGTGTCGTTTTATCGGGATGATTACGCTAAACGTGGCCTCAAGCCTGACAACCAGCCCAGTCAAATCGCATTTGACGTTGAAAACAAGCACATTATTCTAATCGACGATGTGTTTTACACCGGTCGAACCACCCGTGCCGCCATGAACGAACTGTTTGATTACGGCCGACCAGCCAGCATTACGCTGATCGCATTGGTTAACCGTGGCGGCCGCGAACTGCCGATTAGCCCACAAATCACCGCCATGGACTTAAGCCTTAAGCCCACGGAAAATTTGCAACTCATACAACTGGCCGACGGCCAGTTAAGCTTCACCTTAAAATCGCTTCCCCCATCTAACCATCAGGCGGCCTCTAAGCATGCATAACCCTCAACTTTATTCTGACGGTCAACTTCGCCACCTTCTGTCCATAGAAGGTTTACCAAAAAAAATATTAAATCAAATTTTAGACACGGCGGAATCCTTTGTAGGGGTGGCCGAGCGTGAAGTAAAAAAAGTGCCCTTGTTGCGGGGGAAAACCGTTTGCAATCTTTTCTTTGAAAACAGCACCCGCACCCGCACCACCTTTGAAATCGCAGCCAAGCGCTTATCGGCCGATGTCATCAGCCTGAATGTCAACACCTCCTCGCAATCCAAAGGTGAAACCATTTTAGACACGGTGGACAACCTAATTGCCATGCATGCCGACATGTTTGTAGTAAGGCACGCGCAGTCCGGTGCAGCGCACTTCATCGCCAAACACGTGCCCGAGCACATCCACATCATCAATGCCGGTGACGGCCGTCACTCGCATCCTACACAAGGCTTGCTAGACGTCTTTACCATACGCAAATACAAGCCAGACTTGCATAATCTGCGTGTGGCCATAGTCGGCGACATCTTGCATTCTCGAGTGGCCCGCTCTGAAATCCACGCCTTAACCACATTAGGCGTGCCCGAGGTACGCGTAATAGCGCCCAAAACTTTGCTGCCTGCAGAGGTAGAGAAACTAGGGGTGCACGTTTACCATGACATGCGTGCCGGATTAAAAGACGTCGACGTCATCATGATGTTACGTTTGCAAAATGAGCGCATGAGCGGCGCCATGTTACCCAGCGCCCAAGAGTACTTTAAAACCTACGGCCTCACCCAAGAGAAACTTAGCCTAGCCAAACCCGATGCCATCGTCTTGCACCCCGGCCCCATGAACCGAGGCGTAGAGATTGATTCGGGCGTAGCGGATGGGCAACAATCGGTTATTCTGCCGCAAGTCACATACGGTATTGCCATACGCATGGCTGTCATGGCCATCCTTGCCGGCGGCCAAACATCAGGAACTCAGTCATGAAAATACACATAAAAAATGGCCGCGTTATCGACCCAATTAGCCAACTAGACAGCCAGTTAGACGTCTTCATAGGCGCAGGTAAAATTCTAGCGCTAGGCAACGCCCCTGCTGGATTTGTCGCCAATCAAATCATAGATGCCAGCAATCTAATCGTCTGCCCTGGCTTGGTGGATTTATCGGCTAGGTTGCGTGAACCAGGTGAGGAATACAAGGCCACCTTAGTCAGCGAATTGCAAGCTGCTGTTGCCGGCGGCGTTACCAGCTTAGCCTGCCCGCCGGATACCGATCCAGTATTAGATGAACCAGGTCTGGTAAAAATGTTAAAACACCGCGCCAAGCAACTTAATTTAGCACACGTCTATCCCTTGGGCGCATTAACCAGGCAATTACAAGGCGCCGTGTTGGCAGAAATGGGCGAATTACTTGAAGCAGGCTGCGTCGGGTTTTCTCAGGCCAATATGGCGATTACCGACACGCAAGTGTTGTGGCGAGCGATGGAGTACGCCGCCACCTTTGGCTACACCTTATTTCTGTATGCCGAAGATGCCTTTCTGGCAAAAGACGGCGTAGCGCATGATGGCGAAGTGGCCAGTCGGTTAGGCCTTAAAGGCATCCCGAGCGCGGCCGAAGCCTTGGCATTGGCCGGCCTATTGCGCATAGCCAAAGAAACCGGCGCCAAACTCCACATCAGCCGCTTATCCACTGCTGAAGGGGTAAACATGATACGGGAGGCGAAAAAACAAGGCTTGTCCATCAGTTGCGACGTCAGCGCCAATCACGTGCACCTGACTGAACACGACCTGGCATACTTTGATAGCAATTGCCACCTTAAACCACCCTTACGCAGCCAACGCGACCAAGCCGCCATAATTGTCGGGCTCAAAGACGGCACTATAGATGCTATCTGTTCAGACCACACGCCGGTGGATGACGATGGCAAATTAACTCCCTTTGCAGAAGCGGAAATTGGCGCCAGCGGTTTAGAATTGTTGCTGACGCTGACCTTGAAATGGGCTAATCAAGAAAAAATCAGCCTAATCCAAGCCTTAGGCCTAATTAGCGCGTCATCTGCCAAAATATTGGGCATACCCGCGGGCCAATTGTCGGTTAATAGCGATGCCGATATTTGCGTATTTGATCCGTCGCTATACTGGAAAGTCGAGGCCGACAATTTGAAAAGTCAGGGCAAGAACAGCCCGTTCACTGGTCTGGAAATGGCAGGTAAGGTCAAATACACCTTAGTCAACGGCCAATTGGTCTACCAAGCCTAGTCCTTAAAAGACGTTTATCTGAGCTAAATCCGCCGCCGGCATTTGCGCTTTAGCCGCCATTATTGCAGACTGGCCCAGAAGCTGAACAAGCATGAGAATTTGATACTTAATGAATTATGACCTCAATTAGCAACCGCTTGCAATCTATTCTAAGGAGCATAGAATCTGCAAAACAGCTAGCCCATGCCAATCAAGCCGTGCAATTGCTGGCCGTCAGCAAGGCTCAAGCAGCAGCGTCTATTCGCGAGGCATACGCGGCTGGGCAAAGGCAATTTGGGGAAAACTACTTACAAGAAGCGCTAGACAAGCAAACACAACTGAGTGACTTGGACATCCTATGGCATTTTATTGGGCCCATACAAAGCAATAAAACACAATTAATAGCCCAACATTTTGATTGGGTACACAGCGTAGACAGGCTAAAAATAGCGCAGCGTTTAAATGACGCCAGGGCCAATAACTACAGCCCATTGAAAGTCTGTGTGCAAATTAACATTAGCAATGAAGCCAGCAAAAGCGGCATACTGGTCGCCGACTTGCAAGCCACCGCCGCAGCCATCGCCAAACTGCCGCACTTGCAATTACGTGGCCTCATGGCCATTCCTGCGCCTAGTCAAGACCTATCCGTGCAACGCCAGCAGTTCAAACAAGTAAGGCAATGTTATGATAACTTGTTAGCACTAGGCTACCAGTTGGACACCTTGTCCATAGGCATGTCGGATGATTATGCCGTGGCAATCGAACAAGGTGCCACGATAGTGCGCATCGGGTCGGCTTTATTTGGTGCGAGACCGCAATAAAGCAATTATTGTAAAAGGGTTAGAGCAAAACATGAATCAAACTATGCACATTAGCTTTATTGGTGGCGGCAATATGGCTAGCGCCATCCTATGTGGCTTAAAAAATCATGCGTATAAGATGAGTAGTATTTGTGTGGTGGAACCCGATGCCGCAAAACGCGCCATGTTGGCCGAGCAATTTGGCGTGCAGACCGCAACGCACATCAATGACATGCCAAGCAGTGCGCCGCAAGTGCTGTTATTAGCCGTCAAACCGCAACAAATGCAAGCCGTGTGCGCTCAACTTAATGAAAAATTAAGCGCGCAGCTTAAAGAGCACTTAATCATTTCCATAGCTGCCGGCATACGCACCAAAGATCTAGGCCGCTGGCTAAATGGTCACCAAACTATCGTCCGAGCCATGCCTAACACGCCCGCGCAGATTCAAGTAGGCGTGTCTGCCCTGTATGCCATGCCTAGCGTTAATTCAACCCAGCGTGAGCAAGCTAGCAGCATATTGCAAGCGGTAGGCAGCAGCTTGTGGTTAGACAATGAGGAAAAAATGGATGCCGTCACCGCCATTTCCGGCAGCGGCCCAGCCTACGTGTTTTATCTAATCGAAGCCTTGCAAGAGGCTGCCGTAGAACTTGGCCTCAGTCCAGAAGAGGCTAAACTTTTAGCCCTGGAAACTTTCACTGGCGCCAGTTTGCTGGCTAAGCAGACCAAAGCCGACATACAGACCTTACGAGCGCAAGTCACCTCCAAAGGCGGCACCACCGAACAAGGCATACTCAGTTTAGAATCTGCCCACATTAAAACCATTATTTTGGCCGCGGCTACCGCAGCTGCTAAGAAATCCAAAACACTAGGGGACGAGCTTGCTGCTTAATGCCCTGTTGTTTTTAGTGCATATCCTGCTGGGCTTATTAAGCGCCCTGTTTTTATTGCGCTTTTATTTTCAACTCTGCAAAGTGTCTTTTCAAAACCCCGCTGCGGAATGGGTGCTAGTCTTAAGTCAATTCGCGGTTAAACCCACCCGCCGCATCTTGGGTGTTTTTAAAAACCTTGGCCTTAGCCGAGCGGACCTATCGACCCTGCTGTTAGCCTACCTAAGCCAACTGACCTTATTTAGCCTGACTTTGTGGCTAAATGACTTCCCTTTAATCGTCGCCGGCAGCCATATTTGGCCTAAGCTTCTAGGCTTAGCCATGGTGGGGGTAATGAACATCAGCCTGACCATTTTTTTGTACGCGGTCTTAATGCAAGCGGTGTTAAGTTGGCTCAATCCCCACACCCCATTAGCCCCATTATTAGACTCGCTAACCGCACCCATACTGACTAAGATGCGCTTATTTATTCGACCCATAGGGCACATCGATATCAGCCCACTGGTTTTTGTCATCGCGGCACAATTGGTCTTGGCCACCCTACTCATGCCATTAGAAACTCATTTATTGGCTAATTTATAGCCCGTCACACCCTGCAATTACCAGCCAACTCTCTCCTGAAGAAGCCACGCTCATCAGCAAGCTAAACGTCCTTACATCAAAATAATATCAAACGATTCTTGGCTGTAATTGGCTTCCACCTGCAAGGAAATTTGCTTGCCGATGAAGTCGGATAAATTGGCCAAACTTTGCGATTCCTCATCCAGCAACATGTCTATGACTTTAGGCGCTGCCAGCACCCTAAGTTCTCTGGCATTAAACTGCCGCGCTTCCCTTAACAACTCGCGTAAAATCTCGTAGCAAACGGTCTGAGCAGTCTTTAATTCGCCGCGCCCTTTGCAACTGGCACAGGTCTCACAGAGCACGTGTGCCAAGCTTTCACGAGTGCGCTTACGCGTCATTTCAACCAAGCCCAAAGGCGTAAACCCATTCACGCCGGTGCGCGCACGATCGCGTGCCACGGCTTTTTGCAATTCGTCTAATACTGCCTCACGTTGGCTGTCTTCATCCATATCAATAAAATCGATGATGATGATGCCGCCTAAATTGCGTAAACGTAATTGCCTAGCAATGGATTGGGCCGCTTCTAAGTTGGTTTTGAAAATGGTGTCAGACAGGTTCTTGCCACTGACAAAGCTACCGGTATTAACGTCTACCGTGGTTAAAGCTTCTGTTTGATCGAAAATTAGATAGCCGCCGGATTTCAACTCAACCTTACGCGACATGGCTTTTTCAATTTCTTGCTCTATGCAGTACAAATCGAATAAGGGCCGCTCGCCTTGGTAATGCACTAATTTATCCAATGCCGCCAGGGCGTATAAATTTGCAAAGTCGACTAGTTTTTGAAAGGTTTCACTGGAGTCGATGCGGACCATGGCCGTTTCTGCAGACAAGACATCGCGTAGCACCCGCATGGGCAAATTCAAATCCTGAAAAATCAAGGTGCGATCTGGCACGGCGGTGCTTTTAGCCAGTATGTGCTGCCAAGTTTTAGTTAAATAATCTATGTCTGCCAACAACTCTTCATCGGTCGCGGTTTCAGACATGGTGCGTATGATGTAGCCGCCGACACGCTGCTCTGGCAACAATCCGAGCAAGCGCTGTTTCAATTGCTCACGCTCCGCCTCATCCTCTATGCGCTGCGAGACGCCTATGTGCTCTTGTTGCGGCAGATACACCAAAAATCGGCCGGCTATGCTAATTTGCGTGGTCAACCTAGCACCCTTGGTGCCTATCGGCTCTTTGATGACTTGCACCATTAAAGACTGACCTTCATGCAATACAGCCTGGATGGGCAACTGCGTTTCGGACTGGCCGCATTCAAATATATCGCCGGCATGCAAGAATGCCGCCCGCTGCAGGCCTATTTCCACAAATGCAGACTGCATGCCGGGCAATACCCGGCACACCACACCACGGTAGACATTGCCAACCAAGCCCAGCGAGGAACTGCGTTCTATTTGCAATTCCTGCACCACGCCATTCTCCATCATGGCAATGCGCGTTTCTTGCGGCGTTACATTAATTAATATCTCTTCGCTCAATTGACTTCTCTTTTAATTTAATTTATCTGCATCAAAATGGAATTGCGATTTAACGCTTAAGTCTACAGCACACTTAAGCCTTGCCCACGCAACAATGCGGCTGTTTCATACAATGGCAAACCCATTACCCCAGAATAACTGCCTTCTATACGCTTAATCCAAGCCGCTGCTAAGCCCTGTATGCCATAGCCACCGGCTTTATCTTGCCATTCGCCACTGGCTAAGTAAGCGTCGATTTGCACCGCCGACAGCCCCATCATTTCAACATGGGTGCATGAGTAGGCCAATTCAATTTTCCGATTAAATAGCAATGCCACGGCCGTATGCACCTGATGCACGCTGCCAGACAAACCGACTAACATTGCTCGCGCATCGGCCTCGTCCGCTGATTTACCTAACAACTGCGTGCCCAGCGCCACCGTGGTATCGGCCGCCAATATCGCTTGCGCGCCATCTGCTGAGCCAAGCAAGCGGCCAGTGGCTAAGGCTTTTTGTTCTGCCAACCTTTGCACATAAGCCGCAGCCTGCTCGCCTACATGCGGGGTCTCATCGATATCGGCAGGTTTGATAACACAGCCCCAGCCTAGCTGACTTAGAAGCTCAACCCGACGTGGGCTGCGCGAGGCTAGGTATAAAGTGTTGCCAGTATTGATTGCTGCCTTGTTATTCACACCGCTAAGTCCATGTATGCATTAAAGCGCAATCTTAACAAAGCTTTAGCGCTATCTGTGACTATTTTATGCCACGTGCAGACAAACAAGATTAAGACCAGGCTTAAGTGGACAAATGCATGCATGGCCTTAGTTTGAGTTAAAATAAGCAATCATTAACGAACACACAGCCTATTATGCAATGGATGCCCCATGCCACGGTCGCGGCAATTGTAGAAGATCAAGGTAAATTTTTACTGGTCGAGGAAGAAACCGATCGCGGCAATCGTTACAACCAACCCGCTGGGCACTTAGAAGACAACGAAAGTTTGCTAGCCGCGGTGGTCCGAGAAACCATGGAAGAAACCGCCTACACCTTCCACCCTGAGGCCCTACTTGGTATTTATCATTGGAAACACGAACACAATGACAGCACCTATTTGCGTTTCGCTTACATAGGCCGGGTCAGCCATCATCAACCGACTTTAGCGCTGGATGAAGGCATCGTTCGCAGCGTATGGATGAGCGTAGAAGAAATGCGCGAACAAGCCATGCTGATGCGCAGTCCGCAAGTTTTAAAATGCGTGGAAGATTACCTGGCTGGCAAACGCTACCCACTGGAAGCAATCACGCAATTATAAGTGCTAGCAACAAGCCAAGCACTTAACAACAGCTAAAGACACAAAATGAATTTAAATAAACAACAAAAGAAAAAAGTAGTAGTGGGTCTGTCTGGTGGCGTCGATTCATCGGTAACTGCCTTGCTCCTAAAACAGCAGGGTTATGAAGTGACCGGTCTGTTCATGAAAAACTGGGAAGACGACGACACCGATGAATACTGCTCCAGCAAGCAAGACCTGCTCGATGCCGTCGCCGTCTCCGACAAAATTGGTATAGACATCGAGGCGGTTAACTTTAGTACCGAGTATAAAGATCGCGTGTTCGCTAATTTTTTAAGCGAATACCAAGCGGGGCGCACGCCCAATCCAGATATTCTATGTAACGCAGAAATAAAATTTAAAGCGTTTTTAGACCACGCCATGGGTTTGGGTGCCGATTTAATTGCCACCGGCCACTACGCAAAAGTTAGAGAAAACCCGCTTAAACCAGGCTTATTTCAATTATTAAAAGCCGATGACGGCAGCAAAGACCAAAGTTATTTTTTATACCGACTCAATCAAGCCCAGCTCAGCAAAACCTTGTTCCCACTGGGCTCTATGCTAAAACGCGAAGTGCGGGAAATGGCCCGTCAGGCAGGTTTAATTAACGCCGACAAAAAAGATTCCACCGGCATTTGCTTTATAGGCGAACGGCCTTTCCAAGCTTTTCTTAGCCAATACTTACCGCGCCAACCTGGCGACATCAAAACAGCCGAAGGCAAACTGGTCGGGCGCCACGATGGGCTCATGTATTACACCTTGGGCCAACGCCAAGGCTTAAAAATAGGTGGCAGTCGCGATAGCAACGGCGAGCCTTGGTTTGTCGCTAGCAAAGATATGGAAAACAACGTGTTAACCGTCGTTCAAGGGCATGACCACCCTTTATTACTAAGCGACGGCTTGCTTGCCAAGCAATTAAGCTGGATAGACCCGGAAGCGCCTGAACGGAACTGGGTGTACGGCGCCAAAACCCGTTACCGTCAAGCCGATGCACCTTGCGAGATAGAGCGCTTAAGCGCGGACGAAGTGGAAATCAAATTTGGGCAAAATCAATGGGCTGTCACCCCAGGGCAGTCGGCTGTGGTTTATGAGAGCAATGTCTGCCTCGGCGGCGGCATCATTACCGGCGCCACGCCTACCTAAGATGGACTAATACGGACTGGGCTTGCTGCCAGCAAAAGACGGGCGTGCTTGCAAGCATAGATGCAAGCGATTTAAATTCGGGTATTGCGCGGCGAGGTCGATTTGCTTAGCAAACCGCATGGTGACATAAGCCAGCATGCAAGCCACGGCAATGTCTGCCAAGCTGAATGTATCCTCTACACACCACTTACGATCAGCCAAGTCGTCGTTCAACACGCTTAAGCCGCGGCTGACTTTATCCATCTGCTTGGTCATCCACGCGGCATCTTGAACTGCTTCGGCTTTACGCTGTTCCAGCATGATGGCCACTGCCGCATCGCATACCCCATCGGCCAGCGCCTCCCAGCGACGCACGCTTATTTTTGCTAAGGCGGCTTGCGGAATCAATTTATTCGAGGTCGAGCAATCGTCCAAATACTCAACAATTACTCTGGAATCGTAGAGACTACTGCCATCATGAACAATTAGCACCGGCACTTTAGCCAATGGGTTGTATTGTTTAACCGGGCAATCTGGGTCAGCTAACACTACTTGTTGCATGTCCAGCGATAGGCCTTTTTCTATGGCAACGATACGAACCTTACGGGCATAAGGGCTATTAATGGTATACAAGAGTTTCATGCTGCTGCTTGGCCTGTAGTATAAAAATTGTCTTACCTGGCATTATAATGCAAGCAGCGTTACCCTTTTATAAAGCAGTCCGAACTAGGTCAATATTTGGCCTGCTCAATTTTTGAAGAAACACCCAGAAAACCATGATTGCCTACTCAAGTCACCCTTCTATGCCAAGCAGCGAACTAATGGCATCCATCAAGCAACAAGTGCAATCCGCCATCGCAGAAGACGTCGGCTCAGGAGATTTAACGGCACAACTGGTGCCGTCAGTGCAAACCGCCAAAGCCAGTATTATTGCGCGTGAAACAGCGGTCATTTGCGGCATAGACTGGGTCAACGCCTGTTTTTCTGAAATAGACCCAAATGTAAAAATCGATTGGCTAGTAGAGGAAGGGGCTGAAGTTAAGGCGGAACAGGTTTTATGCGAAATATCCGGCCTAGCTAGATCCATTTTAACGGCTGAGCGTTGCGCACTGAATTTTCTGCAAACATTATCCGCTACTGCCACCCAAACCCGTCAATACGTTAAAGCCATAGCCGGCACCAAGAGTCAAATTTTAGACACGCGCAAAACCATACCGAATTTAAGGTGGGCGCAAAAATACGCCGTCACCGTTGGCGGCGGGGAAAATCAGCGCTTAGCCTTATACGACGGCATATTAATCAAAGAAAACCACATAGCGGCGGCCGGCAGCATAGCCGCCATCCTTAAGCGGGCCCTAGCTTTAAACAGCAATAAGAGCATACAAATAGAAGTTGAAAACTTAAGCCAACTAGCGCAAGCCTTGCAAGCAGGCGCTAGCAGCATTTTGTTAGACAATTTCAGTCTTGACCAATTGCGGGCCGCCGTTAAGCTCAATCAGGCATCAGATGGCCAGGCTATGCTTGAGGCCTCAGGGGGCATAGGCTTGGAAAATGTTAGAGAGATTGCCTTAACCGGAGTCGATCGCATCTCCATAGGTGCCATTACAAAAAACCTACAGGCCGTGGATTTATCCATGCGCTTTCATGGCTAAGCCCTATTTAATCACCATTAAGCCATCCAACAGCCTATAAATCGCCAAGCCAAGCGCCGCTGTCCTTGACCAAATAGGCTCAAACCGTTATGGTATAGGGTTGGTATATAAATAGATAAAAAACGCTCTAAACCCGAATAAAAACAAACGCTAATTTAGCGCTTACAGAATAACTGAAACAAAAAACAAGCATGGGCACAAGCATGGAAAAAAGTTCTAAAAAGATTACCGGCGCAGAAATTTTAGTACGCTGCCTGCATGAAGAACAGGTTGAATTTGTATTTGGCTACCCAGGTGGCGCAGTCTTGCATATTTACGACGCGATTTTTCACCAAAATAAATTCAAGCACATCTTGGTTCGCCATGAACAAGCTGCGCTTCATGCTGCCGACGCCTATTCTCGTTCAACAGGTAAAGTAGGCGTTGCACTAGTTACGTCCGGCCCAGGCGCAACCAATGCCGTTACTGGCATTGCAACGGCTTACATGGACTCCATCCCCATGGTCATCATCAGCGGCCAAGTGCCGACCTATGCCATAGGCGAAGACGCTTTCCAAGAATGCGATACCGTTGGCATTACTCGCCCATGCGTTAAACACAACTTCTTGGTTAAAGACGTCAAAGACATCGCCGCCACCATGAAGAAAGCTTTTTATGTAGCATCAAGCGGCCGACCAGGTCCTGTACTAGTAGATATCCCCAAGGACATCACGGCCGACCTGTGTCAATTTGACTACCCAGAAACGGTGCAGATGCGTTCCTACAATCCGGTAACCAAAGGGCATTTAGGTCAAATCAAAAAAGCCTTGAAATTATTATGCGAAGCCAAACGCCCCATGGTCTATTCGGGTGGCGGCGTCGTGCTTGGTGATGCGGCTGAGCATTTGATCAAATTGATACAAGCGCTAGGCTTGCCTATCACCAGCACACTCATGGGTTTGGGGGGCTTTCCCGCTTCCGATAAAAAGTTTTTAGGTATGCTGGGCATGCACGGCACCTATGAGGCCAATATGGCCATGCAAGATTGCGACGTGTTGCTTGCCGTTGGTGCGCGCTTTGATGATAGGGTGATAGGCAATACCACCGATTTTTTATCCAAGCCACGCACCATTATCCACATAGACATTGATCCCGCATCCATATCAAAACGGGTAAAAATTGACGTGCCCATCGTCGGTGACGTCAAGTCGGTGTTAGCCGACATGAACGAGCTCATCGCAACGGAAAAACCACAACAAAATACGATTGCCCTTAATGCATGGTTCGAACAGATAAAGACTTGGCGTGCTAAAGAATGCATGAATTTTGCCCAAAGTGACGAATTCATCAAACCGCAATACGTCATTCAAAAATTGCATGAAGTGACCAAGGGCGACGCCTGGGTGACATCCGACGTAGGTCAACATCAAATGTGGGCTGCACAATATTACCCATTTGACCAACCACGCCGTTGGATTAATTCCGGTGGCTTAGGCACCATGGGCGTCGGTCTACCCTACGCCATGGGCGTGCAATTTGCTTACCCGAACGCACAAGTAGCCTGCGTGACCGGTGAGGGCAGCATACAAATGAACATCCAAGAGCTTTCAACCTGCGCGCAATACCACTTACCGATTAAAGTGATCATGTTGAATAACCGTTATTTAGGCATGGTGCGGCAATGGCAAGAGTTTTTCTATGAGAACCGCTACTCCGAATCATACATGGACAGCTTACCTAACTTCGTCAAGCTAGCCGAGGCATACGGCCATGTCGGCATGCAAATCACCAAACCAGGCGACGTGGAAGCAGCCCTAAAAGAAGCGTTCGCTATGAAGTCGCGCTTTGTGTTCATGGATTTTATTACCGATCAAAAAGAGAACGTGTTCCCCATGATACAAAATGGCAAAGGCTTATCCGAAATGATCCTAGCGGAGGACCTATAAGATGGCCACCCAGTCTGCACGTCATATTATTTCACTGTTAATGGAAAACGAATCTGGTGCATTGTCTAGAGTGGCTGGCTTATTTTCTGCTCGCGGCTACAACATTGAATCGCTAACGGTTGCCGCTACGGAAGACCCAACCTTATCACGCATGACCATCGTTACCGCTGGCTCAGAAGCGGTCATAGAACAAATCATCAAGCAATTAAACAAACTGGTGGACGTAGTCAAAGTACTGGACTTAAACGATGGAAAATTTATTGAACGCGAATTAATGTTGGTTAAAGTCAAAGCCACCAGCGCGTTTAGAGAAGAAATGAAGCGCATGTGCGACATATTCCGTGGCCGTATTATCGATGTGGCCGACGGCAGCTTTACCATTGAGCTTACCGGCTCAGGCAATAAGCTTGATGCTTTTATCGAAAGTTTAGATAAAGCAGCGATTCTAGAAACCGTGCGCACTGGCGCGTCGGGCATAGGTCGCGGTGACAGAATACTGAAAGTTTAAGTTTTAAAAACCCCTTATATTTATTAAGCAATTGCATAGAAAGGCGACACAAAAATGAAAGTTTATTACGATAAAGACGCGGACCTTGGTTTAATCAAAGGCAAAAAAGTAACCATCGTTGGCTACGGCTCACAGGGCCATGCGCATGCAGCCAACTTAAAAGACAGCGGCGTTAACGTCACCATAGGTCTTCGCAAAGGCGGCAGCTCATGGGCGAAAGCCTTGGCCGCTGGTCATAATGTTTTAGAAATTGCCGAAGCCACTAAACAAGCTGATGTTGTCATGCTGTTATTGCCTGACGAAACCATGCCACAAATTTTTGATGCGGACGTAGCAGCCAACTTAAAACAAGGTGCCACACTGGCTTTTGCTCACGGCTTTAACATCCATTACAACCAAATCACACCAAGAGCAGACTTAGACGTCATCATGATCGCCCCTAAAGGCCCAGGCCACACCGTGCGCTCAGAATACCTAAAAGGCGGCGGCGTGCCTTCATTAATTGCGGTTTATCAAGATAAATCTGGCAAAGCAAAAGCCTTGGCCTTGTCTTATGCGGCGGCTAACGGCGGCACAAAAGGCGGCGTTATTGAAACCGATTTCCGTGAAGAAACAGAAACAGACTTGTTCGGCGAACAAGCGGTGCTCTGTGGCGGCGCAGTTGAATTAGTTAAAGCCGGTTTTGAAACTTTGGTAGAAGCAGGCTATGCGCCTGAAATGGCTTACTTTGAATGCTTGCACGAACTTAAATTGATCGTGGATTTGATGTATGAAGGTGGCATTGCCAACATGAATTACTCCATTTCAAACAACGCAGAATACGGTGAATACGTAACCGGTCCAAAAGTCATCAATGACGAATCACGTTACGCCATGCAAGAATGTTTAGCTAACATTCAAAACGGCGAATACGCGAAACGCTTTATATTAGAAGGCCGCACCAACTACCCAGAAATGACCGCTCGTCGTCGTTTGAATGCAGCGCATCCAATTGAACAAGTAGGCGGCCAATTGCGTGCCATGATGCCTTGGATTGCTAAAAACAAATTAGTAGACCAAGCCAAAAACTAAGGTAACAATAGGTCTGTAGACTTTAAGCTAGGCGGGAAGCGTTGATAGCCTCCCGCCTTTTTTATTAGGGGTTGCCATGAACATTGCCGTACTGTCTCAATACGTCCTGCCCAAACAAGCCATCACTGCGCTTGCTGGCAAGTTAGCCCACCTACAGGGAGGCCAATTAACCGCAGCCGTGATAGGTTGGTTCGTGCAACGCTACCAAGTCAATATGACGGAAGCACAGAACCCAGACATCCGAGCTTACAAAACCTTTAATGCCTTTTTTACGCGCGCACTAAAACCGGGGGCACGCCCCATGGCAGCAGCCGACTTTATCAGCCCGGTAGATGGACGCATCAGCCAACTGGGTCGCATTGATATCGATCAACTGTTGCAAGCCAAAGGCCATCACTACTCAACAACGGCTTTATTGGGGGGCAATAAAAATCTGGCTAAAAAGTTCGAAAATGGGCAATTTGCTTGCCTCTACTTAAGCCCCAAAGACTACCACCGCATCCACATGCCTTGCGACGGCACATTAAGAAGCATGACATATGTTCCAGGTGCCTTATTTTCAGTCAACCCCACTACGGCTGAAGGCGTGCCAGGTTTGTTTGCTCGTAATGAGCGGGTGGTGTGTGAATTCAGCTCAGCGCAGCATGGCTTGTTTATCATGGTCTTGGTCGGAGCGACCGTAGTGGGCAGCATGGCTACAGTCTGGCACACCAGCCAAAACGGCATCATTAATCCACCACGTAGCCACAAACCACAGTGCTGGTTTTACGACAATAAAAACATTGCATTAAGGCAAGGTGATGAGATGGGCCGCTTTTTACTAGGCTCCACGGTGGTGATGTTATTCGAAAAAGACGCATTGGCATTCAATGCCGAATGGCAAGCGGCTCGTCCCATTAAAATGGGCGAATTGATGGGCAATAAAAAATTAGCTAATTAGGTCCAGGCTTCTACTTAGCTGGCTTGTGGTGCAAATGGGCGGCCAACTCGTTGAGCGCAGACTCGTAAACCCCACGCTTAAACTCAATCACGTCCTCTAAGGGCACCCAGTATTCCGCCCAACGCCATGCATCAAATTCAGGATGCTCGCTGGCACGCAATGACACATCGCTGTCACGCCCAACCATGCGTAATAAATACCAAATTTGCTTTTGGCCCTTGTAGCTGCCGCGGTATTCCCGCTTAATCCATGAGCTCGGCACCTCATAGCGCAACCAATCTTTGGTACGACCTAAAATCTGCACGTGCTGTGGCGCCAAACCGACTTCTTCCATCAGTTCGCGGTACATGGCCTGCTCCGGACTTTCACCGTGATTGATGCCACCTTGAGGAAATTGCCAAGCATGTTCACGAATACGCTTGGCCCAAAAAACCTGATTGCTAGCATTACATAAAATAATGCCTACATTCGGGCGAAACCCGTCTCGATCTAACATAACGTTATACTGCCTAAATTATTTACTGCAATTTTTTCATATTTTGCACATTATTGAAAGCAACCATTTACGTATAATAGCCAAGCCCATGAATACACTAGTAATTAAAATTTTCGATTCCATGTCCGCTAAGCCGATTTTGTTTTGCCGCCTGCTGTGCTGCACACTATTTTTAATCATGCCGCCTAGCATCGCGCGTGAAATGACGTCATACGCTTACATTACCAACCAAGGCGAGGACACGGTATCGGTCATCGATACCGAAAAAAACAGCGTCAGTCTAACCATAGCCGTTGGCAAAGGGCCGGTTGGCATTGCTGTCTCAGCCAGCATGCAGCGAGTTTACATTGCCAATGTTGAAAGCCAAGAAATCAGCGTGATCAATACGCAGAACCACAGCGTAATACAAACAATAAAGATTAACGGCGCGCCTGTCGGCTTAGCCCTTTCGCCAGACAACAGTACCCTGTATGTTGCCGATTGGTTTGCCAATAAAGTGCTGGCCATTAGCACCCAACTGCCAACCACACTACGTGAACTCAACGTCGGTGACGCGCCCGCAGGCTTAGTAGTCAGCCCAAATAACAAATGGTTGTATATCGCCAACCGCGACAGTGACGACGTTGCCATCGTCGACACCGCCACATTAAGCATAAAAAAACGCATCAAAGTCGGCTCACACCCCTTCGGCTTATCCTTGAGCAACAGCGGAAAATTGTTGGTTAGCGTCAACGTAAGGGACGACAGCGTTAGCCTAATTAACACTAAAACTTACAGCCAGCAAAAAATAAAGGTGGGCTACCACCCCTACTGCGCGGCCATCACAGCCGATGAAAAATTGCTTTTCGTGAGCAACACCCAAGATGACAGCGTGTCGGTAATAGACTTGGCTAACAATAAAATCATTAAGACCATTGCTGTTGGGAGCACCCCAGAAGGCATCAGCATAGATCCGATTAATCAACGTGCATACGTAGCCAACTGGGGCAGCAATAACGTCAGCGTAATTGACGTTAACAGCCTGCAAGTGTTGGCCACCATCAAAACCGGCGAAAAAAGCCGCGCCTTCGGCCAGTTCATCTTGCTGAGCCCTTAAAATCAATCGTATTAAAACAAGTTTTAAACGCTAGGGAATTTTTAAAAAGCACTGTTCTCAATTATAATGAAGCGTTGTATCAATCAATCTCTCTCTGCTTGAGAGTCACGGAGAAATAAAAAATGAAAAAGATTTTAGCCCTTTTAACTTTGAGCTTTAGCATCAGCTTACTGCCTAACATAGCTAGCGCACACGGCCCATCACCACAAAAAATTGAAAAAAGCGTCATCATCAAAGCCGATCCAGCAAAAGTATGGACTACTGTTAAAGACTTCGGTACCGCTCACCTTTGGTTACCAGGGGTGGCTAGCACCAAATTAGAGAAAGTGGGCGAAGACACTTTTAGAACCTTGACCTTCAAAAGCGGTGGCAACGTCTATGAAAAATTACGTAGCATCGATAACGATAGTATGCGCCTTAAATACGAGATTGTTTCTGGCACCTTACCACTGACCGATTTTAACGGCAGCATGACCGTGACCAAAGGCCCTGGCGCTGGTGAAAGCACGGTAACCTGGGTAGGCCGCTTCTACCGTTTGTACAAATTAAACCCGCCCATTCCTGAAGGTCAAGATGACGCCACTGCGGTCAAAGCCATCACCGATATTTTTGATGCCGGCTTAGCCAACTTGAAAAAAGTGAGCGAATCAGCGAAATAACATTTTCGCAAAAACCCATTCAATTAAATCAAAACCACTTTGGATAAGGCACTAAGCTAGCTATTGATATACCTAGGTTAGTTCCTATGAATTAATACGCTTAAAACTAAAAGCTCATTTACCATTAAAAATAGAAATGATAATGAAAAAACAACAAGGTTTTACGCTGCTTGAATTATCCATAATTGTGGTCATTTTGGTTATTTTAGCAGTCTTAGTCTTTGGCACACACTAGGCACCTCCCGTCCATCTTTCATTAAGCAGCCGACGAAAATATGTACCCGTAACTCACACTTTTTTCACCTCGCGCCTCAGAAAAAATGATAAAAAATACCTATCTTTTTCATAAAGATTGATTACAGTTATGCATGAACAAGCCCCTTTAGAATTAATTCGCGGCGACAGCCATGAGGTCCGGGCCAGCGTAATTTGGTTGCATGGCCTAGGGGCAGACGGTTACGATTTTGCGCCCGTGGTAGACATGTTAAACCTAGCCCAGGTCCGCTTTATCCTTCCGCATGCGCCGACCATGGCAGTGACGCGAAACAATGGCTACGTCATGCCAGCCTGGTACGATTTGTACGCCCCCAGCGAGTCGCAACAAGAAGACCTGGTGGGCATAACGCGCAGTGAAGACTACCTAAACAGCTTGATAGAAAATGAAATCAAGCGTGGCATAGCCAGCGATAAAATTGTGCTGTCGGGCTTTTCCCAAGGCGGGGCCATCGCATTGCATACCGCTACTCGCTACCCAAAAAAATTAGCCGGTGTGCTCGCCCTGTCCACTTACTTACCCCTTAAGGCCACTTTGGCAAAACAAGCCCATGCGGCCAATCTGGCAACGCCTATCTTTATGGCACACGGCAGAGCCGATGACATAATCAGCTTGGATCGAGCCCTGGCATCACGCTTAAGCTTACAAGAGAGTGGCTTTACCGTGCAATGGCATGAATACGCCATGGCGCATAGCGTCTGTGCAGAAGAAATTAATGACATACGCTTATTTTTAACAGGGCTTTTTCAGCAAGATTTGGTAGAATAAGACCTGTGTAAACTAGGCAAGCGCATCATGACCACAGTAGAATCGAACAACCAGGACTTGCCATTAAATGACCCATCGGCAGCGATGCCGCTTAATTTTGAGCAGGCTTACACCGAACTAGAACAGATTATCGCGCAAATGGAATCTGCTCAACTACCCTTGGATGCATCTTTAGCCGCATACCATCGTGGCAACACTTTGCTGCAATTTTGCCAACAGTCCTTGCTGGCAGCGGAGCAACAAGTGCAAATTTTAAATGAGCGCAACCAGCTACTGGCTTACAAAAGCCCAGATCCATCATGACAGTTCATGCCAGCCTTGCCGATCAAGCCATGCAGGCCTTTCCCGAGTGGGTGGCCAGCAAACAGCAGCGCATAGAAGACCTGCTTGAATTGTGCTTGCCGCCAGCAAGCGCGGCACCAACCACCTTACACAGTGCCATGCGCTATAGCGCTTTAGATGGCGGCAAACGCATACGAGCACTGCTCTGCTACGCGGCAGCCGAACTCACTGACTGCGAGCCCCAAATAGCCGATGCCGCCGCCTGCGCGGTTGAACTCATCCATGCCAACTCCTTAGTGCACGACGACATGCCTTGCATGGACAATGACGACTTGCGCCGCGGCAAGCCGAGTTGCCATAAGCAATTCGATGATGCCACCGCCCTGCTGGTTGGCGACGCCTTACAAACCATGGCTTTTGAAGTCATCTCCGATGCCAAACTTTATAGCAACAGCAAACTAACGGCCTACCAACAAATGCGCTTGGTTAACCTATTGGCCAAAGCCACCGGCTCCACCGGCATGGCGGGTGGACAAGGCATAGACTTGGCTTCAGTAGGAAAAACCCTAAGCCAAGCCGAACTTCAAACCATGCATCAAATGAAAACCGGCGCACTGATACAGGCCTCCATCTTGCTTGGCGCCATCGGTGCCAACGACACCCAATTGCTGGCTATTCGAGATTTTGCAAACGCGGTAGGTTTGGCCTTCCAAGTGGTGGACGATATCCTAGACGTGGAAGCCGACAGCGACACCTTGGGCAAAACGGCAGGCAAGGATGCCGACAGCAACAAGCCCACCTACGTTTCCATTTTAGGCTTAAGCGCAGCCAAGCAACATGCAAAAATGCTTTACGAGCAAGCCATCAGCGCGCTTGCCCCATTGGGCAACAAAGCGCAACGATTAAGAGAGTTGGCCGGCTTCATTACCCAGCGTAGTTTTTGATGTTAACGGGCTTCAATAAAATTAACTAGCCAGCATTTTAGGAATTCTTCAAGTGACGCCATTACTCGACAGCATCAATAGCCCCTTGCAGCTTAAGGCATTAAACCGCAAGCAACTCAAGTCTTTGGCTTTAGAATTACGTGCATTCATTGTTGACAGCGTGGCTAAAACAGGCGGGCACTTAGCTTCAAATTTAGGCGTGGTAGAACTGACTGTGGCCTTGCATTACGTGTTCAACACCCCGGATGACAAACTGGTGTGGGACGTAGGCCACCAAACTTACCCACATAAAATATTGACTGGCCGCCGTGAGGCTATGGCCAATTTACGTAAAGCCAAAGGCATAGCCGGTTTTACTAGACGCAACGAAAGTGAATACGACGCTTTTGGCACCGGTCACTCCAGCACCTCTATTTCTGCCGCATTAGGCATGGCCGTTGCCGCACAAAAAGCTGGGCTTGAACGCCGCGCCGTAGCCATCATAGGCGATGGCGCCATGACTGCAGGCATGGCCTTTGAAGGCTTGAACAACGCCGGCAGCATGGATGCGAACCTGCTGGTCATACTCAACGACAACGACATGAGCATCTCAAACAATGTCGGCGCCTTAAACAATTATTTATCCAAGCTATTGTCCAGTCGCTTTTATGGCTCCATCAAAAAATCTAGCAAAAAGATCTTGTCCGCCATGCCCCCCATGATGGAATTTGCCAAGCGCGCTGAAGAGCACGTTAAAGGCATGGTGTTGCCCAGCACTCTATTTGAAGAATTTGGTTTTAATTATATAGGCCCGGTAGACGGTCACGATTTGGATGCCTTGATAGACACGCTGCAAAACATCAAACAGCTTAAGGGCCCGCAATTTTTACACATCGTCACGCAAAAAGGCAAAGGTTTCGAGCCGGCTGAAGAAGACCCAAATAAATTTCACGGCATTGGCAAATTCGATCCGTGCAATGGCGACCTGCTGGCTAATGCCGGTAAAAAAACTTACACGCAAGTGTTTGGTGACTGGCTGGTCGACATGGCAGCGCAAGACGAGCGGCTCATTGGCATCACCCCAGCCATGTGCGACGGCTCTAGCTTAAACGCTTTTGCCGCTAAATACCCACAGCGTTATTTCGATGTGGGTATCGCCGAGCAACATGCCTTAACCTTTGCCGCCGGTATGGCATGCGATGGATTAAAACCGGTGGTGGCAATCTACAGCACCTTTTTACAACGCGCTTACGACCAATTGGTACACGACATAGCTTTACAAAACTTACCGGTATTGTTGGCTATAGACCGCGCCGGCTTGGTCGGTGCAGATGGCCCTACCCATGCAGGCAGTTTTGACTTGAGTTATTTAAGGTGCATCCCTAATGTGCTGATCATGGCACCCAGCGACGAAAACGAATGCCGGCAAATGCTCTACACCGGCTACCAATACGATGGTGTGGCGGCTGTGCGTTACCCACGCGGCAGCGGCACTGGCGCAGTCGTTGAGCCTGCCATGCAGGCCATACCCATAGGTAAGGGTGAAATCAAACGCCTATGTTCGGTTAAAGAATCCAAAAAGAAAGTTGCCATACTAAGCTTTGGCAGCATGCTGGCAGCCAGCCTGCAAGCCGGTGAAAAACTCGATGCCACCGTCGTCAATATGCGCTTTGTCAAACCCATCGATCAGGCCTTACTGGCAAAATTGGCGCAGGACCATAAGGTTTTCGTCACCGTTGAAGAGAACGCCGTCATGGGGGGCGCGGGGACAGCCACGATGGAAGCCTTGCAAGCCATACAAAATGAAAACGGCTTGACCATACAAACCCTGTGTTTAGGCTTGCCCGATGCATTCATAGAGCACGGCGTGCATGAAACCATGTTGGCAGAATGCGGCCTGGATGCCGAAGGCATTAGCCGCGCAATTGCGCAGCTAATAACCTAGTGTTATACTCAAGTATTATCAGCTAACACGCCAACCAGGATAAGTAATGACACAAGCTACGCCCACCTGCCCTATTGAAGACGTACAAAATACCTTAGACACACGCCATATCGCCATTGATAAAGTCGGCATCAAGGCCATACGCCACCCTATCGTCGTTAAAGACAAATCCGCTGGCGAACAACACACCATCGCCATGTTCAATATGTACGTGCACCTACCACAGCAGTTCAAAGGCACGCACATGTCGCGCTTTGTTGAAATACTGAATGTCAACGAGCACGCCATTTCCGTGGAATCGTTTGAAACCATACTACGTGAAATGGTTAAGCGTTTAGAAGCCGAATCCGGACATGTAGAAATGACCTTCCCCTATTTCGTCAATAAAGCCGCACCGGTTTCTGGCGTAAAGAGCTTACTCGATTACGAAGTGACCTTCATAGGCGAGATCAATCATGGCCAATTCGATATAACCGTAAAAGTATTGGTGCCGGTGACCAGTCTCTGTCCGTGCAGCAAAAAAATATCCGACTACGGTGCACACAATCAACGTAGCCATGTCACGGTCACGGCGCTGATCAATGATTTTATCTGGATAGAAGACATCATCAACCTAGTGGAAAAACAAGCCTCATGCGAGCTGTATGGCTTATTAAAACGGCCAGATGAAAAATTTGTCACCGAACGGGCTTACGATAATCCAAAATTCGTCGAGGACATGGTGAGGGACGTAGCGGCACAACTATCAGCAGAAAAACGCATCGTGGCCTACACCGTGGAAAGTGAAAACTTCGAAAGCATACACAACCATTCTGCATACGCGCTGATTACCCACGATAAACGCAAGTCAGCCTAAGACCGACTAACTAGACCTAGCCAAACAGACCGCGCTGATGCTGCTGAGCTGTTAATTTCAGCCCCAAGGCAATCACCAAAAATCCCAGCAAAGGAAAGAGCGCGGCCAGCATAAAGGTGTGCTGACCGCCTAGGTATTGCAGGGCATAACCACCTGCCACCCCGCCCAATGTGCCGCCTATGCCATAGGCCACGCTGTTGTATATGGCCTGGCCTTTGGCCTGATGTCGGCCATTGAAAAAACGGGCGATGACTTCCACTGAGGCGGCATGAAAACTACCAAAGGTGGCGGCATGCAAGGTTTGCGCCAGCAGCATGATAGGCCACGAATCAATTGCCCAACCAATTAAGCTAAAGCGCAAAACGGCTAAAGCCAGGCTGACTAATAAAATGGCTTTTAAACTAAATCGCGCCATGATTTTGGGCATAGCCATAAACACAGCGATCTCACACACCACCCCAACGGCCCACAACAAGCCTATGGCAGTTTTGCTGTAACCGTGATCGCTCAGGTATATGGAATAAAAGTTATAGAGCACGCCATGGGCCGTCACCATCAAGGCGCAGCCTAATAACAAGGCCATCACGTTAGGTTGCCGTATCAATTGCCAAATGGAATATTCGTCGTGCTCATGCGCCACGACACTGGCTTCGGGCAAACCGAAGGACAAAACAAACAAGGTCATTTGCACGAACAGCAAAAACCACAATAAGCTGCGGATACCAGAAAAATCAATCCAAAAACCCAGCACCACGGCAGCGACAATAAAGCCCAAGGAACCCCACATGCGTATGCGACTGTAATGGCCATTCGTCGTAGCCAAATGGGCCAAGGTCAGGGATTCCGCCAAGGGCAAGGTAGAGCTGGTAAACAAACTTAAGGCGGCCATGACAAAAAATAACCAATAAAAGCCGTGCGCCCAAAACACCGCAGTAAAGCCACACAAACCTAAAAAGGCCGTCAGCTTAATCCACTGCGCACGTTTACCGGTGTGATCAGCCAACCAACCCCAAAAGTTAGGCGCAAAAATACGGCTGATTTGGAACAAAGACATCAGTATACCGATATCGGCCGGACTAAATTGCTCAGACTTGAGGTACAAACCCCAATATGGCACAAACGCACCAACAAAGAAGTAGTAAATAAAGTAAAAACGGGACAGCTTAAAATGGAGTTTTGTGTGCATAAACAGGGCGTAGATGGGCATAAAAAAGTCGGCTGACGCCGACTTTCGTCTGCCTAATTAATTGACCAGCATGGCATACAATTGATCTTTGAGCAAAGCGCGCTCTTTTTTTTGCGTTGCCAAGGTCTCGTCCGCCACTGGCACGCCCTCACCCTCAAGACGCTCTACGTCTTTTGTCAGAGCATGATAAGCGTCGAATAGCTTAGCAAAATGGGCGTTGCTCATTTTCAAGCCGTGTATTTTATCTTTGTGTTGGGGAAATTCGTGGGCTAAATCGTGGTGCTCAATGTTCATGGTCATTCCTTAAAAATTAATCAAATCTAAGCATCCACCCCTAAAAAGCAGACGCTTTAACTTATGATTTCATTGTAAAAGCAAGGCCATCTGCGGCGCATGATCTATATCAAAGCCATGCATTAAATTAGACCATGAGATTAAACGATATGAGGAGCATGACTTTGCACATCGGCATTTTGCCCGCGGTGACGCAGCGCGTGGTCAATCAGCACCAAAGCCAGCATGGCCTCGACTATAGGCGTCGCTCGCACACCGACACAAGGATCGTGTCTACCTTTGGTTTCCATCAGCACCGCTAGGCCGTCTTTATCAACCGATCGGCGCGGCTGCGGAATGCTAGAAGTTGGTTTCAAGGCCACGTTAACCTGTATGCTTTGGCCAGTGGAGATGCCGCCTAAAATGCCACCGGCGTGATTGGTGACAAAGCCTTGCGGGGTCATTTCATCAGAATGCTCGCTGCCACGCTGGGCTACAGCGGCAAAACCGGCACCAATTTCCACGCCTTTCACTGCATTAATGCTCATCATGGCGTAAGCGATTTCCGCATCCAATCGATCAAAAACCGGTTCGCCCCAACCGACCGGCACCCCTTCGGCGACCACGGTAATTTGTGCGCCGACTGAATCACGGGCGGCGCGCACTTCGTCTAAATAATTCGCCAACTCAGGCAACATCGCCACATTGGCCGAAAAAAAATCGTTGTCCGGGTGCTGCAAGGCATCCCAACTAACAAAAGGAATATTTAGCGCACCCAGTTGGCTCATGTACGCCCTCACCATCACGCCATAGCGTTGCTTCAACCATTTTTTTGCTATGGCGCCAGCCGCCACCCGCACCGCGGTTTCTCGCGCACTGGAGCGACCGCCACCGCGGTAATCGCGTATGCCGTATTTTTGACTGTAGGTGTAATCGGCATGACCAGGCCTAAACGTGTCCATAATCTTCGAGTAGTCTTGACTGCGTTGATCGGTATTGCGTATCAACAAGCCTATGGGCGCGCCTGTGGTTTTGCCTTCAAACACACCAGACAAGATTTCCACGGCATCGTCTTCTTTACGCTGGGTAACGTGCCGCGAGGTACCTGGTTTACGTCGGTCTAAATCCACTTGCAAATCGGCCGCCGACAACTCCAGGCCTGGCGGGCAACCGTCCACCACCCCGCCTATTGCTTCGCCGTGAGATTCACCGAAAGAGGTTAAGGTGAATAGCGTACCTATGGTGTTACCAGACATAATGGATTTCTCTTAAAAGTTTGTTCGATTTTAACATACTGCCGATGCACATTACAGCAAGCCCTTAATCCACTGACCATAAAGCTGCCTGGCCACTTTCTGCAAGAAAAAACAGTGCAAAGGCAAATTAATTTGCATGTCATCGGCTTGTTGCACAGCCGGACTGGCACTGGCCTCGAGCAATTCTTGTTGCCCTTCCTCGCACCAATTCTTTATCATGTCTGGCGTCATTTCGATATGGCATTGCAAGGCCAAATGCTTGCCCATCGCATACGCTTGATGTTGACAATGCTCACTGGATAATAAGAGCGTAGCGCCTGCAGGCCAATCAAAGGTTTCGCCGTGCCAATGGAAGCCATAAAACTGCTCGATGTCGGCCAACCAAAGTTTGGCCAGTGGGTTATTCGCCACCGTGACCGCGGCCCAGCCTATTTCTTTTTGCGTATTTTCGCTAACCTTCGCCCCACACGCTTTGGCCATTAACTGCCCGCCCAAGCAATGCCCTAACAAAGGCAGGTCCATCGCCATGGCTTGCGTAATGATGGTCAACACGGCGTCTATCCATGGCAGCTCATCGTTAACGCTCATGGGGCCACCCATTAATACCAGGCCACTGTAGTCGGCAATATTAGTGGGCAAGCGAGCCATATCGCTGGTATCAAACAAGACACTGGCAATACCGTTTTCATTTAAAAATGTGGCTAAAAACCCCGGCCCTTCGTGCGCTACGTTTCTAAAAATAGCGACCGGCTTCATGCGCCCACCATTTTATACTCGCCGTTTGCTAGGCCCTCTAATGTGTAAGCGCCTATTGCATAGCGAATTAAACGCAAGGTAGGAAAGCCGATGTGTGCGGTCATACGCCTGACTTGGCGATTCTTACCCTCACTGATTTTAATTTCCAACCAGGTGGTGGGGATGGCTTTGCGCTCGCGTATGGGCGGTGTTCTTGGCCACAACATTGAGGGCGCATCGATGATACGCACGGATGCGGCCTGGGTCACAAAATCCGACAATGCCACACCCAACCTTAATGGCGCCAAATCCTCATCACTAGGCTGACCTTCGACTTGCACCCAATAGGTTTTAATTTCTTTGTGTTTAGGGTCGCTCAAACGGTGTTGGAACATTCCATCATCGGTTAGAATAAGTAAACCTTCGCTATCGGTATCCAGGCGACCTGCCGCGTACACCTGGGGTATAGCAATAAAGTCTTTTAACGTCAGGTGCTTTTCGTGCGGACTAAATTGGCACACCACGTTAAACGGTTTGTTAAATAAAATTATCATTAAACACTTTCACCATTAAAATCATCAACTTAGGGAAAAATATGACTGCAAAAAATAGCACCACTGGCAAAATTATCAAGCCTGCCTACGGTGAAAAAATTACCGTCAACGCCGACAACACACTGCAGGTACCGAACCAGCCTATTATTCCATTTATTGAGGGCGATGGCATAGGCGCCGACATCACGCCACCGATGATTAAGGTGGTCGATGCCGCGGTCAATAAAGCTTACCATGGCAGCAAAAAAATAGCCTGGATGGAAGTCTATGCCGGGGAAAAAGCCACCAAGGTTTACGGCGAGAACGAATGGTTGCCGGCTGAAACCATGGCCGCCGTGCGCGACTACGTGGTGTCGATTAAAGGCCCGCTGACCACCCCGGTGGGCGGTGGCATACGTTCATTAAATGTATCGCTACGCCAAGAATTGGATCTATACGTCTGCTTGCGCCCGGTGCAATATTTTACCGGCGTCCCCAGCCCAGTTAAGCATCCAGAAAAAACCGACATGGTTATTTTCCGTGAAAACACCGAAGACATTTATGCAGGCATAGAATGGGCGGCGGGCACAGACGAAGCGGCTAAAGTCATACAATTTATCAGCGACATGGGCATGCGCAAAAAAATTCGCTTCCCGGATTCCTCAGCCATAGGTATCAAACCGGTGTCAGTAGACGGCAGCAAACGCTTGGTACGTAAAGCCATACAATACGCCATAGACAACAACAGACGCTCGGTGACCATTGCCCATAAAGGCAACATCATGAAATTCACCGAGGGCGGATTCCGCGACTGGGGCTACGAAGTAGCTAAACAAGAATTTGGCGCAGTCGAAATAGACGGCGGCCCATGGTGCAAATTACCTAATGGCATGATCATTAAAGACTGCATCGCCGATGCCTTCTTGCAAGAAATTTTATTGCACCCGCAAGACTACGACGTGGTGGCCACCCTTAATTTAAATGGCGACTACATGAGTGACGCCTTGGCAGCCCAAGTGGGCGGCATAGGCATTGCCCCAGGCGCCAACCTAAGCGACACGGTTGCGATGTTTGAAGCCACACACGGCACGGCACCAAAAATTGCCGGTAAAGACTTAGCCAATCCCAGCTCCATCATTCTTTCTGCCGAAATGATGTTGCGCCATTTAGGCTGGACAGAGGCGGCGGATTTAGTCTTACAAGGCGTCGCCAAGGCCATCTTAGCCAAGCGCGTGACCGGCGATTTTGCCAGCGAAATGCAAGGCGCAAGCCAAGTAGGCACAGCCCAATTCGCCAATGAAATTATTGCTAATATGTAATATAAAGCGGAAAGGTCTCGCGGTGGAACTTGGGTTGCTAATAGGCGGTTGGGTGATCGCCATTTACTACTCATATTAAAAATGGATACCGTGGTTTAAAGCCCAGGTCTTCAAGATTTATTTCCTAGCAGCCGCTTGCAAGGCCCGCTCAATTTCCTTATACGGTTGCGCGCCTAACATGCGCTTGCCATCGGCAAAAATCAAGGTAGGCGTGCTGGTAATATCCAATGATTTAGCCAAATCCCCGACTTTCTCCAGAGGCACATCGCAATTGACGGCATTTTTAGGCAGTTGATTGCGCATGATCCAATCGTCCCATGCTTTCACCCGATTGCTGGCACACCAAATGGCTTTAGACTTAGCCGCGGCATCCGGGTGTAGTTGCACGATGGGGTATAGAAAGGTGTAGACAGTGACATCTGTAATGTTGCTTAGCTCATTTTGCTCCAAGCGTTTGCAATATGGGCAATCCACATCGGAGAACACCACCAACTTGCGGCTGCCGTTCCCCTTCACCACCTTAATGGCTTGATCCAAGGGCAGTTTGGCGAAGTCTATTTTCGTCAGCTCGTCCATGCGCTCCGCGGTCAAATCTTTTTTTGATTTAGGATCAACCAAACGGCCTTCGGCAATCAAGAAGCTCATTTTTTCATCGGTGTAGATAATTTGCCCCGCCATAAACACTTCATACAAACCCGGGTAAGGGGTTTTGCTGACGCTTTCTACTTTAAATTTTGGGTAGGCGGCTTCCACGGCTTTTTTAAGGCTGGCTTCGTCGGCCATGGCGGCAACACTGAGACTGCTTAAAACGGCATAGGCCACTAACTGTTTGATCATAGTTTTCCTAAATTAAATGGTGAGGCAAGCTAAGCTTAATCCATACCTTAAAGCTTGAGCGCTAAGGCCAGCAAGGTTTTCTTAATGAGGCCTTGATTAGCCAAATGCCAAGCTGTTTTTCGAATGCTGTTAAGTACCGGATTAGCACTGGAAAAAACCTGAAAAAGCCCGTCAGTAAGCAATTGCATACTAAGCACGTCGGCTTTTCTATGCCTAGTATAGGCTTTTAATAAACTACTGTCGGCAAGGCTCTGATAGGAATTTTTTGTCTGCCAACTGGCCAGCAAATCAATCACGTCTCTAAAACCCAGGTTAACGCCTTGGCCTGCCATGGGGTGTATTTGATGGGCGGCATCGCCTACCAACACCACGCCGTCTTGAACGGTGCGCTCACAAGTTTGCCTGCTCAAAGGAAAAGCCACTGGCGGACTGAGCAACTGCATGTTACCCAATGCCTGTTCACCAGCTTGCATCACTGCCTGCGTGAAGGCGGTCGGGCTTAAGGCTAACAATTCATCTGCATAAGCCAACGGCACCGACCAGACGATGGACACGGTGTTGCTGGATAAGGGCAACCACGCCAAAATCGTGCCGCCGTCCTGACGTTGGCTAGTAAACCATTGCCTAGCAACATTCGCATGGCCCTGCGCCACGCTAAAATTGGCTACTATGCCAAGCTGCGCATAGGATTTTTTTTGCACCTTGATGCCCAATTGCTGGCGCAGCCAAGATTGACTGCCATCGGCGGCGATCACCAGGGCACTTTGTATGGTGCGCTTATCGGCCAGATGCAAAGTAGTAGTGGCGCTGTCAAACGCAACGCAGCCATGATTAAATAGGACAGGCATGCCCGTCATGCTGACGCGTTGATGCAAGGCTTGTGCCAAGGCCCGCGATTCCAGCACGTAAGCTAGGCAATCAGCGGATTCGTCTTCAGCCTCCAAGTTCAAGGGCACTCCATCGGCAAAAATTTGCATGGCATTAATCTGACCTAAGCGGGCTTTATCCAGCAAGGGCCACGCCCCTAAGTCGGCCAACCACTTGGCATTATTTGGGCTGATGGCATAAATTCTGGCATCCCAATTTGCACCATTAGCCCCCTGGCTACTAGCATTCCATAGACTATTGGCATCGGCATTAAGCTGGGACTGAGTTAGCCCTGGGCCGCTGTCCAACAGGGCCACGCTATAACCCGCCTGATGGCAGGCCAAGGCGGCGGCTAAGCCGACCAAGCCGGCGCCCACTACCGTCACGTCCACCCTTAGTGAGGCTGCATGGTCTGCGCTAGGTGCCATGGTCTGGGCTGTGGTCATTTACCAAAACTCATTTTTTTAATCAAATGCCGTTTTATCGGTTTGATCACATCAAACAAAGCCAAACCGGTGCTTCTGATGGCAGGCAAACCCAACAAGTCGTTGGAAAACACATTGACCAAAAAGTCGGTAAACAATAAGCCGCGCTTGCTATCGTTTTTGCGACTGCCATGGTAGGCCTGCAGCATGCTGGCATCGCCTAAGTTTTCGGGCAGGCAAGCTTGTATGCTGGTGGCCAGCGAAACGGCATCGCGCAACCCGACATTGAAGCCCTGGCCGGCGACCGGGTGCATGGTCTGCGCGGCATTGCCTATCACGACCAAATGCGCCACGTCCTTGGCTTTTAATTGCGCCAGTTTTAATGGAAAACGCAGGCGTTTGCCTACATTTAAAAACTGCCCCACTCGGTCGCCAAACTGCAAATGAAATTGCCTCAAAAAATCCTCGTCAGACAGCGTCATCAACTGCGCCACGTAATCGGCTTTGCCAGTCCAAACCAAGGAAAAAGCCGTGGGTCCATTGGGCAGCAAAGCCAAGGGGCCATGCTCGGTAAAGCGCTCGTAAGCCACGTTGCCGTGCGGCAGCTCGGCTTCCACCTTGCTGATCAAGGCGTCATGGCCGTACTCTTTGGTCTCCTTAGTGAGCCCATCGATTTCAGCTAGGCTACGCCCACCATCGGCTAACACCACCAAGGGACTGGTGACATGCAGGGTTTGCCCTTGATGCGTGTAGCTAACGCTGGCATCTTGTGCACTGTGCACTATCTGCTCAGCATGGGCTTCAAACAGACCATGCACTAAAGGCTGCTGACTCATAGATTCATTTAAGGCGCGGCTTAAATCGCCGTAGGACAGCACGTAGCCCAATGCTTCTTGTTGCAAGTCAGCGGCATGCAGCCATGAACGGCCTAAGCTGCCTTTTTGTGACACGTGTATGCTGTTGATGGCGGTGGCTAAAGGGGCGAGCGCGGCCCATATGCCTAGCTTTTCCAATATGCGACGGCTGCCAAAAGACAAGGCCAAGGCGCGGCTTTCTTGATAGGCATCGCTTTGCTTGCGTGCTTCTAGGACGCTAACAGATTGGCCCTGCTGTGCCAGCAACAAGGCCAAGGTAGCGCCAACCGGACCACCACCAACGATAATAATGGGTGCCGTCATGAGGTCTGCATCAATGCCTCTATGTCGGCCACTGTTTTAATGGCCTTGGCCGTCAACACATCGTAAGCTGTTGCGGTGACCAAGACGTCGTCCTCTATGCGTATGCCAGTATTCCAAAAATGCTCAGGCACGTTGGCCGCAGGGCGGATGTAACAGCCGGGCTCAACGGTAAGGGTCATGCCTGGCGCCAGGCGCAGCCATTGCTGGTCGCGGTCTTTGTAGTCGCCAACATCGTGCACATCCAAGCCTAACCAATGGCCGGTTCGGTGCATGTAAAAGCGACGGTAGTCGCCACTTTCAAGCACCGCTTGCGGGCTACCCTGACACAGTTTCAAATCGATAAACCCTTGCACCAATACTGCCAAGGCGGCTTGGTGGGCCGCATCCCATTCGTTTCCTGGTGCCACTTGCGCGATAGCGGCCGTTTGCGCCGCCAAAACCAATTCATACAGGTCTTTTTGTGGGCCACTGAATCGACCATTGACCGGGAAGGTGCGACTGATGTCGGAAGCGTAGCCGTCCAGCTCACAACCGGCATCAATTAACACCAAATCGCCGTCACGCAATGGCGCGTTATTGGCGTTGTAATGCAAGGTACAGGCGTTTGCACCGCCCGCCACGATGCTGGTGTAAGCAGGCGCTTGCGCCCCTTGGCGGTAAAATTCGTGTAAAAATTCCGCTTCCAACTGGTATTCCATCGTACCCGGCTTAACGAACTGCATGGCGCGGTTATGCGCCGTTGCCGCTATATTGGCCGATTGCTGCATGAGAGCTTGTTCAAACGGGGATTTATACAGCCGCATGGCATCGATTAGCTTACGCGGGTCGCAGACTGCGTCCGGCACACTCACGCCACTTCGGCCTTGCGTGCTTAAATGGTTCAAGCAAGCCGTGAGTTTCGCATCCCATAGCGCACTGACGCCTAGGCTAAAATACACCTTAGGCTGGTTGGCTAGCAGGACCAGTAATTTGGCATCCAGCTCATCCATGCTGTAGGCTTCATCAAAACCAAATTGCTCGCAAGCGGCAGCAGGGCCATAACGAAAGCCATCCCAAATCTCCCGCTCCGGGTCTTTATCACGGCAAAATAAGATGGACTTGGGCTGATCGCCTCCCACCAACAGCAATACCGCTTCCGGTTCTTTGAAGCCGGTTAAATAATAAAACGAGCTGTCAAAGCGATACGGGTAGTGGCTATCGCGATTGCGTATGGCTTCGGCAGCGGTTGGAATGATGGCGACGCCTTCACCCATGGCGCTGAGCAGTGTTTGCCGTCTGGTTTTAAATTCTACTGGTACTGGGTTCATGTGCATACCGTCCGTTGTGGCTTAACCTAGGCCAGAGGCCCACGCGTCATCAATTGTTGATCTAAATTTTGCAAGCGCTCTGGCGTGCCTATGTCATGCCAAACGCCGTCGTAATAGCTAGCTGTGGCTAGTTGCTTGGCCATGGCCTCGCGCAACAATGGAGCCAATTTGGCGGCTTGGCCACGGCCCACACTGGCAAACAAACTGGGCTGGTAGACGCCGACACCGGAAAAAGTCAGCTTGGTCGCACCGCTCTCGCACAAGCGCCCGTCGACGATGGCAAAGTCCCCTTGCGGATGCTGCCGCGGGTTGTCCACCATGAGCAAATGCGCCAGATTGGGTGACAAACTGTGCGCCAAATTGGCCAATGGCGCAAAATCGATTTCAGTGTAGATGTCGCCATTCACCACCAAAAACGGCTGATCGCCTAACAGCGGCAGCGCATTAGCAATGCCGCCAGCGGTTTCTAATGCTTGTTGTTCTGCGCTGTATTGTATGTGCATAGACCATAGACTGCCGTTGCCTAAGGCTTGTTCAATTTGCCCACCTAAATGCGCGTGATTAATCACCACTTCTTTAAATCCGGCTTGGGCTAAGCGCTCCAAGTGCCAAACGATCAAGGGCTTAGCCCCCACCTTCAGCAAAGGTTTGGGGGTGAAATCGGTCAAGGGTCGCATGCGCTCGCCTCGACCAGCTGCCAGTATCATCGCTTTCATTAAAAGGTGTAGCCAGCTTGCGGCGTGACTTTTTCTAACTGATTAAGCAAACGTAGCATGGGCCTTAATTCAACATAGCGCTCGCACACCTTACGCAACTGCCTCATCACCAAGGGCTGATCCTTTAGGTAGGCATGCTTGCCATCCCTATGACTGAGCCTAGCAAAGATACCCAAAACTTTAATGTGCCGTTGCGCGCCCATCCATTCGAAATCACGGTAAAACTCACTAAAATCTTGCGGCACCGGCAAGCCGGCTTTTTTGGCTGGCTGCCAATAGCGAACGGCACTGTCTATTACTTGCTCTTCATCCCAGGCCACGTAGGCATCTTTTAACAAGGACACCAAATCGTAAGTAATGGGGCCGTAGACGGCATCCTGAAAATCCAACACACCGGGATTGCCTTGTGCTGTCAGCATTAAATTGCGCGAGTGAAAATCACGGTGCACGTAAACTTTAGCTTGGGCTAGGACGTTGCGGTTAAGCACGGCAAAGGTGTCATTCAACACCGTTTGCTGCTCGGCGCTTAAGCTTAAATTAAGCTGCTTGGCCACGTACCAATCCGGAAACAACTGCATTTCACGACTGAGCAAGGCCTCATCGTAATCCGGCAACTGCTTAGGCTGGCTGGCCAACTGCAATTTAATCAAGCTGTCGGTTGCCGCTTGATAGAGTGGCGCGACGGTTTGCGCATTGAGTTGTGATAAATAGGTGTCGTCACCCAGGTCGCTTAATAATAAAAATCCTTGGGTCAGGTCTTGTGCTAAAACTTGCGGCACATTCAGCCCGGCATCCAGAAAGAGTTTGGCAACTCGCACAAAAGGCGCGCAATCCTCTTGCGGTGGTGGCGCGTCCATGGCAATTAAACTGGCATGGCCTAAATGGGCTTGCGCCAAATGCACCCTAAAATAGCGCCTGAAACTGGCATCGGCCGATGCCGTAGTGAGGGTAAAACTGGCCGATGGCAAGACCCGATTAAGCCATAAGGTCAGTTGTTGCTGTCTGTCGTCCACGAGGGTGTATCCAATGTTATATAATGTGATTGTTTATGCTTCAAATCGGCCCTGGTGCAAGCCAATTAATCAGGCGGTCATGCCTAGTTATCGATTGCAAAAAGGCCTTATTTGTGAGATTTTAGCATCGATAAACCCATCCTTAAAATAAAACCTCTGCCCAGCACCCGTGCCCATTTTTTCGCCTTCCAAATTAGCCCACGCAGCAAGCCTGCAAAAGCTCGCATCCCTATGCTAAGCCGGCGGTTTTCCTGGCCTATGTTGGTGGCGTTTTTTTGCTATGCGCTGCCCGCGCAAGCAGACCAAACTACTGATGCAAACGACAGCGTGTTAATCGATGGGGATAAGCTGGAATTACACCTAGAGCGCAATATGCGTGCAACAGGTCGTGCTAGCATGCGCCGTGGTCAACAAAGTGTGTCGGGCGACGTTATAGACTACGACTTGCAAAACGATGAATTGCACGTCAGCGGGAATGTCATCATCAACTTGGACAATGCGCAAATTGAAGGCTCGGAATTGCGCTTGCAATTGTCTAGCCAATTGGGCGAATTTAAAAATGCCCGCTTCACCATGCTGCCCAAATCGACCGCCCAGCCAGCGACGTTTAATTCGGCACGCATAGAGGCCGAGAATGCCACTCTGATGGGTAACCATTCCAGCCCCCTGGACTTGCCAAGCAAACCGATTAGCTCGGCCACCGACGTGTTGGGCTCTTTATACCTAAGCACTACCTTTAGCTCCAAAAAGCTCACCTCACAAGGCCGTGGCGATGCCAAAAGCGTGATATTTGAGGGGCAAGATGTCAAACGCTTTAAGGAGGCGCGCTACACTACTTGCGCGGCCGGCGTGGACGATTGGTACATCAAAGCCGACGAGTTGAAACTGAACAATTACAGCGAGTCGGGTAGCGCCAAAAATGCCTACTTAGAAGTCATGGGCAAGACCGTGCTGTATACCCCATGGCTCAATTTTTCTTACAACGACCAACGCAAGAGCGGCCTGCTGGCGCCCACTTACGGCACCACGTCGAACAGCGGTGTGGAAGTGGCCGTGCCCTATTATTGGAACATTTCACCCAACAAAGACGCCACCATCACCAGTAGGGTGTTAAGTCGGCGCGGCCTGCAATTGCAAGGCGAATTCCGCTACCTGGAAGACGATTTTTTTGGCATAGACAACCTTGAGTATCTGCCTGACGACAAGCAAAATGGCAAAAATCGCTATTACCTCAATTTAAAGCATCAGCATCAATTTGAACAAGGCTGGTCAGCTGGTTACAGCTTTGAAAACGTCTCGGATGACCAATATTTCTCTGACCTATCCACGCTGATTACCAGCACCAGCCGAGTGAATTTGCCGCAACAATTCAATGTGGATTACGCCGATGAGACTTGGCGCTTTAATGCCTTGGCACAACAATTTCAAACCCTAGACCAAAGCTCTTACCCTTACCAACGGCTGCCGCAATTGTCCCTCATAGGGGAAAAATTTTACGGCCCAATTTACGGTCAACTGTATAGCGAATTGGTGGCGTTTGATCAAAATCATAACGCCCCTGTTGCCGCGACCGGCACACGTGCCACCTTGTATCCCAGCCTAAGTTTGCCCATGAGCCAAGCTTACGGTTACCTCACGCCTAAGCTAGGTCTGCATCACACCAGCTACAGCTTGGATGACGACCCAAACAATCGCAACAATTACCATAGGACTTTACCCATAGCCAGCCTCGACAGCGGCCTATTTTTCGATCGGGATTTTAAAATTGCCGATCGGGCTTACACGCAAACCATAGAACCTAGGTTGTTTTACTTGTACATCCCCAACGTCAATCAAGCCTACATGCCGGTATTTGACACCAGTCAGTCTGACTTAAACTTCAGTAGCTTGTTTGGCGAGAATCAGTTTAACGGTAACGACAGAATCAATAACGCCAACCAACTGAGCCTGTCTTTAACGGCCCGTTTAATTGAAACTGACAGTGGCACCCAACGCCTGTCTGCTACTGTTGGTCAACGTTATTATTTTAACGATCAAAAAGTGGCGCTCAACTACAACGACCCAAGCGCCTACCGAAGCAGCAACAGCTCAGACATATTAGCCGGGCTCAGCACCAACTTAAAAACCCACTGGAACGTCGATGCGTTCTGGCAATACAACACCGATAAAGACAACTTTGTCAGCACCACCCTGACCAGTCGCTACACCCCCGAACCTGGCAAGGCCTTGAACCTCAGCTACAGCTACCGCCAAGACTCCATCGAGCAAGTGGATTTATCGGGGCAATGGCCGCTGGGTCGAGGCTGGTACGGTATCGCCCGCGTCAATTATTCACTATTAGACAAGCAGGTCGTCGAAACGCTAGCGGGATTAGAGTATGATGCTGGTTGCTGGCAAACGCGAACGGTAATGCATAAAATAAGCACCGCCACCTCGGGTGATGTTTATGCCTTATTTTTCCAAGTGGAATTGGGTGGCATTGCTTCCATAGGCATTAACCCTATGCAAGTGATAGAACGCAGCATCCCAGGCTATATGCACTCAGGACGTATCCCTGACATTTACAAACAACCTTAACACGAGTGATTATTTTGCGTATTTCTAACCTACCTTTTATTAAATTCATGGCTTTGTTGGCTGGACTAGGCTTGGCTTACCAATTCAACGCCCAGGCGGCCGAAGTGGTCAAAATGGATCGCATCGTCGCCATCGTCGACCAAGCCGTGGTCACCGAACAAGAATTGGAAAGCCGCATCGCGACGGTGACGGCGCAATTTAAAAAACAAGGCACCGAATTGCCCGCTGAAGCAATTTTACGTAAACAAATTTTAGAGCGCCTCATTACCGACACCTTGCAACTGCAATACGCCGCACAAACCGGCTTGAAAGTTGACGACAACCAACTGGACAAAACCATAGGTAGGATTGCTGAGCAAAACCAATTGAGTCTGGCTGAATTTACCGAAGCCTTAGCCAAAGACGGCGTTAGCATGACGAAATTTCGGGCAGACATACGCAATGAAATTACCTTGGCACGCTTGCGTGAGCGTGAAGTGGATGGCCGTGTCAACGTCAGCGAATCAGAAATCGATAATTTCTTAACCAGCCAAGCGGCCAACAATGAAAATCAAGACGAGTACGAGATCGCCCACTTACTCATCCGCACCCCAGAAGAAGGCGCCACAGAAGACATACAAAAAGCCAAAAGCAAAGTGGATAGCGCGCTCACCGAACTGAAAGCCGGTGTGAGCTTCGCTAAAGTCTCAGCCAGCTTTTCCGATGCCCCCAACGCCTTAGAAGGCGGCAGCCTAGGTTGGAAAAAAGCCTCACAAATGCCGGCCTTGTTTCTTGATGCCTTAAAAGCCATGCAAGTTGGTGAAGTGTCGGCTCCACTGCGCAGCCCTAACGGTTTCCATGTATTGAAATTAAACAACAAACGCGGCGGCAACTCGCCCTTGGTCATACAGCAAACCCACGCCAGGCATATCTTAATCAAGCTGTCGGAAATCATGTCTGAGAAAGACGGCAAACTCAAAATTGACGGCATCAAAGAACGCTTGGATAACGGCGAAAAATTTGAAGCCTTGGCCAAGCAGTACTCCGAGGACAGTACCGCCTCCAGTGGTGGCGATTTAAATTGGGTCAACCCGGGTGACACCGTGCCTCAGTTTGAAAAAGCCATGAACGAACTTAAAGAGTTGCAAATAAGCCCCCCGGTGCGCACGCAATTTGGTTGGCACCTAATTCAAGTCATAGAACGTCGCAGCCAAGACATGAGCAAAGAAGCCGCCAGACTGAAAGCGCGCCAAGAAATCCGTGCAAAAAAAGCCGACGAAGCCTACCAAGATTGGATACGCGAATTGCGTGACCGTGCGTACGTGGAAATTCGGCTTGAAGATAAATTTTAATCGCTTCACGGCCAAGCTTTTCGCTCTGCCAAGTCCAGTCCTCGCATGACCGCCTTCTTACCAAAAATCCTCCTTAGCGCCGGCGAACCGGCTGGCATAGGTCCGGATTTGTGCGTGATGTTGGCACAGCAAAAATTGGATGCCGAACTGGTGGTCATCGCCAATGCGGCCATGCTGGAAGGCCGTGCCGCCATGCTGAACTTGCCTTTGCACACGCAAACGTATGCCGCACAGCAACCCAAACGCCACCTTGGCAATGGCAGCCTGACGGTTTGGGATCAGGCGCTGCCAGAAACCGCACAGCCCGGCGTACTCAATGCAAACAACAGCCCATACGTTCTGGATTGCTTGCGCAGCGCCACGCTAGCTTGCCTAAACCGTGAATTTGATGCGCTGGTCACCGCGCCCGTGCATAAAGGCATCATCAACGCTGCTGGTATCGCCTTTAGCGGGCACACGGAATTCTTAGCCGAATTAAGTCACACTGCGCAAGTGGTCATGATGCTGGTCGGCGGCGGCATGCGCGTGGCGTTGGCGACCACGCATTTAGCGCTCAAGGATGTGCCAGCCGCCATTACCCAAACCAGCTTAGAGACTTGCTTGCGCATCTTGCATGAGGATTTAATCACTAAGTTTGCTATTGCCCAACCGCGTATCTTAGTAGCGGGCTTGAACCCGCACGCCGGTGAAGACGGTTACTTGGGTCGCGAAGAAATTGAAATCATCAACCCGGTATTAACAAAACTGCGTAATGTAGGCATGCAATTAATCGGTGCCTTGCCGGCCGACACCTTATTTTCGCCTAGCAATTTGCAACAAGCGGATGCCGTGTTAGCCATGTACCACGACCAAGGGCTGCCTGTGCTCAAGCATGCTAGCTTCGGCACTGGGGTCAACGTCACACTGGGCTTACCCATACTGCGCACCTCAGTCGACCACGGTACCGCTTTAGCGTTAGCCGGTAGCGGCCGCATCGAAATAGGCAGCTTGCTGGCCGCCATCGATTTAGCCATAGAACTCAGTCGTCAACGCGCCGCCTTAAATCAATAAACCATGAAACACGTCGCAAAAAAACGCTTTGGCCAAAACTTTCTTACCGACCAAGCTGTTATCAACAGCTTAGTCGAGGCGATTGGGCCGCAAGCTGCCGACCTCATGGTGGAAATAGGCCCAGGGCTGGGTGCGTTGACCAAGCCCTTGTTGCAAAAATTAAAGCAACTGCATGTGGTGGAAGTGGACCGCGATATCATCGCTTGGATGCAGGCGGAGTACGCCAAGCCAGCTTATGCGCAAAGCAACATCCGCATACACAATGCCGACGCTCTTAAATTCGACTTCAGCAGCTTAGGCCAAGGCTTACGCGTCACCGGCAACCTACCCTACAACATTTCCACCCCCATCTTATTTCACTTGCTGGCCAATGTATCGCGCATCACTGACATGCACTTTATGCTGCAAAAAGAGGTGGTGGAACGCATGGTGGCGCAACCTTCAACGCCGGCCTATGGCAGGTTAAGCGTGATGCTGCAATACCACTTGCAGATGGACTATTTAATTACCGTGCCACCCGGCGCATTTGAGCCCGCACCCAAAGTGGAATCGGCTTTTGTACGCTGCGTGCCGCATGCCACCCTGCCCTTTATCGCCAAAGATGCAGCGGTGTTTGCAAAAGTCGTGTTGGCGGCTTTCTCGCAACGCCGCAAGACCTTGCGCAACACCCTCAAAGGCTTACTAGCAGACGAAGGCTTTAGCGCTCTAAACATAGATTCGCAACAGCGAGCAGAAAATTTAAGCGTGGCCGATTTTGTCGCCATAGCCAATTACCTGAGCTGATATAATGGTCATCTTGCAGCATCCATTTCCAACCAACTTTTTTAGGACGACCTTATGCGTATCATACTTCTAGGCGCGCCAGGTGCAGGCAAAGGCACTCAAGCTACCTACTTACGTGAAAAATTTAACATTCCACAAATCTCTACCGGCGACATGTTGCGTGCCGCGGTTAAGGCCGGCAGCCCATTGGGCTTGGAAGCAAAAAGTTTCATGGACAGCGGCGGTTTGGTGCCGGATGCAGTGATCATAGGCTTAGTCAGCGAGCGCATTAAAGAAGCCGATTGCACCAACGGCTTTTTATTCGACGGGTTTCCGCGCACCATACCTCAAGCCGAGGCCATGAAACAGGCCGGCGTAGGCATAGACTACGTAGTGGAAATTGACGTGCCCGACGACGCCATTGTTGAGCGCATGAGCGGTCGTCGCTCCCACCCAGCAAGCGGTCGCACTTACCACATCAAATTCAACCCACCCAAAGTAGCTGGCAAAGACGACATCACCGGTGAAGACTTGGTGCAGCGCCCAGACGATGCCGCTGAAACCGTCATGACCCGACTCAATGTCTACCATAGCCAAACCAAGCCACTGGTGAAATACTACGCGGACTGGGCCAATAGCGGCGTAGCAGGTGCACCTAAACACGTCTTCGTCAACGGCTTGGGCGACATGAACGCCATACGCGATAACATATTCGCTGCACTTAAATAAGCTTCAGCCCAAGCTAACTCTTGGCCAAACCAGTCGCCTTGCCCAAACCAAACTCCTTGCTCAGGCCTGCCTTAAGCTTAAGCTTTTGGGCTGGCTTGGTCTTGGTAACGCTCCTGGGTTTAATGCCTGGGTCATCCTTGCCGCAAGCCTTGCTGTTTTGGGACAAAGCCCAACACGGCTTGGCCTTTGCTTTATTGGCCCTCATCGGCTGCTTTGCTTTCCCACGCTCTCTAGCTGCCGTCTCAATGGGTTTAATTCTGCATGGGGCAATCATAGAGGTACTGCAAAGCTTACTGCAGCTTGGCCGCTACGGTGACGTTTTCGACAGTTTGGCCGATACCCTTGGCGTTTTGATCGGCTACGGCGTCTACCAATTAAGCCTCAAGCACCCTTAACTGGGCCGCGTTAAGCGTGCATCGCCGCCCGATTATTCCAGCTAAAAATCGCATTATTGGACGGCCAAAGGTATAATCTAGCCATTCCATTACATTCCATGAAGCCTTAAATTATGCAGCAGCAGTACCCCTTCCAAGAAATCGAACGCGCCGCCCAAAACGAATGGGCAAGCAATCTAAGCTTTGCCGCCAGCGAGACCAGCGATAAACCAAAATACTATTGTTTGTCCATGTTTCCCTACCCCTCTGGGCGCTTGCACATGGGCCACGTGCGCAATTACACCATAGGCGATGTCTTGAGTCGTTTCCATAAGATGAAAGGCTACAACGTTATGCAACCTATGGGTTGGGATGCGTTTGGTTTGCCGGCGGAAAATGCTGCCATTAAGCACAACACCGCCCCGGCCAAATGGACTTATGAAAACATAGAGCACATGAAAACCCAGCTCAAACAATTGGGTTTGGGCGTCGATTGGAATCGGGAAATAGCGACTTGCACACCGGAATATTACCGCTGGGAACAATGGTTATTTACTGAGCTATACAAAAAAGGCTTGATCTACAAAAAAACCGCTACGGTCAATTGGGACCCAGTAGACGGCACCGTGCTAGCCAATGAGCAAGTCATAGACGGCCGCGGTTGGCGCAGCGGCGCCTTGGTGGAGAAGCGCGACATCCCGCAATACTTCATGAAAATCACCGCCTACGCAGAAGAACTGCTGAGTGATTTAGACCAACTTGATGGTTGGCCTGAGCAAGTCAAAACCATGCAGCGCAATTGGATAGGCAAAAGTTACGGTTGCGAGGTGGCTTTTCCGCTTCTGGGTCAAGAGGGCCAACTGAAAGTGTACACCACCCGTCCGGACACCTTGATGGGCGCAAGCTATGTAGCGGTGGCTGCTGAACATGCCTTGGCCACGCAAGCCGCAATGACCAACCCAGACTTGGCTGCTTTTATTGCCGAATGCAAACGCGGCAGCGTAGCCGAAGCCGACCTCGCCACCGCCGAGAAAAAAGGCATGGCCACCGGCTTATATGTCAGCCACCCACTCAATGGCGAACGCTTGCCAGTCTGGGTAGCCAACTACGTCTTAGCTAGCTACGGCGAAGGCGCGGTCATGGCTGTGCCTGCCCACGATGAGCGTGATTTTGAATTCGCCAACAAATACCAATTGCCGATTAAAGCGGTGATTAAACAAAGCGACGCCGATAGCCTGCCCATGATTGAACACGGCCTATTGTTTAACTCCGGTGAATTTGATGGCTTAAATTTTGCGCAAGCCAGCGACGCCATTGCCACCGCGCTTAGCGCAAAAAACCTAGGGCAAAAACGCAGCCAATTCCGTCTACGCGATTGGGGCGTATCGCGCCAACGCTATTGGGGTTGCCCTATCCCCATCGTGCATTGCGCCAGTTGCGGCGAAGTGCCGGTGCCAGCCGAGCAATTGCCGGTGGTCTTGCCTGAAGACGTGGTCATGGACGGCGTCGGCTCACCCATCAAAAAAGACCCCGGCTTCTATGAAACCAGCTGCCCACAATGCGGCGCCAAAGCGCAACGTGAAACCGACACCCTGGATACCTTTTTTGAATCGTCCTGGTATTTTGCACGCTACGCCAGTTTCGATAGCCATTCGGCCATGGTTGACCAGCGCGCCAATTATTGGTTACCAGTCGATCAATACGTAGGGGGCATAGAGCACGCCATCTTGCATCTGCTGTATGCACGCTTCTTTAACAAACTGATGCGCGACGTCGGTTTAATCAGCAATGACGAGCCGTTTACCAATTTACTGACGCAGGGCATGGTCTTAAAAGACGGCTCAAAAATGAGTAAATCCAAAGGCAACACCGTGGACCCGCAAGCCTTAATTGATGCTTACGGCGCCGACACGGCCAGGTTGTTCATGATGTTCGCTGCACCGCCCGAACAAAGTTTGGAATGGGCCGACAGTGGCGTTGAAGGGGCGCACCGCTTCTTACGCCGTCTATGGAAAGCAGTCTACGACCACGTGGCGCTTGGCACGATAGCCGCCTACAGCAGCGGGGAATTGAGCGCCGAACTAAAAACGCTGCGTTTGCAATTACACCAGACCATAGACAAAGTAGCCGACGATTACGGTCGACGCCACAGTTTCAATACCGCCATTTCCTCGGTGATGGAACTGATGAATGCCTTAGCGAAAATGGAATGCACGCAAACCCTCAGCCGCCAGGTGCGGCAAGAAGTCTTACAAAACGTGGCGCTCTTGCTCTCGCCCATCGTGCCGCACGTATGCCAAGCGCTTTGGGCCGAACTTTGCCCAGGCAGCCACATATTGGACGTCTCTTGGCCGCTAGCTGACCCCACTGCCATGGAACAAGACAGCGTGGAATACGTCATTCAAGTGAACGGCAAATTGCGCGGCAGCCTCACCGTGGCTAAAACCGAAAGCAAAGCGCAATTGGAACAATTAGCCTTGGCTCAACCCTTTGTGCAAAAATTCATGGAAACGCCTTTGCAAGTTCGAAAAATCATCGTGGTGCCAAATAAACTGATTAACGTGGTGGTGTCTTAATTTTGATGGCGTCTTAACAGGGAATGCATGGTTTGCTCTACACCAAGGTAAAAAACATAGGCTTAGTCGGTCTCATCATAGTCAGCCTTTTAGTGACTGGCTGTGGTTTTCACCCGCGCGGCATGAGCGAGGTCACCTTCAAAACCATTTCCATCCAAGGAAACAGCTTGAGCATGAGCCGAGAACTGCGGCAAACCCTTAAAAGCAACGGCATTAGAGTAATCGAAAATACAGAGGACGCCGCGCTGTTGTTTGAACTGATTAACGAAAGCAATGAAAAGCGTATTCTGTCCTTGAGCGGCGGCGGTACCGTAAGGGAGTACGAGCTAGTCTACAAGGTCAGCTTTAGAACTCGGCTGCCGAATACCCCACTTTGGAGCGAAGCGCAAACCGTGCAATCACGGCGTAATTTTTCCTATAACGATAAAGCCTTGTTGGCCAAACTCGATGAGGAAAACAAACTTAATGCCGACATGCACAGCGAGGTAGTACGAGAAATCATGCGCCGACTGTCCGCCATCAAACGGCTGCAACCCTAAGCATGCAGCTCGCCCCAGCGCAATTAGCCGCTCATCTTAAGCAAGGCCTGCAAGCCCTTTACGTGCTGGTGGGCGACGAGCCCTTGGCACACCGAGAATGCTTGGATGCCATTAGGCAAGCGGCGCGATTACAAGGCTTTGATGAACGCAACAGTTTAATGGTGGAGCGTGGCTTTAATTGGCAACAAATTGCCTCCTACGGTGCTTCCATCTCTTTGTTTGCCAGTCGCCGTTTATTGGAAATCAATGTGCCCAATGGCAAACCCGGGGTGGAAGGTGGCAAAGCCTTGCAAGCCCTAGCCAGTCAGCCTCTAAGCGATACTACCGTACTGATCATCTTGCCAAAATTAGAGCGTGAGGCCAAAAATAGCGCCTGGTTTAGTGCTCTAGAAAAACTAGCCCTAGTGATCAACCTAGAAGAAGTGCCGGCCAGCCAACTGCCTAAATGGATAGGTGCACGACTGGCACAGCAAGGTCAACAAGCCAGCCCAGCTACCTTGGAATTCCTAGCCCACCAAGTGGAAGGCAATTTACTGGCCGCCAACCAAGAGGTACAAAAATTAGGATTATTGCACCCAGCGGGCGAACTCAGCGATGATGCCGTGAGGCAAGCAGTGCTTAATGTTTCGCGTTACGACGCCTTTCAATTAGGTGAAGCAGTTCTGGCTGGCGACAGCGCGCGCACCGTGCGTATTTTGCAAGGTCTGCAGGATGAAGGTGAAAATGCCGTCGCCGTGATGAACCCCTTGATGTGGGTATTGCGTCCCTTATTAGGCATCAAACAAGCGGAATTGCGCGGCGAGAACGTGATGCAAGCCATGACCAGTGCGCGCATCTTTGGCGAGCGCCAAGCGCTAGTCAAACGTGCTTTAAGCCGATTGAGCTTGCGTCAACTGGAAGCGGCCTTGCAAAAATTAGCCGACATCGATAAAACCGCCAAAGGCGTCATGCAGGGCGACGCCTGGTTAGAGATTTCTCGCCTGTGTTTTGGCTTGGCTGGTGTACGGGCGCGCTAAGGCCTACGCAGGCCTGCTATAAAAAAGTATAATCCAAGACAAACAAACCTCATGAGCAGACAACCATCATGGACATAAAAAAATACATGCAAGAAATTGGCCTGGCCGCCCGTGCGGCTTCAAGGTTGATGGCCAGCGCAGACAGCAACAAAAAAAACGCTGCCCTGCAGCACATTGCCAGCGCCCTATTGCGTGAAAAAACCGCTCTACTAGCCGCCAACCAATTGGACTTGACTGCCGCTCGCGCTAACGGCTTGGATGAAGCCATGCTAGACCGTCTCAGCATCACGGAAAAATCCATACAGGGCATGGCTGAAGGCTTAACGCAAATCGCCAAGCTTGATGACCCAATAGGGGAAATGAGCGATTTTAAATACCGTCCTAGCGGCATAGAGATAGGCAAAATGCGCGTGCCACTTGGGGTGATAGGCATCATCTACGAAGCACGTCCTAACGTCACCATAGACGCCGCCGGCTTATGCATTAAATCCGGCAATGCCGCCATTTTACGTGGCGGCAGCGAAGCCATGCATTGCAATCAAGCCTTGGTCAAATTAGTGCAAGCAGGCTTGGCCGCGGCCGGTTTACCGAGCAGCGCCGTGCAAGTCATAGAAACCAGCGACCGGGCTGCCGTGGGCGAATTGATCACCATGAAAGACTACGTGGACGTCATCGTGCCCAGAGGCGGCAAGGGCTTAATAGAACGCATTAGCAATGAAGCCAGAATCCCAGTGATTAAACACTTGGACGGCAATTGCCATGTCTACATCGACGACGACGCCGATTTTGACAAAGCCTTGCGCATACTGGAAAACAGCAAAACCCAGCGTTTGGGCACCTGCAACACAGCAGAATCGTTGTTGATTGCCAGAGCGGTGGCGGCCAGCATGCTACCTAAACTAGCCGACATGCTTAGCCAACACGGCATAGAAATTCGCGGCTGCAAAGAAACCTGCGCCTTGGTCAAACAAGCCAAAGCCGCCAGCGAAGAGGATTATTACACCGAGTATTTAGCGGCGATTATTTCCTGCAAGGTGGTCAGCGGTCTGGACGAAGCCATAGTGCACATTAACCAGCACTCGTCGCAGCACACCGAAGCCATCGTCACGGAAAATTACAGCAAAGCCAGGCGTTTCTTGCGCGAAGTGGATTCCAGCAGCGTCATGGTCAATGCATCCACCCGTTTTGCCGATGGCTTTGAATACGGTTTAGGCGCGGAGATAGGCATCTCCACCGACAAATTGCATGCGCGCGGCCCAGTCGGCTTGGAAGGCTTGACCTCACTCAAGTACATTGTGTTGGGCGACGGTCAAGTTCGAGCATAAATGGCCCGCATAGGCTTGCTAGGCGGGACGTTTGATCCCATCCATTTTGGCCACTTAGGCATGGCGCAAGAGCTGGCACAAGCTCTGGCATTGGACACCGTCAAATTCATCCCGGCCGCCGTGCCACCACTCAAAAGCCAGCCCAGCTCTTCAGCAGCAGACCGCTGCGCCATGGTGCAACTCGCCATCGCTAACAACCCTGATTTTCAATTAGATGATCGCGAACTGAAGCGAACTGGCCCATCCTACACGCTAGACACCTTGCGCAGTTTGCGCAGCGAACTAAGCGAGCAAGACAGCTTGGTATTATTCATAGGCAGCGACGCCTTTAAACAATTTAACCGTTGGCATCAGTGGCAAGAGATCATACGGCTATGCCACATAGCGCTAGTAGCGAGGCCAGACAGTGACGTGTCGACGGGCTTAAATCCAGAGCTGGTGACGTTCTTACAAGACCACTACACGGAAAATGCCATGGATTTGCAAAGTGAGTCGGCTGGCTTGATTACCATGCAAGCCATTACGCCCTTGGCGATTTCATCTAGCGCGATTCGTGAACAATTAAAAACCCGTCAATCGGCACGCTATTTAACGCCAGACTGCGTGCTCGATTACATTGCACAGCATGGCCTCTATCAAGCCTAGCTAGCCCAACAAGGAATGCCCCATGTTAAAACGCCATCTGCTCAAGCCTGCCACTAAACAAGCATTGCTAAGCCTAGTTATCTCGCTGGGCTTGTTGACGCCAGGCTGCGGCACCAACCCAGTGACCAAAAAAAGGGAATTGCAACTCGTCTCTGAATCGCAAGAAATTGCCATAGGCAAAAAAAATTACGGGCCGACTCGGCAAGCACAAGGCGGCGATTACTCCTTGGACCCAGAATTAACCGCCTACGTGCAAAGCGTGGGCAATAAATTGGCTGCCGTATCCGACCGCAAATTGCCTTATGAATTTAGCATCATCAACGACTCCACCCCCAACGCCTGGGCCATGCCTGGCGGTAAAATTGCATTCAACCGCGGCCTGCTCTACGAATTAAACAGCGAGGCCGAATTGGCTGCCGTCATGGGCCATGAGATGGTGCATGCCGCCGCTAGGCATGGCGCTAAAGACATGGAACGCGGCATACTCTTGCAAGGCGCCATGATCGCGGTAGGCATAGGCGCGCAAAATAGTGACTACGCCAATTTAATCGTTGGTGGTGCGCAAGTAGGCGCGCAATTGGTTAGCACCAAATACGGCCGCGATGCGGAAAGCGAATCGGATTTATACGGCATGCGCTACATGAAAAAAGCCGGTTACGACCCGGCCGCCGCCGTTACCTTACAAGAAACCTTTGTCCGTTTAAGCGCCGAGCATAAGAGCAATTTTATAGACGGTTTATTTGCCAGCCATCCGCCCTCCGCACAACGCGTGTCCGCTAACAAGAGCACCTTGATGCAATTGGGTGCCGGAGGCGACATGGGCAAGGACGTTTACGCGCAAAAAGTCAGCAAACTCAAATCCACTCAAGCGGCCTACAAAGCTTATGATGAGGCGGTTAAAGCCCTGGCCAAAAAGGATTTAGAAAAAGCCAAACAACTGATTAATCAAGCCATAGCTGGCGAACCACGCGAAGCCAAATTTCAAGAATTTTTGGCCGACATGGCCTTGCTGCAAAAAAAACCCGAAGCGGCCTTAGCCTTGTATGGCAAGGCCATCAACATGCAGCCCGATTACTTTAAACCGCACGTGCAAAGCGGCATCGTGTTATTTAGCTTGGGCAGAAAAGCCGAAGCCGAAGCCTATTTGAAGCGCGCCAATGAACTGCTGCCAACCGCGCCGGCTTATAATTTATTGGGTCAGCTGGCCGAAGGCCGTGGCGACACTGCCTTGGCCATGCAGCATTACCAAATTGCCGCCGATTCGAAGTCTGATATTGGCCAGCAAGCAGGCGCCCGTTTGGCCAAATTGGATTTGCCGCGTAACCCAGCAAAATACCTGCAAGCCAGAATAGAGGTCGATCGCGCTGGGAATTTATATGCTGTCTTGCAAAACAACAGCGCCTTAAGCATCCAGAAAGTCCAATTTAAAGTCATCAAATACGACCTGAAAACTGGGCGCGTCATCAGCCGAAGTGCACCTTTAACGCTGCGAACTGCCTTAGCTGCAGGGGCTAAGGGGCAAATGGCACTTGGGCAAAAAGTGGCCAGCTTGCAAGAGGCACAAAGTTATCAATTAGTCTTGGAAGCGGCCGAAATTCAGCCCTAATAGCCCATTTATAAGCTTAGCTTGAACTGCGCCTCACCCTGCCATGGCACGACACTTAGGCAAGGCGCATCTATGGCTTGCTGCAAGGTGCTGAGGTTTTCTGCATAATACGGCATGTTAGGCGCTAGGCTATTGGCCACCCAACCGGCCAAGCGCAAGCCGCGCGCTTGTATGGCTTCCACCGTTAACAAGGCGTGGTTGATGCAGCCTAAGCGCATGCCTACCACCAATATAATCGGTATGGCCAATTGCTGAGCTAGATCGGCCAAACTTTGCTGCGCACTGATGGGCGTTAAAAAGCCCCCCGCCCCTTCAACCACCACCACCTCGGCCTCGTTCGCTAAAGATCTGTAGGCCCTTAAAATAAGGTCCAAGTCTATTGCTATCCCCGCTTGCTGGGCAGCGATGTGCGGGGCGATTGCCGGTAAAAAACGGTAGGGATTAAGCACACTCATGTCGGCATGCACATTGCCCGACACCAGCAAGGCTTGCGCATCGGCATTCACTAAGCCTAACTGCGCGTCCATCTGGCAGCCCGATGCCACCGGCTTCATGCCTACCGATTGGTAGCCCTGCGCCACAAAATGCCGCAACAAAGCGCTGCTAACATAGGTTTTACCCACATCGGTATCGGTGCCCACAACAAAATACGCGGCGTGCATGAGGCTTACTTAGTCCTGGCTCGGAAGGCAATAGGCGAGACGCCATCGGCCAGCGTAGGCTTATCTTCGGCACGCCAGGCATGGCCATACACCACCTCGTAAGTGGCGGGCAATTTACCGTCGGCCCGGAAGGCCTCGTAGCCGGCAGCGAGTTTTTCTAAAAAACCCCTACCCAGCAGCCCGCGTGCACGGCCATCGGTGGCATTGTGTGCGCCTATGCTTTTTAAGTCGCGCATCAGACTTTTAATGTCATCGTAGGTTAAGGTGTAGCGCTCCACATCCAGCACCGGTGCCGAGAAACCGGCGCGTATTAGGGCATCGCCTATATCGTGCATGTCTATAAAGCGGCTGACACTGGTGACCCCGGGGTAGGCATGACTGGCCGCACGCAATTCTTTCAAGGTGTCCGGGCCAAAGGTGCTAAACATCAACAAGCCTTGGGGGCGCAGCACGCGATGGCATTCACTGAAGGTGGCATCCAAATCGTTGCACCATTGCATGGCTAAATTTGACCAAAGCAAATCGATGCTGTTGTTCGCCAGCGGCAACTGCTCTAAGTCTGCGCAGAGCACATGGTGGCGAGGCCTGCCGATTAGGCCCTGGCATTGCATTAGCAGCCGCGCAAAAAATCCACGCTCGCGGGTCTTTTGCAACATGGCTAGGGCAAAGTCCATGGACAGCACTTGCGCCCCGGCGTAGCGTTTTCCCAGCGCATGGCTGGCGGCGCCAGTGCCGCAGCCTGCATCTAAAATCGTTTCGGGTTTTAATGTCACCCAATCCAGGCGACTGAGCATTTCCTCGCGCACTTGTTTTTGCAATATCGCCGCAGCATCGTAACGGCTAGCCGCACGGCCAAATGAAGCACGAACAAGGGCCTTATCGATGTGATAGTGATCGACTTGTGCGTCCATTAGTTTGGGCTAGCCGGCTCTAGGAATTCCAACAGGGCTTGGATAAACGCCTCTTGGTGGGACAAGAATGGGGCATGCGATGCCCCTGCCATGACTCTTAAAAAACCCACCGGCAGATTTTGCATCATCCAATGCGCCGCCTGCACGGGCGCCAAGCTGTCTCTATCGCCGTGCACCAATAGGGTCGGTTTTCTTAAAGACGGCACTTCCGCCCGTAAATCGGTATCCAATAAGATGTCCAACATGCGATACAAGGTTTGCGAACTAGGGCTGGGTCGCTCGTTAAATTTATTGCGCAGCAATTTAACCGTGGACCTGGCATCCCTTGCGCCCATGCATTGCAAGCTTAAAAATTGCATCATGGTTTTTTGGTAGTCTTCATTAACGTTATCGGCAAAGTTACCGAACACTTCGGGCTCGATGCCAGCATCCCAGGTTTTTTTATACTCAACGTTTTTCTGATCAAAACTACGGTTGACGAAGCACGGCGTGGATCCAACTAAGACCAATCGTCGGACCAAATCCGGGTAATCGAGGGCGATGCGCATCGCAACCTGACCACCCAATGACCAGCCCAGCACATCGGCATTGGCCGGCATGATTTCGGCTACTTTTTCTGCCAAGGCATGCAAATGCAAGGGCTCTATGGGTTTGCTGTAACCCATGCCAGGCAAATCCAATAAGTGCAGGGTGAAATGCTTGCTTAAGGGTTTTACCAGAGGCTGCCAGACCGAACCATTCATACCCCATCCGTGTATCAATACAAGATTGGGGCCTAAGCCTAGCGTTTCAACGTGCATGGTATTGGGGCTCATGATGGCAACTCACTTTCTGCTTGATGTATCGCTTGCAACAATTTTTGAATGTCCTCTAAGCTATGCGCCGCTGAGATGGAGATGCGCAATCGGGCTGTGCCAGCAGGCACGGTAGGCGGGCGTATAGCGGGCACCAATATCCCGCTTTTTTGCAAATACGCACTTAGTGCCAAGGCCGCTTGATTGCTGCCCACTATTAAAGGCTGAACCGAGGTGTCGGATGGCATCAAACGCCATTTCTGACAAGACAGGTGGGCTTTAAAGTAAGCAATTAAACCATACAAATGCGCACGTAATGCGTCACCTTGAGCGATCAATTTTAATGAGGCACTCAAGGTGGCTGATAAGGCCGGTGGCGCTGGGGTGGAATAGACATAGCTCTTGGCTGTTTGTATCAAATAGTTGATTACCACAGCCTCGGCCGCCACGAAGGCGCCGGCCACACCAGCAGCCTTGCCTAAGGTGGCCATCATGATGATGCGCGGCGAGCGCAAACCTAAATGATGCAGCGTGCCTTGGCCGTGTTCCCCCAAGACACCAAAACCGTGTGCATCGTCCACGTACAAATAGGCATCGTAGCGCTCACACAATTGCAAATACTCAGCCAATGGGGCGATGTCGCCATCCATGCTAAACACCGCATCCACCGCTATCAATTTATGCTTGGCCGTGCTGTTTTTAAGTAAGGCTTCCAAAGCCTGCACGTCATTGTGTGCAAAGCGATGAAAGCTGGCTAAGGAATAATAGCCGCCGTCATTCAAACAGGCATGGTTAAGCTTGTCGGCAAAAATAGCATCACCACGTCCAACTAAAGCACCGAGCACGCCTATGTTGGCCATGTAGCCGGTGGAAAATAACAAGGCCGCCGGCCGCTCCACAAAGGCCGCCAATTGGCGTTCTAGGTTATCGTGGTAACGGTGGTGGCCGGTGATCAAATTGGATGCCCCGCTGCCCACGCCGGATTCGCCAGCGGCTTGCTGCATGGCGCTGATTAATTCAGGGTGATTGGCCAGACCCAAGTAATCGTTGCTGCAAAATGACAAATAGCTTTGGTCATTGGTGACAATATGCTCGGCTTGCGGCGAATCGAGCAAACGCCGCTGCCGCAGCAAGCCATCCGCTTGGCGTTTGTCTAATGCAAGTTGCAGGGCGGCCAGCATGCTAAATTTGGTTGATGCCAAGCTTAGCGAATAACTGCTTGTCTACGGACGCCTCTGGATTGGGCGTGGTTAGCAGTTTTTCGCCATAGAAAATGCTGTTAGCACCGGCCAAAAAGCACAAGGCTTGTATGCCTTCTGGCATGCTTTGGCGACCGGCCGATAGACGCACGTAACTGCTTGGCATGGTGATACGGGCGGCAGCGATGGTGCGAACAAATTCCAAATGGTCCAAGCTCTCGGTGCCATGCAAAGGCGTGCCTTCAACTTGGGTCAATAGATTAATCGGCACGCTTTCCGGTGGCCTAGCCATGTTAGCCAATTGCGCCAGCAAGCCTGCGCGTTGATTGCGTGATTCACCCATGCCTATGATGCCGCCACTGCAGACGTTTATATCGACACTGCGTACCCTATCCAATGTGTCCAAGCGATCTTGGTAAGTGCGCGTGCTAATCACGTCGCCATAGTATTCCGGCGCGGTGTCCAAATTGTGGTTGTAATAATCCAAACCGGCATCCTTCAATTGCTCGGCTTGGCCGTCTTTAAGCATGCCTAAGGTAGCGCAGGTCTCCAAGCCCATGGCTTTTACCTCCGCAATCATTTTCAAGACCGGTTCTAAATCACGTTGCTTAGGGCCACGCCAAGCTGCGCCCATGCAGAAGCGGCTAGCGCCGTTGGCTTTGGCTTCTTGCGCGGCGGCCACCACATCCTGCAATTGCATCAAGGGCTCGTCTTCCACTTCGGTGTGATAACGCGCGGCCTGCGGGCAATAACCGCAATCCTCAGAACAGCCGCCGGTTTTAATCGACAACAAGGTGCTGACTTGCACCGCATTCGCGTCGAAATTGGCCCTGTGCACAGTTTGCGCTTGGTACATTAAATCACTGAAGGGCAATTCGAATAGTGCGACAATGTCTGCAACACGCCAACGCTCGATGGTCGAATCACAACTGGCAGAGGGTTTGGTTTTTAAGCCATCGGTATTGATGACAACGGGGCTGCTGGTTTCTAGCATGGCACATCCTTAAGTTAAGGTCAGTTAACAGTAGCGGCATTAAGTAGCTGATACAGCAAGCCATTTTAGCGGCTTGATTTCTGCGAATTATACATTGTCAAGCAAAAGTGAGGCAAACTATGAACAAGAGATTAAAATTTAATCATTTGTTTTTTGACGGCTTATTACGGTCGCCTTGCTTACTTTGCTTAGCGGCCAACAGCAGCGCTTTAGGCCTCTGCCAGCCTTGCTTAGACGACTTGCCCTGGTTGCCGGATGCGCTTTGCTCGCAATGCGCCCTGCCTTGCACAGACAAGGTGTGTGGCCATTGCTTAAGCGACCCACCCTATTTTGACGCTTGCTACGGCGTATTTAGCTACCAATTTCCAATCAACGCCTTATTGCAAGATTACAAATACGGCAGCAAACTGCATTTGGCCCGCAGCTTCGCCTTATTGTTAAAAAACCGTGTGCCATTGCACACAGTGGACACCGTCATTGCCATGCCCATGCACCCACAACGCTTAAAAGAAAGGGGCTTCAATCAAGCATTGGAAATTGCGCGCGTGCTCTGTGCCGAACAAGCACAGAAGTTGGATTTTGATAGCGTACAAAGGCAGAAGCATAGGCCTGCGCAAGTGAGCCTAAGCTGGCAAGCACGCTTAAAAAACATCAAGGGAGTGTTTAAACTGCAGTCCGCGTCGCGCATAGCAGGGCAACGCATTGCCATCCTAGACGACGTCATGACCACAGGCGCGAGCTTAAACGAGCTGGCAAAAACATTAAAACAAGCCGGCGCCAGCCATGTAGAATGCTGGATTGTCGCCAGAACCTTAGCCAGACCCTAGCCCATATGTTTACCATCGTTTTATTTGAACCAGAAATACCGCCCAATACCGGCAACATCATACGACTGTGCGCCAACACCGGCGCACAACTGCACCTAATTAAACCCTTAGGCTTCAAACTGGAAGACAAACAACTTAAACGTGCCGGCTTGGACTACCACGAGTACGCCAGCTTAGTCGTGCATGAAAACTGGTCGGATTGCAAAGCCGCCTTAAGCAATAGGCGCATCTTTGCTATCACCACCAAGGGCAGCACACGGCATAGTGAAGTGGCTTTTCAAGCAGGGGATGTGTTTGTGTTTGGTCCGGAGACACGGGGCTTACCTGCCGACATACTGGAAGAATTCAGCGCCGATCTGCGCTTACGCCTACCCATGTTAGCCAACAGCAGAAGTTTAAACTTATCTAATTCAGCGGCGGTATTGCTATACGAAGCATGGCGCCAAATTGGCTTTACTGAGGGTGTTTAATGCCCTTCGGCTTTCTGCTCGCGGCCCAATAAGGCCATCACCGCATCCTTAGCACTTTTACCGTGCGACAGCACCTGATCCACTTCATGGGTAATCGGCATGTCCACTTGCAGCGCTTTGGCCCGGCGCATGACCTCGGTGGTGGTATTGACGCCCTCGGCGACGTGACCCAAGTGCTGCAATATATCGGCTAAAGTCTTACCGCTGGCCAATTGCAAACCAACTTCACGATTTCGCGAATACTGCCCAGTGCAGGTTAAAATTAAATCGCCCGCCCCAGCCAAGCCCATAAATGTCTCTGGACTAGCACCCAAGGCCACGCCAAAACGTGTCATTTCGGCCAAGCCGCGAGTAATCATGGCAGCACGCGCATTGTTACCAAACCCCATGCCATCCGAGATGCCCGCGGCAATGGCCATCACATTTTTAATGGCGCCGCCAACTGAGACGCCGATTACATCGCTGCTACTGTATACGCGTAAATTAGCACCATGAATTAATTGTGCTGCCTGCCGCGCAAAGGCAGCATCGCTGGCGGCCAAGGTAACAGCTGTGGGTAAACCACGCACCAACTCTGCCGCAAAACTGGGGCCAGACAAGGCACCCCAATGCTGGCCAGTGACGGTCGGGTCACCCAGTTCCTCTAAAGCCACCTCAAAAGGCAGTTTAGCCGTATTCGGCTCCAAGCCTTTACTGGCCCAGACCACAGGGGTCTTGTAAGCCAAGGCAGTTATGTCTTTTAGGATTTGTCTAAAGCCAGCGGTGGGGACCACAGAAAGGATTAAGTCGGCATCTTGCAAAGCCAGTTGTAAACTGTCCTCCACCTGCAACTGCGCATTGAATTTAAAGTCGCCTAAATACAGCGGATTGGCACGCGCTTTGCGCATACCTGAAACATGGCCAGCATTGCGCGCCCATAATGCCACTTGGTGATGCTGGCTGATGTGCATGGCCAAAGCCGTACCCCACGCACCCGCACCCAACACTGCTATTTTTGCCATTAGCTTAAATTCCTGTACAAAACAACATGACGGCTAGTCGCCGCCCCATGTGGTGGAAGACAGCACAAAGCCTAGCGTACCATCCCTATGCTTAACTTTAAGCCAGCCGTTAGTAGGTTTCTGCTCCAAAACCTCGAGCAACACGTCTTTTTCCACCGTGGCCAATAATCGGGAACCGGGATCGGCTGACATGCGAATTTCCGCTTTATTGGCGGTCACCAAAAGCCAGCGCTTATTAGATAATTGCTTGGCCTCCAGCCAATTCAAGCCGCCTTGGGCGTCCCGAACTTTTAACCAATCGCCTAAATTCACCACCACTTCAACCGGGTAATATTGACTGAGTAAATAGACTTTTTTTGCGGCGATGGACGGCGCATCATAAAGCACCGCCTTGGGCGCCGCCACCGAACGAAAATCCAGCGCCATGGCCAAGGCAGGCAGCAGCAATAAACCCAAGGCCCATGCTAACTTTTTGCCAAGGCGGAGCATGAATTTAGTGTTTTGCAGCCGCTTCTGCCGCTTCAGCTTGCTGCTGTTTTTGTTGCGCAAACAAGGCTTCAAAATTGATCGGGTTTAACAACACCGGTTGGAAGCCAGCGCGCACGACTAAGTCAGAAACGCTTTCACGCGCATAAGGGAACAAGATGTTAGGGCAAGTGATGCCGACTATCATTTCCAGATTCTCTTCCGGCACACCGCGGATTTGGAAAATACCGGCTTGCGTGACTTCCACTAAAAACACCGTCTTGTCTTCAATTTTGGACGTGACCGTTACTTTAATCGCCACTTCAAAGACATTGTCTTCTAGCTGTTGAGCAAAATTACTCAATTCTATGCCTACTTGTGGCTGACTGCGGTCAGTGAAGATTTGTGGCGCATTAGGAATTTCCAATGACGCGTCTTTAAGGTAAATTTTTTCTATGCTAAAACCCGCTTGTTGGGTTTGCTCTTCGGCGGCTGCCTTGTTGTCGTCTTTTGCCATGATGTTGTTCGTTTCTTGTTAATTAAAAGGTTGAATTAAAAAATACCGCGCCATTTTATCAGAGATTTAACTGGGCAGCTTTGTAGTTGAGCAATCTGCATCCTGCTCATTAGACTAAGCCAATAAGGGATCCAAGCCGCCTGCTAAATCCAAGGCGCGCAAATCATCGAAACCACCGACATGTACATCGCCTATGTAGATTTGCGGCACGGTACGCCTACCGGTTTTTTGCATCATTTCGTCACGCAACTCAGGCTGCAAATCAATCCTGATTTTATGAATATCGGTCACGCCCTTGCTCAGCAACAAGCGCTCGGCATTGTTGCAATAGGGGCAAACGGCACTGCTGTACATGGTGACTTTAGCCATGTTAAGTGCTCGCTTTTTTAGGCGCAGCCTTGGGTTTAGCCTGCGCTTTGCTGGGCAAACTGGCCGCGCCTTTTACCACCGGCAATTTGGCTTCTAGCCAAGCACTTAAGCCGCCTTGCAAATTGTGCAATTGGCTAAATTGCGCGCCGCGTAAAATATCGCAGGCTTTAACCGAACGCCCACCCAACTGGCAATTCACCAGCAGGGGTTTGTTTTGGTATTTTTTTAGCTCAGGCAAGCGCGCCGCCAGATTGGCCAAGGGAATGTTGACGGCCTCAGCAATATGCCCCGCAGCAAACTCCGCCTCGTCACGCACGTCCAACACCACAGCATGCGAGCGATTGATTAAGGTCACCGATTCGGCCGGGCTTAAATTGGGCACGCCACCGGCACTTTTTTTCATGGAGGGCAACAACAACATCAAGCCCGAACCAAGCGCCAAGCCTATTAACCAAATATTACTTTTAATGAATTCCACAACCATCCTTTCAAATTTGTTCTATGAAACAAGCGCTTAATTAAAAGCCATTTAAATTGCCTACTTAGGCAAACCATTCAGGCGAATTTTATAAGCAGATTTTACGTGTAAATACGCTAAAATAGTGGCAATACTTACACTTACACCAATAAAATTTTAAGGCTAACCTTTTATGTCCACGCCATTAAAAACCAGTGCCGACCCCATCACGCCAGTATGCCTGCTTATTCTAGATGGCTTTGGCTACCGCGAAGAAACAAGCAACAATGCCATTGCGTTAGCCCACACGCCCAATCTGGACAAACTTAATCAAACGCACCCGCAAACCTTGATTAATGCTTCCGAGCACTACGTGGGCTTGCCTGACGGACAAATGGGCAACTCAGAAGTAGGCCATCTCAACATAGGCGCGGGCCGCGTGGTGTTTCAGGATTTTGAACGCATCAACAACAGCATTGCTAACGGCGAGTTCTTTGAGCACGCCAAGTTAAAAGCCGCCTTGCTGGGCATCAAAAATACCAATAAAGCCTTACACATCATGGGCTTGCTCTCCGATGGTGGCGTACACAGCCACGACTCACACATCCACGCCATGCTGGAAATGGCCGCTAAATTGGGTTTGCAAAAAGTCTACGTGCACGCCTTCCTGGACGGCAGAGACACGCCGCCAGTGAGCGCCAGCCCATACTTGGCCGCGCTGGAAGCCAAAATTAATGCGCTAGGCGTAGGTAAAATCCTATCGGTGAGCGGCCGCTTTTACAGCATGGACAGAGACAAGCGTTGGCCTAGGGTGGAAGCGGCTTACGCGCTGATTACTGAAGGCATGGGCGAATTTTGCTACCCCAGCGCCGAACAAGCATTGCAAGCCGCTTACGCGCGCGGTGAAAACGATGAATTTGTAAAGTGCACGGCCATACGCGCTGAGCACGAAACCCCCACTCACTTAGAAGACGGCGATGTGGTGGTGAACATGAACTTTCGTTCCGATCGCGCCCGCCAACTCACCCATGCCTTATTAAGCCCGGCGTTTGATGGCTTTCACCGTCGTCACCAACCTCATTTAGCCGGCTACTTCACGCTCACCATGCACGATGCCAAAGAGCCCAAAGCGACGGCTATATTTCCGCCGTTTGCCGTGAAAAATACCTTGGGTGAGTATTTGTCTGGCTTGGGCTTAAAGCAACTGCGCATCGCCGAAACGGAAAAATACCCGCACGTCACCTTCTTTTTTAACGGCGGGGAAGAAACCGTCTTTGCTGGTGAAGAGCGTATTTTGGTGCCCTCCCCACCGGTTGCCACCTACGACATGCAACCGGAAATGAGCGCTTACGAATTAACTGACAGGCTAGAAGAAGCGATTTTATCCAGGCAATACCATGCCATTATTTGCAACTACGCCAATGGCGACATGGTCGGCCATACCGGCAATTTAGCCGCGGCCATTAAAGCCATAGAAACCTTGGACACCTGCGTAGGCCGCATCGCAGCCGCCATGCAAAGCACCGGCGGCGAGGTCATCATCACGGCCGACCACGGCAACGCAGAAATGATGTTCGATGGCGCAAACCAACAAGCGCATACCCAACACACCACCAACAAGGTGCCACTGATTTACCTAGGCCGTCCTGCTAGTCTAGACCAAGATGGGGCGCTGTCTGATTTAGCGCCCACCTTGCTGCACTTAATGGGCGTGGCGCAACCGGTCGAAATGACAGGCAAAAACCTTGTTCATTTTCTGCCATAAAGGCTTAGCCATGCGCATGCCATCGCCTTATTGCAAACTGCCCGTCGCCTGCCTAATGGCCTTGGCTTTGCTAATTAGCCTAAGCCATGTCGCGTATGCGGAAAAGAAAAGCGAAGCATCGCCACAAAGTTTGAGCTTGGTGCAAGAAAAATTAGCCAAACTGAAACAGGCCTTAAGCCAATCCCAAGAAGCGCGCAAGGATGCCGCTGACGCATTAAAAGACAGCGAAGTGGCAATCAGTGTGGCCAATAAAAAGCTTTATGAAATCAATCAGAAACAGCAAGCGCACAAGGCCATGCTAGCCAAATTGGCGGCGGAATCGCTGGCCACCAACCAAGCCTTGACCAGCCAACAAAAACAACTGAGCACGCAGCTCTACCAACAATACCTGCATGGCCGCCAAAGTTACGTGCAAATGGTATTGCAGAACGATCACCCCAGCGCCATGGCGCGCGACGTGCATTATTTTTCCTATATTGCCAAGGTGCGCGCCGAACTCATCAATAAAATGCAAGGCAACTTGAATCACCTCAATCGGCTGAACGAAGAGACCACCAGCACCTTGGAAAAAGTCGCTGAACTCAAGCAAAAACAAATCGATGAACGGCAAGTGCTGCAGTCGCAAAAACAAGTTAAATCTAAAATTGTTCGCAGCCTATCGCAGCAAATTGCCATGCAACGCGGTGAAATAAAAAAACTCAGCCGCGACGAAAAACGCCTCTCGCAATTGGTGGAGCGCTTAGCCCGAGCCACGCCAGCTAGCGCGAAAAAACAAAAAAATAAACGCACTGCACCCGCCGATAGCAGCGAGTCTAATAAAGCCGCGCAAGAGGCCCCGCCTGCTTTGGCAAACAACGTGGAGCCCAGCTTTGAGGGCCACAGCGGCAATTTTTCATCGCTTAGAGGCAAGTTAAGGCTGCCTGTGCGCGGTGAGGTCAGCAATCGATTTGGTAGCAGCCGAGCGGATTCCGGCATTTCATGGAAAGGCTTGTTTATCAAAGCCAATGAAGGATCGGAAGTGAAATCCGTCGCCAGCGGACGGGTGGTGTTTGCCGACTGGTTACGCGGCTTTGGCAACCTGATTATCTTGGATCACGGTGATGGCTACATGAGCTTGTACGGCAACAATCAAGCAGTATTAAGGCAGGTAGGCGACAGCGTTAAGGCCGGGGATGCCATCGCATCGGTAGGCAACAGCGGCGGCAACGAAGCGAACGGCTTGTATTACGAATTAAGGCGCCAGAGCAGACCTTTCGATCCGCTGAGCTGGAGCCTTGTTAATTAATTCTTAATTGGCTTTGCTGGCCGCTTCGGCTTGGGCTTTCGCCGCGTTCATTTGCGCTTCTAATGCAGCTGCGTCCAATGTGATACCAGGTACACGTTCGTCCGCAGTAGGCTCATAACCGCCCGTTGCCGAGCTTGTTTCTGCCGCAGGCGCAGCGGCAGCAGGCGCCTCAGTCGGGGCAGCCGCTTCTTCTTGACCGCAACCTTGCAATACCAAACCAGCCAAACCAACCACTAAAATAGCGCGTAATAACAAAGACATAATGCATTCCTTTTTTAATCGAATCGTATAAAAATAACACCACGCTTTAGCAGACGATCAGCCTGCAGAGGGCTAAATAGCGAGGTCCAATCAGTCTAACCAAAAGCCAGTAGCTGACTGTGAATTGAATGTAATAGTTCTGTATCCAATTGTAATAATGGCCGGCTTACTCGCCCAAAATGTGCACCAGCACCTTACGTTGCCCCGGCAGGTGCCGGTGTTCATACAAAAACACACCCTGCCATGTGCCTAGCGCAAGCTGCCCATTTAACACCGGAATGGCCAAATGGGTTTGCGTGAGCGCACTCCTAATGTGCGCCGGCATGTCATCCGGGCCCTCCACCGTGTGCACAAACAGCGGGTCGCCGTCTGGTACCAAGCGATTGAAAAAAGCTTCCATGTCGACTAAGACGTCTTGATCGTAATTTTCGTTGATCAATAAACTCGCCGAGGTGTGTTGAATGTACAGGGTCAACAAACCAGTTTGCAAGCCACTTTGCTTGACGTGCGCAGCGACCTGCGCACTGATGTCGTAAAGTCGCCTACCCTGGGTGCTCACCTGTATGCTTGCCGTGACTTGTTGCATGGCCATCCTTAGGCTTTTGAAAAGACTATTTTACCCGCCTTTGCATCCACTTTAATCACGTCCTTGGCCATAAAGTCGCCATTTAAAATCTCGCGCGCCAAGGGGTTTTCTATTTCCGACTGAATGGCACGTTTTAATGGCCTGGCCCCGTAAACTGGATCGAAGCCTGCGTTGGCAATTTCTGCAATCGCCGCCTCGCTCATCTCCAACTGCATGTCCATGGCCGCCAAGCGTTTTGCCAAGTACTGCAATTGTATTTTGGTAATCGAGCGTATATTGCTCTCATCCAAGGCATGGAACACCACCACCTCATCGATACGGTTGATGAATTCCGGTCTGAAATGCGTTTTCACTTCGCCCATCACCGCCAATTTCACCACTTGGTAATCTTGATCGCTCATGCTTTGTATCATTTGCGAGCCTAAATTACTGGTCATGATGATCACGGTGTTTTTAAAATCCACCGTGCGGCCTTGGCCATCGGTTAAGCGGCCGTCGTCCAGCACTTGCAACAAGACATTAAACACATCCGGGTGGGCTTTCTCCACCTCATCAAGCAGGATCACGCTATAGGGCTTGCGTCGCACCGCCTCGGTCAAGGTACCGCCTTCTTCGTAACCAACGTAACCCGGCGGCGCGCCTATCATGCGAGCAACCGAATGTTTCTCCATGAACTCACTCATGTCGATACGAATTAAATGGTCCTCGCTGTCAAACAAAAAGCCAGCCAAAGCTTTGCATAACTCGGTTTTACCTACGCCGGTGGGGCCTAAGAACAAAAAGCTACCATAAGGCCTAGTGGGGTCCCCCAAACCTGAACGCGAACGGCGTATGGCGTCCGACACCAATCGCACCGCTTCGTCTTGGCCGACTACCCGCTCGTGCAATTTGCTTTCCATGGTGAGCAATTTGCCGCGTTCGCCTTGCAGCATCTTGGCCACTGGAATGCCGGTCGCCCGACTGACCACTTCAGCAATTTCATCGGCCCCTACTTCGGTACGCAACATCTTGTTTTTAGTGACAGTTTGGCTGCCTTCCATGCTGGCCGCTTGCTTCAACTGCTGTTCTAGGGCCGGCAATTTACCGTATTGCAATTCCGACACTTTTTGCCATTCGCCTTTGCGCGTGGCCTCTTCCATCTCAAATTTGATTTTCTCTATGGCTTCTTTTATGTGCGAGGAACCTTGCACTTGGGCTTTTTCCGCCTTCCAGATGTCTTCCAAATCGGCGTACTCTTTACCCAATTTGTCTATCTCTTGCTCTATCAACTCAAAGCGTTTTTTACTGCCCTCGTCTTTTTCACGGCGCACCGCTTCCCGCTCGATTTTCAACTGAATTAAACGGCGCTCTAATTTGTCCATGATTTCCGGTTTGGAATCGATTTCCATCTTAATACGCGAAGCCGCTTCATCGATTAAATCGATGGCTTTATCGGGTAGAAAGCGGTCGGTAATGTAACGGTGCGATAATTCCGCCGCGGCGACGATGGCCGGATCGGTAATTTCCACGCCGTGGTGCAACTCGTATTTTTCCTGCAAGCCGCGCAAGATAGCTATGGTCGCTTCCACGCTGGGCTCGTCGACCAAGACCTTTTGAAAACGCCGCTCCAATGCCGCGTCTTTTTCCACGTATTGCCGGTATTCGTCCAAGGTAGTGGCGCCCACGCAGTGCAATTCGCCTCTGGCCAAGGCCGGTTTAAGCATGTTGCCCGCGTCCATCGCGCCCTCGGCTTTAACGGCGCCGACCATGGTGTGGATTTCATCGATAAATAAAATGGTCAGGCCTTCGTCTTGCGACAACTCTTTCAACACCGCTTTTAATCGCTCTTCAAAATCCCCACGGTATTTGGCCCCAGCCAATAAAGCCGCCATGTCCAAAGACAAGACTTTTTTGCCTTTCAGGCTATCCGGCACTTCGCCGTTCACGATTCGCTGCGCCAAGCCTTCAATAATCGCGGTTTTACCCACGCCAGGCTCACCGATTAAGACCGGGTTGTTTTTAGTGCGGCGCATCAAGACTTGTATGACCCGGCGAATTTCATCGTCACGGCCTATGACCGGATCAAGCTTGCCCAATGCGGCACGCTCGGTCAGATCCACCGTGTATTTTTTTAGCGACTCCCGATTCGATTCGGCATCCGAGGCGTTCACTTGCTCACCGCCTCGCACTGCACTGATGGCCGATTCCAAGGCCGCTTTAGCTAGACCGTGCGCCTTTAGCAATTTGCCGGCCGCACCTTTGTCCTCCAGCAAGGCCAATAAAAACATTTCACTGGCGATAAAACCGTCACCGCGTTTGACGGCCAACTTATCGGTGACATTAAGTAGGTTGTTTAGCTCGCGTGAAATCGTCACTTCCCCAGCGCTGTCTGTGCTTTTAGGCAGGTTGGCGATAGCACTGACCAAGCCGGCTTTTAGCGGCGCCAAATGCACCCCAGCATGAGCCAACAAGGCGCTACTGCCGCCGTCTTCTTGTTTAATTAAGGCATCCAACAAATGTAAAGCTTCTATGGTCGGGCTGTCACTGGCCACGGCCAAGCTTTGTGCATCATTGAGTGCTTGCTGAAACTTGGTGGTTAATTTATCAAAGCGCATGCTTGACTCCAGTAATGTTGATATAGCTTTACTATGGGGGCGATAGCCTAATTTTCAATATATAATGACAGGGCTCAAATGCACCGCGCATTGGGCGCAAACCGCCAGTCATGGCAACCGCAAACAGGCCTAAGCATTTCATGGAATCACATTTGTTAAGCGACACGCACAGCGACGAACCACAAGCTAACCCGGCCTGGACCATACTGGACACCCCAGAGCAATGGATGCGCTTTAGCCAAACCGTGGGCGACGAGGCGCAACCCTTAGTTGAATCAAGCTTGTTGCTAGATGGCTTGCGTTGTGCCGCCTGCTCAGGCACAGTAGAACGAGGCTTAAGCGCCTTGCCCGGTATCGTCAGCGCACGCGTGAGCATGTCGAAAAAGCGTGCGGTGGTGGTCTGGTCTGCAGAATTAACCCAGCCTTCTACCATCTTGGCCGCCATCCAAAAAATGGGTTACAGCGCCAACCCCGCCTCGCACAACGAAAGCCAACTCAACGCCACACAAAAAAATCGCGCGGCATTTTGGCGCTGGTTAGTGGCGGGCTTTTGCATGATGCAAGTCATGATGTACGCCAGCCCCAGCTACTTCACCAAAACCGGCGAAATCGAAACCGACATCCAGCTTTTGCTTAACTGGGCGGCCTGGCTATTAAGCTTGCCGGTCATGCTGTTTTCCAGTCGTTCGTTTTTCAGTAACGCCTGGCACGATTTAAAAGCCAAACAGATCAGCATGGATTTACCGGTCGCCTTAGGCATAGGCATCACTTTTGTGGTCAGCTCAGCGGCTACTTTCGACCCCAGTGGCTGGTGGGGCGACGTGGTGTATTTCGATTCCTTGACCATGTTTGTGTTCTTTTTGCTCTCCGCGCGCTTAATTGAAGTCAAGCTGCACAGCAAAACGCTGGGGGCGATGGAGGCCTTAGTCAGCCGCATTCCAGAAAATACCGAACGGCAAAATGCCGACGGCAGTTACACGCGCGTGATTAATAACCAATTAAGCGTGGGCGACATCGTGCGAGTCAATACCGGCGAAGCCTTCCCCGCCGACGGCTTATTGCTGTCTGGGCAAACCAAGGTCGACGAATCCTTGTTGACCGGCGAATCCACGCCCATCCATAAAAACCAGGGCGAACACGTCGTGGCCGGCAGCTACAACCTCGGTACCACCGTCACCATGCGCTTAGAAACCTTAGGCGAATCCACCCAGTACGGGCAAATTGTGCAGCTAATTAACCAAGCCGCCATAGAGAAACCGCGGCTATCGCAACTGGCCGACCGCGTCGCCAGACCTTTCTTATTTTTCATCTTACTTAGCGCCGTGCTATCCGCGGTTTTATTGTGGGAACAAGGCCATGGCCTGGCCTTAATGACGGCAGCGGCGGTATTGATTGTCACCTGCCCGTGTGCCCTCTCTCTTGCCACACCGGCAGCCATGCTAGCCAGCGCCAGTGCTTTTGTGAAACGCGGCATTTTAATTCGGCACTTGCAGGCCATAGAAAGCATAGACCAAATCGACACGGTCATTTTTGACAAAACCGGCACGCTGACCGACAACCACATCGCCGTTAAATCCTTGAGCGTTAAAGACGGCCTCAGCGAAGCGCAAGCCCTAGCCATGGCCTCGGCTTTGGCCAGCCAGTCCATGCACCCCATCGCCATGGCCGTGGCTTACGCCGCCAAGCAAAATCCACTGGCCAACGCGCTAAGCATAACGCTGGAGCAAGTAGAAGAGCAGGTAGGCGCAGGCATGCAGGGCCGCTTCGAGCAACGCCCATTAAAACTTGGCTCGGCCGCCTTCTGCGCTGTGCACGGCGATCAAATGCAAGCCGGCGACAAACGCTACCAACAGGTTTACCTGGCCGACGACAGCGGCTGGTTGGCCACGTTTAACTTACAAGAAGCCATCAAAGCCAACACAGCCCAGGCGATTGCCGCTTTGCAGCAAGCCCAGTTGGACGTGGAATTGCTCTCTGGTGACCAATGGCACACGGTAAAAAACACCGCCACCCTAGTCGGCATCAAGGTGTTTCAAGCTGCTTGCAGCCCAAACGATAAATTGCAACGCTTGCAAGGCCTAAAACTGCACGGTAAAAAAGTCTTGATGGTGGGGGACGGCTTAAACGACGGGCCTATCTTAGCCAGCGCCCATGTCTCGATTGCCATGGGCAAAGGCGTGCCGCTGACGCTCGCGCATGCCGATTACGTTTTATTAAACGGCGACATCGGTGAGATACCGGCACTGATTAAACACGCCAAAAAAACCATGCGCATCATTAAGCAGAATATCGCGTGGGCGGTCATTTACAATGCCGTGTGCATCCCGCTGGCTTTCTTTGCTTGGTTAAGCCCTTGGCAAGCCGGCTTAGGCATGGCCACCAGCTCATTGATCGTGGTGCTTAACGCCTTGCGCTTAAGCCAATTCAGCCATTCCAGCGTTAATTCTTCTAAGGCCTAAGCATGGACATATTGTTTGTACTCATTCCCCTATCCGTCGTGCTGGCATTAGTGGTGCTGGCTGGTTTATGGTGGGCAGTCTACCGCGGCCAATTTGAAGACATAGAAGAAGAAGGCCGGCGCATTTTCGAAGAAGACAAAGAGTAAGGCCGACACCCATCCATGCAAACTGCTTTACTGTATAGCGCCCTAGTCATGGGCTTGGCCGGCGGCCCGCATTGCGTGGCCATGTGCGGGGCTGCCTGCACTGCTTTTACAAAAGATCCAGATAAACCCTACGCCATAGGCTTATACCATTTAGGGCGTTTATGTGGCTATGCCTTATTGGGTGCCATCGCCACCTTTGCCATACAAAGCATCGCTTGGCTGTCCAACTACAGCGCAATCCTGCATCCCTTGTGGACCTTCTTCCACGTTTTGGTATTTTTTTGGGGGCTGTTATTGCTGATCTACGCCCGCCAACCCATCTGGGTAGACCAAGCTGGGCGTAGCATTTGGCAGCAGGTAAAAAAACTCAGCAGGCTCAATGGCGGCTATTTCTACGTGGGCCTATTGTGGGCATTGATGCCTTGCGGCTTGCTCTACTCGGCCTTGATTATCGCCTCGTTTAATGGCAACCCATTGGGTGGCGCCCTCAGCATGGCGGCCTTTGCCTTGGGCTCGGGCATCGCCTTGTTTTTTGCGCCTTGGGCTTGGTTAAAACTCAAATCCAGCGTGGTGGAACCCTACGGCATGCGCCTAGCCGGCCTTATGTTAAGCGCCGCCAGCACTTGGGCAATTTGGATGGCGCTCAGCCACAATAGCAAAGTCTGGTGTAATTAACTTACCAGGCTAACAAGCGCAAACCCTCTTGCGCGGTTTGCCATGCCAGGTAAACCTGCTTATCCCGATTCAGTAATTGCGGGTAGTCGGCTTTACCGGTGGTTTCCGCCAAGAGCTTAGGCTCGCTCCAATTCCTGCCACCGTCATCGGAATACTTACCGAGAATTTTGTGGGTCTTGGCTTCGCTTTCACGCCAAACCAGGTAGACATTTTCTCCCACACTTAGCAAAGCCGGGTGACCCGCTAAGTTTTTACTGCCAGCGAATTTTTTAGCCGGGCTTGAGGCCCACGCCACGCCATCCATGCGCGCGTAATACAAACCGGCAGACTGGCCATTGGTGTCGTTACCGCCATCGAACCAGGCCATGTGGTAGCCCCACCAATCTTGGCCCTCGCCCCCACTGGCCAAAGCGGCCCCATGGTGTGGGCAACCGTCTATCTTCCAGCGGCCATAGGTGGCGCGCTTAATGACCGCAGGCTGACTGGCACTGCTTGGAATTTCTGCCATCATGTGGTCGCGTTCGTTACCCGCAAAGACGTGACGCCACATGGCCACCGCCGTGCCATCGGGTTTATTGGTCATGGCTATGCGGCAACATTCACAGCTGCTGTCAGCCAGTTTCTTTTCTGCAGCAAAACTAGCGCCATTGTCCAATGATCGCGCATAGTAAATGGCAGCTCCTTCGTAAGGCTTACCGGCTGCTTTGGCTGCAATTAGGTCGCGTTTATCCACCCAGCTTACGGTGATTGTGCCGTTTTTAGCTAGGTTGATCGAATCAAAGCGATGAGTGATTTCAGCACGGTCTTGGTGAACGATAAAAGGCTTTTCAAAACTCTTACCTTGGTTAAGGGACCGAACAAACCAAATATAACCAGCATAAGGTTGTTTTAGCGCTTCAGTCCATGTGACGTAAACCTGCCCCTGCGGGCCTATGGCAATTTTTGGCCTAGCTTCGCCATCCGCACCAATTTTTTGCGGCGCGCCATTCACGGCTAGCGGTTTAGAAAAGGTCTTTGCTAAATCACGGCTCACGTCGACGATGACCATGCCGTCCTTTTCAGCCACCCGCCACACCGACCCTTGCGCGTCCATGGCCACGCTGACAGCCAGGCTTCCGGCCTGGTACCTGGTGTGCTCTTCATGGGCTAATGCTAAGCTGCAGAAAAATATCAAGCATAACTTAATGAATAACTTCATATGCAATAACAGACTCTAAGTTGAGGTGGCATTTCAGCCAAGATGAACTGGGCTGAAATAAAAGTAGGCATTGTAATGCAGTTAAAGCCTATTTTTTGATCGTATTTAATAATCAAACTTTGCCTGCAGATAGGTGGTGCGATGCGGATAAGGATGCGACACATACGATTTGCAATTATTAATGTTGTCCATGCCCACGCTCACGGTGTAGCGATCGGCAAATTGATAATTGGCTTTTGCATCCATGATGAAAAAATTGCTCGCGCCGCCAAAGGTATCCGGATTAATGTCGCTATTACTCAAGTTGGTAAACTGCCTGCCGCTATAGCGCGCCGCTAGACTGTAAGTAAGGTGCTTGCCTTGGTGATAACTGGCGACTGCTTTAAACATATTTTTGGGTATGCGTGTGGGCTTATTGCCAATTGTTGTCGGCGCTCCCTCATTAGCCAATACTTCTGCGTCGGTAAAGGTAGCGCTGCCCTGCAGATCCAAGCCGTGCACAAAGGCATCTTGCCACTGGGTCGACATTTCCAATCCACGTGTGCGGATGTGCTCCACATTTTGTATAAAACTGCAACCACCGGTGCGGGTGCAAATGCCGCTGTCATAGGGAATGGCAGTGTCAGTTGCAAAGGTTTGTGAAATTAAGGCATCGTATTTATTTTCATGGAATAAACTGATGCGCAACAAGCCGTTTTGAAAACGCCGCTCCGCGCTTAATTCTCCGGCTTTAACTTGTTCTGGTTTAAGATCTGGATTGCTCGCTACGAAATAAATTGTGCTGCCATTTTGCAATAATTGAAACATTTCTGCCACGGTAGGAAAACGGTAAGCCTGACCATACGAAGCTCTGAAGCCCCAAGCCGGTTGAGGCTCAAAACTGAGTGACAGCTTAGGTGAAAATTTATTATCAGAGCGATCGGCATAATTTAATGCGGTGCTTGCTGTTGGTCTATTTTGGCCCTTACTGGCCTGCCAGTGCTCAGCGCGCCCGCCTACAGTAAGCGCCCATTTTGCGTCTAATTGCCATTTATCCTGCAAATAAAAAGCTTGAGTGCGAGTGTCGCCTTGGGAACCGGAGCGCAATGAGCCCTTGGCGGCCTGCGCCCAATCCGCGGTATTGTAGACTTGGCTACGCAATTGATATTCATCGAAATGGTAGCCAAAATCTATGCTGTGATTCGCTGGATGCAAGGTTCCCCTGGCTTCAAATGCCAGCCAACCACTGCCTTGCATGTCCGTTACCGTTCCGACACGAGTGATGTAAGGGTTGCCTGCATTCATGTCAGTGGTGGAGCTTGAACTGGTGGTCGAGCTTGCATTGTTGTCTTTTTGATAATTAAAATCGGATAAGGTTAATTCCCAATCAAAGAATCCCGAGTTTTCTGATTTGATGTCCAGTGCTTGCATAATATGCAACGCGTCAGCTCGACCTGTATTTAAACCGGTTACGTTGTAAGCCTTGCCATTTACGCTTACTTTGTTGTTGTATACCGGCATTCCATTAGTGTCTTTGATGTAGCTTTGCACGTCCGTGCTGCTTTGCATGTCCCATACGCCTAAGGTGTATGCCGCTTTTATTTTTGGATTAATATCGTAACTGGCTTTAAATTTGACGTCGGTTTGCTTGACGTCTTCCATGCTGTTTGCACCAAATACTATCCGATTCGCGTTCGTTACGTCCTTATCTTGATAAGCGCCAGTGACCGGGTTTGCTGTCGATGTTGTAGAGGATACGGTGCTTGTTGAAAAACCCATGGGCTGGCCTTTGTTTTCCAAGTAATCAACGCCCAACCAAAAAGCAAAATCGTTCACTTTATTGCCCAATGAAGCGGTTAAATGCTGACCTTGGTAATGCTCGCTTGTGCCATACAAAGAAAAATCCTGCATAAAGGTTTGCACCGTAGCGTGGCTTTCCAATTTTTCTGGCATGCGCGTGTGCAAACTCATGACACCCCCAAACGAATTGCCCGCGTAGAGCGCAGAAAAAGGCCCATACATCATGCTGATGCTCTCCACTTCCTCAGGCATAATCAGCCCCCAACGTGGCGGGTAAGCAAAGGAATTGCCAAGTAGATTGGACAACAATACCCCGTCTGCATAAAGCATACTTTGCGCACTGGATAGGGTCCCCGCTGTCCGTGTCGCTATGATGCCATTTCGGTCGCCAATAAATCGCTCACGCACTTGTATGCTGGGTAAATACTTTAAGGTTTGTGCTACCGTGGCCGCATTAATGCTATCGGCAATTTGCTGCCTATCGTAGGTCTCCACCGTGGCCGGATGCTTAAGTATGCGGCTGTCTATAATGGGCGCCCGCACTTCCACTTGATCGAGGTCATGATCGTGTTCGGCATAAGCGAATTGCATAGGCATCAGCAGCAAAAAAACAATACAAACACCTCTTTTCATCAACAATAATTCCATTATTTAATTAGACGGCCGTATGGTAGATGACAAATTAATTTTATGGAATGTGGCATATTGTCGCGCGACAATATGTCGCACCCCAGATCGGCCTATTATTTTTGCTTAGGCTTTATAATGCCAAGTAACCATTATTAACTTAGCTATCGCATGCCCACCAGCAACGCCTCTTTTTTAAATGCCACCCGTTTAAACATGCAACGTTTAATCATGTTGCGCGGCGTCATCATGCTGGCGCTGGGCTTAGTTATGTTTAGCCTGCGCCAAGCGGCCGTGCCTTTGCCGGTGTTGCCCTTAAGCCTAGCCATCGCCGCACTTGGTTTATTTAGCCTCATAGCATGGTGGCGACTCCAGCACACCGCGCAAACCCATCAAGCCATCAGCCAACTTGAATTGCTGTTGCAATTGCTAGGCGACGTGTTGGCTTTAAGCGTGCTTTTTTATTTCAGCGGCGGCTACAGCAACCCCTTTATTTGGATGTATTTGTTGCCCATCACGGTGGCTGCCGTGGCCTTGCGTGCCGGCTACGCTTGGTTGATTGCCAGCTTGTGCATCACTTGTTATACCTTGCTGATGTTCTACCACGTGCCGCTGTCGCACTTGCATTTGCATGCGCAATTAGCCGACCAAGACAGCGTGCAACTGGACATTCATTTGCTGGGCATGTGGATAGGCTTTGTTGTGAGCACGGTCATTGTTGCCATCTTCATCGCCCGCATAGGCCAAAATTTACGCGACTACGACCAAGCCATTGCCAACGTGCGTGAGCAGGCCTTAGAAAGCGAACGCATGCTGGCCTTAGGCACGCTGGCCACCAGCGCTGCACACGAATTGGGCACGCCGCTTGCGACCATGGCGGTGGTGGCCAAAGAACTGACGCAAGATTACGCCGCGCAGCCCGAGCTATTGCAGCAACTCTCGCTGATGCAAAAGCAAATCGCCCGCTGCAAAGAAATCCTCTCGTCGATCACCCGTAACGCCGGCCTCGCTAGGGCAGAAGCCGGCGCAGGCTTGCCTTTAGCTGCGTTTATTAGCGAGGCTTTGCAACGTTGGCGTGACACCAGGCCGGCCACCGAATTGGTCGTTGGCATGCCTAAAGACACGGCCTCACCGCAAGTGAGCATGGACAGAACCCTAAGCCAAGCCCTTTTAAATTTACTGGACAATGCCGCCGACGAATCGCCGACACGCATTCTGTTTGACGCGCACTGGACAGACAAGCTGCTCACCCTGCGCATCCGGGATTTTGGCAAAGGCTTAAGCTTGGAGGCCAAACAAAAAATAGGCACGCCCTTCTTTAGTTCCAAACAGGCCGACGGCATGGGCTTAGGCGTTTATTTAACGCAAACCACCCTAGCCCGTTATGACGGGGAATTAAGCTTTACCAACCACGCCGAAGGCGGCGTGTTAACCACGGTTAAATTGCCGCTAGCCAAATTAAAGGTCAGCTCATGAACGCCTTTGCCGCAGTTGAGAACCCCACCCTATTGTTGGTCGATGACGACGAGGAATTTTTAAGCGTGCTGGCCCCCGCCATGCATAAACGCGGCTTTTTAGTCAGCACCGCCAACAGTGCCGAAAGCGCTTTTGCGCTGGCCGAGCAAGACCCGCCGGAGTACGCCGTGGTCGACCTCAAAATGGCCGGCAATTCCGGCCTGGTATTGGTACGCCAACTCGCTAGCTTGCAAGCCGGCACACGCATCGTGGTGTTAACCGGCTACGCCAGCATCAGCACGGCGATTGAGGCGATAAAATTAGGCGCGACGCATTACTTGGCCAAACCGGTGGATGCCGATGAAATCGTCGCCGCCTTTGGCAAACAAAACGGCGACACCGACATCGAACTGTCCGCCTCGCCGTTATCCGTGGATCGCCTAGAATGGGAACACATACAACGGGTATTGAGTGAACACGACGGCAACATCTCGGCCACCGCCCGCAGCCTAAATATGCACAGGCGCACCCTGCAAAGAAAACTCAGCAAACACCCCATTAAAGAATAAGGAAAACCCCATGGCCGCAGGCAGCTTACTGGCATTATTGGATGACATTGCCTCCATACTCGATGACGTGTCGGTGATGACGCAAGTGGCGGCTAAAAAAACCGCCGGCGTATTAGGCGACGATTTAGCCTTGAATGCCCAACAAGTGGCCGGCGTGCACGCCGAACGCGAACTGCCGGTGGTGTGGGCGGTGGCAAAAGGCTCGTTTATAAACAAACTCATCCTGGTGCCCAGCGCGCTGACCATCAGCTACTTTGCCCCAGCCGCCATCTTGCCCTTGCTCATGGCCGGCGGCGTGTATTTATGCTTTGAGGGCTTTGAAAAAATTGCCCACAAACTCAGTCATAGCAGCGAAGCAGATAACCATCAAGCGGCCTTAAGCGCTGCGTTGGCGGACGCCAAGGTCGATCTGCTGGCACTGGAAGAAGAAAAGATTAAAGGCGCCATCCGCACCGACTTTATTTTGTCTGCGGAAATCATCGTCATCGCCTTGGGCACTGTTGCTGGCGCGGCATTCAGTTTGCAAGCCACGGTGGTGAGCAGCATCGCCCTATTGATGACAGTCGGTGTTTACGGCCTGGTTGCAGCCATCGTCAAACTGGACGACTTGGGTTTGTATTTGCTGCTAAAAAAAGGCCCAGGCCTATATGGCCAATGCCAACGCAAATTGGGCCAACAATTGCTGGCCTTTGCCCCGCTGTTGATGCGCAGCTTATCCGTCATCGGCACCTTGGCCATGTTCATGGTGGGCGGCAGCATTATAGGCCACGGCTTCCCGCTGTGGCACCATGGCGCCACGTATATCATCACTTGGGTGCAAGCCTTGCCGGCTATGGGCTCAGCCCTAGCCCTAGTCGCGCCCTTAATCTTGGATGCCTTGCTGGGTTTATTGGTTGGGGGAGTGAGTTTGGCGCTGTTTAAGCTAGGGAAAGCCCTCAAGCCAAATGCATGATGGCCTGCAGGCCAATAGGGACGGGCATCACAGCGGCATTGTTTTTGCCGCTTCTAGCATTACTTTGCGCTAGACGGGCGTTTAAAGCTGTCTAAAATCAACAAGCCTACGCCCAGGCAAATGGCGCTGTCGGCCACATTGAACGCCGGCCAGTATAAGTCTTGGTAATGCAGGCTAATAAAATCCACCACGTAGCCCAGTGTTAGCCTGTCGTATACATTGCCGGCTGCACCGCCTATAACCAAGGCCAAACTTAAACAAAACAGCTTCTCCGTGCGGTGCTTTTGTATCAAATAACTCATCACCACGATGGCAAACAAGGCGACCCCGGTAAAAAAGGCTTTTTGCCAACCGCCGGCCTGCGCTAAAAAGCTAAAAGCCGCGCCTTCGTTGTGGTAACGAACCAAATCAAAATAGGCGTTGATGCTTAAGCTGTCGCCATAGGCAAACGCCGCTTGAACCAGTTGCTTGGTGTAGAGATCCACGGCCAGCACGACGGCACTTAGGCTGAAATATTTATAGCTAAGGTTCATGCGGCGGTTCCATTCCTAGTCGGTGTTTTAATCATTAACGTCCCCAGGCGGTTTATCAGCAAGATTTAAGCGTGCTTACGCGGCTCGCCTTGGCCAAACAAATTGCTTAGGCAACGGCCACAGATTTGCCCGTGTGCCGGATCCACGCCAACGTCGGAGCGGTAATGCCAGCAACGCTCGCATTTTTTATGGGCACTGGCTGTAACACTGATTTTTTCCTGACTGCTGTCCACTGCCTTGTAAACGCGGGCGCTGGAGGTGATCATGACAAAACGCAAATCGTCACCCAGGCTGTTGAGCGCTTCAAAGCTGGCTTCGCTGGCATAAAAATCCAACTCGGCTTGCAAGGAAGAGCCGACTTGACCGGCGGCGCGCAACACTTCAATTTCCTTGGCGGCCAGGCCACGCGCGACTATGATGGCCTGCCATGCAGCCAAGCGCTCAGCGCTTAAACCGTGTGCCGGCAAGTCATACCAGTAGCCTTCAAAGACGGTTTGCTCTGGGTCCAGCCCTAGAGCCAACCACACTTCGTTAGCAGTAAAGCTCAAGATAGGCGCCATCAAACGCATCAAGCATTGCGTTATGTGGTGCAAGGTGGTTTGCGCGGCACGGCGTTCGGCTGAGCCACTGCCTGCGGTATACAAGCGGTCTTTTAAGATGTCTAGGTAAAAGCCACCCAAGTCTTCCGAGCAGAAACTGACGAATTTTTGCACCGCTAAATGGAATTCATAACGCTCGTAATCGGCCAATACAGCGGTTTGCAAGCTGTGCGTTAAATGCAAGGCGTATTGGTCGATTTCCAGCAAGTCGGCCACCGGCATTAAATCTTGTTTGGCATCAAAATCGGCGATATTGGCCAATAAAAACTTCATGGTGTTACGGATGCGCCGGTAGCTTTCCGCCACCCGCTTCAAGATCTCATCGGAGATGGTCAGTTCACCGGAGTAATCGGTGGAGGCGGTCCATAAACGCAAGATGTCGGCACCGTAGGTATCCATGACTTTTTGCGGGGCGACCACGTTGCCCTTGGATTTACTCATTTTATGGCCGGCGCCGTCCACCACAAAACCGTGGGTCAGCAAGGCAGAAAATGGCGCACGGCCATCAATTGCGCAGCCGGTTAGCAGGCTAGACTGGAACCAACCGCGGTGCTGATCGGAGCCTTCTAAATACAAATCGGCTGGGTAACGCAAATCCGCGCGGCGTTTCAACACGGCAGCATGGGTAGCGCCGGAGTCAAACCACACGTCCAATGTGTAGGTCACTTTTTTATAATCGGCCGCCTGCTGAGGCGCGTGTTTCGCCAAGAAAGCCGGGGCGTCTAAACTAAACCAAGCTTCTACGCCTTGCGCCTCGACCAATAAGGCCGCTTGTTCTAACAAGGTCGCCGTTTGTGGGTGCGGCTCACCGCTTTCTTTGTGCACAAAAAACGGCATGGGCACGCCCCAATTACGCTGGCGTGACACGCACCAATCCGGGCGATTTTTAATCATGGCTTCCAAACGGGCGCGACCCCAATCCGGGAAAAAGGCCGTGGCATCCACCGCCTTATTAGCGTAATCGCGCAAGCTGACTTTTTTCGCATCCTGCGCCTGCATGCCAATGAACCACTGGTGGGTGGCCAATTGCATCAAAGGCGTTTTGTGCCGCCAGCAATGCGGGAAGCTGTGGTTTAAACGGGCGCTAGCCAACAAGCGGCCACTGTCTTGCATGTGCGCCAAAATCACTTTGTTGGCTTCGGCACGGCTCAAACCACGAATGGCCTCTAACTCGACTAAATCGCTGTTGAAAAAGCGACCGTCGCCGCCCATCAGCACGCGCGGTTTTTCATTAGGGAAATTGGCGCGCATGACTAGCCAGTCATCGTTACCGTGCGCGGCAGCCGTGTGCACCAAGCCAGTACCGGCCTCGGTCGTAACGTGATCGCCGGCAATCACCGGAACCTGCCTGTTATCAAACGGATGTTGCAGGCTTAAGCCGACCAAATCGGCCCCTAGGCAGTGGCCCAACACTTGCGTCTCCAGCTCGCCGTAACGGCTCAAGGTGGCCTGCGCTAAATCGTGAGCGAGGATCAACAGGCCACGGCTGGTTTGGATTAAATCGTATTGCAACTGCGCATTGACCGATACCGCTTGGTTAGCCGGCAAGGTCCACGGCGTGGTGGTCCAAATCACGGCCGAGGCTGGCGCGCTAACGGTCACGCCAAAGGCATTGCCTAAGGCGGCCGGATCTTGCACGGCAAAGCCCACGTCTATGGCCGGCGAATTAACGTCTTCGTATTCCACTTCGGCTTCCGCCAAAGCCGAACCGCAATCCACGCACCAATGCACCGGTTTGCTACCTTGGTATAAAAACCCGTTGTTATAAATCTCACCCAGCGCGCGCATGATGTCGGCTTCGGTTTTGAAATCCATGGTCAGGTAAGGCTGATCCCAATCGCCCAATACGCCTAAACGGATGAAGTCTTTCTTTTGCCGCGCCACTTGCTCTAAGGCGTACTCGCGGCAAAGCTCGCGAAATTTAGCCGGAGCGATGTCTTTACCGTGGTTTTTTTCCACCACCAACTCGATCGGCAAGCCGTGGCAATCCCAACCCGGCACGTAAGGCGCATCAAAGCCGCTTAGGGTTTTCGCCTTAATGATGATGTCTTTAAGGATTTTATTGACCGCATGGCCGATGTGTATGTCGCCATTGGCGTAAGGTGGGCCATCGTGCAAAATGAATTTAGGCTTACCCTGACGGGCTTGGCGTATGCGTTGATAGAGCTTTCTTTTCGTCCATTCGTTTAACCAAGCCGGCTCGCGTTTAGCTAAATCGCCGCGCATGGGGAAAGCGGTTTCAGGTAAATTTAATGGGTAGGCATTGCCTTGTTTGTTTTGCTCATCAGTCATGTCTAATCTCAAATAAATCTTTCGCCACAGCAACGTCTTTTTCTATCTGCGCTTGCAATGCAGGCAAACCACTAAATTTCATTTCATCGCGGATTTTATGCAAAAATGCCACGTGCACGTGCTTGCCGTATAAATCCCCAGCAAAATTAAGCACATGCACTTCCAATAACAGCTTGGCTACACCAGTTATGGTGGGCCGCACACCCAAGTTAGCCACCGCCGGCAAGCCGTCCAATTTTACCGCATAGACGCCGGTTAGCGCAGGCCGCTCATGCCGCATGTGCACATTGGCGGTAGGAAACCCCAGTTGCCGTCCACGCTTGGCGCCATGCACCACCTTGCCGCTGATGCTATAAGGCCGGCCTAACAGCAAGCCTGCTTCATGCAAATCGCCGCTGGCCAAGGCCTGCCGCACTCGGGTGCTAGACACGCGTTGACCACTCAAATCCACTTGCGGCAAGGTCTGCAAATCAAACTTGGCTGCAATAAAATCCGCCACGGAACCGGCCCGTTGCGCGCCAAATCTAAAATCGTCACCGACTAAAATCGATTTTGCATTGAGTGAATCGCGCAATATGCCTTGCATGAATTGCGCGGCGCTTATTTTAGCAAAGGCCGTATTAAAGCGACACACATAACATTGCGCAACGCCGGCTTCGGCAAAATGCTCAAGCTTTTCGCGCAAAGAACTGAGTCTGGCCGGCGCCGTGTGTGCGGCAAAAAATTCGCGTGGGTGTGGCTCAAAAGTTAACACTGCCGATTGCAAATTTTGCGACTGCGCGCTGGCGGTCATACTGCCCAATAAGGCCTGGTGGCCTAAATGCATGCCATCAAAATTGCCTATGGCAAGCGCGCACGGGGCTTGCTTGTGTTCAGGAAAATGCCGAAAAACCTGCACTAATGCACAACCCGTCGCATAAAGTCACGCGGCCTGAAGCCCAGCGCAAACAAGGTAGCAAAATAACTGACCGAGCCCAGGGTGACCAAACCGGTGATGTAAAGCAAGCGCTGCAGGATGCTAAATTCTAGCCATGCTGCCGTATCGCCTTTAGCGTAGTACAGCACCAAAGCCATCACCAGCAAAGCCAAGCTTAGTTTCACTAAAAAGCTTAGCCAGCCAGGCTGCAGGTGGTAAACGCCGGCTTTGCGTAAATGGTAATAAAGCAAACTGGCATTCAAGCAGGCGCCCAAGCCTATGGCCAGCGCTAAACCAGCATGGTTCAAGCCCAAGCCAAAGACAAACAGCAAATTCATCAACTGGGTCACGACCAAGGTAAACACGCCTATCTTGACCGGCGTCTTAATGTTTTGCCGCGCATAAAAGCCAGGCGCCAAAATTTTCACCAAGATAAGCCCAAGCAATCCGACGCTATAGGCAATCAACGCTTGCTGTGTCATCAGCACGTCCAAGCCAGTGAATTTACCGTAGTGGAACAAGGCCACCACCAAGGGCGCGGATAACACCGCCAAGGCCACTGCGGATGGCGCAGCCAATAAAAACGTTAGGCGCAAACCCCAATCCAATAATTGCGAGTATTCATTGTGGTCTTGGCTGGCATAGGCTTTGGATAAACTGGGCAGCAATATGGTGCCTAAAGCCACGCCCAACACACCGGAGGGAAACTCCATCAATCTATCGGCGTAATACAACCAACTGACGCTGCCGGTGACTAAAAACGAGGCGAAAATGGTATTAATAATCAATGAAATTTGCGCGACCGATACGCCCAATACAGCCGGCCCCATCAATTTCAATATGCGCTTCACGCCTTCGTCGTAACTGCCATCCGGGCGTTTTAGTTCGAACTTAGGCAACAAACCGATTTGTTTAAGAAAAGGAATTTGGAATACTAATTGCAAGAAGCCACCTAAAAATACCGCCCACGCCAAGGCCTTAATCGGTTCAGCAAAGCGATCGGCAAAAAACAAGACCGCGCCTATCATGGCGACGTTAAGCCAAACTGGCGTGAATGCCGGTATGCCGAATTTGTTGTAAGTGTTGAGCACGCCGCCGGCCATGGAGACCAGGGAAATAAAGAAAATATAGGGGAAAGTAATGCGCAGCAATTCCACCGTCAGTTGCATTTTAGCTTGGTCAGCGGTGAAACCGGGAGCAATCACGGCCACGATAAAAGGCGCTGCCAGCATGCCCAATAAGGTCACGCCAACCAGAATTAAGCCCATCCAAGTGGCCACCTGATTGATTAAACCGTGGGTTTCAGCAAACGTACGCTGGCTTTTATATTCCGCCAGGATGGGCACAAAGGCTTGACTAAACGCGCCTTCTGCTGAAATTCGGCGTAATAAATTGGGGATTTTGAATGCGACGATAAAGGCATCGCTGACCATGCCGGCGCCAAACACCCTAGCAATCAGCGTGTCCCTGACGAAGCCTAGGATACGCGAGATAAAAGTCATGCTGCCAACTTTGGCGAGGGCGTTAAGTAGGTTCATTGGCAGGGCTTTAAAGGCTAATAAAATAGTGGGCTAAACGCATACCGCGTGATTTTAACATGCCAGCCTCTATCAGGCAGTAAATGGCCGGGTAAATGACTGGGATTTTTAGCTTATTTTAACTTGCAATACTTTTATAAAATGGCTATTATTGCGGGCTTCGTATTTTGAATAGCTTTTAGGCGACTTTTAGGAAAAAACACAGATGGCAAATACCGCACAAGCAAGAAAACGTGCTCGTCAAGCAGTAAAGCAACGCGCTCACAATGCAAGTTTGCGCTCTACTTTGCGTACCGCGATCAAAAAAATCATTAAAGCAGTGGAAGCCGGCGACAAAACAGCCGCAGTAGCTGCTTACAGCGAAAACGTTAGCGTGATTGACCGTATTGCGGACAAAAACATCATCCATAAAAACAAGGCGTCACGTCATAAAAGCCGCTTAAACGCTGCGATTAAAGCGATGGCTGGCACAGCCGCACCGGTAGCGAAAAAAGCAGCCAAACCTGCCGCCGCACCAAAAGCGAAAGCCGCTGCAGCGCCTAAAGCGAAAGCCGCACCTAAGGCTAAAGCAGCCGCTGAGCCTAAAGCGAAAGCCGCTCCAAAAGCTAAGGGAGCGCCTAAAGCGAAAGCCGAATAAGCTTAAAACGCACAAAAAAGCCGAACCTATGTTCGGCTTTTTTTATGCCCGGCAATCGCCGGTGCGGCTTTTTATTGCCGCGCTTTAAGCACCTTTGTTAAGTACCAATGTTCAATTCGGCGCGCACCTGCATGGCCAACTTAATCGCCTCATCGCGGTTAGCGCTGAGCACGGTGTAATGGCCCATTTTTCGGCCAGCGCGTGCGGCATGTTTGCCGTACAAATGCATTTTCAGTTGCGCTTGGGCCAAGGCCGCTAACCAGGCTGGCGCCTCGTCAGTTGATGGCCATATGTCGCCTAACAAATTCACCATGACCGCCGAACTGTGTTGCTTAGCGCTGCCTAAAGGCAAGCCGGTTAGGACGCGCACTTGCTGTTCAAACTGATTGGTTATGCATGCATCTATTGTGTAATGCCCTGAATTGTGTGGGCGTGGCGCCATCTCGTTAACCAATAACTCGCCGTCACAAACAAAAAACTCCACCCCCAATACCCCGGTGTAGTCGAGCTTTTCCGCCACCATGATAGCTAACTTTTGTGCTTGGTGACTGATGGCGTCGCTGCCACGTGCCGGCGCAATGGACACATCCAATATACCGTTTAAATGGCTATTTTCTGCGGTGGGAAAGCTGGCCACGTTACCTTGCGCATCGCGCGCCAAGACTACCGACACCTCGTAATCCAATTTAAGCATTTTTTCCAACACGCACTCTTCATGCTCAAACGCATTGAACGCGGTCAAGGCTTCTTGTCGGTTGCTGACCCGCGCTTGGCCTTTGCCGTCATAGCCAAAACGCGCCACTTTCAAGATGGCCGGGTAAATCGCCTCACCGTCGGCCGTTAGGTCTTCGGCCTGGTTGATGACAACAAAAGGTGCAACCGGCAAGCCGGCTTGCTTAAGAAAATTCTTTTCGCTAACGCGGTGCTGCGCAATCGCCACGCTATATGCACTGGGGCGCACTGGCTTGATCTTGGCTAATAAAGAAAGCGAATCCGCTGGTACATTTTCAAACTCAGTGGTGATGGCAGCACAACTATTAGCCAGCTTCAATAAAGCCGCTTGATCATCAAAAGCCGCGCATATGTGCACATCGGCAATTTTTCCAGCCGGGCTGTTGCTGTCTGGATCAAGCACGGTCACTTTATAACCCATCTCATGGGCGGCGATGACAAAGAAACGGCCCAATTGGCCGCCGCCTAGCATACCCAACATGGCCGGCGGCAGAATAACGGTGTCTTGCTCTAAAGTATTTGCGTTCATAGTGTAAAACAATAAAAGTTTAGTAAAGGGGCCAGACTATTGCGGTTGATCACTCAATACCATGAGCTGCACTTTGTCGCTTTGCTTGGCCCTAAAATCGGCTAACTTTTGCGCCAATGCGGCATCTTGGTTAGCTAAAATTGAAGCTGCAAACAAACCGGCATTAGCGGCACCGGCTTCGCCTATGGCAAACGTTGCCACTGGAATGCCTTTGGGCATTTGCACGATAGACAACAAGGAATCTTGACCTTGCAGATGCTTGGATGGAACGGGCACACCCAACACCGGCAAGGTGGTTTTAGCCGCCACCATACCAGGCAAATGGGCAGCGCCGCCGGCACCAGCAATAATGACTTGGTAGCCTTTTTTGGCCGCTGTTTCAGCAAAGCTAAACATTAAATCCGGCGTGCGATGGGCAGAAACCACTTGCGCGGTGTAGGCGATATCAAAATCAGCCAACATTTGCGCAGCGGCTTTCATAATAGGCCAATCGCTATCGGATCCCATAATGATGGCGACTAATGCTTGTTTTTTCATTGTTATTCCTTCTGTTTAGCCACACTTAATTAAGCGGCATGCGGCTTGCTAAAACTACATTAACACTAAATTATCCCTATGAATGAGCTCGGACGCCTCTACATAGCCTAATATTTTTTCGATGTCGGCACTGGGTTGACGCATGATGCGCAAGGCTTCTGCCGACGAATAATTCACCAAACCACGGGCAATTTCATTGCCCTCAGCGTCGCAACAGGCCACCACTTCACCGCGCTCAAAATGCCCTTCTACCGCGGTGACGCCAATGGCCAAGAGGCTTTTGCCTTCTAATTTCAGCACCTTAATGGCGCCGGCATCCAAGCTTAATTTACCGCGCAACTGCAGATGATCGGCTAACCACTGTTTTCGGGCGGTGGTTTTCATCTCCGTGGTTTGCAAATGCGTGCCTATGCGCTCGCCTGCGGCCAAACGCACCAGCACATCAACCTCGCGACCGGATGCGATAATCGTGTGGGCGCCACTGCGTGAGGCACGTTTGGCTGCCAACACTTTAGTTAGCATACCGCCGGTACCGACGCTGCTGCCAGCGCCGCCGGCCATTTTTTCCAAGGCCGCATCCCCAGCTAGCGCATGATCAATAAAGCGCGCTTGTTTATCCTGCCTAGGATCGGCGGAATACAAGCCACGTTGATCGGTCAAAATCACCAGGGCATCGGCTTCTATTAAATTTGCCACCAAGGATCCCAGGGTATCGTTGTCACCAAAACGAATCTCATCGGTCACCACGGTGTCGTTTTCGTTGATGATAGGGATGACTTTTAAATCCAACAAAGTACGCAAGGTGCTACGCGCATTCAGGTAGCGTTTTCTGTCGGCTAAATCGTCGTGGGTTAACAGCAATTGCGCGGTGTGCAATTGGTGCTGACTAAAACAGGATTCGTACATTTGCACCAAGCCCATTTGCCCCACCGCCGCCGCAGCTTGCAATTCATTGACGGCTGTTGGGCGTTTTTTCCAACCTAAACGCTGCATGCCTTCTGCCACGGCGCCACTGGAAACCAATATGACTTGTTTGCCTTGCGCCACCAGATTGGCTATTTGCGTGGCCCAGGCGGCAATCGCCAATTTATCCAGGCCATTGCCATCGTTAGTGACCAGGCTGGATCCGACCTTAACCACGATCACTTTGGCATCCACTAGCAGCGATTTAAATTCCAGCGTCGTCATGTTATTGGTCTTTTACACTTACCTGATTCGTGGCCATAGCTTCATTAATCAGGCCGGTTTCTTTAAATTCACCTGCCGTCGCGTCCGCTTCCAAGGCCGCGCGTTTGGCATCGTCTATGTGCGCCATGATGGCGTAGGTTAATTCCTTGCAACCGGCTCCACTGATGGCGGAAATTGCGAACACCGGGCCTTTCCAGCCGTAATCTTTAACAAATTGTTTCACCACCTGATCGGCATCTTGCACCATGTCCAATTTATTAAGCACCAACCAGCGTGGCTTTTCATACAGGGCTTGGTCGTATTTCCTTAGCTCTTCGACTATGGCCTTGGCTTCATGCACAGGGTCCACCGCCTCATCAAACGGGGCTATGTCAACCAAATGCAGCAACAAGGAGGTGCGTTGCAAATGCCGCAAAAATTGATGGCCTAGGCCCGCGCCTTCGGCCGCGCCCTCTATGATGCCGGGAATATCGGCAATCACAAAACTGCGCTCGGTATCGACCCGTACCACCCCCAAATTAGGGTGCAAGGTAGTGAATGGGTAATCGGCCACCTTGGGTTTAGCGGCCGACACCGACCTTATATAAGTGGACTTACCGGCATTGGGCATGCCTAACAAGCCCACATCGGCCAGCACTTTCAATTCTAAATAGAGTTCTATTTCTTCGCCTGGGTCGCCTTTGGTGCATTGGCGTGGTGCGCGGTTTAAGCTGGATTTAAAATGCACGTTACCCAAACCACCTTTACCGCCTGCCGCCATTTGCGCCCGTTGTCCGTGCTCGCTTAAGTCCACTAGCATTTGCCCACTGGCTTTGTCGGAGATGACCGTGCCTACTGGCACACGCAACAGCATCTCTTCGCCCTTGGCACCGTAGCACTCGGCACTGCGGCCGTTTTCGCCGCGCTGGGCACGAAACACGCGCGAATAACGGTAGTCAACTAAGGTGTTGATGTTGCGGTCAGCTTCCATGTAGATGGATCCACCACGACCGCCGTCACCGCCACTGGGGCCACCGAGCGGCTCGTACTTTTCCCTACGGAAAGTCGCGACGCCGTTGCCGCCATCGCCGGCGTATATTTTAATCGTCGCTTCGTCTATAAATTTCATAACCACAGTTTACCAAATAAAAAAGCCCCATCAAACGATGAGGCTTTGACCATTGCTACTTTAACTTAAGCAGCAACAATAATGCTTACAGTGTGGCGTTTTAATGCGCCTTTAACTGCAAAAGACACTTTACCTGCCGCTTTAGCGTACAAAGTATGGTCTTTACCCATGCCTACGTTTTCACCAGCGTGCATTTTTGTACCGCGCTGACGAACGATGATGCTGCCTGCTGTCACAACTGTTTCACCGAAGGCTTTAACACCTAGTCGTTGGGAGTGAGAATCGCGACCGTTACGTGAACTACCGCCTGCTTTTTTGTGTGCCATGATTAATCCTTAAGTCTTATTGATTGCGTCAATTATGCAGCTGCTTTAGCCGCTTTAGCTTTGGCTGGTTTAGCAGCGGCTTGGCCTGCAGCTAAAATTTCACCAATTTGAATCTCTGTAAAACTTTGGCGGTGGCCTTGTGTTTTACGATAATGTTTACGGCGACGGAATTTAAAAATCATCACCTTGTCACCACGACCGTGCGCAAGCACTGTAGCTGTAACCGTTGCACCATTAATAATAGGTGAACCTATGGTTGTTGTCGTGCCGTCTGAAACCATTAAAATTTGATCCAGCGTAACCATACCGCCAACTTCAACTTCTAATTTTTCAACTTTTAATCGCTCGCCTGCATTGACGCGATATTGTTTACCACCAGTTTTAATTACTGCATACATGATTGAGCCTTAAATTACGCTTTCTGAAGAACTCGGCATTATACGCAAATAATGTAGCAAAGCAAATCCTAATCGCAAGCTAATCTAAAAAAGATTCAGCGCCTTTTGCGCCGCCTATTTTAATCGATAAGTTCTTTGCGCAGGCATAAAACCAATTAGGCCTGTGTTAAAATGCGAGCTTAATTTTAAAGCCTACACACCTTAAATACATAGCATGACTACCACCCAGCCAAATCCTACAAAAGATCCCGCCTTAGCCTCTATACAAGCTTGCATAGCAAGCGACATCAAGGCGGTGTATGGCGTGATTGAGCATGCACTGCATTCCGAGGTAACGCTGGTCAACCAAGTCGCGCACTACATTATTAACAGTGGCGGGAAACGCTTACGCCCAATGTTGGTGTTATTGGCTGCCGGCTTATTTGGCAAAGTTAAGGCCGAACACCACCAACTGGCTGCCGTGGTGGAATTCATTCATACCGCTACCTTGCTACACGATGACGTGGTGGACGAATCATCCAAACGACGCGGTAAGCATACCGCCAACGCGGTATTCGGCAACCCAGCCAGCGTGCTGGTGGGCGACTTCGTCTATTCGCGCGCTTTTCAAATGATGGTAGCGGTGCAAAATATGCGCGTCATGGAAATATTAAGCCACGCCACCAACACCATAGCCGAGGGGGAGGTACTGCAATTACTGAACGTGCATAATGCCGACCTAACCGACGCCGATTACCTGCAAGTGATTCGTTACAAAACTGCTAAGTTATTTGAAGCATCGGCGCAACTTGGCGCCATCATTAGTCAGGCCAGCGCCAGTGACGAAAAAGCCCTTGGCCAATACGGCATGCACATAGGCACGGCATTTCAATTAATAGACGACGTCTTGGATTTAAGCGGCGATGCACAAGAAATAGGCAAGAACATAGGGGACGACTTAAGTGAGGGCAAGCCTACCCTCCCCCTGCTGTACGCCATGCGCCATGGCAATGCCAAGGAAAGCGCCGCCATCAAACTGGCTATAGAACACGGCGGCTTGGCGGATTTAGGCACCGTATTGAATGCAGTAGAACGCACAGGCGCGCAAGCTTACGTAATGCAATTGGCCAGCGCAGAAGCCCAAGCCGCTTGCGATTGTTTAGCGCACTTTAATGACTCCCCTTACAAGCAAGCATTGTTGGCTTTGGCTGACTTTGCCATAGCCAGAAAGCATTAGCTAGTTAAGGCATGCAAAGGCTTAATTGAGGGTGATTTTTTCACCACTGTCAGCGTGGTAGTAAGTTAGATGCGCGCATTCATTGGCACCCGAGGTTAATGAACCATCAAACAAAAAGCTACCGTCCACGTCCACAATGGCATAACCATTATGGTACAAGGTCACTTCCGCTAACTTAGGGCTAAGTTTAGAGCCCTGCCTTAAGGCAAAGCTAACGCAATTCTCTTCTTCCTCTTCGGAATAGACTTCCCAATCACGGCCGCCAGTTAACTGCGCTAACCAGGCCGGCAAATCCACTTCGACGCGACAAATAATAGGCTCGTCCCACTCTGGCCTATGCAATTCGGCTGAAGGCACCGCGATGCTGTTTTGTTGCTGCTTATCTGTCATGTTTATTCCTACTTTACTGTTGCATTATTATACCGTGAGCGCCGGCAATTTCATTGCTGTTTATGCGGCCGTTTTTTCAGCTTTCAAGTGGCTGCCTGCATTTTTTATGCGGCCTTTACGCGCCATAGCGGCCTCCAGCCTAGCGGCTGATGTTGCCACAAAGCAGCGATAATGCGATGATGCAGGCTGTTTAATCTTGCAGCCAAATAAGCCGTCGTTTTTAGCTTACCTTAAGGATGTTCATGCCAACCGTGTTCGCTGATATCTCGCTATCCCTGCAACAAAACAGCAGCTTATTGATAGGATTAACCCTGTTACTTGGTTTGTTATTGGGTAGCTTTTTAAATGTGCTGATTTACCGTTTGCCAAAAATGATGGAGCGCGATTGGCAAGCCGATTGCCAAACCTTGCAAGGCCAAACCGCTCAAGCGGCCTCTCCATACAACTTGATGCGCCCACGCTCATCCTGCCCACATTGCCAACAGACTATCAGCGCAGGCGACAACATCCCCTTGCTCAGCTACTTACTATTAAAGGGGCGCTGCCGCCATTGTGCCAAGACAATCAGCCCGCGTTACCCATTGGTGGAGTTGTTATCGGCCGTGTTGATGGCTTTAGTTAGTTGGCAATTTGGCTACAGTAGCCTGACTTTCTTTGCCTGGCTTTTATGTTTAGGTTTAATTGCGCTGACTTTTATTGATTTCGATACGCAATTGCTGCCTGACAGTTTAACTCTGCCGCTACTCTGGCTGGGCTTGCTGTTTAATTTAAACTTAGGCTTTAGCGATCTTAATAGTGCGGTAATCGGTGCCGCGGCAGGTTATTTGCTGCTTTGGTCCATCTATTGGCTATTTAAACTTTGCACCGGCAAAGAAGGCATGGGTTACGGCGATTTTAAATTACTGGCCGCATTGGGTGCTTGGTATGGCTGGCAAATGCTACCAGCCATTTTGTTGTTGTCATCCTTATTGGGCGCCGCCGTTGGCATCGCACTGATATTAAGTGGCCGGCGTGCGTGCGATAGCGCCATGCCATTTGGCCCATTTTTAGCCATCGCCGGACTGGTGGCGCTGTTTTTCGGTCCGCAAATCACGTGGCTTTATCTGGGTTAGCCCATGCAAGTCTTGGTGTTAACAGGTGGCATAGGATCGGGCAAAAGCGAAGCGTCCAAGCAATTTGCCGCCCTGGGCGTGCCGGTGGTCGACGTTGATGCCATTGCCCATCAATTAACGGCCAAAGGCCAAGCTTTGTTAGCGCAAATTCAGTTGCTATTTGGCACGGAGTTTTTGCTAGCCGATGGCAATTTGGATAGAGCAAAATTAGGCGCTCAGGTATTTACCCATCCCGAGCAGCGCCTAAAATTAGAAAACTTGATGCACCCGGCTATATACGAAGCGGCTGTGCAACAGCTTAAAGAAAACGCTAAAAATAGCGCTGCCCCCTACCAAATTTTAGTGATTCCCCTTTATTTTGAAAGCACGCGCTACCAAGATTTGGCGGATAAAGTCTTGGTCATAGACTGCCCTGAGGCCTTGCAAATTGAGCGCGCCATGCAACGCAATGGCAGCACGGCAGCGAGTATACAAGCCGTCATGCAGGCGCAAGTGAGCCGAGCCCGGCGTCTTCACGGCGCAGACGAAGTCATAGACAACCAGGGCAGCCTAGCGGCCTTGCAGAAAAAAGTCGGCCTGATTCATAAAAAAATCATTAAAACTTGCATAGTTAACAAATAAATTTGATAATCCATGTCAACTTATCATTGTGTGTTCATTCATGACTATTACTGTGTTGTTTAGCTGACCATACCTGTAACTCAACATGCCTAGCTACGACTACCCTTTTAACGAACGCATACGCACCTTACTACGCGTAGAGGATTTGTTCGCCAAGCTTCTGCATAACATAGAAGCTGGCCACGAACACCACCATCACTGCGCCCTCATCACGCTATTGCAAATTTTAGACGTGGTAGACCGTTCCGAATTAAAGCTTGATTTATTGCAAGAATTGGAAAGGCAAAAAGTGGCCATGAGCGCCTTGGTTGGCAACCCAGCCATTGCGGCCAACACCTTGAATAAAATACTGAGCGAAATTGACCAAGCCGCCGAAGGCTTGCGCGCCGAAACCACTAAATTGGGCCAAAGCTTGCGCGCTAACGAATGGTTGATGGGCATTAAACAACGTGCCAGCATTCCCGGTGGCGTTTGCGAATTTGATGTGCCGTCTTACCACTATTGGTTGGGATTGGGCGAAGCCCGTCGCGCAGCCGATTTCACTGCATGGCTAAAACCCCTGTTACCCATGCACGCAGCCATAGGCATCATCTTGCGCATACTGCGTGGCAGCGGCGTGAGCAGCAAACTGGTCGCCGGCAACGGCGCCTATCAACAAATGCTGGCCGGCGCCAAACCAGCGCAGATGTTGCGCGTGGTATTGGACGATGAGTTAACTTGCTTTCCGGAAGTGAGCGCCAATAAATACGCCATTAACATCCGTTTTAATCAACTTGATGATGGGCAAAAATTGCAAAAATACGAACAAGATGTCAGCTTCTCGCTGATTTTGTGTAATCTATAAAGCCGTTTGTTAATCTAGCCGGAAATCCAGGGCCTGATGGTCCTTAGCTTGAATCCCATTAATCAATACCGAACACACCATGGAACCCAGTAAAAAACGCTTAGTCGCTTGCCCAAAATGCGGCAACCTCGCCGAATTTTCCCCTAACAATGCCTTTAGGCCGTTCTGCAGCGAACGCTGTAAAATGGTCGATTTCGGCGCTTGGGCGAATGGCGAATACGCCATTCCAGTGCCGATTAGCAGCGATGATTTAGACGAGTTATACCCAGACCATAACCCTTGAGAAAGTAAAAATCATGAAAAAATTAACCGCATTTAGCCTAACAGGCTGGGCTTTATTGGCCCTATTTAGCAGTTGGACTGCCCAAGCAGAAAGCCCTGCCAACGGCACGCTAGTGACCATTCAAGACGCATGGGCGCGGCCAAGCAATCCTGGCTCGACAGTGGGTGCGGCTTACATGACCTTAACCAGCAGTAAAGACGCCAGTTTGGTTGAAGCCAAGGCCGATGTCAGCGACAGCGTTGAAATTCACAGCATGAGCATGGAAAACGGTGTCATGAAAATGCGCATGTTAGAAAGTTTAGACTTGAGCGCCGGCAAGCCTTACAAGCTCAGCCCAGGTGGCTTTCATTTAATGCTGTTTGATTTGAAAAAACCCTTGCGCGTGGGTGACAGCGTGAATTTTGTGCTGACCTTTAAATTGGCCAATAAAAGCCTAGTTAAACAAAACGTCAAAGCCAGCGTTAAAGACGCCCCAGCAGCCGGTCATTAAAGCCAGTCATTAAATCCAACAGGCGCGTTGCATGGCCAGCCCATGCGCGCCATGGCTTCTAGCCAGCAGTCCATCCTCATGCCGCATGCCGCCCAAGGCATACACCGGCAAGGGGTAATCCTCTATCAGATTGCTAAAGCCAGACCAACCCAATGTGTCGCCTTCAGGGTGACTAGCGGTCGATTGCACGGGCGACAACAGCACGTAATCCAATGCCAATTGCGCCGCCTTGGCCAATTCTTTGGCGTCATGGCAAGAAGCACCGCACAGCATGCCTGCTGGCTTAACTGACAATTGCATTAAATCTCGTGCAGTAAAATGCATACCGTGCGCGGGCCAATCGCCGCATGCGTATGGGCCATGCGAATTCAGCACGATCTTAGTCGCGTAAGGCGCTGTCATGGCCATGACGCGCTCAAAAAACCGTGCAAATACCGATGCCGATAACTGCTTTTCACGTAACTGCAGCAGAGCCAAACCCCTATCCAGCGCGCGCTGCAAACTCTGAAAAAAAGCCTGTTCGCCCATTTCAGCGAGGTTACTTATGGCATGCACTTGAGGCAAATTGAGCGCATCGATAATGGGCGCGTTGGCGGGCAACAAGGGCGACACGTTGACGGCTTTTGTTGACTGCCAACTGAGTTTTTGCCCTTCCATGCCTTGCGGATCACCCGACCATGCTGGTACCACAAAAAAATGCAGTTGCACGGTTTTAGCTGCGCTGGCCAATTGGCCGTTGTCTAGGTATTTGGCTGGGTAGGCGTAGCGACGGGTTAACCACGGGTAGGCCTGCGTGACCGTGATGCCCAGTTCTTCTTGCAATTCGCGTTTTAGGGCTTGCTCGGGCGACTCGTTTTCTTCAATTTTGCCGCCTGGAAACTCCCAATAACCAGACCAGGGTTTGCCCAATGGCCGCTCGTTTAACAAAACCCAGCCATCGGCTCGCTGTATCACGCCAACGGCCGCACGGGTCAAGCTGCCTGAGTCTAAACTCGCATCAGGAACGGTAGTCGGCATTGATTTTGACGTAGTCGTAAGAAAAGTCGCAGGTCCAGATCGTGCAACTTGCAGCGCCTCTAGCCAAATCCACGCGCACTAAAATCTCCGCTTCTTGCATGATGGCGGCGCCCTGTTCTTCTCTGTATGCGCAGGCGCGACCGCCTTTCTCTGCCACCAGCACATCCCCCAAGTAAAGCTTAAGTTGGTTGACGTCGAGTTGGTCGACACCGGCATAACCGATGGCCGCCAAAATTCGGCCTAAATTTGGGTCAGAAGCAAAAAACGCCGTTTTAATCAAAGGCGAATGGGCAATGGCATAAGCCACTTTACGGCACTCGGCTTCGTCTTTGCCACCGTCAATTTGCACCGTCATGAATTTAGTCGCGCCTTCGCCATCGCGCACGATGGCTTGCGCCAACTCTATCGCCACCTCGGTCATGGCATCGCGTAAGGCCAAAAAGTGCGGGCTGATTTCGCTAATTTGCGCATGGCCGGCTTGTTGGCTAGCCAGCATAATCAAGCTGTCGTTGGTCGACGTATCGCCATCCACGGTGATGCAGTTAAAGGATTTATTGACGGCGTAATGAATGATAGCATCCAGCGCGGCTTGACTTACCACGGCATCGGTAGCGATGTAGCCCAGCATGGTCGCCATATTGGGGTGTATCATGCCCGAGCCTTTACTCATGCCGGTGATGGTCACGGCCTGGCCGTCTATCAGCAAGCGGCGAGACGTGGCCTTGGCCACGATGTCGGTGGTCATGATGGCTTCAGCCGCCGCTAACCAATTGTTTTCATTCAAATTAGCCAGCGCCGTCGGCAAGCCGGAAATCAGCTTATCCACTGGCAAAGGCTCTAAAATCACACCAGTTGAAAAGGGTAAGATTTGTTCGGCATTCAAGTCCAATAAACCGGCCAAAGCAGCGCAGCTTTGTTGGGCCGCTTGCATGCCCTGCTCGCCCGTACCCGCGTTTGCGCAGCCGGTATTAACCAATAAGGCGCGTATGCCCTGCTTGGCCGCCAAGTGTGATTTGCACAGCGTAACCGGGGCCGCACAAAATTGATTTTGCGTAAACACCCCGGATACCGCGCTGCCTTCGGCCAAGGTTATGACCAACAAGTCTTTGCGTTGCGCTTTGCGTATGTGCGCCTCGGCATAACCTAATTTAACGCCGCGTACAGGCAATAATGTGCTGGCTTGTGGGGCAGTTAATTTAACCGGCATGCTGGGTTTTCCTTGTTTTTATGAGGTGTATGAGGCTTAAGCGCGACGCCATGTCGTGCCTTGCGGGGAGTCTTCCAACACAATGCCGGCGGCCGTCAGTTCCTGACGGATGCCATCGGCTAAGGCGAAGTTTTTCGCCTGCTTAGCCTCGGCCCGCGCCAAAATTTTGCTGGCGATCAACTCGGCCGTCAAGCCAAGTGACTCGCCGTTTTCCGAAGCGGACGTGCTGTTAGCCGGCGCTTGCCCTTGCAAAAAGGCCGTGGCATCTTGTTGCAACAAACCCAAGACACCCGCCAAGCTTTTTAGCAAAGCTGCGGTGGCCGCCGATTTGCTCTTATTCAATTCGTTAGCCAGGTCAAACAACACCGCCAAGGCTTCCGGGGTATTAAAATCATCGTCCATGGCCAACTTAAAGCGAGCCGCATGCGGCTGTTGCCAGTCTATGCTGCAAGGCGGCGCTGCATGGCCACGCAGCGAGGTGTACAAGCGAGTCAAAGCCAATTTGGCATCGTCTAAATGCTGATCGGAATAGTTAAGTGGGCTACGGTAGTGAGCGCGCAAAATAAAGAAACGCACCACCTCGGCATCGAACTGTTGCAACACCGTGCGTATGGTAAAAAAGTTGCCTAAGGACTTAGACATCTTTTCGTCGTCTACCCGCACAAAGCCATTATGCATCCAATAATTGACCATTTGGCAGGGCTGCCCGTCGTGGCTGTGAGCGGCTTCGGATTGGGCAATTTCGTTCTCGTGGTGCGGAAATTGTAAATCTTGTCCGCCGCCGTGTATGTCAAAGCGCTCGCCTAAATGGTGGGCGCTCATGGCTGAACATTCTATGTGCCAACCGGGTCGACCACGGCCGCCATTGGGCCCGCCAAAAGGCGATGGCCAACTGGGTTCATTGGGCTTAACCGATTTCCATAAGACAAAATCCATGGGGTCTTTTTTGTGCGTATCGACTTCCACGCGCTCGCCGGCACGTAAATCCTCTAAGGATTTGCCGGACAGTTTACCGTATCCGGCAAACTGATTCACCGAGTAAAACACGTCGCCGTTATCGGCCACGTAGGCATAGCCCTTTTCGATCAAACTGGCGATCATGTTGACCATGCCTTCGACAAAATCGGTGGCCTTGGGCTCGATGTCGGGTTTAATTACAGACAAACTGGCCGCATCCTGATCCATGGCATCAATAAAGCGCTGGGTTAATTGACCTATGCTTTCTTGGTTTTCGTTGGCGCGTTTAATAATTTTGTCATCAATATCGGTGATATTCCGCACGTACTTAAGCTCGTAGCCACTGGCCCGCAGCCAACGGCCGACCATGTCAAACACCACCATCACCCTAGCGTGGCCAAGGTGGCAGTAATCGTAAACCGTCATGCCACAGACATACATGCTCACTTTGCCCGCCACGATAGGGGTAAAAACTTGCTTTTCACGAGCCAGGGTGTTGTAGATTTTCAGCATAAACGGTGATGAGTGGGACTGGATTAGGTAAATTGAACGAAATATATAGCAATAAAGCCGATAGAGCTATTGGATGTTAGCTAGGCTGTTGATAGAATTACACTTTGTTAGTTAACTAAAAAAAGTATATCACAATGAACAAATTTATTTCCTTGCTAAATGCCACTATTGCTAAGCTTGCCGTGATCTTATCACTCAGCTTATGCACCGCCTACGCTCAAGCCGATGAGCTAAAAGACATTTCACAAATGGCCGACCAAGGTCAAACAGCGGCGGCCATTGATAAGCTCAACGCCTACATCAACAACAACCCAAAAAACGCCCAAGCCCTGTTCATGAAAGGCGTGATGTTGGCTGAGCAAGGTCGCCGTGATGAAGCAATTAAGGTGTTCACGGATGTGACGGAAAAATTCCCCAACTTACCTGAACCCTACAATAACCTAGCGGTGCTCTATGCCGATCAAGGTCAGTTTGATAAGGCCAGAAAATCCTTGGAAACCGCCATTAAAACCCATCCTAGCTACGCTACTGCCCATGAAAACTTAGGCGACATATATGCCCGCATGGCCTCCGAAGCCTACGACAAAGCCTTGCAATTGGACACCAGCAACACCCGTGCTCAAGGTAAATTGTCCTTGATCAAAGATTTATTCGGCACCGGCAATAAAACCACTATTGCCGCAAAAGAACCGGCTAAAACCGCCGTAGCCGATGCAAAAAAATCGGACAGCGTGAGCAAAAAATCCGCCAGCGAAGTGGCTAACAGTGCGCCTGCTAGCAGCACGCCAGCAAAAGGCGCGGAAGAAGAGTTAAGTGCCGCGGTGAATAACTGGGCGCAAGCCTGGTCAGCCAAAGATTTGGATCGTTACTTTGCCAGCTACGGTGCTAGCTTCCAACCGGCAAAAGGCCAAAGCCGCAAAGCTTGGGAGGAACAGCGTAAAGAGCGCATTAACAAACCGTCTAAAATCAGTGTCAGCCTATCCAAAATCAACATCAGTATAGCCGATAGCAACAACGCTAGAGTGCGTTTCAAACAAAGCTACCGTGCCGATGGCAAGCCCATACACACAACCAAAACACTGATCATGAAAAAAGAAGGCGACAACTGGTACATCCAACAAGAGAATGCCAGCAACTAGCTGACGGCATATCGACGCGGATCAGTACGGCTTGATGTCACTTTTTAGGGCTAGGTATTCATAGATGCATTTGAATAAAAGTTTAACCTACGCACTTTTAACGGCGATTACCTTGATGCCATGGAATGCCACGGCAATCAATAGCGACAGCCTAGGCAATTTGTTTCAAGCCAAACAAAATGGCCTAGGCAATTTAGCCGAAAACCTGCTTGCCAAGAGCTTGTTAGAAATCACCCAAGGTAAAAATGATCAAGCGCTCAACACCGTCGACGAGCTGATTAAAACCATCCCAAATTTTAAATTGGCTTACTTGGTGCGCGGTGACTTGCTCATGGCACAAGCGCAACAATTGCAAGGCTTTGGTGGTAGCGAAAACAACCAAACCGAAGCCATCAAAGACTTGCAGGACGAAGCCCGCGTGCGTATCGAGCACTACTTATCCAAACAAAACGCCGACAGCGTGCCAAATTTGCTGCTGGCGCCCAATGAGCAGCAAGGCCATGTCATCGTGGTCGACACCGACAAATCGCGCCTATACCTATACAAAAACAACGGCAACAGCCTAAGTTACGTCAAAGACTACTACGTCACCATAGGCAAAAATGGCGTCGACAAAAAAACCGAGGGCGACAAACGCACGCCCATAGGCGTGTATTTTGCCAAAGCAAAACTCAACCAACCGCTAGCCGACATGTACGGCGATGGCGCCTACCCGCTAAACTACCCAAACGAGTGGGACCAACGCCATAACCGCAGCGGCTCAGGCATTTGGCTGCACGGCACTCCTAGCGACACCTTCAGCCGCCCGCCGCGCTCCAGCGACGGCTGCGTGGTATTAAACAATCAAGATCTAAAAAGCTTGGCGCCGATACTGCAAACCGGCAAAACGCCCATCATCATTACCAACAATTTAAGCTGGTCCGCTAACGACAGCGGCGACACAGAAAAACAAAGCTTGCAAGCCGCCATGGACGCTTGGCTTAATGACTGGCGTGCACAAGACACCGAACAATACTTAAGCCACTACTCCAGCGCGTTTAACAACAACGGTATCAATTATCAGCAATGGTCAGCGCACAAATACCGCGTGCAAGCCAACAAACCCGAAATTAGCATTGCCCTTTCCAACGTCAGTATGTTTACTTACCCGGATAGCAAGCAAAAATTAGTCGTGGTGGATTTCACCCAGGATTTTAAAAGCCCGCACCTAAGCAACAAAATGCAAAAACGCCAGTATTGGCTGTTGGAAGACGGTAACTGGAAAATCATTTCCGAAGGCGCCGCCTAATGCTGGCTTTGCCTGCTTTTTTAGCCTCTTTCTAAACCACAGCTTGCACCAGTGATTTCAATTTAAGGATGACCATGCCCAAACTACGTTTTTTCTTGTTAGCTGCTTTACTTAGCACTAACCTGGCCCTAAGCACCCCACTATTGGCCGCCAACCCAATGGTCACCGTTGAAACCAACCGTGGCGATATTGTGGTGGAACTCTACCCAGAAAAAGCCCCTAAAACCGTGGCCAACTTCATGCAATACGTGGACTCCGGCTATTACAAAGAAACCATTTTTCACCGCGTAATCAATCGCTTCATGATACAAGGCGGTGGCTTTAACGCGGACATGACGGAAAAGCCGGGCCTAGCGCCCATCGTCAACGAAGCAGCAAACGGCCTTAAAAACGAGCCGGGCACCCTAGCCATGGCTAGAACCAGCGACCCCGATTCCGCCACCTCACAATTCTTCATCAACTTAGAAAACAACGTGCCACTCAATTACCAAGGCAACGATCCCGAGCTCATTGGCTATTGCGTGTTTGGCCGCGTGCTAAAAGGCATGGACGTGGTGCGCGACATTGGCGCTTCGCCGACCATGAACGTTGGGCCCTATTACGACGTACCGAAATCCACGGTACGCATACTGGCCATAAAACGCAACAGCAAACCGCTGTAAGCTTGACTGGCAAGACTACACATTTTTTACGACACTTTATCAAGGACACATTGTGGTTAAACTACTTACCAATTTTGGCGAAATTACCTTAGAACTGAACGCAGAAAAAGCCCCGATTACCGTGGCTAACTTTTTGCAATACGTGGACAGCGGTTTTTATAACGGCACCATTTTTCACCGCGTCATTAACGGCTTCATGATACAAGGCGGTGGTTTTGACGGCAAAATGCAACAAAAAGCCTCGGCCGATGAAATTAAAAATGAAGCCGACAATGGCTTGGCCAACGATATCTTCACCATTGCTATGGCGCGCACCGCAGCACCGCACTCTGCCAGCAACCAATTCTTCATTAACGTCGGCAACAACGACTTCTTGAACTACACCGCACCTAATAGCAGCGGTTGGGGCTATTGCGTGTTTGGCAAAGTGACGGCCGGCATGGACGTCGTCGATAAAATCAAGAAAGTGGCCACCACTAGCCGCAACGGTCACCAAGACGTGCCGGTAGAAAACGTCATCATTGAAAGCGCGACCCGCTGTTAATAGTAAGCTGGCCTAGATGAAGCAAACCGGGGATCCATACGCTGCAGATCAGGCAGACCTATTTATCTCCGACTTACATTTATGCGCCAGTCGCCCGCATATTACCCAAGCTTTTCTTGAGTTTCTCAAGAGCACGGCCAAGCAGGCGCGAGCTTTATACCTGCTGGGTGATGTTTTTGAATACTGGGCGGGTGATGATGATCTGGCCAGCCACCAAGCCGTGGTGGAGGGCCTGCGCGAATTAGCCGACGCCGGCGTGGCGGTCTATTTAATGCACGGCAACCGCGATTTTTTAATCGGCCAGGCCTTTTGTGCTGCAGCGAAATTGAAGCTGTTGCCCGACCCATGCGTGATAGACCTGCATGGCGTGCGCACGCTGATTAGCCACGGTGACGCCCTGTGCAGCGACGACTTAGACTACCAAGCGTTTAGATTAAAAGTGCGGGATAAAAATTGGCAAACGGCTTTTTTACAACGCAGCTTAACAGACAGAAAAGAACAGATTGCGGCCATGCGTGCGCGCAGTGAACAAGAAAAATCGCATAAAGCCAGCGACATCATGGACATCAACCCGCAGACGCTGAATCAGTTATTGCGAGACCACGACTACCCGGAACGGGTTATACATGGCCACACCCACCGACCCATGCAGCACGATTTAAGCTTAGATGGTCACGCCATCACGCGTTGGGTGTTAGCCGATTGGTACGAACAAGGCAGCTACTTAATTAGCGATGCTAGCGGCTGCCACTACCTTCCCATCGGCCAAACTTAAGCGCGCATTTCTGCCGCACGAACGCTGGCGGCCAATTTGTCCAACACGCCGTTGATGTATTTGTGGCCATCGATGCCACCGTATATCTTGGCTAATTCCACGCCTTCGTTAATCACCACGCGGTATGGAATGCTTAGATCAAACATCAATTCGCATGCGGAGATACGCAAAATAGCGTGTTCAATCGGGCTTAATTCGCTGATTTTTCTATCGACAAAATCGGCCATTTTGGCGTCCAACTCAGCCATGTGTTCGTTAACCGATTCCAACAAGGATTTAAAATAGGCCTCATCGGCTTTGTTGTAATCCGGGTCTTCCGCCATGTCTTTGTATACCGCGCTGGCCGTTGAGGCATTCAACATGCCGCGATAGACGGCCTTAAGCACCAATTCACGGGATTTGCGTCGATTTCTACTGCCACCGGACTTAGAACCGCTGGATTTAGAGCCAGTGGATTTAACAGTGGGTTTGACTGCAGTTTTTTTGCCTGCGGCTTTAGCCACCGCCAAAGTGGTTAATGGGGCCTTGCTGTTGTCATTTAGGGGACTGGTCATCACAGTGCTCGAATCAAATTAGCCATCTCAACCGCCACTTGTGCGGCTTCCGCGCCTTTGACATGCATGCGGGCTATCGCTTGATCGTCGTCTTCCGTGGTTAACACGGCATTGGCAACGGGAATGCCGGTGTTGAATTGCACTTCTAAAATGCCGCGTGCCGATTCATTGGATACGACCTCAAAATGGTAGGTTTCGCCACGTATAATCGCCCCTAAGGCGACCAAGGCATCGAATTTTTCACTGATGGCCATGTGCTGCAAGGCCAATGGCGTCTCCAGTGCTCCGGGCACCGTGATCACGGTAATGGCATCGCTCGCCACACCCAATTTCTGTAACTCGGTGGTGCACGCGCTCAGCAAGCCATCGCCTATGTCACTGTTGAATCGAGACAGCACCACGCCTATTTGCAGACCGGTACCATCTAAATTTTTTTCAATTTCCCTCACGGCATACCCTTTTAATCATAAGACTTATTAAATAGGCCGCTATTTTACCGCATATTGGCCACCGACTTTAATGAAATAAGATCCAGGCTTTCTGCACCGTGCTCCATACGCCGTAACTGATAGGCACCAAGACCAAGGCCCAAGCGATCGCAACCTTATACGAAACGCCGGCCTTAACCGCGACCGCCTTAGCCTCAGTGGCTTTGGCTGGCGCGGCTTTTTCATGGGCCAATTGCCGCTCGGTTGCTAACTCTGCATCGCTCATGGTGTATTTGGCGGCCACCGGTGTCACCAATAAATTAGCGATAAAGCCCACCACCATCATGCCGGCCAACACCATAAAGATGGGCGCGTAGATTTGATCAAACGGCACGTTGGCTTCCAAGCGCGTGTCATGCATGTAATTCACCACCACCGGACCCAAAATACCGGCGGTAGACCACGCCGTTAACAAGCGACCGTGGATGGCCCCAACAAACTGGGTGCCGAACATATCGGCCAAATAAGCGGGGATGGTAGCGAAACCACCGCCATACATGGAGGCAATCACGCAAAAGATAGCGGCAAACATGGCCAAGGATTTAAAGCCGGCCACGTAACTGGCAGTGCAATACATGATGGCGCCCAATACAAAGAAAATCGTGTAAGTGCGTTTTCTACCTAATTTATCCGAGGACGTCGCCCAAGCAAATCGGCCAAATATATTAAACAAGGAAATTAAGCCGACGAAGCCCGCCCCAACCGCGGCGGCCGCGACCGTCAAGTCGGCGTCCAGCTTGATGTCGGCATAGCTTAAATGCGCCGCGCCCACTAACGCCCCGCCAAAGGTTTCTTGCAACATCGGCGCTGCCGCGCCTATCAAGCCGATACCGGCTGACACGTTCATGCACAACACCAACCACAGCAACCAAAACTGCGGAGTTTTATGCGCATTTTTCAAGTGCACGTGGCCACTTGCGATCATGGCATTGGCTTTTTTGTTAGTGGCTGGCTGCCAATTAGCTGGCTGCCAACCGCTGGGCGGCACGCGGTAACCCAACGCGCCCCACAGCATAAAGACAAAGTAAATAGCGGCCAAGGCGACAAAGGTTTGCCACACGCCAACGCTGCCATCCGCGGCAAAATAAGCCATCAATTTGGTCGCCAAGGGCGAGCCTATCATGGCCCCGCCGCCAAAGCCCATGATGGCCATGCCGGTTGCCATACCACGTCTATCCGGGAACCATTTAATCAAGGTTGAGACCGGGGAAATGTAGCCTAGACCTAAGCCTATGCCGCCTATCACCCCACTGCCTAACCACATCAACCACAGCTGGTGTAGGTAGATGCCGTAAGCAGATATAAGCAAGCCGCCGCACCATAACAACATGGACACCAAGCCGGCTTTGCGTGGTCCCGCACGCTCCAACCAACCGCCCCAAAGGGCAGCCGAGCAACCAAGCAAGACAAAGAACAAGGTAAACATCCAACCCAAATCAAACTGCGTCCAATTGCAATCGGTAGCAAACAAAGCCTTAGCCGTGCCGGCTAACTTATCCGCGAAAGTGGCCGCACCGGCCGCGCAAGCGGCAACAGGCGAACCATCTGCGCCTTTTAAGGCGCTGCCCAATGGTTTCCAAAACACACTAAACCCATAACCCATGCCTATGGATAGATGCACCGCTAGCGCGGCCGGCGGCACTAACCAGCGATTAAAATCGGCCTTGGCTACGGTGTTTTCTTTGGATAAAAAATTGGCCATACAGTCCTCTTCATTTATTTTTATATTATTCAAAAACAGCAATATGTAACACAGTGTAACAAATACGCCAGCATATCAAAAAATTTGCCCATTTAATTTGCCAAGCATTTAATATCTGTCATAAATAGTTCATATATAAGTCATAAACTGGCGGTCATGAATACTAGCCTAAACCACCGTAAGTTAGCTAAGGATGCACTATGCCAGCCAATATATTAGTCGTAGAAGACGAACCGGCCATACAAGAATTGCTTGCGCTTAACATTACCCAAGCTGGGCACAATGCCATACGCGCACTCAGCGTTGAGATTGCCCAGAATTTAATGCGTGAAACCATACCGGACTTAATATTATTGGATTGGATGTTGCCCGGCATGAACGGCTTGGATTTTGCGCGTCAATTAAAGTCCGACCCGCAAACAAAATCCATCCCCATCATCATGCTTACCGCCAGAGGCGACGAGTACGATAAGGTACGCGGCCTAGAAGTGGGTGCGGATGATTACGTCACCAAGCCGTTTAGCCCGCGTGAATTGAACGCTAGGATAAAAGCCGTGTTGCGCCGCCGCGCCCCGCAAATGACCGACGACCCAATAGAAATCAGCGGCTTGCATTTAGACCCATCCACCCACCGGGTTAGCGGCAATCAAAAGAATATCGATTTAGGCCCAACCGAATTCAGGTTGCTGCATTTCTTTATGACCAATGCCGAACGCGTGCATACCCGCAGCCAACTCTTGGATAAAGTCTGGGGCGATCGCGTGTTTGTTGAAGACCGCACCGTGGACGTGCACATAAGGCGCTTACGCAATGCCTTGGCCGTGTCCGGCCACGAAGACCTAATCCAAACGGTGCGTGGCGCCGGCTACCGTTTTTCCATCAATCACGACTAATTTATCACCCGGTCCGCTTGCAGCAAGCGGGCCGATAAAACATTTTTCGCCGCTGCATTTCCTCGCTATAATCGCTTAAGTCTATTTACTGAAAAACCACCTGTGCAAAATATTAGTAGGAAAGCTGGCTCATTTATATTTGCACTGTTACTAATCAGCCTATTTGTTTGGCTGTTCAGCAGCGCCACCACGGCTTTATTGGTCTTTTCTAGTGGCTTACTGCTTTACCTAGCCAACCACATATTCTGGCTCAACCAACTGCAAACTTGGTTTAAAAAACCCGACTTAAAAAGCATCCCCGATGGCTTTGGCTTATGGGAAGGCTTGTTCAATCTATTACTCAAGTACGAGCGCACCAATAAGTACAACCAAACTCAACTCAACGCCGCCTTAGAACGCTTTAATTTGGCTACCAGCGCCATGCCAGACGGCTTGGTTATCTTAGGTGCCAGCAATGAAATTGAGTGGTGTACTGCCAATGCCGAAAAACAATTGGGCTTGGATTTAAGCACCGATAAAAACCTACCAGTGGTCAATTTAATTCGTGACAGCGGCTTTATTGCTTATTTGTACAACGAAAAATACGAGGAGCCATTCAAACTGAAGTCTTGGCGCAATCCCGAGGTGGTGCTGGATATCCAACTCATAGCCATGGCTAACAATCAAAAATTATTAATCAGTCGTGACATGACCCAACTGGAAAAGGTCGACGTCATGCGTCGCGATTTTATTGCCAATGTCTCACACGAATTGCGCACGCCACTGACAGTGGTGGGCGGCTTTTTAGAAACCCTAGGTGACATGGAAGGGGCGGTGCCGGCGAGCTTGCAAGGCTACTTTGCCATGATGGAAGAACAAACCGTGCGCATGCGCCGCATCATCGAAGACCTGCTAACCTTATCAACCATAGAGAGCAACACCGGCAGCCCAGACAACACTGAAATCGACATGGCCAGCTTATTAAAATCCGTACAAAACGATGCCATAGGCTTAAGCCAAGGTCTTAACAAAGCCAGTCATCGCATCTTACTTGAGGCCGATGCAACACTTAACTTAAAGGGCTCCATAGATGAATTGCGTAGCGTGTTTAGCAACCTAGTGAGCAACGCCATACGCTATACACCGGTGGACCCGGCTAAAGGCCACGGCGACATTACCATCACTTGGCAAATGCAAAACAAACAACCGGTTTTTGCCGTGCGGGATACCGGCATAGGCATAGAGCCACAGCACATAGAACGCTTGACCGAACGTTTTTACCGGGTGGACAAGAGTCGTAGCCGCGAAACCGGCGGCACCGGCTTGGGCTTATCCATCGTCAAGCACATCTTGATACGCCATCAAGCCAAATTGGACATCAGCAGCGAATTTGGTGTGGGCAGCACGTTTAGCGTCATCTTTCCAAAATCGCGTGGGGCGCAAAAAACGTGAGCTTGCACTTCGGCCGCGTCCTGCTATTGGGCTGTTTGCTGGCTGTGATCAGTGCTTGCTCACTCAATAGCCCAGTCGACCGTAAAGCCATACCGGAACGCAGCGACCGCAGTTCAGGCAGTCAGTTAGCTAAAACGGATTTTGATCGCATGGCAGACGTGGAAATATCGGAAAACATCCAAAGCCTGCGCACCTTGATGATTAAGCTGTATAAACGCAACCCGCACGAATTGGCGAAAAGCACCTCGGACAATGCGGAAAAAATGGCGACTTGGGTGATAGACGGTGAGCAACAACACCATTACCAATTCAAGGAAATAGACAACAAACAAGGCACAGACGCCATCTTCTTAGCTTTCCAGCCTGATTACACTGGCGATCGCGTATTGCCCTTTATTGTCGGTCTGCAAACCATGCTATTGCAAGCGCACGGTGGCAAACGCGACTTTTACATCAACGACACGCTCAACCCACAGTTTATTTACAACGTCGCCCGCAACATCGAAATCGCTGCTTGGAAATTGGCCAATGCCAGAGACGAAAAAGGCAAACTCTATTTGCTAAGCAATGAGATAAACGACAAAGACAAAAACCTCAGTTTCGAGCGCGAGTTTGGCAAGATGATAGGCCGCACGGATTTATATGCCGTGGCCTTATCGGAAAAATCCGAACGCATGATATCGCGCGTCATGCAAAATTTAGCCACGGCAATATTTCTGCCCTTCCTGCCGTAAGCTAAGGTGGCCAGCCTTAAAGCAATACTTTCTCTATGCCGCCTTGATTGACTTTCGCGACATACTCTTGCATCCAATCCGGCCCCAACAAATGCTTAGCCATTTCCACTACGATGTAATCGGCTTCAATGCCGGTGTCCTCACCGTAACGAGCCAAACCTTGCAAGCAACTTGGGCAAGAAGTCAGAATTTTTACTTTTTGCTCAGGCGCACCCACGGTTAAGCCCAGCTTGCCCATGCCTTTTTCCAATTCCTCCTGCTTGCGCATTTTGACTTGGGTAGCGATGTCCGGTCTAGCCACGGCAAAGGTACCGCTTTCACCACAGCAACGGTCATTCAAGGCCACCTCGGTGCCCATTAAGGCATTCGTCACTTCCAATGGCTTATAGGTTTTCATAGGCGTGTGGCAGGGATCGTGGTACATGTACTTGGTGCCGGTGATGCCGGTTAATTTCAGGTCTTTCTCCATCAAATACTCGTGGATGTCCAATAAGCGGCAACCAGGGAATATGCTTTCAAACTGGTATTTTTGCAATTGGTCCATGCAGGTGCCGCAGGACACGATCACGGTCTTGATGTCCAAGTAATTTAGCGTGTTGGCTAAACGGTGGAATAAGACCCGATTTTCCGTGGTGATGGCCTGGCCTTTATCGTGATTGCCGCTGGCAGTTTGCGGGTAACCGCAACACAAATAACCGGGTGGCAACACAGTGATAGCACCGACTTCATACAACATTGCTTGGGTAGCCAAACCGACGTTAGAGAACAGGCGCTCGGAGCCGCAGCCCGGGAAATAGAATACCGCTTCGGAGTCTTCGGTCACTTTGGCTGGGTTGCGTATGACCGGTATCATGCGATCGTCTTCTATGCCCAGCAGTGCACGCGAGGTCTTGGTCGGCATTTTCTTAGGCATAGGCCGGTTGATAAAATGCACCACTTGCGCTTTTATTTCCGGCTTACCGACGGTGGCAGGCGGCCTAACTTTGTCTTTCAACAAATGGAATTTCTTAGCCAAGCTGTGGGCAAAACTCTGCGCGCGGTAACCTATGGTCACCATAAAAGTGCGCATCAATTTAATGGTGGCCGGGTCTTTGGCATTCAAAAACGCCATGCCCAATGCCGTGCCTGGGTTAAATTGTTTTTTGCCTTGCTCACGCAAGAAGTTACGCATGGCCACCGACACGTCACCGAAATCGATGTCGACTGGGCAAGGGTTTAAGCAGCGATGGCATACCGTGCAATGGTCGGCCACGTCGTTAAATTCATCAAAATGCTTGAGCGAGATGCCACGCCGCGTTTGCTCTTCGTATAAAAAGGCTTCGATCAGCAAGGACGTGCCTAAGATCTTATTACGCGGGCTATACAAGAGATTGGCGCGTGGCACGTGCGTGGTGCACACCGGTTTGCATTTGCCGCAGCGTAAGCAATCGCTAATGGAATCGGCAATCTCACCTATGGCCGATTGCTCCATGATGATGGATTCTTGCTCCAGCAAACCAAAACTTGGCGTGTAGGCATTCTCCAGGCCGGAACCGGCCATCAATTTACCTTTATTAAAGTGGCCATTGGGGTCGACTTTTTGTTTGTAGGCGCCAAAAGCACTGATGGTGGAGTCTTCCAAAAACTCCATTTTGGTGATGCCTATGCCGTGCTCACCAGAGATAACGCCGTCCAATGCCTTAGCCAAAGCCATCACGCGGGCTACCGCTTCATGGGCCACGCGCATCATTTGGTAATCGTCCGAGTTAACCGGAATATTGGTGTGCACGTTACCGTCGCCGGCATGCATGTGCAGGGCAATAAACACCCGTGATTTCAACACGCCTTTATGGATTTCATCGCAACGGTTTAGTATTTTTTGGTATTCGCGACCAGCAAATATATCGGCCATGGGTCGCTTAATGTCGCGTTTCCATGAAATGCGCAAATCATACGATTGCACCGCACGGAAGACATTTTCGTATTGATTTAGCGTGTCGCCCAAGCTGCCCAGCACGCTCACGGGCTGATCTAAACTTTGCAATATTAAGCGCCAATGGGCACGCAATTCACGCAACAACTGCAAGGCGATGCCTTGTTTAGCCAAGACCATCTGGCCATCGGCATTGCCGTCTTCATCGGCCTGCAAAGGCAAATCGCCTTGCATGAATTCCTCTAGCGCGTCGAGCAATTGCAGCTTGTTGTTAATCGACAATTCGATGTTAATGCGCTCTATGCCATCCGAGTAATCGCCCAAACGCGGCAAGGGAATGACCACGTCTTCGTTAATCTTGAAGGCATTGGTGTGCTTGGCAATGGCAGCAGTGCGCGCCCTATCCAACCAGAATTTTTTGCGGGCTTCTGGCGACACAGCGACAAAGCCTTCACCGTTGCGTGCGTTACATAGACGCACGATGTGCGAGGCGGCTTCACCGACGGCGTTTTCATCATCCGAGGCGATGTCGGCAATCAAGACCATTTTTGGCCGTTGCTGACGGGCCGCTTTGGTCGCGTATCCCACCGCTTTGATGTAACGCTCGTCCATGTGTTCTAAACCGGCCATCAAGACCAAGGGGTCTTTTTTGGCGGTAGCATCCAGGTAATCTTTAATTTCCACGATGGCCAGCACCGCATTGGAGACGTTGCCGAAAAACTCCAAAGCCACTGTGCGCACGTGTTTAGGCATGCGATGCAAGATGAAGGTGGCACTGGTAATTAAGCCATCGCAGCCTTCTTTTTGGATGCCAGGCAAACCGGATAAGAATTTATCGGTCACGTCTTTACCCAAGCCGGTTTTACGGAAACTAGGGCCGGCAATTTCCAGTATTTCTGGCTCGCCTAACAAAGTCTTCATGTCTTCTGCGTAACGGCTGACTTTGAATCGCGCCACCGCCACATCGTGGATTTTGCCCAAATTGTGGTCTAAACGCTGCACTTCCATCCACTGCGCGTCCGGCGTTACCATGCGCCATGAGGCCAAGTTATCCAGGGCCGTGCCCCATAACACGGCTTTTTTACCACCGGCGTTCACCGCCACGTTACCGCCTATGCAACTGGCATCGGCACTGGTTGGATCACAGGCAAATTCAAGGCCAGCTTCACTGGCCGCCTCCATGGCACGGCGCGTCACCACGCCGGCACCGCATTCTATGGTCGCGACTTGTCTAGCCACACCCGGTAAGGTGCGCATTTGCACGCCGCCGTGTTGGTCTAATTTTTCGGTATTGATCACAGCTGACATGGGCGTCAATGGAATGGCGCCACCGGTGTAGCCGGTACCACCACCGCGTGGAATCACGGTTAAGCCTAATTCTATGCAAGCGCGTACCAAGGCGGCGATTTCTTTTTCCGTGTCTGGGTTCAACACCACAAACGGGTATTCCACACGCCAGTCTGTGGCGTCGGTCACGTGCGACACGCGAGCCAAGCCATCAAACTGCACGTTGTCTTTACGGGTAATTTTGCTGAATTTGCTTAAGGCTTTTTTGCGCAAATCGTAGGTTTGGCGGAAGTCTTCGGCGAATTTAGCGATGGCTTTTTGCGCGGCCTGCACCATTTTCTGCACGCTGGCGTTGGCTTTACCGCCGGCATTGCGCTCTTCTATGGCGGCGATACGGTGTTTAAGCGCATCAATCAAGGCCTTGCGGCGCTTGGGGTTTTCCAGCAAATCGTCTTGCAAATACGGGTTGCGCGTCACCACCCACAAATCACCCAAGACCTCAAACAGCATGCGCGCACTGCGTCCGGTTTTGCGCTGACTGCGCAAGTCGTTTAAGGTATCCCATATCTCTTCACCAAGAAATCGTATGACGATTTCGCGATCTGAAAAAGACGTGTAGTTGTAGGGAATTTCACGTAAGCGTTGGTTTGCTTGCGGTTCGATTTGCTCAATATGGCTAGGTAGGGGTGCGTTCATTGGCTTTTAGATAAATAGCTCGGCTATTAAAAAATGCATTATAACATGTTGAATCACGGCAAATAAGCGCAAGCGTTACATGGGTATTGGCCATTTATCTGCTTAGCTCGACCATGCATAGACAGGCCACATTAAATAAAAATCCGTTAGACTAAGCACATGCCTGCCTATTTTAAAAAAATCAGCCTTGCCCTGATGATAACCCTGCTAATTGGCTGGGGCGTCTGGCACACTTACCAAAACCAATCCGCCCCTGCCGTTAGCTTCACTACTTTAAGCGGCGAAAAAATTGCCATGGCTGACTTAAAAGGCCGCGTCGTACTGGTGCATTTTTGGTCCATCAACTGCCTAAGTTGCCTCAAAGAAATGCCAGCATTAATCGACTTTTATCAGCGCCACCATGGCCAAGGTTTTGAATTGATTGCAGTCGCCATGGCCTACGACCCGCCGGCTCAAGTGCTGAACTACGCTAGCCAAAAAAAAATGCCCTTCCCGGTTATGCACGATGGCTATGGCGAAATGAGTGCCGCCTTTGGGCAAGTGAACGTCACACCCAGTCATTTCATCTACGGTAAGCAAGGCCAGCGTTTACAAAGTACAATAGGGCCATTGGATTTAAACGCCATGGCCAAACTATTAAGCCGTGAATTAGGCAAACCAGAATAAACAAGGAAGAGGAATTAACGATGTTATGGGTTAAAGCGTTGCACATCATTTTTGTCACCAGTTGGTTTGCCGGCTTATTTTACTTGCCCAGACTATTGGTCAACCATGCCATGGTGCAAGACAGCGCCAGTTCAGACAGATTGAAAATGATGGAACAAAAGCTCTACCGCTTCATGTTGCCCTTGGCCGTCTTGGCCCTAGGCTTCGGACTGTGGTTATGGCTGGGTTACGGCATAGGCGGCCGTTGGATGCACCCAAAATTAAGCTTGGTGGTCGTGTTAATAGGCTACCACTGGTATTGCGGTAAATTAATCAATGACTTCAAGCACGACCGCAACACCCGCAGCCATGTTTGGTATCGCTGGTTTAACGAACTGCCAGTGATTGTGCTGACCTTGATCGTCATCTTGGTTGTGGTTAAACCGTTTTAATGCGCCGCCAGCCTTGAGCACCATGGACAACTTCAACTCTGCCGAGCAATTAGCCAAGCTAACGCAATTGGGCAAAACGCCCGCTGATCGATTGCTCAGCCTGTTCGATGCCTTGCGCGACGCGTCAAGCGGCAACGATTTAGCCAAGTCCATTGCCGAAAACGCTTCCCTATTGGCATTTTGCACCAAGCAAGCCAATGCGCTTGGCGCTGGCCAACCAAGCATGTTGGCAGAGCATATCCTATTAATCGCCATCAATGCCCACATGCAAGCTGACCCGCAAACCCGTTTGGATTGCTTAAAGCACGGCAAAAAAGCCGCCCTAGCGTTAATATTGGCCCAAACCCAAACTAAAACTAGCCGCCTTGCTTGGCTATGGACTAGGCCTGCTCTTTATAGTCTCTCAGCCAGCTTCTTACTAATGGTGTCAGTTGGATTTGGTCTATTTATAAGCAAGACGCCAATGGCCCCCAATCAATTAACTGAAGTAAGCTTAACAGCTAAAGACGCCAGTCTGCTCTATGCAAAATACGAACAAATGCGCCAAGGCACATGCCAATACCCGGAAGCATTGCAAATTCCAGATCAAGACAAAGCGGTGTATTTAGAAAATGTGGTGGGCGGCAAACTGCCTACCAATTTGAAAGATTTAGCGATTGCCAATCGCTATTTAGAAAAAGTGCGCTGCAATTTCACCCCCATGCTGATGGCCAACTCCACCAGTTAAGGGCAAATAATCATTGCAGGCTTTATATACAGATTAGTATAATCCATCCATGTCCACGCTACGCGATAAAATATTGGCCACCGCCACCAATCTATTCCAAACCCAAGGCATCAATTCCACTGGGGTAGATAACATCGTGGCCGTGGCGGGCACCACCAAAATGACTTTGTACAAATACTTTCGCAGCAAAGAGTTGTTAATCCTGGAAGTGCTCACGCAAAGCCAACAGCAGTTTCAAACTTGGTTAAACAGCAAGCTCGACAGCCAAACCCAGCAACCGGCAGAGAAAATACAAAGGCTGTTTGATTGCATAGAAGAATGGGTTAGCTCGCCCGAATTCAACGGCATGGGCTTTATCAAAGCCGCCGCCGAATTTCCCAGCGAAGCCAACCCGGTTCACCAATTGTCCGCCGAGCAATCCAAGCAATTTAGACTGTACATACGCAGCCTAGCCGCGCAGGCTAACATTAAAGACGCCGACGGCCTCGCCCTACAACTGTCTTTGCTGTTTGAAGGTGCCGTGCAAGCCGAACAAATGCAACGCGGTTCAGGCGCCATGCAGTACGCCAAAAAAGCCGCCAAAATTCTCATTGACGGCAGCCTAGCCGAATAAGCCTGATCTTAGCGCTTGCTAGCTGGCAGCAAAAAATAAGATAATGGCTTTTTAAAATCTCAGCCCCACACCCCATGCACACCCTTATTTGCGGCTCACTAGCCTATGACACCATCATGGTGTTTCAAGATAAATTCAAAAACCACATCTTGCCGGACAAAATTCACGCGCTCAGTGTGGCGTTTTACGTGCCGGAAATGCGCCGCGAATTTGGTGGCACCGCTGGTAACATTGCCTATAACTTGCAATTGCTCGATGGCAATCCGCTCATCATGGCGACCGTCGGCGACGATTTTGCCCCTTACCAAAATTGGCTCACGCAGCACAAATTAGCCAGCACACACATCAAAACCGTGGCCGGCACCTTCACCGCGCAAGCCTTTATTACCACCGATACCGACGACAACCAAATCACCGCTTTTCACCCAGGCGCCATGGTAGCCTCGCATGAAAACAGCGTTAATGACGCGCAAGGCGTGACGCTTGCCATCATCGCGCCGGATGGCCGTGACGGCATGTTCCAACACGCGCGTGAGTGCTTTGAAGCCGGCATCCCATTTTTATTCGACCCCGGTCAAGGCTTGCCTATGTTTAACGGCGATGAATTGTTGCAGTTTATCGAGATGGCCGATTACTTAGCGGTTAACGATTACGAGTCGCAAATCATCCAAGATAAAACCGGCCTAAATTTGCAGCAACTGGCGGCCAAGGTCAAAGCTTTGGTGGTGACCTTGGGTGGTCAGGGTTCGCAAATTTACGCGGATGGCGTATGCCATGAGATCCCTTGCATTAAAGCCATGCACATCGTCGACCCCACTGGTTGCGGTGACGCTTACCGCGCCGGCTTGCTATATGGCATGGCTCGCGGCTGGGATTGGCCCACCTGCGGCCGCTTGGCTTCAACCATGGGCGCGATTAAAATTGAAAGTCGTGGCGGCCAAAACCACAAGCCCAGCCGCGCGGAAATTGAAGCCATCTACACCCAAGCATTGGTCAACGAAACCAAATTGGACGAAGCTTAAATTAGATTAAGCTTAAATTTTCACCATTCAGCCTATCAGGCCAATTACAGGAGACGGATCATGAACAAAACCAAACTAATAGGCATTACGCTATTAAGCATATTGTTAGGCGCCTGCGCCAGCTCCAATTCTGGCGGTGTTTATTCCCGTGAAGAAGCACGCAAAGTGCAAACCGTGCGCATGGGCGTGGTAGAAAGCGTACGCTCAGTTAAATTAGAAGGCACCAAAACACCAATAGGCTCAGTGGCAGGTGCGGCGGTAGGCGGCGTGGCCGGCAATAGCATAGGCAAGGGTGACGACAACATCATAGGCGCCGTCATAGGCGCTGTGGTCGGTGGCTTAGCCGGTGCTGCCATAGAAGAAGGCATCACCCGTAAGGACGCATTTGAAATCACCGTGAAACTGGATAACGGCACTTTAATTGCCATCGTCCAAGAAGCCGACGAACAATTTAAAGCCGGTGATAAAGTGCGTTTGATTGATAGCGGCGGCGCCACACGCGTTTCGCATTAAGCCAAAAGACCAAGAAATATCCTGTCAATAAATCGTCACAATTCTGTCACGATTTCTTAATCTGTAAGCATTAAAGTCTCCTCAATTCAAAAGGAGACTTTAATGTTAGCCAAACAAAGAATACGCCCGTTAAGCCATAGCGATAACGCTAAGCACATCGATTTAGCGGTTCCCAATCAACGCCGCCTCAGCATCAGCCTGGCGCGCACCCAAGTGGAAATAGAAGAAGCCCAACGCTTACGCTACAAAGTGTTTGCCGAGGAAATGGGCGCGCAACTATTGGGCACTGGTGGCTTGGATGTGGACGGCTTTGATCAATATTGCGATCACTTAATTGTGCGCGACAGCGACACCAATCAAGTTATCGGCACTTACCGTATTTTAAGTCCTTCTGCGGCCAACGAGGCCGGCGGCTACTATTCAGCCGGCGAATTCGATTTAAGCCGACTCAGCCATTTGTTTAACCGTACCGTCGAGGTTGGCCGTGCCTGTGTGCACCAAAACTACCGTAACGGCGGCACCATCACCATGCTCTGGGCTGGCCTAGCCAAGTACATGCAAATCCACAATTACGAATACATGATAGGTTGCGGCAGCGTCAGCATGTATGACGGTGGCCATGCGGCGGCCAGTTTGTATACCAAACTGTCTGACGATTACTTATCGCCATTGGAATACCGTGTGTTCCCGCGCAACCCCTTGCTTAACCCAGCCTTGCGCACCGACATGCAAGTGGCTTGCCCACCCTTAATCAAAGGCTATTTACGCTTGGGTGCCTACATTTGTGGTGAACCAGCATGGGATCCCTATTTCAACACAGCCGATATGCTGGTAATGTTACCGCTATCTAAAATCAACCCCAGATACGCTGCGCACTTTTTGAAATAAGTAGTTTGCTTTTGACCAGTAGCGCGCTATCAAACCACCTTTTGCCCATCACTCAAGAAGCGACCACTAGCCGCCTTACTCGTTACTACCGACTGACCCGCATCGCCCTTCACACCTTAAGCGGTGTGGCGATGGCGGCCATGGTCATGCCGCTTTCCAGCAAAAATGGCCGTTTGGCCATCATCTTGTGGTGGAGTAAAACGCTGTTGCGCATTTTAAACGTGCAAATAAAGGTCTACGGGCAAACCCCACCCACTTACGCAAGCGCCCGCAACAACCTATTGGTGGCCAACCACATTTCTTGGCTGGACATCCATGCCATCAACAGCCTATTGCCGGTGCGCTTTATCGCCAAATCGGACATAAAATCATGGCCAGTGTTTGGCTATTTGGCTAAAAAAAGTCAGGTTTTATTTATCGAGCGCGGTAAACGCCAGCATGCCACACGCATCGTCGACCTGACCACGCAAAGTTTAAAAGCCGGCGACAACGTTTGCTTGTTTCCTGAAGGGACCACCACCGATGGCACTTGCATTGCCCCCTTTAAAGGCAGCGTGATGCAATCGGCCTTGCAAGCCAAATCCACTATTTGGCCCATCGCCATCCGTTACCCCCGCCTGGACGGCAGCATCAATACCGAGGTGGCCTATGCCGGCGATACCACGCTAGTGGAATCCATCCTTAGTGTCGTAGGCCTTCAGCAAGCCATCTTAGAGTTGCATTTTCTGCCGCCTATTTTATTTGGGCAGGAAGCAGCGCAGCAGCATCGCCGCGATTTGACTCAGCACATACAGCAGCTGATTACGAAGAAATTAAAGCTTTAGGCGTTTAGGGTTGTCACGCGGATCGGACGGCACCTGGCTGATCGCCATAGTCTGCAGATTCATGGCCGTCAGCTGTCCGCCCCACAAACAGCCGGTATCCAGCGCATAAACGTCACCTTGTTGTTGCAAGCCCAGCGCCGACCAATGGCCAAAAATCACTTGAGTGCCTTGCGTGGCTCGATTTTTTAGGGAAAACCATGGCCTATACGGCGCCGGCACGTCGGCCAACTCGCCCTTAAACTGAAATTCCATTTCACCGTCCAAAGTACACACGCGCAAGCGGGTCAAGGCATTGGTAATGACCCGCAAGCGGTCTATGCCGGTTAAATCGGCTTGCCAACGGCTGGGTAAATTGCCATACATGTGCGCTAAAAATTCCAGATGTTTAGGCCCCTGCAAGGCCGCTTCCACCTCAGCGGCATAGTCCAGTGTTTGCGCCAGCGTCCAGTCTGGCAATAAGCCGGCATGCACCATCAAATAGGCCTGCCCGGGTGCCACTTCAGCATGGTAGGCCAGCGCTTGATGACGCAGCCAATTTAGCAAGACGTCTTTATCTGGGGCGGCTAACAAGCCGTCTAAGGTGTCGCCCTTGTGTGCATTAACAAAGCCAGCGGCCACTACCAAAGCGTGCAAATCGTGATTACCCAACACCACATGGATAGAAGATTGATGCGCGTAACACCAACGCAATACATCAAGTGAGCCACTGCCTCGATTGATTAAATCGCCGACTAACCAAAGCCGGTCTTGCTCGGGATCAAATTCTATGCGCGCCAACAAAGCCAAAAAGGCCTGGTAACAACCTTGTATGTCGCCTATCGCATATTGGGCCATGTTTAGCTCTAAGAAAATAAAAAACCACTTAACAAGTTAAGTGGTTTGATGTGGGATAGCCATAGCATAACAAATGTCCATGCATGCCAGCGCAAGCACCAGCCGCATGGGTCGTTTATTTCGCTGGGGCAACGGCAGTTTCAGGGGCTTTTACTTCTTCCACTGCGGCTGCGACTTTTGGTTCCGGTGCTTTAAAGCTGGCACCACTGGCATTGGCCATATTGGCTACGGCATTGGCAATTTCACCATCGGTTAAGGCCGGGTTGCCACCACGCGCTGGCATAGAACGGATACCGTTAATGGCGTGTGATACCAATACATCGTAACCTTGTGCAATACGCGGCGCCCATTGGCCTTTGTCACCGATTTTTGGTGCATTCATTAGACCGGCCGTGTGGCACATACCGCAAACGGCTTTAACCACTTCTTCGCCGCTTTTATCGACGTGTGGGCCGGCATCCGCAACCGCCACTTCCACGGTGGCCACAGGTTTGATGTTCTCATCGGAAGCGCTAGTTGCAGCAACCGTCTCCGTTGCAGCTGCAGCAGGCTCGTTAGCCATACCGGAAGATTTAGCAATCAAGGAAATAATTAAGGTGAAGGCTAAAATAGCGCCCGGTATCACCAAGATTAATTGCCATAAACTCGAGCCTTTGTATTCGTTACTCATATCAGTCCATTTCTACACATAAATTAAAGAGGTGGGTGATTATACCTGCACTTTATCGCCAGGTAAAAGGACTTAAAAACCAACGCCAAGCCGCCCCGATAGGCAATGCTTTGCTATAATGGCAAGCTCTTTTGCGCCCGTAGCTCATTTGGATAGAGTATCGGTTTCCGAAGCCGAGGGTAGTGGGTTCGAATCCCGCCGGGCGCGCCAAAAAAGGAAGGTCGACTGCAATTACGAGTCGGCCTTTTTTACGCTCATGCTTAGCCATCGATGATGGCGGCCTTAGTGAGAAATACCATGGCTAAACTTAATCTTTATATGCCATTTTTTTATTAATATATAAAAAATCAGTCTTTTTAATTCTTAATAAAGTTTATAGAATGCCTGCACTGAAATTTGAACACACCGTCATGCTGCATTTAATTATTAAAAGCCTGTTGATTAACAGACCACTGAAGATGAGCTTGTTGGCTTACTGGCTGATTTTCAATCCATTTGCCCCGATTAGCCATGCTGAAGAGGCTTTTGTTGAGCATGAAGCAGCGTCAAGTTCATCGGACCAGCCTACAACGTTCCATCCTTTGGATAAGGCTGCTATTGACCTGGATGCCCAGAGAAAAATAAGCGGTTATTACATTGAACGAAAAAGCTACGGCACAAAAAAAGAAACCGAACCACCTAGCTACGTCAAACAAGCCAACCAAACTTGGCTAAAAAATTACACCAGTTTTGAAAACGCCGACTGGTTAGACATAGGCCTGGACTACCGCGCGCGTATTGAAAAACGGGATAACGACTTCCGCAGAAATGCCGACAGCATAGACGAACCTATGCTGCTTAGAACACGTGCTTTTTTTGCCGTAAAAGATCTTTTAGACCCCTTGCGCTTTACCTTGGAAGTGGAAGATGCCAGACGCTATAACAGTCAATTCACTCGCGACTTTGACACAAGGGACACCAACCAAACCGAACCGATACAAGCCTACTTGGAGCTGTACTTTAAAGATACTTTTTTAGGCCATGACGACCTAGGCAATAGCAGACCGATTAGCGTTAAAGTCGGTCGCCAAGCATTTGAATACATGGATAGACGACTTTTTGCGCGCAATGAATGGCGTAACACCACCAACAACCACGAAGGCCTTCGTGCCAGCATAGGTCAAGAGAAAAACGATTGGCAAATTGATTTATTGGCGCTAAATCCCGTGCAACGATTTACCTACGACTTAGACAGTGTAAATCGATCACAAGCGATATACGGCGTCATTTTTGATTGGCGTCGCTGGTCAAACATTTCAACCATACAACCCTATTACTATGCATTTAAACAAGTTGGTGACAAAGTTAAGTTTACAAGCGATGGCAAACCGGAATCCACGCAAAATAAAATCGACCGTACCATTCATACCGCAGGCTTAAGGGTTTTTGGTGTATGGAGCAACAGCGGTTTTGACTACGATGCCAACTATACAAAGCAATGGGGTCATCAATCTCTGCTAACGACTGGCGGTCTATTTCAATCTCAACTTGACCACGACGCCTATGCTTATAACGCTGAAGTTGGCTACAGCCCTAAGCATGCTTGGAAACCACGCTTTAGTGCTTTCTATGGCCATGCCAGTGGTGACAAAACTCCTGGGGTAGGTGATGGGAAAAACCAACGATTTGATGCTGCATTTGGCTTTGCACGACCATGGTCCAATAACGACTACGTTGACATGGCCAATGTTAGCGCCTCTAAAGTACGAGTGGAATTTGAACCTCCTGTTAGCTATTTAAACGCATTAAAAATAGACTCAGGATTCAGTTGGTATCGCCTGGATAGTGCAACAGACCGATGGAAAGCGGCCGATTTAAGAGATCAAACCGGCGCCTCGGGCAAAAACATAGGTAAAGAAATAGACCTACGATTGCGATTTCCGATTAATAAGCACGTCTCAAGCAACCTAGGCTACGCGCACTTTTGGGCGGGCGATTTCACCAAGCATAATGCAGCATTAGCAGATCCCAATCGCCGACAAAATTCGGATTTTTTCTATGCCGAATTTTCCATTAGCGCCTTTTAATACTTTTTTATCAACCCACAGTCACTTTATCTAGTCTGAGCATGATGTTCATCAATACGCCGGTCTTGACTAAGCACACACTCTAAGTTGATGGGATGCAGGTAGTTGAGAAACGAAGTGCATCAAAATAAGAAAACTCCTTGCTCATTTCCATCACAGCTTCACCAAGTTTAGTCTAGCCTCTTGCTCATTCAAACTTGTCGATGGTGCTTGCAATATTACATAAAGGAATGGTTATGAAAATAGTTAGGGTAGTGATATTAGGTCTAATGCTCGCTTTAGTAAGCCAAGTTTCATTGGCCAAAGGTCCTGGCAATAAAGGCTCTGGACAAGGCAACAAGTCCAGCCAAGGGACAGGTGGGCAAGGCAACGGTGGACAAAGCACAACTGGTCAAGGCAATAAATCTGGCCAAACAACGGATAAAGGTCAAGCCAACAGTGACAAGGTGAAACCGGAAAATGCTGAAGCAAAGCGTGACCAAACAAGGGATGCCACATCCGATCAAACCGGCACAAAAAATCAAGACCGGGATCGCATACACACGCCTGGAACTGGAACGACTGTGCCTGCTGCCGTACCTGTAACTAATTAAAGTGCTGCAACTGCAATAAAAAAGGCTGGCAGCGTTAGCTGACAGCCTTTTTAATGCCTACCCTACTATGGCAAGACCGCGTTTATCTCTACATCCACTTTATCCTCGCCCGGCGTCACTGGGCCCGACAAGCCTTGCAAGTCGCCTTTTTGTGATTTCGCATCGCCCGTTTTAGATACGCGCGCCACGACCACCACTTCACCGGCTTGCGACAATTTTAAATCCGCCATGACGCTGCCGCTGTCATCCAACTGGTAAGCATACGGTAAGGAACTGACCGTGGTGCGCACGATGGCTAAAGGCATCACTGGGCCTTGTTTGGCACGCGCATAGATAAACACTATGGCAGCTGGATCGGCTTTCTTAGCCAAGGCCGGCGCTAAACTGACGGTACCTCTAATGGCCGCGGCGTCTGCCATGGCAGCCTGCATATCAGGAAAAACGATGGCAAAGGGGCGGCCTATCAACAAATACAGGTAAATGGCGGCGATAGGCACAATAACAATTAATGAGAATGCCAACTTACGGTCGGCTTTAGGCTTAATTGCCACGGTGTTGGTCTTGGCCAACTCGCTTAGCATGCGTCGTTCCAGTTCGGTTTTGGCTAAATCGTATTGCAGGCCATCCAACATGCCGTTATTTTTGTCTTGCATTAACTCATCAAACTGTTGGCGGTAAACTGCCCGCTTTTCTTGGGTGGTATCCGGGTTCACGATCGCATTTGGCCAAAACAAAGGCCGCACCATGACACCTACCACCAACACTAGCAACACCAACACCAAGAGCAAAAATACCAACATGCTTATTCCTTAAAATGATTCCGATAGCTTACTTTAACAATTCGTTGATTTGGCGGGTCTCGGCCGCCGTCAATGGCAGCTCTGCCTGCATACCTTGGCGACGGCGCAGCATCACTATCAAGCCTATCCCACCTAAAAATAACAGGGCAAATGGCCCTAACCAGAGTAAAGAAGTGGTTTTATTTAATGGCGGTTTATATCGGACAAAATCGCCGTAACGCGCCACCAAGTAATCGATAATAGCTTGATCCGTCATGCCCTTGGCGGCCATCACTCGAACTTCTTGCAGCAAATCTTGCGCCAGCTCGGCATGCGAATCTGCCAAGGTTTGGTTTTGGCAAACCAAGCACCGCAATTGCGTAGCCAATCTTTGCACTTGCGCTTCCACCACCTCATCGGATTGCAAAGGTTGCGCTTCGTTGGCGTAGCTTTGAAGCGTGAATGCCAACAGCATGATTGATACGAGGCCCAATATATATTGCTTAATCATTGTTCTTGTAACCATTTCACTAAGGGTAAGATTTCGTTACGCAAGGATTCCAGGGTAACTGGGCCTATTTGTTTGTAGGCGATCACCCCGTTTTTATCAATAACATACGTTTCTGGTACGCCGTAGACGCCGTAATCAATACCCACCCGGCCATCGGCATCCATCGCGCTTAACAAATAAGGGTTTCCACGCTCAGTCAGCCATAGCTTAGCCTCGCCCGGCGTGTCTTTGTAAACTAGGCCCACCACTGGCACCAAACCGGTTTTGGCCAACTCCACCAATAGCGGGTGCTCATCACGGCAAGCCCCGCACCAGGATGCCCAAACGTTAAACAACCAAACTTGGCCTAGCATATCCTTAGGCGAGAATTGGTCTGCTTCCTGATCTAGGCGCGGCAAGCTGAATTGCGGAGCTGGTTTGCCCACCAATGGCGACGGCACTTCGCGTGGGTTCAAAAACAAACCCTTAAAAAGGAAGCCTGCCATAATGAGGAACAGAGCGAAGGGTATCAATGCCCGTTTCATGCGTGTTGACCTTGGCCAGCGGCGGCTAATTTAGCCTGTTTATTTAAACGGTAGCGTTTGTCTGAAATGGCCAGCAGGCCGCCAAAAGCCATCATCAAGCAACCGAACCAAATCCACTCCACCATGGGTTTATGATAGATGCGCACACTCCAGGCCCCGCCATCCAATGGCTCTCCCAATGAGGCATACAAATCGTGTATTAAATGCGGGCTGATGCCAGCTTCACTCATGGGCATGTTGGTGACGGTGTACAGCCTTTTTTCCGGCTCGAGAACGGTGCGCAACACCCCGTTTTTGCTGACATGAATTTGCCCATGATTGGCCGTGTAATTTGGACCATTACGGCTTTCTACGCCATCAAAAGTGAAGTCGTATCCGGCCAAATGCGCCACGTCACCCTGGTGCATTTTCACGGCGATTTCCGATTCAAAGCCTTTGACCACGGTCACGCCTAAGACAAATACGGCTATACCTAAATGGGCAATGACCATGCCCCACCATGAGCGTGAGCTGGCCGCGATAGCGGCAATGAAGCCGACTTCGGATTGGCGCAGGCGCTGGTAAACCAATTGTGCGGTGCTGGCAAAAACCCAAAAAGCCAGGAATAAACCCAAGCCTATCATGGGGGTTAAATTGCCCAACAGCAATGGCAGAGCTATGGCCGTGATGGCGCTAATCGATAATGCCCAACGTAAGCGTAAGGCGAGCTCAGGCAAGGATGCATCTTTCCATCTAGCAATCGGACCCACGGCCATTAAGAAAACAGCCGGCGCCATCAGTGGGGCAAATACCGCATCAAAGTAAGGAGCGCCGACGGAAATTTTGCCTAAATTCAATGCATCTAAAAATAAGGGGTAAAGCGTACCGAGCAACACGGACAATGCCGCCACCGCCAGCAAGACATTGTTAGCCAACAAGAAGCTCTCGCGGGACACCACGTCAAATTTACCGCCGCGTCCCACGCTGCTGGCACGCCACGCGAACAGCAGCAAGGAGCCGCCTATCACCACCACCAAAAAGGCTAGGATAAAAATACCGCGCTTGGGATCGGTGGCAAAGGCATGGACGGAAGTAAGCACGCCAGAACGGACTAAAAACGTGCCCAACAAACTCAATGAAAAAGCACAAATGGCGAGCAACACCGTCCAGGCTTTGAAGCTGCCGCGTTTTTCCGTAACCGCCAACGAATGCATGAGCGCGGTGCCCACCAACCAAGGCATAAAGGAGGCGTTTTCCACTGCATCCCAAAACCACCAACCGCCCCAGCCCAATTCGTAATAAGCCCAGTTACTGCCGGCCATGATGCCGACGGTTAAAAACACCCACGCCATGATGGTCCATGGCCGCGACCAGCGGGCCCATGCAGCATCCAACTGGCCACCTAAAAGGGCCGCAATGGAAAAAGCAAAGGCCACCGAAAACCCCACGTAACCCATGTACAACATAGGTGGATGGAATATCATGCCAGGGTCTTGGAGCAAAGGATTCAAATCTCGCCCATCTAAGGCCGCAGGCATCAAGCGATCAAACGGGTTGGAAACCATCAGCATAAAAAGCAAAAAGCCCACACTAATTAAGCCCATCACGCCCAATATGCGTGCACGCATGTCATCGGGGATGTGCTTAGAAAACAGGCTTACGGCCAAAGTCCAAATGCTTAAAATCAGCGCCCACAGCAACAAAGATCCTTCATGACCACCCCACACCGCGGCGATGCGAAATTGCAATGGCAGCTGCGAATTGGAGTTGTTAGCCACATACATCACCGAGTAATCTTTAGTCGCAAAGGCGTAAGCTAAACACAGAAAAGAAAAGGCAACCAAAGCAAATTGCAAGGCCGACAAGGGCTTAGCCAACCCCATCCAAACCGAATTGCCACGGGCAGCACCAATAATGGGAAAACTGCCCAAAGTCAGCGCAACCAGCAAGGCTAGAATCAGGGAAAAATGGCCAATTTCAGGAATCACGTATAGGTCCTTTTAGATAGGGAGGGTAGTTAATTATAATGCCTTGAATCATTACTTAGGCATAACCAAGGTTTTGCTTTGCTCTTGGGCACTTTTTAATGCGGCCGCCGCTTCCGGCGGCATGTAGTTTTCATCGTGTTTTGCTAACACTTCGCTGGCCACGAACAAGCCGTCTGCGCCCACGCTGCCCTGTGCTACCACGCCCTTGCCTTCTTTAAACAAATCCGGCAACACGCCTTTGTAAACCACAGGCACGGTATGCGCCGTGTCGGTAACAACAAAATTCACCGTTAAGCCATCATCGCCGCGCTTAATGCTACCCACTTCCACCAAGCCGCCTATGCGAAAACCGGTGTTGCGCGGCACCTCGCCTTTCGCCACTTGGCTTGGCGTGTAGAAGAACACCATATTGCTTTGAAAGGCATTCAATATCAGCATGGCGGCCAAGCCTATCAAGGCCAAACCTATGCCGATTAAAATAAAACGTTTGTGTCGTGCTTTAAGCATGTGCTATTAATCCTGTGCTAATAATTGCGCTAAATGCAAAGCATCGCGACTACGTTGACGTAATGCGTAGACTTCCCACAGTACACATAGTGCCGTTAAGCCAAAGGAAAACCACACATAAAAGGCGTAGCCGCCCATGTTGAAAAAAGCCGACCAACTTGCCCACTGCATTATTTGCCTCCTTTCATGGATAAGGCTTTCACCCAGTCACTGCTTCGCTCGCGTTCTAGCATGATGCAGCGCACGCGCATTAAGGCCACGGCGACGCTGTACACCCAAAAAGCCAAGGCCATCAAAAGCATACCGAGTAGCATGGTGGCAGCCATCTTCGGCGCCACGCCCATATTGATGGTGGAGCCTTGGTGCAAGGTGTTCCACCATTTGACCGAAAAGTAAATGATGGGCACGTTTACAACCCCAACCAAGGCCAACAAAGCACCGGCTCGGTCGGCACGGCGCGGGTCATCGATGGACGATTGCAAGGCCATGAAGCCTAAGTACAAAAACAATAAAATCAATTCCGAGGTTAAGCGCGCGTCCCATACCCACCAAGTGCCCCACATAGGCTTACCCCAAAGGGAACCGGTGACTAAAGCCAGCAAAGTGAACATGGCACCAGTCGGCGCTAAAGCTTGTGCCATCATGCCTGACAACCTAGCATTAAGGGCCAAGCCCATGGCCGCCCAGCCCGCCATCACCACATAGATAACCATGGACATCCAAGCCGCCGGCACGTGTACGAAAATAATACGGTAGGCCTCACCCTGCTGAAAATCAGTGGGCGCGATGGCGAAACTGACGTAAAGGCCAGCGGCGCAAAGCAAGGCCGCCGCCCAAAAAAACCACGGTAGCATTTTGCCGGCCAGCGGGTAAAACGTTTGCGGGGAAGAATACTTAAACCAATTCATGTGCATAGTGACTCTACTCTAAAGAAATGCGTAAGGCGGCGGCGGTCGCGAGCGGCGCCAACACCAAGGATAACAATGAGACCGCGGCTAACAAGGAAAGGTGCGCTTCTGCACTCATGCCATGCGCACTGGCCGCCACCGCCCCGGCACCAAATATTAGGGTCGGGATGTATAAAGGCAAGACCAATAAGGCCACCAATAAACCGCTACCACGCACGCCTAGAGTTAAGGCAGCGCCTATGGCGCCGATTAAACTTAAAGTGGGCGTGCCCAGCAACAAGGAATAGACCAACACCCCCAAGGCATCGTTTGGCAAGGCGAACTGTAAACCGATTAAGGGTGCCAGCAGCACTACTGGCAAGCCACACACCAGCCAATGCGCGAAAATTTTTGCGCTGACCAACCAGGCTAAAGGCTGCGGCGCCAAGAGCATTTGCTCCAAGCTCCCATCAGCAAAATCCGCTGCAAATAGGCGGCTAAGCGAAATCATGCCGGCTAACAAAGCCGCCACCCACAACACGCCTGGGGCAATGCTGCTCAATACAGCGGGCTCCGGCCCAATACCGAGCGGGAACAAACTGGACACGATCACGAAGAAAAACAGTGTCGTGGCAATGTCCGAGCGGCGGCGTAATGCCAGCAGCAAGTCACGTCTTAACACGGTAAGCCAGGTCTGATTCATGCGCTTAATCTTAATGTCGCAGTGGATTTAGCCTTAATCGGCACGTCTTGATGGCTGGTCAAAATGGTCATGCCGCCCGCCGCCAAGTGTTCGCCTATGCGCGCGGCCAACACCTCGGTCGCCGCCACATCCAGAGCCGCAAACGGCTCGTCTAAAATCCATAATGGACTGCGACTTAGCCATAAGGCGGCCAAGGCCACCCGTCTTTTCTGGCCTTGCGACAAGACCCGCACCGGCAAATTCGCACAGCGGGCGATGCCTATGGCGCTTAATGCAACTAAGGCAGCCGCAGCCGTGACGTCTTGTCCGGCAATGCGCGCACCCATCTGCAAATTCTCCAAAGCCGTCAAATCCTCTTTCAGACCGTTTAAGTGCCCTAGGTATTTCAAGTTGGGCAAATACTGCTCGGCGTGGCTTTTAATCGATTTGCCTGCCCATAAAATCTCACCCTGTTCTGGCATCAACAAGCCACACAGCATGCGCAATAAACTGCTTTTGCCGCTGCCATTTTCGCCCAACACATAAAGCAAGCTGCCGGCTTCAAGCGCAAGGCCAACGTCTTTGAACAACAGACGATCGCCGCGCACGCAAGCCAAACCTTGGGCTGTCAACATATTAGGTCCTGCGAATAATAGGCTTGATGGCCATCGATGGCGCTAGCATAGCTCAGCAAACTTAAGGATAGCTTAATGCTAGGGGCGATTGAAAAATGGCAGGCTTTCATATTTTTAGGTCTTAGCCAAACTTTAGCAAGGCGTCTGCCGCCCTACCCGCTGCGCTAACACCCCATCAAATTCAGGGTTAAACAACAGCGCTTAGTATAGCAAAATAGCCCCGCCTCGTCTGCCGCCTGACAGGCTTGGCCAATAAAAAACCCAGTTGAAATTCGGCTGGGTTTTTTACTGTTTAAGACCATGTATTTGGCTTGATTAATTTGACTGATTAAATGGCCTACATCTGCAAGCAAATCTTCCCGAAATGTTGATTGCTTTCTTGGTATTTAAACGCATCCACTATGTTCTCTAGCGGGAACACTTTGTCGACCATAGGGCGCATGCCATTGGCATCGATGGCTTTGACCATGTCTTGCTGCTGGGCACGGTTTCCGACTATCAAACCTTGCAGACGCAATTGTTTAATCAAGGCGGTGACGATGGACACCTCCCCACCCAAGCCAGTCAAGATGCCGATGACGGAAATGTGCGCGCCTACCCGTGCCGCTAACATGGATTGATTTAAGGTGGCCGGGCCGCCCACTTCCACCACATGATCGACACCGCGGCCGCCGGTGATGTCACGCGCCACATCGCCCCAGTTAGCGGTCTTACGGTAATTTATTAAATGGTCGGCACCCATGGCTTTGAGTATGTCCAGCTTATCGTCGCTGGATGAAGTGGCAATCACGGTGGCGCCGGCCATTTTGGCAAACTGCAAGGCAAAAATAGACACGCCGCCTGTGCCTTGCACCAACACCGTGTCACCGGGTTTTAAGGCATCGTCGCACATCATGGCACGCCAGGCGGTTAAAGCCGCCGTGGTTAACGTAGACGATTCCACATGGCTCCAACCTTTAGGTGCTAAGGTAAAGGCATGGGTGCTAGCCGTGACGATTTCACGGGCATAGCCGTCCACCCCGTCACCTGGCGTGGTAGCAAAGCCTTCCACCAAGGGCTCACCGGCTAACCAAGTAGGGAAAAAGGTGCTGACCACGTGATCGCCTTCTTTGAATTCGCTGACGCCGTCGCCCACCGCCGTGACCACGCCGGCACCATCGGCCATGGGGATCCTGGCTTCGCTGGGGCCCCACATGCCACTGACCACGGCAAAGTCATGGTAGTTAAGGGAGTTGGCGTGCAAACGCACGGTGATTTCACCGGCTTTAGGTTCGGCTGCGGCACGGGTGCCTAGCGTGACTTTGTCGTAACCCCCGCCGGCTTGAAGAATAATGGCTTTGTTGTTCATGGCAAACTTTCCTGTTTAATGGTCGTAGCAAAAGATTTTGATGGGTAATTTTTAAAACATGGTAGCGCAAATGCCTCGCTAAATATAGCCAGCAAGGGCATTGATGGCTTGGGGAACAAATCGGTGAAAATGGCCTCATAGAACGGTCATTTAACTATTAGCGCAAAACCAATGAAAACACTTTATACCATGGCCACGGCCATCCTATTAAGCTTAGCCAGCTTAGCCGGCTTAGCGCAAAGCATCTTCGATAAAAATTTCACGGGCACGCAAAAAGAGTACTTTGCTGACGGCAAACCCAAATACGAAATCAGCGTGATCAAAGGTAAAAAGCAAGGCCTAGAAACGTTTTGGTATGCCAGCGGCAAACTCTACATTCAAACCCATTACCTAGACGACAAAGAAGACGGGGTATGGCAGCAATGGTATGAAAATGGCCAACTAAAATTGGCCGCCCACTACAAAGCCGGCCTGGAGCACGGCAGTTTCACGCAATGGTATGAAGACGGAAAAATGCGCGTGCAGGCTGAATTCGTTAATGGCAAGAAAGAAGGCTTAGAAACCGCCTGGAATAAAGACGGCAGTGTGCGCTACCAAACCCTTTACGCGAACGGCAACCCAGTCACGCCAGCCCAACCTTAAACTTGCTTTAGGAAACCCATCATGCAACAGCCCTCATCTCAACAACCGGCTTTTTTCGCCAGCACCTTAGGCTACCTTGGCTTATTGCCTTTTATCATTTCCACGCTATTGCTGGTGTGTGACGGACCGCACACGGCCTTATGGTTGCATTTTTTAATGACTTACGCGGCGGTGATACTGAGCTTTGTTGGGGCCTTGCATTGGGCATTTGCCATGACCTTAGCGGATTTGACGCTCAATCAAAAGCGTTGGGGCTTTGCTTGGAGCATCATTCCGGCATTAGTCGCATGGGTAGCGTTATTCATCGCCAGTTTTGACGGCATGTTAGTCATGGCGGCTTTTTTTGCCGGCAATTTTATGCAAGATGCCTACCTAGCCAAAAGCGTGGGTATGCCAAGCTGGTACATGCGCTTGCGCTTTCATTTGAGTTTTGTCGCCGCCAGCTGTTTGATCATCGCGGCTGCTTTGACCTTGTACCATTAAAGCCTAAGACTCATTGGCTTCTTGCCTAAGCATTGCAGAGCCCACTATCGCCCAATATTTTGAAAAGCGTTTTAAGTCTTTTGCCGTGATCTTATTGGCTAGCACAGCATCGTAGGCTGGCGTTTCGGCTAGGTAGTCAACTTGGTAAGCTTGCAGCAAGCCTTTAAGCGTAAGATTGGGCGTGTTTTGTGTGACGATATTAGCCGCGCCTAACGACTCCAGCACATCACTTGTGTGACCGACCCACACTTCCACTTCCGGCATTTCTATCAAACAATCGGCGATAAATTGCAGTCGATGCAAGGCCCAATCCTGCTGTAGATCCGGGTCAAATACAAACACTTGTCTGTGCGGCATAGCATAACAAGCGTTCTCGCTAGAGAGCATTTCATCGTGAAATAATACGATGGTGTGTTGACCGGCAATCTTAGTGCTAGGCCTAAGCGTGGGCTTTTTGTAAATTTTTACTGGTGCGCTGCTGGGTTCAAACAAGCGATCGCTCAAGGCCTCGTAGCTGTCATCAAACGGGCATGCTGCTTGGCAATTTTGGCAAAATTGATTCGCGCTGTATTTGCTTAAATTTTCTTTATTAAAGAAATACGGCTTGCTGCCAAAAGTCGACGCCACCCATTGCCAAGATAAAGTATTCGAGGCCTGATCGCCATCCAATAGCAAGCGCTGCATCCAACTGGCACCGGCACGCCAATCCACGCCACGCCAATGCACCATGTAACTGGCCAGCCACATGCGTGCGTGATTATGCAAATAGCCGCTCTGCTTTAGCGTTTGCACAAAGTAATCCATGCAGGGCAAACCAGTAGCCGCCGCCTGCACGTCGTCACTCACGGGCAGTCTGCGCAAGCGCACTTTTTCTGGCTCCATGTCTGAATCTATGGCATGGCCGTTTGCGTACCAGACCTTGCGCCAATAATCGCGCCAGGCAAATTCAAATAAAAGCTTGTCTGCGCCGCTGCTCGCCAATTTCTTTGTCGCTTGAATGGCCTCGCCTAAACTTAAGCAGCCGTGGCGCAAATAAGGCGACAAGCGCGTGACTTGGCCATCCAAGTAATTACGGTTTTTGCCATAGGCAACCGGTTGCATCTGGGCCAGCCTGCGCAAGCCCTCGGCCCGTCCACCAGTCCACACTTCCGTCAAATCATCGCCTGCATGCGAGGTAAACAGCGAGCGAATTAACTGCAAACGATGCTGGCGATCGGCTGGCAAGGTAATGGTAAAAGGCGGTGTGGTTGTTGTATTGGGTGGCATCATGGTTAGCTGCAGTCAATAAAAAAACTATAAGGCATCGCTGTTTTGCAAAATGATTTGCGCATGCGCTTGTATGCGCTGCTGGTCTTCAGGGCTGATTTTCGCTAAGTTGGCGGTCATCAAGCGGGTGCGCGGGTTCTTTTGAAACGTCGCTTGGTGTTTAATCAAAAAATGCCAATACAAATTGGTCATCGGGCAGGCTTGCTCACCGTAACGCAGCTCGGGCTTGTAAGGGCATCGGTCGCAATAATTGCTCATGCGTTTTACGTAAGCGCCGCTCGCCACATAAGGCTTGCTGGTAAAGCGGCCGCCGTTGGCAAACAGCGCCATGCCCAGCACATTGGGCATTTCCACCCATTCAACCGCGTCCACGTAAACCGCCAAATACCAATCGGAAACCTGCTTGGGTGAAAGCTCGGCCAACAAGGCAAAATTGCCAGTAATCATCAGGCGTTGAATGTGGTGGGCGTAACCGTATTTCAGCGTTTGGCCGACGGCATCTTGCATGCAATGCATCTTGCTTTGCCCGGTCCAATACCAGCTTGGCAAGGGCCTATGGTGTTGGTAATGGTTGGCCTCGGCCATGGCCGGCATGTCTAAGTAATACATGCCGCGTATGAATTCACGCCAACCGAGTATCTGCCTTATAAAGCCTTCCACGGCTGCCAAATCCAAGGCCTGCTCCTGATAAGCGTGCAACACCCGCTCTATGACTTCCCTGGGATTGAGCAGTTTTAAATTTAAACTGCTGGCCAGTAAAGCGTGCCAGCCAAACGGGGTTTGCTTCCACATGGCATCTTGGTGCGCGCCAAATTGCGCTAGCCTATGACAAACAAAATGCTCGAGTGCAGCCAAGGCCTGCTCACGCGTGACCGGCCAAGCAAAATGCGCCAGCTCGCCAGGGTGTTTTGGGTATTGCCTTTCGACAAAATCAAACACCTCGCGGCTAATGGCATCGGGCTCAAAACCCAATGGGTCATTAATTAAGCCTGGGCCATGTTTCGAATACGGCTTTCTATTTTGCTCGTCAAAGTTCCACTGACCACCCACAGGTTGGTCATGCGCATCGATCAAAATGCCGTGCTTTTTGCGCATGGCTCGGTAGAAATACTCCAAGCGCAGCTCTTTTTTATCCGCGGCCCAAGCGCGAAACTCCGCGTTGCTGCAATAAAAATGCGCGTCATCGGGCATGAGCAAATGCACGTTTAAGGACGAGGCCAAGTCCATGATGGCCGCCTTCAATCGCCACTCGCCTGGCTCCACGCAGCTCAAATGAGTGGCCTGCATGGCTAGCAGTTTTCCTTTGAGCACTTGCGTTATGCTCAACTTGGATTCTTTTATGTATGTCAGCGGGTAATGCTGGGCTTGCAAGGCTAGAGCGAAATGCCGCATGGCGGATAGAAATAATGCAATCTTGGCCTTGTGCGACCAAACGTAATCCGACTCGTTCTGCGACTCTATCATGATGATTTCGTCTGTTTCGGCGTCGAAATGCTCTAACAAGGGGCTGTCCAAAGTCAGCTGATCACCGAGGATGAGAATTAATCTTTTCATGGTTAATGGTGCTTTGAGGATCGGAGACAGTGCAGTTTTTTGAGGGGTTTATTACACGATTTGCTTTGGGACTGCCGCGCGCAAAAAAAGTGCGTTTAGCCAACACGAGAAAGTTAGACGAAGAATGCCGCTATTCGCAGGCTGGATGCTAGCCAAGGCTTGATACTTAGCGCTAGGGAGCGCTTTTAGTCCGTATCGATTGGGGGCAAATTGGATGAGAATATCGTTGAAATGACTGGGCAACAAAGGCTGAAGAACAAAACCTTATGCAGTTACCCTATCATCGTAAACGCCCGTGATCATTAAATACAATAATGATCTATATCCTGTTTGCCACATTCAAACTCATTGAAAGAGATGAATGAAAATTAAGGACGCTTTTTTATTAGCGGCGTTTTTCTTGAACATTGGCATTTCTGCCAAGAACAACCCCAACAATGGCTAATATAAAACACCCCAAACCTAGAAAGAAAATTGCTACATCAGGCATGATTTAGTCCTTTCTACTAGTTAATTCAGCGTAAATAGCAAAAGTTAGAATCGAGGGGATCCAAGTTGATGTGAATAAAGCTTCATCTTTTTGCCCGGTGAACCACAAATACCCAGTGGTTACAAATGCAATAAATACAGATAAAAAAATGCATATTTCAGACATTTTTCGCATGACTACTCCTTAATAAACTGCTGTTAATGATCGTCTTTCCAAAATCCCCAAGTAGCACAGGCCAGGAAAAAAACGGCCAGTGATGCGTGTGCTCTCAAATCCGTTTCGCCATGAATTTTGACCATAAATGGGACTATTTTAAATAACCCAAAAAATAACCAAAGTGTGGCCAAGATTGATAATGAAAAACTAATTTTTGCAAATACTTTTCTCATGTCGGCCCTCTAACTATCCCTTAGTATACATTAATACTATCACATTCAAGTCAATCGGCCCGCCTAGACTGCAGTCTTTTTAAATAGGCATGGGATGGATTGTTTTTTTCCTGCACGGGTGGTCTTGTTATTCAACGTATGCTTGCTTATCTGCTGGTGAGTAGAGATCAGGCGATGACTGCGTAGTCTAGACGAAGGCTGTGAGACTGAAATTGAAAACGGCTTCTAGGATTGATGCCCTAGAAGCCGCTTGGATATTGGTAGGGCGTGCGGGGATCGAACCCACGACAAACGGATTAAAAGTCCGCTGCTCTACCAGCTGAGCTAACGCCCCATTTAAAGTAATGGGTATTTCTTTACTTAACTTATTTCAGCAACTGATTTGCATCACTTACGAAAGGGCGCAATTATGCTAGAAACTGCAACAGAGGTCAACGGATAACTGAGAAATAAATGAAGTTTTTCTAAGCTAGCTAAGGGAACTAAACGCGCTAGTTAGATAACCGTCTTAGGACAACGCGTCTTCTTCTGATTAACGCATGCCTGGCATTTTACCGCCCATTAGGCTGCCCATGCTGCGCATCATTTTGGCCATGCCGCCTTTGGCAAACATTTTCATCATTTTTTGCGTTTCTTCAAACTGCTTAAGTAAACGGTTAACCTCTTGCACTTGCACGCCACTGCCATCGGCTATGCGTTTTTTGCGCGTGGCTTTAATTAGCTCGGGTTTGCGGCGTTCTAATGGTGTCATGCTATTGATGATGCCTTCTATACGGCGCACCGCTTTGTCGGCATCGTTAGGGTCCATCTTGGCGGCCATGCCAGCCATTTGACTAGGCATCTTGTCCATCAGGGCGCCCATGCCGCCCATTTTGCGCATTTGCGACATCTGCATTTTAAAATCGTCTAGATCAAAGTTTTTACCGGCTTTAACTTTATCTGCCAGCTTTTGCGCTTCGGCTAAGTCGACATTTTTATGCGCTTGCTCGATCAGGCTCAGCACGTCGCCCATGCCTAAAATACGCGAGGCCATGCGCTCAGGATGGAAAGGCTCTAGGCCGTCTACTTTTTCGCTGACGCCGATGAATTTAATTGGTTTGCCGGTAATGTGGCGCACCGACAAGGCCGCCCCACCGCGAGAATCGCCGTCTAATTTAGTCAGCACCACGCCGGTTAATGGCAAGGCGTCGCCAAAAGCCTTAGCCGTATTGACCGCGTCTTGGCCTTGCATGGCATCGACCACGAACAAGGTTTCAACAGGTTTGAGCAGTGTATGCAGGGCTTGAATTTCAGCCATCATCACTTCATCGATGCCTAAACGACCGGCCGTATCAAAGATGACCACGTCGTAATAACCACGCTTCGCAAAATCCAAGGTGGCGTTGGCAATGTCCAGCGGTTTTTGGCTGGCGTTGCTGTCAAAGCACTCCACGTCCAATTGATGGGCCAAGGTTTTTAATTGGGCAATCGCCGCCGGTCTGTAGACGTCGGCACTGGCCAGTAAGACTTTCTTTTTCTGCTCTTTTAGTAATTTAGCTAATTTAGCGGAAGTGGTGGTTTTACCCGACCCTTGTAAGCCGGCCATTAAAATAATGGCGGGCGGCACCGCGGCTAAATTCAAAGCAACGTTAGCTTTGCCCATTAAGGCGGTTAATTCATCGTGCACTACTTGTATGACGGCTTGGCCAGGCGTGAGGCTTTGCAGCACTTCTTGGCCTTGCGCACGCTGCTTAACTTGGACGATGAAGTCTTTCACCACCGGCAAGGCCACGTCAGCTTCAAGCAATGCCATGCGCACTTCACGCATGGCGTCGCTGATGTTTTCTTCGCTTAGCCTGGCTTGGCCACGTAAGTTTTTAATGACGCCCTGCAGGCGGTCGGTCAAGTTTTCTAGCATGGTCTACTCTTACAAGTCATTTAGTTTGCGATTTTACATCAAGCTATTATATTTACCGCATATTTGCGCCATAATTACGTTATGACTGATCTCTTACAAAAAAGCCTGCCCTATTTGGCCTTGGTGCTGATCTACCTAGCGGTGGCCAGCAACTTTCGGGTTAGCGCTCAACCCTTGTTAGCCCAATCCAGCGCCAGTTTGCGCTCCGGCCTGCTGGCTTTGGGTTTGCTGATACACGCCTGCTTGTTATACCAAGTGACCTTTTCCCATGGCTTGAATTTAGGTTTTTTTAATGTGTTGTCCTTGATTGCATGGTTAACCGTATTGATCTACGGTTGGGCCGATCGCAAACACAATTTAGCCGGCTTGCAAGCCTTCATTTTGCCGCAAGCAGCAGTGTTTGCCGTGTTGCCGGCATACATGGTGGCAGACCACACCTACCCTAACGGCGAATCGGCTTTATTTTTAGCGCACATCGCCATTGCCTTGCTCGCTTACAGCTTATTCACCTTCGCCACCTTGCACGCTCTACTGATGCTGTTTGCGGAACGCAGCCTGCATAACAAAGCCAATTTGCTACGCCTACCTAATTTTCCACCCTTAATGGTAATGGAAGCCTTGTTATTTCAAATCATCAGCATGGGCTTTGTTTTACTGACCATTACGCTGTTGAGCGGCATGCTTTTTTCTGAAGAAATTTTTGGCCAGCCTTTGCAATTCAATCACAAGTCCGTGTTTTCCATTGCCAGCTGGGTCATTTACGCCGCCTTGCTGTTTGGCCGCGTTCGCTACGGCTGGCGCGGCATGAAAGCCATCCGCTGGACATTGGCTGGCTTTGCGCTGTTGTTGCTGGCCTACCTAGGCAGCAAATTCATACTGCAAGTCTTACTAGGCCGCTAAAACCTAGCGCAAGCTGATGTGCGGCCAACCGTGTTGCTGCGCGTAGTCCGTCAACTTGGCATCGGCATCCACCGCCACTGGGTGGGTCACCAGTTTCATTAAGGGCAAGTCATTGTGCGAATCGCTGTAAAAATAACTCTGCTCAAAATCCGCCAACTCCTGACCGCGCTCGGCCAACCATAGCTTTAATCGCGTTACCTTGCCTTCTTGAAAACTCGGCACCCCTGCCACGCCACCGGTGTACGCGCCATTAACCATTTCCGGATCGGTACCGATCAAATGCGCTATACCGTAAGCTTGCGCAATCGGCTTGGTGACAAAGCTGTTGGTGGCAGTAATGACCAAACACAAATCGCCTTGGGCTTTATGTTGATTAACTAAATCCTGGGCTTTTTGCGTCATCATGGGCCGTATCACACTGTCCATATACTTAGCATGCAAGGCGTTTAAATCGGCCATGCTGTGTTCCGACAAGGGTTTTAATTGGAAGGCTAAAAACTTGTAAATGTCCAAGTTGCCATTTTTATAATCCAAGTAAAACTGCTCGTTGCGTTCGTGGTGGGTTTTTTCATCCAACAAGCCCTGCTTAATTAAAAACAAGCTCCAGTTGTAGTCGCTGTCGCCAGCTAGCAAGGTGTTATCTAAATCGAACAAGGCCAAGTTTTGTTTCATTGCAATCGTCTTTACGGTTAAATTTATAATTCTTTATTTGGGTTGGATAGCACTAAAAATACGCCTACCAATATCACCGCCAAAGCCGTGACTTCCATGCCAGTTACGTGCTCGTTGGCAAACAGCATGCCCAACACAAAGGCCACTATCGGGTTGATAAAGGTGTTGCTGCTGGCCACCAAAGGTCGCACGGTGTTCAATAAATATTGGTAGGCGCTGTACGCCACCAAGGAGCCCAACACCACTAAAAACAGCATGGCTGCCCACGATTTGTGGCTGATTTGCTGTGGCCAACTTTCGCCTTGCAGGCTGCTGATGAGCAACAAGACCAAGCCGCCAACCAGCATTTGCACGGCACTAGCCATGAAGCCGGCCGGCATCGCCAAGCGTTTACTCCATACCGATCCAAATGACCAAGTAGCAGCAGCAAAAATCAACAAGAGCGCGCCAGTCAAATTGCCGTACAAGCTGCCACCTAGATTCAACAAGCCTATGCCCAGCAAACCCACGGCTACGCCTAGCCATTCTCTAGCGGTGATTTTGTGGCCCCATATAGAGGAAAAAATAGCCATCCAGATCGGTGCGGTAGCGATGGCTAAGGCCGCCACACTGGAGGACACAGTTTGCTGCACGTAGCACACGGTGCCGTTGCCCAATGCCGGTAACAACAAGCCGACGACACCGGCGCCCAGCCATTCCTGCCGATTCGGATTAGGCGCCCCTAAGTAGCGCATCAGCACATACAAAATTAAACCCGCGGAGGTAAAGCGTATGCCCGCCATGAGAAACGGCGGAAAGCTTTCTATGCCAAAGCGGATGGCCAGGTAAGTAGAACCCCATATGAAATAGGTGCAAAACAGGCACAAGCCTATTAACAGGGTTTTTTGTTTAATGTGCATGCGTAAGGGCGTTCACTGCAAGCAGCGAGATAGCCTCGCTGCTGGCAAGCTAAACCTGCGGGTGAGCCCGCTCCGATTTGGACTGTATTTTATTCAGCGCATTTAAATACGCTTTTACAGAAGCCACCACGATGTCGGTATCGGCGCCTTGCCCATTAACAATGCGACCCCCTCTAGACAAACGGACCGTCACTTCACCTTGCGCATCGGTGCCACTGGTGATGTTGTTAACCGAATACAACTGCAATTCGGCCTCACTTTGCGCGATGCTTTCTATGGCCTTGAATGCGGCATCCACTGGACCGCCGCCACTGGCTTCGGCACGTTTTTCTTGGCCATTTTCGGACAAGGTGATGCTGGCATGCGGCACTTCACCGGTCACCGATGCCACTTGCAAATAGACCAATTTGAAATGCTCGGTGGCCACGGACAAGAATTCATCGCTGACTAAGGCATGCAAATCTTCGTCAAATATTTCCGATTTTTTATCGGCCAAATCTTTGAAGCGGGCAAACGCGGCGTTCAACAAATCTTCCGTCGCTAACTCTATGCCCAATTCTTTTAAGCGCGATCTAAACGCATTGCGCCCAGACAATTTACCCAAGGTTAATTTATTGGCGCCCCAGCCCACGTCTTCGGCGCGCATGATTTCATAGGTTTCGCGGTGTTTAAGCACGCCATCTTGGTGTATGCCAGACTCATGCGAAAAGGCATTGGCGCCAACGATGGCTTTATTCGGTTGCACCGGGTAGCCGGTGATGGTGGACACCAATTTACTGGTGGGCACGATTTGCGTGGCATCGATGCTGGTCTCAAGGTTGAACACATCGCGACGCGTGCGCAATGCCATCACCACTTCTTCCAAACTGGCGTTGCCGGCACGTTCGCCTAAGCCGTTGATGGTGCATTCCACTTGTCGCGCGCCACCCATGACGGCGGCCAAGGAGTTGGCCACGGCCATACCCAAATCGTTATGGCAATGGGTAGACCAGACCACTTTGTCGCTGTCTTTGACGCGTGCAATTAAATCGCGCATGCGCTCGCCCCAAGGCGCCGGGATAGAGTAACCAACGGTGTCCGGCACGTTGATGGTGGTGGCACCGGCCGCAATCACCGCATCAAATACCCGCACCAAAAAGTCCATATCCGAACGCACCGCGTCTTCCGCAGAAAACTCCACGTCTTTGGTGTATTCCAAGGCCCATTTCACCGCTTGCACGGCACGCTCAACCACCTGGTCTTCGCTCATGCGCAATTTGTTTTCCATGTGGATTTTGCTGGTCGCGATAAACGTGTGTATGCGACCACTGGCGGCATGCTTAATCGCTTCGCCGGCGCGACGCACGTCATTCTCGCTGGCACGGGCTAGCGAACAAACAGTGGACTGCTTAATGATTTTGGCGATTTCAGAAATGGCCTCAAAATCGCCTGGGCTGGCGGCGGCAAAGCCCGCCTCTATAACGTTCACGCCCAATTTTTCTAATTGCCTAGCGATGCGAATTTTCTCTTCTTTGGTCATCGCCGCACCGGGGCTTTGTTCGCCATCGCGCAAAGTAGTGTCAAAAATAATAATTTGATCGGCTTGCTTGTTACCCTGTTTCATCACAGTTTCCTAATTTTTTGGTTTTTTCTTTACTAAATTTCGCTATCTTGACGCCCACTTGCATGAGCTCAAATAATAGCACCTGCTTGCATTTTTATCATGCAAGACACAGACAATAACGGTAGTTTGGGGAGGTTTAGTTTGCGCGCTAGCGCAGTTTTTGCGTGCGTAAGCTAGCAGCACGTAAGGCGGCTAATTTGCGCAATAGCAAGGCACTGGTCAATAAAGCCAGAAAAAATGCGGTGTTTGAAATGGAGATATTCAACATAGTGGTAGAAATATAGTGGGTTTTAGTCGGTTTCGCAAGCAAAAAAATGGCCGCCTTAGCGTTGCATGCATCAGCCTATTTTTTTAGCTTATCGCGCAGCCAAAGCAGGTAGCCGGACAACGCGTAGGCTGCCATCAGAAAAAATAAGACTTCTGGTGGACTATAGGATACCAAGACCATCAATAGCATGATGGCCAAAATCACAAAAAACGGCACGCTGCGTTTTAGGTTAATGTCTTTACCGCTATAATAGCGCAGATCGGTGACCATGGACGCGCCAGCAAAAACAGTTAAGCCCCATGCCATCCATTTCCATTGCAAGATACCAAAAAACACGTCGCGACCACTGACCCCGTATTCGTATGAAACCCAAACAAAACCAGCCAACAAAGCAGCGGCGCCGGGGCTGGGCAAGCCTTGGAAATAGCGCTTATCTTGGTAGTCGTCGTCCAATTTGGTGTTAAATCTGGCCAAGCGCAAAGCAGCGCAGGCACAATACAAGAAAGCCGCCAACCAGCCTAATTTACCCAAGGGCTTTAAGGCCCACACATAGAGAATGAGTGCCGGCGCCACACCAAACGACACCATGTCGGACAAGCTGTCGTACTCGGCGCCAAAGGCACTTTGCGTGTTGGTCATGCGGGCCACGCGACCATCCAAACCGTCTAATACCATGGCAATAAAAATGGCCATGGCGGCTTGTTCGAAATGGCCATTCATTGCTTGCACAATGGCAAAAAAGCCGGCAAATAAGGCGGCCGAGGTGAATAAATTCGGTAACAAATAAATGCCGCGCGCACCCAAGCTTTGCCCACCGACAGCTCGTCGCTTAGGCTTCTCTACTGATTTGATTGACTCGTTAGCATCGGTCATGCGCTGTAACCATGTGTTTAAAATAGGCCACAAGTATAGCAAACCCTGACTTGATAAAACAGATTGCTTATTTTTATGCTTGCACAACGTCACTTGAGTGCACGCAAACAATGAGTAAGGGCTGGCCTTGTGATACTATCCCGCCCTGAAACTAAACCCAGCTTAGCTATTTAATCGCAGCACACTGACACCATGCAATTTACCCTACATAAACAAGACGGCCTGGCTAGGCGCGGCACCGTCAGCCTAGCCCACGGCGAAGTACAAACGCCCGCTTTCATGCCGGTTGGCACATACGGCACGGTCAAAGCCATGTCGCCATTAGAGCTAAAAGAAATAGACGCGCACATGGTGTTGGGCAACACCTTTCACTTGTGGTTACGCCCAGGCTTAGATGTCATCGCCGCCCACGGTGGCTTGCATCAATTCATGGGCTGGGATGGCCCGATTCTGACCGATTCCGGCGGCTTTCAAGTATGGAGCTTGGGCGCTTTGCGCAAGATCAGTGAAGAAGGGGTGAAATTTCGCTCGCCCATCAACGGTGACAGCTGCTTTTTAACGCCAGAAGAATCCATGCGCATACAAAAAGTATTGAATGCCGACATCGTCATGATTTTTGATGAATGCACGCCCTACCCCGCCACCGTCAAGCAAGCCGACGAATCCATGCAACTGTCATTGCGCTGGGCCAAGCGCAGCAAGGCGGCCCACCAAGGCAACAGCAATGCGCTGTTTGGCATCATACAAGGTGGCATGCACGAGGACTTGCGTGACGTGTCCTTAGCAGGCTTAGTGGACATCGACTTTGACGGTTATGCCATAGGCGGCTTATCGGTGGGCGAACCCAAAGAAGACATGTTGCGTATCTTGGCGCACACCGCGCCAAAAATGCCGGCTAACAAACCACGCTACTTGATGGGCGTTGGCACACCAGAAGACTTGGTGGCGGCAGTCAGCCAAGGCATAGACATGTTTGACTGCGTTATGCCTACTCGCAACGCCCGTAACGGTTGGCTATTCACCCAATACGGCGACATTAAAATTAAAAATGCCGGCTACAAAAGCGACACCCAAGCCCTGGATGCCGATTGCGCCTGTTACACCTGCCAAAATTTTAGCCGAGCTTATTTGCACCACTTACACAAAGTGGGGGAAATTTTAGGCTCACGCTTAAACACCATACACAATTTGCACTACTACCAAGTCTTGATGGCCGGCATGCGCAGCGCCATAGAAGCTGGCGAATTTGAGGCGTTTAAGCGAGATTTTGCCGCCAAACGCGCAAGCTTATCCTAAGACGCCATACCAGCAATTAGCGGCAGTCTGTGTTAAAATCAACAGCTTATTTTTACTAACCCTAGCAATTTATCAATGAGGTAATGAACGTGTTTATTTCCAATGCATACGCAGCAGGCGCTACTGGCAGCAACGAATTAATGAGCTTTTTGCCACTTGTTGTCATTTTTGTTTTATTTTTCTTCATGATAATCCGTCCGCAAATGAAAGCCGCTAAAGAGCAGCGCGCCATGATAGCTGCCTTGCAAAAAGGAGACGAAGTCATCACCAGCGGTGGCATTGTGGGCAAAATCAGCAAAGTGAGCGAAGCCTTTGTTAGCGTTGAGATTGCCCCTAACACGGAAATTACCGTACAAAAACAAGCCGTGCAAAGCGCCCTACCTAAAGGCACCATTAAGAGCCTGTAAATTAAGCCGCTAGACCCCAACCCCTTACCGACTAGAGCCAGACTATGAATCGCTATCCACTGTGGAAAAATGTTTTCGTTGCCATCGTTATATTGATAGGCTTGATTTATACCGTTCCCAATTTTTTCGGTGAATCGCCTGCGGTACAAATCACCCCGGCCAAAAGCAGCACCAAGTTGGATTCGGCGCTGCTGGGTCAAGTGGAAAGCGTGTTTAAGCAAGAAAACATCGCCTACGATGGCGTCTACTTGGACGCGCGTGGGGTTAAGGCTCGCTTCGCCAATACCGATACACAAATCCGCGCTAAAGACGTATTGCAGGCCAGATTAGGCAGCGATTACACCGTGGCGCTTAATCTGCTTTCGCGTTCACCGGATTGGCTACGCAGCGTCGGCGCCAAACCGATGTACTTGGGTTTGGACTTACGCGGTGGCGTGCACTTCTTATTGCAAGTGGACATGAAAGCGGCATTAAGCAAGGCCGCCGAGCGTTTTGTCGGCGATTTCCGCATTGCCTTACGCAAAGAGCGCATCTCTTACGTGGGCGTTAGCCGTGAGGGTGAGACGGTGCAAATCAACTTCAACGACGAAGCCGAGTTGCTTAAAGCCAAAGCCATCATAAGCAAAGAGTACCCCAACCTGACCTTAACGGAATCGTCTAATGGTAGCGAGCGCGTGTTAAAAGCCTCGCTTAATTTGGTTGAGCAAAAACGCATACAAGATTTCGCTATCAAGCAAAACATCCAAACCCTGCACAATCGAATTAACGAGTTAGGCGTTGCTGAGCCCATTATTCAACAACAAGGTGCCGACCGCGTGGTGGTGCAATTGCCTGGTGTGCAAGACACGGCGAAAGCCAAAGACATATTGGGCCGCACCGCCACCTTGGAAATACGCCTAGTGGACGAAGACAAAACCGACGCAGCCACCTTAGAAAAAGCCGCCAAAGGCCAAGCTCCGCTTGGTGACGACGTGTTTAAAGACCGCGACGGTCAACCGGTCTTGGTTAAAAAGAACGTGGCATTAACCGGCGATTACATTACCGATGCTGGCCCAGGCGTGGACAGCCAATCAGGCAGAAACACCGTAAACGTGACCCTGGATGCCCGTGGCGCCCGAATCTTCCAGCAAGTGACGCGGGAAAATGTGGGCAAACGCTTGGCCATTTTGTTGATAGAAAAAGGCAGCACCGAAGTCATCACGGCGCCCACCATCAATGAAGAAATTGGCGGCGGTCGCGTGCAAATCTCCGGCATGGCCAATACCCAAGAAGCCACCGACATTTCGTTGCTGCTCCGTGCCGGTGCCTTGGCTGCGCCTATGGACATCATAGAAGAGCGCACAGTTGGGCCTAGCATGGGTCAAGACAACATCAACCGCGGCATCCACTCTACCCTTTGGGGCTTTGCTGCGATTGCCGTCATGATGATGGTCTACTACATGGCCTTTGGTGCCGTATCGGTGGCCGCGCTAGCAATTAACTTACTGCTATTGGTGGCCATACTATCTATGTTGCAAGCCACGCTCACCTTGCCTGGCTTGGCAGCGATTGCCCTGGCATTGGGTATGGCGATTGACGCCAACGTGCTGATCAACGAACGGGTGCGTGAAGAATTGCGTAACGGCAACACGCCGCAAGCCAGCATACACGCTGGTTACGATCGCGCCTGGGACACCATCCTGGACTCCAACGTCACCACCTTGATTGCCGGTTTGGCCTTGTTCATGTTTGGTACCGGCCCGATTAAAGGCTTTGCCGTGGTGCACGTGTTAGGCATCCTAACCTCGATGTTCAGTGCGGTATTGGTGTCTCGTGCTATGGTCAACTTCATGTATGGTTACCGCCGCAAATTAAGCCAATTATCCATAGGCCAAATTTTCCGAGCTTAAGGCCTTAGCTTCAATTTTTTAGAGTAAAAAATTATGGAATTATTTAGAATCAAGAACGACATTCCCTTCATGAGCTACGGCCGTTTAACGACAGCCATCTCCTTGATTACGTTCGTGCTAGCCGTGGTGTTTTTAGCCACACGCGGTTTAAATTTTGGCGTGGACTTCACCGGCGGCACCATCATGGAAGTCAACTACCCACAAGCTGCCAACTTAGAAAGCGTGCGCAAAGCGGTCGATAGCATAGGCCTCAAAGAAGCCACCGTGCAAAACTTTGGTTCCAGTCACGATGTGTTAATCCGCTTGCCGGTTAAAGCCGGCGTGTCGGTGTCGCAATTGTCGGAACAAGTTAAAACCGCTCTGGTAACCGCCGATCCAAAAGCAGAAGTGCGCCGCGTGGAATCAGTGGGCGCGCAAGTGGGCGACGAGCTCTATGAAAACGGCGGACTAGCCCTATTCTTTGTCAGCTTAGGCATCGTCTTGTACTTGTGGTTACGGTTTGAATGGCGTTTCGCCGTGGCAGCGATCATCGCCAACATGCACGACGTGGTGATCATCTTAGGCTTTTTCGCCTTCTTCCAATGGGAATTCAATCTGACCGTGCTGGCCGCTATTTTGGCCGTGTTGGGTTACTCGGTGAACGAATCCGTGGTGGTATTTGACCGCGTACGGGAAAACTTCCGCAAGATGCGTAAAGCCAGCGTGGTGCAAGTCATAGACAACGCCATTACCCGCACCATGTCACGCACCATCATCACCCACACCATGACGCAAACCATGGTCGGCTCCATGTTGCTGTTTGGCGGTGAAGTGCTGCACAACTTTGCCCTGGCCCTCACCATCGGCATTTTATTCGGCATCTATTCGTCCGTGCTGGTGGCTTGCCCGATTGCCATGTGGTTAGGCGTGAGCCGCGCCAACTTAATCGGCGACGTAGAGAAGAAAGAAGATGCCAGCAAGGCCGGCAAAAAAACCGACGTGGCTGAGCCTCACCCGTCCGATTTTGCCTAAATTCAACCTTAGACCGAGTCCATCAAGTGCGCCATTCTAGTCGCACTTGATTATTGGTCGCTTCCCCGTATACACTGACCATAACTTCATCTCCGACTAAGACGCATTGGACAATATCCCTATTTCTTGGCAGTTAGGCATCTTAATCCTACTGCTGGTTATTTCCGGCTTTTTTTCTATAGCCGAAACCAGCTTGATGTCGCTCAATCGTTATCGCTTGCGGCATCTGGTCAAACAAGGTCACCGAGGCGCACGCCTAGCCAGCAAACTGCTGGCTAAAACCGACAAACTGTTAGGCGTTATTTTGCTATGCAATAACTTCGCCAATGCCGCCTCTGCCACCTTAGTCACGGTCATCATCGTCGAGTTATTTGGTGAGGGCGAATGGGTGTTAATGGCCGGGACCTTGGCCGTGACCTTTGCTATTTTAGTCTTTAGCGAAATTTCACCTAAAGTCATCGCTGCCGCTTACCCAGAAAAATTGGGCATATTCTGCAGCTACTTGCTCTACCCACTCCTAAAAGTCTTGTACCCGATGGTGTGGTTCATCAATTTGTTTGTTGGGGCATTATTACGCCTGCTAAAAATCCGCGTCAATTTCGAAGAAAGCACGCAATCCTTAACCATGGATGAATTACGCAGCATCGTTACCGACGCCGGGCACTTTATGCCCAAGAAACACCAATCCATATTGTTAAATTTGTTTGAGTTAGAAAGCATCACGGTTGACGACGTGATGACAGCCCACACTTTGGTTGAGGCAATAGATTTAGACGAACCCATGGAAGCGATTTTGGAAAAAATTGCCAACAGCCAACATACCCGCTTACCCGTGCACCAAGGCGAGCACGAGGAAATGATAGGCATCTTGCACCTGCGCAAAATCATGTCGCAGTTACGCGCCCACAGCGAAGACGAAACGCTGGATAAAGCGGCGTTGATGGAAGCCATCAGCGAGCCCTACTTCATTCCTTCCGGCACACCGCTGTACACGCAAATTCAGCAGTTTCAAGAAAACAAACAACGGGTAGCATTGGTTGTGGACGAATACGGTGAATTCAAAGGCTTGATCACCTTAGAGGACATACTCGAAGAAATGATAGGCGACTTCACCACACAATCGCCATCCCGATTAGGTGGCTTCAAAAAAGAGGCCGATGGCAGTTGGCTGGTAGACGGCAGCAGCACCTTACGTGAGCTAAACAAAAAACTGCATCTAGACTTCCCACTGGACGGCCCACGTACGCTTAATGGCTTGATCATAGAGCATTTTGAAGACATCCCTGAATCCAATACCAGTTTCAAGGTCGGCAAACACGTCTTAGAGATCGTGCAAACGCAAGATCGCATCGTTAAAAGCGTTAAAATCTTCCCTTAATCTTGCCCGCCACGTCGGCTCAAATTAAAGTGGTCAGCGCTTAAATTTGACTTGAATTTTTTAGCGCTTAGGCCAAAATAAAACCCTATGACGCAACACGCAAATAACACGGCGATTAAAACCAAGCCGGCCAAAACCAAACTGCCTCCCCTGTATAAGGTGTTGCTTTTAAATGACGATTACACGCCCATGGAGTTTGTTGTGGATTGCATCACGCAGTTTTTTAACAAAAGTCGTGAACAAGCAACGAAAATCATGCTCCAAGTACACACTGAAGGCGTTGGCGTTTGTGGTTTATACCCCCAAGACATCGCCGAAACAAAAATGCATCAGGTGCAACAGGCTGCCAAACAAGCGCAACACCCATTGCAATGCACTATTGAACCGGTCTAAACCCCAATTTGAATTTTATTAAATAAAGCTAGGACACCCGATGATTGCTCAAGAACTAGAAGTTAGCCTACACATGGCGTTTATGGACGCTAGGCAAAAGCGTCATGAGCTGATTACCGTCGAGCACTTGCTGCTGGCCATGATAGACAACCCAACCGCAGCCGACGTGATGCGTGCGTGCGGGGCCAAATTGGAAATTCTGCGTGGCGAACTCAATCAATACATAGAAGAGCACACGCCCACAGTGAATGGCGAAGAAGAAGTCGACACCCAACCCACCTTAGGCTTTCAGCGCGTCATCCAACGTGCCATGTTGCACGTGCAATCGTCGGGCAAAAAAGAAGTGACCGGCGCCAATGTATTGGTGGCGATCTTTGGGGAAAAAGAATCGCACGCGGTGTTTTTCTTGCAGCAACAAGGTGTGACCCGTTTAGACGTGGTCAATTTCATTTCGCACGGCGTATCAAAAGTGGCCGAGACGGCCAAAACCGAAAGTGCCGAGCAAGAGACGGAAGCTGAAGCCACGCCTAATGGCGCCTTAGACAACTACGCGCAAAACCTAAATGCGCAAGTGGCGGCCGGTAAAATTGACCCGCTGATAGGCCGTGGTCCGGAATTGGAAAGAGTGGTGCAAACCCTTTGCCGTCGCCGCAAAAACAACCCCTTGCTAGTGGGCGAAGCCGGTGTTGGCAAAACCGCCATCGCCGAAGGCTTGGCGCGCCGCATCGTGGAAAAAGACATCCCCGACGTGTTAGCCAATGCCACCGTCTACTCCCTAGACATGGGCGCCTTATTAGCTGGCACCAAATACCGCGGTGACTTTGAACAACGCCTAAAAGCAGTGATGAAACAATTGGCCGAAAACCCAGAGGCGATATTATTTATAGATGAAATCCACACGCTTATAGGCGCCGGTGCTGCCAGCGGTGGCAGCATGGACGCCAGCAATTTATTGAAACCGGCTTTATCCAACGGCACCTTAAAATGCATAGGCGCCACCACTTACCAAGAGTACCGTGGCGTGTTTGAGAAAGACCACGCACTCACCCGTCGCTTCCAAAAAATTGACGTGGCTGAACCCAGCGTCGCCGAAACCATAGAAATTTTAAAAGGCTTAAAATCCCGCTTTGAGGCGCACCATAAAGTTAAGTACGCCAGCAGCGCCTTGACCACGGCAGCCGAATTGTCGGCCAAATACATCAACGACCGCCATTTACCGGACAAAGCCATAGACGTGATCGATGAAGCCGGTGCGGCCCAGCGCGTGTTGCCTAAATCCAAGCAAAAGAAAGTCATAGGCAACAAAGAAATAGAAGACATCATCGCGAAAATTGCGCGCATTCCGCCCAAGAACATTTCCAGCGATGACCGCAGCGCACTCAAGACCTTAGAGCGCGATTTGAAAGCCGTGGTGTTTGGTCAAGATAAAGCCATAGAGGTATTAAGTTCAGCCGTTAAAATGGCGCGCAGCGGCTTAGGTCAAACCAATAAACCCATAGGCAACTTCTTGTTCAGCGGCCCCACCGGTGTCGGCAAAACCGAAGTGGCCAAGCAATTGGCCTACATCATGGGCATAGAATTGATACGCTTTGACATGAGTGAATACATGGAGCGCCATGCCGTTTCACGCCTCATAGGCGCGCCTCCTGGTTACGTAGGCTTTGAACAAGGTGGCTTGATGACCGAAGCGGTCAACAAACACCCCTACTGCGTGATATTGCTAGACGAAATTGAGAAAGCCCATCCGGATATTTTTAATGTGCTGTTACAGGTGATGGACCACGGCACCTTGACCGACAACAACGGTCGCAAAGCCGACTTTAGAAACGCCACCATCATCATGACCACCAACGCCGGTGCCGAGAACCTATCCAAAACCAATATGGGCTTCACCAGCGCCAAGCAAGCAGGCGATGAGCAGGCCGACATCAAGCGTTTATTCTCGCCGGAATTCCGCAACCGCTTGGATGCCACGGTGTCCTTTGCGCCCTTGTCGCAAGACATCATTATTCGCGTGGTGGATAAATTCTTGATTCAACTGGAAGACCAATTGCACGACAAAAAAGTCGAGGCTACTTTCAGTGATGCGCTAAAAGCCTACTTGGGTAAAAAAGGCTTTGACCCCTTAATGGGCGCAAGGCCTATGGCCCGATTAATCCAAGACACCATACGCAAAGCCTTGGCTGATGAATTGCTGTTTGGTCAATTGGCTAACGGTGGCTCGGTGCACGTAGACATAGACGAGCATGAGCAAGTGCGCCTGGTGTTTAGCCACGACCAAGCAGGCGCGCCTGCCTCCATGGCCACCGCCAGTTAAGCCTTAGACATCACCCCTAGAAACAAGCTTGATTCAAGCCTAGCTTGCAACCAAGCTTGTAATTTGGGATAAGCTGCCTGGGCAAACCAATTGGCGTCCACGGCAGCAAACTGCCTAATAAACGGGAAAATGGCCACGTCGGTCAGACTCAAGTGCGCGCCACTTAAAAAAGGCCGCTCTTGCAGTGCTTGTTCTAATTTACACAAAAAGACTTCCGCTTGGCTACGATAGCTTGCTGCCGATTGCTCAGGAAAGCGGCTGGCGTATTTATACTTATCCAAAGCCTGCTTAAACGCCCCGTCGTTTTCGCTGATCAGTGCCTGACTGTTATCACGATCAATGTCTAACCAGCGGGATGGGTCATGCTGCTGCAAGGCCCAATGCATGATGTCCAAACTTTGTTCCAACACCCGTCCATCAGGCAAGACCAGCACCGGCACCGTGCCTTTGGGCGAGACGGCCAACAAGCCGGCTGGTTTGTCTTTGAGGGAAATATCGTGTAATTGGTAAGCAATACCGGCATAGCTTAAAGCCATGCGCGCACGCATGGCATAAGGGCAGCGTCGGTAGGAATAAAGCAGCGCTAAAGCAGCCATGCTAGAAAAGGCTTAAGCCAGTTTGCGGCAGACGTCATGCACCAAGCCTGGCCCTTGGTAAATTAAGCCGCTGTATAGCTGCACCAAATCGGCACCGGCAGCCATTTTCTCTAAGGCATCGTCGCCACTTGAAATACCCCCCACGCCTACGATGGGTAAACTACCTTGCAAGCGTTGCGCCAGCTCACGTATTACCCAGGTGGACTTTTCCCTGACCGGGGCGCCGGATAAACCGCCGGCCTGATCAGCATGCTTGAGGCCTTGCACCGCATCACGCGATAAGGTGGTGTTGCTGGCAATCACGCCGTCTATTTTGTGTGCCATCAATAAATCGGCAATTTCATGTATTTGCTCCAAGCTTAAATCCGGTGCAATTTTCAACACCACGGGCACGTATTTGCCGTGCCTATCCGCGAGCTTAGCTTGTTCTTGCTTGAGGCTCTGCAGCAAAGAAGATAAAGCCTCTTTTTCTTGCAGGGCGCGTAAATTCTTAGTGTTGGGCGATGAAATATTGACCGTCACGTAACTGGCGTGCGGGTAAACTTTTCTGAGGCAAATTAAATAATCGTCCACGGCGTTTTCCATAGGCGTGGCAAAGTTTTTCCCTATGTTAATACCCAGCACTCCGCGGTATTTGGCTGCCTCAACGTTGCGCAGCAATTGATCCACACCCAGATTATTAAAACCAAAGCGGTTGACGATGCCTTGCACTTCCGGCAAACGGAACAAGCGTGGCTTGGGGTTACCAGGCTGAGGCAAGGGCGTGACCGTGCCCACTTCAATGAAGCCAAAACCCAATGCCGCCATGCCATCGATGACGCGGGCATTTTTGTCTAAGCCTGCTGCTAGCCCAACTGGATTTGGAAAGTCTATGCCCATCACGCGGCGCGGTTGGCAAGTCGGCGCGGCAGGATAGAGTTTCAGCAAGGCTAAGCGTTCGGCTAGGCGCAAGCTGGCCAAGCTTAGGTCGTGGGCCAATTCAGCATCAAGCTGAAACAATAAGGGTCTAAGCAGTGAGTATGGAGTCATGCTGCAATTTTACTTTATTCTGCCGGCAATGTAAGTAAGCGGCTAACAGCAAAATGGCCAAGCTTTATTATTTAGCTTAGCGCAACATAAAAGGCAAATACGATTAAAATATCGCCATGAATCAGCCATTAGCATTATTAAACCAACTGACGCCCAGTGAATTTTTAGACCAGTATTGGCAAAAAAAACCCTTGCTGATTAAGGCCGCCATCCCTAACTTTAAGGGCCTACTCAGTGCAGAAGAACTGGCCGGATTGGCTTGCGAGGAGGACGTGCAATCGCGCATCGTCGAATACAAAAAAGGGGTTTGGCACGCGCAGCATGGCCCCTTCACTGAAGATGATTTCGCGGCCTTGCCCCACTCGCCCACAGCCGAACACAATTGGACCTTGCTGGTGCAAAGCGTTAACCATTTTTTGCCGGAAGCCAGCGCGCTATTGCAGCAATTTTCCTTTATTCCGTACGCCAGACTCGATGACCTGATGGTCAGCTATGCCCCGCACGGTGGCGGCGTAGGCCCGCATTTTGACAGTTACGATGTGTTTTTATTGCAAGGCCAGGGCAAGCGCTTGTGGCGCATCAGTGAACAAAGCGATTTAAGCTTGGTGGAGGGAGCGCCGCTTCGTATATTAAAAAATTTCGAAACCAAGCAAGAGTGGCTTTTAGAAGCCGGCGACATGCTCTACTTGCCACCGCATTTAGCCCACTGGGGTATCGCCGTGTCCGATGGCGATCAAGATTGCATGACCTATTCGATTGGCTTTCGCACGCCAAAAAACCAAGAATTGGCCAGTGAATTTTTGGGTTTTATGCAGGATAAAATTAACCAAGAGTCCATTCCACTGTCAGGTTTATACCAAGATGCCGACTTAAGCTTGCAGGCGCACCCGGCAGAAATCAGCGCCAACATGGTGGCTACGGTTAGTGCGCAATTGCAAAGCATACAATGGTCAAACGGCACGGTGGCCGAGTTTCTAGGGCACTATTTGTCCGAACCTAAAAGCCACGTGGTATTCGACACCAATAAAAAAATAAGCCAGGCTGCATTCCTTAAACAAGCGAGCAGTCGTGGACTGAGCTTGGATTTAAAAAGTCTAATGCTATTTGAAGGCGGGCGTTTTTACCTAAACGGCGAAATGACCACGTCTACCAGTGAGGCCGCAGCCACTCTAAAAGAATTAGCCGATTACCGGCAACTAAGCGCAACCGACTTAGCAAGCCACTTAAATAATGACGAATTGAATGCGCTATTTTACGCATGGTATTTAGCTGGCTACCTGCATTTATCGGATTAATCCAGTTGACTAATAAATGAATAGTGGCACAGCTTATGCTTTATAAAATCAGCAAAAAGCCCTAATAATTTGTAAAAAAATTGTAAAAAATTAAACTTTTTGCAAATATCCGCCTTTATCTGCGGAAAAATACTGGTTTTTTTTATAATTGCTGGTAAAATTTGCCTCACTCGGTATTGCTTATTAGATAAAACTTTTCAGCTTCTATCGAAAAAGCTTTTTTAACCCGTTGTAAACCTTAAGGAAATAAAATGACACGTTCTATTCTACTTGCTGCATTATTAGCTCTTGCTGTTACTGCTTGTGGCGAAAAAGCTGCTGAAGCTCCTGTTGAAGCTCCTGCTGCTGTTGAAGCTCCTGCTGCTGACGCTGCTGCTCCTGCTGAAGCCGCTCCTGCTGCTGACGCTGCTGCTCCTGCAGCTGCTCCTGCTGAAGCTGCTAAGTAATTAGCTCTTTGCACGCAATAAAAAAGCCGACTTTAGTCGGCTTTTTTATTTCCATCGCACCCTCTTAGGCTATTTCACGCCAGTCCAAACCCAGCGCCTGATCAGCCACCGCCACCCAATCCGTTTGACAATTTAACACCCCCGCCAGAGCTTGCTTGGCCAGTTCCGGGGTATTGTTCTTTGCACTCAAATGCGCCGCAACAATATGTCGCAATCGACTGTTATCCAATTTAGCCAATATATTCGCCGAGGCTAAATTTTCCAAATGGCCTAAATCGCCACCCACGCGCTCTTTAAGCGAACGACTGTAAGGCCCGACTTTTAGCATGGCCGCATCGTGATTGCACTCCAAGACCAAGGCATCGCAAGCACTTAAGGTTTGCTCTATGTGCGGCGTACTTCTGCCCACATCGGTCAGCACACCTAAGCGCTTATCGCCATCAGAAAAAACGCATTGTATGGGTTCACGCGCATCATGCGGCACTGGGTATGGCTGGACTTCTATGCCTTGAATGGCAAATGCAAGGTGACTATCCACCACATGCAAATCCAAGCTATGCTGATTGGGCATGTAGCGGTCTACCATTTTCAGGGTGCCGTAACTTAGCCAGACGGGGATGTTGAATTTGGCGGCAAACTTAAAGGCGCCGCCGGCGTGATCATCGTGCTCATGGGTAATAACGATGCCATTAATTTGACTGGGCTCTAGCTGCACCCTGGCCAACCTAGCCAGCGTTTCTTTTATACTAAAGCCGCAATCCAGCATTAGACTGGTGCTGCCAGCCTGCACCACCAAGGCATTGCCGGCACTGCCACTGCCTAATGAGGCAAAGCGCATAGAGAATAGGGAGCTTGAAGGCTTATTTTAATTGCTCGTACATCAAGGCCACAATGCGATTGGCCGTGGTTGTGGCAACGCGTGCTCCGTCTTTATCCACCACCGTCACCACGCTGTTATCCTTGTCGCCGTCCGCCACTTTAATGCGGTATTGTTTTTCTGGGTTCACTTTTGCTTTGTCGTCCGTGCCCCAAAACTTCAATTTTTCTATCATGCTTTTATCTTCTTTAGGCGCAGCAGCCGTGGCTTCTTTTTTGTCGTCGTTGCCCCAGAATTTCAAGGTATCCAACAAACCTTTCTTTTTCTTAGGCGCATCGTCTATGTCCACATCGGCATAGCGAACAAAGAATAAGCCACTAGAACGGTCTTTATCTTCAATCACAAAACCCACGCGATCTAAGGCCAAGCCGACACGGCGCCATGCACGATCAAAGGTGTCGTTTAGGATTAAACTGGCGCTGCCATCGGCCTCTTTTCTAACATCAGCGCGTTTTACAGTCACGCCTTGCGCCATGATGGTTTTGGATTTTTGCTCTTCTACGCCCAATTTAACCATGAGTCGACGCAGTAATTCGGCATCGTATTCGGCTTCCCTAGCGTCTTCGGCTACCGGTGTTTTGCTATCTAATTTATAGCCGGTATCGATTTCGCCTAACTGGGTTTTAATGCGGTTTTTACCGTCATCGGGTGCACTAGAAACCGAGCGATGCGTCATGTATATCTCAGTGGTGTTAGGCTCCTCGCCTCTATCTAAACGTGTGCGGAATTTTTTCTTATCGGCGTAACCGGATAACTTATCCAACATCTTGTCAAAACGGTCAGCTAAACCGGCTTTTTCATCCTTTTTGATGGACTCGGCATCCAACCACTCGGTCTCCATCACGCCCAATTGTGCATTTTCTGAGCGCACGGCAAAGCCTTGGTCTGCCCAAAACTCCAACACCACCGGCCAGACTTTTTCAGCCGGGGCATTCACCACTAACCAACGTTGCGCACCGGCCCTCTCCAAGCGCACGCCATCGGGTGTGGCCAACACTTTTTCCACGGCGACTTCTTGACCCTCTTGCGCTTGGCTGTAACTGGAGTAATTGGTGCTACCAGGAATGGTGTAAGCATCGCTGACCGGACTGGCGGTTAAATCCGGCGGCACTTCCAATGGACGAGAGCGCGCCGCGCCTTTGTAATCGGAGGTGTTATTGATGAACGGAATGGAATCGCACGCTGCCAAACTGGCCAGTATCAATAGGTAAAGAGCGCTGTGTTTGATATTCATTTGTTTCATTAACCTTAAAAATAAATCGTTTGAACCCGTTGCGAATAATTTTACAACAGTTGCGCGGGCTTGCAGGCGGCGCGCAACGCATCATGGTAAGCGGCAGATAAAGGCACCATGGGTAAGCGTATACCGGCTTTAATTAAACCCATTTCTTGCAACACCCATTTCACTGGAATAGGGTTAGCTTCCACAAACAGTTTTTGGTGTAAGCCGAACAGTTTGGCATTAATGCCTCGCGCTTTGACTGCGTCACCGGCCATGGCCGCTACGCACATATCGTGCATCAATTTCGGTGCCACATTGGCCGTCACGGATATCACGCCTTTGCCACCCAATAACATCAAACTCATGGCCGTGGCATCGTCACCGCTTAACACCGCAAAGTCTTGAGGCGCACGCAACAACAAATCGGTGCCGCGCTCTATGCCGCCAGTCGCGTCTTTGATGCCTACGATATTAGGGTGTTGAGCCAAGCGTAGAACCGTGTCGTTGCTGATGTCGCAACCGGTCCGACCGGGGACGTTGTATAAAATTTGTGGAATAGCAACCGCATCGGCAATGGCATTGAAGTGCTGATACAAGCCTTCCTGGGTGGGTTTGTTGTAATAAGGTGCCACTAACAAACAAGCGTCCACGCCCAATTCTTTGGCTTTTTGCGTGAGCGCTATGGCTTCCTTGGTTGAATTGGCGCCGGTGCCGGCAATCACAATAACGCGGCCACGCACTTGCTCAACCGCGGTTTTGATTAACAAGCAATGCTCATCAAAATCCACCGTGGGCGACTCACCCGTGGTGCCGACAATGACGATGCCATCGCTACCTTGCGCTATATGAAATTCGATTAATGCGTTTAAAGCGGGGATGTCTAGACGGCCGTCTTCAAACATCGGCGTGACGATGGCCACCAAGCTACCCTGAGCGACTGCACTTGCTTGCAACATACGCTAACCTAAACTAATCAGAATGTTATATTTTAACTTAAAAGCCTGCTGAAAATACAATTTATGCGCGCATAAGTTATAAGCCTTACAGCCTTAACCCTAAGCGCAATGTGCGTTTATTCAATACGCTTATATGGGTATAATGAAGCGTGCTTTGGCATCCCTCTTGTTAAGGGTATATTGCACTCCTTTTTTGCTTTAGTTTGACCAATTACATGGCTTGACTTGGCTCAACCATCAAGCTGGATAGAAACGCAGTATAATTTAGCCACACACTCAAAAACTGACTATGACCACAGACTTCCATCATTACCTCATGATCCTGATTGGCACGGTGCTGGTTAACAACATCGTGTTGGTTAAAATATTGGGCCTATGCCCCTTTATGGGGGTGTCAAAAAAACTTGAAGCATCGATAGGCATGGCTGGCGCCACCGCCTTTGTGCTGAGCATAGGCTCCATGACCAGTTGGGGCATCAATTACTATTTGCTGGAAGCCAATAACCTGCAATACCTGCGTACCCTGTCCTTCATTGTCGTGATTGCCGGCGTCGTGCAACTGACCGAGATGGTCATGGAAAAAAACTTCCCCCCACTCTACCAGGGCTTGGGTATCTTCTTGCCTTTAATCACCACCAATTGCGCGGTGCTAGGCATACCCCTATTAAATGCCCAGGCCAGCCACAGCTTTATTGAGTCCTTATTTTTTGGTCTAGGTGGGGCACTTGGATTTTCACTGGTGTTGATACTGTTTGCTTCCATGCGTGAACGCCTGGAAGCGGCCGATGTCCCAATGGCGCTCAAAGGATCGGCCATCGCCATGATCACGGCAGCCTTAATGAGTTTGGCTTTCATGGGCTTTGCCGGCCTAGACAAATACTAAACAAATACTAGATAAACACCCGCTAAATACGCATGCTAACTGCTCTATACATTATGCTTGGCCTGGCCCTGACACTGGGGGTGCTTTTGGGCATATCCGCCTTGCTGTTTAAAGTTGATGGCGACCCATTGGTGGCGCGCATAGATGCCATCTTGCCACAAACGCAATGCGGCCAATGCGGCTACCCTGGCTGCAAACCCTATGCCACAGCCATCGCCTCCGGTGAAGCCGACATCAACCAATGCCCACCAGGCGGCGATGCCGGGGCACGCGCACTGGCCGATTTAATGGGTGTGGAATACAAGCCTTTAAATGCCGAACACGGTGTACCCAAACCCAAATCCGTAGCCTTCATCGATGAAGCCACTTGCATAGGCTGCACACTGTGCATACAAGCCTGCCCGGTCGATGCCATATTGGGCGCGGCCAAGCACATGCACACCATCATTGCTTCCGAATGCACCGGCTGTGAACTTTGCCTTGCGCCCTGCCCAGTCGATTGCATCAGCATGCAAGCCATAGCCGAACAACCGGATAATTGGAAATGGAAATACCCCATCATTCCCATTACCCCCATGCACGCCCAGACCACATGAACGCCATACTCAATTTAGCCAGTCGCTTATTGCCAGGCTTAGGCCGCCATGACGATGTCTACGCCTTTAACGGTGGCGTGCACCCGCCTGAGCATAAAGCCGAATCCAACACACGGCCAATTGCCAAGCTGGGCACACCGAAAACATTGGTGCTGCCCCTGCGACAACACGTCGGGCATTTACCCAAAGTATTGGTCAAAGTCGGTGACCGCGTGCTTAAAGGCCAACTATTGGCGGAAGCCGAAGGCACCGTTTCAGCGGCCATCCACGCGCCCACTTCCGGCACCGTGACCGCTATAGACGAGCAAGTCATACCGCACCCATCTGGCCTGCCCGATACCTGCATCACCTTAAGCTGCGATGGCTTGGATGAATGGACCTCCTTAAAGCCCATCAACTGGCGACTAAGCGATAAAAAAACCTTGGTCGACAGCTTAAGGCTATCGGGCATAGTCGGTTTAGGTGGCGCCACGTTTCCTAGCCACATTAAATTGCGTAGCAATAGCCAAGCGCCCATACACACGCTGATTATCAATGCTGCCGAGTGCGAACCTTACATCACTTGCGACGACATGCTGATGCGCGAGCGCGCCGATGAGATTGTTGCCGGCATAGAAATCGTCAAGCATTTATTGGGCGCCGAAACCTGCCTGATAGGCATAGAAGATAACAAAGCGGCCGCCAGCGAGGCCATGAAAGCAGCCTGCCAACAGGGCCAAGCACTGGTCAAAGTGGTGCCGACGCTCTACCCAAGTGGCGATGCGCGTCGACTCATACACTTGCTGCTAGACCTGGAAATCCCCAGCGACAAACGCTCAACCGATTTAGGCGTGCAAGTATTCAATGTGGCGACGGTGTTGGCCATACACCGCTACTTTGCTTTTGGTGAGCCTTCCATTAGCCGTATTGTCACGGTTACCGGCAACGTCGCTAGCCCGCAAAACTTTGAGGTGCTGTTTGGCACGCCATTGACCGATTTAATCGCCGCAGCCGGGGGGGCGCAGGACGACACCAGCCATTTCATCATGGGCGGCCCCATGATGGGCTTTGATTTACCCAGCAGCCATGTGCCCATCACCAAGGCTGCCAATTGCATCATTGCCGCCAAGCCGGATCTGTTTCCTGCGCCGCCACCGGCCATGCCATGCATACGCTGCTCACGCTGTGCCGATGCCTGCCCGGTCAATTTGCAGCCACAGGAACTGTACTGGTTTGCCAAATCCGACAACTTCGAAAAAGCCCGCGATTATAAATTATTTGACTGCATAGAATGCGGTTGCTGTAGCTACGTTTGCCCCAGCACCATTCCGCTGGTGCAGTATTACCGCTACGCCAAAAGCGAAATCATTGCCGCCGACAAAGCCAAAGAAGCGGCCGACCTTGCACGCGAACGCAATGATTTTAGATTGGCACGCATAGAGCGCGAAAAACTAGAACGTGCGCAAAAGCATGCAGAACGGGCGGCGGCCAACAAGACTGAAGCGTCTGCTGCTGCCGATGCGGCCGAGGCCAGCCCATCAGCAACGCCAAGCGACAGCGCCGTCTCAGACAAGCAAGCCGCCATTGCCGCGGCCATAGCCCGTGCTAAAGCGCAAAAATTAGCCAGCAGTCCCGCAGCAACCGAGCCCCCTGCGAGCAAACCGGCGCCTAGCAAGGCGGACACGCAAGCCACGCCAGCGGATAAACAAGCCTTGATTGCGGCGGCCATAGAGCGTGCCAAAGCCGCTAAACTGGCGGCGGCCCAAGCCGGGCTAGCGCCTAAAAACACGGAAAATGTCAGCCCCAGCGTGCAAGCGGAAATCAAGCAGACCGATGCCATTCGGGAGAAAGCCCGCAAGCTCACCGAGTCGAACACAAGCGAGCCGGATAAAGGATAAAAATGAACCGTTCACCTTACATCAGCAATGCGCCCACCGTTAGCACCATCATGTTTAAAGTGTTGCTGGCCTTGGTACCAGGTATTGCGGCTTACGCCTATGTTTACGGCGCTGGCATTGTGGTGTCCTTGGTGTTGGCCACCAGCACGGCCTTAATTACCGAAGCGGCCTTGCTAAAACTGCGTCAACGCCCCATCCAACCGTACTTAATGGACCTCAGCGCCGTCGTCACGGCCTGGTTGCTGGCGCTATCCCTGCCTGCCTTAGCGCCATGGTGGGTGGTGGTGGTCGGCACATTTTTTGCCATTGTCATTGCCAAACAACTTTATGGTGGCTTAGGCTACAACCCCTTTAATCCGGCCATGGTAGGCTACGCTGTCTTGCTGATTTCCTTTCCACTGATCATGACCAAATGGCCAGCGCCACTAGCACTTACCGCCCAACCCTTAAGCTGGTCTGAGCAATTAAGCTTTATCTTCCAGCAAACCCTGCCGGCCTCCATGACAGTGGACGCCATCAGCTCGGCCACCCCACTGGACTACTTAAAAACCCAACTGATGCTGAACAAAGACGTGGCAAGCATTAGCCAAGCACCTATCTTTGGTTATTTTGGTGGGCAAGGCCAAGAAATCGTCACGGCCGCCTATTTATTAGGCGGGCTGTATTTATTGCAACAGCGCATTATCAGCTGGCACTTGCCCACGGCTTTTTTAGTGGCTTTAAGCGGCATAGCCGGCGCCTTCTACTTGATGGACCCTAGCCACTATGCCAATCCGTTATTCCACATCGTCAGTGGCGCTTCTTTGTTGTGTGCTTTTTTCATCATCACTGACCCAGTGAGTGGCCCCACCACGCCCAAAGGCAAATTGGTTTTTGCCGCCGGCGTGGGCGTCTTGACCTATTTAATTCGGGTCTATGGCGGCTACCCAGATGGCGTGGCTTTTTCTGTCCTGATCATGAATATGTGTGTGCCACTGATCGATGCGCTCACCCAACCACGCGTGTTTGGCCACGAGAAATAATCGATGCGTCTAACTGACATAAAAAGCGCCCTATTTAAAAATGCCCTTAGAACGGCAGCCATCATGCTGGCCTTTGCCTTTATCGGCACCTTGTTGCTGGCTACGGTGTTTGACGTCACACGTGCACCAATAGAGGCCAGCGAAAAGGCCGCCCGCTTAAGCCTGTTTAAAGAAATCTTACCTGCAGAAAATTACGACAACGACCTATTAGCCAGCCAAGTGACGATTGCCCCAAACGCCTTATTGGGTAACCGTTTGCCCAGCATAGCCAACGTGGCCAAGCAACAGCAGCAAACCGCCGGCGTCATCCTTGAAGCCATCGCCCACGACGGCTACAGCGGCGACATCAAGCTGCTTATCGCCATACGCGCCGATGGTTCCATCAGCGGCGTGCGGGTGTTAGCGCATAAAGAAACCCCAGGTCTGGGCGATTACATAGACATCGCGCATGGCAACTGGATTAAGTTGTTTGATAACGATTCCTTAGAAAAAACTGCCGCAGAAAAATGGCAAGTTAAAAAAGACGGTGGCCAATACGACTACATGGTGGGCGCCACCATCACCCCGCGTGCGGTGGTGAAAGCGGTCAAACAAGCTTTGCAGTTTTACCAGCAAAATAAACAAACCCTGTTCGCTGTTAATCCCTGATGCTTAGGATCCCTCATGCTTACCTCGTATAAAGAAATCGCCAGCAATGGCCTGTGGAAACAAAACCCCGGTGTGGTGCAATTATTGGGCTTGTGCCCTACCTTAGCGGTCACCACCACCGCCGTTAATGGCTTAAGCCTAGGCTTGGCAACCGCATTGGTAATGGCAGCGGCTAATGGCGCCGTGTCACCCGTGCGCACCTTCATCCCCAGTGAAATTCGCGTACCGGTTTTCATCCTGGTGATCGCCGCCTTAGTGACCGTCATCGACCTGTCGATTAATGCCTTTGCCCACCCCTTGCATAAGGTGCTGGGCATATTCATTCCACTGATAGTGGTGAACTGCATCGTCTTGGCCCGCGTGGAATCGTTTGCCGCGAAAAATGCCCCCAGCCCATCCATAGTGGACGGCTTTTCCATGGGCTTGGGCTTGGCATTGGTGCTGGGTTTATTGGGTGCCATGCGTGAAATAGTAGGCAAAGGCACCTTGTTTTCCGGCTTGGATTTGGCCTTTGGACCAGGCGCTAAGCAATTCATCCTAACCGTTATTCCCGATTACCACGGCTTCTTGCTGGCGGTGTTGCCACCAGGTGCATTCTTAGGTTTGGGCAGCTTAATCGCCTTGCGCAATTGGATAGAAATGCGCAAGTCAGCCAAGCAATCCGCCGGCATGTCTAGTCCGCTGTCAGTCGTCAGCCACTAGCTAAGCCAGCATTCAAAAAAGCCGGTCAATTTGCCATGAATGCCGAAAAACGCCATGAAATATTTAGGCGCTTAAGTGCGGCCATACCCAACCCGTCCACCGAACTCAAACACAGCAGCACCTTTGAATTGTTGATCGCGGTCATACTGTCGGCGCAAGCCACCGACAAAGGCGTGAACATCGTCACGGACAAGCTGTTTGCCGTAGCCAACACGCCAGCCAGTATATTGGCCTTAGGCATAGATGGCTTGGAATCTTACGTCAACCGCATAGGCTTGTACCACGCCAAAGCCAAGAACATCTTGGCCACCTGCCAAATTTTAATCAACGAGCACCAATCGCAAGTGCCCAATACCAGAGCAGCCTTAGAACGCCTGCCTGGCGTCGGCCGCAAAACCGCTAACGTGATACTGAATACCGCATTTGGCATGCCCACCATCGCCGTCGACACGCATTTATTTCGCTTGGGCAATCGCATTAAACTGGCGACCGGTAAAACCGTGTTGGAAGTGGAGAAGAAATACCTTAAAACCATCCCAGCCGCATACCTGCAGGATGCCCACCATTTGCTCATCTTGCACGGCCGCTACACTTGCGTGGCCCGCAAGCCGAAATGCGCGCAATGCTGCATCGCCGATTTATGTGAATTTAACGCCAAAGAATACCACTAGAAAACCATGAGTTTATACAACCCCAGCCGCGACCAAGCCAGGCAGTTTTTATTCGATGCTTGGGGCAAATTCAAGCAAGCCGCCGTGCTCACCGACCTAGAAAAAATCGCCGTGGAAGTCTTGCAAATGCACCCGGAATACCAGGCAATTTTTAACGCGCCCGAGCAGTATTTGCAGCAAGCGTATTTCCCAGAAATGGGCGTGACCAATCCGTTTTTACACATCAGCTTGCACCTATCGGTGATAGAGCAAATTAGCATAGACCAACCCGCCGGCATCAAGGCCCTGTTCGGTGCATTGCGAGAAAAACACGCTGACGCGCACTTGGCTTACCACGATGTGATGGATTGCTTGGCCGAGACTATTTGGCAAGCACAACGCGATAACACCGTGCCGGATGGCGTGCATTACCTGCAATTGCTGCAACAAAAAGTGCAGGCTTAAGCGTTACTTACTAAAATAAAAAAACCGGCTAGTATGCCGGCTTTTTGTTTGGTGCGTGTTGATCAAACGCTGCTTGCGCAACGCTTAATCATCAAAATTGGCTAATTGCGTTTGCCTATCCGCCAGCTCATTGACTAAAGCGCTTTGCTGCGCGGCCGTCATGTCCCACCAGCCTTTAATTTCATCCAGGCTGCGGTAGCAACCTAGGCAAAATCCGTTGGACTCATCGATGGCACACACGCCTATGCAAGGCGATGCGGGTGGGTTATTGGCGGAGATGTCAGTCATGCTATGGCCGTTAACTTAATTCAATACGCCGTGGCATTGTTTGAATTTTTTGCCTGAGCCGCATGGGCACGGGTCATTACGGCCCACTTTAATGCCTGCGCGCACTTGCGGTTGCTCCCCTATGGGTGCGTCATCTGCTGGGTTAGCTAAAGCCTCGTCGTAGTCGGCGTGTTGGTATTGCAGGTTTTCCACTTCCAGTGGTTTTTCCACGGCTTCCACGTCGGCTTCGTTTTTGACCTGCACCAACATGGTCACTTTGGTGACCTCGCTTTTCACCGCATTGAGCAAGCCTTCAAACAACTCAAAGGCTTCGCGTTTGTATTCTTGCTTAGGATTTTTCTGAGCATAAGAACGCAAGTGTATGCCTTGGCGCAAATGATCTAGCGCCGCTAGATGCTCACGCCAATGGTTATCCAAGCTTTGTAACATCACGGAACGCTCAAATTGCCGCATGATATCGGCACTGGCCAAGTCTTCTTTGGCGGCATACGCACTGTTGGCCGCATCCAATATGCGCTCACGCAAGGTTTCTTCATGCAAATCTGGGTTGTCTTCCAGCATTTTTTGCAAGGGGATACCCAAGCCGGTTTCTGCTTTTAACTCGCGCTCCAAGCTAGGCACATCCCATAGTTCTTCCACGCTATCAGGTGGAATGTGAGTGGCCATGATGCTGACTAAGACGTCTTCACGCATGGCCAATATGGTCTCGCCCACGTCGGCCGCTTCCAGCAATTCGTTGCGTTGCTCGTAAATAACCTTGCGCTGATCGTTGGCCACGTCATCGTATTCCAGCAACTGTTTACGGATGTCGAAGTTACGGCCCTCTACCTTGCGTTGGGCATTTTCTATGGCACGCGTTACCCATGGGTGCTCTATGGCCTCGCCGTCCGGCATATTGAGTTTTTCCATGATGGCCGACACGCGATCGGATGCAAAAATGCGTAGCAACTGGTCTTCCAAGGACAAATAGAATCGGCTAGAACCGCTATCGCCTTGACGACCCGAACGGCCGCGCAATTGGTTGTCGACACGACGTGACTCGTGGCGCTCGGTACCGGCAATGTGCAAACCGCCGGCTGCCAGCACAGCATCGTGGCGCGCTTGCCACTCGGCTTTAAGTTTGTCTATGGCCGCGGTTTTTTGTGCCTCGGACAACTTGCTGTCTGCTTTAACTTTTTCTATGTCGGTTTCTGGGTTGCCACCTAACACGATGTCGGTACCACGACCGGCCATGTTGGTAGCGATGGTAATCACCCCAGGGCGACCGGCTTGCGCAATCACGTGCGCTTCGCGCTCGTGCTGCTTGGCGTTCAACACTTGGTGTTCCAGTTTTTCGGCGTTCAATAAGTTGGAAATCAGCTCGGAATTTTCGATAGAGGTGGTACCGACCAATACCGGCTGACCGCGGCTTTGGCAGTCTTTAATGTCTAAAATCACCGCCGCGTATTTTTCTCTGGACGTGCGGTAGACTTTATCCATGTTGTCTTTACGTAACATAGGACGGTGGGTTGGAATCACCACGGTTTCTAGGTTGTAGATTTGATTGAATTCGTAAGCCTCGGTATCGGCCGTGCCGGTCATACCAGACAACTTGGCATACATACGGAAGTAGTTTTGGAAAGTAATCGACGCCAGCGTTTGGTTTTCTTTTTGAATCTCCACGCCTTCTTTGGCTTCCACCGCTTGGTGCAAACCGTCAGACCAACGGCGGCCTGGCATCATACGGCCATTGATCTCATCGACGATGGTCACTTCGCCATCGCGCACCACGTAATGTTGATCGCGGTGGTAAAGATTGCGGGCGCGCAAGGAAGCGTAGAGGTGATGCACCAAGGTGATGTTGGCCGCTTCATAGAGGCTAGATCCCTCAGGCAGCATGCCGGACTCGGCCAACAAGGCTTCCGCGTGCTCATGGCCTTGTTCGGATAGGGTGACGCTTTGGTTTTTTTCATCCACCCAGAAATCGCCCGCGCCCTCTTCTTCGGTTTGCGCAATTAGCTTAGCCGCCACGGTGTTGATTTGGCCGTACAAGGCAATGCTGTCATCGGCTTGGCCAGAAATAATCAGGGGCGTACGCGCCTCGTCGATTAGGATGGAATCGACTTCGTCTATCAAGGCATAACTCAAGCCACGCTGCACGCGCTCTTCGCGGCTGTGCACCATGTTGTCACGCAAGTAGTCAAAACCGTATTCGTTATTGGTGCCGTAAGTGATGTCGGCCGCGTAAGCCGCCCGTTTAGCCTCGTTGGGCATTTGCGACAAGTTAATGCCTATGCTTAAACCCAAAAAGTTATACAGTTTACCCATCCACTCGGCATCACGCTTAGCCAGGTAATCGTTGACCGTTACCACGTGCACGCCTTTACCGGTTAAGGCGTTTAGATACACCGGCAAAGTCGCGACCAAGGTTTTACCCTCACCGGTGCGCATCTCACCTATCTTGCCTGCGTTCAATACCATGCCGCCTATCAGCTGCACGTCAAAATGGCGCATGCCCAATACCCGCTTACCGGCTTCACGGACCACGGCAAACGCTTCAGGCAATAACTGCTCTAGGGTTTCACCATTGGCATGGCGTTGCTTAAATTCTTCCGTCTTGGCTTTTAAGGCCTCGTCAGACAAAGCTTGCATGGCCGGTTCCATGGCATTAATGCTGAGTACTTTTTGCGCATACTGCTTAACCAGTCTGTCGTTACGGCTACCGAATATTCTTTTAAACAACGTTGAAATCATGAAGTGAGAGGCTTTCCGATTAGAGGATAAATAACTTAATAAGTAATGTAGAGGGTTTTAGTATTGTGCCCTAGGGCCGTTTTTTCTTAAATTAATTCCTGGCATTCAGGTATTTTCTTGGGTCCAAGGCATTGCCGTTTAACCTGATTTCATAATGCAAATGCGGCCCAGTGGAACGGCCGGTGTTGCCAACCAGCGCCAGCACTTGACCCTTTTCAACCCGTTCACCCACCTTAACCAGTATTTTGGAAGTATGGGCATAGCGGGTTTCAAGGCCAGAGCCATGCGACACGATGACGATTTTACCATAATCGGGCATGGTTTCCGCGGCCAACACGATGCCGCCGGCTGCGGCAAAGATAGGGGCGCCGGCATTGGCGGAAAAATCCAAACCTTCATGGAAGGCTTTGTTGCCGTTAAACGGATCGATACGCCAACCGTAGCTGGATGAATTAAACGCCGCGCGGATTGGGCTTCTATTAGGCAGCACCCCTTTAAGCATGCTTTGTTGCAATAGGGTCGCTTCCAATTCGCTTAAGTATTCGGTTTCGAACTCGACTCTGGCAGTCAGCTCGGCAATGTGTTTTTGCAAATCCATCTCGGTGTAAGGGCTGCTCAAGACCAAGGGACCGCCGCGATTGGCAGCTGACGATTTATTGACCGGCGCATTCGGACTGGGGGCATTGGATTTAGTGAGGGGTGCGGCGGCTTTTTTCTCGCCGGCCAATTTAGCTAAACGTTCGCTTTGCGCATCCAAGCGCATGATGCGCGCTTGCAATTCACCCATCTGCACCGCATAGGCATCCAAGTGCTTTTGTGGGTCGCCTATGTTGAAAGAAAATCGAAGTTTAGACGATTTCACCCCCTGTTGCGCCGGCGCATCCTGTGGCACAATCAATAGCAAGGTTAGCAACACCGGCAACACCAGCAAGGCCAACACAATCGCGCTCACCTGAAACACCGAGAGCGTTTTTGCTTTTGCCATACTATTTGAGATAAAAATGATGTTCATCGCACTTCCATTTACCCGAACTTACCTGACCGGCACCCATGCGCCAATTTAATGCACTGCTCAATCAGCCTGAATTAAAGGGCTTAGCTGCGCACAGCAAAGAAACCCTAGCTGCGCAAAAAATCTGGTTATCGATTGCCCCGGGAAACTTAGGCCAGTTGAGCCACGCTAGCAGCATAAAAAACCAACAGTTAAACCTGTATGCCAGCAATAATGCGGTCGCGGCTAAAATCAAACTTTGCATTCCTAGCTTGTTGATTCAGCTAGAAAAGCAAGGGTGTGAAGTTACTGCAATTCGGGTGAAAGTGCAAGTAAAATCTAGCCCGCAAGCCCAGCCCAAAGCCATTAAAAAGCTGAGTCAGCAAGCGGCAAACGAGCTTGATGGTTTGGCAAAAAAACTGAGTGGCACCGACCTTGGTGATGCCTTAGCTAGGCTAGCCAGCAAAGTCAATTAAAGCCATCATCCGGTTTTTTTTCCGGGCCTCCTCGCACTTAAAAACGCCTACTAAACCGTCTATTTTCAGGCCAGCCAAAAGTGGTTGTTGCCTGCGCTTATTAGTGTAATAATGAACCGTTGTTACAAATTATTTACATGTAGTGATACATGCGTAGCGGCAGATTATCGCAGTACTTGCATAGCTTTGAATGGGGTGCAAAACAAGCAGTCCCGGTGTCTCAATTCGTACTAGTTTTATTTTTAACGTTTTAAACGCAGTTTAATACTCACGTAATTTATAAAAATTTAGATAGGGAGAAGTCATGTCAGTTTCACTAATGATCGCCTTAGGCGCTGCTTTCTTAGCAGTCCTGTACGGCCTAGTAATGAGTAAATGGATTTCAGGCCTACCAGCCGGTAATGCCCGCATGCAAGAAATTGCAGCCGCCATTCAACAAGGCGCAGCCGCTTATTTAGCGCGTCAATACAAAACCATCACGGTAGTTGGTATCGTATTGGCTGTGTTAATCGGCTTATTTTTGGGCACCACCACGGCCATCGGCTTTGTGATTGGCGCGGTGCTATCGGGTGCTTGCGGCTTCATCGGCATGAACGTCTCGGTCAAAGCCAACGTCAGAACCGCCCAAGCGGCCACCGGCGGCATTGCACCTGCACTGGACGTAGCCTTCAAGGGTGGCGCCATCACTGGCATGCTGGTAGTGGGCTTAGGCTTACTAGGCGTAGCCGGTTTTTACGCTTACTTGTTGTCTGTGACCCCAGTAGAGCAGGCAGTGGATTTAAATCCATTAATTGGTTTGGCTTTCGGCTCCTCTCTTATTTCCATCTTCGCCCGTTTGGGTGGCGGCATTTTCACTAAAGGCGCAGACGTAGGCGCAGACTTGGTGGGTAAAGTTGAAGCCGGCATTCCAGAAGATGACCCTCGCAACCCAGCGGTGATTGCCGATAACGTCGGCGACAACGTGGGCGATTGCGCAGGCATGGCGGCTGACTTGTTTGAAACCTATGCCGTGACGCTCATTGCCACCATGGTATTAGGCAGCTTGCTGTTAACCGGTGCCGGCGAAGACGGCATCATCTACCCATTGATGTTGGCCGCGGTGTCCATCGTCGCATCCATCATCGGCTGCTTCTTTGTTAAAGCCTCTCCCGGCATGAAAAACGTGATGCCAGCGCTATACAAAGGTTTGGCGGTAGCAGGCGGTTTGTCTTTGGTGGCGTTTTACTTCGTTACCACAAAAATGTTCCCAGAAGGCTTGATGGCTGGCGATTTGGCGATTTCTGCTAACCAACTGTTTGGCGCTTGCGCGGTAGGCTTAGTCCTAACAGCGGCCTTGGTTTGGATTACTGAGTATTACACCGGTACCGATTACGCCCCGGTTAAACACATTGCTCAAGCGTCCACCACTGGCCACGCCACCAACATCATTGCCGGTATTGGTATTTCCATGAAATCCACGGCATGGCCTGTGCTGTCTGTCTGTTTGGCCATTTTTGTTTCGCACTACCTTGGTGGCTTATACGGCGTAGCCATTGCCGCCACCTCCATGTTAAGCATGGCCGGTATCGTGGTGGCCTTGGATGCATACGGCCCCATCACCGATAACGCTGGCGGTATTGCCGAAATGTCTGGCTTACCTAAATCCGTGCGTGACGTGACCGATCCATTGGATGCGGTAGGCAACACCACTAAAGCCGTTACCAAAGGCTATGCCATTGGTTCAGCCGGTTTGGCTGCATTGGTCTTGTTCGCCGACTACACGCACAAGTTAGAAGGTGCGGGCATGGTGGCTAAATTTGACTTAAGCGATCCTATGGTGATTATTGGCTTATTCATAGGCGGCTTGATTCCGTTCTTGTTTGCTGCCATGGCGATGGAAGCCGTTGGCCGCGCAGCTGGTGCCGTGGTGGAAGAAGTGCGTCGCCAGTTCCGCGACATCAAAGGCATCATGGATGGCAGCGGTAAGCCAGAATACGGCAAAGCGGTGGACTTATTGACCACGGCCGCCATTAAAGAAATGATGATTCCATCCTTGCTTCCGGTAGCCGTTCCGGTAGCCGTTGGTCTGCTATTAGGGCCAGTGGCTCTAGGTGGCATGCTCATGGGCACCATCGTTACCGGTCTATTTGTCGCCATCTCCATGTGTACCGGTGGCGGTGCATGGGATAACGCCAAAAAATACATAGAAGATGGCAATCACGGTGGCAAAGGTTCAGAAGCCCACAAAGCGGCTGTAACCGGCGATACCGTTGGCGACCCATACAAAGACACGGCCGGTCCTGCGGTTAACCCTTTGATCAAAATCATCAACATTGTTGCCTTGCTGATTGTGCCTTTGTTGCACATGTAAGCGATACCGTGCCTAAGCGGACTGTTAGCTCGCTTAGACCCAATTAGGTGATAAAGAATAGGCTGGCCTTCGGGCTGGCCTTTTTCTTAAATAAGCATTGCGAAAGGAAGCTCAGCATGAAAGACAGCTTAATCGTCGGCCTACGTTACCAACATAGCTTTGTGGTGAGCCGAGCGAAAACCGTGCCGGCCATCTACCCAGAATCAGCTGACTTTTTAGGCATGCCCGAGGTGTTTGCCACCGGCTACTTAGTTGGCTTTTTAGAATGGGCCTGCATCTTAGCCATTAAACCCCATTTGGATGCCCCTCAAGAACAAACCGTGGGCACGCACATCAACGTCAGTCACTTAGCTGCCACGCCGGTGGGCATGACGGTGACCGCGACCGTGGAGTTGTTAGCGGTGGAAGGAAGAAAATTGGTGTTTGCGGTAGAAGCGCACGACGGCGTGGATTTGATTGCCAGCGGCACCCACGAACGGCATAGCATTAATAGGGAAAAGTTTGACGCTAAGTGCCAGGCCAAATTACAAGCGGGACTAAACTGAAAGCCCGCTTAAAGCACCTGCAGAATGTCGTTGGCAATGTCGGCCGGTTTTTCACCGTAATCCACATACAATCGAATCTTGCCCGTTTTATCAAACACGTACATGCCTGCACTGTGGTCTAGCGTGTAAGTGCTTTTGCCTTTCACTTCGACTTTTTTAGCGTAAATTTTAAAGTTAGCCTGCACCAACTTGGTCGCCGACTCGTCGCCGCGCAAGCCGATAAAACGTGCATCAAATGACGGCACAAATTGCGCTAAAACTTCTTGCGTGTCGCGCTCCGGATCCAAGGTGACAAACAGCACCTGCACCTCATCGGCGCGCCGGCCTAATAATTTCATGGTTTGCTTGAGGTCTATCATGGTGGTCGGGCAAACGTCCGGGCAATGCGTGTAGCCAAAAAACAGCAGCACCGCTTTGCCTTTAAATTCTGCCAAGCTGCGCGGCTGACCATGGTGATCGGTTAAATTTAATTCGTGACCAAAATCGGCGCCCGTGATGTCGGTCGCGACCAATTGTTTGCCAGGGCCAGATGGCTGACAAGCGGCCAACACAGCAAGAAGAAAAACTAAGATGAACTGACGCATGAAGAGCCCTTGTGTAGTAATTAAATTAAGCAAAATCTGTGTTTTTAAGTGAATTTGATTTTAACATGCGACAAGAATTACGGCCTTTAGTTTACAATAAGGCTTTTACAAAATTCGTTTATAAGGCAGCAACATGGCAATTCCAACCTCAATGGCAGACCGCGATGGCGTAATTTGGTATGACGGCAAAATGGTTAACTGGCGCGATGCCACCACCCACGTTTTAACCCATACCTTGCATTACGGTATGGGCGTATTTGAAGGCGTACGCGCTTACAAAACCGACAAGGGCACGGCCATTTTCCGCCTAAAAGAACACACCGACCGCTTGTTTCGCAGCGCGCACATCTTGCAAATGAAAATGCCTTACAGCAAAGAGCAAATGATGGAAGCGCAAAAAGCCGCCGTCAGAGAAAATAATTTAGAATCGGCCTACATGCGCCCCATGGCATTTTACGGTGCCGAAGCCATGGGCATTTCAGCTAAAACCCTATCGACGCATGTGATCGTAGCGGCTTGGAAATGGGGCGCCTACATGGGCCAAGATGCATTGGACAATGGCATACGCGTTAAAACTTCGTCTTTCTCTCGCCACCACGTCAACATCACCATGTGTAAAGCCAAAGCCAACGGCAACTACATGAACAGCATCTTGGCTCACCAAGAAGCGGCATTAGACGGTTACGATGAAGCCTTGTTGTTAGACGTAGACGGTTTTGTGGCTGAAGGTTCGGGCGAGAACATCTTCATCATTCGCAACGGCAAACTTTACACCCCAGACCTCACCAGCGCGCTAGAAGGCATCACTCGTGACACCATTTTGCAGTTGGCTGCAGAGATAGGATTAAGCGTGATAGAAAAACGCATTACCCGCGATGAAGTTTACTCGGCTGACGAAGCATTCTTCACCGGCACCGCAGCCGAAGTGACGCCTATCCGTGAACTAGACAGACGTAGCATAGGCACAGGCACGGCCGGCCCGATCACCAAGCAATTGCAAAAAATGTATTTTGATGCCGTAACTGGCAAATCGGCCAAGCATACCGATTGGTTAACCTTGGTATAAACCACGCCATGACCAAGCAAAAACCCATCATCGTCTCAGCCAAAGACTTGCCGCTGCATTGCCCTACTGGCGAGGTGGCATTGTGGTCGTCGCATCCACGAGTTTTTTTGGACGTGGCTAAAACTGGGCAGGTCGCTTGCCCATACTGCGGCACGCAATACCAATTGAAAGCCGGTGAAGTACTAGCGCACCACTAAGCAAAAAGTCGCCGGACTCCTTAGCGGCAAACGCAGTTAAAAAACACTCACCTCAGCCGCTTGTCCCCATAAGCGGGTAATCACTGCAGGCGCTTCCGCCGCCGCACTGTTAGTCCAAAAATGCACAGCCCCAGGGGCCTTGGCCGTTGCCAACAAACCGCTCTCGATTAAACGGCTCTTCACTTGCTTGGCAACCGCAGCGCCGGTGTCCACTAGACTGACCTTGGGGCCCACCACATCGCTAATCAATGTCCGTACGAACGGGTAATGCGTGCATCCCAACACAACAGTGTCGGCTCCTTCGGCCAATAAAGGCGCACAAAACTGTTTTATCAAGTCGCGCGTGGCAGGGCTGTCCACTTCACCGCGCTCTATGCACTCAACTAGGCCCGGGCAGGCTTGGGTAACCACTTCCACATTACGACCATAACTCTCCAACAAGGCGGCAAACTGGGCGCTTTTAAGGGTTCCCACGGTAGCCAATATACCGATGATGCCATTTTGACTGGCTTCGGCCGCCGGTTTCACGGCTGGCTCCATACCAATAATCGGCAGCGTGTAGCGTTCGCGCAAGGCATCAATGGCTGCGGCCGTAGCCGTGTTGCATGCCACCACCAGCACTTTAGAACCTTGGGCAATTAAAAAATCGGCCAGGGTAAAACAGCGCGCCTTAATCTCAGCCACACTTTTATTACCATAAGGAGCGTAGCGGCTGTCAGCAAAGTAGCGTAACTGCTCATTAGGCAGCAAATCTTGTATGTGCTTCAAGACAGATATGCCACCCACCCCAGAATCAAACACGCCTATGGGATCGCTGGCGTGAGCTTTTTTGCTAGCAATGTGTTGAGTTGCATTCATGGCTTGGTTGTCATCAGTTACAATGAACACATTATAAACGATTGCAAATGCAAGCTGGCAAGGAGCCGCATTATGGCGAACAGACTAAGTAAAATTTACACACGTACCGGCGACGATGGGACCACCGGCTTGGGCGACGGCAGTCGCATCAACAAAGACAGCTTGCGCGTGGAAGCCATGGGTGACGTGGATGAGCTCAACTCCATCATAGGAATCATGCTCACCGAGCAGTTGCCCGACAACCTAGTCAGTCCGCTCACGCAAATTCAGCATGACTTATTCAATGTAGGCGGCGAAATTTGCATACCCGGCTTCGTCATCTTACAACAAGGGCGCATAAAGGATTTAGAAGACCAAATTGACGCCCTAAACGAGCACCTAACGCCACTCAAAGAATTCATCTTGCCCGGCGGCAGCAAAGCCGCCGCATACTGCCACTTGGCTCGCACGGTCTGCCGCCGTGCAGAGCGTAAGCTGGTCGAGTTGCATAGAAACGAAAAAGTCACCGACATTTCCTTGCAATACTTGAACCGATTATCGGATTTATTGTTCGTCATGTGCCGCAGCATTAACAAACAAGCCGGCAGGCCCGACGTCATGTGGGAAAATAAAGCCGGCTGATTTTAAGCTATAATCAGGCCATGATTAAAAAACTGCTAGACCGAATTTTTAACAGCAAATCCGCTAAATCCCTTGCGCATGCCAGCACTACCGTTAACCCGACACACAAAGCCCACCAGCGCTCAAAATTAACGGCCAACAATGCCCATAAGCAGCCCGATCTGCCTCACCATGGCGCTCTAAGCATTGCCCATAAAACGCATAAGATAGACCGCAATTTACTCAGCAATGCCGCACTAAAAACCACAGAAGGGTTGCACAAAGCCGGCTTTGAAGCCTACATCGTCGGTGGCGCCGTGCGTGACTTGCTGCTCAATCGCACGCCCAAAGACTTTGACGTGGCCACCAATGCCACGCCCGAACAAGTCAATCGACTGTTCCGACGCTCACGCCTCATCGGCAAGCGCTTTAGGTTGGTGCACGTCTTATTTGGTGACGAAACCATAGAGGTATCGACCTTTCGCGGCAGTCACTTGGAAGCCGAGGGCGATGCCAAAGTCAGCGACTCGGGTCGCATCATACGTGACAATGTGTTTGGCTCCATCGTAGACGACGCGTTACGCCGTGACTTTACCGCTAACGCCTTGTATTACAACCCAGCTAGCCAAGAGGTATTGGATTTCCACAACGGCTACGCCGACATCAAAGCTGGCATACTGCGCATGATAGGCAAGCCAGAAACGCGCTACGCCGAAGACCCGGTGCGCATGTTACGTGCCGTAAGACTATCGGCCAAATTAGGCTTGAAGATTGAAGCGCAAACGCAAGCGCCGATAGCAAAAATGGCCGACTCTTTAGCCGATGTGCCACCCAGTCGCTTGTTTGATGAAATGCTTAAGTTGTTTCTCTCTGGCCATGCCATGCAAAGCTTAGCAGCCTTGCGTGCGCAGCAATTGCATCACGGTTTACTGCCTATGCTGGACGTGGTGCTCGAGCAAGCAATGGGCGAGCGTTTCATCACAATGGCCTTAGAAAACACCGACCAGCGCATCTTAGCTGGCAAATCAGCCAATCCAAGCTTCTTATTCGCCTGCTTGCTCTGGCATGAAATGATAGTGGCATGGGAACTGCATAAAAAATCCGGTCAGCACCTAATGCCGGCCCTGCACCTAGCCATGAATGAGGTGATTGCCAGCCAAGCGGAAAAATTGGCCATACACAACCGCTACACGGCCACCATGAAAGAAATCTGGGCCATGCAACCGCGCTTCGAACAACGCGCCGGCAAGCGGCCTTTCGCCTTATTAACCCACCCGCGTTACCGAGCCGGTTACGACTTCTTATTGCTGCGCTGCGAATCGGGCGAATTGCCCATGGAATTAGGCGAGTGGTGGACGGCCTTTGCCAACGCCGAAGGCGAAGCGCGAACCGCCATGTTAATGGCCGACAGCGCGCCGAAAAAGCGCCGCAGAAGAAACCGTAAAAAACCCGCGGCTACGCCTAACGTCGCCGACTAAATCCGGCTTAGGTTTTGAGCAATTCAAGCATGGCTAAGGCTTACATCGCACTGGGCAGCAATTTAGAGGCCCCTGCGCAACAAGTGCAAGCGGCGGCGCTGGCCATTGCCGCCTTGCCAGAATGCCAACTCATCAAGCTATCCTCCCTGTATGAAACGACCCCCGTCGATTGCCCTGAACACGAGGCGATGCCTGCGCCTAATTTCATTAATGCCGTGCTAATGGTAAGCACCAGCTTAAGCCCGCACGCCTTGCTAATGGCGTTGCATGCCATCGAAGATGAGGCCGGCCGCCAGCGCCCTTATGTCAACGCACCACGCGTGCTTGATTGCGACTTGCTGCTCTACGATGACCTGGTTATCAACGACAGCACGCTGACCCTACCCCATCCGCGCATGCACCAGCGCGGCTTTGTTTTATTGCCATTATTTGAAATAGACCCGCGTGCATCCATCCCAAATCATGGCAAAATAGCAACATTGATCGCGCAACAACCATTTACGGGTATAAAACGGCAGGGTTAACCTCACATGAGTATTTTTAACAAATTCCCATACATCGTCATAGAAGGACCAATAGGCTGTGGCAAAACCACCCTGGCGAAAATGCTAGCCGATCAGTTCCCGGTCGATTATTTGTCAGAAAAAGCCCAAGCCAATCCATTTTTACCACGCTTTTACCAAGACCCACAGCGTTACGCTTTGCCTACGCAGTTATTCTTTTTATTCCAACGCGCCAATCAAATTGCCGATTTAAACCAACGCGACATGTTTGCAAGACCCATCGTCGCCGACTTCTTTTTAGACAAAGACCCGATCTTTGCCCGCTTAAATTTAAACGACGAAGAGTACGCGCTTTACCACCAAATTTACCAACACCTGCAGTTGAAAGCGCCCAAACCGGATTTGGTGATTTACCTACAAACCCCGGTGGACGCCCTGATGGACCGCATCGAATCGCGCAACGTCAGTTACGAATTGGAAATCCACCGCGACTACATCGAAGGCTTGGCCAATGCCTACAGTGAGTTTTTTCATAACTACAACACCTCGCCGGTGCTGATGGTTAACAACGAAAAACTCAACATCTTAAACAACCCAGGCGCATTGGATTTATTGCTGTCACGCATTTTGCAGATTAAAGGTCAGCGCGAGTTCTTTAATCCAAATTTTGATTAATCTCTAGGCCAGTCAAGCATGACACTAAACGAACTGGAAAAGTCAGCCCTTAGCGGTGAAAAAATCGCCATGCTCACTTGCTACGATGCCACTTTTGCCAAACTCATGGAAGTGGCCGGAGTAGACATACTTTTAGTGGGCGACTCCTTGGGCATGGTCTTGCAAGGCGCGGAAAACACCCTCAATGTCAGCATGCACCACATGACTTACCACACCAAAAGTGTGGCCGCTGGCGCACCGAATACCGTCATCATGGCGGACATGCCATTGGGCAGTTACGAACACGATGACGAGGCTGCTTACAAAAATGCCGAATGGTTAATTCGCTCCGGTGCCCATATCATCAAAATTGAAGGCGGCGGCAGCAGAGTGAAAACCGCTCGCTATTTAGTCGAAAGAGGCATCCCGGTCTGCGCCCATTTGGGCTTTACTCCGCAATCGGTCAACCAATTGGGTGGCTATAAAATACAAGGCAAAACCGATGAAAGCGCTGCCAAAATTACGGCTGATGCGCAAGCCATGAGCGAAGCCGGCGTGAGTTTCATCGTATTGGAGATGGTGCCAGCCGCCTTGGCTAAAAAAATCAGCGCCAGCATACGCACCTCTACCATAGGCATAGGCGCCGGGGTGGATTGCGGCGGCCAAGTGTTAGTCATACAAGACTTATTGGGCATCTACACTGGCGTTGCTGCTAAAGCACCCAGTGATTTTAAAGTGCCGCGCTTTGTTAAAAATTTCTTGAACGACACCAACAGCATAGAAAGCGCCATTCGCCATTACGTGCTGGCCGTCAAACAGAAAACCTTCCCGGCCATCGAGCACAGTTACTGATGCAAACCCTATACAGCATAGCCCAGTTGCGTCGTGCGCTTGAGGGGCAGAATTCGGTCGCCTTGGTGCCTACCATGGGCAATTTGCATGCCGGCCACTTGGACTTAGTCAAGCTAGCCAAACAACAAGCAACATGCGTCGTGGTCAGTATTTTTGTGAATCCCTTGCAGTTTGGCGCCAACGAAGACTTGGCCAACTACCCACGCACCTTGGCCGCCGATTGCGAAAAACTGCAAGCAGCCGGAGCAGACATCGTGTTTGTCCCAACCGTAGCCGAAATGTACCCCGACTTTGATGGGCAAGACCTCAAGCAAAGCATCACCGTGCAATTGCCAGCCGTGGCCAACGACTTATGCGGCGCCAGCCGCCCTGGTCATTTTGCCGGGGTCGCCACCGTGGTGCTTAAATTGTTTAACCTTGTCCAGCCGCAGGTGGCGGTATTCGGCAAAAAAGACTACCAGCAACTGTTCATCATCCGAGAGATGGTTAAGCAGTTAAATTTAGCCATCACCATCCTCGCCGCCGACACCGTGCGCGAGCCCAGTGGCTTGGCCATGAGTTCGCGCAACGGCTATTTAAGCAGCGCAGAAAAAGCCCAAGCCAGCCAACTGCGAGCTGAATTGGTGAGCCTTAGTGAGCAAATTAAACAACAAGGCCGCCGCGCAAATTTTTCAAGCTTAGAGCAAGCTGCCGCATTGAATCTGCAACGACAAGGCTGGCAGATCGATTACGTGGCCATACGCGCGGCCAGTAACTTGCAAGCGGCCAGCGCTGACGACACCGATGTAGTGGTCTTGGCCGCCGCCAAATTAGGCACGACCCGACTTATCGATAACCTTAGCCTCAAAATTTAAACCTACTATTTCGCCGGTCTGCCGCTGTGGCATGAATTTACCATTGGAACAAAGGCTTATAAGGACTATAATGCACTCCCTTTTAAAACTAGGTTAAATCGCATGCAAAGAACCATGCTCAAATCTAAACTGCACCGCGTGCATGTCACGCACAGTGAACTCGAATACGAAGGCAGTTGTGCCATCGACGAAACCTTGCTGGAAGCCGCAGACATAAAGGAATACGAACAAATCCACATATACAACATCACCAATGGCGAGCGCTTTAGCACCTACGCCATTCGTGCTGAACGCGATTCTGGGATCATCTCCGTCAACGGCGCGGCCGCCCACAAAGCCGCCCCAAATGACATAGTCATCATTGCCAGCTACGCCAATTACCAGGCTATAGAGTTAGAAAATTTCACGCCAAAATTGGTCTACGTAGACCATAAAAACCGCATTTTATCCCAACGCAACGCCATTCCCGTACAGGCCGCTTAATGACAACAGAATTAGATCCGAACAAATCCGACGCCAATTATTTAGAGGGCTTAAAGCTCGCGGTCGTCGACGCCATTGAAGACATCAAGGGCTTTGACATCACGGTTATGGACGTACGCAAACTGACCTCCATGACCAGCTACATGATCGTCGCCAGTGCCACCTCCAGCCGTCAGGCCAAAGCCATTGCCGACAACGTCCGTGAAAAGCTCAAAGAAAAAGGCTACGGCATACGCGGTACCGAAGGCGAAAAAGAAGGCGAATGGGTGTTAGTGGATTTAAACGACATCGTTGCCCACATCATGGTGCCGACCACGCGCGCCTACTACAACCTAGAACAACTTTGGGGCGAAGCAGAAACGCGTCGCGGCCACATCAAAGCCGATCACGGCGAGGCCTAGTCCTCAAGCGACTAGCGGGTTGTAAGCATTGAAATTGCGCATCATCTCGGTTGGTCACAAGATGCCGGCATGGGTAGAAACCGCTTGCCAGGAATACGCTAAGCGCATGCCGCGCGAATTAAGCCTAGACATCATCGAAATCAAGCCGGAGAAACGCGCCGCCGGCAACAGCACTGAAAACATCCAACTCATCGAAGCCAAGCGCATCATAGAGGCCGTAGGCAAAGACTATTGCGTGGCCCTAGACGAACGCGGCGCCGAAGTCGGCACCTTGCAATTGGCCGATAAATTGCGTGATTGGCAAAGCCAAGGCCGCGACGTGGCTTTGGTCATAGGCGGCGCCGATGGACTGCATGCCAGCGTCAAGCAAAAAGCCGATTGGCTATGGGCTTTGTCCAAACTCACGCTGCCGCATGCCATGGTGCGGGTGCTATTGGCCGAGCAACTTTACCGAGCGCATTCGGTCATTAGCAATCATCCCTATCACCGCGAATAAGCATGGCCACCGAACAATACGACAAAGCCCTAGTCTGGTTTAGACGCGACCTGCGTGATTACGACCACGCCGCCCTCTACCACGCCCTCAGCGCCGCCCGTCAGGTTTATTGCGTGTTTGTGTTTGATAGCGAAATACTGGACCGACTAAAAAACAAAGCCGATCGCCGCGTCGAGTTCATTTGGCTGGCCGTCAGTGAGCTCAAGACCGCCTTGCAAAAACAAGGTGGCGACTTAATGGTTTTACACGGCCTAGCCAGCGATGAAATACCCAAATTAGCCAGCCAATTGCAAGTCGAGGCGGTGTTCTGCAACCACGACTACGAACCTGCCGCCATCGCCCGTGACGCAAAGGTGGCCTCGCGTTTGCAGGAAGAGAATCGCGCATTTCACCATTACAAAGACCAAGTGATTTTTGAAAAAAACGAGATACTCACGCAAACAGGCAAACCTTACGGCGTCTTCACCCCCTATAAAAATGCCTGGCTAAAAACCATTCAAGACGGGCACTTAGAGCCTTACCCGGTCGAAAGCCAAATAAAAAACCTCGCGCCAAATAGCCAGCCTAGCACCCTACCCAGCCTAGCCAGCCTAGGCTTTGCAGCAACCAACTTAAGTGAACTGGGCATTAAAACCGGCATGCAAGGCGGCTTGGCTTTGTTTGAGGATTTTAAAAATCGCATGGGGCATTACCAAGAAGCACGCAACTTTCCAGCAGTAAAAGGCGTGTCTTATTTGTCGGTGCATTTGCGCTTTGGCACCGTTTCTATAAGGCACTTGGCCAGGACGGCCATGCAAGAACACAACGCCGGCGCACAAACCTGGCTAAGCGAACTGATTTGGCGAGAATTTTACGTGCAAATCTTGCACCACAAACCGCAACTGGCTGCCGGCCACGCCTACAAAGCCGAATTTGAACACCTGGCTTTTAGCAACGATCCCGCTTTATTTGCCGCCTGGAGTGAAGGCCGAACCGGCTACCCCTTAGTCGATGCAGCCATGCGCCAACTTAATAGCAGCGGCTTTATGCACAACCGCTTACGCATGATAGCCGCCAGCTTTTTAGTCAAAGACTTACTCATCGATTGGCGTTGGGGTGAGCGCTATTTCGCTGAGCAGTTAATTGATTTTGACTTCAGCGCCAACAACGGCGGTTGGCAATGGGCAGCGAGCACCGGTTGCGATGCCCAGCCTTGGTTTAGAATTTTCAACCCGACCACGCAAAGCGAACGCTTTGACGCAGCCGGCAAATTTATACGCCGTTATGTGCCCGAATTAGCCGCCTGCAACGACAAAGAAATTCACGCACCATGGCTGCTATCTGCCGACCGATTGCAAGCGCTTAATTTGAGGCTGGGCGAGGATTACCCAACCCCTATTGTAGATCATGCTACACAGCGCGGTTTGGCGCTCGCTCTTTACAAAAACAGATCCATTGCATGATAAAAGTAAAGGGTAAAAATACAACAAGCTTGTGGTAAAAAAGCCAAAAAGCTAGACAACCCAGACCTGCTCGGTTAAAGTAACAGCAGATAAAAAAGACGACTGCCTCAATATCATACGTAAGCGGATGTTGAAGAGAAAAAGTCTCGATTAAAGGCGAATAAGATGCAAACAAACATGATGGCATTTGGCAAAAAAATAATCTTAGTGGCATGCTTGGCTTTGCTATCGGCTTGCGCCACGCAAGGCAATAAAGACCCTTTGGAAGGCATGAACCGCGGCATTTATAAATTCAATGACGTGGCCGATAAAGCCTTAATTAAACCGGTCGCCTCAGTTTACCAAACCATCACGCCGTCACCAATACGCAAAGGCATTAACAATTTTTATGAAAACCTGACGTCACTGACCACGGTATTCAACGATTTATTGCAATTTAAATTTGCCCACGCCTTCACCGATGCTGGCCGCTTTATTATCAACAGCACGGTCGGTATTGCTGGCTTCTTTGATGTGGCGAGCATGGATAACGTGCCTAAACACAAAGAAGACTTTGGTCAAACTTTAGGTCACTGGGGTGTCGGCGATGGCGCTTATTTGGTATTGCCTATACTAGGCCCATCCAGCATACGTGACACCACCGGCTTGGTATTCGATTTGGCCACCACCGATCCGATTGCATACGTCCACCGCAAAGGCGATGTGCGCACGCACAACCAACTGCGCGTCGGTCAACTGATAGACAAACGTGCTGAGCTTTTAACGGCCACGGATTTAATAGATGAAGCGTCGCTGGATCCTTACGCCTTCACCCGAGATGCCTACCTACAACGTCGCGCCAGCTTGGTGCAAGACGGCATAGTCCCAGAAGAATTCATTAAAGACGACGAATAAACCGCAGGGCTTGCGGCTAAGATTGTTACTCGCAGGCCACCGTCATTCGCTCAATGAGTATTGAGCCCACTTGTTTCGAATTCTGTACCAACACATCTGAACCAATGCCGACTATGCCTTTTAGCATGTCGCGCATATTGCTAGCGATGGTGATTTCCTCCACCGCATGCACAATGACTCCGTTCTCTACCCAAAAGCCTGCTGCGCCCCTGGAGTAATCACCGGTTACCGGGTTCACGCCACTGCCCAATAATTCGGTTACCAACAAGCCGGTACCCATTTGCTGCAGCATGCCAGCAAAATCATGCGGGGCAGACTGCACCAATAAGTTGTGGTTACCGCCGGCATTGCCGGTGCTTTTCATGCCTAATTTTCGTGCCGAATAACTGCCCAAGACATAACCCTGTAAGACGCCGTCTTTGACCAATTGCCTAGGCTGCGTGCTCACGCCCTCGCTATCAAAGGGGCTGCTGGCCAGGCCTTTTAATAGATGCGGGTCCTCCACTATATTGAGCAAGGGGCTGGCAATCTGTTGGCCCAAGCTATCCAACAGAAAAGACGATTTGCGGTACAAACTGCCGCCGGAAATAGCGCTGATCAGCGTGCCTATTAAGCCACTGGCGAGCGGTGCTTCAAACAACACCGGCACTTGGCAAGTGCTGATTTTTCTTGAATGCAGGCGACGCAATGTGCGCTCACCGGCAATGCGTCCTATCTCTTCCACCGCCTGCAAGTCATCCGCGGCGCGGGCAGTGCTGTACCAATAATCCCTTTGCATGCTGTCGTCCGCTTCGGCGATCACCGAGCAACTGATGCCGTGCCGCGAACTGGGGTAGCCGCCGGTAAAGCCGTGGCTATTGCTGTAAGCAAAATAGCCTTCGCCGGTCGACACGCTAGCGCCTTCCGAGTTGCTGATGCGTTTATCCACCGCCAAAGCAGCCGCTTCGCAGCGCTTGGCTAGCGCGATGGCCTCATCGACGGTGATGCCCCATGGGTGATGCAATTGCAAGTCCGGCACAGCTTGTGCCATCAAATCAGCGTCGGCCAAACCGCAATAGGCGTCTTGGGCAGTGTACTTGGCGATGTTGCATGCCGCCACCACGGTGTCTTGCAAAGCGGCTTGACTTAAATCGGAGGTGCTGGCGTGGCCTTTTTGTTGGCCAAAAAAGACCGTGATCGACATGCCTTTATCGCGGTTGTATTCGATGTTTTCCACTTCGTTCAAACGCACCGACACGTTCTGGCCCATGCTCAGGCTGACTTCTGATTCCGCCGCGCTGGCACCCTGCTTTTTGGCAAGCTTAAGCACGTCCTGCGACATCTGCTTGATTTCATCTAAACTGTAACTAAAACCTGTGTTAGCCATGCTCTATCCATAGTGAATGTTGTGCTGCGTATTGGTAGCCTACTGGCTGGCGCCCGCCTGCGACTTAAGCCGACAGCATCAATCCAGCAAGGCTGTTATAATACCGCAACATGAAAGCCAAAAAGACAAACAGCGGCACTGATTTTAGCTACGACGCCAATCTGGCCTCAAAATTGAATGCTGATGAGCCCATCAGCAAGACGCAACTCAAAGCCGAGGCCGATGACCAGCAAGCCTTAGGCGTGCGTCTAACCGAGCTGCCTAAAGACAAACTGCTTAAATTGGATTTGCCCGAAGCCGTGCTCACCGCCGTGTTAGACAGCAAAAAAATCACCGCGAACGGCGCCATCCGTCGGCATAAGCAATACCTAGGCCGACTCATGCGTGACATCGACAACGCCCCCATATTGGAGCAATTAGCCCGATGGGACGGCAAGCACAGCGCCGAAAATGCCTATTTCCATGGCCTAGAACGGTGGCGCGATCGCATGATTAAAGAGGCCAATGCCTTATCGGAATTCATCGCCCTCTACCCGCAGACTGACATACAGCAATTGCGCACCTTGGTGCGCAATGCGCAAAAAGAATTGGCCGCCGGCAAACCGCCAAAAAGCAGCCGCGAAATTTTTAAAGTGTTGCGCGACGTCACCCAAGAGTTGCAAGACAACAGCGACGCCAATGACGATTACTCGGTGACCCCAACCTCAGCTAAGCCATAGAGCGAATTCATTATGGAAAACACCGCAAGCATTTTGCATGCCAAAGAAATACTCTTCTTAATCGGCCTGATTTTGGGCGTGGGCACGGCCACTGGCTTTCTTGCTCGTCTATTAAAAATTCCTGATATCGTCTTATTCTTAGTGGCCGGCATGCTATTAGGTGGTGGTGGCTTTGGTGTTATCGATGTAAAAGTGGACTCCACCTTAAATCAACTGATGCTTATTTTTGGCTCTTGCTACATCCTGTTTGACGGTGGCGCCAGCGTGCGCTTAAACGTGCTCAAAACGGTTTGGCCCAGCTTGCTGTCCATGTCCACCGTAGGTGTATTAATTAGCGCCGTGGTCACCGCTGTTGCCGCCCAGTATTTTCTGCAACTGCCTTTTATTTTCGCCTTATTGTTAGGCGCGGTCATTGCTTCCACTGATCCCGCCACCTTGGTGCCGGTGTTTAGGCAAGTCAAAGTGCGAGCAAAGGTAGCGCAAACCGTCATGAGTGAATCGGCTTTTAACGATGCCATGGGCGCAATTTTAACCTTCGCCGTGTTAGGCATCGCCCTATCCGGCGGCGAGTTTTCAGTTGGCGCCAGCCTAATGGCCCTACTGCAACAATCCTTGCTTGGTATACTCGGTGGCGGGGTATTTGGTTACTTTGCAGCCTTATTGATCGCCCATGAAAAACTCAGCTTTTTATCCGAATACACTCCAGTGGTCACCTTGACGGCCGTAGCCGGCGCTTACCTCAGCGTTGACCAATTGCATGCCAGCGGCTTCATGGCGGTGTTTGTGTTTGGTATGGTGCTGGGCAATAAAGACTTGCTTGGCTTTCAAATGCCGACTGAAGAAGCCAATAAGCTAGAGGATTTCATCTTAACCACCTCATTGATGATGCGCATGTTCATATTCATCTTGCTCGGTTCGCAAGTAGACTTCGCTTTATTGCAGCAGTATTTTTGGGGTGCGTTGGCCGTGGTCGCAGCCTTCATCTTCTTATCACGGCCTATGGTGGTGTTCGCTTGCACCCTGCCCAATCGAAAAGCCAAATGGACCTTTAAAGAGCGCTTATTCATGTGTTGGACGCGCGAAACTGGGGTGATTCCAGGCGCATTAGCCGGCATGCTGGTGGGTATGGATGTGCCTTACAGTGATGTGATCGCCGCGGTGACCTTCATGGCGATATTGCTGACCATTTTATTGCAAGCCACCAGCACCAAGTGGCTTGCGCAAAAACTCGATCTACTTGAGGATTAAATCGTTATTCGCAGACTAGCGTCTAGCGTTTAAAGCCACGCTGGTCTTCACTAGCTCACCATTGTGTTGCAGTTCTATCGCCACCGTTTGACCGGCATAGCGTTTAACGGCCGCAAACAAATCGTCTGGTTTATTAAGCGCTAGATCGCCTATTTTCAATAAGCTGTCGCCTTTAACGATATTGGCTTTAGCGGCCGGCGACTCTTTAATCACCGCAAGAATTTTTAAGCCTGGCTCGGCTTGGGCTTTTTCGTTTTCATCGCTGGCCACTTTAACCAACTTAATCACGTGCACACCCAATAATGGCGTGGGCAACTTAGCCCAGTAGCTGGCGTAATAGTTATACACAGTCGGCTCTTCCACCAAGTCTTTTTCGTCTATCTCACCTCCGGTTTTAGCCGCTTGCTTGATTAAATCGAATTTGGCGCTGCCGGTTTTGGCAGAGCCGTATTTACGGTAAACCAATACCGTGTCGGCTTTGATACTTTTACCAAATTGCAAGGCACCGTCCACGGGGGCGTCGGTGCCGGAAAAGCCGGTGGAACCCATCATGTCGTATCCGTCTTCGAGCATGCTGATGTTGTCATCCTCTTTATGATTGCTCAAGAGCATTTTGGTATCCGGTTGCGCACTCAAGGATTTGAGCTGGCTGGTATTTTGCGCTTTGTAATTTTTTGCATAAGGGTTGGCTTCGGCGGCCATAAGCTGACTGCAAAGCAACAATGTGCCGGCACTTAATAGCGCAAACAGCATGAATTTTTGCTTGGTTAATAATGCCGGCTTAGCCGCGGCTGTGCTCACTGATTGAGAGTCTGGGGTGCGCATGAAAAAGTCCTTTAATGTTGGTAATGGTATGATTAAACCTTAAAGCTCAACTACTGACAAACAGATGACAAAAGAATTCATTAAAATTGGTTTAGTTTCCATTAGTGACCGTGCCAGCCAGGGCGTGTACCCGGATTTAGGCCTACCGTCCTTGCAAACTTGGCTGGAATCGGCCGTCACCAGCCCGGTTCATTTCGTGCAGCGCCTGATCGCCGATGAGCAAGCCGAAATTGAAGCCACCTTAAGCCAATTGGTCGATGAAGAAAACTGCCATTTGGTTTTAACCACCGGCGGCACCGGCCCCGCCTTGCGTGACGTCACCCCAGAAGCAACCTTGGCCGTGGCCGATAAGGTCATGCCCGGCTTTGGCGAGCAAATGCGTCAAATCAGCCTTCACTTTGTGCCCACGGCTATTCTGTCCAGGCAAGTGGCGGTGATACGCAAGCAATGCCTCATCATTAACTTACCCGGCCAACCGAAAGCCATCGCGCAAACCTTAGCCGGCTTAAAAGACGAGCAAGGCAAGCAAACCGTGCACGGCATCTTCGCCGCAGTACCCTATTGCCTAGACTTAATCGGCGCGCCCTACATGACTACCAACGAGGCCGTCGTGACGGCGTTTCGCCCCAAATCAGCCCGCAAGGTATCCTAGTGTCCGAGTTCGATGTCATCAGCCAATATTTCACCCGCGCGCCGCAGCACAGCCAGCTTGGCGTGGGCGACGACGCGGCACTGATTAAGGTTGGCCCCAACATGGAGTTGGCCATCTCGGCCGACATGCTGGTGGCCGGCACGCATTTTTTTGCCGATGCCGACCCCTACCAATTAGGCTGGAAAGCCTTGGCGGTTAATTTGTCGGACATGGCGGCCATGGGCGCTCAGCCCAAATGGGCCACCTTGGCCATCGCCTTGCCTAACATAGATCACGCTTGGCTAGGCGAATTCTCGCGCGGCCTGTTTGCCTGCGCGGATACATTTGGCGTTGACCTAATCGGTGGTGACACCACGCGCGGCCCGCTCACCATCAGCATACAAATCATGGGTGAAGTGCCAGTCGACCAAGCCTTAAAACGCAGTGGCGCCCAATTGCACGATGAAATATGGGTGTCTGGCCCCTTAGGCTTAGCGGCTTTAGCGCTGGCGCAATTGCAAGGCAAACATAGCCTCAGCCCCAACGATTTCAAACGCTGCAGCGCCGCCCTGCACAGCCCGCAACCGCGTGTGGCATTGGGCCATGGTTTGCGCTCGCTCGCCCACAGTGCCATCGACATCTCCGACGGTTTGTTAGCCGATTTGAGCCACATTTTGCAGGCCTCCCATCTGGGTGCCACCCTGCATTTGTCGCAATGGCCGCACGCTTGCCATTGGCCAGAGGCCGCCGGGCTAGACTCGTCTAGCCAAGCCAAACTGCTATTAAGCGGCGGCGACGACTACGAACTGTGCTTTACTGCACCCAAAGCATCGCACGATGCGCTGCTGCAATTAGGCAACAAGCTAGACCTGGATTTATGCTGCCTAGGCGAAATTACCCAAGACCCGAGCTTGGTCGTGCACGGCGTAGATAAGGCCATTTTAGACATCAAGGAGCTTGGCTTTGACCACTTCAAATAAACCGAGTGTGAGCATGCTCTTGCAGCACCCGGCGCACTTTTTTGCTTTAGGCCTTGGTAGCGGCTTGGCTGCCAAAGCCCCAGGTACCTTTGGCAGCTTGGTCGGCTTGCCATTTTTCTGGCTGATCGCCGTCTATGCCTTGAGCACGCAATTAATCATCATCGCCGTCCTATTCCTGCTCGGTATCTATTTCTGCCAAGTCACCGGTGACGCCCTGGGCGTGCCCGATCACGGCAGCATCGTTTGGGATGAAATTGTCGCCATGATGTTGGTGTTAACCATCACGCCGAATGAATGGCACTGGACGCTAACAGCCTTTTTGCTGTTCCGCTTATTCGACATATGGAAACCCTACCCGATACGCCAATTGGATAAGCGATTCAAGAATGGCTTAGGCGTGATGTTGGACGATTTGTTGGCCGCCGGCTACGCCATGCTGAGCGTGCAATTATTAATGCAGATTAGCCATGTCAGCGCCTGAGGACTTAAGCCAATTGGCCGAGCAACTCGGCAGCTTACTGCTAGCCCGAGGCCTAACCTTAAGCTTGGCTGAATCTTGCACCGGTGGCCTGGGCGCGGAAATCATCACGCGCGTGGCCGGCAGCTCGGCCTGGTTTGAATGCGCCGTCGTCAGTTACAGCAATGCCAGCAAAGTCAACCTACTCAAAGTAGCCAGCGACACCTTGGATAAGTTTGGCGCGGTCAGCGAACAAACCGCCGTGGAAATGGCCAGTGGCGTGATGGCAATGAGTGGTAGCCAATTAAGCGCCGCCGTCACCGGCATTGCCGGCCCCGGTGGTGGCACACAGGCCAAACCGGTGGGCACGGTTTGCTTTGCCTGGTTAGGGCAAAAACAAGCCTCGCGCAGCACGACTGCGCACTTTAAAGGCAGTCGCCAAGAAATTCGCCAGCAATCGGCAAAAACCCTAATTGAAGGGCTGATTGCACTTACCTTAAGCCTTGATTTATGAAATAATTACAGGCTGTTAAACGCAATCAAAATCACATAAAACTCAAAGGCAAAACACCATGGATGACAACAAAAGCAAAGCACTTGCCGCCGCATTAGCGCAGATTGAAAAGCAATTCGGCAAAGGGTCCATCATGCGTATGGGTGATGGCAGCATAAGCGAAGACGTCCAATCGGTTTCTACCGGCTCATTGGGCTTGGACATTGCCTTGGGCATAGGCGGTTTACCGCGCGGTCGTGTGGTGGAAATTTACGGTCCGGAATCGTCTGGTAAAACCACGCTGACGCTGTCGGTGATTGCGCAAATGCAAAAAATGGGTGGAACAGCTGCCTTTATTGATGCCGAGCATGCCTTGGATCCGCAATACGCCGCCAAATTAGGCGTCAACGTGCCGGATTTATTGATCTCGCAACCGGACACCGGCGAACAAGCCTTAGAAATTGTTGATATGTTGGTGCGCTCAGGATCAGTGGACATCGTGGTGGTGGACTCGGTCGCTGCCCTAACGCCACGCGCGGAAATTGAAGGTGAAATGGGTGATTCACACATGGGCTTGCAAGCCCGCTTGATGAGCCAAGCCTTACGCAAACTGACCGGCAACATCAAACGCACCAACACCTTGGTCATCTTCATTAACCAAATCCGCATGAAGATAGGCGTGATGTTTGGTAACCCAGAAACGACCACAGGTGGTAACGCCCTTAAATTTTACGCCTCCGTGCGTTTAGACATACGCCGTACCGGTGCCATCAAAAAAGGTGACGAAGTCATCGGTTCTGAAACCCGCGTCAAGGTCATCAAAAACAAAGTAGCGCCTCCGTTCAAACAAGCTGAATTTGACATCTTGTACGGCGAAGGCATTTCCCGCGAAGGCGAAATCATCGAATTGGGCGTGAACGCCAAGTTCGTGGAAAAAGCCGGCGCATGGTACAGCTACAACGGTGAAAAAATTGGTCAAGGTAAAGACAATTCGCGTGACTTCTTGAAAGCCAACCCAACGATCGCCAATGAAATTGATGCAAAAATTCGTGCCAACATGAAAGCCATCGCCGAAGCCATGCCAGCGGTTCGCGCGGAAGCCGAAGAAGACTAGCAGCACAGCCTTAAGCGGGGCCAGTCATCGTCTACCAAGCTAAAAGTTTGCGCCAGCGCGCCTTGGATTACTTGGGCAAACGCGAGTATTCTTATGTTGAATTAGCGCAAAAACTAAAGGCCTATGCCGAAGAGTCGGACGACATTTCGGCCATATTGGATGATTTTAAAAAGCGCGGCTGGTTAAGCGACGCGAGGTTTACCGAGCAATTGGTGCACGCCAGAAAAGTGCGCTACGGCAGTGCTAAAGTCGCCAGCGAATTGCGTGAAAAAGGCGTAGCCGAAGACTTGATTGCCGGCGCCGTGGAAGAAATAAAAGCCCATGAACTGGAAAACGCCAAAGCCGTGTGCTTAAAGAAATACCGAGGGGCACCAGACAGCCGTGAGGAATGGGCCAAGCAAGCTCGGTTTTTACAAAGCCGCGGCTTTAGCTTTGATGTGATTAAAAAAGTATTGAGCAGCATAACGAACGACGAGCCAGCCAGTTAGCCTGGCTTTTACATAAGAAACGCAGTAAAACTATGACCATTAAACTCAGCAGCCAACCCAGCAGCAATGAAATTCGTTCTGCCTTTCTAGCCTTCTTTGTCGAAAAAGGCCATCAAGTGGTGTCGTCCAGCTCATTGGTGCCACACGGCGACCCAACCTTGTTGTTCACCAACGCGGGCATGAACCAATTCAAAGACGTGTTCTTGGGCTTTGATAAACGCAGCTACACGCGGGCCACAACCAGCCAAAAATGCGTACGTGCAGGCGGCAAACACAACGACTTAGAAAACGTCGGCTACACGGCGCGCCACCATACTTTCTTTGAAATGTTGGGCAACTTCAGCTTTGGCGATTACTTCAAAAAAGAAGCCATCAGCTACGCTTGGGAATTGCTGACCGAAGTATTCAAACTGCCTAAAGATAAACTCACCGTCACCGTTTATGCCGAGGACGAAGAATCCTACGCCATCTGGCTAAACGACATAGGCGTGCCGGCCAACCGCATCATACGCATAGGCGACAACAAAGGCGCGCGTTACGCCTCAGACAACTTCTGGATGATGGGCGATACCGGCCCTTGTGGTCCTTGCACGGAGATTTTCTACGATCACGGCGATCACCATTTTGGCGGCCCACCGGGCAGCCCAGATGAAGACGGCGACCGTTACATCGAGATTTGGAATAACGTCTTCATGCAATTTAACCGCGATGAAGCCGGCGTCATGCACCCACTGCCAAAACCCAGCGTCGACACCGGTATGGGCTTGGAGCGTTTAGCTGCGGTATTGCAGCACGTGCACGCCAATTACGAAATCGATTTATTCCAAGGCTTGATTGCCGCGGCCGCTAGGGCGACCCACACCAGCGACCTCAACAGCCCTAGTTTAAAAGTGTTGGCCGACCACATACGCGCCTGCTCATTCTTGATTGCCGACGGCGTCATCCCTGGCAACGAAGGCCGCGGTTACGTGCTGCGCCGCATCGTGCGCCGCGCCATCCGCCATGGCTACAAATTAGGCGCACGCAGTGCCTTCTTTCACAGCTTGGTGGCTGACTTAGTCAAGGAAATGGGCGACGCTTACCCGGAACTTAAAACCGAGCAAGCGCGCATCACCAGCACACTCAAATTGGAAGAAGACCGTTTCTTTGAAACCATAGAAAACGGCATGGAAATTTTAGAAAACGAATTGGCCAGCATGGCCCAATCCGCCAATGCCACCTTTAACGGCGACTTGGCGTTCAAATTACACGACACCTTTGGCTTCCCCTTGGATTTAACCGCCGACATTTGCCGCGAGCGCAATGTGGCGGTAGACAGCGCCGCTTTTGACGCCGCCATGAGCCGTCAAAAAGAACAAGCGCGCTCGGCCGGCAAATTCAAAATGACCGCCAACCTAGACTACAGCGGCGTTAATTCGGAATTCAAAGGCTACGTTAGTTTAGAAACGCAAGCCAAGGTCTTGGCGTTATACAAAGACGGCAGCGCCGTGCCGCAATTAAACGAAGGCGAGCAAGGCGTGGTGGTCTTAGACAGCACGCCTTTCTATGCTGAATCGGGTGGCCAAGTGGGCGACACTGGTTTGCTAAAAAGTGAGCAAGGTATTTTTGCCGTGGAAGACACGCAAAAAATCCAAGCCGCGGTGTTTGGTCATCACGGCGTGTTAAAAACCGGCAGCCTCAAAGTCGGCGACAGCTTAAAAGCCACGGTAGATTTAACGGCCCGCAGCAACATCATGCGCAACCATTCGGCCACGCACTTAATGCACAAAGCCTTGCGTGAGGTATTAGGCGGCCACGTGCAACAAAAAGGCTCCTTGGTGGATGCCGACAAAACCCGCTTTGACTTTGTCCACAACGCCCCCATGACCGAGCAAGAAATCGCTCAGGTGGAGGCCTTGGTAAATGCTGAAATTTTAGCCAATGCCGAGTGCCAAGCGCGCGTCATGGACATAGAATCGGCACAAAAAACCGGCGCCATGATGCTGTTTGGTGAAAAATACGGCGACGAAGTGCGCGTGCTAGACATCGGCAGCTCACGCGAATTATGCGGCGGCACCCACGTGAACCGCACCGGCGACATCGGTCTATTTAAAATCACCGGCGAATCCGGCGTGGCCGCAGGCGTTAGGCGTGTGGAGGCCACTTCTGGCCACGGCGCGCTGCGTTTAATTAACCAGCAACAAGCCTTGATTGCGCAACTGGCCCACGAGCTCAAAGCCCCTAGCAACGAGGTGGCGAACAAAGTCGCGCAATTGAGCGAGCACGCCAAAGCCTTAGAAAAAGAATTGGCCAGATTGAAATCCAAATTGGCTGCCAGCCAAGGCGACGATTTAGTCGGCCAGGCCAGCGACATCAACGGCGTGAAAGTCTTAGCGGTCAACCTAGAAGGCGCGGATGCCAATGCGCTTCGTGAGACCATGGACAAACTTAAAGACAAACTCAAATCGGCGGCCATCGTTTTAGCCAGCGTTCAAGATGGCAAAGTCAGCTTAGCTGCCGGTGTCACGGCCGATTTAATCGGCAAACTAAAAGCCGGCGATTTGGTCAACCACGTCGCCAGTCAAGTGGGCGGTAAAGGCGGCGGCAAACCCGATATGGCGATGGCCGGCGGCACCGATGCCAGCCAACTACCACAAGCTCTGGCCAGTGTGGCCGAGTGGGTCAAACAAAAAACACAGTAAACGCAGTTTATTTAGGAAGCAGTAAATGGCACTTATAGTACAAAAATACGGCGGCACCTCGGTCGCCAACCCAGATCGCATTCGCAATGTGGCCAGACGCGTCGCGCGTTACAAAGCCATGGGCCACCAAGTGGTCGTGGTGGTGTCCGCCATGTCTGGCGAAACCAACAAACTCATCAACCTAGCCAAAGAGCTGATGGCCGAGCCCGATCCGCGCGAACTGGACATGATAGTCTCGACCGGTGAGCAAGTAACGGTAGGCATGACCGCCTTAGCCTTGATTGAGTTGGGCATCAAAGCCAAAAGCTACACCGGCGCGCAGGTGAAAATTTTAACCGACGACGCTTACACCAAAGCGCGCATTCTCAACATCGATCAAGTCAACCTAAAAGCCGACTTGGACGCCGGTTACGTATGCGTGGTGGCAGGCTTCCAAGGCGTGGACGCGCAAGGCAACATCACCACCCTAGGTCGTGGCGGTTCGGACACCACCGGCGTGGCACTGGCCGCTGCATTGAGTGCGGACGAATGCCAAATTTACACCGACGTGGACGGCGTTTACACCACCGACCCACGCGTGGTGCCAGAGGCGCGTCGCCTCAATTCCATCACCTTTGAAGAAATGCTGGAGTTAGCCAGCCAAGGTTCTAAAGTATTGCAAATCCGCTCTGTGGAATTTGCCGGTAAATATAAAGTTAAGTTGCGTGTGTTGTCCTCGTTCGAAGAAGAAGGCGACGGCACATTGATTACATTTGAGGAAGAAGACAACATGGAACAACCCATCATCTCAGGCATTGCCTTTAACCGCGATGAAGCCAAAATCACTGTCTTAGGCGTACCGGACAAACCGGGCATTGCTTACCAAATCTTGGGCCCAATTGCCGATGCCAACATTGATGTCGACATGATTATCCAAAACACCGGTGCCGATGGCGCAACCGACTTCACCTTCACCGTGCACAAAAACGAAATGAACAAAGCCTTGGCCATTTTAAATGACAAAGTGCAAGCGCACATTGGTGCACGTGAGATCAGCGGGGACGACAAAATTGCTAAAGTATCCGTGGTAGGGGTAGGCATGCGTTCACACGTGGGCATCGCCAGCCAAATGTTCCGCACCTTGGCCGAAGAAGGCATCAACATCCAAATGATTTCCACTTCAGAAATCAAGATTGCCGTGGTGGTGGACGAGAAATACATGGAACTGGCCGTTCGCGTCTTACACAAGGCATTCGAATTAGAAGGCAAGTAAGCATTGCTGGGCCTTTGCCTAGGAATATAAAATTGATTTTTGGCGGTGAATCAAGTAATATCGCGCCTCGATTAAGCAATACCAAGTAGCAATAAGCGCATCAAAACGGAGAGCTGGCCGAGTGGTCGAAGGCACTTCCCTGCTAAGGAAGCATACGGGCTTAAATCTGTATCGAGGGTTCGAATCCCTCGCTCTCCGCCAAAATAAAAAATAAAACCTATTAAAAATAATAAGTTATATCTTTTTTTATAATAAAAAATGTCTCAGTACCCACTATGGTACCCAATCAATCTTCAAAACTGCGCCTACTAAGCGGCGGAATCTAAATTCCGCGTTAATCTTTCCAATGCCGGTAATTTAAATACAGGCTTAGGGGACTAGGCTTTATCATTGCCCATAATATGGCAATGATTCGAAAAAAATCATTTTAAAATAACTTGGTATAACGCAGTATCCATCGACTGTTTTCAATGTAGCCGTTCTCTGTTTTTAGGTCGCCACCGTATTGCAACGAAATTCGGCCAAAACTGAAGTTGGCTTGGCCAGTTAGCTGATAACGTTGTAAGCGTGTTAGGTCATCGCGACTCACCCCATCAAGACTGGTTTCACCGCCGACAGTATAAAAATAGGTCGCCGAAACTGAATAGCTTGGAGTCAACATGTATTGCAAACCAAGCTGACTGGTATAGAGCAATTTTTGCTCTAGGGTTTTGTGGGTCGCTCCATACGCATCGTTATCAGCAAACCAAACGGCATCGAATGCGGCCACCCCATTTAAGGCGTCCAAAAAAGGCGTTTGATAACCGGCTTGCAAAGCTGCGTTATATCGATTTTGTCCCACATTAAAACTGCTGCGCTCAGCCGCATAACTGCCAGTAGGTATAGTTAAATACCCACCGACAGCAAAGTAGGTTTTACTTTCATGATTGGCATAGGGCCACATACCCAACAAAAAGGTGGTGTCACCAATACCGCTATCGCCATTAGCTGCTGATAAGTCAGCTTCTGGGTGGGTGTAGCCTATTGGAGTTTGGGCGTAAAAAATGGCCGGATGCTCGGCTATTTCAAAGCTATGGCCCAAACGGATTTGCATTTGGGCAGCTTGAATTTCTGGGTTACCGGCTTGCTTATCCCCTTGGCTATAACGGTCAGATCGATTACTTTGCTGATAAGAAAGCATGATCAAGTTGACACCTGGCTTTAGTGGGCGAAGGTCGCCAGGATTAAGATCAATAGCGTAGGCTGGATTGCCTACGCACAATAAGCAAAAAGTGATCCTCAATAAATAGACCGGGAACTTCATTCATTACCCCAAAACAAGCTTGCGAAAAAAATGACATGGTCACAAAGCATTAGCATTAATGCACCACGCAATAATACAGCAGGATGGCGATCAAGAGCGCCAATCCAGGTAGCTAATTTTAGCCAATTAAGGGGCAGCCGAAGTCAAGCTGCGGGCAGAGGTCAGCAAATTAAGCTGCATGATTTTGGCGTTACTGGTGTAGACATGCGCCAAGCAGTCGCTCACCTCCACGTTATCTAAATACGGCACGTAGTAGGTTCGATTTTTTCTGGCCAAGCGGTCAAACACGGTGAAACTTTCAGTCTCACTGCTTGCACTGAGCAATTGCCAACGGGGTTCTGTTAATTGGGGCATTTGAGTAGCCAAGGGCATGAATTGATCGCTTAAGTTCAGTGGCAGGAACGCTTAGACTAAGCAATCAAATCAATGCCATGGCTTTTTGCTAATTACTTAGCGGCTTCGGCTGGCGCCGCTTCCGCAGGAACAGCATCAGCTGGTGCCGCTTCAGCCGCAGGGGTTGCGATGTCTGGGGCAGGCGCTGCTGCTTCTTCTTTAGAACAAGCACCTAAAGTCAGTGCTAACAATGCTGCAAGTAAAATAGAACGTGTCATTTTGATTTCCTTTTTTAAGGTAAAAGTGCCTTGAAGTAGCAACTTTGCTGCAATTATGCATAAAGCCTGGTCTACCAACTAGCCCCAATTGGGGATGCCTAAGCCATTAAGAATAAATAGCTTTTTCCATCATAGATGCGGTTTTAAGTAATGGCAGCTGCTGCATTTTTTAATAGCGGTTAACTCCTGCAATGTTGTTGCCCCTAGCTTTTTCATGATGGCCGCCTTGGCCACTGAGACAGTAATGACAGCCACACCAAGGTGTTTAGCAATGTCCTTAACCAACATGCCATTACTCAACAAATCAAAAACCGCCCGCTGCTTCTTAGTCAAGCCCGCCAACTTATCCACATAGAGCGCTACTAACCTAGCTTCGTCCATCTCTAACAGAGGAACAAGCTTAAAACGATCACTGTTCATTTAGTGCCATATCCATAAAATAATTTTTTTGTTATTTTCAATTAAAGCCACCACTCAACACCAACCCCAATTGGGGATAGTTATAAAAAACACCTGAATACCACCAACATCAAACGCGCATGTTGATGCTTGTTAAATAGTGCCTTCCCTGCATGCGTCGGATTTTTTCCGACTCCCTTCTTGCGCTGCATCTGAACAATCCACGCCTCCGCCATTAATCTCTGGCATACCGACATCCACAACGGCACTCAACCCATCCTCGTCATCAAGGAAATCCATTAAATCGAGGCTTGCACTACGCTGAGATAGCTGCGCGTAATTAATCTCGGTTGTGCTTGGCGGCACGTAGCCTAGCGCTCTGTTTTGTGTATAACTCATGCCTATTAGATTGGTATTGCCATTCACCACCAATTTATCGCTGCTGTTCGGCATTACTAGCGAGGTCTGGCCATTGTTAATCGGCAAGATAAAACTAACGCTGGCGTTAGGATCGAATACCGAAAACACCACATTACCGCCTGGCGGGCTAGCAGTGGCTGTCATACTTGCACTTCGGAAAACTTGATTGGAGTAGGTAGTAACATTGCCAACCAGATTAATTTCACCGACATAGACAGACAAATCTGGATTGTTCGCCCCTACTGTGGCAACTGTTTGCGCATTTAAACTGTACAGTGGCACAACCTGGCTGACCGAGTCATTAAAATTAATGACAGGCATCGTGGATGCAACTCTAGCAGAGCTTACGTTTGCCGCAATCGCAGCCACTAGCAAGGTGTGCGTGTAATCGCTGACGTCATCCACCGTGCCGTTAAATGTTACGCTAGGGTCTTTTGACACCAAGGTTCTTACGTAACGTGGGTCATTATTGAAGTAGTCTATGCTGCTAGTTGATCCGGCTTGCATGTATTCAAAGTATTGGTAGTGCGAGTCGAATAAGAAACCTTTAACAAAGGCTCGGCCCAGGTAAGTGCCATCACCAATCGATGTGGCTCCGTTGTATTCTTGCTTATCGCCAGTCAAAATGTCAGCCAAAATAAAGATGCGTGAGCCGGTCACGGTTAATTTATTTGGACGAGCGATGGAGCCTACGCTGTCACCCAATGTCACTTCACCGCTACCCGCGTTAATCGCTATAGACTGAATTTTTCCTACAGTAGCGTCCAAGGTGCCGGTGATGCGGATGTTGCTGTTGGTGGTTTGTAAGGTGGTGAGGTTGTCAGACGATGGTGCGAGCTTCACGTTATCGTAGGACTGCGCTCCGCTCGTGATGATATCGCTGGTCAAAGTCACTGAGCCTGTAATGCCTAGGCTGGATAAGACGATGCCATCCGCTATGCCAAAGGACCCATTATTGGATTGCACTTGGTTGCCGCTTAAGGCATTAGCGGAAGCGATCATGAGCGATGCGCCAGCATTAATTTGTGTTCCGCCGGCCTGGGTATTTGTTCCGGTCAAGGTGATCACGCCCGTGCCAGCGATGACCATGGTGCCAGAGCCGCTCATGTTGTGCGTAAATGAACCAGCCGTCGATTGACTAAAGCCAAAGCTGCCATTGTTCACTACGTCGCCAGGTATGGATTGCACACCGGCAATCAAATTAGCGCCCGGATCAACCACCGTTGGGCCGCTGTAGGTATTAATGCCTGTCAGGGTCTGGGTGCCGCCAGTAATGCGCAGGCCGCCTGAACCACTAATGACCCCTGAGAAAACATCACCCGGAATAGCATCAGTAATCACCAGTGAATTTGGCGCTATTGAACCATTGATAACCGATCCGGAACCGGCAAGACTTTGGATGTATACATTGCTTGTGATAGCGCTCGTATCCAGTGTACCGTTGACAGTAACCTTGTCGGAATCAGCAATCGATGCATTGGCGCCTAATTTAAGCGTGCCGGCATCCACGGTTGTTGCGCCCGTGTAAGTGTTCGCCGCATCCAATTGCAAAATGCCTGAACCTGTTTTAGTTAGACCGCCGCTGCCAGAAACTGCGCTAGTTAGCTCCATAGAGGTTCCGGTGACGCTGATGGTGCTATTGGCTGTTAATGCCACTGGCGCAGTCACACTGCTGCTGCCAGTACTAGTAGCTAAAGTGCCACCAGCCAAGGTAATGGGTTCAGCCACCCCAGTCACGTTACGCAGATCTAACGTGCCGCCAGTATTTACCGTTGTGCCCGCTGAGCCAGCCCCTAAGGCGCCCGCATCCGTGATGGCCAAGGTACCTGCATCCACCGTAGTTGCTCCTGTATAAGTGTTAGCGGCAGTGAGGATCAAGGTGCCTACAGGCTCACCAGAAGGTACGGAAGTTTGCGTAAGAGTGCCTGATCCAGACATGACGCCGCTCAATGTTTGCGTAGCGGATGAGGCGTAAACGAGGGATCCATTATTAGCAATCGTGCCACCATAAGAGCCGCCACCCAATTGACCGGATCCGGCAATGATCAGACTAGCACCAGCATCAATTGTGGTGTGGCCTGTATAGGTATTAACGCCTGAAAGGGTTTGGGTTCCTGCCGCAACCGTTAAGCCACCGGCGCCACTGACTGCACCGCTAAAATTCCCCGAAGCAGCAGTAAGCGTCAAACTATTGGCCCCCAATGCAATTAAGCCAGAACCAGAAATACCACCCAGCGATAGTGCGCCGCCAGCATCGGCTAAGTTAAGCGAGCCATTCGCTGCCACTTGGCTCGTTACTGGCCCTGTCACTGAAGCATCATAGTTCACTGATGACCCTGTTGGAATAATCACGTTGGCCACGTTAGATAAGTCTGGGATTGCACCGCCGGCCCAATTGCTGGCCACCGACCAGTCGCCGCCTACTGGGCCAATATAGCTAACAGAATCCAATTGTGTAATGGCACCGTAATTGCCTGAAATTTGGTTGGCTGACAATACGTAATTGGCTGCGTCAACGCCACTAAGGCCAAAATTAATGGTGACCGTCTTCGCCGTGCCGACATTCTTGTCATCGTAAGTTCCGATTGCGGATAACGTTGCTGCATCACCAGCAACTAATTGGGATGAGCCACCCATTAGGTTGGTAACTTGAGAGCTCACCACAGCAGAGCCATCGTAAACTTTTGCAATAGAACTCGCAGTTAGGCTCGGCGTTGTCACCAACATGGGCTCAACAACTAATGAACCCACAACCGCTAAATTCAAAAAGCCGGTCTTGCTAGGATTTGTAGTTGAAGTCACGTTGTATTGTCCTGCATTCACCTGACCCGAAGCACTGTTACTGGCGGCCAAAGGCATAAATGCAGTGGTCAATAATCCACCGACTCCATCATTTAGTGTAAATGCCGTGGATCCGCTTGCAGTCAAGTTAATCGGATTTGGGCTAGTGCCATTAGTGCCTATATAAGAGATGGTCGAACCACTAGCATCTAGGTATTTTGCAGTGAACTGATAAGTGGGCGTCGATGCATAGCTTGTTACTGAACTTGCCCTAATTAATAGATCTTGTGGCCCTAGTATGGTGTAAAGACCATTTATATAACTTACTTGATAGTTACCAACAACGTCCCCCTGCGCGCCATGGCCACTAGGCGTTAATGTGTAGGTGCCAGGTGTATTATTAGCGGCATCACTGCGGGTAATTTGTAATGTACGGTTTGCTAATGGAAGACTGGCAACCGTATCTCCGTTAATAAAACCTTTATACAGTGCGCCTGCATAACCAACCGCGTCATCTTCTACGCGGAATTTAGCGTCATTAGCCGCAGTTACCAAAAGACTTGCAGGCGTAATATTACCGGTGGCGTTAATAGAGCTGACCGTATAATTTCTTCCAGAATTTCCATCATTAATCACTACAGAACTAGGGTCTATGATGATGACTTTGCCAATACCAACGTTTGGATTATTTCCATCAAACACCGCTTTAACTGCATTAAACGTATCCGACCCAACCAACTGTCCGTTCATTAAGGCCAAATCAGCAGCTGTCAGGTCATAGGTATAACCACCGTCATAAACTTTATTAATCACAGGTGCCGATAAAGAGATAGGACGAGCTGTGGTTTGATAATCTGAACTAACAAAGGTGATTTCATAGTTTGGATTAGAAGTATTGGTAAGGCTGCCTGCGTTGATTGCATAACTATTGCCCACGTCATTTCCAGGAGCCCTTGCAAGAGCTCCTACAAGAACATCAGTCACCCCACCAAATGAGGCTAATGTGCCAGTGCTTACCGTATAGGCAAGCACACCATCTGCGTCACCATAGACCTTTGTCTGACCAGTCGTAGCTGTAACGGTAATCGGTCTTGCAGTAATTACGAAATCACCACCAATAACAGTAACCGCGTAGTTTGGATTTGCACTGACCAAGGTGCCCTGTGTAATTGGATAGACGCCAGCATTCTCACCAGAATTTCTAACTAAGCTACCAGATAAGGTTTCGCCGGCAATTAAACCAACACCATTGCCCTGCACCTGAATAGTAGTAGTAAATGCACTTGGATCAGCATTGCCGTAGACCTTGTATTGCCCGCTATTGACTGTCACAGTTACTGGACGTGGAGTAATGATCAATCCTGCGGCATTGAAAGTATCAATACTGTAGTTACCGGATGCGGTCAAGGTGCCCTGCGAGATGACATAGGCATTACCTACAAAAGCGGTCGAGCTTGCATTGCTTGCCAAAGCACCGGTAAAGCCAGCTGAATCACTACCTAATAATCCCGTAAACGTATAAGTTAACGTTGGAGTTGGTGAGCCATAAACCACCGTCTGACTATCTGCAGTAATTACCAAAGGCGCAGCGGTAATGTTGGCAGATAGAGAAGATGTCAGTCCTGCGATGTGGTAATTAGCATTTGATAAGCTGAGGCCGGAGAGACCAACGCTAACAGCAATACCCGTACCGGCATCGGCACCTACAAAAGCACTCGATATAGATCCGCTAATAGTGACGGTCTCATTATCTAGAAGACCAGATAATGTCCTTGTGCCGCTGACAGTAACGGCTGTGGTGGTGTCGTAAACCTTATTGGCAGCTACCAGACCGCTAATGGTTACTGGCGCTGGAGTGATGTCTGCAGTAAGCGCTGTTGAATGTCCGGCAATATAGTAATTTGAATTAGATAGAGACAAATTACTTAAAGTAGGAGTGACTGCGATACCAGTACCCACATCAGCACTAGCAAAAGTTCCGGCTGTAGCGGAGCCAGATAAAGTTGCTACATCGCTACCAAGTAAGCCAGAGCTCACCACCGCAGTACCTGTCAAAGATGCAATTGCATTAACGTTATAAACCTTATTGGAGGCTGAGAGACCCCCCAGCATTAATGGAGCAGCAGTAACATCGGCAGTAACTGGGGTCGTTAATCCTGAAATGTAGTAATTTGAATTTGACAAAGTCAAGCCACTGAAATCAGGGGTAATTGATTTAGCTGTGCCGACGTTTGCATTACCGAAGGCACCGCTATAGCTACCAGAAACCGTTGCATTGGTGTTGCTTAACAAACCATTAATCACTGGTGTGCCACTCAAAGTCACGGCAGTAGTCGTGTCATAAACCTTATTGGCTGCTGTAATACCGCTAATCGTGAGTGGCGCTGCTGTGATGTTAGCTGTCAATGCTGAACTAACGCGCGCAACATAGTAATTAGCATTAGAAAGTGTCAAGCCAGACAAGGTAGGAGTAACCGCAATTCCTGTGCCTACGTTAGAGTCAGTAAAGATGCCAGCGGTGGCTGATCCAGTCAGATTGCTAGTTTCATTTGGAAGCAAGCCAGATGCAATGGTAGGCGTGCCTGTGATAACAGCAACCGTATTGTTGTTATAAGTCTTGTTGGATGCTGTCAAACCGCCAATAATGACTGGGGCAGGACTAATCGTGCTGGTGGTATTGGCTTGATATGTGATGCTGTAATTGGCGCTGACGGTTGCAGTACCGCTAATCACGCTTGCACCGGAAGGATTTACCGTTTTATTGCTAGCACCCACATTGACATCGGTGTAAGCAAACGCACCGCCCGATAAGGCATCCTGCAATCCAGTTGCCTGATTGGTAAAGAGAGTGCCGCTCACTAACTGCAAGCTTGGCGCTGTAGTTGCTGAAGCGGTGCTAGTGCTTGCGTCATATACCTTGCTAATGCTATTGAGGCCGACAGTAATAGAAGCAGGAGTAATGGTGACGGTTGAGAAGACTGGGTCACTTACCGAATAGTTAGTAGCCGATCCAGTACCACTAACCAATACTGGATTATTCAAAGAAGATAGGCTTGCAGAGCCTACGTTAGGAGAACTCAAAGTACCAGCAGTTCCGGCAGCAAATGTTAGAGTCTGCCCGGCTACTCCGGCAATCGTCATTTGACCCCAAGTAACAGAATTTGTACCATCATAGGTTTTTGCAGCACTGACTGTAATTGGAGCCGCAATAATATTAGCTACCAATGCGCTGTTTACACCAGAAATCACATAGTTAGAATTATTCAAGCTCAAGTTGCTCAAGTCTGGTGTGACAACCAAGTTATTGCCAACGTCACTTTGAGCAAATGTAGCGGTGATCGGACTAGATGCTGTGGCAGTCGCTGTGTCTGATCCAATAAGTCCTACCACTGCAGGGGTGCCGCTAATCGTTGCAGTTGTATAAGAATCGTAAACTTTATTAGCAACGGATAAGCCACCAATCGTGACCGATGCGGCAGTGATATTACCTGTCAGTCCAGTTGGCTGTGTTAATACATAGTTGGAAGCGCCAGTACCAGCCAATGAACTCGTTGTAGTCACAGCAATACCATTTGCTTTATTGATTGAGGCGAAACTACCTGACTGAAGCAAGTTAACCACAGAGGAAGTATCACCTGCTGCAACACCGTTCAGCACTCCACCTGTCAAACTAGCGACATTAGTACCATCGTAGGCCTTAGTAGCAACGCTTGTACCAGTAACGGTCAATGTCTTAGGAGTGATGCTGAGAGAGCCTACGCTATAAATAATCGGCTTAAGAACATCGTAGTTAGTTGTATAGCCAGTAACGGTATTTAGATTAGATGGGGTTAATACATAATTGCCCACATTCAGATTATTACCAGCACTATAGGAGCCATCTGGAATGGTAGCGGTTAACACAAAAGTGTACTGACCTCTACCAGTTCCAGTTCCTGGCCCAGTGCCGAGAGCATCTGTCGCCGTCCATACATTGCTGCCTGCAGCAGGCGTAGATAGAGTTAAATTAATAATGGTTGGGCTTAAGTTAGAAGAGCTGCAATCTGTACAGTAGCCGGCAACGATGTTATTTGAACTTGATAAGCCATCACCTAGATAGCTCACATTTCCAGAATTCACAACTCCATAGCTTGCTGTATTGCTACCCGCCCTAATAAGCATCTGGCTGTTACCAACAACCGTCAAAGCACCCTTAACAAAGGTCAAGTTATAGTTTGAAGATGTTGCGCTTGGCTCTAAGGCATCGGCATAAGGCGTTGCACTAGCTGTAGCAAGCAAGTTTGTGTCATAGGCAATAGCTGGGCTAGAGACTGAATTTCCTGCCGTATCCGCACCGATGAGGCCAGTTAAGCGATACGTTAGTACTGGAGAGACTCCCATATAGGTTGAAGCACTATCAGCCGTCATGGTGAGCGGTGCTTTAGTAACGGTACCGACACCCGAAGCTGAAACTGGCAAGCTGTAGTTAGAGAGCGTCGCCCCGCCCTTCGCAACATAAGATGAGCCAATCACAGCACTAACCGAGGTTGCGCTTGCTACGTTAGCACTGTTATAGCTAGCAGCTGTTTGCGTAATGTAAGCGCCGTCACCCCCTACAAAACCTGACAAGACATAAGAACCATTGGCTGACGCTGTACCAGCAACTAAAGTAGCTGCTGTGGTGGTGTCATATTGCTTAGTTTGATCAGCAATTGATACGGTGATTGATTTTGGTGTGATTGCAACATCGCCTGTACTAGCTGGGAGAACATAGTTGCTGGCTAAACCACCATTGGAGCCATCAACCAGACTAAAGCCAGTAGTGCTCAAGCTACTTACACCCATAACGTTTGCACTATTAGCTGTAGCACTACCTGAAACGGTAAGGGTTTCAGATCCAATACCAGTAGCTACCGCCAATGTTGTGCCGACTGTGCCAGTAACAAAGCTTGCAGAACCATCATAGACTTTGCGTGCACTTAATGTAACGCTTGCAGGCGTCACCACATATTGGTTCGACAGAGTGCTATTGAGTACAACTAGGTAATTTGTATTCGTTGTAGTTATTGCCAGATCACCTGCGGTATATCCGTAGCTGCCGGCATTTTTAACGCTTGCTGCAGAACTACCGACTGTAAACCCTAGAGCTCCAGTGAACGACAAAGTGGTATTGCTAGCTGAATCTGTATTTTTATAGCCAGCCACCAAGTAATTTGCAGCATTAGCCGAGTAAGTGGCAGCATTTAATGTTGTACCGCTGTAAACAGCACTCTTTGCTACCGGCGTCAGCGTCAAGGTTGCTGGAGATACAACTAAGTCGCCAGCCTCATAGCTAATTGCATAGTTACTTAAGCCTGAGCCGGAAGCGGCACTTGCGATCACACTGTTAGCGTAGGTGGCGGCGTTAACGGTTGCAGTCACAGCATTGCTACCACTATATTGCAAGGTTACTGCAGTAATGGTATCGCCAGTCAAGAGGCCAGATTGGGTAAATGCAGAGCTTCCCAAGGTAGTAGTGTTTCCATATGTACTAGAAACATCATTAGCGGTAATGGTGAGAGATTTAGCTGTGATGTTCGCAGTAACACCAGTTGGTTGAGTCAGGGTGTAGTTGCTTGCAGCAGAGCCAGCAATACTGAAGCTAGAAATGACTGGGACGGCAGTACCCACATTAGCCGAGCTGAACACCCCTGCTCTTGTTAGCGTAACGTTTGCTGTGTCGGCGGAAACAAGGCCAACTAAACTTCCTGCAGTAAAGCTTGCAGCCGTTGTTTTATCAAAAGTCTTATTAGAAACCGCAGTACCGCTTACGGTGAGAGCCTTTGCGGTGATATTTGCACTGACAGCGTCAGGCTGAGTCAATGTGTAGTTAGCTGCTTTGGCACCAGAAATGCTAGCAACTGAAGTAACCACGATGGCATTGCCAACATTGATAGTGGCAAATGTGGCGCTTTGACTGAGGGAAACGTCGGCACCGTCAGAGCCGACTAAGCCAGACAATGAACCACCTGCTACGGTTGCTGTATTTGAACCGTCATAAACCTTGTTTGAAACTGCTAATCCGTTAACAGTCAAAGCCTTAGGCGTGATGTTGGCAGTAATACCAGTCGGCTGGGTAACAGAATAGTTTGTCGATGACAGGCCGCTCAATGTGCTGGTTGAGGTAATTGCAATCGCATCACCCACTGTGCTCTGAGCAAAGGAACCCAATTGATTGAGGGTAACAACATCCGACCCTACAACACCCACAAGAGATCCACCACTAATACTTGCAGTAGTGCTTCCATCGTAGACTTTATTTACTGCTACAGATACACCGCCAACAGTGAGTGCTTTTGCTGTGATCGTCGCAGTATTGCGTGTTGTACCTGCTGTTGCGTTATAAGCCTGAGTAATTTTGTAATTGCTAAGGCTTGCTGTACCGCCACTACTGGTAATAGAGGATACGTAGTTACTACCGTTATCGGCCACATTAAATGCGCTTAAGGTGGCACTACTTAATCCAGTGACAGTTTCACTATTCACTAGCCCAGTGATAGTAAATACAGTCGGGTTAACCGTAGTGGTACCGTTATAAGTACCAGTCAAAGCAATCCCAATTGGAGCTTGTGTAACGATTGCAGTCACACCTGTAGGTTGCACCAAAATGTAATTTGCAGCGTCAGTACCCGTTAAGGAGTAGTTCAGTGCAACAGCAGCAGTCAAGCTAACGTTCGCACTGACTAAAGCGCCAGAACGGACCAGGGTAACGCTATCAGAACCAACTACCCCAACCAAAGTACCACCTGTAATTGTGATGGAGGTAGTGCCGTCATAGACCTTGCTTGCTGCGACTGCACCAGTAACTGTTACAATCTTTTGGCTTGAGTTAACAAGGGTGACGGTATTTTGATCAATCCCTGCCCCACCGCTATAGACCGGTGAAAATGCGTAGTTGGTGGCTAAAGCAGTACCACCTGAAATCACGATACCCGTTACAAAGTTGCTGCCATTACTAGAGATGCTTGAACTCTTCACATTCACTGTACTCAGGCTAGTAATAGTTTGACCATTAATTAAGCCATTAATGGTGAATGAGATCGGGGTAATGTTATTTGTGCCATTGGCAAGGCCGATTACAGAAATACCAAGCATGGCCGGTGTAATGTTGGCAGTAATACCCGCTGGCTGAACTAGAGTGTAATTGGATGCAGCGCTACCTGAAATAGAGCCGCTGGCAATAATAATGATGCCGTTACTTACGTTCGGAGATGAGAATCTACCTGCTTGTGTCAATGTGACATTAGAAGCATCAGCCGTCAAAACGCCAACCAAAGAACCACCAGTAATTACCGCATTGGTTGTGCCGTCATACACTTTATTAGCAACCGTACCGTCACTAATAGTGATGCTCTTTGGTGTGATTACTGCAGTAATGCCACTAGGCTGCACTAGGGTGTAGTTAGCGGCAGAGAATCCAGAAATGGTGCTGGTCATGGTGACTGGAACCGCAGAACCCACATTCACGCTATCCAGTACGCCTGTTTGCTTCAATACGACTGCATCAATACCAATTACGCCAACCAATTTTCCACCCCAAACGCTGACGGTATTGGCGCCATCGTAGACTTTCTTATCCGCAATCGTGCCGGTAACCGTGAGTGTTTTAGTTGATAGCGTGACGGCATTTAAAGTGCTACCGGCAGTTGAGCTAGCAACCGTATTAAATGCATAGTTACTTGCATTAGCTGTACCCGAGCTAATAGTGACTGATTTAACGAAATTCGTGCTGTTTGCACTGACATTCATACTATTGAGTACCGCGCTGGAGATGCCGGTAATGGTTTCGCTATTGACCAAACCAGTAACGGTAAATGTAGTTGGGGCAATCGTTGCTGAACCGCTATAAGTTGCTGCTACAGAAATCCCTAAAGGTGCTGGTGTGATGTTAGCAACGATCCCTGTTGGCTGAACTAAGGTGTAATTTGCACTAGCATCCCCACTAATACTGTTGCTCATAGTTACTGGCACTGCCGTACCTGAATTTGCTGATGTAAATGTAGCAGCTCTTGTTAAGACAACATCTGAGCCGTCACCACTCACCACGCCAAATAAACTGCCGGCAGTGACAACCGCTGCTGTAGTGCCGTTATAGACTTTATTAGCTACTGCTGTGTCAACGACGGTCAGCGTCTTCTTCGTAATGTTGGCGGTCAGACTGGCAGGTTGAGTCACCAGGTAGTTGCTAGCTGCTGTTCCAGTCAGGGATGCAGTAACCGCCACAGTAATGCCGTTGGCAGCTCCAACCTGCGCAAATGCACCTGTTTGAATCAAGCTCACATTAGGCAGGTCTGCCGTAACTACGCCAACCAAATTACCGCCATAAATAATAGCAACATCGGTGCGGTCGTAGATCTTGTTAGCCGCCGTGGATGTGCCACCAACCGTCAGAGTCTTGCGAGCAATATTAGCCGTCACCCCAGATGGTTGAACCAGAGTGTAATTACCTACCGCAGTTCCAGAGATGCTGCCAAGTACATTGACTGAAACATCATTAGCAGCATTCGCAGTGGCAAAACTTGCTGTCTTAGTCAAGCTGAGGCTGGCACTAGATTGGTCGATGACTGCTACACCATCCAGTGAACCAGCAGTAATAGTCGCAGCTGTAGTGCCGTCATAGACTTTTGCACCAATAGTAATGCCAGTGATGGTCAATGACTTTGGAGTCAGAGTAACTGTGTTTTGAGTATTACCTACCAGGCTATTGTAGGCAGCAGTAATGCTGTAGTTGTCCATCGATGCCGTACCACCATCTGCTGTTATCGCTGTAACGTAATTACTATTGTTCGCTGACACATTGATATTGCTAACTGTAGCTGAGCTTAAGCCAGTAATGGTTTGGCTATTTACCAAGCCAGTAACAGTAAAGGCTGTTGGGGTAATGGTGCTGGTGCCGGAATAGACGCCAGAAATAGTCACGCCCAATGGCGCAGGAGTAACAACCACCTTATTAGTAGCAGAAGCTTGATCAGCATTTACTGGAGATCCACTAGAAAGGGTGCCGTTATGTCCTGAATTGATAACGTAATTAGATGCTGCGAATGTATATCCATAGTTTGCAGTACCTCCAATGGCTGTTACATAGGCATTAGCACTGTTGGCATTGGCATTGCTAATGGTTACAGAAGTAATACGATCCCATGATGCCAAACCTGTGGTGGTGATCGTAGGGTTACTCAAAGTTGTTGTGCCGTTATATATACCTGTCGCATTGATACCAAGCACTGCTGGAGTGATGGTGTAGGTACGCGCAGTTCCAGACAAGCTAACTAAAGAGCCATCAGAGGCTGATAGACTGTTTGCGGTTAACGCCGTTGCTGACTGCACCGCATTGGCATTAGTACCGTTGCTCGCTGTAGTGCCGCCGATCGTTGGGCTGAATATGAGTACAGATTTAATATAAGCGTCTGATGTTGCTGCCAAACCAAAGATGGCGGTGCTGCTACCTGTATACGACACTGATGCATGAGCCTGCAACCAATCATTGGCGGCATTCGAGTTATAGGCAGTTCCGTAAACTGCAGAATAATTACTGTCTAGAGTGACAGTAATTGCAACCGTGCTAGTAATTTTTTGACGGTAGTTAATGTAGTTGCCACTGGTATATGCACCAGGCTGAACCGGCATGCCGCCAGTAATTCCATAGGCAATATTGGTTGTTGCATTAGCGTTAGCAGTGGTAATGCCAATAGCGTTGGCGATGGTACAACCAGATGTACAAGCAGTATTTTCGGGTTTTGCCATAGAGACTGCAATCACCCCGCCAGTATTACTTAGGGTTCCAAGTGCGAGTACAGTGCCGCCAGTAATTGTTCCAGCGGCAATACCTCTGCCAGAAATAATTCGGATGCCATCTACGCCTGAGTTAGTTAGGCCGGTTGTGCTCACGTTACCGTATGCATTAACCACTACCCCACTAGTTGTTCCAGAGTTTCGAACTAAAGCGCCGGTAGTGATGCTGCCGCTAAAGCCGTCCGCAAACAAGTTAACACCTGCAGCGCCTGTAATTGTTGCTCCAGTAACAGTGCGAATGCCATCACTTGCAAGATTCGCTAGTGTTGATACGCCACGCAATGAAACATATCCATTACTTGTATCCGTAGCACTGATTATGCCGGCGGCTAAGCTGCCATAAATGCCGTAGCTAGTGGTTGCAGCGCCAACCGATGTACCTGTCAGATAAATTGAGCCAGCGGTATTGTTAATGGCGGCCGAATAATTAATGCCGGCAGCGGTAATTGAAGCGCCATTGATTTCGATGTTTCCAGTTGAATAAATTGCGTTAGCAACGGTAACGCCTGCCGATGCCGTTGCTAACGTTGATGCATTATCTGATGTAATGAAACCACTTACTTTAGTGCATGGAGTAGCTGTACAGCCATAGGTATTGTCTAAGGTGACGTAACCAGGTAATCGCGCAGTAGTTGTACCGATCGCGCCTGTTGCAATTGCAGAGCCTGCAGACTTAGCAACGAAGTTAATAACGGTCCCAGTACCGGCTGTGTATGTCAATGCCCCGCTGGAAATAGATGAGTCTTTGTTACCACCAGTTGTGTCGTACAGAATGTTGGCGGCTGGAGAACCTGTATTAGCCACTAATGCGATAGCACCAAGTTGGTTAATCTTATTGTTGGTGACGAAGCTGATATTAGATCCAGCAGCGTTATTAGTAATGGCACCAGTTTGGTAGATACCAGTATCCGCGCCTGCAACTGCTGCATTGGCTGTAACAGAAATGTTGCCGCCACCAGCATTAATGGTGATTGCACCCAAGGAAACGAGAGTGGCTGATAAACCGCCACTGCTGTTCACCGTCAAACTATTTGCTGTAATTAGTCCTGTGGCAGCAATATGTACCAAGGTAGCAGTCGCCGAGGTTTTCGTGCTTGTTAAGCTAACCGCTCCACCGCTGATAGCGCCAGTAAGATAAATTCCAGAACCGGTAGAGGTTGTGGTCGCATTGATTGTTACTGCCTGACCCGTTGCAGTAATGCTACCGCTGCCCGAGTAACCTGTTCCAGTTTGGCCGTTAGCAGTAATCGTTACACCACCTGCACTAGAACTAATTGCATTTGCGCCCTGTGTAAAGCCGATGCCGGATCCGTTAGCTACAGCATTGACCGTGACCCCGGTAGTTCCAGCTAAGGTACCTGCAGACAATGCGCCTGTAACCGTTATAGCGGCGCCATTGGTAGCAGCAGAGCTAGTGGTTGCTGCTGTGCCACACCCTAAGCAAGTGTTATCCAATAGGATGTAGCCAGGAACTAAGATTGCCGGTACAGAAATAGTGGCACCGTTAGTCTTCACCAAATAGTTAATTGCAGTTGTAGAGCCAGATGCAATCGTTAATGCGCCCGTGGTGATGCTGGAAATATTGCTACCAGTGCTAGTGTTGTAAATCAGATTTGCCGAGGAGGTGCCGGTATTGGCTACCAAACCAATTGCACCTCCCTGCGTAATCTTGTTATTAGATATAAAGCTGATGCTTGAGCCGATAGCATTATTGGTAATAGCGCCTGTTTGGGTAATACCAATCTTATCGCCCGCTGCCGCATTATTTCCAGTCACAGTAACGTTGCCACCACCAGCGTTAATCGTAATAGCGCCCAAGGAAACGATCGTGCTTGATGCGCCCCCAGTTCCAGTAACAGTCAATGACTTCGCAGTAATTAATCCTGTGGCAGTAATTGGAGTGGCAGTTGCTGTCGAGGTGGACTGGCTAGCCGATAAACTAATGATACCGCCATTGATAGCGCCGGTTGTATCGATACCAGCCGCCGTTGTGGATGTTGCTGCAATAGTGATTGCCTGTCCGGTTGCAGTAATCGAGCCAGTGCTGTAGTAAGCAGTTCCCGTTTGGCTACTTGCAGAAATACTGACACCACCACCGGCTGAAGTAATGGTGTTTGCATCTTGTTTAACGGCAATGCCTGTTCCGTTGGACACTATATTCAGAGTGACGCCAACTGGGTTGGCCAATGAACCCGCTGATAATGCCCCACGTAAAGTTAACCCTACTCCATTCAAAAATGCATTGGCAGGTGTTACTGCTGTATTGCAAGCTAAGCAGGTGTTATCCAAAAGGATATATCCAGGAACAGCAATAGCTGGCACTGAAATAATGGCGCCGTTGGTTTTTGCAATGTAATTAATGGCTACTGTTGAAGTACCGACAGCCATTGCGACAGTGCCTGTCGTAATGCTTGAAGTCTTATCACCGCTTGTGGTGTCAAAAGTGATATTAGCTACTTCATTACCAGTGTTAGCGGCTAAGGTAATTGCACCACCCTGATCAATCTTGTTATTTGTGGTGAAGCTGATGTTTGAGCCTACGGCATTATTGGTAATCGCCCCAGTTTGCGTAATACCAATCTTGTCCCCTGCTGCAATGTTATTAGCCACTACAGTGATATCTCCACCACCCGCATTGATAGTAATTGCGCCTAAAGAAACAATGGTTGTCGATGCCGCGCCTGAAGCTGTCACATTGAGCTCATTTGCGGTAATCAGGCCCACGGCATAAATAGGCACCAAGGTGGCAGAAGATGTAGTTTGGGCGCTAATAAGATTTACTACACCACCATTAATCGTGCCTGAGCTACTAATACCAGCAGCTGTCGTATTACTCGTATTAATAGTGATTACTTGGTTGGTAGCAAGAATTGCTCCACTGCTGGTGTAGCCCGTACCAGTTTGACCATTCACGTTGATAGTCACCCCGCCCGCGCTGGATGTAATGTTATGGGCGCCTTGAGTAAAGCCAACACCAGAGCCGTTAGCAACGGCATTAATAGTGACGCCGGTTGTACCGCCATATGTACCAGATACGAGAGCCCCTCTCAGGCTAATCCCCGCACCATTGACTGCGGCATTCGTTGGTGCAACAGTTGTACTACAACTACTGCAAGTGTTGTCCAAATAGATATAGCCCGGAACGCTGATCGCCGGTACGGAAATTGTGGCGCCCTTGGTTGTAACCAGATAATTGATTGCTGAAGTGGATGTACCAGTTAGCGTTACAGGTCCTGTAGAGATACTGGAGGTTTTATCACCAGTCGTCGTGTCTACGATGATGTTCGCTGCAATTCCACTGGTATTGGCGACGAGTGCGATAGTGCCATTTAGATCAATATCATTATTCGATATAAAGCTTATATTGGAGCCATTTGCGCCGGTGACGGTTCCAGCGAGATAAATACCGCCTACAGCACCTGGAGCATTAATGGCATTAGCAGTAACGGTAATGTCACCTCCTGCCACGTTGACCTTTAATGCGTCCAATTGCACAATCCAAGCGGGTACGTCCCTTGCGGTTCCCAGAATGGTGATGTTGCTAGCAGTAATGAGAGATGTGGTTGCATAAAAAGCATACCCAGTAGTGGTGCCCCCATTAAAGCTGGCCGATCCATTTGAGGACGTGATGTTTACTGAGATATTGATAGCCCTATTACCGCTCTGGTTGACTCCATTAACAGTAATATCGCCCGTACTAAATATCGCATTATTAATGGTTACGCCATTACCAGCTGTGGCCAATGCAACAAGATTATTGGTTGAGGTGTTAATGAAGCCAGACACTGGTGTGCAAGCTGGCGTAGAAGCTGTGCACCCATATGTGTTATCTAGCAGCACATAACCTGGCAAGCTAACAGTGGCGCTACCAATCGCACCGGGGTTAATTGTCGACCCGGCAGTTTTAATGATGTAGTTAATGGCTGAGGTAGAGCTGGTGCTTGCAATCGTTAAAGCAGCGCTAGTAATGGTTGATGCATTAGTACCGGAAGAAGTGTCATAAGTAATATTGGCATCCGACCCACTGGTATTAGCAACTAAGGCAATCGGACCATTTTGACTAATATCGTTATTTGAAATGAAGCTGATATTGGAGCCATTGGCTCCAGTGATTGCTCCTGCCTGATAGATGCCCCCTGCCGCACCCGGTGATCCCAGCACAGTCCCTGTCACCGTAATGCTGCCACCAGTTGAACCACTATTAATCTTCAGTGCATCAATTTGAACCGCCCAAGCTGGCGCAGTAGATGATGTACCTGTAATCGTAATATTGTTAGCAGTAATTAATGAGCCAGCGGTATAGACTCCGTAACCAGATACCGTTCCACCATTCAGAATGACTGAACCGCTATTGGACGTAATATTTGCGGAATAAGAAATTGCATGGCTAGTAGTTGAAACGCCATTAACAATGATGTTATCTCTTGCATAAATAGCGCCATTAATAGTTACACCAACGGATGCGGTTGATAAATCCGCTAAGTTATTTGTAGTGGTGTTGATATAGCCAGTAACTGGTAAACAGGCTGGGGTAGATGCTGTGCATCCATAGGTGTTATCCAGCAACACATAGCCTGGCAAACTAACAGTTGCACTTCCAATAGTGCCCGGATTAATAGCTGATCCGGCAGTTTTAATAATGTAGTTAATCGAAGAGCTTGATCCTGCTGGGATGGTTAATGCACCCGTCACCAGTGTTGAGGTCTTGAGACCATACGTAATATCGTAAGAAATATTTGCAGCCGTACCGCTAGTATTGGCAACTAAACCAATGGCACCATTTTGACTAATGTTGTTATTGGAGATGAAGCTAATGCTAGTGCCGTTCGCACCTGTAATAGCACCAGACTGGTAGATACCGCCTACAGCTCCAGGTATGCCAATGACATTACCACTAACAACAATCGCGCCGTTGATGGACCCGCTATTAATTTTTAATGCCTCAATCTGAACCACCCAAACTGCAGATCCTGAAGCTGTACCCGTAATTGAAATATTGTTTGCGGCAATTAAAGATGTGGCGCTATAGACTCCATAACCTGTTGTAGTGGCACCATTAAGAGTGACGGAACCATTGGTTGAGGTGAGCCCAACTGAAATATCTATCGCTTTCTGGTTGGAAGCTCCAGTGACACCATTAATAGAAATATTGCTTGTAGCGAAAATAGTGCTATTCACGGTCACACCAACTACTGCAGTTCCTAGGGAAGCTAAGTTATTCGTTGTGGCATTAATGAATCCAGTGACCGGCGTACAATTTGTACCAGAGCAACCATATGAATTATCCAGAAGCACATAACCAGGCAATGGGTTAGCTAACGTACCAATCGCGGCGGGGTTAATTGCTGCGCCACGCGTTTTGATAATGTAATTAATTGCTGAGTCATTGGTGCCAGCAGCGATCGTAAGCGGGCCAGCAACCACTGAGGAGGTCTTAGAGCCACTAGTTGTGTTGTAGGTCACACTCACTGCGGTAGAGGCAGTGTTAGCAACTAATGAAATCGCACCAATTTGATTAATTTTACCGTTTGTAATAAAGCTGATATTGGAACCGGCAGCATTATCGGTAATAGCACCGTTTTGATAAATACCAGTATTGGTCGTTGCTCCCACCGTACCAGTCACGTTTAGATTGGTACCGCCAGCAACAATGGTCATTGCATCTAGGAAAACGGCATAAGTACCGGTATCGGTACTACCAATAACCGTGATGGACTTAGCGCTAATGGTGGCGGTAGAGCCCAACTCAACACCATCGCCCGATGTAGTAGCGGTACCCGTAATATTAACTGCCCCACTATTAGCTCTAATACCAGTAGCCGCCCAAGCACCACCGTAGTTATTACTAACCCCAAACCCAGATGTCCCCAATCCAGTGATATTGATATTTCCGGTTGTTGCGGTAATCACGGCTCGCAACATGACTGCGCCACCACCAGCAGCATTAACGCCATTAATAGTGATCGCCGTTGCATTCAGGGCGCCAGCAATATTAATACCCTGGTTATTGGTAACTACAAGGGTTTCCCAAGAAGTTAAATTCCGATTGAGATAACCTGTGTAAGGAGCGCAACCTGCTCCAGAACAGCCATAGGTGTTATCCAGGGTAATTAAGCCAGGAACAGTAACGGCACTACCAATCACAATCGGCGCTCCAGAAGCGAGAACAGAATAGTTCACGGCTGAAGTGCTGGTACCAGCGGCAAAGCCTAAGGGAGCAGTGCTGATAGAAGATGCCTTCGTACCGCTACTAGTATCGTAAGTAATATTGCCAGCAGCGCCGCTAGTGTTTAGTGCTAATGTAATAGTGCCGTTTTGATCAATTCGGTTGTTTGAAGTAAAGCTAATGTCAGAACCACTGGCGCCATTAATTGCACCTGATTGATAGATACCATTACCGCCGCCAGCAACTCCCAAAGCAGTAACTGTGATATCACCACCAACTGAAGTTGGGTTAATCGTGAACGATCCTACTTGAGCAAGATAACCAGCTACAACGAGTGTTGATTTCCCAGTAAGACTAATGTTATTACCGTAGATTAGTGACTCAACACTGTTAAAGATGCCGTAACTATTAGTGGTGGAGCCACTCAATAAGACATCACCGGCAGTAGACTTAATCTGAACGCTGTAGTTGATACCTTGCGCGCCATTACTTACGCCATATAGAGAAATATTGCCTCTCCCATAAATCGCGTTATCAATCGTAATGCCGGTAGCTGATACTGCTGCTAGAGTGCTTAAGTTAGCAGTGGCTGTATTGATAAATCCTGTGGCAGGGGTGCACCCGTCTCCCGAGCAACCGAAGGTGTTATCGAGAAGAATGTAGCCCGGAAGAATTAAGGTGCTGGTGCCGATTAAGCTTGGATTGATAGATCCACCAGCCGCTTTAGCAATGAAATTAATATCTGAGGTGCTCGTACCCGCTGCGGAGATGGTAAGGACGCCCGTAGAGATAGAAGATGACTTAATACCACTGGTGGTATCAAACGTGACATTGACAGCAGAACCGCTGGTATTGGCCGCAATCACGAATGTGCCGTTTTGATCTATCTTGTTATTGGATGTGAAAGTAACATTTGAGCCATTGGCTGCATTGATGGCGCCAGATTGATAAATACCTAGGCGACCACCTGTATCCGTGCTGAACGCATTAATAGCAATATCGCCAGCATTGACACCACTATTAATCGTTAGAGCGCCAGCCTGAACAAGCCAACCAGTGTGCGCAGCACCAGAGCGGCCGGTAATCGTAATATTATTAGCAGTAACGAGCGAGTCATTGCTGGTGTAGACACCGTAGTAATCGGTGGTTGAACCATTCAAGGTGACGTCAGCAGCAGATGATTTAATTGCATCTGAGTAGTTAATCCCAAAGGAGCCTTTACTAACGCCAGTCAGCGTAATATTGCCAGACGCAAAAATCGCATTATCAATCGTGATTCCATGAGCCGTACTTGCTAAGGTCGCTAAGTTGCCTGTAGTCGTATTGATGTAACCACTAGTGAAACTATCACTTGAAAGTGCGCGGCCATATGAATTGTTTAGCAGGATATAACCAGGCAACGCCAAAGCATTGGTAGCAATTAAGCCCGGATTGATATTGCTACCGGCTGACCTGGCGATGTAATTAATGGCTGAAGTGCTTGTACCAGTAGAGGAAACAATAAATGTTGTGTTTGAGATAGTTGATGCCGTGGTTCCGCGTGTAGTATCAAACGTAATATTGGCTGCTGAACCACTGGTATTGGCCGCTACTGTAATCACGCCATTGATATCAATTTTGTTGTTGGTGATAAAGCTCATGTCTGAGCCATTGCCCCCAGTAATGGCTCCAGACTGATAAATACCGTTACCACCCCCTGCTACGCCACCAATAGCAGTAATCGTAATATCGCCACCTGTTGCAGCGGTATTAATTGTTAGCGCACCAATTTGCGCTAGCCAGCCACTGGTTGTCGTTGTAGATGCGCTATTAATTGAAATATTGTTTGCCGTAATTAACGAGGCAATATTGGTATAGACGGCATAGTAATTCGTCGTTGATCCGTTTAGCGTTACGCTACCTGCTGTGGATTTGATTGCTGAGCCGTAACTCACTCCGATTTGGGCGTTACTTACCCCGCTTATGGTGATGTCACCAGTTGCGTTCAATGCTGAGCTAGCTAATATATTGACACCGACAGATGCCGTTGCATCACCTAAATTATTTGCAGCAACGCTAATGGTCCCACTTGTTGGAGTGCCAGAAACTAGGCCGAAGGTGTTATCTAAAGTAATGGAGCCGGGGAGTGGAAGTGTATTTGTTCCAATAAAGCCGGGAGCGATCGATGATCCAGAAGATTTGGCGGTAAAGTTAATTGCTGAGCTATTGCTGCCTGCAGCAATACTGACATCGCCAAAGGTAATGTTTCCAGCCTTATTACCGCTAGTTGTATCGTAAATAATATTGGCTGCTGTACCGCTAGTATTGGCTACTAAACTAATCGCACCGGTTTGGTTGATGATGCTATCACTAATAAAACTAATACTAGAGCCCACCGCCCGATTGGTGATAGCGCCCGTTTGATAAATTCCAGTATTCGAGCCTGTCGATACATCATTTGCCGTAACAATAATATCGCCGCCGCCAGCATTAATCGTCATCGCACTCAAATAAACGTTTGTTGATGCCGATCCCGATGCATCACCAGTAATAGTAATATTCGTTTTAGCGGCCACTAAAGCCAGCAACTCTACTGATTTACCCGTTGTGGATGTTCCATTGATTGTGACTGAACCTAAAGTGGCATTAATGGTTCCCGCTGCAGTGCTATGCACAGAATAGGTGGTTCCAGCTCCACTGATGTTAATGGAGCCGCCACTACTAGCAATCGCGGCTGTAACATCAACTGAGTAATAGCCAGCTATAGCAGCACCTTTTAGGGTAATGCCTCCATTCGCATTAATAGCTGAGCCAACATCAACACCTCTTAGTGCACTGGCTAGTGTTGGCGCATTGCTTGAGGTAATGTAACCAGAGGCAGGCGCACCAGAAGCGGCACCATAGGTGTTGTCTAAGGTTACCGTGCCTTTAAGGGTAATCGCACCGTTAACGATGATTCCACCACCAGAGGAGATTGCATTCAGACTTACCTTAGACCCAGCGCCTGCCGAGTTATCCGTTATTGCAATTAGCGTAATGCCCTGCTTTGAGCCGCTGGTGTTATCTAGCGTGAGGGTTGGGGTTAATCCTGCGCCAGTAATATTGAAAGTTAAGGCGGTTGTTTGAGTGATGGTGCCTGATGCAATGATCGTAACGCTGGTGCCTGCGTTAATGGCCGTCTGAATTTGAGTGGTGTTGAAATTAGAGGTGGTCGCTTGACCTTGTGCTGCTGCTAAATCACCGCCCGAGGATGCTGCTGAGCTAATGGTGACATTGGTTGGGTCCAAGAGCCACATCCCGCCACGACCTGCATTAATTGCCGCGAGCAAGCCCAGGGTTTGTCCAGAAGTTTCGATGAAGCCGCCAGCAATACTGTGTGGATTAATTTGGCCTGCGTTGATGACAGTTAAGGCATCAAGGGAGGTATAAACAGAAAAAGGTAATGTGCCCTTTTTCGCATCATTACCTATTAAGATCTTACCGCCTTGCTCTAGGCCCACTGCAGAAATTGTCGTGGCGCTAAGCAAGGTATTTTGTGTGCCAGACATGGCAATAGAACCACCACGGCCATTTGAGCCGTTGGTTTGGATGGTCGCTTGTTGCGCATTGATGCTGTCGCTGGCTAACAAGAAAACATCGCCGCCGTCTAAGCCATCGGCCTCAATCCGGCTGCGCGCATTGAGGTATATATTGCCAGCATTGATGCGCACACTACCGCCTTTACCCCGACTGTTGTTGGCCGAAATAGTACCGAAGACATTGGCCACCCCTGCAAAGATAGCCAGCAAGGGATGCTCACCTAATCCGCGCAGTTCACCCCAGGTGTTTAAGGTGTTTTGGGCTTGCACGGTGAGCTGAAAAGCAGCCACCAACGCTGAACGCTCAACGCTCACTTCACTAGCCAATACTTCCAGTGTTAAAGGTGCATCCAGCCATTGTGTAATTTGACCTTGTATATCAACCTTGCCTTGGGCGTTTATAATTAATTTTGAATTTTCCGCACCAGTGGTTTTTTCTATGACGGCATCCGCAGCCAAATCGATATCACCAGTGCTGCCGTTTTCTGTCACTGCCGCCAGCGTCACATTTGCCCGACCGAGCGTTTGACTCACGACTTTAGCCAGCGCTTGATCAATAGCAATTTGACCTGCTTGCAGGATCCATCCACCCATTTGACCACGCGCAGCCGCAACCTCTACTTTTGCCATTGGGCCAACCACAACTCGCCCGTTGGAGCTGGTTTTAATGAAACCACCGTTGCCAGACTGATTGCCGCCATTGGCTGACAACAAACCATCAATTTGTGTTTTATCTGTTGAGTGCAGGCTGATTTTGCCGCCGTTACCGCGCGTAATGGCTGACGCCGACAGCACGGCATTGGCCTCGACCGTTACAGTTTTGGCAACGATAGCGGGCTCTGCGTTGCTGCTATCGGCCACTTGCCTGCCCACATTAATTTCTCCACCACCAGCATCGCCGTTCGCTGAAATTTTGCTGTTGGCAGCCAACACCACCGTTTCAGCAGCCAAGGCAATCTGGCCTCCTGCTGCCCCTTCGCCTTTGCCATTGGCCAGCAGTTTGCCAGCATTAATTACCGTAGCCCCAACCAATGAAATCTTGCCCGCGTTATTTACTGCGCTAGAAGCCACAATTGCCCCTGTGTTTCTCACCACGCCATTCATTAATTGACGCGCACTATTAGCCGCCACAATGACGCTCCCGCCATCGACAAAAACCAAACGCTTATTTTCGACCAGCGCATTGATGGTGGACACATCCACCCGCACGCCAAGCAATTGATTGTTTTTAAAATTCAGGGTGATTTTTTCACCGGCCGCCATTGCAATGGTATTGTTCACGCTAGCACGTGCAATTAAATAGCCTTCGTTGCGCACCTCAGGTGCCAATAAGGCAATGTAGCCATTTGCATCATGGGCAGTAATCCGACCTTCATTAAGCACCTTACCGTGACCGTTACCTTGGTAGACATGCTTGCCGTCCATGAAATCTTGATCGGCCATATTCATGGTGGTGGCAACCACTGCAGCCGCATCGACTTGCGCACCTTTACCAAACGACACGCCGTTGGAATTAACAATAATCACTTGCCCATTGGCGCGCACCGCGCCATCAATTTGCGAGGCGGTCGCGCCTGTCACGCGATTTAAGGTGACGGCTTGAGCATTGGGTTGATTAAAGTTAACTTGCGCATTAGCTCCCACATCAAAACTTTGCCAATTAACCACCGCACGTTGCGAGCTTTGGTTGATGCTCATGTTGGCTGGCGTGGAGGCAATCGTCGCACTGCCCGCCACCACTTGCCCGCCAGTAGGCAGGGCATCCACCGCCACACCAGCAGCTAAGGCACAGACGGGCACCAGCAAAATAGCAAGCGCCAAGCAGTGCAGTGATAATTTGCACCGTGCTTGTAGACCGACTATTTTACTTAAAGTAGGCATATCGCTTTAAAAGGTATAACTGGCGTTTAGCCAAGCCCGTGGGTTGCTATCCGTGCCATCGTTGTCAAGGTAGACATAGGCGCCGTCTTTTACTATCTTTAATGGGTTGTTGCCGACTTTCCAAGCCAACACTGCAGCGGCATTCCACTTCCCGCTGGTCCACTTCACACTCATGCCAGCACCATATAACTCATAGCCGTTGGCGGCGGCGGTATCGCCCTGCCAGCCAGGGTAGGGATTTTTGTACTGCTGCACAGTACCGGCATCAAAAAACACACTTGCCACTAAATGCTGTGGCAATTCCTTTTGCAACTCAATAGCAGCCAACATACCTTGCGAACCACCGGCTTGCGCTACCGGATAAGCCCTCACCCCATTTGGACCACCTAAGTAAAATTGCTCAGACGAATTCAAATTATTCGCACTCAATTGGCCGCTCACATTAATGTTCAGTTGCAGCGTTGGCCAAGGTAGGGATTGCATACGACTGGCGTTGAAAGTAAGCTTAGTAAAATGATTGGGCACATAGGAATAACAGTCATTTCTCGTCGGACAATAAGCCCCGAATGTCACTGGCGTGCTGGCGTCCAATTCCAAATGACCCAACACTAGGCTGGCGTTTATAGTGCTCATACCACCGCCAAGCAAGGCGTCGTAGTGGTTAGCATTGGCGCCGATATTGATGTTTTCAATATCAAAACTGCTGTTGACCTCACGACTGGCCAAATCTCGATTCAAGTAGCCTTTCTTTTCAAAACCCAGCATTACGTTGGCATTGGTATTTTGACTGCGTTGCATAGGGTAACTCAGGTTGGCGGCCATGACCCAGGCGTCACCAAAACCCCCGTTGGTTTTGTATGAGCCTACATTTTGATAGTCCAAGTAATTGCCGGTTAAAGCAAGGCGCAAGCCATGGTAACCAACTGGCAGGCTATACATCACCTGGCTAAAATTAGAGCCCGCCGAATACATGCCATAAAATGAGGCTTGATCACCCTGCTTAAGCGGGCTATTCCAAGCGGCACTGATGACCCCCTGTGCTTCGCCGGTACTGCGGCTGCCACTGTTTTTTGCTTCCATTCGCGCATCAACTAGCGAGGTGCGGCTCAAAGCCAAATGCACTTTAGTTTCGCCGTCTTTATCGCCGGCTTCCAATGCCGAACTGGCTTTCACACCAGACAGTTCATTTAACACCGCCATACTTTTTGCCAAGGCCCGAGTATTAAGCGCCTTACCCAGTGGATTCTCGGCTAAGACATAGGCAGCAGCTTGATCCTTGGATAAACGTGCTAGACCGTCTTTATTTTCTACGCTCACGCCACCCAAGCTAGCTTCCACCACTTGTATTAGCAACACACCGTCTTCTTTAATATTCTGTTCAGGTAGAAATACCTGGACAACAAAACCCTGCGCGGCATAGAAATCACTGACTGCGTCCAGCAGCTTTTGCAGCCCCTGCATGCTATAGCTTTTACCTAAGCTGCCGGCCAAAGCATCCATGAGCGCCTGCTCATTTACTAAATGCACGCCTTGCAAGCGCACTCCTTTAATTAGCATCTGCACTGCGGCCTCGCCCTCGGCATGCTCGGATTTGGGCGAACCCACCTCAGGCAAGGGTGCCATAAAAAGATCGGGTGCCTCTTTTTGTATTTGCTGCTGCAAGGCGCCGCCATCTACAGGGGGCGTATCATTGGGGCTGGCGCTGGCAGGCGAGGCCGTAATCATGACGGCCACTAGCATTAAATATTTTGTTAAATTACTTTTCAAAAAAACCCCTGAACTCTAAAACTGGCTTGCAAATAAGGACTATTTAGCTAAGCTCCGCGATTATCTTAGAAAGCCCCAATTGGGAATATCCCTAATTGGGGATGGTTGGCAATTTTTATTAGCGATACACTGCCCAGGTAATAATCCCTTAACTCTTGCGCTAGACTGTTGCTTTAATAATCACACCGCATTTATGCACCTTATGCTTATGAGAAACATGCCCCATCATGCAGTTTGATGTTCCTACCGCAACCCTTGTGGTGGGGTTTATGTATTTATTGCTACCAGCCTCGGTGTTTATTTTTTTGAAGGAACACCGCAATTCAGCAGTGTTGTTGTGGTGTGTGGGTGGCGCTTTCAATGGCATTGGCTTTATGACTATCGTGCTTAGGGGCGGCTTTAGCGAGATCAGTCAATCCATTACCTACACCCTCCCTAACGCGCTGTTCTTCCTCGGCGTACTGCTTAGATTTCAATCCTTAAAAATGGATTGCAAACAGGCTTTGAGCTACCAGCAAATCGGCCTGTTTACCGCCGCATTTATCGTCATTTACGAAATGATTTGGCGCCAATTGGGCGTAGACCAAGCCAGGAACATTTATCTGCTGCCCGTCTTTACTGTGGAACTCTTGTTGATCTGCCATATCGCTTGGGTGTTTAAAAAAATGTACCAATCTAAGGTCATACGGGTAGTGATTTACAACTACTTTAGCTATGCCAGCATACTGGCGATTAAAGCCATCAGCGTTGCTATCGGCGATGAAGACATATTGATGCTGAGTTCTAGCGCTATCAACATCACCCTAATACTTATCGGGTTTTGCACGGTCATCTATACCAATTTAGGCTACATCGGTGTGGTGTTGGAAAAGGTAAACCGAGAACGCGAGTTGAGTTTAAATGAGAATAAAAAACTGGTTAGCACGCTTAAGAAAAAAGAAGCCCTGATCAGCCAATACGCCCGCATAAAAGCCTTCTCAGACATAGGTGGCTATGGCTCATCGGTCATCCACGAAATCTCCCAACCACTCACTACCGCCAGCTTTGCCTTGGAAAACCTATCCACCCTAATGGCCAAGCAAAAAGACCTACCAGTGGAAATTTTAAACCGACTAAATCTGGTGAAAGAGCCTACGCAAAAAGCTGCACAAATAGTCAACAACCTGCGCGGCTTGATGGCCAAGTCGGATTTCAACTTAAGTCCGATTAAGCTGCGTGATCGCATCAACGAAACGCTGTTAGTTTTGCAAAACAAGATTGCTCAGCAGCAAGTAAGCATAGAGCTAATTGCATCTGATGCGGAGCTGCAAGTAGTAGCCGATGAGGCGCAAATTAACCACGTGCTGATTAACATTTTGGACAACGCCATCGATGCCACGGCCAACAACCCCAACAACAAACGGGACATAAAAATAAAAGTGCGCTCAGCAGGGCAGCAAATCTATGTGCAAGTGATAGACTCCGGTCGCGGCTTAAGCAGCAAAGTTCAAGCCGATATGTTCAATTGGCTGGCCAGTAACAAGGTGGGGGGCATAGGCATAGGCTTGGCCTTATGCAAAATGTTTGTAGAAAGTTGGGGCGGCAAAATCACCGGGCGCAATGCCAATCCCAGCACCGACCAATTAAGCGGCGCCCTCATTGAATTAAGCTTGTTGGCACACTCGGCTCATGCGCAAAATTAACACCCATAAAACCGTCTATTTGGTCGACGACGATGCGACGATTTTACGCAGCATCGCGCTTTTTTTGCATGACCATCACTACCAAGTGGAAGCTTACAGCAGCTTGGCGGAGTTCAAAAAAAACCTACCACTTAAAGCCATGTCGGTATTAGTCAGCGACATGCAACTGGTCAACGAATCGGGCCTAGAACTGCAACGCTTTTTACTGGAAGAAAACATAGCCGTGCCCATCCTATTTTTAAGTGGCAACAGCCAAGCTCAGGAAATCATTGATGCGCTAAAAAATGGTGCTTATGATTTTTTACTTAAGCCAGTGGACCCTAATACCCTGCTCACGCAAATAGAAAAAGCCTTCACTAAAGCCAACCTGCAATCGCAGATTAAACATGAGCAGCAAAATTGGGCCAGCTTATTCCAGTCCCTCACCGAAAAAGAAAAGGACGTGGCGCAATACATCAAACAAGGTTACAGCAACAAGGCCATCGCCCAGATCATGCAAGTAAAGCCGGATACCATTAAGAAAAAACGGGCGCAAATTCTACAAAAAATGCAATGCGACAGCCTACCGGAGTTCATCGCACGCTGCCCCTAAGGCAAGCTTCTTTTAATCTAGCTCCCCAAAAGGGGATTGTGAGGAGCGCTTGCACCGCCTATGCTAAGCGTGATGTCAATATTGCAATAATTGAGAATTTGCTTAGCCATGATCACTGGTAGCACACTTAAAGAAAAACGCCTGAGCTTAATGCTCAGTCAATTGGATGTGGCCCAGATGGCCTGCTTAAGTTTAAATCAAGTACAAGCCCTGGAAGGCGATGATGCCACGCCCTTTTATTCCAATCAAATTAGGCTGCAGTGCTTAAAACGCGTGGCCGAGTGCTTGGGCATAGCCTTGGCAGACATAGACGAAACCACCGCCAACGCCACCCCTGAGTACTTGCTAAACATTAACGGGCCACCAGCGCTATCTATTGTCAGCCACCTGCATAAAAAAATATTTCTGCTGGCGCGCGAAGCTCGGCCTTTTATCTTCAATGGCTTATTGGTGGTCAGCGCCTTGCTAGCCATTAATTACTTACTGGCACGCAGTGCATCGGAACCCGCAGCAGATGCAGCCCCAATCAAATTGGTGGTCCAAGACAAAAAATCAGCGCAAGACCTCGCCAGTTTCATCACTGACAAACCGTCAACCGACCAAGCAACAACGCCGGAAAAAGACCTTAATTCAAACACTGGTAGACCTGAGCCAAGTAATAGTCAGGCATGTTATGAGGGCAGCGAGCTGACCGCCTTGCAAGTGAGTGACCCAATCAAAGCAGGGGACAAGCTCTACTTTAGCAGTGCATCGCCCCAAACTGTTTGCATTTCAGACGCCAACAACCGCCTGCAACGCTTTAATTTAAACGATAGAAAAGGCTATGTATTTCGTGGCTCCCCACCGTTTATCGTGACGGCAGAAAACTTCAGCAGCTTGGCCTTATTTTTTCAGGGTAAAAAAGTTAAATTTGACGGCCTCAATCTTGATGCCATCAAATTAGACGCCAGCCCAATGATTAAATAGAACCTTGCGCATGTAATAACCAATCTTTAGTCTAAGTTAAAACATTAACTGTGGCGTCACGTGACACTTGTATTAATTTTCAGATCCAAACATATCAATCAAATCTATTATTTAAGTAATTATTAAAAGTGTCTGCTTTACTCCATAGAGTCGTCTGTTATTAATCTTAGCCACCATACCCATCAAATGCTGCCTAGTTGCACTAAATTATTTGCTTTTCAGAGTTTTAAGTACCGCAAGAGCTAATTGTTCTGGGTCTGTCAGATCTAGCTTTTTATAGCCTAAAGGGAGACGGCCTCTTGTCTTTATTACCTCATAGAATATTTCATAGTAATTTCCAATATCGGTCAAATATCTAAACATTTCACTTTTCTCACTACGAACGGCTTTTGCTTGTAGTGTTTCCTCGCCAGTTCTATAGTGCGGATGCTCTGCACCTCGCAAAACATTCTTCGATTTGTGGGCGCCGTGCATCCTGCAGCACCGGCATCCATAAGCAGCAGGATTTTTACACATTTGCTTAGTGCGCTTTGTCAAAACTTGACATTGTTTCGCGCCTTTTAGAACGCTCGGTAGTGGCATAGTAAAAATTTAGACAGTAAAAACATAGGGTGTAGGGGGTCTTTCGGAGGCGCAAACTTTAATTATTCGCTATACCTATGCAAAGGCCATTGTTAACCGGACGTAAGCACTTCGACCAATGGGTATCTCCCATGATGATTCAAATGTTTTATAAGGCCAGCAGCTTCAAGTTTTTTAAGAGCAGCCTGCCTAGTTTGCCTGGAAATCCCCGTGAAGCGGTCTAGCTTACTATCAATTTTAAAGCTTTTAGACCCGCTGAGTCCTACATAAAACCATAGCCCTGTTGCAACTATTCCAGTGCTGCCTCCAAGTGAATTGGCCTTCTGTAGCCAATCAAATGGTATTGGCCCCTTTAAAAATAACCTAGATGCATTTTTGGGTTTTACTGACACCTGGGAGGATATTGGTTTTGGCTTATTTTTCCCTGACTCCTCATCAAAATTCTTATTGGTAATCAAAAAAGAAGGTTTTTTAGATGGCATATCCATAACAATTCTTTCAATAAGAAGTATAAGAATGAGCAGGTGTTAAATTATCTAACACGTTGGTGTTAAGTTTTTCACTACTCTCCGCTTTAACTTGTTCATAAATTGCGATGACAGTGTTCCAAAACGGCTCGGCATCATCTTCTAGAAATCGTCCGGGATATTTAATAACCTTTGCATCGCTACTTAAGGTAAAGTTTTCAAGCACTATAAGGCTTGCCTGCTCCATGCACTCCTGAGCAATTTTTACTTGTTCGTCTATGGTTTCTTCTGTAGATTCAATCAGAACTGCATCATGCACTGGCGCGCAGAGTTGTATACCGCGTTTAACCATTAATATGCAGGCAATCCTAAGCATCTCAGCTGCATTAGCCTGCATAGGGAAGTTACGTAAGCTCCTGGGATTTAGGTCTTGTGGCACCGTAATCTGCCAGCCAAATAAAGTATTTAGCCGATTATTATTTACGGTGTTGTTGTATACATTGTCTGACCAGTCCCAAAATTGTTTATATACCCTTCGGTGCATGTCCAGTAACTGTTTAGCACGCAACGTGGGTTGTTTTAATCTTTGGGCAAGGGAGTCGGCCCCCATTCCATATTGAGTGGCAAGAACGCATTGTTTGTATTGGTCCCGTTCGGTTGGATGACTCTTCTTGGTTGCATCATGCGGGACTGCACCAGCCTGCTTTGCAAATGCCAAGTAAGGATCCCCGCTAAGGTATGCCTCTTTCATTTTTTGGTCGCTTGATAGGGCAGCGGCAATCCCAAATTCTTGTTGAGACCAATCTATGTAGGCAATGGCATAGCCTTCTCGAGGCTTGATTAGTCCCCGAGCCCATCTTGAAAGACCAAATACGAACTTGGTTGTAGACGGTTGGTTGCGTCCAGTTATGGACTGGTACGGTGACAACATACAACGATTTCTTCCGTCCGAACCAACTTGAAGCGCATTCAATCTTAGTTTGGCTAGACTATCCCGCAGCGCGCGGAGAGGTGCGACTATCGGATGAAGTTGGGCCATTAACTTAAAAGTATCTTCGTCTAGTTTAAGGTGCCCACTGTCATGTCTTGGCCATCTAATATTTTGCTTCCGGACATACTTTTCAAATGCAGCTTCCTTAAAAGCGCCGCCCTCATAGACCCCATATGCCGAATCAACCTCCACAATCAACTTGGCTTTAATGGCGTCCCAGTGCAGACAAAGCCCTTTATATGTTGGGTAATCAATTGGGCTACCTAGAGACTCCATTCGCGCCAAAGCCGTACTATAAAGACCCCGCAATAGAGCGCGAGGCATATCAAGGTACTTCTTCATAGCTTGGTATAGTGGGTAAAGCGAATCCACGTCGGATTGGCAATATTCCAGAAGTTCGGTCTTCTCGATATCGGAATATGGCCCACCACGCAAAGCAAGATCCCGCATGTCATCCTTGTGTTCTGCGGAAACCGCATCTAGTCCAAAGTACTTCAATGCACCCAGCAGGGATTTGCCTTCAGGGAGGAAAATTCCGTTCGTTAAGTTGCGAAATTCCACAAATAAATCAAGAATATTGTCTGGCATATCCCAGTTGAGAGCCGCAAAACAAGACATTTCAGCACTTGCGAAATAAGCCACTAAAACTGTATCTGAGTTAATTTCAAATGGCGGTGAAGACAACCCGTACAGCTCATCCTTCCAGAGTTTGTAGTACTTGCCAGACTGCGAGTCAAAAGCAACCATGCAAATTACCTCTAAGGGATTACCTTCGAAACCATTTTGGGGGCGGAATTCAAAGTCTATGAAGATGAATCTGCTCTGTTCAAGGTTAAGATCTTCCATATTAGATTCTCCCCTGAATTTGGCGGATATATGGATGGTTTTCATCTGCGATTATGTTGTTGCTAAATACCTCTTGGACCAATTCATCCATAGTCTGGGCGGGCCATTGAGGGTCACCCAAGTCGTCCTTTGATATGATTACCGTGTACTGGCCAGCCCCCATATTAGCTTCAAGACGAACCCAGGATGCTTCCGCACTGAGAATGCCTCTAACCAATGATGTATGCCAGACATTAGCTCTGCCATTCTGATCGACAACAGGCTGGGCAATAATTTTTGGCAGGCCCGTTGTGTCCACACTTAGCCGGAGAATTTTAGGAACTGCATGCGACCCCAAGTAGGCTTGCATGTTTGGAGTCACAATATATGTCTCCCCAAGATCTTTGTCATCCACGGTTAGACATGGAAACTGGTATTCTTTGTCTGGGTGGACACGGGCAAATCGATGTTTGCTAAATTTCCCAAAAATTGGCTTAAGAGGAAGCTTCTCACCACCAATATGAGTTGAATAGTTGTCAGGTAAACGTAGTGCGCTAATTTTAGAAACTAACTCTTGTGCAGTATTGCTCATGGGATTCTCCGCATTTGATGGATGAGTAATTGTGTTGATGGTGGAATCTGATTTGGGTTTCTGATTTGAGTGAGTCATTTATTTACTCCCTTCAGAAATACGAGAAGATATCCAGTCTTCCACCAAGCTACTCGGCCAGCCTGTTGATCTTGCGGTTAGGTGAATGCCTTTAGGAAATGAATTTTCCCTAATGAGTTTGTATATAGTCGATGGTTTTAGCCCAGTAAGACTGCAAACATCTTTAATTCGATAAATTCGTATGGAATGCATTTAATTCTCCTAATTAAGTGATGTGCAGCCAAATAACTGCACTAGGAGTATTAGAAAATGCGTTTTTGCGCTAGCCGGCTTGCGCAAATTAAAAATTATTTTTTATTTCGTAATCTGGATAGACGGGAGGGAATGTTTGATTTTGAAACTGTTTTTTCTCTGCCATCCGGAAGCAAGTAAGAAATTTCCTCATGATCAAATGCAGTTATTACATCGTCATATAATCCGCTCTCGAGCCGTTCTATTGCATCCTCTGAGCTGATGTCAGGGGTTAGGCTAACTAGTTGAGCTAGCAATGCTGCGAAAGGGTCTTTATTTCTAGGCTTCTGTGCATTTAATCTTTGAGCCTGACTGATGGCTTTTGATCGATCTACATATAGTTGATCTAGGTACTTAGCGGCTTTCTTGAAATCACTCACCCCAATTGCGCGGAGCATCTTTTCAGCGTGCGCTAGCGATGGAGAGTTAAAGTCCATATTCATCATATAGTCCCTCATCTTTTGGCGGACAAGCGTCTTTTGGTCATCACTACTGTTTATGTAACCTAACTTTTCAAGAAGTACTTTGTAGATAACGTCATCAAGTGCTTCAATCATTTCATCCAATGATTCATGATCCGGTTCGTTTGATATGAATTCAGTAAAGTACTGTTCCATTTTGGCCTGCTGGGTAGGAGATGTGCTCATACAACCACCTTTAGTTTGGTAACGTTGCCTTTATTCATACCGCCCGAGGTGCACCAGTTCGCGAACCATTGCATCATCTTTTTACGTTCTTCCATAAAGTTAGTGCGTAAATACGCCCGCCGCACCTGATTCTTCTCAGAGTGATCTAGCTGTCTTTCAATGGCATCAGAATTAAATCCATTCTCGTTGAGTACGTCTGTAATGAGTGAACGCATTCCATGGACTGTAACCTTAAAACCCAACCTGTGAAGCGCCAATCTAAGGGTGTTTTCAGACATTATTTTGTGCTTACCGCCACCTGGAAAAACATAGCTAGTGTCATTGCGGTAGGTTAATGGCTTAATTGATTGAAGAGCTGAAACTGCCTGAGTTGGAAGAGGAACTGAATGCTCTCTACCACTTTTCATTCTTGTGCCTGGTACGGTCCAAATTCCAGTGTCAAGATTAATTTCACCCCATAATGCGCCTCGTATTGAGTTATCCCGCAAGCCTGTATAAAGAGCAAGTTTCAATGCACATACAGTTTTAATATCAAGCTTTTGCTCGTCGCCTGACTTGTCGAGTTCTTTGATCAATGCCGGGACTTTTTCCTGCGGGATGGCAGAAAAGTGCTTGACCGGAGGTTTTTTAAAATATGGGTTGTCGGCCATTTCACGAGCAGGATTTATTGTGCCTCGGTGAGTAGCTCTGGCATGCGAAAAAACTTGAGCTGCTACTGCTCTTGACCGTCTGGCAGACTCTTTTTTACCCTTATCGTACGGTGCTTTAATGATTGTGTAGAGATAAGACTCCTTGATAGAGTCAATTGGCAAGCGCTCTAGATCTGGCAGGAGATAGCGTCTTAGCAATCCTTCGTTCCGATCATAGTGATGTGAACTCCATTCAGACTTATTATGGCTAAGCCAGTCACGTGCTACAGCGCCAAAGGTGGCCTCACCCTTGATAATTTGATTTGCTTTGGCAATACGATTTGCAGTGGAGGGGTTGTCGCCCTTTGAGACGTGTTGCTTTGCTTCTATTGCCTTCGAGCGTGCAACCTGAAGGGATACCACTGGGTAAGCTCCGAGACCTGCTGTCATTTCCTTGTTTGCGAGCCTATAGCGGTAGACCCATGAGCGACTTCCATCGGGCCGAACCCGCAAGCGCAAGCCGGCTCCATCATTAAGGTAGTATAGCTTTGTCTTCGATTTTGCTGCTTTACATGCAGCTTCAGATAATAGTTTTTCAGCACCCATTTGCACTCTCCAGTACCCACTTCAGTACCCAATTTTACTGTAGCTCTTGGTAAAGTTCAATGCAGTTCCATAACTAAAAGTACCCGCATACCATTGCTATATATGGTTTTAATGAATCATGGTGAAGTCTAATAAATATTAACTCGTCGGACTCGCTCTCCGCCAAAACATTAAAGCCCCTGCAATGGGGCTTTTTTTTTTGAAAACGCATACACCATCAGCTAGTTTATAATGGCCGCATTCATTCATAAGGATACGGTCATGGCCACACCTCGTTTTAGTCACCTAGCGCAGTACTTACTTTGCTTTAACCTAGCATTAGGCAGCGTTGCCGCATTGGCTGCAGAAAAAGCCAACAAGGAACCCAAAGCCAACGCTGATACAAGCAAAGCCATCAAAACCGTTAACGGCGTGGCCATCAGCCAAGAGCAGCTCAATCACTTCATGCAAAACCTGCAAGCCCAAGGCCAACAAGTGGGCCCGGATGCGGAAAAAATGGTCTTAAACGAATTGATCGCCCGCGAATTGGTGGCCGGTGATGCGCGCAAGAAAAAATTGGATGCCTTACCCGAAGTCAAAGCGCAAGTGAAACTGATGCAGCAACAAGTGCTGGTCGACGCTTGGTTTGCCGACTACTTTAAGAAAAATCCAATCAAAGAAGAAGACGTCCGTAACGAATACAACCGTCAATTGGACTCCACTAAAAGTGGCCGAAACTCAAACGAGTACAGCGTGTCGCAAATTCTTTTAGGCAGCGAGCAAGAAGCACAAGAGGTGAGCAAACGCCTAGAAAACAACGAATCGTTTGAGCGTATTGCTCAAGACAAATCGCTGGATAAACCCTCTGCGCCCCAAGGTGGCAAGCTAGGCTGGTTATTGCCGAGTATGATAGTTAAACCTTTAGACGACATTGTCTTAAGCTTGAAAAAAGCCACGCCATTTAGCCCGCCCCCCAATGAACTAGGCGACCAGGATTTAACTTTATTGGTACCGGTGTCTTTCCGCTTAAATTAACTAGCCTAATTAGACGATCCCTCAAAAGGGCCTTTTTAAAAAATTGGGTTCGTTTCGCAAAAAATACTTTTTAAAGTATGTTTTTAATTAAAGCCATCAATAGCTATTGAAAAGTTCTAGCCATCCGCATACATTCTGCATATTGGGAATTAGTAAGGACAAAAGATGACTTCAAAGCCGCAATTAAACGCCAATCGCAGCAATGCAAAAAAGTCGACTGGCCCTAAAACCAAATCAGGCAAATCGATTGCAAGCAGCAATGCCGTAAAGCACGGCGCTACAGCAAAACACTTTATTGGCGAAGCTGAAAGCCAAGCATACCAAGCCTTCTTGGCAGCCCTTCAAAAAGCTTACCCAAATAAGAACCCTCTTGTCGCAATGCAATTAGAGCGTATTGCAAAAATCAAGATTCAACTTGAGCGCATTCAATCGACCATCGATGCCACATTTGAGATGGCACAGGAAGAAGAAGGCGTCGATGCAAAGCTAATGGGTTTGTTAGACATGGATGAAGCCCTAGTATATGAGGCTAAATCCATAGCCTCTGGAGACAAAGGGATGTCTTCTAGTGTGAATCATGAGCGCATAAAAATCGCAACCGAACTATCGTCAGTCGATATTACCGAACTAAAAACACAACAAGAATTTCTTAACCAAACACCGCTTCTCTGCGAATACCTTTTTAAAAGAAGCCGTGAATGCGCTATGAGCATTCTTGATTTTATTGAAATATACGCCGAAAAAGAAGTTAAAAATGATCATGCACTCAATAGAATTCATGCGGCCATCCTCCGCACTATGGCTGGCGATTTGCAATTCGATAACAACATCGATAAAGCGATAGAAGAAGTCTCCGTAGAAACACTTAGGAAGGCGGCTAAGGTATACACACTAGAAATCCACCGACTCTCTGATGAGTTCTACAAAATCCATGCCTATAGCCGTTTGCGTGAAATTCCGCACCTATCCATTGCGCTTAATCTGGATACCCTAGATAAACTATACCGCTACCAATCAACACTTCAAAGACAGCTATCAAACTGCATTGGCGAGCTTTTAGTTCTGAACAAGCCCGTAACCTTATCAAAAGGCATAGAAATACAATAAGCACTTTATTATCATTTTGATATCATTAAAATAAAGACGTGCATAGATTTACCTGACGGCAGGTAGTGAAACGTAAAATAACGAATTAGTGCTTTTAGATGGGCTCAAGTTACAGTATAATGCTGCGCATGCGCCCGTAGCTCAGCTGGATAGAGTACTTGGCTACGAACCAAGGGGTCGGGCGTTCGAATCGCTCCGGGCGCACCAAATACCGGCAGTAAAAAAGAAGGGTTAGGCTTAGCGGCTTAACCCTTTTTTATTTACAGCCCTTGCCCAACCCTCCCAACAACCTACCCATAACATTCAACTCTTACAGGCAAGAAAAAAGGCTTACGGAAAACCGTAAGCCTTTTTCTAAACGCAAGGTTTAAGCGGCCTGAATAAAAGCCGCCTAAAGCGTTAGTCCTTACATCATACCGCCCATGCCGCCCATGCCGCCCATGTCGCCGCCGCCCATTGCTGGCGCGTCGTCTTTAGGCAGTTCAGCCACCATGCAGTCTGTGGTTAGCATTAAGCCAGCCACGGATGCTGCGTGTTGTAAGGCAGAACGGGTTACTTTAGTTGGATCTAAAATACCCATTTCAATCATGTCGCCGTAGGTTTCATTAGCAGCGTTGTAACCGTAGTTGCCTTTACCGGCTTCCACGCTGTTAACCACTACTGATGGCTCTACACCGGCGTTTTGCACGATTTGACGCAATGGCTCTTCCACCGCACGCAAGACGATTTTCACGCCTGCGTCTTGATCGTGGTTGTCGCCTTTTACTTTAGCAATGGCAGCACGTGCACGAATTAACGCCACGCCACCACCGGCCACAATGCCTTCTTCAACTGCAGCACGGGTAGCATGCAAAGCATCTTCCACGCGGGCTTTTTTCTCTTTCATTTCGATTTCAGTGGTTGCACCGACTTTGATCACGGCTACACCGCCGGCTAATTTAGCCACGCGTTCTTGCAGTTTTTCTCTGTCGTAATCGCTGGTCGCTTCTTCGATTTGCGTTTTAATTTGTGCAATACGAGATTTGATGCTGCCTTCAGCACCAGCGCCGTCAATGATGATGGTGTTTTCTTTGCCCACTTCAATGCGTTTAGCTTGACCTAGGTTCTCTAAAGTAACGTTTTCTAGTTTCAAGCCCACTTCTTCGGCAATCACGGTACCGCCAGTTAAGATGGCGATGTCTTCCAACATGGCTTTACGACGGTCACCGAAACCAGGCGCTTTAACAGCGGTGGTTTTCAAGATGCCGCGGATGTTGTTCACTACCAAAGTAGCTAAGGCTTCGCCGTCCACGTCTTCAGCAATGATTAACAATGGACGACCGGATTTAGCCACTTGCTCTAATGTCGGCAATAAATCGCGGATGTTAGAGATTTTTTTGTCGTGCAGTAACACGTATGGGTTGTCCAACAAAGCAATTTGACGGTCTTGGTTGTTGATGAAGTAAGGTGACAAGTAGCCACGGTCAAACTGCATGCCTTCTACTACGTCCAACTCGCTCTCTAAACCTGAACCGTCTTCCACGGTGATCACGCCTTCTTTGCCCACTTTATCCATGGCATCGGCGATGATTTTACCGATGGAGTCGTCTGAGTTAGCTGAGATGGAGCCCACTTGAGCGATTTCTTTGCTGGTAGTACACGGTTTGGATTGCGCTTTCAAATCGGCAATGGCGGCAGCCACTGCTTTATCAATACCGCGCTTTAAATCCATAGGGTTCATGCCAGCAGCCACCGATTTCATGCCTTCGCGGATAATGGCTTGGGCCAATACGGTTGCGGTTGTTGTTCCGTCACCGGCGATATCAGAAGTTTTTGATGCCACTTCTTTTACCATTTGTGCGCCCATGTTTTCGAATTTGTCTTTTAATTCGATTTCTTTAGCCACGGACACGCCGTCTTTAGTGATGGTTGGTGCGCCGAAAGAGCGCTCTAATACTACGTTACGGCCCTTAGGGCCCAACGTTACTTTTACTGCGTTTGCAAGCACATTCACGCCTGCTACCATTTTGTGGCGTACTTCGTCGCCAAATCTTACGTCTTTTGCTGCCATGTTAAATTCTCCTGATTGTTCTTAAGTGGATTGTGTGTAACCAAGCAATGATTGCCTTGAAATTACTCAACAATCGCCATGATGTCTTCTTCACGCATAACCAATAATTCTTCGCCGTCTACTTTTACGGTTTGGCCAGCGTATTTACCGAATAACACTTTGTCGCCTACTTTAACGTCTAGGGCGATCACTTTGCCGCTATCGTCACGTTTGCCAGAACCAATCGCTTGAACGACGCCTTGATCCGGTTTTTCTGTTGCGCTATCTGGAATCACAATGCCTGAAGCCGTGGTGCGCTCTTCTTCTGAGCGTTTTACAATGACACGGTCGTGTAATGGACGGATTTTCATACGATTTCTCCAAAAATAAAATCAAAAATTAACTAGCTCTGCCCGATCGACCAAAGGGCCATCGGACTAAAAAATGCATGGCCGGCACTGCACCATGACGATTACCATTTTGTTCGAGCGCGATTTTAGCACTCAAACCATCAGAGTGCTAGTTATTGGGTCGGTCTGATGGATTTCAAGCGGGCCAGTTAAAAAATTTGTAAAAAATTTAGCGGGCGCTTGGGCTTAGGCTTTAAAATGGCGCCATGATCGAAAACGAATCGTCTATTGAACAAATCAACCTGGGCTTTAATGAGCAAGAAGACCGCTTGCTGCTAAAAGTCGGACTAGCAGATAAAACCGAAGTGGCGGTTTGGATCAGTCGGCGCGTCGCCAAGCAAATTTGGGTTGCCTTGCAACAGGCCGGCAATGCTTTATTACCCAGCGGCAGCGGTCTTTCAAGCGCGACCGGGAACGCCGCCATGAATAAAGACCAAGCCATGGATCACTTTGTTCGCGACGGCGAACTGCAGAAAAAAATAGCCCAATTGGATTTTCAATCGGCCTATCAAAGCGACCGAAAAGCGCGTTCCGATGCGCCTTTATTGGCTATCACTTGCCTGACCGTCAGCGTAGGTAACTTGCCTCCCTATATGGAATTGCAATGCAGCACCGGTCAATCCGTGAAAATGGCCTTAACCGGCGAACTCATCCAAGCCTTAGCCAGCATGCTGCAATTGGCGACACGCGAAGCCAACTGGGACGTGGCTATGACCAACCTAGTCAAAGCTAGCAGCGAAGTCACTAGCAAGCCCATTTTGCATTAATTGAAAATAACAATAATTAAAAAGAAAAGCCCAACATGAGCGATTTACCGCACTGCCCGCAATGCCAATCCGTATACACCTACGAAGACGGCGATCTATATGTCTGCCCAGAGTGCGCCCACGAATGGCCTAAATCCGCTGCAGCCGATCAAGGCGACGAGCAAAAAGTGATCAAAGACGCCAATGGCAACGTGCTGCAAGATGGCGACAGCGTGACGGTCATTAAGGATTTGAAAGTGAAAGGCTCGTCCTTGGTGGTGAAAGTGGGCACCAAAGTCAAAAACATCCGATTGGTCGATGGCGACCACGACATCGACTGTAAAATCGATGGCATAGGTGCCATGAAATTGAAATCGGAATTCGTTAAAAAAGCCTAAGGCCGCCTAGGCATAAAATGCACGGCTTGGGGCTGCGCTAATTGCAGCACCGATTTGCGCATTTTGCCCATGACGTGCATTTCACACGGCTTGCAATCAAACTTCAGGGTGTAGCGGTCTTTACCGCTGATTAAGGTCATGGGTTCGGCCGTCACCGTCCCCTGCACGCCAATGACGCCCTTGGCTTCTTTGGGGCACAAACCGTGACTAAATCGCAGGCAGTGCTTAGTGATCATCAAGGGCACTTCGTCTAATTCTTGGTTGGCTTCGTACGCCGCCGCAATCATTTTCACCCCGTGCTTTTGGTAAAACGCCCGCGCTTTTTGGTTATAAACGTTAGCCAAATAACTCAAGGTGTCTTCCGGATAAATCGCTGGCAGCTCGTTAGCCGGCCGGCGAAGTGGGCGTTGGTAAGCGGCATCTCGTACAAGCTGCAATTGCGCTATGGCATCGCGGCGCAATCCGTTGACCAGCGAGGCTGGCACAAACCAAGCTTGGGAGGTGGCGAGCTCGGTATTCTTGGCAACAAAATCGGTGTTGCCTAATTTGGCTAAGTTGTCGCGTAAGCTCTGCTGGGCTTGCGCGGGGTTGCCCGCCAATTGCTTGTCGGCCTGACAAAACGCCGTACCGACCAAGCCGGCTTCGTCTGTCACGCTTAACTCGAAACCCTGCTCGCTATCGGTTAAACGCAAGGTGACGGCTATTTTGCGCTGGGCCGAGTCTTTTTCTAATAGGCGCATGAAAGCGTGATCGCGGTTACGGAAGACATCCATGCCACGGCGTATGTCCACGGGCATTTCATTGGGGTAGAGTTTGCGGCCGACCACGCTATTGACGCGCAAGCCCACCAGCTCTTTATGCACATCAAAAAAGCACACGCCGTCGCCGTTGTGCAGCTCCACCTCGGTGTCGACTTCAAAATAGTCAGTGCCGACCTTGCTCACTTTGCCTAAGGGTTCGCCTGAAAACTTAGGTGTATCAAACGCACCTATGTCGGCTTGCCGGCCATTAGCAAAGTAGTCTGTGGCGCTGCGGTTAAAGGTTTTTTCCGGTTGCGGGCTAAACGTGAAACGGCTGCTGCCGTGGGAGGACTTGGCCAATTCCGGCCTGTTGTGCAGGATAGCGTCGAGCAATAAACGGTAATGCGCTGTGGCATTTTTAACGTAGGGTAAATCTTTATAGCGCCCTTCTATCTTAAATGAGCTGACGCCGGCATCAATTAAGGCCAGCAGATTAGCGCTTTGGTCGTTGTCTTTCATGGACAAAAAGTGCTTGTCTTTGCCTATGATGCGGCCTTTCTGGTCTTCTAATGTAAACGGCAAGCGGCATTCTTGTGAGCACTCGCCGCGGTTGGCGCTGCGGCCGGTGTGCGCATGGCTGATAAAGCATTGGCCGCTAAAAGCCACGCATAAGGCGCCGTGTATAAAGTACTCGAGGTTGCACGTGGTTGCGTCGGCGATTTTTTGCACGGTGGCCAAATCCAACTCGCGGGCCAAGACCAATTGCGAAAAACCCACTTGATCTAAAAACACGGCTTTATCTACCGTGCGGATGTCGGTTTGCGTGCTGGCATGCAATTGAATAGGCGGCAGATCCATCTCTAACAAGCCCATGTCTTGCACGATCAAGGCGTCCACCTCGGCCTCATACAGTTGCTCAACCAATTCGCGCGCGCCGTCCAACTCTTGATCATGGAAGATGGTGTTTAGGGCGACAAACACCTCCGCATGGTAACGGTGTGCGTGCTTGACCAAGCGTGCGATGTCGGCCACCGTGTTGGGCGCTTTCGACCTGGCGCCAAAAGCCGGCCCGCCAATGTAAACGGCGTCCGCACCATGATTAATAGCTTCGATACCGAACTCGGCATTTTTTGCCGGAGCCAACAATTCAATGTGTTTACGGGTTCTAATCATAGGGGTTTTGCAGGCGCGCCATCAAAGCAATCAAAATGTGTTGGAATTTTAGACTAAACGTCCGTCTATGACGACATTTGATTTTTTTGCCCAGTAAAAACATCGTACAATTCAGCCATGAGTAATCACGACTTATTAGCCCGCAGCCTGCAATCCGTATGGCACCCGTGCACGCAAATGAAGCAGCACGAGACGTTTCCACTGATCCCCATTCAGCGGGGTGAAGGGGTGTGGCTTTACGATGCAGACGGCCAGCGCTATTTGGACGGCATCAGCTCCTGGTGGGTCAACTTGTTTGGCCACAATAACCCACGCATTAAAGATGCCATCAAAAGTCAACTCGACCAATTAGAACACGTCATGCTGGCTGGCTTCACCCACGAACCGGTGGTGGCGCTCTCGGAAAAACTCAGCGAGCTGACCGGTTTAGGCCACGCTTTTTATGCATCGGATGGCGCCAGCGCCACTGAAATTGCCCTCAAAATGAGTTTTCATTATTGGCGCAACAGCGGCCAACCCGGCAAAACCCAATTCATCAGCCTAAAAAACAGTTATCACGGTGAAACCTTGGGCGCTTTGGGCGTGACCGACGTGGCTATTTTTAAAGACACGTACGCACCGCTCTTGATGCAATCGGCACAGATGCCCAGCCCGGATTTCCGGCAAAGCGAAGCCGGCGTATCGGCGGAAGCCATGGCGCTTTGCGCGGCGGCCGCCCTAGAGGATTATTTGGCCCGTCATCATGCCAGCATAGCGGCCTTTATTATTGAACCCATCGTCCAATGCGCAGGCGGCATGGCCATGCACCACCCGGTCTATTTGCAACGAGCACGGGAACTATGCACACGCCACCAAGTGCATTTAATTGCCGACGAAATCGCCGTGGGCTTTGGCCGCACCGGCACGATGTTTGCCTGCGAGCAAGCTGCGGGCAAAGTCAGCGACATCGCCGATTTCATCTGCTTATCCAAAGGCATCACCGGCGGCTATTTGCCTTTATCGGCGGTGCTGACCACCGACACCATCTACCAAGCGTTTTATGACGAGCGCACTGTTAAAGGCTTTTTACACAGCCACAGCTACACCGGCAACCCCTTGGCTTGCAATGCGGCGCTCGCCACCTTGGGCATTTTCACTGACGACGCGGTGCTAGAAAAAAATCGCCTCTTAGCCGATTACATTAAATCTCAAGCGAGCTCACTGGCCGAGCTGCCAATTCAACACTTACGCCAACAAGGCATGATATTGGCCCTAGATGTGGTGGGCGCGCAGCCCGGTTTTGCCCAGCGCTGTTATGCTGAGGCGCTTAAACAAGGCTTGCTGTTGCGCCCCATAGGCAACACGGTGTACTTGATGCCGCCATACAGCATCAGCCGCGAGGAAGTCGATTTCATGCTCACGACCACTCACAAGGCCATTAGCTTAGCCTTATGAAAAAACAGCTGTTCTGTCTGTTACTCGGCTTAGTCAGCTTGACGGCCAAGGCCGATTTACCCAGCGAAGTGGCGCAAGCCTTGACTCAAGCCGGCGTCCCGCTTGAGCACGTGGCGGTGGTGGTGCAAGCGGTCGACAGCGAGCAAGCCAGTTTGCAACACAATCCGAAAAAAAGCCTCAACCCGGCCTCGGTCATGAAGCTTTTGACCAGCAAGGCCGCGCTGGATTTACTCGGCCCTAATTACCACTGGAAAACCGAAGTCTATTACGATGGTCAGCTAAGCCAAGGCCTGCTGAGCGGCAATCTCATTATCAAAGGCTACGGCGACCCGCAGTTTAATACAGCGGATTTTTGGCGCTTGCTTAATAGCATCAAGCAAGCCGGCATCAGCCACATCAAAGGCAATTTAATCCTGGATAAAAGCTATTTTGCGGCGCCGCAACAACAACCAGCTAACTTTGATAACGAAATCTGGCGCGCTTACAACGCGCAACCCAGCGCCTTGTTAGTGAACGGCCGGCACACCCGCTTTAAATTTAGCCGAAGTAGCAGCAAGAAAAACGCCGTCGCCATTAGCGCCGACATGGCCTTGCCACAAATAGAGATCGTCAACAATATGCGCTTATTACCCGGCGCCTGCCGCGATTGGCGTAACCACATGCAATACAGCGTGAGCAACGAGCAAACCAATGCGGCCGAGCCCGTTAAAACCATCACCTTCAGCGGTAGCTTTGCCGCCGATTGCGAGGAAAAGGTTTTAGAATTAAGCCTGTTCAATGACGAGCAGTATGCCTATTACAGCTTTAGACAACTCTGGCAAGCATTGGGCGGCCAGTTTTCTGGTCAACTGCAAGTCAACGCACGCCCTAGTCAGGCCATCAAATTACTGGAGCAACGCTCGGAAACCTTAAGCCAAGTGCTGCCAGAAATGAATAAATGGAGCAACAACCTGATGGCGCGGCAACTTCTACTGACCATAGCCGCCGAGAAAATGGCCGTGCCAGCGAGCGAAGCCGATGGTGCGAGTGCGATTAAAAACTGGTTCAATAGCCAGCAAATTGGCGCGGATACACTGGTGGTGGAAAACGGCTCTGGTCTATCTCGGATTGAGCGCGTAAGCGCCGAGCAGTTGGCGGGCATGCTGGTGCAAGCTTACCGCAGCCCAACGATGCCTGAATTCATTAGCTCACTGCCAGTATTAGCTTTAGATGGCACGCTGATGAAACGCCTAAAAGACAGCCCAGCAGCCAAACGGGCACACCTCAAAACAGGCTCGCTTGATGGCGTCAGCGCCATTGCCGGCTACTTACTGGACAAACAAAACAGGCGGCAGGTAATGGTGATGCTGGTTAATCACGAAAAAGCCGGAGCCAGCAAAACCGCACAGGACGCCCTTATAGAATGGGTTTACCGCCAACCTTAAACGCGGCGTTTAATCAACTTTACCCTGCTACGACCCAGCCAATTTTGCTTGAGTTTGCGGTATCATAATGCCTGCAGTGACAAAGCCCATTAAACATTGAGGTCTAACGCATGAAACTACTGAATTTGACTCTAGCTTGCGCTTGCGCATTTACTTTGAATGCCTGCAACGCCGAAACAAAAACAAACACACAGGAAAAACCCACCATGACCATGAACAGCGTTCTTGAATTACAAAAAATCGACACATTGGTTGGCACTGGCCGCGAAGCCGAGCCAGGCTTTAACGTCACGGTGCATTACACCGGCTGGTTATTTGATGCCAAAGCCGAAGGTCAAAAAGGCAAAAAATTTGACAGCAGCTTGGATCGCAAAGAACCGTTTGTGTTTTTCTTAGGCGGCGGCCAAGTGATCCAAGGCTGGGATGAAGGCTTTGCTGGCATGAAAATAGGCGGCAAACGCACCCTATTGATTCCATCTGCCATGGGATATGGCGCACGCGGTGCCGGTGGCGTGATTCCTCCTAATGCCGACTTGGTATTTGAAGTAGAATTATTGGACGTTAAATAGGACAGGCTGGGCTAAGGTCCAAGCACAGGAGAGCATATGCACGTTAGCGTTAAATGGATAGACGGTGTGAGCTTTGTTGGCGAATCGGAATCGGGTCATGCCATCGTCATGGACGGCGCACCGGAAAACGGTGGCCGCAACATAGGCATGCGCCCCATGGAAATGCTGCTAGTTGGCATGGGCGGTTGCACTTCGTTTGACGTGGTGGCGATTTTGAAAAAAGCGCGCCAGCCAATTACCGCTTGCGTGGCAGAAATCGAAGCCACCCGCGCCGATGAAATTCCTAAAGTGTTCACCAAGATACACGTGCATTTTGTCGTAACAGGCGATAACCTAAACGAGGCGCAAGTTGAGCGTGCGGTTAAGCTATCAGCAGAAAAGTATTGCTCGGCGTCCATTATGCTCAGCAAAAGCGTGGAAATTACCCATGATTTTGAAGTGCGCTCGGCGGCCGATGCGCTTAATGCAATAACTGCTGCATAATGCCTTGTTGGTTGCCAGTTAGCCGAACCGATTAAGCAGTCACGTATTTTAAAAAACCTTATTATTGGATAAACCTATGCCTGTATACCGCTCTCGAACGACCACACACGGCCGCAACATGGCCGGCGCTCGCGCACTTTGGCGCGCTACTGGCATGAAAGACGGTGATTTCGATAAACCCATCATTGCCATTAGTAATTCCTTTACCCAATTTGTACCGGGTCACGTGCACCTAAAAGACCTAGGCCAGTTAGTGGCTAGAGAAATTGAACGCGCCGGCGGCGTGGCCAAAGAATTCAACACCATCGCCGTCGATGACGGCATTGCAATGGGACATGGCGGTATGTTGTACAGTTTACCAAGCCGCGATTTAATCGCCGACAGCGTGGAATACATGGTGAATGCCCATTGTGCCGACGCCTTGGTGTGCATATCCAATTGCGACAAAATCACCCCAGGCATGCTGATGGCGGCGATGCGTTTAAACATTCCGGTGGTGTTCGTCTCTGGCGGACCGATGGAAGCCGGCAAAGTTAACTGGCAAGGTGAGGTAATGAAATTAGACTTGGTCGATGCCATGGTGGCGGCGGCGGACGACAAAGTCAGTGACGAAAAATCCGAGGCCATCGAGCGTTCAGCTTGCCCCACTTGCGGCTCTTGCTCTGGCATGTTTACCGCCAACTCGATGAATTGCTTAACCGAAGCGCTGGGCTTGAGCTTGCCGGGCAATGGCTCAACTTTAGCCACCCACGGTGCGCGTAAAGAATTGTTTTTAAAAGCCGGTCGCTTAATCGTCGACCTGGCCAAACGCCACTACGAGCAAGACGACTACAGCGTGCTGCCTCGCAATATTGCTAGTTTTAAAGCCTTTGAGAACGCCATGGCCTTAGACGTGTCCATGGGCGGCTCGACCAATACCGTGTTGCATCTGTTGGCGGCGGCCCATGAAGCTGAAATCGATTTCACCATGGCCGACATAGACCGTATTTCGCGCAAGGTGCCGTGCTTGAGCAAAGTAGCGCCGGCCACGCAAAAATACCACATGGAAGACGTGCACCGCGCCGGTGGCGTGATGGGTATTTTGGGTGAACTGGATCGTGCCGGTGTCTTGCACCGGGACATTCCGACCGTGCATAGCCCCAGCATGGGCGAGGCCTTGGATAAGTGGGACATCATGGTGACCGGCGACGAGGAAGTGAAAAAATTCTACCGCGCCGCGCCAGGTGGCGTGCGCACCACCATCGCCTTTTCACAAAGCATGCTCTACCCCGATTTGGATAGCGACCGCGCCGATGGTTGCATACGCGACAAAGCCCATGCCTACTCACAAGACGGTGGCTTGGCGGTGTTATACGGCAACATTGCCTTGGACGGCTGCATTGTTAAAACCGCCGGCGTGGACGAGAGCATTTTAAAATTCACCGGTCGCGCCCGTGTCTTTGAGAGCCAAGACGAAACCGTGGAGGCCATCTTAGCTGATAAAATCGTCCCCGGTGATGTGGTGGTGATTCGTTATGAGGGCCCTCGTGGCGGCCCTGGCATGCAAGAGATGCTCTACCCTACCTCGTATTTAAAATCCAAGGACTTGGGCAAGGTCTGCGCCTTACTCACGGACGGTCGCTTTTCTGGCGGCACGTCGGGTTTAAGCATAGGCCACGCCTCGCCAGAAGCAGCTGAAGGCGGTGCCATTGGTTTGGTGGAGGAAGGCGATCGCATCGAAATAGACATCCCTAATCGCAGCATCCATTTGGCCATTAGCGACTGTGAACTTAACGCCCGCCGCGCAAAAATGGAGGCCACAGGCAAAGACGCATGGAAACCGGTGGATCGTCAACGCTCCGTCAGCCCTGCATTGCGTGCCTATGCCGCCATGACCACCAGCGCAGCGCGCGGTGCCGTGCGCGATGTAACGCAAATTGAAAATAATTAAAGAGCCAGCCTGACATGACGACAGCTACCTTAGCGACCAAACCCAAGGATGCGGATCCGCTTAAAACCACTAAACGATTAAAATTGCACGCCCACGTCATGCAAAGCCAAGACGAGGCCGGCATGCAATATTTAGAGGTGGACAACCCCCTCGCTAAAGCCCGCATTGCTTTGCAAGGGGCGCACGTCATCGACTGGCACCCTAAGTTTTTAGCCGAGCCGGTTTTATGGTTATCCAGCAACGCGCGCTTTGTCAAAGGCCGTTCCATACGGGGCGGCGTGCCCATTTGTTGGCCCTGGTTTGGCGCGCACCCCACCGACAGCACCTTTTGCCCGCATGGCTTCGCCCGGGTCATTCCTTGGCGCGTTATCGACATTGACGCGACACCAACAGGCGCCACCCGCATCATGCTAGAAATGGTTGATACGCCTGAAGCCAAACGCCAACTGTCTTACCCATACAAGCTAAAAGTGACCATCACCATAGGAAAGCGCTTGCGCGTGGACTTGGCCACCACTAACCATGCCGACCACCCATTTGTCATAGGCGAAGCCTTCCACACTTACCTAAACATCAGTGACGTGGACAATGTCAAAATTACCGGCTTAGAAGACTGCGTGTACGCCGACAAGATAGAGAAATACCAACGCGAAGTGGAGCACAACGCGCTGAGCTTTGATGGCGAGTTTGATCGGGTCTATATTAACCACAGTGCCAACTGCACGGTGCACGATGCGGGCTATAAACGTTTAATCCACGTGCAAAAGTCCGGTAGCGACACCACCGTGGTATGGAGCCCAGGCCCAGAAAAAGCCGCGCAAATGGCCGATATGGGTACCCCTGACGAATGGCGCAAAACCATCTGCGTGGAAACCACTAATGCCCTAGAAAACATGGTGGTCATCAACCCCGGTCGCACCCATGTGATCAGTGCGGAATACGTGGTTGAAACGTTTTAAATACGCCAGTAAATAAGCCACTAAATTTGAACCCTAAGGCCGCTTAAAGCTCTTTACCAATATCCCTTGCAAGCGGCTTGTGGCAAGCATTAATTGTAGGTATCATTGCCAGCTGTAAGGAATAGGTATGTTAAATAAGTAAGTCCACATTAAGGAGATAGCATGAAAGCATTATTATTAGCAATCGTTGCCGCCAGCTCTATGTTAGTTGCTGCGCAAGCCAATGCGGGTGACGAATCTGCATTAGCACAAAAAAGTGGCTGCTTAGCTTGCCACAGTGTTGATAAAAAAGTTTTGGGCCCAGCTTACAAAGACGTAGCGGCCAAATACAAAGGCGACAAATCGGCTGAAGCCAAATTGATCGCTAAAGTTAAAGCCGGTGGTAGCGGCGTTTGGGGTCCTATGCCTATGCCTCCAATGTCTCCACAAGTTAAAGATGCGGACATCGCCAAAATTGTTCAATGGGTTCTATCACTGTAATTTCAGTGCGATGAAATTAAAAAAGCCAGCTTTTCGCTGGCTTTTTTTATGCCCTTGCTAGTTAAGCTTCCGCCCGACAAGCAACGTCAATGTGGGTTAGTGGTTTAATTTGCTGTGGTGCATAGAATAAACAAAGTACACCACCACGCCTATCAGTATCCAAATACCAAAGCGCATCCAGGTCACAGCTGGCAAGAAGGTCATGAGCGCCCCGCAAGATAAGATGCCTAGACTGGGAATTAAGGGGTTCCAAGGATTTTTGAATGGGCGTTTTAGATGCGGCTGGCGTTTACGCAAGACGATGACGCCCACGCACACCATGACAAAACTGGCCAAGGTGCCGATGTTGACGGTTTCGGCTAATTCGCCTAAGGGGATGAAGCCGGCCACGATGGAGACGATGGCCCCGCACATCAAGATAATTTTAGTCGGTGTTTGCCGATCCGGATTCACCTTAGAAAATACTGGAGAAATCAAGCCATCGCGGCTCATGGAAAACAAGATGCGGGTTAAGCCATAGAGTAAGACCAATAACACGGTAATCAAGCCCGCCAACACACCGGTGGCCACCAAGGTGGAGGCCCAGGTGTAGCCTATTTTGGTCAAGGCAAAGGCCACGGGTGAGGACACGTTTAATTCGCTATAAGGCACGATGCCGGTGAGCAAGGCCGATACGATGATGTAAATAATGGTGCAAAAGGACAGCGAGGCCAACAAGCCTATGGGCAAATCACGCTGCGGATTTTTTGCTTCCTCGGCGGCGGTCGATACGGCATCAAAGCCAAAGTAGGCAAAAAACACCAAGGATGCGCCGGCTAATACACCTATGTTTTTGCCGTCTTCTAGGGTGCTAAACCAACCGAATGGCATGAAAGGATGCCAGTTATCGGTATTCAAATGCAAGGAGGCCAAGGCGATAAAAATGGCGATGGTACTAAGCTTAATGATGACGATGATGTTGTTAAAACGCGCGCTCTCTTTTACCCCCACCATCAGCAAGATGGTCAGCAACCAAATGATGGCAAAGGCCGGTAAGTTAATGATGCCGCCTAACATGGGGGCTTTGGTCAACGCTTCTGGCAACAAAACATTGAAGTTGCTTAAGGTGTTGATAAAGTAGCCGGCCCAACCGTTGGCCACGGCCGCGGCCCCAACGCCGTATTCCAGCAGCAATATCCAACCCATCACCCAGGCAATGAATTCACCAAAGGCCACGTAACTGTAACCGTAAGCGCTGCCGGAGCCGCCCACTGATGCCGCCAATTCCGCATAAGACAAGGCGGCAAAGGCCGAGGCCACGCCGGCAATAACGAAAGATAAGACCACTGCTGGCCCCGATTGCGTGGCAGCGGCAATACCGGTCAGCACAAATATACCGGTGCCTATGGCGCATCCTATGCCCAATAAAGCCAAATCAAAGGCGGTTAAGCATTTTTTTAAACCGGTCTGACCGTGACCTTCTATGGCCTTCGTTCTAAATAGCTTTTTATGCATGGCTGTTCTCTCTTTAATGCGGGCTAAGGTTTAACTGCGGTATAAGGCGCTGAGCACGGCTATCATGTAAGCGTGATCCAACACGCCGGCGCTTTCGCGCAAGCTGTGCATGGCCCACATCGGCGAACCAACGTCCACCGAGGGCACACCCAAATTGGCTGCCACGATAGGGCCTATGGTGCTGCCGCAACCTAAATCACTGCGGTGGGCGTATTGTTGATACGGTACACCGGCGGCTTCACAGAGTTGCATAAAGCGCGCGCTGCTCTCGGCATTGCTGGCGTAACGGTGGTTGGCATTGGTTTTAATCACCGGGCCATGGTTGACCAAGACATGGTGACATGGCTCGTAAGCCGAGGGGTGATTTGGGTGATAAGCATGCGCCATGTCGGCACTGACCAAGAAGCTGCGGGCCATGGCTTGCAAGCGCGCGTCGTCATCCAATTGTTGGCTGCTACTGATGCGCTGCAGCACGTCGTTTAAAAAGCTGCCACTGGCGCCGGTGGCGCTTTCACTGCCGACCTCTTCGTGATCGAATAAGGCGCAGACGGTGGTGGCCATCGGTTTTTCTGTGGCCAGCAAGGCGCTAAGCGCAGCATGGCAAGAGGCCAAATTATCCAACTGACTGTTGGCGATAAACGCTTGTTTGGCTCCCCAAAAACTGCCTTTTTGCGTGTCAAACACATTGAGCTCAAAACTTAGAATGTCGGCCGCGTTGGCATTAACCGACTGGGCTAGCTGGCTTAAAAATGCCTGCTCGGCATCCACCCCTGCCTCACATTGACCAAAGATCAGCGGCAACTCGGTTTGCTTATTCAACAGCAAGCCTTTGTCGTTAACCTCACGGTTCATGTGTATGGCCAAGTTAGGCAAACGCAGCATGGGCTGGTCTAGCTTGACTAAACGCAGGTCAAAGCCGTTTTTGCTGCGCACGCTGATGCGCCCCGCCACGCTTAAATCCCGGTCGGTAAAGGTGGCCAATATGGGCCCGCCGTAAACCTCTACGCCTACGCGTATTAAATCATCAGTGGCGTAAGCCGCTTTGGGTTTGAGGCGTAAGCCTGGCGAATCGGTGTGGGCGCCAACCAAGCGAAAGCCGGTTTCATTGGGTTTTTTTTGCCCTAGGTGAAAGGCGATGATGGATGCGCCACCGCGCACCACGTAATAGCCTTGGCCGGCTTTTAATTGCCAAGCCTGGCTTTCATCTAAGGCGCTGTAGCCTTGTTTGCTTAAACGCTGAACCGCCGTGTCGACCGCATGCCAAGGGCTGGGGCTGGCATCAATGAAATCCAGCAAATCTTGTGCTTGGCTGTGTGCTTGTTTGAATGCGCGATCTGTCATGGGGGCTTGCCTCTAGGCCGCTGCCAGCCAGTCTTTGGCTATCAGGAAATCACTGTATAACTTGGCTTCCGCACTGTTGGCTTCGGGCTTCCAGTCATAACGCCATTTGACGATGGGCGGCATGGACAACAGGATGGATTCGGTGCGGCCATTGGACTGCAAACCAAACAAGGTGCCGCGGTCGTAAACCAAATTAAACTCGACGTAGCGGCCGCGTCGGTAGGCTTGGAAATCGCGTTCGCGTTCGCCATAGACGGTATCCTTGCGCGCTTGCACGATGGGTAAATAGGCATTTAAAAAACTGTCGCCGACCGCACGTTGCATGGCAAAGCTTTTTTCAAAACCCAAGGCATTGAAGTCGTCAAAAAAGATGCCGCCTATGCCACGTGGTTCTTTACGGTGTTTTAAATAAAAATAGTCGTCGCATTCTTTTTTAAAGGCCGGGTAGTAGCTGGTATCAAACGCATCCAAGGCCTGTTTGTTGGTGCGGTGAAAATGCGCGGCATCGTCGGCAAAGCCATAGTATGGCGTCAGGTCCATGCCGCCGCCAAACCACCAAATGTCTTCTTCATGGCTGGCTTGCGCCTTAGCCACAAAGAAACGCACGTTCATGTGCACGGTGGGAATGTAAGGGTTACGGGGGTGAAACACCAAGGACACGCCCATGGCTTCCCATGGACGACCGGCTGCTTCCGGATGGGCGGCACTGGCTGATGGCGGCAACTTATGGCCTAGCACATGGGAAAAACCCACCCCAGCACGCTCAAACACCAGCCCTTCTTCCAATAAACAAGAATTACCGCCGCCGCCTTCTGGACGTTGCCAACTGTCTTGTAAAAAGTGTTTGCCGTCTACCAGTTCTATCGCTTCAACAATCTTTGTTTGTAGCTTTTGTAAGTAATCCAGAACGGCTTGCGTGTTCATGCTTAACCCTTGATTGCTCGGTAGCCAATATCGGTGCGGTATTGCGCGCCTTTAAATTGAATGCCGTCGACAATTTGGTAGGCTTGCTGTTGGGCAAATTTAACCGTTTCGCCCAATGCCGTGACGCACAACACCCGACCGCCGCTGGTAAGCACTTGCTCACCCTGCAAGGTGGTGCCGGCGTGAAACACGTGAGCATCGTTTAATTCGCTAGGTAGGCCAGTGATTTCGTCGCCCAATTTTGGCGTGTCCGGGTAATTGGCCGAAGCCATCACCACGCCCAAGGCCGTGCGCCTGTCCCAGTCTACTTCTGCCTGATCCAGCGTGCCATTCACGGCGTGCTCGGCCAAGGCAACCAAATCGCTTTTCATGCGCAACATGATGGGCTGCGTTTCCGGGTCACCCATGCGGCAATTGAATTCCAAGGTTTTGACGTTACCGTCTGGCGAAATCATCAAACCGGCATACAAAAAGCCGGTGTAGGGGTGGCCTTCTTGGGCCATGCCATCGACGGTAGGACGGATGATTTCACGCATGACTTTAGCGTGAATTTGCGGCGTCACCACCGGTGCTGGGGAATAAGCACCCATGCCGCCGGTGTTCGGGCCTTGGTCGCCGTCTTGCAAGCGTTTGTGGTCTTGGCTGGTGGCCAAGGGCAAAATATTTTTGCCGTCGACCATGACGATAAAGCTGGCTTCTTCGCCCGTTAAAAACTCTTCTATGACCACGCGCGCACCTGCGCTGCCTAGCTTGTTGTCAGACAGCATGGCGTCGATGGCGTCGTGCGCCTCGCTAGCCGTCATGGCCACCACCACGCCTTTGCCGGCTGCCAAGCCGTCGGCTTTAATGACGATTGGGGCACCCTGCTGATTCACGTAATCGTGCGCGAGTTTGGCATCGGTAAACGTGGCATAGGCCGCCGTTGGGATGCCGTGGCGCAACATAAAGGCTTTGGCAAAGTCTTTAGAGCCTTCTAGCTGCGCGGCCAATTTGGTTGGGCCAAAGATTTTTAAGTTGGCCGCTTTAAAGGCATCGACCACACCCGCTGCCAAGGGCGCTTCTGGGCCAACGATGGTGAGGTAAATGCCCTCGTCTTGGGCAAATTTTAATAAGTCAGGCACGCTGCTAATCGGCACGTTCACCATGTCCGGATTAAGCGCCGTACCGGCATTGCCCGGCGCCACAAAAATGCGGCTGACCGCTTTATTTTGTGCCACTTTCCAAGCTAAGGCGTGCTCGCGGCCGCCTCCCCCTATGACCAGTATTTTCATGCTGCTGCCCTTAATGCCTAAAATGCCGTATGCCGGTTACTACCATGACCAAGCCTTGCTCGTCTGCCGCCGCCACCACTTCTTCGTCGCGCATGCTGCCACCCGGGTGGATCACGCAACTGGCCCCGGCTTCGGCCAACACGTCTATGCCGTCACGGAATGGGAAGAAGGCATCGGAGGCCACCACCGAATTTTTAAGGCTTAAATTGGCGTTTTGTGCCTTAATCGCGGCAATGCGCGTGCTGTCGACTCGGCTCATTTGGCCTGCGCCCACGCCTAACGTCATGCCGTTGCCACAGAACACGATGGCGTTGGATTTGACGTACTTGGCCACGCGCCAAGCAAACAGCATGTCGGCCATTTGTTGTGAGGTGGCTTGTTTTTTGCTGACCACTTTTAAATCGGCTGCGCTGATTTCATGGTTGTCCGCTGTTTGAATAAGCAAACCGGAACCCACACGCTTGCTGTCGTAGGCATTACGGCCTTGTTGCCAAGCCGTGTCGCCGCCCTTAGGCAAGGCGATTTTCAAGACCCGCACGTTGGCTTTGGCAGCAAAAATAGCCAAGGCATCGGCGCTGTAATCGGGTGCAATCAAGACCTCGACAAACTGCTTGCTCACCGCTTCGGCAGCGGCTTTGTCCACCGTGCAATTGAAAGCAATGATGCCGCCAAACGCACTGCTAGGGTCGGTTTGGAATGCTTTGCTGTAGGCTTCCAAGGCATGGGCGCCAAGCGCCACACCGCAAGGATTGGCGTGTTTAACAATAACGCAGGCCGTGCTGTTAAAGGATTTCACCGCCTCCCATGCCGCGTCGCCGTCGGCGATGTTGTTGTAGCTCAACTCCTTACCCTGCAATTGCGTAGCCGTCACCAAGGAGCCCGGTGCGGGGTAGAGATCGCGGTAAAAAGCCGCTTGTTGGTGCGGGTTTTCGCCGTAGCGTAAATCTTGTAGCTTCACAACGCGGCCGTTGCTTTGTGCTGGGAAACCACTGCGTGTGCCATCGGCATTAAAGGACGATAAGTAATCACTAATGGCGCCGTCGTAATTGCTGATGCGGTTGAACGCGGCCACCGACAAGGCAAACTGCGTGGCCTGACTGACAGCGCCACCGGTGCTTTGCAATTCAGCAATGACATCGGCGTATTGGCTGGCGTCGGTTAACACGGCGACATCTTTCCAGTTTTTAGCGGCAGAACGGACCATGGCCGGGCCACCGATGTCTATGTTTTCTATGGCATCTTCCAAGGTGCAATCGGCTTTAGCGACGGTCGCTTCAAACGGGTATAAATTCACCACCACCATGTCGATATTGGGAATATTCGCTGCTTGCATGGCCGCCACGTGCTCAGGCAAATCGCGTCTACCTAATATGCCGCCGTGCACTTTTGGGTGCAGGGTTTTCACTCGGCCATCGAGCATTTCAGTGAAACCGGTGTAATCACTGACCTCCACCACAGGGATACCTTGCTCACGAAACAGTTTGGCGGTGCCGCCTGTGGATAAAATTTCAACTTTTAATTGGCTTAAGGCCTGGGCTAATTCTACGATACCGGTTTTATCTGACACGCTAATAAGCGCGCGTTTAATGGTTGCCATGTGAAAACTCTGATGATGTTAATAAGAAATAAAAGAAATCGAGCGCATTACTCGATGTGGTATTGCTGCATTTTTTTACGCAATGTGTTGCGATTTAAACCCAAGATGTCGGCCGTTTTGCTTTGGTTGCCGCCGGCATAATGCAAGGTGTATTCCAATAGCGGCTTTTCTATGCAGGCTAACACCATGTCGTACAAGGCGTGAGGCGGCTGACCATCGAGGTCTTTAAAGTACTGATCCAAGGCCGATTTAACGCTGTTGGCAATTTGGCAGTTGTTCATGGCGCCGGTTTTTTCGTTTTCGCAGTCGTCCATTAGGCCACCTTTAGCGCCAAGTCCACGGTTTCAATAGCGGCGTTTTCTTCGTCGTATTGCAAGCGGTGGTCACGGCTTTGTAAATGATCAAAAAATTCATCGATAGCAGACAATTGCAAGGGGATGGTCTGCAAGGTATTCATGTTGTGGCGGAAGTTGGCCGAGTCTTTGAGGCCTTTGGTGTACCAAGAAATGTGCTTGCGCGCCATGCGCATGCCGGTGAGTTCGCCATAAAAATCGTATAAATCGTGTAAGTGCTCCAACATCACAGCGCGGATCTCGATCACTTCCGGTGCCGGTAAATGCTCACCGGTTTTCAGGTAATGGTCTATCTCACGGAATATCCAAGGACGGCCTTGTGCGGCACGGCCTATCATGACGGCATCGGCGCCGGTGTAATCCAATACGAATTTGGCTTTTTCTGGGGTGGTGATGTCGCCGTTGGCGATCAACGGAATACGAATGGCTTGCTTAACCGCGGCGATGGTGTCGTACTCGGCATCACCGGTGTACAAACAAGCGCGGGTGCGGCCGTGCATGGCTAAAGCTTGCACGCCTAAGTCTTCCGCCATCTTGGCAATTTGCACGGCGTTGCGGTTGTGTTTATCCCAACCGGTGCGTATTTTTAATGTGACTGGCACGTCGATGGCATTGACCACGGCACGCAGAATTTGCGCCACCAAGGGCTCGTCTTTAAGCAAAGCCGAACCGGCCATGACGTTGCAAATTTTCTTGGCCGGGCAGCCCATGTTGATGTCTATGATTTGCGCGCCATTGTCCACGTTGTGCTTGGCGGCTTCTGCCATCATTTTTGGGTCGGCGCCGGCAATTTGCACGGAGATGGGATCGACTTCGCCTTGGTGATTGGCGCGGCGTAAGGTTTTTTCACTGCCGTATAAGAGCGAATTGGACGTCACCATTTCCGACACCGCCAAACCCGCGCCCATTTTCTTGCACAACTGACGGAAAGGCCTGTCCGTCACCCCTGCCATGGGTGCTACAACGAGGTTATTCTTGAGTTGGTGGTTGCCGATTTTCACTGCGAGTCGTTTGCTTTGCATTATTAACGCCGAGTTGCCTATTTTATACGCAAATACGGTGCCGGAAAACTTAAATTTGCGGCTGGCAGGATATAAAGCAAAACTTTGTATAATGGCTTAAGCCCCGCTAAATTTTAAAATGAAAGTCGGCCAACATTGCACCCTAACCCTAGCCAAAAAACCGCCTCCAATTCACAGATTGCCTTTGCCAGCTTTATCGGCACCGCCATTGAGTTTTACGACTTTTACATATACGCCATGGCCGCCGCGTTGGTCATAGGCCCAGTATTTTTTCCCAGTAGCGACCCGGCCGCCCAAGCTTTAAATGCTTTTTTAAGCTTTGGCATCGCCTTTTTCGCTAGGCCATTGGGTGCCATCCTGTTTGGCCACTTTGGCGACCGCATAGGCCGTAAAGCCACGCTAGCCAGCTCGCTTTTGCTGATGGGCACGGCCACCTTGTTAATCGGCTGCCTACCTGGCTACGCCACATTAGGCGCATGGGCGCCGCTACTGCTGTGCTTGCTACGCGTTGCACAAGGCATAGGCTTAGGTGGCGAATGGGGTGGCGCCGCCTTGCTGGCAACCGAGAGTGCGCCAGCGCATAGGCGCGCTTGGTTTGGTATGTTTCCACAACTGGGTCCGGCGATTGGCTTTTTACTGGCTTGTTTAAGTTTTTTAGGCTTAAGCGCCTATTTAAGCGAGGCGGAATTTTTAGCATGGGGTTGGCGCCTGCCGTTTTTTGCCAGTGCCGCTTTGGTCATGGTGGGCTTATACGTGCGCTTCAAACTAAATGAAACCAAGGCCTTTGCTCAAGTTTTAGCCCAACAGCAAACCCTGAAATTGCCCTTGCTGACTTTGTTGCAGCGGCACAAGCGGCCCATGTTACTTGGCGCTCTTGCCATGACGGTTTGCTATAACCTGTTTTATACCGCCACGGTTTTTTGCTTAAGTTACGGCACGCAAACCTTAGGCATAGCCCGGGTGGATTTCTTGCAAATGCTCTGTTTTGCCGTGCTGTTCATGGCGCTGATTACCCCGCTATCGGCCGCCATGAGCGACCGATACGGTCGCAAACCGGTGCTGTTAATTGGCTGTTTTTTTGCCGTATTGGTCGGCTTTAGCCTCGGCCCCTTATTCAGCCATGGCCACCCTTATGCCATCACCTTATTTTTATCGTTGGCGCTGTTGTTAATGGGCGCTACGTTTGCGCCCATGGGGGCATTTTTACCCGAGCAATTTCCGGTGCCGGTGCGCTACAGTGGCGCCGGCTTAAGCTACAACTTGGGGGGCATTTTAGGGGCGTCTAGCGCACCGTATGTGTCGCAACTGTTGGTCAATCAGGGCGGCTTAACTTGGGTAGGCTACTACGTGTCGTCCATGGCCTTGGTCAGTTTGATTGCCGTGTGGTGCATGCAAGAACACAGGCCTTAAGCGCTATTTAAGGCCGAGTTAATTGCTCCAACTCGGTCAACCAGACTATGGCTTGATCGCGATCGTTGCCACACATTTCCGCACTGGGCTGCAAACCTAAACAAAAGGCCGGGCGTGTAGCCAGACCAAAAATCAGGCATTGATTGTCTGCGCCCAATTGCACGCATCGCACCCCTGCCGGTTTGCCATTGGGCATGCCCGGTATGGGGCTGTTGATGGATGGGGCGATGCAACAGGCACCGCACGCTTGCCGGCAATCCACTATAAGTCGGTCCAAGGGAAATTAAGGGCACTGACGCCTTGCTTGATTTCCGCCATGGCGGTTTGCACCAATTGTGCCGGCCCTTTCACGCCCAGCTCGGTGCTGCGCTGCTGGTCGAGTTTGGGTAGGCTAAATAATTTCAAGTCGGGGTAGCGCTTGACGATGCTTTGCATTAAATCAATCAAACGGCTTTCGCCCGCTTCGGTTACCAAGATCGAGGCCTCGATGTAATCTTGCTGATGAAACAGCGTCGCGTAATGCGTATCCAATACCCACTCCATCATGGGATGGGCCATTTGCGGAAAGCCAGGTAAAAAATAATGCTCCTGGATGGAAAAACCCGCCACACGGTTGACCGGGTTGGGCACGATGTTGGCACCTTGCGGAAAATCCGCCATGAGCACGCGTTTAGGGTAAGCCGTGTCACCGTATTGCGCTTCTATTTCGGCTAGGGCGAGGGGATGCCGGACGATGGGCACGCCCACCGCATCGGCTGCGCATTGCCGGGTAAAGTCATCCGGCGTGGCGCCTATGCCACCAAAGCTAAATACCACGTCGCCACGCGCCATGCTGGCCTTGAGTGTGGCGGTAATTTGCTCGGGGATGTCGCCTAAATAATTCGCCCAAGCCAACTGCAAGCCTCGTGCTTTTAAGGCTTGAACGACAAATGACAAATGCGCGTCTTGCCGCTTACCGGAGAGTATTTCATCGCCTATGATGGTGATACCAAAATTTTTCATACGGTCTTCGTGTTTAAGTTAATCATCACAGCTAACAACAACGGCTTACCCCTTGCCATTGGCTGTCTTGCCAATATTTAAAAAATTCTTTACGGCTTAATAACGGCGGCGCATCCACGCTGGCTTGGTGAAAAGCGGCATGGTGTTTGACGTACACCTCATAAGCATCGTCCCCGCTTAATTGGCGCACGCGGTGCCCCAAGTGGCGTATTTTTTTCCAGAAACGGGCTAAGGCAGTCATCAGTCACGCACCCAATTGTCGAGCAAACGGGTGGGTTGATAAGGCACCTCGGTCAATGGCATCAATGGCTGCTTACTAAAGTAGCGATACAACACATAGAGCATGTCCAACACCACCACCCACAACAACACCACTAAAAACACGGTTAAATAGGCGTCCAATTGTTGGTTGAAAATCAACTTTGGCGCCACCGCGGCTTTTTCTAATGGCAGCACGCCAGCGGCCAATTTCGCCGCCAAATCGTTGGCGGCAGCAAAAAAGCCGACACGGATGTCGTCACTGAATATTTTTTGCCAGGCGGCGCTGGTGGTCACGGTTAGCAGCCAAACCAAAGGTAAAGCAGTAATCCATGCCACCTTAAATTTGCCGGACTTAACCAATATACCGGTGGCCACGCACAAGGCTATGGCCGCCAGCATTTGGTTAGCAATGCCGAATAAGGGCCATAAAATGTTCACGCCCCCGTTCGGGTCTATCACGCCTATGTATAAGAAATAACCCCAACCGGCTACCACTAGCCCGCTGGTTAACATGACAGAAGGCATCCACGAGGTCTGGCCCATTTTTGGCCAAATGTTGCCTAACATGTCTTGCAACATAAAGCGGCCAACGCGCGTGCCTGCATCCAAGGTGGTCAGGATGAAAATCGCTTCGAACATAATGGCAAAGTGGTACCAAATGGCCAGCATGCTTTTACCAAAAGCATGGCCAAATATACTGGCCATGCCCACCGCCAAGCTAGGCGCGCCGCCGGTGCGGGCAAACAAACTACTTTCGCCCATGTCGCGTGCCAATTGATTCATTTGCTCTACCGTCACGGCAAAGCCCCAACTGTTGATTTTAGCAATGGCGTCCACCGCCTCGCTGCCCACCACCCCTGCTGGGCTGTTGATGGCGAAGAACACGCCTGGCTCCAACACGGTGGCGGCGATCATAGCCATGATGGCGACGAAACTTTCTAGCAACATGGCGCCGTAACCTATCATGCGTATGTCGCCTTCGTTGGCCAACAACTTAGGCGTGGTGCCAGATGCAATCAGGGAATGAAAGCCCGAAATGGCCCCGCAGGCGATGGTAATGAAGACGAAGGGGAACAGCTTGCCGCCAAATATAGGGCCACTTCCATCGGTAAACTGGGTTAAGGCCGGCATGTGCACTTGCGGTTGCAAAATGACAATGGCAATCGCCAATAAAATGACTGTGCCTAACTTCACGAAGGTAGACAAATAGTCCCGTGGTGCCAACAGCAACCAAACCGGTACAACCGCCGCGGCAAAACCATAAGCAATAATGACCCAGGCCAAACTTAAGCCTTCGTGATCAAACCACAGTCGCAGCATGGGTTGGTGGTCTATCCAGCCACCGCCTACCACCGCCAATAATAATAGGGCGACCCCCAATAAACTGGCTTCTAATACGCATCCAGGACGAAAATTGCGCATGTAAAACCCCACTAGCATGGCAATCGGAATGGTGGCGGCTACGGTGGAGGTGGCCCATGGGCTGTGCTTCATGGCATTCACCACCACCAAGCCCAACACCGCGATCAAGATGATCATGATCATGAAGGTACCGATTAAAGCGGCGGCTCCGCCTATTGGGCCGATTTCATCCCTGGCCATTTGGCCTAGGCTGCGGGCATTGCGCCGGGTGGAGAAAAACAAAGTCACCTTGTCCTGCACCGCGCCGCCCAATACCGCACCTATTAATATCCACAAGGTGCCAGGTAAATATCCAAACTGAGCGGCCAAGGTGGGGCCTATCAAAGGGCCGGGACCGGCAATGGCGGCAAAATGGTGGCCAAATACCACCCATTTATTGGTCGGAATAAAATCGCGGCCATTGTCCAAGCGCTCTGCTGGCGTGGCCCGGGTAGCATCCACCGAGAGCACGCTAGCGGCAATCCAAGCCGCATAAAAACGGTACGCAATGGCGTAAATGCAGGCTGCTGCTGCTATAAACCACATGGCACTGATGCTCTCGCCGCGGTTTAAAGCAATGGCCGACACCGCCGCCAAGCCTAGGCCTAACACGGCCACCCACAATAGGAATTTAATCTGTTTATGCATGATTATTTAAGCCAGTTAATTTAAGTTAAAACAACATCCAACCCATCCAGGCGGCCAACACTTGCACCAGCAAACCGGGTATGACTTGCATAGCAAAATCCTTGCCCCCGCTGACCAGCGCGGCCACGCCCTTGGAAAAAGTATTGATGCTAAAGGCCAACAAGATTGGCACCAACGCATTGGTGGCACTGACGTTACCCGCGGCAGCCAGGGAAGCGACCGATATGGCGGCCGCATGCACATCGGCCACGCCTGCTGCCATGGAAGCGAACACCACCCCGGTTTGGCCAAACCATGCATTGAGAGCCGCTGAGGCGATTAAGGCTACGCCGATAATGGCCGCTAAACCAAAGGCCGTTTTTACACTAAAGGTTTGACTGGGCTGCCCCAACTCTGGGCAGGCTTTATGAAGACAACTAACGGTGATGACCAAGGCATAAATGGCCACGGTCACGCCAGCAAAAATAAGTGGCGCCAACATGGCTTGCAAGGTTGGCGGGTGAACGGCGGCCAACAGCAAACTCAACTGCAAAACAGTGGCTAAACTCGAGAGCAGCGCTCCGGCTACGGCTGCTTCCATGATGGCCGGCGTTTGTTTGGCACGTTGCCCCATGGCCCCCACCGTGGCAATACTGGAAATGAAGCCCGAGACCAAGCCAACCAAAGGCAAGCCGACGCGACTACCTAGGGCACGTAAGGCTAAATGACTGAGCGCGCTGATGAGCATCACTAGGATAACGATCAACCAGAGGTTGTGCGGATTTATGGCATCAAATGGCCCAATTAATTCATTGGGCACCAGTGGCAAAACGATCAGTGTGGCCGCAGCCAAAATCAGAAAATCATTGACTTCCTCTTTGGTAACCGCGGCACGAACGAAACCATGTATGGGTTCTTTAGCGGTTAAAAGGATGGCCGCGGTGACGGCTAAACTCGCCGCCAAAGATGGTGTGGTCATAGCCAAGCCACCCAATATAGCGGTAAACACCAGGGTTATTTCAGTGGTCAAACCGGGGTGCTCGTTGACCCTAACAACATAAGCTAGGGCAGCAAATACCGTTACGCATATCACCGAAACGATCAGTAACCAAAAGCTCACCACTGCGCTCACGGCACCCAGTAAAGCCACGATAGCAAACGTGCGTATGCCCGCTAATGATCGGTCTGGATCCATGCCTTTGCTACGCTCACGCTCGGCCCCCACCAACAAACCTATGCCTAATGCAACGGCTAAATTTAGCCACAACGTGTTATTTAAAACCACTATATTTCCCATGGTTTTAGTTTACAACAAACCTCGCTCAGGGAATGAAAAAGTTGTATTCCCAACCAGGATAAAATGCTCTAGCAACCTCATTTCCACTAGCGTGATCGCTTAATTTAATAACTAAATAATCAGGTCATCAGTGTGATTTTTTCGGAGAAACTGGATTATTGCGCTTGCACTTCGATTTTCGTATTAAAATGAACGCATTAGGAAGACTGTACCCTTATTTTTTCACCTCTATGCAAAAAAATAACCCAATAAAAAACAAGTCTTTAGTGCTGGGCATCACCGGCGGTATCGCCGCTTACAAAGCCGCCGAATTGGTGCGCTTACTGGTTAAAGCCAACATCGATGTGCAAGTGGTGATGACGCAAGCCGCCTGCCAATTCATTACGCCTGTGACCATGCAAGCGCTATCTGGCAAGCCAGTATACATAGACATGTGGGACAGCAGCATCAGCAATGGCATGCCGCATATTGAGCTATCGCGTCAGGCCGACGCCATATTGGTCGCGCCCGCTAGCGCCGATTTTTTAGCTAAATTGGTGCAAGGCCGAGCCGACGATTTACTCTCTACATTGTGTTTAGCCAGAGACTGCCCGTTGCTGGTTGCACCGGCCATGAATAAACAAATGTGGGAAAACCCAGCCACCCAACGCAACGTGGCACAACTGCAAGCCGACGGCATCAGCCTACTTGGGCCTGATAGTGGCGAGCAAGCATGTGGTGAAACTGGTTTGGGCCGCATGCTAGAAGCAGAGGCCTTGCTCAGGTTGGTAAACGCACACTTTACCCCCAAACTATTGGCCGGCAAACGCGTGCTCATTACTGCCGGGGCAACCTTAGAGATGATAGACCCGGTGCGCGCCATCACCAATTTAAGCAGCGGCAAAATGGGCTACGCGATCGCCCAAGTAGCGGCCGACATGGGGGCCATCGTGACTTTGGTGAGCGGTGCCAGCGCATTAAATGCACCAGACTCAGTTAACACCATTAAGGTTTCCAGTAGCGATGCCATGTATAAGGCAGTGATGGGCCAAGTAGGCAATCAAGATATTTTTATCAGCGTAGCAGCGGTGGCCGATTACCGCCCCAGTGCGCCCCATGCGGAAAAAATCAAGAAAAGCAATGCCAGCTTAACGCTAGCACTCAGTCCTAATAAAGACATATTGGCTGAAGTCGCTAGCTTGCCTAAAGCACCATTCTGCGTGGGCTTTGCCGCCGAAACGGAAAAGCTATTGGATCACGCTGAAGCCAAACGCCAGGCAAAAAAATTGCCACTGATGGTGGCCAATTTAGTCAGCGATGCAATGGGTGACGACGACAACACGGTGACGCTATTAGACAAAAATGGCGAGCATCCATTAGAACGCGCGCCAAAAAGTGTGATTGCCGACTTGCTGTTAAAGCATGTGGTGAGCTTACTTTAACTTAACACCATCCCCGGTTTTATTAGAGAACATAAGAAAAATCATGGTTTTCATGATTGCCTACAATAATACCCCTAGGTATGCTTCGCCGCTTCTTTAACCTAAAACAGATAAAATCATGACAAGAAAACCAATATTTGCCTTAGTCGCTGCCATGCTTGCACCTCAAGCTTATGCTGCTGATGATGCTCGCCTTACCTCTCCAGTCGTTATCACGGCCACCCGTGTTGAACAAAACAGCTTTGATTTGCCAGTAGCAATTGATGTGGTCGAGAAAAAAGATATTCAAGATGGCCAATTGCAAATGACCTTGTCTGAAAGCTTGATTCGTGTTCCTGGTATTACTGCACAAAACCGTACTAACCAATCGCAAGACCCGCAAATCTCTTCACGTGGCTTTGGCTCACGCTCGAGTTTTGGTGTCAGAGGCGTGCGTGTTTATGTGGACGGGATCCCATTAACGATGCCAGATGGTCAAGGCCAACCAGGCATTGTTGACCTTTCAGCTATTAAAAGCATAGAAGTAATGCGCGGCCCATTTTCAGCGCTTTACGGCAACTCATCAGGCGGTGTGATTCAATTGATTTCTGAAGATGCACCAAAAACTCCTGAAATTGGCTCAAAAATAATGTTTGGTAGCTACGACACCCGACGCCAAATTATGGACGCAGCAGGCACCGTTGGTAACGTTGAATACTTACTAAACGTGTCTAATTTTGAAACAGACGGTTACCGCCAGCACAGCTCAGGTGACAAACAAGCTGCTACTGCAAAATTTAAAATAAAAGTTAATGAAGATACTACTTTAACCAGTTTAGTGAACTGGTTTGATCAAAAAGCTAATGATCCAGGTGGCCTAGAAAGGTCTGATGCTTTTACCAATCCAACCACTGTTGCTCCTGCAGTATTGCCTGATAAAGCAAACTCAAAAGTAACAAGAAGCCACAAGCAAATAGGCATTAATTTAGAGCACAATCTAAACCAAAACAATGCCATAACATTAATGGCTTTTGCTGGCAAACGGGATAATAACCAAATACTCGCAACAGATCCTTTAGGAGCTGCTGCTCGATCTAGTGTGATTGCCAGGGATTTTCATGGCACGGATTTAAGATGGGACAATAAAGGCACTTTAGCCAGCATGCCTTATTCATTAAGTTTTGGCCTAAATTATGGCAAATCTAGCGATGCAAGAACTGATACTAATATTCGTGCAAGCAATGTCAATCTCACGACTACCAATTTAAATAGAGATGAAGACAATATCGTTGACAATTTTGACCAGTATGCACAAGGTAAATTAGCGCTTACAGATAAGGTAGACATCCACGCGGGAGTAAGGCATACCAAAGTTAAGCTCACTGTCAAAGACCGTTTTTTAGTTGCTGATTCCGTAAATAGATTCCCTAATGGCGATAATAGCGGATCTGTCGAATACGAAAAAACCAATCCTGTAATAGGTGCAATATTTAAAATCAACCCAAGTGTAAATGTTTACGCAAATTACGGCACCGGTTTTGAAACACCAACATTCATAGAAGCAGCTTTTAATACCGTTGATAATGGCAGACCTAATTTAACCTTAAAACCCAGTGTAAGCCAAAATTATGAGGTGGGTGCAAAAGCCTTTATTGCTGAAAATACTCAAGTGAACCTCAGCGTATTTAAGATAACCACTAAAAATGAAATTGTTGTAAGAGAAACTAATACAACTAACAGAAGCGTATTTACTAACGCAGATAAAACAAAGCGGAGCGGTGCGGAATTATCCATAGACTCAAAATTTGCTAATAACATATCAACATACCTTTCCTACACTTTGCTAAACGCTGAGTTTGATTCTAATTTTACTTCAACCAGAACAACTAGCTCAGGGACAACCTCTCAAATCGTTTTGCCAGGCAATAAAATACCTGGTACCTATAGCAACCAAATTTATGCTGAAGTGGCTTGGAAGTATCAACCTTTAGGCTTCAGTTCAGCTCTAGAAGGCCGCTATAACAGCAAAGTTTATGTTAATGACACCAATACCGATGCAGCGCCGTCTTATAAAATTGCCAACATACGGGCTGGATTTGAACAAAATATAAGTGGTTGGAATTTCACTGAATTTGTTCGTGTGGAAAATATCTTTGATAAGGACTACATAGGTTCAGTTAGAATTAATGACGGCAATTCAAGGTTCTTTGAGCCAGCGGCCGATAGAAACTTCTTATTAAGTGTAGGCGCAACCTACAAATTTTAAGTTTTAGTCAGCCCAACAAAAAACCCGCTTAGGCGGGTTTTTTGTTGTCAATCGATTGAACCCTAACCGTATGGTTTTAGTGATTTATATTAAAAATTAGTGTTTAATGCTAAGCTAAATTTAACCCTAACTAATGAATGGTATTTTGAGCAGCCTATGAAAATTATTGTCGATTTAAAAATTCTTGATGACCGCTTACACCAACAAATGCCCAGCTACGCCACAGCCGGTTCAGCGGGCTTGGATTTACGCGCTTGCCTAGACGCCCCCGTCACCTTGCAGCCGGGCGAGACCACGCTGATTCCCACTGGCATGGCCATCCATTTAGACAACATCTATTACGCGGCATTGATATTGCCGCGCTCAGGACTAGGCCATAAACACGGCATCGTGTTGGGCAATTTGGTTGGTTTAATTGACTCCGATTACCAAGGTCAATTGATGGTGTCGTGCTGGAATCGTGGCCAGACGGCCTTTGAAATTAACCCCATGGAGCGCATCGCGCAGCTGGTAATTGTGCCTGTGGTGCAGGCGGATTTTCATTTAGTTGGGGATTTTGATAGCAGCGAGCGTGGCGAAGGCGGTTTTGGTAGCACGGGTAAGCACTGAACGTGTAATTAAGCCTAAATATTATTGATAATTACCTTGAGATAATATTAGTTTTCGTACTATAATTGCGGTCTTTCGAAAAAAGCAGAAGTTTGGAGATTTAACCATGGCACGTGTATGTATGGTAACTGGCAAAAAGCCAATGGTGGGCAACAACGTTTCTCACGCTAACAACAGAACAAAACGCCGTTTCTTACCTAATTTGCAAAACCGCAAATTCTGGGTTGAGAGCGAAAACCGCTGGGTAAGCATGCGCATTACTAACAATGCGCTTCGCACTATCGACAAAAATGGTATCGATGCCGTTCTTGCTGACTTGCGTGCTGCTGGCCAAAAAATCTAAGGTAGAACATTATGCGCGAAAAAATCAAATTAGAATCCAGTGCTGGTACAGGTCATTTCTACACCACCACTAAAAACAAACGTACTATGCCAGGCAAAATGGAAATCAAAAAATTTGATCCAGTTGTCCGTCAACACGTTTTATACAAAGAAGCCAAACTTAAATAATCCCAGGTTTATTTAAGCAATAAAAAAGCTCGCTATAGGCGAGCTTTTTTATTGCCTCTAGTCCATGCAGACTAGGACGTAGCTGCCCCGGCCAATATGCGCACTTCACGCTGCGGGTAAGGGATGGCAATGTTGTTCGCCTTAAAGGCCCGCCAGATGGCCAAATACACATCGGACTGCATGGCCGCCGGCCCTTCTTCTGGGTCTGGCATCCAAAAGGTTAATACCAAGTCTATGCCGTTGTCTGCAAAGCCTTTGATGTGGACCACAGGAGCAGGCTTAGCCAGCACCCGTTCATGTTGCTTGGCGGCATCGGCAATCACTTGCATGGCTGTTTCCAATGGGCTGTCGTAGCTGATCTGCACCGGCAGTTGCACACGGGCTTTGGGGTCGGTGTGCGAGTGGTTGATGACCGGATTGATGATGAGCATTTCATTGGGAATAATTACCTCAGTGTCGTCTAGCTTGTGCAATACCAAGTAGCGGGTGCGCAAATCTTTCACCACGCCATGATGGGTATCCACGGTCAGCACGTCGCCTATCTGCATGGAGCGATCGAGCAATATGATGAAGCCGCTCACGTAATTGCTGGCGATGCGCTGCAGACCGAAGCCTAAGCCGACGCCCAAGGCGCCACCGAATACCGATAGCAGGGTGACATCCAGACCGACGGCCGAGAGGCCAATCAACAAGGCGATGACCAATAAGAAGCCGCGCAACAGTTTGCTCATGACCACGCGCATGTTCATGTTGATGTGTTCGTTGCGCATCAATTTGTTTTCCAGCACCCGACTTAAAGACAGGGCGATGAATATGGTGAGGATGATGGTGAGAATAGCTTGCAGCACCAATAAGAGATTAAGCCGACTTTTACCTAAGCTAAATTGCACGCTTTCTAACGCGTCCAATAAAGGCAGCAATAAACCGCTTAAATACAAGCCCAGCACGATTAAGATAAAACTGGTGATGCTGTTTTCTAGGGTTTTGACTATGCCACTGGGGGCCATGATGTAGCGCACAGCATAAGCGGCTATGCGTATCAGCACCAAGGCAATGAGTAAGGTGCTAACGAGGTGCAGCAAACTGGCGGCAGGGCTATGCATTAAGGTCAGCACCAATGTCGCCAACTGGATGCCGATCAAGCTCATTAAAGGGAATAACACACGGTTGATGCCGCCTATGCCTAATTTCCAGCTTTCTGGGGCACTGCGCATGATTTTGGATCGCACTAGGCCATTGATTGCCCAAGCAAAGCTTGCCGCCATGGCCATAATGGCCAATTGCCACAAGGCAAAAGGCGTCGTTAAATCAACAAATAACTCCGTCCAGACTAATTGCATCTCTTGATTCATTGTTTACCTTGCCCGTTTAGTGAACAACCTCGTTCGTTACATCAGGAATATCGTGGCTAAGCCTAAAAAGATTAAGAAGCCGCCGCTATCGGTGACCGCGGTAATCAGCACGCTGGAGCCCACGGCTGGGTCTCGACCGAATTTATTCATGCTAAGCGGAATCACCACGCCCATTAAAGCCGCTAACAATAAATTTAGGGCCATGGCGGCCATCATTACCAAGCCCAAATTGAAGTTGCCGTAAAGCGCATAAGCAATGACCCCTAGCACGCCGCCCCAAATTAAACCGTTGAGCAATGCCACGCCCAGCTCTTTGGTGATGAGCGATTGCATATTGTGTGAAGCCACCTGCCCCAAGGCTAGGCCGCGCACTATCATGGTGGTGGTTTGGTTGCCGGAGTTGCCGCCTATGCCGGCAACAATAGGCATCAATGCCGCCAGCGCGACAATTTTCTCTATTGAGCCTTCAAACATACCTATCACCCTAGATGCCACTAAAGCGGTCATCAAATTCAGCGCTAACCAAGCCCAACGGTTTTGGACCGATTTCCATATGGAGGCGAAAAAGTCTTCCTCCTCGCGCAAACCGGCCATGGATAGCTTATCGCTTTCGGCTTCTTCGCGGATGAAGTCCATCACCGCATCCACCGTCACGCGGCCGACCAATTTATTATTTTCATCGACTACCGGTGCGGTAACCAAGTCATAGCGCTCAAAGGCTTTGGCCGTTTCATCAGCGGGTTCGTCGGGGTGAAACACCACGGCATCGGCTGCCATGACGTCGGCCACACTGGCGGCCAAATCGTTTACAACTAGTCGCTTGAGTGGCAAGACCCCAAGTAAAATTTCATGCCTGTCTACCACAAACAGTTTGTCGGTGTGATCCGGCAAACTGCCTAAGCGGCGCATGTAGCGCAAGGCCACTTCCAGGCTAATGTTTTCCCGGATGGTGATGATATCGAAGTCCATGATGCCGCCTACGGTGTCTTCGGCATAAGACAGCGCCGATTGCAAACGGGCACGGTTTTGCGTATCCAAGCTATCGAATAGCTCTTGCAATACGTCTTTAGGTAAGTCTGGCGCTAAATCGGCCAGCTCATCGGTATCGAGTTGTTCGGCCGCGGCCAACAACTCGTCGGTGTTCATGTCGGCGATTAGAGTTTGACGAACGGCATCCGATACTTCCAGTAGGATGTCCCCATCGCGCTCAACCTTTACCAGCTCCCAGACATCTAGCCTTTGCTCCAAGGGCAAAGCTTCTAGGATGTAGGCGACGTCTGCCGAGTGCAGTTGGTCTAGTTTTTTTTGTAGCTCTTGGAGATTTTGTTTATGCACCAGCGATTCAACCAAATCTTGGTTGTGCATAGATTGTCGGTGCACCAAATCCTCGACCAGCTTATGCTTGTCTAATAAAGTGATCACCTGTTGCAGGCTTTCACTTAAGCTGTCTTTGGATTCTTGACTCTCTGACATAGTGATCCGAATTTAATTTGGATGAACTGGCTACAAAATATTAATCAGCGTTATAGTATCACGGCTTTATTAGGATTTAATTTTGCACGGGCTTAACTATTTATCCTAAGCATGAAATGGAACAAGCATGACCATGCATTTGCATTTATACAGCACCAGCCACTGCCATTTGTGCGAGCAAGCGGAGGCGACATTAGTCGAGCTAGCCCTATCGCATGATCTTAGCTGGACGGTAATAGAGATTGCCGATGATGCGAATTTGCTATCGCGCTACGAGCTGAGCATTCCGGTTTTAGCCAGGCTTGATACGGGCCAAGAAATTACTTGGCCATTTAATAAAGATCAGGTTTTAGACTTAATCAAATAGCCAATGCCACACGAAAAAAAAGCCAGCTACTAAGCTGGCTTTTATAGCAGGGCTAATTTGCTTATTCAGCAACGACTACTTCAGCACCTGTATCAGGACGATCTACTAACTCAACCAATGCCATAGGTGCATTGTCGCCGTTACGGAAACCGCATTTCAATACACGTAAGTAACCGCCATTGCGTGCTAAGTAACGTGGGCCTAATTCACCAAATAGTTTGCCAACGATATCACGGTCACGTAAGCGACTGAACGCTAAGCGACGGTTCGCCAAGGTTGGTGTTTTACCTAATGTGATTAGTGGTTCTGCAAACTTGCGCAACTCTTTTGCTTTAGGCAAAGTAGTTTTGATGACTTCGTGACGCAACAATGAAGCGGTCATGTTACGAAACATCGCTGCACGATGGCTGCTAGTACGATTTAATTTACGATTGCTATTACCGTGACGCATAGTAATTCCTTAAAGTTTCTATATAAGCTTAATGACTTAAGCTTTTTCAAGGCCAACAGGTGGCCAGTTTTCTAATTTCATGCCCAAAGTTAGGCCGCGTGTAGCGAGTACATCTTTAATTTCATTCAGTGATTTACGACCAAGGTTAGGCGCTTTTAATAGCTCGTTCTCAGTACGTTGGATCAAATCACCAATGTAAAATATATTTTCTGCTTTCAAGCAATTAGCTGAACGCACGGTTAACTCTAAATCATCCACTGGACGCAATAACACTGGATCGACTTGTGGGGCTGATTTAATTTCAACTTCGTTAGGTGCGCCTTCTAAATCGGCAAACACAGACAACTGACCCATCAAAATACGGGCCGCATCACGAATCGCTTGCTCAGGCTCAATTACACCGTTTGTTTCTACGTCCATTACCAATTTGTCCAAGTCTGTACGTTGTTCTACACGTGCATTCTCAACTTGGTAGCTAACTTTGTTTACTGGACTAAATGAGGCATCCACCATGATGAAACCAAGCACGCGGTCTTCTTCGTTAGACTTTTGACGCGCTGGCACTGGTTGATAACCACGGCCCATGGCTACTTTAACTTCTAAATTTAGTTTGCCACCTTTGGTCAAGTGAGCAATCACGTGATCTGGGTTAACAATCTCAGCATCGTGACCGGTTTCAAAATCACCCGCTGTCACCACGCCTTCTGTAGATTTATTCAAAATCAAGATGGTTTCTGATTTTGAATTTAGTTTTAATGCCACACCTTTAAGGTTTAGCAGTATGTCTACTACGTCTTCTTGCACGCCATCTATGGTTGAGTATTCGTGTACTACACCGTCAATTTTAACTTCAGTAATAGCGAAGCCTGGAATTGAAGACAACAAAACACGACGTAATGCATTGCCAAGTGTGTAGCCGAAGCCACGTTCCATAGGCTCTAAAGTAACACGAGCACGCAATGGTGATAAAACTTCAACGTCAACAACACGCGGTTTTAAGTATTCGGTAGGACTGTTTTGCATAGTTATACCTTTAATTTTTTAAGAACTACACTCTCAGCTAGGAACTAGTGGAGTAGTTATTCTTGCCGGTGATTTTGATCACCGGCATATTTTTTTAATATTTTTTAATGCTTAATTATTTTGAGTAAAGCTCAACAACCAATGATTCATTGATTGTTGCTGGCAATTCATCGCGTTGTGGTTTAGCTTTGAATGTACCGGTTAATGCTTTCACATCCACCTCGATCCATGCTGGGAAACCACGTTGCTCAGCTGCAGCCAATGCGCCTTTAATACGCAATTGTGTTTTAGCAGCTTCTGCCACACTCACTACATCACCCGCTTTAACTTGGTATGAAGGAATATTGACACGACGGCCATTTACTAAAATACTGTTGTGACGAACGATTTGACGCGCTTCAGTACGTGAACCACCCAAACCCATTCTGTATGTAACGTTATCTAAACGGCACTCTAGAAGTTGCAACAAGTTCTCACCTGTAATGCCTTTTTTACGATCCGCTTCAGCGTAGTAGCTGCGGAATTGTGCTTCAAGCACGCCGTAAATACGACGCACTTTTTGTTTCTCACGTAGTTGCACACCGTAGTCAGATAAACGTTGATTACGTCGTTGACCGTGTTGACCTGGTGGGAAGTTACGTTTTTCAATTGCACATTTGTCGGTGAAGCATTTTTCTGCTTTTAAGAAAAGCTTTTCGCCTTCACGACGACACTGACGGCACTTAGGATCTAAATTTCTAGCCAAGGGATTCTCCTGTTATTTCTACTAAAGTGAGCGTATAGCTCAGCTTAAATGCGGCGTTTTTTAGGTGGACGGCAGCCATTGTGTGGTACTGGCGTCACATCGGTAATGCTGGTGATTTTAAAACCAGCTGCATTAAGTGCGCGCACTGCAGATTCACGACCTGGGCCTGGGCCTTTAATACGCACTTCTAAATTCTTCACACCGTTTTCTTGTGCTGATTTACCAGCAACCTCTGCGGCTACTTGCGCTGCAAATGGGGTACTCTTACGTGAGCCTTTAAAACCTTGGCCACCAGAAGTTGCCCATGACAAGGCATTGCCTTGACGGTCTGTAATCGTGATGATGGTATTGTTAAAAGATGCATGCACGTGCGCAATGCCCTCTGCAATGTTCTTTTTAACTTTTTTTCTTACGCGTACATTAGCTTTTGCCATGTTGCACTTTCCTTACCAATAAATCGTACTAGAATTTGTGTGACTAAAGGCCTAGGCCTTTAGCTCAGTATGCTTTGCTAAATATTATTTAGCTTGTTTAATTGCTTTAATCGGACCTTTACGGGTACGTGCATTTGTTTTTGTACGTTGACCACGAACTGGTAAACCACGACGGTGACGCACACCGCGATAGCAGTTAAGATCCATTAAACGCTTGATGTTCATAGAAACATCACGGCGCAAATCGCCTTCTACTTTTTCTTTAGCGACTTCATCACGCAACTTATCAACTTCTGCGTCATTTAGATCTTTCATTTTTGCAGAAGGTAAAACACCAGCTGCAGCACAAATTTTCTGTGCTGTGTTACGACCAATACCGTAAATTGCAGTTAATGCAATCTCGGCGTGCTTGTTATTTGGGATGTTTACCCCTGCTATACGTGCCATACCTACTCCAAAATTTAGGTTTACCTAAAAATCCGTCAGCTTTAAAAAGCCGGAGATTCTAACAGCAAAACCAATTTTTATCAATTAGCTTATCTTCTGATCACCACTACTACTGGGACCATCTCAATTAGAGCAAACTGCCTCTAATCTGGTTGTTCGATCGAGATCGATTAACCTTGGCGTTGCTTGTGACGTGGATCCGTACAAATAATACGAACGACGCCACGACGACGCACAACTTTACAATGACGACATAATGCTTTTACTGATGCACGAACTCTCATTTATAACTCCATTACTTCTTAAACTGCTGTTTCTTAAATCGCTGCTTTAACTACCTTGGGGTTTGCCCATTGCCTTTAAAGTTAGCCTTTTTCAGTAAGCCTTCATATTGATTTGACATCAAATGCGACTGTACTTGCGTCATAAAATCCATCGTTACAACCACAATAATCAGCAACGATGTGCCACCAAAATAGAACGGTGTATTAAATTTCAAAATCAAAAACTCAGGTAGCAAGCAAACCAAGGTAATGTATGCTGCACCTACTAAAGTCAAACGACCCATAATGCGATCTATGTATTTTGCTGTTTGCTCACCAGGACGAATGCCAGGAACAAAAGCACCGCTTTTTTTCAAGTTATCAGCCGTATCCTTAGGATTGAACTGAAGTGCTGTATAAAAAAAGCAGAAAAATACAATCGCAGTAGCGAAGAATAAAATGTAGATTGGTTGACCTGGGGACAATGCAGCCGCCACGTCTTTTAGCCAATACATGCTCTCTCTACTACCAAACCAACCAGCCAATGTCGCTGGGAATAAAATAATGCTAGAAGCAAAAATCGGCGGTATGACACCGGCCATGTTTAGCTTCATAGGCAAATGCGTTGTTTGGCCACCGTAGACTTTATTGCCTACTTGGCGCTTAGCGTAATTGACGGTAATTTTGCGTTGTCCACGCTCTACAAACACCACCAATGCCGTTACTAATACTGTTGCTACTAACAAGAAGAAAGCCAATGGCACACTAAACGCGCCAGTATTAACCATCTCTGCTGTGGTACCCAATGCGTTTGGTAAGCCAGCTACGATACCAGCAAAGATAATGATAGAAATACCATTGCCTATGCCGCGTTCAGTAATTTGCTCACCCAACCACATAATGAACATGGTGCCACTCACCAAGGTGATCATTGCGGTCAATCTAAATGCCATGCCTGGATCCAATACCAAACCTGGTTGGGATTCAAGCGCAATGGCTATACCTAAAGCTTGGAATGATGCCAATACCACTGTGCCGTAGCGTGTGTATTTGGTAATCGTTCTTCTGCCGGCTTCGCCTTCTTTTTTTAACTGCTCTAATTTTGGCGATACTGCTGCCATCAACTGCATAATAATCGATGCAGAAATGTAGGGCATGATACCTAAAGCAAACACAGTAAATCTTGAAAGAGCGCCACCTGAGAACATATTGAACATGCCCAATATGCCGCCACTTTGCGATTCAAACAATTTTGCTAATACATCTGGATCGATACCCGGCACTGGGATATGCGCACCTAGGCGGTAAACCACCAATGCTGCCAACACAAAAAACAGGCGGCTTTTAAGTTCGCCCATTTTTGATGCTGTTTTTAGTAATCCATCCTGTGCCAAAATAGTCTCTTATGCTGCTTCTAAAATCTTACCGCCGGCTGCTTCAACTGCAGCGCGAGCGCCTTTAGTCAACAACAAGCCTTGGATGTTGTATTTAGCAGTTACGTCACCAGACAAGAAAATCTTAGCGTTTTTAACAGTACCAGAAACAATGTTTGCTGCTTTTAATGCCAACAAGTCGATGACTTCGTTTGGAATTAAAGCCAATTCACTGGTACGCACGTGCGCGGTGTTTGCCTTAGTCATGGATTTAAAACCACGTTTAGGTAAACGGCGTTGTATAGGCATTTGACCGCCTTCAAAACCGACTTTATGAAAGCCACCGGTACGGGATTTTTGACCTTTATGGCCACGACCCGCTGTTTTACCGAAACCAGAACCAATACCACGACCTACGCGGCGACGTTCTTTTTTAGCGCCTTCTGCAGGCTTAATTGTATTTAACTGCATTATCCTTCTACCTTTACCAGATAGTTAACAGCATTGATCATGCCGCGAATTGCTGGTGTATCTTGCACTTCCACTGTGTGACGGATACGGCGTAAACCTAAACCCTTAACAGTGGCTTTGTGCGCTTCAATACGACCAATGGTACTTTTAACCAATGTCACTTTAATTGTTGACACTTCTTTTTTGTCTTTAGCCATGATTAGCCTCTAATTTCTTCAACAGATTTACCGCGTTTAGCTGCGATTTCTGCTGGCGTATTCATTGATTCCAAACCATTCAATGTTGCACGAACTAGGTTGTATGGATTGGTTGAACCAATGCATTTTGCAACCACGTTAGTCACACCCATCACTTCAAAGATTGCGCGCATGGCGCCACCAGCAATAATACCGGTACCTTCAGAAGCAGGTTGAATGAACACTTTTGCTGCACCGTGCACGCCAGTTACAGCGTGATGCAAAGTGCCGTTTGTTAAATTAATTTTCAACATACCGCGACGCGCTTCGTCCATTGCCTTTTGCACAGCTACTGGTACTTCACGTGCTTTACCCTTACCCATGCCAACCGCACCATCGCCGTCGCCAACTACTGTAAGAGCTGCAAAACTCATAATACGACCACCTTTAACCGTTTTACTAACACGATTAACTGCAATCATCTTTTCGCGCAAACCATCAGTCTGCTGCTGTTGCTGTTCCATTTCTCTCGCCATCATTAACCTCTTAAGCAATCAGACCAATTAGAAGGACAAGCCGTTTTCACGTGCGGCATCAGCCAACGCTTTAATACGACCATGATATTTATAACCTGAGCGATCAAAAGCCACGGTAGTTACACCGGCTTTCTTAGCTTTTTGTGCAATTAATTTACCAATTAAAGCCGCAGCTTCAATGTTGCCACCATTTTTCAGGTTTTTACGAACGTCGGCTTCTACTGTTGAAGCACTAACAATTACTTTATCGCCAGTTTCAGCAATAATTTGTGCATAGATGTGCGTGTTAGTACGGTGCACACTTAGACGAGTAACTTTTAGCTCTGCAATTTTGGCACGGGTTTTACGTGCACGACGCAAGCGATTATTTACGTTGTTCATTTTTTAAGCCTTATTTCTTTTTGGTTTCTTTAATTGCAACCACTTCATCAGCGTAACGTACACCCTTGCCTTTATATGGCTCTGGTGAACGGTAAGCACGAATCTGTGCAGCAACCTGGCCAATCACTTGCTTATCAACACCGGTTAACAAAATTTCTGTTGGTGTGGCAGTGGTCACAGTTACGCCTGCTGGCATTTTGTGATTGATTGGATGTGAATAACCTAACTCTAGGTTTAATACCGCGCCTTGTGCCGCTGCTTTATAGCCAACGCCCACTAAGGTTAATTTACGGGTAAAGCCTTGAGATACGCCATGGACCATATTGGCTACCAAGGCGCGCAATGTACCTGACATTGCACGTGAGTGACGAGCATCGCTCGTCGCTTCAAATGTAATGGTTTCACCTTCGCGCTTTAACACTACGGCATCCGATAATGGATGAGATAGTTTGCCTAATGGGCCGCTAACGGCGATTGATGTAGCACTCAGTACCACTTCAACTTTTTCTGGAATAGCTACTGGATTTTTAGCAACACGTGACATTTGCTTCTCCTTAAGCCACTACGCAAAGCACTTCACCACCGATACCGGCAGCTTGAGCTTTACGATCTGTCATTACACCCTTAGATGTAGACATAATCGTCACACCAAGGCCATTCATTACTTTAGGAATCTCTTGAGATCCTTTGTAAACGCGCAAACCAGGCTTGCTTACACGCTGTATACGCTCAATAACAGGGCGGCCAGCATAGTATTTCAAGCTAATGGTTAAAGTAGCTTTGCTACCTTCCGTTTGCACTGCAAAATCTTCTACGTAGCCTTCTTCTTTAAGAACGCTAGCAATAGCAGTCTTAACATTAGAAGATGGCATAGTAACAACCGCTTTATTGACCATTTGCGCATTACGAATGCGGGTCAACATGTCGGCAATTGGATCACTCATACTCATAGTTATATACCCCTATTACCAGCTGGCTTTGGTGACGCCTGGCACTTGGCCACTCATCATCAAATCGCGCAATTTACTACGCCCAATACCGAATTTACTAAACACACCACGTGGGCGACCAGTTAATGCACAACGATTACGAAGACGCACTGGGCTAGCATTACGTGGTAACGCTTGAAATTTCATGCGCGCCTCGAAACGGCTTTCAGCCGTAGCAGTAACATCATTCATTGCCGCTTCTAAAGCAGCACGTTTTACAGCAAATTTACTTACAGTTGCGCGACGTTTGATTTCGCGTTCTGTCATACAGGTTTTAGCCATGACTTAACCTCTGAAAGGAAAACTAAACGCAGCAAGCAAAGCTTTTGCTTCTTCATCCGTTTTCGCAGTAGTTGTAATTGTGATATTCATTCCGCGAATTGCATCGATTTTATCGTATTCAATTTCAGGGAAAATGATTTGCTCTTTAACGCCCATGTTGTAGTTACCACGGCCATCGAAAGATTTCGCTGAGATACCGCGGAAGTCACGAATACGTGGAATGGCTACAGTAACCAAACGGTCCAAGAATTCGTACATACGCTCACGGCGTAAGGTTACTTTGCAACCAACCGGATAATCATCACGGATTTTAAATGCCGCAACGGATTTCTTAGCTTTAGTAACAATGGCTTTTTGACCGGCAATTTTTTCCATGTCGCCAACCGCATGTTCCATCACTTTTTTATCTGCAACTGCTTCGCCTACACCCATATTAAGAGTGATTTTAGCGATACGCGGCACTTGCATTACGGATGTGTAACCGAATTGCTCAGTCATGGCTTTCACCACTGAGTCTTTATAATAATCTTTTAAGCGCGCCATAATGATTCCTATGCGTCCACTGCTTCACCATTGGATTTGAATACGCGAATTTTGCGACCGTCATCCAATGTTTTGAAGCCTACGCGATCACCTTTTTGTGTCGCGCTGTTAAATAAAGCAACATTTGAAATGTCTAATGGCATTTCTTTAGCAATGATGCCGCCTGCAATACCTTTCATCGGGTTAGCTTTTGCATGTTTCTTAACTAGGTTAAGACCCTCTACAACAACGTGGCCAGAATCAAGGATGCTTAACACTGCACCTTGCTTACCTTTGTCTTTACCGGTATTTAGGATGACTAAATCACCCTTGCGAATTTTGTTCATGTGAGCTCCTACAATACTTCTGGTGCTAATGAAACGATTTTCATGAATTTTTCAGTACGCAATTCACGTGTCACTGGCCCAAATATGCGGGTGCCAATCGGTTCAAGTTTATTATTTAACAGAACGGCAGCATTGCCATCGAACTTAACTAATGAGCCGTCTGGACGACGAACACCCTTAGCAGTACGAACAACCACTGCACTGTATACTTCGCCTTTTTTGACGCGACCACGCGGCGCAGCATCTTTAATGCTGACCTTGATGATGTCGCCTATACCGGCGTAACGACGCTTAGAACCACCTAACACCTTGATGCATTGCACAGAGCGCGCACCAGTGTTGTCGGCAACTTCAAGCCGAGATTGCATTTGAATCATGAGATAAACTCCAACTTAATCCGTTAAAACCAACACCAGCCATTTTTAATCGTAAAATAAATTTCACAATTAACACGGCCGATAGACCCGGTCAGTATTGGGGTGAGAGCTTTTGACTGTTAGCTTTGCCTAAGCATAGCCTTGAGTCGCCCACCAAAATAGCCAAACATTATAACTTGCCAAACCATGTTGCGCAATTCTTATTCCTAAGAATTGCGCAACAAAGCCGACTTAGGCTGTTTTAACAACCCAAGATTTTGTTTTAGATAAAGGACGGCTTTCGGTAATGGTTACCATGTCGCCTTCTTTACAGCTGTTTGTTTCGTCGTGTGCATGAAACTTTTTAGATTGGCGAATAACTTTACCAATTAAAGGATGCTTCACTTTACGCTCAACTAGAACCGTAACCGTTTTATCCATTTTGTCGCTTGTTACGCGGCCAGTAAGGCTACGCACTACTTTTGTAGTTTCAGTCATTATTAGGCCTGTTTCGCTTTCTCAGCTAATACAAGCTTCACACGCGCAACATCTTTGCGTACTTTACCTAGCTGATCTACTTTAGATAACTGTTGAGTTGCTACTTGCATGCGGAGAGAAAATTGCGCACGGCGCAATTCAATCAACTCTGCATTTAGCTCATCAACGCTTTTTGCTCTTAAATCGGTTGCTTTCATTCCTAGCTCCCCAACTGACGTGTCATGAAGGTTGTTTCGATTGGCAACTTAGCCGCTGCCAAACGGAACGCTTCACGCGCAAGTTCTTCACTTACGCCGTCCATTTCATATAACATTTTGCCAGGCTGAATTTGAGCAACGTAAAACTCGGTGCTGCCTTTACCGTTACCCATACGTACTTCAGCTGGTTTTTTAGAAATTGGTTGATCTGGGAATATACGAATCCATACGCGACCACCACGTTTAATATGACGCGTCATAACGCGGCGAGCCGCTTCAATTTGACGAGCCGTTAAACGACCGCGACCTATGGCTTTTAAACCAAAATCACCAAAACTTACTTTATTACCCGTAGTTGCAATGCCCTTGTTGCGGCCTTTTTGCATCTTGCGATATTTTTGTCTAGACGGTTGTAGCATCTTTAGCCCTCGGCTTTCTTACTTTTTTCTCTGGCTCAGCAACTGGAGCGGTTGTCGCACCAATTGGTGTCGGGGTATTACCCGCGAATATTTCACCTTTAAATACCCAAACTTTGATACCGATAATACCGTAGGTGGTTGAAGCCTCAGCAACACCGTAATCAATGTCTGCACGTAATGTGTGTAATGGCACACGACCTTCACGGTACCATTCAGTACGCGCGATTTCGATACCGTTCAAGCGACCTGAACTCATGATTTTGATACCTTGTGCACCAAGGCGCATTGCATTTTGCATAGCACGCTTCATGGCACGACGGAACATCACACGTTTTTCAAGTTGTTGCGCAATCGATTGTGCAATCAATGTTGCATCCACTTCAGGCTTGCGAACTTCTTCGATATTAAGGTGAACAGGCACGCCCATTAAACCTTGTAGAGAAGCGCGCAATGACTCAATGTCTTCGCCTTTTTTACCGATTACCACACCAGGACGAGCACTGTAGATAGTGATCTTAGCGTTCTTTGCAGGACGCTCAATCAAGATACGGCTTACCGCTGCACTGGCTAATTTTTTATTTAGAAACTCACGAACCTTAATGTCGCCTTGCAACATAGCCGGGAAGTTTTTGCTATTGGCATACCAACGTGAGGACCAATTTTTTTGGACACTCAGACGGAAACCAATTGGATGAATTTTCTGACCCATGATTATCCCTTAGTTACCGACTGTCACATGAATGTGACAGGTTGGTTTAGTGATACGACCAGCACGACCTTTTGCGCGTGGACGGATACGTTTAAGCACAATACCTTTATCAACATAGATTGAAGTCACCTTCAACTCGTCAATATCAGCGCCATTGTTGTGTTCGGCATTAGCGATCGCAGACTCAACTACCTTCTTAATTACCTCAGCACCTTTTTTAGGCGTGAAGTTTAAGATGTTAAGGGCGTGATCGACTTTCTTGCCACGAACAAGGTCTGCCACCAATCTAGCTTTTTGCGGAGAGAGATGAACACCTTTTAATATTGCAGATACTTGCATCATCAGCTCCTATTTCTTAGCTTTTTTGTCGGCTGCATGACCTTTGAATGTGCGTGTTAACGCAAACTCACCGAGCTTGTGACCTACCATGTTTTCAGAAATCAACACTGGAATGTGTTGCTTACCATTATGAATTGCAATAGTAAGACCAATAAAATCTGGGAAAATTGTAGAGCGGCGTGACCAAGTTTTGATTGGTTTACGATCGCGAGTTGCAGATGCAACTTCTACTTTTTTAGCCAAATGACCATCAATAAATGGACCTTTTTTAAGTGAACGTGCCATATGATTACCTTACGCCTCTCGGACGACGACTAATACGCATGTTATCTGTACGTTTGCTACTGCGTGTACGATAACCTTTAGTTTTAACACCCCATGGGCTAACTGGGTTCATACCGGCAGCTGTTTTACCTTCACCACCACCGTGTGGGTGATCAACCGGGTTCATCACCACACCGCGAACGGTTGGGCGAACACCACGCCAGCGCATTGCACCGGCTTTACCAATTGAACGTAATGAATGCTCTTCATTGCCGACTTCGCCAAGGGTTGCCATGCAATCCACGTGTACGCGGCGAACTTCACCTGAACGCAAACGCAATTGAGCATAAGCACCTTCACGGGCTAGCAACTGCACGGATGTACCGGCTGAACGAGCAATCTGCGCGCCTTTACCAGGCTGCAACTCGATACAATGGATGGTACTACCCACTGGGATATTACGTAGTGGCATCGCGTTACCTACTTTAATAGGCGCTTCAGAACCACTGATTAATTGCATACCAGCTGTTACGCCACGAGGAGCAATAATGTAGCGACGCTCACCGTCCGCATAACATAGCAATGCGATGTGTGCAGTGCGATTTGGGTCATATTCAATATGCTCCACTTTCGCTGGGATGCCTTCTTTATTGCGACGGAAGTCGATTAAACGGTAATGCTGTTTATGACCACCACCTTGGTGACGGGTTGTAATGTGACCGTTATTGTTACGGCCAGCATGTCTACTTTGACTTTCCAACAGCGGTGCGTGTGGTTTACCTTTGTAAAGGTCAGGTGTTACCACCTTAACTACACCACGACGACCCGGGGACGTTGGCTTGACTTTAACTAATGCCATCTCATCTCTCCTTATTCGGCCGCTGCGAAGTTAATTTCTTGACCTGGTTTCAAGCTTACGTACGCTTTTTTCCAGTCTTTACGCTTGCCCATACCCTTGCCAGCGCGCTTTGTTTTGCCTTCAACATTAATCGTAGCAACTTTTTCAACTTCAACTTTGAAAACAAGTTCAACGGCAGCCTTGATTTCTAGTTTAGTTGCATCAGTACGAACTCTGAATGCGATTTGTTGATGTTTGTCTGCAATGTAAGTGGCTTTCTCAGTAATTTGAGGAGCCAAAATAACTTGCAATAAACGATCTTGAGTTTTAGTAATAGCGGTCATCATGCTAGCAGCTCCTCAAGTTTTTTCACGGCAGCAACTGTAGCCACTACATTAGGGAAACGCACCAAGCTGACAGGATCAGCAAATTGCGCTTCAACCACCATCACGTTAATGAGGTTGCGTGAAGATAAATATAAGTTTTCATCAAAGCCATCAGTCAGCACTAATACACCGCCTTCGTAACCAAGATTTTTAATTTTTTCTGCGAAAGCTTTTGTTTTTGGTGTGGCTACAACAAACTCTTCAACCACATTCAAACGCTCTTGACGCACTAACTCAGATAAAATTGTTTGCATACCAGCGCGGTAGGCTTTACGGTTAATTTTATGGCTGAAGTTTTCAAATGGTGAACTTGGGAAAGCGCGACCGCCTCCACGCCAGATCGGGCTAGACGTCATACCAGCACGAGCATTACCCGTACCTTTTTGCGCATACGGTTTATGCGTTGTATGCGCCACGTTGCCACGGCCTTTTTGTGCACGCGTTGCAGTACGGGCATTCGCCATGTAAGCAACAACAACTTGATGGACTAGCGCTTCGTTAAACTCACGACCAAATGTATCGTCAGATACAGTCACGCCGTTTTTAACTGCTTTACCATTCTTGTCTTGTAATTTTAGTTCCATTATTTCATCCCCTTCTGAAGCTTGGCTTTAATAGCTGGACGCACAACTACGTCGCCGCCTTTAGAGCCAGGGATTGCACCTTTGATCAACAATAGGTTGCGCTCTACGTCCACACGCACGATCTCTAGATTTTGCGTAGTGACTTTGATAGCGCCCAAGTGACCTGGCATGCGCTTACCTGGGAATACTCGACCAGGATCTTGCGCCATACCGATAGAACCGGGTACGTTATGAGATTTAGAGTTACCGTGAGATGCACGGTTAGAACTGAAATGGTGGCGTTTAATCGCACCAGAAAAGCCTTTACCCAATGAGATGCCTGTTACGTCGACGATTTGGCCGGCCTGGAAAATATCAACAGTGATATTTGCACCTGGCGTGTAGTTAGCCAAAACATCGTTAGTAACTGGGAATTCATGTATACCGGCACCAGCAGCTGAACCTGACTTGGCATAATGCCCAGTCAATGCGCTGTTAATGCGGCTAGCACGACGTGTGCCGTAAGCAACTTGAAGGCCAGTGTAGCCATCGCTTGCGACTGTCTTGATCTGTGTCACGCGGTTAGGAACGACTTCCAACACGGTTACTGGGACGCTTGCGCCATCCTCAGTAAACACGCGGGTCATGCCCACTTTGCGACCAATAAGCCCTAAGCTCATGATCGTATCCTTATTATTTAGTTAAAAAGCCGATTACAATTGACCGACTTCTGTGAAAGAGCGCGGATTATACCGAACTCCAGATTGCATTACAAGCCCAAGCTTGCCTTCTTACTAAAACAAAAACTACAACTTAATTTCTACGTCTACGCCTGCAGGTAAATCAAGCTTCATCAATGCATCCACTGTTTTGTCCGTTGGATCAACAATGTCCATCAAACGTTGGTGGGTACGAATCTCAAACTGATCACGTGAAGTTTTATTAACGTGAGGTGAACGTAAAATATCGAAACGTTCAATGCGGGTTGGTAATGGCACAGGGCCTTTTACCACAGCGCCAGTACGTTTGGCAGTTTCTACGATTTCTTGAGCAGATTGATCGATTAAACGGTAATCAAATGCTTTAAGACGAATGCGAATTTTTTGTGTTGACATTTTTTACTGCCTTTCATGTTTACTGCTTTAAAAGAGCGAAACGGCAGAGTTCACTCTGCCGTTTAAGGGGACTACAAACTACTATTCAATAATCTTAGCTACCACACCCGCACCAACAGTACGGCCACCTTCACGAATAGCAAAACGTAAACCGTCTTCCATCGCAATCGGTGCAATCAATGTAACCGTGATAGACACGTTATCACCTGGCATCACCATCTCTGTACCCGCTGGTAACTCAACCGCACCCGTTACGTCCGTTGTACGGAAGTAAAACTGTGGACGGTAGCCGTTGAAGAATGGTGTGTGACGACCGCCTTCATCTTTACCCAATACGTAGATCTCTGCCGTGAATTTTGTGTGTGGCTTGATAGAACCGGATTTAGATAACACTTGACCGCGTTCGATCTCTTCACGTTTTGTACCACGTAGCAATACGCCCACGTTATCACCAGCCATACCTTGGTCTAGCAATTTACGGAACATCTCTACACCAGTACAGGTTGTTTTCAATGTTGGTTTGATACCAACAATTTCAATCTCGTCACCGACTTTAACAATACCGCGCTCAATACGGCCAGTAACCACAGTACCACGACCTGAAATTGAGAACACGTCTTCCACTGGCATCAAGAATGTACCATCAATGGCACGCTCTGGCATTGGAATGTAGCTGTCTAAAGCTTCGGCTAATTTGAATATGGCTGGCTCACCGTATTCTGATTGGTCACCTTCTAGGGCCAATTTAGCTGAACCAATGATCACCGGTGTGTCATCGCCTGGGAAATCGTATTTGCTTAGCAATTCACGAATTTCCATTTCAACCAATTCTAACAATTCTTTATCGTCCACCATGTCGGCTTTGTTCATGAACACAACAATGTATGGCACGCCAACTTGACGGGCTAACAAGATGTGCTCACGTGTTTGTGGCATAGGACCGTCAGCAGCTGAACACACTAAAATAGCGCCGTCCATTTGCGCAGCACCAGTAATCATGTTCTTAACGTAGTCAGCATGGCCTGGGCAATCAACGTGAGCATAGTGACGGTTAGCTGTCTCGTACTCAACGTGCGCAGTATTAATCGTAATACCACGTGCTTTCTCTTCCGGTGCTGCGTCAATTTGATCGTAAGCCTTCGCTTCACCACCAAATTTCTTAGACAAGATCGTTGTGATCGCTGCCGTTAATGTTGTCTTACCATGGTCAACGTGGCCAATCGTACCTACGTTAACGTGCGGCTTGGTCCGCTCAAATTTACCTTTTGCCATTTAATTTTCCTTTAAATTCAATAATGTAAGAATAGTTACTATTACTTCTTATTCATGATGGCTTCAGCCACGTTTCTAGGTGCTTCTGTGTAATGCTTAAATTCCATGCTGTAGCTTGCACGACCTTGTGAAAGCGAACGCACTGTTGTTGAGTAGCCGAACATTTCTGCCAACGGCACTTCAGCGCGCACTACTTTACCAGTTGCGTTGTCTTCCATACCTTGAATGATACCGCGACGGGATGACAAGTCACCCATGATATCGCCCATGTAATCTTCTGGCGTCTCAACTTCAACAGCCATCATAGGCTCAAGCAAGATAGGATCCGCTTTACGCATACCGTCTTTGAAACCGATAGAGGCGGCCATTTTGAAGGCGTTTTCATTCGAGTCAACGTCATGGTATGAACCATCAAACAAGGTTACTTTAACGTCTACAACTGGGAAGCCAGCTAGCACGCCTGAAGGAATGGTTTCACGTAAGCCTTTTTCAACAGCAGGAATGAATTCGCGAGGAACGGTACCGCCCTTAATCGCATCAATGAATTCAAAGCCTTTACCGGCTTCATTTGGCTCCATGATTAACCAAACGTGACCGTACTGACCTTTACCGCCAGACTGTTTAACGAACTTACCTTCCACTTCAACTTTCTTCTTAATCGCTTCACGGTACGCCACTTGAGGTGCACCAACGTTTGCTTCAACGTTAAATTCGCGACGCATACGATCCACTAGAATTTCCAAGTGCAACTCACCCATACCAGAAATAATGGTTTGGTTAGTTTCTTCATCGGTTTTAACACGGAACGATGGGTCTTCTTGAGCCAAACGATTTAAGGCCACACCCATTTTCTCTTGGTCGGCTTTAGTTTTCGGTTCAACGGCCACGTGAATAACTGGCTCAGGGAACACCATGCGCTCAAGAATGATTTCATCGTTGACGCTACATAAAGTATCACCAGTGGTGGCTTCTTTTAGACCAATAGCAGCGGCAATGTCACCGGCACGCACTTCGGTTAATGGCTCACGGGTATTGGCGTGCATTTGCACAATACGACCAATACGCTCTTTTTTACCTTTGATTGGGTTGTATACCGTGTCACCTGCGTTAATAACGCCAGAATAGACGCGAAAGAAGATTAACTGACCGACGAATGGATCGGTCATAATTTTGAATGCTAAGGCAGAGAATTTCTCATCATCGGACGCTTTTAGACGAATTTCATTACCGTCGCCGTCTTCTGCTTTAGTTGGTGGAATGTCGGTTGGTGCTGGCATCAACTCAATCACTTTATCCAACATGGCTTGCACGCCCTTGTTTTTAAATGCTGAGCCACAAACCATGGGCACAATTTCAAAAGCAATGGTACGAATACGCAAACCAGCTAAGATATCTGCTTCAGATAAATCGCCTTCTTCAAGGTATTTATTCATTAGCTCTTCACTGGCCTCAGCCGCAGCTTCAACCATGTTTTCACGCCATTTATCGCATTCTGCTTTTAATTCAGCAGGGATATCGCGGTAGTCGAATTTCATGCCTTGTGAAGCCTCATCCCAATAGATGGCCTTCATTTTGATTAGATCGATCACGCCTTCGAATTTCTCTTCAGCACCGATAGGCACTTGCAAAGGAATAGGGTTGGCTTTAAGACGTGCACGCATTTGATCGTACACTTTGAAGAAGTTAGCGCCGGCACGGTCCATTTTATTCACGAACGCGATACGTGGCACTTTGTATTTATTGGCTTGACGCCAAACAGTTTCAGATTGAGGTTGTACACCACCCACAGCACAGTAAACCATGCAGGCGCCATCTAGCACTCGCATAGAACGCTCAACTTCAATGGTGAAGTCAACGTGACCTGGGGTATCAATAATATTAATGCGATGTTGGTCGAATTGACCAGCCATGCCTTTCCAGAAGCAGGTGGTTGCAGCGGAAGTAATGGTAATACCACGCTCTTGCTCTTGCTCCATCCAGTCCATCGTGGCAGCGCCATTATGCACTTCACCAATCTTATGGTTAACACCGGTATAAAACAAAATACGTTCTGTAGTGGTGGTTTTACCTGCGTCAATGTGCGCAGAAATACCGATATTACGGTAGCGTTCAATAGGGGTTATACGAGCCACGGCCATTACCTTTACTTAATATTATTGCTTAAATTCTTAAAGAGCAATTGGCCTAACTGTAAGATTAGGCCAATTAAACAAACGATCAATCAAATTACAAATGCTAACAATATTAGAACCTGAAATGTGAAAATGCTTTATTCGCTTCTGCCATACGGTGAACTTCTTCACGTTTTTTCATGGCTGAACCACGGCCTTCAGAGGCTTCAACCAATTCGGCCGCTAAACGCAAGCCCATGGATTTCTCACCACGCTTACGGGCGGCATCACGCATCCAACGCATAGCTAAGGCACTGCGACGGTTAGGACGCACCTCAACTGGCACTTGGTAGTTAGCACCGCCAACACGGCGGCTTTTAACTTCAACCAATGGACGCAAGTTAGTTAAAGCCAAGGTAAATACCTCTAGGGCATCCTTGCCAGTTTTAACTGCGATTTGGTCAAATGCACCGTATAAAATACGCTCAGCAACGGATTTTTTACCACCCGTCATTAATACGTTTACGAATTTAGATACTTCTTGGCTGCCGAATTTTGGATCCGGCAGGATATTGCGTTTGGGGACTTCTCTACGTCTTGGCATAATTTTCTCTATTCTACTTATGTTTTGCTAGCAACTGCTCGAGCAAGGCTTTTGGTTAGCCGCTATTAATAAAATTTAAATCCGTCAGCCTATTATTTGGCTTTTGCTTCTTTAGGACGTTTAGCACCGTATTTAGAACGTGATTGTTTACGGTCTTTAACACCAGCCGTATCCAAGCTACCACGTACCATATGGTAACGCACACCCGGTAAGTCTTTTACACGACCACCACGTAGTAAAACCACGCTATGCTCTTGTAGGTTATGGCCTTCACCACCGATATAGCTAATCACTTCATAGCCATTGGTCAGGCGCACTTTTGCCACTTTACGCAAAGCCGAGTTAGGCTTTTTCGGTGTCGTTGTATAAACACGCGTGCATACGCCACGTTTTTGTGGGCAGGATTCAAGTGCAGGCACTTTACTTTTTGTGACCACTTTAGCGCGTGGCTTACGTATTAACTGATTGATGGTTGGCATTGCCTATAACCTCTAATGATGTTCTTTTAAATATGTCTTTAATTAACCAACAGGCCTAAATATCAAGCTTTGCAAGTTAAGCCAGGACGACCTTGTCACATATGACAATAAGGCCATCCTGAAAAACCCAACATTCTATTTAGCCTTGTAACCCTTGTCAAGGCATAAATAGTTTGCTTACTCCGCCGCTATCTCGCCGGTCACTTCACCGCTAATCACTTCACTGGCAGCCTCAACCAAACCTTCTTCTAAAGGCATTTCAGCGTCGGCGAATAAAGCCTCTGCTGGAATCTCTTTGGCTGGAACGCCGCCAGCAATAGCCGCCAATTTACGTGCATCGTGATAAGCCAAGCCAGTACCGGCTGGGATTAAACGACCCACAATAACGTTTTCTTTCAAGCCACGAAGATCATCGCGTTTACCTAATATTGCAGCTTCGGTTAACACACGCGTTGTTTCTTGGAATGAAGCGGCCGAGATGAATGAATCCGTTGATAACGATGCTTTTGTAATACCAAGCAACACGTATTCAAACTCAGCTGGACGTTGATTCAGCGCAATCACTTCTTCGTTTCTTGCTAATAAATCAGCACGTTCAACTTGCTCACCCATGATGAAGTTGGTGTCGCCTGCATCGGTCACGCGAACGCGACGTAGCATTTGACGCACGATCACTTCAATGTGCTTGTCGTTAATTTTCACACCTTGTAAGCGATACACGTCTTGCACTTCATCAATGATGTATCTGGCTAAGGCTTCACGACCTTGTAAACGTAAAATGTCTTGTGGCTCAGCTGGGCCGTCCACAATTGTTTCACCTTTAGTTACCACTTGGCCATCGTGCGCCGTTACGTGCTTATCTTTAGGAATCAAGAACTCATTGCTCACGCCGTCTAAATCAGTAATAACAAGACGTTGTTTGCCTTTGGTGTCTTTACCGAATGAAACGGTACCGGTCACTTCTGCCAACATACCGGCATCTTTTGGTGAACGCGCTTCAAACAATTCAGCCACACGCGGCAGACCACCGGTAATGTCACGAGTTTTAGAAGACTCTTGTGGAATACGCGCAATCACTTCACCCACGCCAACATCTTGACCGTCTTTAACGGTAATGATGCAGCCTAATTGGAATGTCGTGTTAACCGATTGTTCGCTGCCGGCGATTTTCACTTCGGCACCGTTAGCATCCATCAATTTAACTTGCGGACGCAGGCCTTTGCTTTGACCAGCACGTTGTTTAGGATCGATCACCACTAGTGATGACAAGCCGTTTACATCGTCTATCTGTTTAGCAACGGTGATGCCCTCTTCCACGTTTTCAAATTTAATTTGACCAGCGTACTCAGTAATAATAGGACGCGTGTGCGGATCCCATGTGGCAATCGCTTGACCTGCTTTAACCGGTTTAGCATCGGTAATTTGCAAGGTCGCACCGTAAGGCACTTTATGACGCTCACGCTCGCGGCCGTTTTCATCCACCACGATCACTTCGCCGTTACGTGAAATCACCACTTGCTCTTTACGTGCATTGGTTACATAACGCATGGTTGAGGTGAAATTCAACACGCCATTTGATTTAGCTTCCACTTGTGAAACTGACGCCGCACGCGATGCTGCACCACCAATGTGGAAAGTACGCATGGTCAACTGTGTACCTGGCTCACCAATGGATTGCGCCGCAATCACGCCCACGGCTTCGCCCATGCTAATTAACTTACCGCGACCTAAGTCACGGCCATAACATTTGGCACAGATACCATAACGCGTGTCACAGGTTAAGGCAGTACGTACTTTAACTTCATCGATACCTAAGGCATCGATGTGCTCAACTTCGTCTTCCGTTAGCAAGGTGCCGGCTGGGTAAATCACCGCTTGCGTTTCTGGATCAATCACGTCCAAGGCTGCGGTACGACCCAAGATACGATCGTGCAAGGGCTCTATCACTTCGCCGCCTTTTACCAAGGCTTTGGTGACCAAACCGTCACTGGTACCGCAATCGTTTTCGGTAACCACTAAATCTTGCGTTACGTCCACCAAACGACGGGTCAAGTAACCGGAGTTCGCTGTTTTCAAGGCCGTATCAGCCAAGCCTTTACGTGCACCGTGGGTAGAAATAAAGTATTGCAAAACGTTTAAGCCATCGCGGAAGTTAGCTTTAATAGGCGTTTCAATAATTGAACCGTCTGGTTTAGCCATCAAACCGCGCATACCAGCTAGTTGACGAATCTGCGCAGCAGAACCACGCGCACCCGAGTCGGCCATCATGTAAATCGCATTAAACGATTCTTGGCGTAGCGCTTTGCCGGCTTTATCTTTCACTTGCTTGCCGTCTACGTCTAGGACGTCTTCTTCCTTAAGTTGCTTCATCATGGCGTCCGCTACTTTATCGCTAGCACGACCCCAGATATCGACCACTTTGTTGTAACGCTCGCCTTGTGTCACCAAACCTGAAACGTATTGGTCTTCAATTTCTTTCACTTCGGTTTCCGCTGCCGTGATTAACGCTTCTTTTTCCTTAGGCACCAACATATCGTTAATGCTGATAGAAATACCGGCTTTAGTCGCATAGGCATAGCCCATGTCTTTTAATCTGTCGGCAAATATCACGGTTTCGCGTATGCCCACTTTGCGGAATGAGGCATTGATTAATTTAGAAATTTCTTTCTTTTTCAAGGCTTTATCAATATTGCTGTAGGCAAGGCCTGCTGGTAGGATGGCTGACAACAATGCGCGACCGACCGTGGTGTCATAGCGTGTGGTTTTTTCGGTTTTAACGCCGTCTAAATCCACGTCGTATTCTTTAATACGCACGGTAATTTTTGCATGTATGTCCACCAAACCTTGGTCAAATACGCGCTGCACTTCTTTCACATCCGCAAAACGCATGCCTTCACCACGTGCCGCCATGCGATCACGCGTCATGTAGTACAAGCCCAACACGATATCTTGTGAAGGCACAATGATGGGTTCGCCGTTAGCAGGTGAAAGAACGTTATTGGAAGCCAGCATTAAGGTGCGCGCTTCCATTTGCGCTTCTAATGATAGTGGAACGTGAACCGCCATTTGGTCACCATCGAAGTCGGCGTTGAATGCCGCACAAACCAATGGGTGCAATTGAATGGCTTTACCTTCAATTAAGATGGGCTCAAAGGCTTGGATACCAAGACGGTGTAGCGTAGGCGCACGGTTTAATAGTACCGGATGCTCGCGAATCACGTCTTCCAAGATATCCCAAACTTCTGGTCCTTCTTCTTCTACTTTCTTTTTAGCCGCTTTAATGGTGGTAGCAATACCCAACACTTCTAACTTGTGGAAAATAAACGGTTTGAACAATTCCAAAGCCATTTTTTTCGGTAAACCGCATTGATGCAATTTTAGTTGCGGGCCAACCACGATCACAGAACGACCGGAGTAATCCACGCGTTTACCCAATAAGTTTTGACGGAAACGACCGCCCTTACCTTTAATCATGTCTGCCAATGATTTCAATGGACGTTTATTGGCACCCGTCATCACTTTACCGCGACGACCGTTATCCAATAAGGAATCCACCGCTTCTTGCAGCATGCGTTTTTCGTTGCGCACAATGATTTCCGGTGCTTTCAACTCCAACAAACGTTTTAAACGGTTGTTACGGTTAATCACGCGACGGTATAAATCGTTCAAGTCAGAGGTAGCAAAACGACCGCCATCCAATGGCACCAATGGACGAAGTTCTGGTGGCAATACCGGCAATATTTCCAATATCATCCACTCAGGTTTGATCCCGGATTTTTGGAATGCTTCTAAAACTTTTAGACGTTTAGCGATTTTCTTGATTTTCGCTTCAGAGCCAGTCGCGCTTAAATCTTGACGCAACTGCACCACTTCACGCTCAATGTCCATTGTGCGCAATAATTCACGCACCGCTTCAGCACCCATCACCGCATTAAATTCATCACCGTACTCTTCTACTTTTGCCAAGTAGTCGTCTTCAGTCAATAGTTGACCGCGTGTTAACGGCGTCATGCCTGGGTCAACCACAATGAATGCTTCAAAATACAGCACGCGCTCAATGTCGCGCAAGGCAATGTCCAGCACCATGCCTAAACGGCTTGGTAAGCTTTTCAAGAACCAAATGTGCGCTACCGGTGAAGCCAAATCAATGTGACCCATGCGCTCACGACGCACTTTAGATAAGGTGACTTCTACGCCGCATTTTTCACAAATGACACCGCGGTGTTTTAAGCGTTTGTATTTACCGCACAAGCATTCGTAGTCTTTTATTGGGCCAAAAATTTTGGCGCAAAATAAACCATCGCGCTCCGGTTTGAAGGTACGGTAATTGATCGTTTCTGGCTTTTTAACCTCGCCATATGACCATGAACGGATTTTTTCAGGTGAAGCCAGTGCAATCTTAATTGCATCAAATTCTTCTTCTTGCGTTACCTGTTTGAATAAGTCTAATAGAGCTTTCATGTGAATTCTCCTTAATTGCGATCTAGGTCAATGTCGATGGCAAGTGAACGAATTTCTTTCACTAACACGTTGAATGATTCCGGCATGCCGGCATCAATTTTGTGTTCGCCTTTGACGATATTTTCATATACTTTGGTACGGCCAGTGACGTCATCCGATTTCACTGTCAGCATCTCTTGCAAGGTATATGACGCACCGTATGCCTCTAATGCCCAGACCTCCATCTCACCAAAACGCTGTCCACCAAATTGCGCTTTACCGCCTAATGGTTGTTGTGTCACCAATGAGTATGGACCCGTTGAACGCGCGTGCATTTTGTCATCCACCAAGTGATGCAATTTCAACACGTGCATGTAACCTACCGTCACTGGACGCTCAAACGCATCACCGGTACGACCATCAAACAATTTCACTTGGGTTTTACCTGCAGAGAACTGCAATTGTTTGGTGCGTGCATCGTCATCAGGGAAAGCAAGATCCAACATGGCTTTAATATCGGATTCAGCTGCACCATCAAATACTGGCGTTGCAAATGGCACGCCATTTTTAAGGTTTCTAGCCAATTCCAACACTTCTGCATCGGTAAAGGATTTGATGTCTTCTTTTTTGCCTGTGCTGCCGTTGTAAATTTGTTCTAAGAACTTACGGATTTCAGCCACTTTAACTTCAGCTTGCAACATTTCATCGATGCGATGACCTAGGCCTTTAGCAGCCCAACCCAAATGGGTTTCTAGAATCTGACCGATGTTCATACGTGACGGCACACCTAACGGATTCAACACGATGTCCATAGGCGTACCATCCGCCATGTGCGGCATGTCTTCCACTGGGCAGATTTTTGAAATCACGCCTTTATTACCATGACGGCCGGCCATTTTATCGCCTGGCTGTATACGACGTTTAACGGCTAGATAAACCTTAACCATTTTTTGAACGCCAGCTGGCAATTCATCGCCTTGGGTCAATTTACGTTTTTTCTCTTCAAATTTATTATCGAAAGCAACACGGGCTTGCGCCAAGCTGTCTTTCAATTGTTCCATTTGTCTAGCAGTTTCTTCATCACTTAAGCGAATATCAAACCAATCGTAACGGCCTACTGCAGCCAAGTATTCAGCCGTCAGTGTTTCGCCTTTTTTCAATTTGTTAGGACCACCGGTGGCCACTTTACCTTCGATCAAACGGCGAATACGGCCAAAGGCATCGTCTTCAACAATACGCATTTGGTCAGCCAGATCGGTTTTATAGTGCGCCAATTGATCGTCGATAATTTGCTGGGCACGTGAATCACGTTCCAAGCCTTCACGAGTAAACACTTGTACATCAATAACGGTGCCGCTCATGCCTGATGGTACGCGTAATGACGTGTCTTTTACGTCCGACGCTTTTTCACCAAAGATTGCGCGCAGCAATTTCTCTTCTGGTGTCAATTGCGTTTCACCTTTAGGTGTCACTTTACCAACCAATACATCGCCAGCTTCAACGTCTGCACCGATATAAATAATACCGATCTCATCCAAGCGGCCGAGCATGCGCTCGCTTAGATTGGAGATATCTTGGGTGATTTCCTCAGGTCCTAATTTTGTGTCACGCGCCACCACAGTTAATTCTTCAATGTGGATGGATGTATAGCGATCGTCCGCTACCACGCGTTCTGAAATTAAGATGGAATCCTCATAGTTGTAACCATTCCATGGCATGAAACCAACCAACATGTTTTGACCTAAAGCCAACTCACCCATGTCGGTAGAAGCACCGTCGGCTATCACATCGCCGCGCGCCAATTTATCACCCACTTGCACTAATGGGCGTTGGTTAATGTTGGTATTTTGGTTAGAGCGGGTGTATTTGATTAAATTGTAGATGTCCACACCGACTTCACCGTCTTTGGCTTCATCGTCATTAACACGCACCACAATACGACCAGAGTCGACATAATCCACTACCCCACCACGACGCGCTTGCACGGTCGTGCCAGAGTCAACCGCCACCGTACGCTCAATACCGGTTCCAACCACGGCTTTTTCTGCGCGTAGGCAAGGCACGGCTTGACGCTGCATGTTGGCGCCCATCAATGCGCGGTTAGCATCATCGTGTTCCAAGAATGGAATTAAAGATGCCGCCACTGACACAATTTGGCCTGGCGCCACGTCCATGTATTGGACACGCTCAGGTTGCGTCATGGTGAATTCATTATGATGACGTGAAGAAATTAAGTCTTCCACGAACATGTTTTTCGCATCCAAATCGGTATTGGCCTGCGCAATCATGTACTGGCTCTCTTCAATTGCGGACAAGTAATCAATGGTGCCGGATACTTTATTGCCATCCACACGACGGTATGGGGTTTCTAAGAAACCGTATTCATTGGTTCGAGCATACAGAGCCAATGAGTTGATCAAACCAATGTTTGGACCTTCCGGTGTTTCAATCGGGCACATACGACCGTAATGGGTTGAATGCACGTCGCGCACCTCAAAACCGGCACGCTCACGCGTCAAGCCGCCTGGGCCTAAAGCTGAAATACGGCGTTTGTGGGTAATTTCAGACAATGGATTGGTTTGATCCATAAACTGGGATAATTGGCTGGAACCAAAGAACTCACGTATCGCGCTGGACACTGGTTTGGCATTGATTAAATCATGCGGCATTAAATTGTCTGATTCGGCTTGGCTTAAGCGCTCTTTAACCGCACGTTCCACACGGACTAAACCGGTGCGGAATTGGTTTTCAGCTAGCTCGCCGACTGAACGAATGCGGCGGTTACCTAAGTGGTCAATGTCATCAATCTCACCGCGACCATTACGCAACTCCAACAACACGCCGATTACCGCTAGGATGTCGTCATTGGACAACACGTAAGCACCTTCAGCGCCACGTGGGCCTTTTTCTTCGTAGAACTTACGCATCCAATTTGATTGACGCTCTTCCGCTTTAACAGGGAAGGCGCGACGGTTAAATTTCATGCGGCCAACGCGTGACAAATCGTAACGGTCTTCATTGAAGAACAAACCGTTAAATAAGGCTTCTACTGAATCTTCAGTTGGTGGCTCACCTGGGCGCATCATGCGGTAAATGGCAACGCGCGCACTGTATTGATCTGGGATTTCATCGATACGCAGGGTTTGTGAAATGTAGTCACCGTGATCTAAATCATTGGAATAAAGCGTGCTAATTTGCTTAACCTTAGCCGCGATTAATTTTTCCAATAGTGATTCTGTGATTTCGTCGTTGGCATTCGCTACCACTTCACCGGTTTCGCTATCGATGATGTTGTTGGCAATTGCGCGACCCAAGATAAAATCTTGTGGCACAGCAATTTTGTTTACGCCGGCTTTTTCCATGTCCCGTATGTGTTTAACGGTAATGCGTTTATCTTTAGCCACCAATACATCGCCGTTTTTAGCCACGATGTCAAATTTAGCTACTTCGCCACGTAGACGATCTGGTACCAAACTAAACTCAATACCCTTAGCGCTAATATGGAAAGTATCAAAATCAAAGAAGGTAGCAATGATTTGCTCTGGGGTGTAACCCAATGCTTTTAGCAAGATGGTAACCGGCATCTTACGACGACGATCGATACGGAAATACAAGTAATCTTTAGGATCAAACTCAAAATCCAACCATGAACCACGGTATGGAATGATCCGAGCTGAGAATAACAATTTACCAGAGCTGTGAGTTTTGCCTCTATCGTGCTCAAAGAAAACACCAGGGCTGCGGTGCAATTGCGACACAATCACACGCTCGGTACCGTTAATAACAAAGGAGCCATTTTCAGTCATCAAGGGCAATTCACCCATGTAGACTTCTTGTTCTTTCACTTCTTTAACAGTCGGTTTGGACGCTTCTTTGTCCATAATGGTTAAACGCACTTTAACGCGCAACGGAGCTGCATAGGTCAGACCGCGTTGTTGGCATTCTTTAACATCAAATGGCTCAGCACCAAGCTGGTAGCTTACATAATCCAATCTGGCATTGCCTGAATGGCTAACAATAGGGAATACAGAGGCAAAAGTCGATTGCAGACCATCCTCAGTGCGCTTATCTGCGGCTACGTCTGCCTGCAAAAAGGCCTTATAGGACTCCAATTGCATTGCAAGTAAATAGGGAATTTCCTGAACACTTTCGCGTTTAGCAAAACTTTTACGAAGGCGTTTCTTTTCGGTGAAGGAATAGCTCATTGCATCTCCTAGTATTTGAGGGCAGAAATTAAAGCACTTGTTATAAATAGAAAATTTATACGCCTGAAAAGCACTTTTATTTCTAACTTCATGTGTTAAAAATTGATAAAAAACTGGCCGTACTTTTATTACATTTTTGCATTACATTTTGTTACACTTTTTTCGTCGCTATAAACGGCGAAGGCTGACGGTTTCCCGTCAGCCCATGGCCATTAATTCAGCAATGAATTATTTGATTTCGCCAGTTGCACCAGCTTCGATCAATTTTTTCAATGCAGCTTCTGCATCCGCTTTGTTCAAGCCTTCTTTAATGGTTTTTGGTGCGCCATCAACTAAGTCTTTTGCTTCTTTCAAACCTAAAGCCGTTAATTCACGAACCGCTTTAATAACGCTCACTTTTTGTTCGCCAGCGTTGGTCAAGATTACGCTAAATTCAGTTTGCTCAGAAGCGGCAGCTGTTGCTGCACCGCCACCTGCTGAAGCTGCTACAGCAACTGCTGCTGCTGAAACGCCAAATGTTTCTTCGATTTCTTTAATGAATGCCGTTAAATCTAAAACTGACATCTTGCTTACTGCATCTAAAATATCTTTATTTGAAACTGCCATTTTAATATTCCTTAAATTTAATAATGTTGCTTTTAATTAGTCGCTCATATGAACTATGCGCAATGAATTAAGTGCTTAGAATTACGCTGCTTTTGTATCACGAACAGCCGCAAGCGCACGTGCAAACTTAGTTGGCACCTCGTTGAGCGTGCGTGCAAATTTCGCAAGCAATTCTTCACGACCTAATGTAGATGCTAGGGCTTGAACGCCTGCAACATCCATCACTTGATTTGGGATCGCGCCACCTTTAATGACAAACTTGTCATTAGCTTTAGCGAAATTGTTCAACACTTTTGCCGCAGCCACTGGGTCTGCTGAAATACCAAACACCAATGGACCAACCATATTGCTTGCTAAAGCTGAAAACGGTGTGCCGTCAACTGCACGACGAACCAAGGTGTTTTTCAACACGCGTAGGTATACACCAGATTTACGAGCCTCTGCACGTAACACAGTCATGTCTGCCACGCCCATGCCGCGGTATTCGGCTAGAACGATGGCTTGCGCGTCAGCAACTTGTGCGCTAACTTCTGCAACTACTGCTTTTTTCTCTGTAAGATTTAGACTCAAGGTCTGTACTCCTTCCGTTAAAATCTCTGCTTTATCGCTAAAGCAGAATCCGTTTTTAATGTCAGATTCAACACTAAAAACCTTTTACGGCGATCATTTAGCAGGGAATTATTCCTGTTTAGGGATGCGCCATCTGCGTAGGGTTTTGTCTATTTGTGGCAGAGGTCGAAGTTAAACACCCTTCTTCACCCACCACCAACAGACTTACATTAAGTCCAAATGGACACCTACGGTCTTTGATAACCTCTTTATTGTCAGCCGTTATGCTTAAAATAAAGAGCCCAAAGGCCTTTGCGAGTCGCGCTCTTGAGCGCGACTCGTCATTCTTTTTTATGCAACCAAGCTAGCTTGATCAACACGAACGCCTGCACCCATGGTGCTAGATACAGACAATTTTTTCAGGTAAACGCCTTTTGTAGCGGCTGGCTTGGCTTTGTTCAAAGCGTCTACCAATGCTAATAAGTTGCCTTGCAATTGATCAACCGTGAACGATGCACGACCGATAGTGCAATGCACAATGCCGCCTTTATCAGTACGGTATTGCACTTGACCGGCTTTAGCGTTTTTAACCGCTGTTGCTGCATCCGGTGTCACGGTACCGACTTTTGGGTTAGGCATCAAACCACGTGGGCCTAATACTTGACCTAAGGCACCAACGATACGCATGGCATCAGGCGTGGCAATAACGATGTCAAAATCCATCACACCGGCTTTAACTTGTTCAGCTAAATCTTCAAAACCAACAATGTCCGCACCGGCCGCCTTAGCGGCTTCAGCTTGAGCACCTTGAGCAAAAACGGCAACGCGTGTCGTTTTACCTGTGCCGTTTGGTAACACCAATGCACCACGAACCAATTGGTCTGATTTACGTGCATCAATACCAAGATTAATTACTGCATCAACGGATTCGTTGAATTTAGCTTTGGCATTTTCCTTAACCAAGGTTAATCCTTCTTGCACTGGATACAATTTATTGCGATCCACTTTTGCGCGTAGCGCTTCTATTCTTTTACCCATCTTATACACCCTCCACTTCAATGCCCATGCTGCGTGCGCTACCAGCAATGGTACGTACTGCAGCATCCATATCAGCCGCTGAAAGATCGGCACGCTTGGTGTTAACAATCTCTTCAGCTTGTGCGCGAGTGATTTTACCCACTTTGTCTGTATGCGGACGTGGTGAACCTTTAGTGATGCCGGCTGCTTTTTTGATCAAAATAGTGGCCGGTGGCGATTTCATGATAAAAGTAAAACTCTTATCAGCAAATGCAGTAATCACCACAGGAATTGGCAAACCAGGCTCTACGCTTTGGGTTGCGGCATTAAATGCCTTACAAAATTCCATGATGTTTAAACCACGTTGACCTAAGGCCGGACCTACTGGAGGACTTGGATTGGCTTTACCTGCAGGAATCTGCAGTTTTATGTAGCCGATGACTTTCTTTGCCATGCTATGACTCCTAAATGGGTGCAAACGCTAATGTAATTAGCTCCCCGGTTAATAAACTTACTGCTACTTTAAACTTCTTTTTCGATCTGACTGAATTCCAATTCAACTGGGGTAGAGCGACCAAAAATAACCACTGAGACGCGCAATTTGCTCTTCTCGTAATTGATGTCTTCCACGTTGCCAGAGAAATCTTTAAATGGGCCATCGATAATACGTATGGACTCGCCTTTTTCAAAGGTAAGCTTCTGCGTTGGATTGCTTTTACTGTCATCAATGCGCTGCAAGATGATGTCGACTTCTTTGTCTCTAATCGGCGTAGGCTTTTGTGCGCTGCCACCAATGAATGCCGTTACGCGCGGCGTACTTTTAACCAAATGCCAGCTCTCGTCCGTCATGGCCATTTGCACCAACACGTAGCCTGGGTATAGTTTGCGCTCAGATATGGTTTTTTGGCCGGCTTTCATTTCCACCACTTCTTCGATGGGCACCAAAATTTGACCAAACTGATCTTGAAGACCGTTGCGTACAATTCGCTCTTCCAAGCCTTTTTGAACGGATTTTTCAAAGCCTGAAAAAGCTTGCACCGCGTACCATTTCATACTCATTACGCGCTCCGTCCCATTAACCACTGCACCATATAAGCAAACCCAATATCCACTATTGCTAAAAACGCCGCCATAATCACCACCAAGACAAATACAACCAAGGTTGTTTGTATGGTTTCCTTACGGGTAGGCCAAACTACTTTACGCGCCTCAGCCACCGCGTCCGCGATAAAGCCCAGCGACTGCTGACCAACTGCTGTCGTCCAAAGAACGGCTACGGCAGCGCCCATACCGGCTAGCACAACAAGGATACGTAAAACCGTAGCCTTATCTGCCAACAGGTAATAGCCCGCTATGCCTGCAGCAAGTAGCAAGAATGCTACTAACAACTTAATTTTGTTGATCATAATTTACTTAATTAGCATTACTTAAAAATTAGCGACTAAAGCTTTAGTCATGCTTAATCAAAAAATATGATTAAGCCACACTCCAAATTTGGCAGGCCAAGAGGGTTTCGAACCCCCAACCCTCGGTTTTGGAGACCGATACTCTACCAGTTGAGCTATTGGCCTGTTGTTACTACAAACACTTAAATTGCATTACTTTAAACACAACAAGCTACGTCAGTTTATGACGTAGCTTGAAGGTGTTCATTTAACAATTATTCAATAATCTTAGCTACCACACCCGCACCAACAGTACGGCCACCTTCACGAATAGCAAAACGTAAACCGTCTTCCATCGCAATCGGTGCAATCAATGTAACCGTGATAGACACGTTATCACCTGGCATCACCATCTCTGTACCCGCTGGTAACTCAACCGCACCCGTTACGTCCGTTGTACGGAAGTAAAACTGTGGACGGTAGCCGTTGAAGAATGGTGTGTGACGACCGCCTTCATCTTTACCCAATACGTAGATCTCTGCCGTGAATTTTGTGTGTGGCTTGATAGAACCGGATTTAGATAACACTTGACCGCGTTCGATCTCTTCACGTTTTGTACCACGTAGCAATACGCCCACGTTATCACCAGCCATACCTTGGTCTAGCAATTTACGGAACATCTCTACACCAGTACAGGTTGTTTTCAATGTTGGTTTGATACCAACAATTTCAATCTCGTCACCGACTTTAACAATACCGCGCTCAATACGGCCAGTAACCACAGTACCACGACCTGAAATTGAGAACACGTCTTCCACTGGCATCAAGAATGTACCATCAATGGCACGCTCTGGCATTGGAATGTAGCTGTCTAAAGCTTCGGCTAATTTGAATATGGCTGGCTCACCGTATTCTGATTGGTCACCTTCTAGGGCCAATTTAGCTGAACCAATGATCACCGGTGTGTCATCGCCTGGGAAATCGTATTTGCTTAGCAATTCACGAATTTCCATTTCAACCAATTCTAACAATTCTTTATCGTCCACCATGTCGGCTTTGTTCATGAACACAACAATGTATGGCACGCCAACTTGACGGGCTAACAAGATGTGCTCACGTGTTTGTGGCATAGGACCGTCAGCAGCTGAACACACTAAAATAGCGCCGTCCATTTGCGCAGCACCAGTAATCATGTTCTTAACGTAGTCAGCATGGCCTGGGCAATCAACGTGAGCATAGTGACGGTTAGCTGTCTCGTACTCAACGTGCGCAGTATTAATCGTAATACCACGTGCTTTCTCTTCCGGTGCTGCGTCAATTTGATCGTAAGCCTTCGCTTCACCACCAAATTTCTTAGACAAGATCGTTGTGATCGCTGCCGTTAATGTTGTCTTACCATGGTCAACGTGGCCAATCGTACCTACGTTAACGTGCGGCTTGGTCCGCTCAAATTTACCTTTTGCCATTGCTTCAGTCCTTTACAAAATTTTATTAACTATAAGTTTTATTAGAATTAATAAAACTTGTACACATTTAAAATGATACTGCCGTTTTACTACCTTAAAACTATATCGTGGTGCCCATGGCGGGAATCGGACCCGCGACCTCTCCCTTACCAAGGGAGTGCTCTACCACTGAGCCACATGGGCGTTAATTACTCAACAGCAAGCGCTAATCGATCGCACTTGGAGCGGGCGACGAGACTCGAACTCGCGACATTCAGTTTGGAAAACTGAAGCTCTACCAGCTGAGCTACACCCGCGCACCCATCTAAACCAACGCCAACAGGCCCTACTTACTGCGTATTAAAAACTTTGGTGGAGGGGGAAGGATTCGAACCTTCGTACTCTGAGAGAACGGATTTACAGTCCGTCGCCTTTAACCACTCGGCCACCCCTCCAAACCGAACCCGCGATTATGCTGATAATTTGAACTACTGTCAAATCTATAAAAGGGTATTTGTACTAGAATTTGGTGCCGGATGTCGGAATCGAACTGACGACCTTCGCATTACAAGTGCGCTGCTCTACCAACTGAGCTAATCCGGCGTTTATTTGAGACGCGTATTATACTGACTTTTTGAAAAAAGTTAAGCTACTTTACAATAGTTAACTTAGGTTTTTTGCTATTGACTGCCGTGCTTGGATTGGATTGATTTGGCACTTGGCTAGCACCATCGGATAAAGCTACATCCGCTGGCATGTTGTCGACTTCAAAAAACATGCCTTGCCCGGTTTCTCTAGCAAACAAGCCTTTTACTGCCGTCATGGGCACGTATAAATTCTGCGACACCCCAGCAAACCTTGCCGAGAAACTAACCGCCTCGTTATCCATGAGCAAATCTTTGGTGGCGGTGTAGTTTAGGTTTAGTACTATCTCACCTGCTTTAACGTAGGCCATAGGCACACGTGTTTGGGGGTTAACTGCCACCAGAAGGTGAGGGGTGTAGCCATTATCCATACACCATTCGTGTATAGCCCTTAGCAGGTAGGGCTTAGTGGATGCTTGCTCCGTGGTCATGTTAGTAAGGCATGCCCGATTATTTGCGCATGACTTTTTCTGATGGCGTCATCGCTTCAGCGTACAGCGGTCTTGAAAATAAACGTTCAGCGTATTTTAGAATCGGTGAGGCTTGGTTTTGCAAGACGATGCCGTAGTGATCCAAACGCCATAACAAGGGCGTTACTGCTACGTCCAGCATAGAGTAATCGTCGCCTAGCAAATAATTTTGCTTAGCAAAAATAGGCACCAATTGCGTCAAATTATCGCGCACGGTAATGCGTGCTTTATCCGCAAGCTGCTCATCGTCGGACTCGATGTCCTTGATGTGATCGAACAGTTCTTTTTCAAAGTTATACAAGAACAAGCGAGCACGCGCACGCATCACCGGATCGGGCGGCATTAATTGTGGGTGGGGGAAACGCTCATCTATGTACTCATTGATAATATTGGCTTCGGATAATACCAAATCACGCTCAACCAAAACTGGCACTTGGTTATACGGATTTATGACCGCAAGGTCTTCAGGTTTGTTGGCCAGGTCGACGTCGATTACTTGAAAGTCCATGCCTTTTTCAAATAATACGATACGGCAACGGTGGCTATAGGGATCGGTTGTCCCTGAATATAATGTCATCATTTTAGTGTATGTCTTTCCAATAGGCTTTTTTGAGTTTGTAGGTGAGTACCAACAACACTGACAAAAAGAGTAATACTATCCAACCTAAATGATTGCGCTGCTGTTTAGCCGGCTCAGCCATAAAAGCTAGAAAATTCGTTAAGTCACCCACCAAAGCATCGTATTCAGCTGGGGCCAATTTACCAGGCTTGCTTAGCTCGAGTTGATGCGTTTCGTGGTTCATGATTTGCTCACCTTGCAATTGATACAAAACATGCGGCATGGAGACTTTGCAGCTCACCGGATCAAACACGCAATTACCCCAACCCGTAGTACTGGTCTCATCTCGGTAAAAAGCACGCATGTAGCTATAAACCCAATCGGCACCACGGGCACGCACTTCCACTGACAAATCAGGCGGCGCCACGCCAAACCATTTTTTTGCCTCTTCTGGATTAAGGGCCACCTTCATGCTGTCGCCAACCTTTTCACCGGCAAATAACAAATTGTCTTTGATTTGCTTTTCGGTCAAGCCTATGGCTAGCAAACGGTTGTAGCGCATGTAATTGGCGCTGTGGCAATTTAAGCAATTGTTCACAAAAGTGCGTGCGCCGCGTTGCAAAGACTCATGGTTGGAAGCGTCGATGGGCGCTTTATCCAAATGCACGGCAGCGTTCGCTAAGGCATGCTGAGTAAACAACAATGCCGACAATACGGATAAAACGCTTAAGCCTAGTTTAATGCTGATTTTCATGGTTATTATCCTGTCACCCTTTCTGGTACCGCTAAGGTTTTATCTTTTTTGGTATACCAAGGCATAAGTATAAAAAATGCAAAATAGATCAGCATGAAGATACGCGCAACTACCGTGGCACGCTCTGCATTGCCAAGCCAAGGGCCAAATTGACCCCAGACGTTTGATGGCTCTGTACCTAGGTAACCTAGCACAATGAAACTCACCACAAAAGCCGCTAACCATTGCTTATACAAGCGACCGCGGTAGCGTATGGATTTCACTGGGCTCTTATCCAACCATGGCAGCAATGCGAACACCAGAACAGACAGACCCATGGCCGCTACCCCCGGGAACAGTGATGGCGGTATGCCCAAAAAGCCAACACCAGGAAACGGTGGAACCGCACGCAATATGGAGTAATAAGGCGTGAAATACCAAACTGGGGCAATGTGAGCCGGTGTGACCAGCGGATTGGCTGGTACGAAATTATTGGCCTCCAAGAAGTAGCCGCCCATTTCTGGCGCAAAGAAGATGATGGTAGAAAACACCATCAAAAACACCACCACACCAACAATGTCCTTCACCGTGTAATACGGGTGAAATGGAATGCCATCTAATGGAATGCCGGTTTTCTTGTCTTTTAATTTTTTAATTTCTATGCCATCTGGATTATTCGAGCCAACCTCATGTAGGGCAATAATGTGCGCCGCAACCAAGCCGACCAAAACAAATGGCAAGGCAATCACATGAAAGGCAAAGAAACGGTTTAAGGTGGCATCCGACACCAAGTAATCCCCACGCAACCACTCAGAGACATCCGGGCCTACAAATGGAATGGCTGAGAACAGGTTCACAATCACTTGCGCACCCCAATAGGACATTTGACCCCATGGCAATAGGTAGCCAAAGAATGCTTCACCCATCAGGCACAAGAAAATGCCCACGCCAAACAACCAAATAAGCTCACGCGGGTTGCGGTAGGAACCATAAATAATGCCGCGGAACATGTGCATGTAAACCACGACAAAAAACATGGAAGCGCCGGTGGAATGCATGTAACGCACTAACCAACCCCATGGTACGTCACGCATGATGTATTCAACGGAAGCAAAAGCCAGCATAGCATCCGGTTTGTAATGCATGGTCAGGAATATGCCAGTCAAGATTTGCAGTACCAGCACCAACAAGGATAAGCCGCCAAAAAAGTACCAGAAATTTAGATTTTTCGGTGCATAGTATTCGGTTAAATGCGCCTTAATATTACTACTCAAGGGGAAACGGGCATCCACCCAATCCAAGCCTTGGCTAAAAATGCTGCCTGCCACTGGTTTTGTATCTGTGTTCGTTTTATTTGTCATGACTTAAGCCTTATCCTCTGTATCCACACCAATCAGCAAGGTAGTATCCGTTAAGTATTTATGCGGTGGCACCACCAAATTCACTGGTGCCGGCGACCCTTTAAACACGCGGCCGGCCAAGTCAAATTTTGAGCCATGGCATGGGCAGAAGAAACCACCCGTCCAATTGTCACCCATGTCACCTTTAGGCTGAAGCTTGGCGGATGGGGAGCAGCCCAAGTGAGTACAGATACCCACCATGACTGCTAAATTTGGCTTAATGGATCGGTCTGTGCTTTTGCAATAATCCGGCTGCTGTGACACCACGTCGCAACTTGGATCGGTCAACTGATCGTCGTGTTTAGCCAACTCGGCCGTCATCTCTTCGGTACGGTTGATAATCCAAACCGGCTTACCACGCCATTCCACCGTCATCATGCTGCCAGGGGCAATTTTACTCACGTCCACTTCCACTGGTGCACCGGCGGCTTTCGCGCGCTCACTTGGCGTCATGCTTAAGACAAAGGGCACGGCTGCAGCGGCGCAACCCAATGCACCTACGCTGGAAGTAGCTATTAAAAATTTACGCTTTTCTGCATCCACTGCACTGACTTGATTGGCATGCGCTGCATTTTTTTTCTTGTCATTTGGTGTATCTGACATGTTTTCCTCATGAACTAATTTGGATTGACCGGATTGGATGGCTAGGATGCTTAATAATTCAGCCACTTACACAATAAATTCTTTTAATCGTTAACCACTTTGCTTAATCTTTAAAGGCCTGCTAATTTCAAATTGGCCGTATTGTACAATTTTTTGTTAATTAGTTAAAGGTTTATTTTATAAGTCATTGAAATATAAGAGTTAAACTGGATTATATAGATCTAAAAATTCATGCTCCAACGCGAATTTTTTTGCCAAATGCTCGCCCAATGCCTGAACGCCATAGCGCTCAGTGGCATGGTGGCCAGCAGCAATATAGGCCACGCCAGACTCATGAGCCAAGTGAGTGGTCTGTTCCGATATTTCCCCACTAATGAATGCATCGACACCCAAGCTAATCGCCTCTTCCATATAAGATTGGCCAGCGCCGGTACACCAAGCAATGGTTTTAAGCTTTTTATCCAAATCACCAATCACTAAGCTTGGCCTTTGCAATGCCGCGTCTATGCGTTTAGCAAATACCGCTAAACTGCATGGTTGTTCAAGGTTGCCATAGCAAATCAAGTTGGCGTCGCCAATTGACCCGGTTTGCACTAGGCCTAACTTACTGCCTAAAGTGGCATTGTTACCCACTTCAGGGTGGGCGTCTAAGGGTAGGTGGTAGGCCATCAAACTGATGTTTCTATCCATCAAAAAGGCCAGTCTTTTGCGCTTAATGCCAACGACTCTTGGGTCCTCATTGCGCCAGAAATAGCCATGATGAACCAACACCAAATCGGCACCACGCTCGGCGGCCTTCTGTAAAAATGCCAAACTGGCGCTGACCCCAGTGACTATTTTGCCCACTTCAGCCCGTCCTTCAACTTGCAAGCCATTTGGGCAATAGTCTTTGTGGCGATCAACTTGCATGAATTGCTGGGTATAGTCGATCAAATCATTAAGCTTAACCATCGCGTGCGCCCTTTTTTATTACTTAGGTCTTGAATATTCGCTACAATAGGCTGATATTACAATGCAAAGCGCCATTGCTCAAAGTAAAAACCATATTCAGCACTCACTATTACCGTTAAATTTTACCCATGTATTTTGCACATTTCACCCACCATTAATTCACAACCATGCACCCATCGCTTAGCAAAAAACTATGGCTCATTTTTGCCCAAACCACCACACTGTGCTTAGCGCTCCTGTTTGTGTTGCGCACCTTTGCACCGCAGCTATTAGAAAAGCTAAGTCCACAAAAAACTCAGCCGTATTGGTTAAATACGCCGAGCCTAGCTTAGGTGTTCGTTCGGCAGGCTCCTACAGTCTGGCAGTAAAAAAAGCCATGCCGGCCGTGGTGAATGTATTTACCAGTAAAAAAGCCACCGACAACCCGCATCAAAAATACTTGGACGACCCGATGTTTCGCCATTTTTTTGGCGACCAATTTGATGATAACGACGGTCAAAATCAACCGGAAAACAGCCTAGGATCAGGCGTCATTGTTAGCGAGCAAGGGCTCATACTGACCAATAACCATGTGATTGCAAGCGCTGATGAAATTGACATTGCTCTGTCTGACGGTCGTAAGATGTCAGCAAAAGTCGTTGGAACCGATCCTGAAACCGACTTGGCGCTGATTAAAATAGACGCCAAAAACTTACCTGCCATCACCTTTGCCAGTACAGAAAAATTAAACGTAGGCGACGTAGTGCTGGCGATAGGTAATCCGTTTGGGGTTGGTCAAACGGTCACGCAAGGAATCATTAGCGCCCTTGGTCGTACGCATTTAGGCATCAATACCTTTGAAAACTTTATTCAGACAGATGCATCGATTAATCCAGGCAATTCAGGAGGTGCGTTAATCGATACCGAAGGAAATTTAGTCGGCATTAACAGTGCGATTTACTCCCGCAGCGGTGGTTCCATGGGCATAGGCTTTGCCATACCAGCGAGTTTAGCGCGCCAAGTAATGGAACAAATAGTTAGCCTAGGCAACGTCACGCGCGGCTGGATAGGCATACAAGCGCAGGACATCACGCCTGAATTAGCCGAATCGTTCAAGCTAAAACAAGCACAAGGGGCCTTGGTGGCGGGGGTGCTTAAAGGCGGGCCTGCTGACAAAGCCGGCTTACTAGCAGGGGATATATTGCTAGCCATAGACGGCAAGCCCATTTACGACACGGGCTCCATGCTTAATTTAATTGCGGCCTTGACGCCTAATCAACAAGCCAGCCTCAACATTGCCCGAGCTGAAAAAAACCTGAATTTAATGGTAAAGGTCGGTAAGCGACCAAAACCACTCGCCAAAAAATAGCCCTAGGCGGGCATGTCAGGCTCGCTAGTATTTGCTTTAGTAATGAACCCAGCCAACAACATACCCAGCTCGTAGAGCAGGCAAATGGGCAGCGCCAACATAAACTGCGAAACCACATCAGGCGGGGTAAAAATTGCCCCAAGGATGAACGCCACCACCACTACATAAGCTCGCATGGCCTTCAACTGGATCACGTCTAACCAGCCAAAATACACCACCAAAATAACGGCAATAGGCACTTGAAACGCCAAACCGAATGCAAAAAACAGGCCGATCACGAAGTCCAGGTAATTGGCTATATCGGTCATGACGGCCACCCCAACGGGGGCTGCGCTAATAATAAATCCAAAAATGACTGGCAGCACCAGGAAGTAGGCGAAAGCCATGCCCATTAAAAACAAGCAACAGCTAGCCACTATCATCGGCACCATGAATTTTTTTTCATGCGCATACAATCCAGGCGCAACGAAAGACCAAGCTTGATACATGGTATGCGGCAGGGAAATAATGAAGGCCGCCATCATGGCAACTTTCATGGGCACAAAAAAGGGCGTTGTCACCGCCGTGGCTATCATCTGCCCGCCACTGGGTAATTGTGCGAGCAAGGGTGCGGCTAATAGGCTGTATATTTTATTGGCAAACGGCAACAGCATTAGCAAAATCAGCGCAAATCCAATCAGCGTGCGCAACAAACGGTCACGCAATTCAATTAAATGGCTAATGAAATTTTCGGTTGGGGTCACAGGGTGAAATTAGTTTTTGGCTGACGGCTTTTTTGCCGAAACCGTTTCTAAGGCATCCAATTCTTGGAAATCCAGCTGTTGCGTCAGTTCACTGACTTTACGCTGCGCTTTAGCCTGGGCCTTATGGCTGCTGTGCTTTATTTCATTTTGCAATTGCTGCAACTCTTCAAAGCGCGCCTCACGATTGACTTCTTCTTTGACTTCCGCAAGATAACGCTGCATGCGTCCGACAAGCGCGCCAAGCGTGCGCGCGACTTTCGGCAATTTTTCTGGGCCTATGACGATCAACGCAACAAATGCGATGACCAGCAGCTCAGAAAATGAAACATCAAACACGTAAAATCAGATTGAAAAATTACTGCGCGGCTGGTTTCTTAGCAGCGGGTTTTTTTGCTGCGGCCGGTTTTTTTGCTACCGCAGGTTTTTTAACCGCGGCTGGTTTTTTAACGGCTGGCTTTTTAGCAACTGCAGGTTTTTTAACTGCCGCTGGCTTTTTAACGGCCGGTTTTTTAGCTACTGCTGGCTTCTTTACCGCTGCTGGCTTTTTGGCGGCCGGTTTTTTTGCAGCAGTGGTTTTTGCTGTTGCGGCGCCGGCTGCTTTTGCCTTTGGTTTAGCGGCCGGTTTTTTTGCGGCTGCTTTAGGTTTGGCTGTCGACACAGCCGCTGCCACAACGGGTTTGTCTGAAGCGGCTTTGCCTTCATTGACCGCATCTTTAAAATCTTTAACCGCGCCCCCAACGTCGCCGCCCATGTTGCGTAATTTCTTCGTGCCAAAAACCAGCACCACTATTAACAATACAATTAACCAATGCCAAATGCTTAATGATCCCATGACGATACTCCTAAAATATTAAAGTTAGTTATTGCGTGACTTATCGCCACCGCCCATTACATGCACATGAATATGAAACACTTCTTGACCACCTTCTACACCTGTATTTATTAGGGTCTTGAATCCTGCTAAACCTTGCTGTTTTGCTAATTTCGGCGCAAGCAATAGCATTTTACCTAATAATGCCTGATGTTCGTTTTCACAGCTGGCTAAGCTGTCTATGTGTAATTTTGGCACAATCAAAAAATGTACGCTAGCAGATGGCCTAATGTCATTAAAGGCTATCACATCATTGTCTTCGTATATTTTTGTGGAAGGGACTGCGCCACTTACAATTTTACAAAATATGCAGTTGTCACTCATTTTTACTTGCTACTTTCTTGTCTGGATGCTTTTTCTTCTAGACCAGACAGTCCTTCGCGCCTAGCCAATTCTGCCAGCACGTCATCTGGCTTTAATCCGGCATGCGCTAGCATCACCAAGGTGTGAAACCATAAATCAGCTGTTTCGTATATCAAGTCTTGTTTGTTGGGGTTTTTAGCGGCAATGATGGTCTCGGCAGCTTCTTCACCGACTTTTTTCAAGATACTGTCCATGCCTTTGGCATACAGTTTCGCCACATACGATGTTTGTGGGTCAGCGTCTTTGCGTTGCTCCAACAATAGTGCCAAACGGTTTAATGTATCGTTCATGTTTATCTCATTCGGCCTAATAGATATCTTTGGGGTCTTTAATCACGGCTTGATCGATTATCCACTGACCTTTATCTAATTTCTTAAAAAAACAATTGTGCCGGCCAGTATGGCAGGCAATGCCGCCTACCTGTTCAACCTGAATCAACACCACGTCCTCATCGCAATCTATGCGAATTTCATGCACCTGTTGAAAATGTCCCGATTCTTCACCTTTATGCCACAACTTGTTACGCGAGCGCGACCAATAAACTGCTTGCTTGGTATCATTGGTCAATTGCAAAGCCTCACGATTCATCCAGGCAAACATGAGTATGCGGCCTGTTTGGTGCTCTTGTGCGATGACCGGCACCAAACCATTGGCATCCCAGCGAATGTCATCTAACCAAGTCATAACCTAACTTCTATCCCTTGTTGTGCCATGTATTGCTTAGCCTGCTTCACCGTGTATTCCCCATAATGAAAAATACTGGCGGCCAGCACGGCATCGGCACCGCCTAGTTTCACGCCATCCACCAAATGCTGCAAATTACCCACCCCGCCTGAGGCGATAATTGGCACTTCAACGGCGTCTGAAATGGCTTTATTCAAGGGGTTGTTGAAGCCTATTTTTGTACCATCACGGTCCATGCTAGTGATTAAAAGCTCACCGGCACCCAGGCTGGCCATGTGCTGTGCCCATTTAACGGCGTCCAAGCCGGTTGCCTTACGCCCTCCGTGAGTAAACACTTCCCACTCGAATGGCTGATTGTCCACTTTTTTGGCATCAATCGCCACCACTATGCATTGCGAACCAAAGCGTTGGGCAGCATCCGCCACCATCTGTGGATTAAGCACGGCCGTGGTGTTAATGCTAACCTTATCGGCTCCCGCGTTAAGCAAGCGCCGCACGTCTTCAACCTCACGCACACCACCGCCTACCGTTAACGGGATAAACACTTGGCTGGCTACCTGCTCGATAATGTGCAAAATCAATCCGCGGTTATCGGAGCTGGCAGTAATGTCTAAAAAAGTGAGCTCGTCCGCGCCTTGATCGTCATAGCGCTTGGCAATTTCCACTGGGTCTCCGGCGTCCCTTAACTCCAGAAAATTAACGCCTTTTACTACCCGACCATCGGTCACATCCAAACAAGGAATGATGCGTTTAGCGAGCACTTAATTCATCCGCAAGTTTTTGCGCGGCCGAAAAATCTAAACTGCCCTCGTAAATAGCACGGCCGGTAATGGTACCTATGATGCCTTCATCGGCCACTGCGCACAAACGACGCACGTCATCCAGATTGGTCACGCCACCTGATGCAATAACAGGAATGGTTAGCGCTTGCGCCAACGCTACCGTGGCTTCGATATTGACCCCAGTTAACATGCCATCTCGGCCGATGTCGGTGTAAACAATGGAGTTGACACCGTAATCTTCAAATTTCATGGCCAAGTCGATGACATCATGGCCGGTCAATTTAGACCAACCGTCTACCGCCACTTTGCCGTCTTTTGCATCCAGGCCGACTATGATTTGGCCAGGAAAAGCGTCGCAGGCCTCGTGCAAAAAGCCCGGATTTTTAACCGCAGCCGTACCGATAATGACATAGCTGATGCCATTGTCTAAATAGCGTTCTATGGTTTCTAGATCCCGTATGCCACCGCCTAGCTGAATAGGAATATCACCCCCTACTGCGCTAACAATAGAGCGTATGGCCGCTTCATTAACCGGCTTACCTGCGAAGGCGCCATTCAAATCGACTAAATGCAAGCGCTTGCCACCGCAATCAACCCAATGCTTCGCCATGGCAGCCGGATCCTCGGAAAAAACCGTGGACTCTTCCATTAAACCTTGTTTAAGCCGCACACAGTGGCCGTCTTTTAGATCGATTGCAGGGATAATTAACATAGTCATATCAAAAAATAATTAAAAGTTGGTCTATTAATTGGTGGCATTACGGTAACCAGTTTACAAAATTGCTTAGCATTTGCAAACCGGCACTTGCGCTTTTTTCTGGGTGAAACTGCACGGCAAATAAATTGTTTTTCGCGATAGCGCTGGTAAATGAATTGGGGTATTCACTGTAACCGGCCTCTAAGGACAGCTCTTCTGGCTGCACATAATAACTGTGCACGTAATAAAACCGTGCACCATCTTCGATTCCTTGCCATAAGGCATGGGGAGCACTGCCTTGGTCACGGCTTTGGTAAACCTGATTCCAGCCCATGTGCGGTACTTTTAATTTGTCGCCATGGCGGTCATGCATATCGGCCATTGCGAAGCGTCGTACTTGCCCCTTGAAGACACCTAGGCCAGCCGCATCGCCCTCCTCAGAGTGCTCAAATAGCATTTGCAAGCCTATGCATATGCCTAAAAATGGCTTGTTGTTGGCCGCCTCCAAAACGGCAGCACGCAAACCCCGCGCATCCAATTCACGCATGCAATCGGGCATGGCGCCTTGGCCAGGAAACACCACGCGACTGGCGCTGGCAATTTCATCCGGATTACTGCTAATCACAACCGATTTACCTGGTGCAACGTGCTCCAAGGCCTTGGCCACGGAGCGCAAATTGCCCATGCCGTAATCAACCACTGCTATGTCTGTATTTTTCATTCGTCGAGCTGAACGGCCCTGCCAAAAAAGCTTACAAACTGCCTTTGGTAGACGGCATAATGCCTACCATGCGCACATCCATTTCAACGGCCATGCGCAAGGCGCGGCCAAAAGCTTTAAATATTGTCTCGGCCTGATGATGGGCATTGTGCCCTTTTAAATTGTCTATGTGCATGGTTACGTTGGCATGATTAACAAACCCTTGAAAGAATTCGTGTATCAAATCCACGTCAAATTCACCAACAGCCGCGCGGGTAAATTCACAAGAAAACGTTAAGCCAGGACGGCCAGACACATCCAACACCACGCGGGATAAGGCTTCATCTAGTGGCACATAAGCATGGCCGTAACGGCGTATGCCTTTTTTATCGCCCAACGCTTTGGTAAAAGCCATACCTAGCGTAATGCCTATGTCTTCAACCGTATGGTGCGCATCAATATGCAAATCGCCTTTTGCGTTAACGGCTATGTCCATCATGCCGTGACGCGCGATTTGATCGAGCATGTGATCGAGAAAACCTATTCCGGTATCAAATTTTGAAACGCCGGTACCGTCTAAATTAAGGTTAACCGTGATTTGCGTTTCCAATGTATTTCTTACTACTTCAGCTGTGCGCATAGGAAGTCACTAAATAAAAGAATGCGTAAAATGGATGTTTGCTATTTTAACCTAAAGCGCCTGCGCTTGGTTCTTTTGCACACACCCCCTGAACAACATTTTAGCCCTAGTCTTTTATCCCTATGGGCTCATCAATAAAAAAAGCCTAGCAAGATGAATAATCTTAACTAGGCTTTTAGTTTGCTTACGCTAATTACCGTCTCAACTGCTAAACACCGTGCATAAACACATGGCTAAGCTTGAAAAAACGTTAATTATTGAGCCGCAGCAGGTGCAGCTTCTGCAGGTGCCGCATCAGCTGGCGCTACTTCTGCTGCTGGCGCTACTTCTGCAGGTGCATCAGCTGGTGCCGGTGCTTTGTTGAATACAGATAGCAACACTAGCGCTACAACGGCAGCGATTAGCCAAGGTAATAATTTTTTAACACCGCCAGCACTGGCAGAACCACCGTGAGCAATAGCTGTAATTTCAGCTGCTGCTGCTGCTGGATCTTTAGCGCCGTAGATAGCTGCACCAGCAACGATGATGGTTGCACCAGCATCTTTAACTTGCTGTGTGGTTGTCGCTTTAACGCCACCCGCTACTGAGATCTCAACGCCTAATTTAAGGCCAGCTACCATAGACAAATCGTTAAACGGTGTTTGACCAGCTGCTTGTTGATCCAAACCAGTGTGCACGCCAATGATGTGAGCGCCTAATTTAGCCACTTCGATAGTGCGTGCTTTTTTATCGGCCACGTTGATCAAGTCAACTTGTGCTTTTTTGCCGTATTTGTTGGCTACATCAATTACACCTTTGATGGTGCCAATGTCTGCTGTACCCAATACCGTGCAAATGTCTGCACCGGCTTTGTAGAATGGCTCTGCTTCATAGAAGCCAGCATCCATTGTTTTCAAGTCAACTAAGATTTTGTTTTTTGGGAATTTAGCACGTAACACTTCAAGTAATTTGATACCGTTATGCTTAATGCATGGCGTACCAATTTCTAAAATATCTACATGTGGTGCAACTTTAGTTGCTAAAGCGACGGTACCGTCGAAATCTAATGAATCTAATGCCATTTGGGTTTGTGCCATGCTACATCCTCCAACTAAAAATAAACGCCATGTGCGTTTACTTAAGATTAAAAATACGAATTAAATAGTTTATTGTGCAGAAATCACACATTTCGCGATAATAACACGGCGCGATTGTGGAATTAAGAAATTTTTTTGCTTACGAGGAACTTTTTCCGGTTTTTATAAGCATTTTTACCGCAAAAATAGCCTATTTTTTTGGATTTTGCTCATTTAAAAAACATCAAGGCTGACTGACTATTTCACGCAATGCCTTAAGTAACAAAACCGTTTGCGCATCCGTGCCTATGGTAATGCGCAAATACGGTGCAATGCGGCTAGGGGCTTTGAAATGACGAACAATAATGTTTTTTTGCCTAAGCATAGCGGTAATTTCCGCCCCGCCTAGTACCCGGTGTTTTGCAAAGATAAAGTTAGCGCCGGATGGTAAGACCTCAAAGTCTAGATTGGCCAATTCAGCCGTCAGCGCATCACGGGTAGCCACCACTTTGCGGCAAGTGTCTTGAAAATAGGCGCTATCTTGCATAGCCGCAATAGCACCAGCAGAGGCAAAGCGGTCTACAGGGTATGAGTTAAAACTGTCTTTCACCCTAGTCAAAGCTTCAATTAAATCGGCTGAGCCCAAGGCATAGCCAACACGAAGTCCTGCTAAAGATCGGGCTTTAGATAAGGTATGCACCACCAATAAGTTAGGGTAATGCTTGATTAAACCAACCGCGGACTCGGTACCAAAATCCACGTACGCCTCGTCCACCACAACCACTGAATGCTTATTCATTTGCAAAAGTTGCTCTATCTTAGCCAGGGCTAATGGGATGCCAGTCGGGGCATTGGGATTGGGGAATACAATGCCGCCATTAGGCTGATCGTAATCTTCTACCTTAATAGTAAAATCATCCGATAAGGGCACGGTTTGGTAATCAATGTCATACAAACCGCAATAAACCGGGTAAAAGCTGTAAGTGATGTCTGGAAACAATAAGGGGCGACTGTGCTTTAGCAGTGCTTGAAACACATGTGCCAACACTTCATCCGAGCCATTGCCAACAAAAACGTTTTCTTTCTGCAATTGATAAGTGCTGGCAATGGCTGCTTTTAAGGCATCCGAATTGGGATCAGGATAAAGGCGCAAAGTCTCAGCGGCTTCTAGCTTCAGTGCCTGCAACACCTTAGGGCTTGGTCCATAAGGATTTTCATTGGTATTTAGTTTAACTAAATCATCCAGTTTAGGTTGTTCGCCCGGCACATAAGGCGTTAGCTTATGCACCACATCGCTCCAAAATTTACTCATTTACTTGGCTTCAACCTAAATTCAGCGGATCTGGCGTGCGCTTGCAAGCCCTCGCCGTAAGCTAAGGTCGCAGCCACCTTACCTAAGGTTTGCGCACCGGCTTCGGACACCATGATTAAGCTGGAACGCTTCTGGAAATCGTATACCCCTAGCGGCGAAGAAAAACGCGCCGTGCGTGAAGTTGGCAACACATGGTTGGGTCCAGCGCAATAATCCCCTAGCGACTCACAGGTGTTACGCCCCATGAATATCGCCCCGGCGTGTTTGATGCTCAAACTAAAAGCCAAGGGATCGTCCATGGACAATTCCAAATGCTCAGGCGCGATGTAATTGCAAATCTTGGCCGCCTCAGCCAGATCGCGCACCTGTATCAAGGCACCCCTATCGGTCAATGCGGTTCTGATGATGTCTTTGCGTGGCATGTCTGCTAACAACTTGTCTATGCTGGCTTGCACGCTTTGTAAAAAGTCGGCATCAGGGCTCAATAAAATGGCTTGCGCTAACTCATCGTGCTCGGCCTGGCTGAATAAATCCATCGCCACCCAATCTGGGTTGGTCTTGCCGTCGCAGATAACCAGAATTTCCGATGGGCCAGCCACCATGTCTATGCCAACCACACCAAACACGCGCCGCTTAGCAGCCGCCACGTAGGCGTTACCTGGGCCCACCACTTTATCCACTTGTGGAACGGTTTGCGTGCCGTAGGCCAAGGCGCCAACGGCTTGCGCGCCACCTATGCAAAACACCCGGTCCACGCCAGAAATTGCCGCCGCAGCCAACACCAACTGGTTACGCTCACCATTAGGCGTAGGCACCACCATAATCAATTCTTTCACGCCTGCCACTTTGGCTGGAATGGCATTCATCAATACCGATGAAGGGTAAGCGGCCTTGCCCCCTGGCACATACAATCCAACTCGGTCTAATGAAGTCACTTGCTGACCTAGCAACGTGCCGTCTTGCTCCTCATAACTCCAGGAGCTCATTAATTGCTTTTCGTGGTAAGAGCGCACCCTATCGGCCGCTACTTGTAAGGCAGCGCGTTGATCAGCCGGCAAGGCTTTTAATGCCCCATCCAAGTCTTGTTTGCTGATTTCCAGTTCGCTTAATGTGCTGGCCGTGGTTTTATCAAAACGCTGGGTGTACTCCAAGACAGCGGCGTCACCGCGTTTTTTGACGTCTTTTAATATGCCTGCCACCACCTCGTCCACGCTGTCGTCTTGGGCCGTTTCAAAGGCCAATAAGGCCTGTAATTTAGCGTCAAAATCGCTATCGCTGGTGGAGAAACGTCTAATATTAATGCTCATAAATCTAACCTAATCTTATTAATGTCTTAATTAAAAATCGTTTACTTGGCAGAAATGGCGCTTATAAACGCCTGCATAATCGGTTGAATTTTATCGCGATTCAATTTAAGGGAAGCTTGATTGACCACCAAGCGCGAACTGATGTCACCCACTTCTTCTACCGCTTTAAGTTTGTTGGCCCGCAGTGTGCCACCGGTGCTAACCAAATCCACTATCACGTCGGCCAAACCCACCAAAGGCCCGAGCTCCATCGATCCGTATAGCTTAATCAAATCCACGTGCATGCCTTTAGCGGCAAAATGCTCACGGGCGGTTTTTACATACTTAGTCACAACTTTAAGGCGAGCCCCACTGCGTATCGAGGCGAAATAATCAAAGTCTTCGCGCACCGCCACCATCATTTTGCATTTGGCTATTTGCAAATCAATAGGTTGATACAAGCCTTCTCCGCCGTGCTCATCCAATACGTCTTTGCCGGCTATGCCCAAATCGGCCGCCCCGTATTGCACGTAAGTAGGCACATCGGAAGCCCGCACAATAATTAAGCGTACGTCGTCGCGATTAGTCGGCAATATTAATTTGCGTGAGGATTCCGGGTCTTCCAAGGCATGGATGCCGGCTGCCGCCAACAAGGGCGTGGTTTCCTCGAAAATACGGCCTTTAGAAAGTGCGATGGTTATCATGCTTAGACTCGTTTCACATTGGCGCCCAATGCGTTTAATTTTGCTTCTAGATTTTCATAACCACGGTCTAGGTGGTAGATGCGCTCCACCACTGTTTCGCCACGGGCAACCAAGCCAGCTAACACCAAACTGGCTGATGCACGCAAATCAGTGGCCATCACGGTCGCGCCATCCAATGAGGCCACGCCTTTAACCAATGCGGTGTTGCCATCTATACTGATGTCCGCGCCCATACGTTGCATTTCCTGCACATGCATGAAGCGGTTTTCAAAAATGGTTTCAGTTACTTTTGCTACGCCACTGGCCACGGCATTAAGCGCCATGAACTGTGCTTGCATATCGGTCGGGAAAGCCGGGTGCGGTGCCGTACGTATGTTCACGGCCTTAAGTTTGCCGTCGCTTTTGACGGTAATGCTGTCTTTATCGCTGGTCACCGTGGCGCCGGCCTCACGTAATTTCTCTATCACGGCATCAAGCAAATCGGCCCTAGCATTGAGCAATTTCACTTCGCCTCCAGCCATCGCCGCGGCCACCATGTAAGTGCCTGCTTCAATCCGATCACACACGACGTTGTGTTCGGTGCCATGCAATTTCTCTACACCGACGATGGTAATCACGTCTGTGCCGGCACCGCTAATGTTAGCACCCATCTTAATTAGCATTTCGGCTAAATCGATCACTTCGGGTTCTTTTGCGGCATTTTCTAGCACTGTCGTGCCTTCAGCCAAAGCCGCTGCCATCATTAAATTCTCAGTGCCGGTAACGGTCACGATGTCCATGTAATAACGTGCGCCTTGCAAACGGCGATTCGGCAAATGCAATGTGCTGGCCTGGATGTAACCATGCGTAATGTGGATGGCCGCGCCCATCGCCTGCAAGCCTTTGATGTGCAAATCCACCGGCCTAGAACCGATGGCGCAACCACCTGGCAAGGACACGCGAGCCGTTCCAAAACGGGCCAACAATGGGCCCAATACCAATATGGAGGCACGCATGGTTTTCACCATTTCATAAGTGGCCTCGAAGGAGGCCACATCGCTTGCATCCAAGCTAACTTGACTACCATTACGGGTAATTTTTACGCCCATGGTGTCCAGTAGTTTAATGGTGGTGGCGATGTCTTTTAAGGCCGCCACCCCAGTTAAATGCAGAGGCGTTTCTGCCAACAATGCGGCGCATAATATGGGCAAAGCGGCATTTTTAGCACCAGAAACAGTGACCACGCCGTTGAGGCGGTTGCCGCCTTGAATAATCAATTTATCCAATTACTTTGCTGCTTCTAACATCGTTTGAAGCTCTCCATTTTCATACATAGCACGCATGATATCTGACCCGCCAACAAATTCACCATTGATATACAACTGCGGAATGGTCGGCCAATTGGCATAGACTTTAATGCCTTCACGTACGGCTTGATCAGCCAGCACGTCAACAGCAAAGTATTTGGCTTGGCATGCATCTAAAATCTGCGTGGCCATATTAGAAAAACCACATTGCGGAAATTTGGGACTGCCCTTCATATACAGCACCACCTTGTTGCTAGTGACCGTTTGTTTAATTTGTGCTTGTGCGTCCATATGCTACTCCATGACTCGTGTTTAATTAAATGTTCAAGTAATTCAAGGCTGATTAGCCCATTGCTCTGGGGTATAGGTCTGCATAGACAAAGCGTGGATTTCCTCACGCATCCTGTCACCCAGTGCGGCATAAACCAATTGATGTTGCTGCACCCTACTTTTACCTAGAAAAGCAGCACTGACCAGCACTGCTTCAAAATGCGTGCCATCGTCACCCGAGACTTTGATGTATTCACAAGCCAAATTTTGGGTAATGTAGGACTGTAATTGCGCTGCTGTTAACACCTTGATATCGCCTTTTTTATTTAGCCTAGTGGTTTAGGCTCTTAATTTATAACCGGATTTTAGCATTTTTAAGGTGCTCCATGCCAACAGTAAGAAGGCCGTGGTGACTATGCACAAGCTAATCCAAGGTGAAATGTCCGCTTGACCAAAAAACCCATACCTAAAGCCATCTATCATGTAAAAAAATGGGTTGAGGTGCGAGATGCTTTGCCAAAACGGTGGCAAAGAATGGATGGAATAAAAAACCCCGGACAAGAAAGACAAAGGCATGATGATAAAGTTTTGAAAAACCGCCATCTGATCAAATCGATCGGCCCAGATGCCAGCAATAATGCCAAACGTTCCTAAAAGAGCGCTACCCAACAACGAAAATGCCACTATCATCCAAGGGTGGCTGATCGGCAAATCGACAAAACCCATGGCCACTAAATAAATGCACAAGCCTACTACCAAGCCACGAATAATGGCCGCGCATAAAAATGCACAAAAGAACTGCAGGTGGGTTAAAGGCGTTAATAAAACAAAGATCAGGTTACCCATTACCTTTGACTGAATCAAACTCGATGAACTGTTCGCGAAGGCATTTTGCAAGACTGACATCATGATCAGACCAGGTATCAAAAAAACCGTGTAAGGCACGTCTTGGTATACTTGCACGCGACCTTCTAGCACGTGGGAAAAAATCAATAAATACAGCAAAGCAGTAATCACTGGCGCCGCCACGGTTTGAAAGCCAACCCGCCAAAATCGCAGCAACTCTTTTTTCAACAGCGTCCATGGGCCACGGTATTTAGGACTGATCGTAGTCGCACTCATCAATGCATTCCGCAGTTTGTTTAAGGCCGGCATTATTGTTTACCCACCAATGAAAGAAATACGTCTTCGAGGTCGGCTTCATGCAATTGCATATCAGCCACAGCAATATTAGCCGTGCGCAAGCTGGATAAAACCAATTCAATTTGCGCCATATCGGTCAAAGCAAACGTGTGTACGCCTTTTTCTTGGGCCTTCAGCATAGGCCTTATCGCTTCGGGCAAGCTGACCTCACCCAAAGTTAAACTCAATTTTTTACCAGCAAATTTATTCAGCAAATTCGCTGTGCTATCCAACGCCACCAATTCACCTTGCTTCATCATGCCTATGCGGTTGCATAAGGTTTCCGCTTCTTCCAGGTAATGCGTGGTCAGGATAATGGTATGGCCCTCGCGATTGAGCTTTTTAATAAACGCCCACATGGTTTGCCGCAATTCAACATCGACGCCGGCGGTAGGCTCATCCAAGACGATCACCGGCGGCTTGTGCGCCAGTGCTTGGGCTATCAGCGCCCGACGCTTCATGCCGCCCGAAAGCTTACGCATATTGGTATTGGCTTTATCGGCTAGGCCTAAGCCAACTAATATTTCATCCACCCATGCATCATTCTCCGGCCCTCGGCCAAAGTAACCGGCTTGAAAGCGCAGCATTTCACGTACATTAAAAAAAGGATCGAAAACCAGCTCTTGTGGGACTATGCCTAATAATTGCCGGGCTTGCCTGAAATGCTCAACCACATCAAAACCCAGCACCGAGATGTCGCCCGAACTAGGCTTAATAAGGCCAGCCAAGATGTTGATTAAGGTTGACTTACCAGCGCCGTTTGGGCCAAGTAGGGCAAAAAACTCCCCTTCTTCTATGCTTAAATCGATGCCTTTTAAGGCATGTAAGGCGCCAAAATGCTTATGGATGCGATTGATTTGGATGGCGGTGGTCATATGACGCTGACAGCTTTAGCCTTAATAAATAAGGGCTTGCTTTTATACAAGCCCTTTAGAAATGGGTAAGAGAAAAACAGCAACCGGTTTTTAACGCAAGTTAAACTGAGCTAACTGGCACAAAATCGGTCAAGCCATACAGCGACACCAATCGACTTAAATTCACTGGCAAATTAGCAAAGCGTACATGAGAAGAAGATCCAGCAGCCCGCCGTTGCCATTCCATCATGAGACTGAGCGCGGCCGTATCGACTTTGTTGACGGCAGAAAAATCCACTAAAAATTCATCACCCATGGATAAGCCCTGACTTTGTTGCAAGATAAAATTGGCATTATCCATCAGTACGTCACCGGCAATCCGCCAGGTGTTGCCCTTTTGCTCAATTTTAGTGGGTGCTTTCATTGCCATGCCGTTCAAGCTTAACGCTTCACCTCGGCAGCAGCGTTTTTATCGGCTAACTTCTTATTTAAACTGTCTAACCCATTTTGGCGAATTTCACTGCTAAATTGACTGCGGTAATTGGTCACCAAGCTGACGCTTTCTATAGTGATGTCGTAGACTTTCCAACCAGCGGGGCCTTTGACTAAGCTGTAATCGACGGCAATCGGCTGACCGCCTTTTTGGATTATTTGCGTTTTTACCGTGACGTTTTTTTCGCTGGCATCCGTTTGCATAGGGCGGTATTCAATAACCTGATCACGGTATTTTCCCAGTGCGGTAGCGTAAGTGCGCAACAACAGACTGCGGAATTCTTTTTGAAACAAAGCCTGTTGTTCTGGGCTGGCTGACTTCCAATTTTTGCCCAGCACCATGCGGCAAACGCGATCAAAGTCAAAATTAGGTAAGATTTTCTCTTCCACCACGGCAAACAATTTTTGTTGGTTACCGGCTTGTATGTCTTTGTCATTTTTGACGATGGCTAAGACGTCGTCGGCAGTTTGTTTAACCAATACATCAGGCGCCATGTCTATGTTGGCCATGGCCACATTGGCAAACAGCACCAAGCCCAAACCTGCTAGGCATAAGATTTTTACTATGGCTTTCATTGCTATCCTTATTTAAGTATATCCAGTTCGGCCCCAACAGGCGCCGCCGCTTTAACGTCGGCTTTTGCTTCGGTTTCAGAGGCCTTGTTAAACAAAAATTGACTGATCATTTTTTCTAGCACAATGGCATCTTGTGTTTTGTCTATTTTATCACCATTTTTCAACACCACTTCATCGCCACCGGCTTCCAACCCAATGTACTGCTCACCCAACAAACCGGCTGTATAAATATTGGCAAAGGTGTCTACGGGAAACGCATAGCGCTCGTCTATATTGAGTGTCACGATGGCCTCATAAGTTTCACTGTTAAAGACAATGTTATCGACTCGGCCAACCACGACACCTGCACTCTTGATAGGCGCATGCGGCTTAAGACTGCCTACATTATCAAATGCAGCGGTGACGGTGTAGGTGGGGCCTATTTTACTGGACGTTAAATTGCCCACTTTCATCGCCAGGCCAAACAGGGCAGCCACGCCAATGGCCACAAAAATACCTACCCATAAATCCAGCGTTGTTCTATCCACTTATATACCCCCTCAAATCAATGTGTCAGCGCTTATACGACCAACATAAAAGACGTTAAAATAAAATCCAGACCCAATACCGTCAAGGACGATATCACCACCGTACGGGTGGTGGCTCGGCTCACCCCCTCGGCTGTAGGTGGCGCATCAAAGCCTTCAAACAAAGCGATCATGGTGCACACCACACCAAACACCAGGCTTTTAATCACGCCATTGACAATGTCGGCACTAAAATCCACGTTGGCCTGCATTTGCGACCAAAATGCCCCGTCGTCCACACCTATCAATGGCACGGCAACCAAGTAGCCGCCAAGTATACCAACCATGGAAAAAATAGACGCGAGTATGGGCATGGAAATCACCCCTGCCCAAAAACGCGGCGCCACCACACGTGCAATTGGATTAACGGCCATCATTTCCATGGCGGATAATTGCTCGGTGGTTTTCATCAAGCCTATTTCCGCAGTAATGGCCGTGCCTGCACGACCAGCAAACAGCAAAGCGGTGACCACAGGGCCTAATTCGCGCACCAATGCCAAGGCCACTAGCACGCCTATGGCTTCCGATGAACCGTATTTTTGCAAGGTGTTGTAGCCTTGCAAGGCCAGCACCATGCCGACAAAAAAAGCCGATACGATAATAATCAGTAGCGACATGACGCCGGTGAAATAGATTTCACGCAAGGTTAAATGAAAGCGCTTAAAACTCTCGCCGGAATAGACGATGGCCAAGAAAAATAATCTAGCTCCAGCCCCCAAGCGCCAAGTGCGCTCTATCATGCGGTGGCCCATGCCACGCAGATGGCGAAGCATACTAAGGATAAGCTTGGATTTCATCATGGTGTTTAGTCTTACCCTTTTTGGCCTGAGCTAGCTTGCAATAGTTCAGAGCGGTAATCGGCTGCAGGGTAGTGAAATGGCACGGGGCCGTCTTTATCCCCGTGCACAAACTGATGCACAAAAGGCAGCTTGGATTGCATTAAATCGTCCGGCGTGCCTTCTGCTGCCACTTCGCCATTGGCCACAAAATAAACGTAATCGGCAATCAAAAAAGTTTCTTTTACATCGTGCGAGACGATAATCGAGGTGGCGCCTAAGGCGTCATTTAAACTGCGGATAAGCGCGCATATCACGCCCATGGAAATCGGGTCCAATCCAGCAAAAGGCTCATCGTACATAATGATGGCTGGGTCCAAGGCGATGGCCCGAGCTAGCGCCACCCGCCTTGCCATGCCGCCGGATAATTCAGCCGGCATAAACTGATGGGCGCCACGCAAGCCCACGGCATTTAATTTCATCAATACCAAATCCCTAATCATGGCTTCAGGCAAATCGGTCAACTCGCGCATGGGGAAAGCCACGTTGTCAAACACCGATAAATCCGTGAACAGGGCGCCGTGCTGAAACAGCATGCCCATTTTTCGCCGCAGGGTATAGATGCCTTCGCGATCTTGCTTGTGCACCACGTCGCCATCTACTCGCACTTCGCCATGGCTAGGCTTAATTTGCCCGCCAATTAAACGCAATAGGGTGGTTTTACCGCTGCCACTGCCACCCATGATGGCTATCACCTTGCCACGTGGAAAGACCATGTTAATGCCTTTATGCAGCAAACGTCCTTTATAGCCAAAGGAAAGGTTATCAATTTCTACTATGTTAGAGGTCATGAATTACGCGGTGGGTTGATGGGCTTTTTATTAAGTCCCTATTCTAAAACAATTTAGCATCTAAGCAAGACGTTTCATAGTCAAAAGCAATATCAACAGGCATAAAAAAAGCCCACCTTAATGGGCTATTTTTTCCTGCAAGTGCACTTATTTAAGCTAAGCTAAAAAGCCAAGCACACCACGTATGGGCTAGCATCATCGGGCGCTGCCACACCGCTACTTGGTGTGCCCTTTACCACGATGCGCATGGAGCCAGCATCACCGACACCATCGTCCATGGTGCTGTCCAATTGTTTAGCGTGCTTACCCAATACGCCTTCCGAGCAAATCGCATATGCCCCAGACAAGCCGGCCGGTTCCGTGCTGGAGATGGGCGTCACGGCTACCAGGGTGGCCACGCTTTGTATGCCTATCCTGCCGCCGTCGGCATTCACTGGAAAATAATTTTCCGCGGCCACATCGGTGGGACCTGCGGCTAAACCGGCTAAACGGACGTGCTGCCAAAACAACACCGATTCCTCTGTGGCGGTGCTGGACCCATACAGACCCTGTATAACGGCATCGCCAGGCGTGCCACCGGTGCTGGCATTGGCGGCACCGGCTAGGTGCGTGCTGGCCGCCCTGTCGTCTCCGGGCAAGGCTTTAAACTTATCCTGATACCCATACAGGTAGACTTGTATGTTCTTAAAGTCGGTCGCCATGCTCTTCACCTTAGCACTGTTAATCAACTCCTGGCCCTTTAACACGCCCCCAAGTAGCAATCCTATGATGACCAAAACGATGGCCAATTCAATCAAGGTAAAACCCAACTGTTGTTTTTTCATGTCGTTCTCCAAAATAATTTGTGATCTAACAATGAACATCAAACGTACTGGCGCTTACTGGGTTAATTTAAGCAAAGCCTAGGAATACATGCATGAAAACGGTACTTAAGAAAAAGGCAGTAGGCGGACAAAGATGATACCTTAATAATACTTTAATCGGTTTTTTATTCCGCTGCTAAGACGCTACAGCAGACAAAAAATAAGCATAAAAAAAGGCAGCCTAGGCTGCCTTTTTTACTGTTTAATGCCTTTAACTTATCGCAGGCCTTGGATGTAGTCGGCCACCGCAGCCATTTCCGCATCCGACATTTTGCTTGATATCGCCATCATCATGGGCGCATTAGCTCGTTCGCCAGTGCGGAAGGTACGCAACTGCGCTAAGGTGTAATCCGCATGCTGACCAGACAAACGTGGGAATTGCTTAGGCAAACCTGCCCCATTTGCGCCATGACAGCCGGCACAGGCTGGCACATGGTTAGCCGCAATGCCACCGCGGTAAATCTTTTCACCTAGCGAACCAACACCATTGGATTGGGCTTTACCCAATACGATATTTTGACTGGCAAAATAATTGGCCACCCCTTTCATGTCCTCATCACTTAGCATGGCTGCCATACCCGACATCACCGCGTTGGCGCGTTTACCGGATTTAAATTCGGTCAATTGTTTGACCAAGTACTCAGGGTGTTGGCCGGCTAATTTTGGATTGAGCGTAATCACACTGTTGCCATCCGCCCCATGACAGGCCGCGCAAACCGTGCTGGTTATTTGCGCCACGGCATTTTTTTCCACTGGCGCTCCGGCTGCGACTGCTTTTTCCGCTGCGACCGCGCCGTTGACCAAGCCCAACATCGTTACCAAGGCCGTCATTGTTACAGCGCTTAACTTCATTGCACGACAAAATTGCATTTCCACTCCCAATTATCAAATCAAGCAAGGCAAACTGCCTTAAGGCCTTACTAGTAATCTAAATTATTCAATCAATTAACGTGGTATTTTAGCGAAAAAGACCTATTCGTGATAGCATTTTTCGCTGTTGTTAAATTATGTTTTTTGCTTAAGGCAATATACAGCGCTTAATCCAAACCGATTAAGCAAACTAGAATCGGACCACCATGCCTTTGTTTCAAAATGCTGCTTTTTATATTTCAGCACACCACTTACGCGACCTACCTATTGCCAGCGGCATAGAAGTGGCTTTTGCCGGTCGATCTAATGCCGGCAAATCCAGCGCGCTCAATACCCTAGCTAACCACAACCGCTTGGCTTTCGTCAGCAAACAACCTGGCCGCACGCAGCTGATTAATTTTTTCACGCTGGGTAACGATAGGCATTTAGTCGATTTACCCGGTTACGGGTATGCCAAAGTGCCTGAATCCATGCGCGCGCATTGGCAAAACGTCTTGGCGCGATACTTAAGCGAGCGATCTAGCCTAGCGGGCTTGGTGTTAGTAATGGATAGCCGCCACCCACTCACCCCGCTAGACCGGCAAATGTTAGATTGGTTTTGCCCCAGTGGCAAACCGGTGCACGTCTTACTGACTAAGTCGGATAAATTGTCTCGAGGCGAAGCCAGCCTGACGCTAAACCGAGTTCGCAAAGAGTTGATTGAAACTTGGGGAAATCATTATCACAGCGTCTGCACCATACAACTTTTTTCCAGCCTCAAAAAACAAGGCGTGGAAGAAGCCGAAAAAATAATCGGTGCTTGGCTGTTTGGCGAGGAACCGGAAGATTTGGTGCGCAAATCCTTTGCCTTGGACACCGGCGATAAAGCCCAGTAAGCAATCAAATTACTAGGTGGCCTTAGTTTTTAGTGAACACCATGTCCCATACACCGTGGCCCAGTTTAATGCCGCGGTTTTCAAATTTAGTCAGTGGACGATAGCTGGGTTTTTCAGCGTATTCAACTGCGCTATTTTGCAATTGCGTTTCCGCTTTCAACACATCCATTACCCATATTGCGTATTCTTCCCAATCGGTGGCGACATGCAAATATGCACCCTCACGCAACTTGCTGCAGAGCAATTTAACAAAGGCGGCTTGTATTAAACGGCGTTTGTGGTGACGCTTTTTATGCCAAGGATCGGGAAAGAAAATGTGGATGCCATCCAGACTTGCATCGGCCACCATGGTATGCAGCACTTCCACCACATCATGCTGAATAATCCGTATGTTAGTGAGCGCCAACTCATCTATTAACTTAAGCAGAGCGCCAACGCCTGGCGTGTGCACCTCAACAGCTAGGAAATCGCAATCGGGCAAAGTTTGGGCGATTTTTGCCGTGGTTTCGCCCATACCGAAACCGATTTCCAGTATTTTCTTGCTTTCCTGACGATGGAATTTTTCATTCAAATTAATCATGCCTGGCGCGTAGTCTATGGCAAATTTAGGTCGCCCAACTTCCAAGGCTTGGGCTTGCGCTTTGGTCACGCGGCCTTGTCTTAAAACAAAACTGCGTATCGGTCGCATTTTTAAATCTGGCGCACTATCGGCGGCGGGGTGAGGTAATTTAGTCATAGCCGGCATTATAACAATTTGATTGATGCAGGCCTTATAAAGTGTGCGATTTATCACCCTGACTAAATCCAATGAGGGCTGCATCCAGGTTTTTAGTTAAGGCCATGACCTTAAAGATATCACCCATCTCTGCGGGTGATAGTAATTTCTGAGCCGCGGCGGCAAGGGGGGCGTAGCGACGCATGTCGTCAGGCGACACTTGCGCCATGAGCTTGAGCATGCCGGCATTCATCAAAAATTGCGCTTGACTGCAAAAGCCGGCCAATCTGAGGCCATGATTAACGCCGGCATAGGCAACACTGCTAAAGTCGACATGGGCAGTGATGTCTTGCAAACCGATGTTTACTAAAGGATCAGGGTGCGCATGATGCTGATAATGGCACATCAATGTGCCTTGATTGCGTTGCGGGTGGTAATACTCGCGGGCCGAAAAGCCATAATCAATCAAGATAATCACGCCTCGCTGCAAGCTTAGTGCCAAACTGCTGACCAAGGCCGTGGCCGCTGGGCTAAATTCGCTGAGGTAGCCACTGGGTAAATTCTGTTGCTCCGCCAAGCTAAGCAAATGCGTTTCCGCTATTGCTTTATCCTGCCAAACAAACCCATCCTGCCAAGCCACGCCACGCTCAAGCAAACCCTGTTCGGTCGCATGGACCAAATGCACCGGCACCGCATCCAACACTTCGTTAGCCAAGATCACGCCCTCGAATGCTGCTGGCAAAGCATGCAGCCATTGCACGCGCTGCAATAAGGCAGCGGGCAAGGTGGTCTGCAAGGTTTCCAACTGCACTTGACGTAAGTGGTCACTGACTTCCAATATAAGATACTGCTGCGGCAAGCAGTCTAGGTCCGCCAAGGCCAACAATAGGTCGGCCGCCAATTTACCTGTACCGGCGCCCAGCTCCAATAAGTCGCCGCGCATCGCTTGAAAAATTTGCGCCATTTGCTGGGCGATGGTGCGCCCAAATAAGCTGGTCATTTCTGGGGCGGTGACAAAATCGCCACCGTCTTTTTGCATTTGGCTGAACTTTTGCCGGCCGGCAGAGTAATAGCCTAGACCGGGGGCATACAGCGCTAACTGCATGAAGCTTGAAAAATCCAGCCAACCCCCTGCTAGCGCGATGCGCTCCTGGATGAGCAAGCTCAGTTGCTCGCTGTGTTTTTGGGCGGTGGCCGATGGCTCGGATAAAGTAGTCATAGACTTGGATTATAATAGCTAACTATCAAGATGGGATTAAAGCGTGGAAACTGATCTGACAAATAAAGTGGTACTGATTACCGGCGGCGCCAAACGCGTAGGAGCGGCTATTTCACGGCTGTTGCATGCGTCAGGCGCTAACTTGATGATCCATTACAAGAGCTCTCTCAATGAAGCACGTGCATTGCAGGCCGAGCTCAATCTGCAGCGCGCTAATTCGGTGGCAATAGTGCAAGGCGATTTGTTAAACATCCCCAGCTTACCCAGTTTGGTTCACGAAACAGTGAATCATTTTGGTCGCTTGGACGCACTGATTAATAACGCCTCTACCTATTACGCCAGCGAAATAGGCGACATAGATGAAGCAAAATGGCTAGACCTCATGGGCAGCAATTTGAAAGCGCCTTTGTTCTTATCGCAAGCCGCCGCGGCGGAATTACGCAAAAACCACGGCTGCATCGTCAACATTACCGATATGCACGTTGAACGCCCAAAAAAAGGCTACATCGTATACAGCGTGGCCAAGGCCGGCTTGGTAACCTTAACCAAATCTTTGGCCCACGAATTAAGCCCCGAAGTGCGGGTCAACGCGGTCGCCCCTGGGCCGGTGCAATGGCCGGAAAACAACCCGCAATTCGATGAAGTTTACCGCCAGCGGGTGATTAACCAAACCTTACTCAAACGCGTAGGCGAAGCGGAAGACGTTGCCAAAGCCGTTAAATTTTTGATTGCCGACGCGCCGTTTATTACCGGCCACGTGCTGGCTGTCGACGGTGGCCGTTCTTTAAATCTATAGCACTACGCATCCTTAAGTCCTCTCCTATTACCCCTCACCCCTTAGCCTAAAACCATGATTAAACACCTGCCTGCCGAGTACTCGAATAATTTTATTAAGCTACGCAATAGCTTAATCAGCGCTACCGGCAAAGCCATAGGCGATTACAACATGATAGAAGATGGCGACACGGTGCTGGTGTGCATGAGTGGCGGCAAGGACTCGCATGCCATGTTAATGATATTGCTGGCATTACAAGAGCGCGCGCCCATAGATTTCAAACTCATCGCCATGAACTTGGATCAAAAGCAACCAGGCTTTCCGGCCGATGTATTGCCTGCCTATTTTGAAAAACTGGGCGTGGATTACCGCATCGTTAATGCCGACACCTACTCCATCGTTAAGGAGAAAATACCCGAGGGCAAAACCACCTGCTCCTTGTGTTCACGCTTACGTCGAGGGGTCATTTACACCACCGCAAAGGAATTGGGCGCCAATAAAATTGCCCTCGGTCACCACCGTGACGACATCGTGGAAACCTTATTTCTTAACCTATTTTTTGGCGCGAAAATGAAAGCGATGCCGCCCAAACTCGCCACCAACGACAAACAAAATATCGTGATACGCCCCTTGGCCTATTGCAGTGAAAAAGACATTGCCAGCTACGCTAGGCAAATGGCTTTCCCCATCATCCCTTGCGATTTATGCGGCAGCCAGGAAAACCTCCAAAGGCAAAAAGTAAAAGACATGCTACAGGGCTGGGAGCGCGAGCAGCCAGGTCGCATCAATAATATCTTCCGCGCCATAGGCAATGTCGAGCCCTCGCATTTAGCCGACTTTAATTTATACGACTTTAAAACCCTAAGCCAGGCAAAAGTGGACGACGACGATCCATTGTTTGGTGACATCGCCCAAGCCGACAATGCCCTAAATATAGCCAACAGCAGTGACACACGCATCGAGTTTGTGCGTAAATAAATTATTGGCTTATCCCCATTTACCTTGTTATCATCTAGCTAATTCCCTTAAACGTAGCCCCTTCCCTAGGCATTCATGTCCAAACTGTTAATTGTTGAATCTCCCTCTAAAGCCAAAACCCTGAAAAAATACCTAGGTGGCGACTTTGAGGTGTTGGCCTCGTATGGGCACGTCCGTGACCTCATTCCAAAAAATGGCGCGGTCGACACCAACAACGATTTCGCCATGAAATACGACATCATAGAGCGCAATAGCAAGCACGTAGACGCCATTGCCAAAGCGGTGAAAAATGCCGACAGCATCTACCTCGCAACCGATCCGGATCGTGAAGGCGAAGCCATTTCATGGCATATTGCAGAAATTTTAAAAGGCAAAAATTTACTGAAAAATAAAATCATGAAACGCGTGGTGTTTCATGAAATTACCAAAAATGCCGTGGAACATGCCATCGCCGAGCCACGCGACATCTCTATGGACATGGTCAATGCGCAGCAAGCGCGTCGTGCATTGGACTACTTGGTGGGTTTTAATTTATCACCCTTACTTTGGAAGAAAATCCGCCGCGGCCTTTCTGCTGGCCGCGTGCAAAGCCCGGCTTTACGCTTAATTGTTGAGCGCGAATTGGAGATTGAAGCCTTTAAATCCCAAGAGTATTGGTCTGTTCATCTGGATGCACTAAAACACAGCCACGGCTTCAGCGCTAAATTAATCCAATTAAACAATCAAAAAATAGAACAATTTTCGCTGATTAATCACGATCAACAAGCCGACGTGGTGGGTAAACTGTTGCTAGCCAGCGCAGGCAAAACCACCGTTTCACGCGTGGAAAAGAAACAACGCAGTCGCAGCCCGGCCGCGCCATTTACCACCTCGACCTTGCAACAAGAGGCGGTGCGTAAATTAAGCTTTACCACCTCGCGCGCCATGCGCATCGCGCAACAACTGTATGAAGGCGTAGACGTCGGCAGCGGAACCGTTGGTTTGATTACCTACATGCGTACCGACTCCTTCAATATGGCGGCTGAAGCCATCATGCAAATTCGTGATTACGTGAAAAAGCATTTTGAGCCTGACTACCTACCAAAGACTGCCGTTGCCTACAAAACAAAATCCAAAAGTGCACAAGAAGCCCACGAGGCCATACGCCCTACCGACATCAATCGCACGCCGGCTAAGCTTAGGCAATACCTAAACGACGAGCAATTTAAACTCTACGAAATGATATGGAAACGCGCCGTCGCTTGCCAAATGGCGGCAGCAAAATTTGATGCCGTGAGCGTGGACTTAAGCGTAGGCAGTGACGCCAATCTATTTAGAGCATCCGGACAAACCTTGGTGTTCCCAGGCTTCATCGCCGTTTACATGGAAGGCACGGACGACGAGGAAGAAGAAGGCGAAAGCAAATTACCGCACCTAGAAACCGGCGAAGTGTTGACGGTAGAAAAAATTTACGGTGATCAGCATTTTACCGAACCGCCGCCGCGCTACGGCGAGGCCAGCTTAGTTAAAATACTAGAAGAATACGGCATAGGCCGTCCGTCTACTTACGCCAGCATCATCAGCACCTTGCAAGACCGCGAATACGTGTTGCTGGACAAAAAACGCTTCACCCCTACCGACGTCGGCCGGGTAGTGAACAAGTTTTTAACCGAGCACTTCACCAAATACGTCGATTACGACTTCACCGCCAACCTGGAAAATGCCCTGGACAGCGTGGCCGAAGGTCAACGTGAGTGGATTCCATTGATGGATGAATTTTGGCAAGGCTTTAACCAACAATTGCTTAGCAAGGCTGATGTCGACAGACCAGGTAACGAACTCATAGACGAAGCTTGCCCTAAATGCGGCAAACCCTTGCAAAAACAACTAAGCCGTTACGGTACCTTTATCGGCTGCACCGGTTACAACGACGAGCCAAAATGCGACTACAAACGCAGTTTAAACGGCGCCGCCCAAGGTGCCAGCGAACCGGTGCTAATAGGCTTGGATCCAGCCACGGGTAAAGAAATGTTGCTGATGAATGGCCCGTATGGTCCTTATTTGCAGCTAGGTTTAGCGGTAGAAGGGGACAAGAAAAAACCCAAACGCGTCAGCGTGCCCAAGGAAATTTCTTTGGCCGACATGACGCCAGAAACGGCCAGCATGGTGCTGTCCTTACCCAGGGATTTAGGTCTGCATCCCGACACCCATAAAAAAATCGTGGCCAATATCGGTCGTTTTGGCCCTTACATCAATCACGATGCTAAATTTAAGTCCATCCCAAAAACCGATAGCGTGTTTACCATTGATTTAAACGCTGCTGTGGCCTTATTAGCCGCCGCTCACAGCGGTCCAGCACCGCTATGTTCGCTGGGCAATCACCCCAGCGAAGACGGTCAAATTGAGATCTTTGCTGGTCGTTATGGTCCGTATGTGCAACACGGCAAGCTACGCGCTACCCTACCAAAAAGCATAGAGCCGGAATCGCTGACCCTGGAAGAAGCCTTGGATTTACTTATAGCCAAGGCCGCAAAAGGTGAGCCGGCGAAAAAACCAGCTGCTAGGAAAGCGCCTGCTAAGAAAGCCGTTGCCAAAAAAGCGGCGGTAAAAAAAGTCAGTAGCGCTAAGCCTGCGGCTAAAAAAACCCCAGCCAAAGCAGCCACTAGCAAGAAAGCCAGCGTAAAAAAAACCGCTAGCAAGTAATCGCCAGGCATAAAAAAAGCGGCTTATTAGCCGCTTTTTTTTGCATGCAGTTCGGTTAGCCGTTGACGCGATGTCCTAATGAGGCCATTTCATTGTGCTCTATCCATTTACGAATGCGATTGGCGTCGCCTATACGGGACATTTTACCCACGGAATTTAACAACACGATAATCATCGGTTGGCCAGATATCTCCGCCTGCATGACCAAGCAACGGCCAGCCTCATTGATAAAACCGGTCTTGGACAAGCCTATCACCCAATCGCCACGCCTAACCAAGGCATTGGTATTAACAAAGTTATTGGAGCCACCGTGTAAGGTAATCTCTTGCGAAGCGGCTGTGCTCACTTGGCGTATCTCAGGGTAGTGGTAAGCCGCGTTCACCATCTTAGCCAAATCTTCTGCAGTCGACACATTGGCACTGTCCAAACCGGTGGCATCGTAAAAATGCGTAGCGTTCATGCCCAATAAAGCCGCTTTGCGATTCATCGCGCCTAAAAATGCATTCATGCCGCCTGGGTAATTCCGGCCCAATGCAGAAGCGGCACGGTTTTCAGACGACATCAAAGCCAGTTGCAACAATTCTGCGCGCGTGAGTTCCGTGCCTACCGACAACCTAGAGTGCGTGCCTTTAAGGTAATCCACATCTTGATTGCTGATGGCCAATACTTCGTCCATAGGCAAATGCGCATCCAACATGACCATGGCGGTCATTAATTTGGTGACGGAAGCGATAGGGGTGGGTTGATTGGTGTTTTTTTCAAACAGCTTTTCGCCGGTTAACTGGTTAATCACCAGCACTTTGGATGACGCTAATTGCAGTGGGCCGCTGCCATCATAGGCTTTAGCATAGACGTTCTTATGTTTACGGCTGGCCAGTCTGTGGTGACGGCTTTTAGACGAAACTTTATGTTTTTTACTGATATGGGCTTTGTGTTTGTGCGACTTTTTACCTTCCGCATACACTGACATAGGCGCAAAACTAAGCATGATCGCTATGTAGAAAAGTATAAATTTACGCATATAAAAGCCCATTTGTTTGTTGTCCATCATGCAGTTACAGACGAATACTATATAAAAACTTTAGCTTTGTCATCAATATATTTTACTATTTAGCCATTTAAATTCTAAAAATTTAAATGCGAATAATTGGATTAAGGCTAAAATAATCCTTCACTTTAAATTCAGTCACACTAAAGCCCATGCAAACCCCTGATTCTTTGTTTTACAGCGCCGAACATTTATGGACCAAAGCCACTGCAGACGGCTTTTGGGAAGCCGGTATCACCGATTACGCGCAGGATTTGCTAGGTGACATTGTTTTCATTCAAGCCCCGGCAGTGGGCAGTAAACTAACCGCCCATGAGGCTTGCGGCTTAGTGGAATCGGTCAAGACTGGCTCGGATTTGCATGCTTTGCTAGACGGCACGGTAACGGAGATCAACCAGGCTTTGATCAACAGCCCAGAATTAATTAACGACAAACCTTACCAGGCCTGGATATTTAAATACCAATTGGCTGAGGGTCAGGACACAAGCAGTTTAATGAATGCGGCGGCTTACCAAGCGCTAATAGCCAGCCTATAAGAAACGTGCACTAGGCGCGCATATCGGTGGATTTGATGTCGTAGCCACGGTCACGGTAAAAACGAAACTTCAAGCGCGCAGCGGCTTTATCCTCGTCAGTCGAACCAACCAACTCCACCAAATAACGAAATCGACTGAAAAAGGGCGGATGCTGGTCATGCAAATTAATCAGCACGTCGTCTTTGCTTAGGCCTTCAGGCTCATGGCTAACCGTAATGGGTGAATGTGGCATGAGCGCGGCATGATCACTGCTGGCTAAAAAGCTAGTGGCAGAGTGCTGCCAAAGCGCGGCTTGCACGGCCTCGTTCATCGCTACCCCCGGGGTAAACACCATTAGTTCGCGGCCTTTTGCCAGTGCTTTCTCACACAGCTCGCTGGTTTTAGCCAGCTTATCGTCCACGTTAAAAAAGAATTCGACCCGGGTCATGGTTTACACCTTAAGCTTGATTTGCCCTTTGCACTAAAAATTCAGTCAGCAAAGGCACCGGGCGGCCCGTGCCGCCTTTTTCTTTGCCGGATTTCCATGCCGTGCCGGCCACATCCAGATGCGCCCAATCGTATTTTTTTGCAAAACGCGCTAAGAAGCAGGCAGCCGTGATGCTGCCGGCTGCACGGCCGCCTATGTTGGCCATGTCGGCAAAATTGCTGTCCAATAAAGACTGGTAATCCTCCCACATAGGCATGTGCCAAGCTCTATCTAGCGCCACCTCACCGGCTTGCAAAAGCTCCGCTGCCAAGGCATCGTTATTACTAAATAAACCGCTGGCATGGTGACCTAAGGCGATGACACAGGCACCGGTTAGGGTGGCCACATCGATTACAGCGCTGGGTTCAAAACGCTCAACGTAGGTCAGGGCGTCGCACAAAATTAAACGCCCTTCTGCGTCGGTGTTTAACACCTCTATGGTCAAGCCTGACATGCTGGTTAATACGTCGCCCGGTCTAGTGGCACGGCCATCTGGCATGTTCTCGCAAGTAGGAATCACGCCTATGACGTTTAACGGCAAATTCATCGCTGCGATAGCTTTAAAGGTGCCCAACACGCTGGCCGCACCGCACATATCGTATTTCATTTCATCCATTTCGCTACCGGGTTTTAATGAAATACCGCCGGTATCAAAGGTGATGCCCTTGCCCACCAACACCACCGGTTTTTGCTCTTTTTTGCCCTTTAGGTGTTGCATGATAATGAATTTTGGTGGCTCTTCACTGCCTTGTGCCACGCCCAAAAATGAGCCCATACCCAGTTTTTTTAAGGCATCGCGCTCCAGCACCTCGACGTTGAATTGGTGGGTTTTGCCTAAGGCCAAGGCTTGCTCAGCCAAATAGCTTGGGGTGCAGACATTGGGTGGTAAATTACCAAGATCCTTAGCCAAACTCACCCCGGCAGCCAAAGCCTGGCCATCGGCCAAGCCGGTTTCAGCGGAAGTGACCTCGCTCGCGGCCACGTTTATGGTCAGCTTAGCGATGCCTTTTTTCGGGCTGGCTTGCTCTTCTTTTCTTTTGATGGCGGCAAATTTATAGCTGGCATCCAAGGCCGCTTCACTTAAATACGCCACTTTACGTTGGGCGCTTAAGGCCTTAACGGGCAATTGTGCCAAGCAGGTGGTGGCATCCGATGCCCCACTTTTTTCCAAGGCCTTGATGGACGCCCTCACCGCTTTGGCGTATTGCTTTTCGGCAAAATCCGCTTGTTTACCCAAGCCCACCAACAGCAAGCGACTGCTAGTCAAGCCAGGCACGTGGTGCAACATCAAGGTCGCCTCCAATTTGCCATCCATGTCACCGTCTGCAAGCAACTTGCTAATCATGCCCTTGCTCGCAAGGTCTATTTCTTGTGCCGCCTCAGACAGCACTTTTGCTTCGTAGACACCCACGACCAGACAATCACTCTGTGTTGCTGCCGCATTAACGTTTTTTATGCTAAATTCCATGTTGCCAACCTTATTAAAATGTTTAGTGAATTATCGCGGTTTTTAGACGCAATTCCTAGTTGAAAATAGACCGCCCAAGCAATTCATCATAACGACCACTCACTCATGCTCTTTAAGCGCTCACTTATTAAAGAATTAATCGCCACCGCCAGCAGCGCTTTGCTGGTTTTGCTCGGCGTGGTGATAGCGCAACGTGCCGGCTACCTTATCCAATTGGCCGCCAAAGGCATACTGCCCAACGACGCCATCAGCACCGTGCTGGGCTTTAACCTTATCCGCTTCCTACCCATGCTGCTGTCTTTAAGTTTGTTTTTAGCCGTCTTGCTCACCTTGACGCGCTGGTACAGAGACTCGGAAATGGTCATTTGGTTTAGTTCGGGTTTAAGCATTAAACAATGGGTGCGGCCGATACTGGCATTTAGCCTACCCTTCGTTTTCATCATTGCCTTACTGAGCTTATTTGTTACCCCATGGGCCATTAACAAAGTCGAGCAGTACCGTTCACAATTAAAAAGTCGTGACGAATTAAGCAGCATCAGCCCCGGTGTGTTTAAGGAATCCAGTCACGCCGATCGGGTATTTTTTGCCGAAAGCTTTGATGAGCTGGGTAAGGTAGTAAAAAATGTTTTTGTGCAAACCAAGCAAGACGACAAGATCAGCCTCATCGTTGCCACACGGGGCCATCGCTTGATCGAAAAAAATGGTGATAATTATTTAATCATGCAAAACGGTCGGCGTTATTACGGCAAACCAGGTAGCGCTGAATTTTCCACCACCGAGTTTGAACAATACGCCATACGCGTGGATGCCGAACTGGTGCAAGTGGCCGAGCCCACCGTCCCTTCGCTACCCAGTTTAGAGCTAATCAACACCGACAAACCGGCGCATACGGCTGAATTGCAATGGCGCTTGGCCATGCCTATTTCAGCCTTGATACTGGCTTTATTGGCCATCCCCTTAAGCGCTATAGACCCACGCGCCGGTCGCTCGGCCAACTTCGCGCTGGCCTTAATCGTTTACATCCTCTACAACAATATGCTGAGCATACTGCAAGCTTGGGTCAGCCAAGGAAAGATCAATCCCCTCGTCGGCTTGTGGCCCGTGCACGGGCTATTTTTATGCCTGGCAATCTACATGCTGTACCGGCGTAACCAACAGCTACCCATCCTACCTGGCTTGCCATTCGGCAAAACTGTGACCGCCTAAAGCATGCCGATATTTCATAAATACCTCTACAAAGAAATCACCAAGCACGTGCTGCTGGTCATGCTGGCTTTGATGGCGATGTTTGCATTTTTTGATTTAATTCAAGAGCTGGACAGTTTAGGCAAAGGCCATTATGGTCTGGCGAACATCCTGCTGTTTGTGCTGTTAAGCGTGCCCGGCCACGTCTACGACGTGGTGCCGGTGGCGGTATTGGTGGGCTGCATGATGAGTTTGAGTCAGCTCGCACGCCACTCGGAATTACTGGTGTTACGCGTCAGCGGCTTATCGGTGTTTAAGCTAGGCCTGATACTGGTGCACATAGGCCTGTTGTTCACCTTGCTGACTTTTTCAGTGGGCGAATTGCTCACCCCCATCAGCGAAAAAATGGCGCAACGCCTGCGTATTCAAGCCAGCCACGCGCTGGTCGCGCAAGAATTTAGATCGGGTCTATGGGTAAAAGACGACCGCCAATTTATCAACGTCGAAGAAGTGATGGCCGACACCACCTTAGCCAACGTGCACATCTACGAATTTGATCAACAAGCCAGATTGATCAGGATACGCGACGCTAAATCGGCTGATTACCAACAAGACCATTGGCGCTTAAAAGACGTCACGGAAACACAATTCAAGCAAGACCAGAATACAGTTACACGCTTAACAGAAGCCAAATGGTATTCGATGATACGGCCAGCCTTGCTCAATGTATTATTGGTGATGCCGGAAAAAATGTCGGCATGGAATCTGTCTGCTTACATCGACCATTTAAACAACAATAAACAAAAAACCAACCGTTACCAAGTCGCGCTTTGGGCAAAAATGGTTTACCCCTTAGCCTGCCTAGTCATGGTCATCCTTGCCCTGCCCTTTGCTTTACTGCCACAGCGCACAAGTGGCGTCAGCGCCAAAGCCCTACTCGGCATCATGCTAGGGGTGGTGTATCAAATTTTAAATCGGGTTTTCGCCCATTTAGGCTTACTTAACGACTGGCCGCCGTTATTGAGCGCCCTATTGCCTACCTTATTATTCTTGCTGGCTGGGCTGATTATGTTGCAGCTCGTGGCACGAAGGTAATGCGGCTATTGAGCAGTCTGTCGTGCAAAAACAAGTCATCGCGATCGAACAAGGCCCACACAAAGCCTAAGCCAAAGGCGGCCAAACTCAAGCTAGCCAAGGCATACCTGATTAAAGCCTGAGGCCAGTTTAGCAACTTAGTTTGGCCGTCACTGAGTTTTAGTTGCCAGGTTTGCATGGCCAAGGTCTGACCGCTTTTACGCCAGCACCAAACAAAATAGAGGCCGATGCCTAGCCATAAAAACAACTGCAAGGCATAGCGCTTAAGCCCATGACTGGCATCGCCGAATAACAAAATAAAGCCCAAGGCCAAGGCAAAACTCAAGGCCAACACCACCAAACCATCGTAGACCAGGCAAGCAGCCAGCCTAAGCCAACCCGGTTTAGTCTGTAGATTAGTCAAGATGTGTACTCCTATTGGTCATTTTAGCTAAGCCTAGCGGCGGTTGTTTTCCATTAGCCGTGGAATTCGCTACAATTCCTACTCGGTTTTATTGGAGAGGAATCATGGGACGTTTGTTATTTTTAATCTTGCTCATCGCGCTGATCGTCTATTTTGTTAAGCGCTACTTAGGCCAAAAAAACCCAGACGAAAAAACAAGTGCCGATAACGCACAACAACCGCCTGAGCCTGTAGCCAGCGAAGACATGGTGCAATGCGCCACTTGCCAAGTGCACATTGCCCGATCCGAAGCTTTTTTAGTGAAACAGCGCTTTTATTGCTGCACCGCGCACGTGCCTAAAAAATAAGCACCTGGCGCATGCTGGTCCAGCCTAAACTGGACTTAGGCTTAGCTTAAAACCAAAGCCAGATAGCTGATGTACATCAAGCCATTAATCAATAAATGCCAAACCAAAATGCCGCCACGACCGGCCAAATAGCGCAGCCATAGCGCCGCCAGTAAGGTTATGGCTATGCCCAACACCACCTCTATACGCGGCTCCCAAGGCGTCAACATAATACCAATGGCCGGCAACAAGGTGCCTTGAAACACCATGGCGCCGGTGATGTTACCAAAAGCCAAGGTGTCTTTACCTTTACGTATCCACAATATGCTGTTCACTTTTTCTGGCAATTCCGTGGCAATAGGGATAATCAGCAAGGACAGCAATAAAGCAGAAATGCCAATTAAGTCGGCTGCTGCCTCCACGCCGTGAATGAATCCTTTGGCGCCCACTATCAATAAAGCCAAGCCCAAAATTAACTGCATGGCTATCACCAAGGTGTGGTTAGGCAAGCCCAAACGGCATAACATCATTGGGCTGCCTGCTTCGGTAGCATGGCCATCGGCCACCAGTGCTTTGGACGCGTTGAGTGTCATCATCACGTAGACAAAATAGATGGTCACCATGCAAGCGCCTATGCCATAACGCACCACGCTAAGCGTGTGCGGCACGAACATGGCAACGGCAGCAAAACTAAAGGCTATTAGGAAGAAATTAAGGTCACGGATTAAGCCGCTGCGCTCCGGTCTTAAATGCCCTTTGCTACCGCGGCGACGCCAAACCGAAATGGCCATCAGGGACAAGGACAAGGTGGCTAACATCAAAGGCGCACCTAAGATGGAGCCCACGCCTATTTCCTCATTGGTCGCGACATTTTGCGTACCGGCTAACAAGGCCAACAAAGGCACCATGGTCTCAGGCAAAGCCGTGCCGACCGCCGCAAACAAAGAACCGGTGACGCCTTCGGATATACCCAGCTTTTCACCCAAGTGCTCAAGCGCATTGGTGAAGACCTCCGCCGCTATCAGGATTACGATTAACATTAAAAATAATTCAAAAAATACCATTTGTTTGTTCCCAGGCCTGGATAAATTTACAGTGTGCATATTTTATAGGATAAGCGCACTTCATACTGAATTTTGCCATGAAAGTTCAGGCGAAAAATGCATTTTTAGCATAAAATTAAACCTCTATGAACCGCCATGCTATTGATAAAAATGGAATTGCACTAAACGCACAGTTTATTGCCTCGCCCAATTTTGATGAGCGGCCTAGCCATGAAATCAGTTTAATCGTTGTGCACAACATCAGCTTGCCACCCGGCGAATACGGCGGCGCCGGCATCATCGAATTGTTCACCAATCAACTCGACCCGCAGGCCCACCCCTATTATGCCGGCATACACCAACACAAAGTGTCGGCGCATTTTTTAATCCGCAGAGACGGTCAGCTCGTGCAATTTGTTTCCTGCCTAAAAAGAGCCTGGCATGCCGGCGTATCGCAATGGCAGCAAAGGGAACGTTGCAATGACTTTTCAGTCGGAATCGAGTTGGAAGGCTCGGATTTCGAGGTTTTTACCGAGGCCCAATACGCCAGCTTGCAAATTTTGCTGGCGGCACTGCAATTAGCTTATCCGATACAAGCTATAGTAGGGCATTCGGACATTGCCCCGGGAAGAAAAACCGACCCCGGACCATTTTTTGATTGGCAACGTATAATCACTCCTTAATGACTAAGAAAGCTTTCACACCATGATGTTGCAAACTAAATCCTTGCTATTGATCGCCTTACTGTCGACCACCTTAATTGGCTGCGGCGCTAAAAAAAGTGAGCAAGACCAAGCCGAGGCCAAAAAAAATGGGCCCAAGCCTACCCTGGTGACGATCACCCACGTTAAAAAACAAGCTGTAGACATCACTGAACAGTCGGTCGGCAGCTTAGAAGGTTTGACCAACCCAACCGTGTCCTCCGAGGTGGCCGCTAAGGTCATACGCATCCATGTCAACACCGGCCAAGCGGTCAAACAAGGCCAATTGATTGCCACACTGGATGCCACCGATTTGTCCCTACAGGCACTAGAGGCGCAAGCCGAAGTGGCTCGCATAGCAGCCTTGTTAGCCAACCAAAATAAAATTGTCGAACGCAATCAAGTCTTAGTGAGCAAGAAATTCATTTCGCAAAATGCCTTGGATAACGACAGCTCGCAACAAGCCGCTTTGAAAGAACAATGGGCCGGTGCCAAAGCTAGGCTAGACAGCGTCAAACACAATAGCAGCAAAACAAAAGTGTACGCCCCAGCAGCTGGCAAAATAGAAAAAAAATTAATTGATGACGGTGAGTTTTTACGGGTAGGCGACCCCATCGTCATGATCGTATCATCGCAACTACTGCGCGCCCATTTACCCCTCCCTGAACAGATAGGCGCGAAATTAAAACCCGGCTTAAAAGTGCGTTTAAGCACGCCTACCAGTGAACAAACGGTGGATGCGGTCATCCACGAATTAAAACCCATGATCACCGAAGGCAGTCGCAGCGTCGACGTGATTGCCGATGTCACTAACGCACCCGGTTGGCAAGCCGGCGCCAGCGTGGATGGCACGGTGGTATTGGGCACCCAAGCGGACAGTCTAATGGTGCCCGAACAAAGCGTGGTGCTGCGACCAGCCGGTGAAGTGGTCTACCTAGCGCGAGGCAATAAAGCCTACCAAGCCATAGTTAAAACCGGCGTGAGACAAAATGGCTTAGTGGAAATCCTGCAAGGCCTAAACGAAAACGACGCGGTGGTGGTCGATGGCGCCGGCTTCTTAACCGACCAAGCCTTAATTAAACTGGCCACACCCAGCCCAGCTAACATCAGCCAAAAAGCAAACAACTAACCATGACCCTGCCTGAACTCTCGATCAAGCGCCACGTCCTTGCGTGGATGTTGTCTGCGGTCATAGTGCTATTCGGCATTATTTCTTACCAAAAGATCGGCGTGGACAGGGTACCCGCCATCGACTTCCCTATCATCATGATCAACACCACTTTGCGTGGTGCGGATCCGGATGTGGTCGATACCAGCATCACCAGCGTTATCGAATCGGCCATTAACACCACCCCCGGCATAGAGCACATACAATCGGCTTCGTCCCCTGGCGTGTCCAGCATCAGCATTACCTTCGCTTTGAATAAAGACATTGATGTCGCCTACAACGAAGTGCAGGCCAAAGTAAACCAAGTCATCAAACGCTTGCCCGCCGATACCGACCCGCCGGTCTTGCAAAAGGTCGACACCAATGCCTCGCCGGTTATTTGGTTAGCCTTAAGCGGCGACCGCACCGTGCAGCAACTTAACTTATTCGCCAACAACATATTAAAAAAGAAATTTGAAACCATCGCCGGTGTCGGTGAAGTCACCATAGGTGGTCGACGTGATCGCGTGATACGTGTCAATGTTTCGCCTGAACGCATGGCAGCCTACAAACTCACCGCCAACGATTTAATCGCCGCATTTGATAAAGAGCACGTGCAATTACCGGGTGGATTTTTAGTCAGCAACCAAGCTGAGCAATTACTCAAACTCGACTTAGAATTCCATAGCACGAAAGCCCTAGCGGATTTGGTGGTGAGCAATAAAGCAGGCGTGTCGATACGTTTAAAAGACATCGCCAGCGTGGAAGACGGCATCACCGACAATCGCCAAGTGGCGCGCTATAATGGCAAACCGACGGTGGGCATAGGCATGGTGAAAATTGCCAATGCCAACACGGTGGACATCATTAAAGAAGTAGAGCGCCGCTTAGAACAAGACGTGCGACCCAATTTACCGCCTGGCATGCAACTAGAAGTGTCCACCAACGACGGCATATTTATTAACCAAATGGTCGCTTCATTAAAAGAACATTTGGTAGAGGGCACGCTGTTTGCGGCGCTGATTGTATTAATCTTTATGCGCTCGTTTAGCTCCACCTTGATGATATGCCTAGAGATACCGGTGTCCTTATTGGGTGCCATCGCCGTGATGTACTTCTCCGGCTACACCTTTAACAGCATGACCCTGTTGGCCTTGCTGCTCTTGATAGGCGTGGTGGTGGACGATGCCATCGTCGTGCGCGAGAGCATCTTGCGCCACATGTCCGGCGAAGCCGGCAATAAGCTCAGCGCGGCCGACATGAAGAACCCCTTAACGGTGGCCGCCTTCCGCACTAAAGCCACCATTCTAGGCAGCAACGAAGTGGTATTTGCTGTGCTCGCCTCATCGGCTTCATTGGTGTGCATCTTCGCTCCGGTGATTTTTATGGACGGTATCATAGGTATGTTTTTCGAATCCTTTGCCGTCGTTGTCACCTTTGGCGTGCTGGTCTCTTTGTTTGTTTCGCTTACCCTCACCCCCATGCTGTGCTCGCGTTACCTCAAAGTCGGGGTCAATGAAACGCCTGTTTATTTAGCCATAGGTCGCCTTTTAACCCAGCTAGAAAATGCCTACCGAGCCATCTTAAACAGTGCACTTAAACACCGTGGCAGAGTCTTGCTCTTCACTTTAATTTTCGTCGTCTTATCCGGCTATTTATCCCTTAAGTACGTGGAAAAAGACTTCGTGCCCGAGGCCGATGAAGGCGGCTTTAGCATCATGGTTAAAACGCCGCTGGGTTCAAGTTTAGCCTACACCGATTCCCGTTTAAAACTGGTGGAAGCCACCATCGCACGCCACCCAGAAGAAGTAGCCAGCTACTTTGCCACCATAGGTTCAGGCTCGCGCGGCCAAGTCAACCAAGGCAACGTCAACGTACGCTTAAAAGCCAAAGAATTGCGGAAAAAAAGCCAACAGACTTTAATTAAAGAGCTGAAAAAAGAATTAAATACCATCCCTGGCGTGCGCGCCATCCCCTCCCCTGCGTCGATTGCCCGTGGCCAGCGGTCGGAAAAATTGCAGTTCAACATCACCGGTGCGAATTTGCAAGAAATAGGCCGCATTGCGCAACAATTCCAGCAAACGCTGAGCAGCAACGGCGACATAGGCAAAGTGGACTTGGACGTGCAATTGGATTTACCGCAAGTCAAAGTGGACATAGACCGCGCCCGTGCCGCCGCGCTGGGCTTAAGTGCCAATGACATTGCCACGGCGGTATCCTTGTATGCCGGGGGCATCAATGTCGCTAAATACAACGAAGCCAACGGTGATGGGCAGCGTTATGACATCCGCCTGAAAGCCGGTGAGGAAGCGTTGCATAACACCGTGGATTTAAACAAAATCTATTTACGCAGCAGCAGCGGTGAATTGGTTCGCTTGGATGCCGTGGCCAGCTTCAACAAAGAATTGGGGGCCGCCGTCATCGGTCGCTACGATTTGCAATACGCGGTTAACTTTTACGCCAACCCCAATGTGGCGTTGGGTGACGCGGTCAATATAGTCAAAGCCACCGCCGCACAATTGGTGCCAGCCGATTACAAATTAAAATTCACCGGCCAAGCCGAGGAGTTTGGCAAAACCATGAAGAACATGAAGTTCGTTTTCTCCTTGGCGTTTATCTTGCTCTACATGGTATTAGCCAGCCAATTCAATTCTTTTGTGCAGCCCTTGATCATCATGCTGGCCCAACCCTTGGCCATCATAGGCGGGCTCATTGCGCTGCTCATTACTGGCGACACGCTTAACATTTACTCCATGATAGGGCTGGTCTTACTGATAGGCTTGGTGGCGAAAAACTCAATTCTGCTGGTGGATTTGACCAATCAACTGGTGGCAAAAGGTGCCAATGTGAACGACGCGCTCAAGGAAGCGTGCCCAATACGCTTGCGCCCTGTGCTGATGACCTCGCTGACCATCATCTTAGCGCTGCTGCCAGCTGCCTTAGGCTTAGGCGCCGGCTCTGAAACCAACAAACCACTATCGGTAGCGATTATAGGCGGCATGATTTCCTCTACCCTGCTGACCTTGGTGGTGGTGCCGGCCGCGTATTCATTGGTGGCCAGCGGCGTGGCTAACTATTACGCGAGAAAACTGCGTTAGATTAAATCCCTTTTTAGCCTCTACTCAAACGCGACCATGGTAGGTATAGGCCGATTAATATCAGGCCAGCCGCTAAAGCTAGCACCGAATTTAGATTAAATGGCGCCCACTCGCTGCGTGCAGGGGCTTGTTTTTCCATGGCAGTTTGCAAGGCTTGCAAGCTGTCTCCTCGAACATAACTGGCACCTATCTCTTTAGCCATGGTTTGCATGGAGGCCTCCGATAATTTGGCGACATAGCGATCATTTGCATTTTCGGCCAAATCATTTTTTCGGGTTAGCAATCCAGCTGCAGCAATAGGCGCGGCACCAGTCGCCAGTTGCATGCTTTCATGTGACCAATAACCAAGTAATTGATTTTTTTCAGTGAATTTTGGAATCGGTGCGCCTTGCATACTTCCTATGCCTACCAACAACCAACCGCCAGCGCCTTGTAGCGTGCTTAAATCGCGGGTATTAAAACTGTGTAGCTTTGGCGCTTCTTCACCGTCGCTAAAAAATACCACTTGCGCGGGTTCGGGGAAGTTGTTGAGCACTTGCGCTGTCGCTAACATGCTCTCACGCACTCGACTATCTGCAGTCCATGCGCTGCGCCAATCCACATGATCCAAGGTGTCTTTAATGGAAGAAAAATTCTCGCAGACATCGATAGGAAAATACAGCGAGACTACGTTGACTCCAGAAAACAAACCTAAGCCCACCTTAGTTCCACAAGGTAGCGATGAAATGGTTTCGTGCAACCTATGCTTGGTGTATTCCAGGCGGCTAACGGCCTTACCGTTAATGCTCATGTCCACCACATTCATGCTCTGAGTGATGTCTATGACCAGAAAATAACTGTAGATATTGCGCTTAACTGGGATGGAAGGCTGTAGCAATGCCAACACCAATAAAATTAAAGCACACCCCAGCAGCGTGGTATCGCGATTATTTTTTAAGTATGTCAGCATTGCTTGCATGGCAAGGCCGCTTATTTAAGCGCGGTATCTATGCTTCCCATGCTTTTTGGGTAGGTGATGACACCCCAAGGCATGTTTTTTATTTCTATTTGTTTAATGACATCCAGTTTTTCTGCATCAATGACAAATAGCGCATTGGATTTACCGCAGGACAACAATACTTGCTTGTCATCTGGGGTAAAGCTGAAGTGCCAACAACGGTTGCCAGTCGGGATGTCTTTGATTTTTTCGTAGGTTTTCGCATTAAACACTTCCAATGTTTTGGCCTTATTAACCGCTACAAAAATACGCTCCCCTTTTCTGTCGTAAGCGATGCCATACGGCGCGGCGCCTGTATCAACGGCTCTTAGCACTTTGAAATTTTTATCCATGACTAAAAACTTGTTGCCGTATTCCAACGTGGCTAAATAGGTTTTACCGTCGGGTGAGACTTTAATGCCACGCGGCCTATCGCCGTATTTATGCGTCTTAACGGTTTTTAATAATTTACCTGTTTTGATACTGTGCACGGTGACGGTGTTATCTGCCTCATTGGTAATAATCAGTTGTTGACCGTCTTTGCTAAATTCGATGCCTTCGGTTTCAGGGCCGCCGGTAATTTCTCGTATTTTTTTGCCCAATTTCAAGTCGATGATACCAATGCGTGCCGGTTCTTTATCGTCATCGTCATCCTCTTTAGCAGCAGCTAAGGCTTCAGCTGAACCAGGTGCTGGCGGTGGGCCACCTTTGGAACTTGGCTCGTAGGAAACAAAAGCAAAATCGCCTTTTATACGAACAAATTCAGGATTCTCGCCTACCTGAATTTTTTTCAACACCTCATGGCTAGCCGTGTCAATAATTGACACACTGCCATTGTCACGAGTGGCAACAACTAACAATTTTCCATCGTCAGTAATGCCTATACCACGTGGCCCAGGTGCTTTCACATCGATGTCACCTATTAACTCCATGGTCTCTATGTCAACAACGGATATGCCGGCATCTTGTGTGCTGACATAAGCTTTACCTTTGTCTTGCGCTTCTGCATTAATGGCTAGCGTCATGCTCACTGCGGTTGCAATTATTAAACAGCTTAACTTCATGGATTGATCTCCTAAAAAACTTTATTACTTAAAAGCCGTGGCTTTTAACGGTTAACAATAAACAGCGCTAATCAATTGTCACTAAGCTCATTTTTATTAGTTAACTGAATAGCGAGGTGAATAACGTTGAGGTAACAAACCACGGTGCCAATCACTGGAATAAGTTGTGTTTTATAAACAGTACTGGATTTGATTACTATGCTAGAAGCCAATTGATCAAGCTTGGCTATTAACATAAACCATAGATATACGAACAAAAGAGCAGCGGCTATAAGGTATTTGAGGCCATCAAGATAGAAATTAAAAATTATGGTCAGGCATAACAAGGTTAAGGCAATCAGCCAACCATTAAAAATGTAACTGGAATCCAAAATAAACTTTGCAATTTCCGATGGGGTTTTTTGCACTTCTGCGCTCTTATCAGTATTTTTATTTTTTTCAATAGCGGTCATGAATTGATTCAATATCCTTGATTAAATAGGGCTATAGCAGACACAAAAGGCGCCAGAGGCGCCTTTTCTGCTTTGTAATATGCAAATACACAAATAGAGTGAGGAATCTACCCAGTTCACTGTGCACACAACCCTTAAAATTATGAAACAGTAAAAAGTCCTAGTGATAGTCTTCCCTGATAGCAACTATGCGATAACCGTGCCAACTATTTTTAATAGTCAAATAGCCATCATAAGCCACTGAAATGAATGGGTTTTTAAAATTATTAATTTTTTCTATGCTGGCAGGATGATTTGGTTAATTCTGGTTAACTTTAACCAAGCTGGTTGTTATCAACCACCAATTTGGCTTGATTTTAGGCGCGCAATAATTGGCCTTGTTGGTTTATGAAAGCCACTTTTAAGCGCTTTATGCCCAAGCTAATGTCCTCCTCATTTAGGTGAGCGTAGCCTAAGCGTATAGCCGATACTTGATGTTCCGAAGTCGAATAATAATTAGCTGCAGTAAAGCTGACTTTTTCAAGTTCTGCATCCGCTTGCAATCTCAGCATATTGATTGATGGACTGAGCTCTAACCAAATGGCTAAGCCGAATTCCGGCAACCTAAAGCTAACAAACTCAGCCAATTCTGCTTGCAACAAATTAGCCACATGGGAACGACGCTCCCCGTAAATCTTTAATGAGCGAGCACGGTGGCGCTTAATTTCGCCATTTTTAAGTAATTCGGTCACGGCCATTTGGCTAACTTGGTCAGCCTGCCCATCCATCAGCTTAATTTGGGCTGCACACTCATCAACGTATTCAGCCTGCGCCACAATGAAGCTCAAATTTAAAGCGTGGCCCAATAAGCCTGACAGGGATCCAAGGTAAAGCGTATTGTTTGATTTGACCTGACTGGCCATTGGCAAGCTGGGCTGATTGCTAAAGTTAAATTCGTGGCAATCGTCGTCTTCAATGATCAAAAATTGGTAGCGTTCAGACAAGGCCAGCAATGCTTGCCTGCGTTTAGCCGACATGCAGATGGTTGTGGGAATTTGCTGTTGTGGGCTCAGGTAAACAGCCCGAACCTTATATTGCACGCAAAGCAACTCAAGGCTGGCTATGTCTATGCCTTGATTGTCGTGGCTAATATTCAGAATATTCGCGCCACAATTGGCAAACGCTTGCCTGGCCATAGGATTGCTGAGCTGCTCGAACACAACAAATTCATTGTTATGAATTAAGGTTTTGGCTATGGCAAACAAAGCCTTCTGAGTGCTAGCGACCAAGCTTATCTGCTCCAACTTTACATGCATGCCGCGTTCGTGGTTCAACATCTGTGCGATGGCTAAACGCAAATTCGCATCACCTTTCGCATCGGATTGAATGGGTGTTTGGTGCCTAGCCATGAAAATCAAGGCATGCCTAATCGCTCTGGCTATGGCCTCAAAAGGCAATAGCCTGTTGTCGGTCGACCCTTCATCAAAGTGGATGCTTTCGTGCGTCGCTCTATTGCTTAGTTGCACTGATACCGGCGTTTTTGGCACCAAGCTCAACGAGCTGGACTTACTGTTTAAAGCCAATTGAGCCGATTCTGCTTTGGGTGATACGAAGGTACCGCGTTTGTTTTCACTGATTAACCATCCTTGGGCAATCAATTCATCGTAGGCTTGTATGACGGTTTTACGGTTTACCTTAATTTTTTTAGCTAGGTCGCGTGAACCTGGAAGAGCGATGCCAGAAATAAAACGGCCATTATGGATATCACTGATGATTTGTTGGGCAATTTGCACATGGATGGCGGTGCCGGATGCGCGATCGATACTGACGTTGAGTTCCCACGGTCTTAGCATAGCTTCCCTCTTTCGTTTTATTGCATCTAAAACGAGTTTTAAGCAAGCCGACAGCGCATCACTAAAATTGCTGCCAGGCTAATTTAAATTGCAGTTGAGGGGTACTAGGCGAACCCAAGGTTTGCATCATAGCAAAAGATTATAAATTTACTAAATGCCTTTTCTGGACCAGCATGCATTAAAAAACTGGATGGCATGCTACGGACATTTTATGGATAAAGTTACATTCGTTTACAAATTGAAACAATTGTTTGTGTCAGCCTTGTGGCTTCAGCAAGCGATTGGATTGATTATCTGACATCCTAGTGCCAGTTTTACGTGGACAAATTGAGGCCATGAACCTCATTCTTAAAATTATCTTTGGAGATAACTATGTTTACAAAAAAACGTGTAATAGGTCTAGCGGTTAGCGCCGCTTTTGCTATGCCCATGCTGGCATCAGCAGCGGCTGATCAAGAAAAAGCCATGACAGATTCTAATAACTGGTTGCACCCACGTGGTCAACACGACAACCAAGGCTACAGCAAACTAGCACAAGTGAATAAAGGTAACGTTAAAAACCTTAAAATGGCTTGGTCATTTGCAACCGGTGTAAACCGTGGCCACGAAGGTTCACCAGTCATCGTTGGCAACATGATGTACTTGCACACAGCGTTCCCAAACAACGTATACGCTCTAGACTTAAACGACAATCAAAAAATCGTTTGGTCTTACTTCCCAAAACAAGATCCTGCAGTTCAAGCTGTTTTATGTTGCGATAACGTAAACCGCGGTCTTGGCTACGGCGACGGTAAAATCTACCTACAACAAAACGACGGTAACTTGGTTGCTTTAGACGCTAAAACTGGTGCTAAAGTCTGGTCTACATTAGTTAACGACCCAAAAGTCGGCGCGACTAACACCAACGCTCCGCACGTCATTAAAGATAAAGTATTGACAGGTTGTTCTGGTGCTGAGTTCGGCGTACGTTGCTTCATCGCCGCTTACAACATTAAAGACGGTTCATTGGCATGGAAAGCCTACTCAACAGGTCCTGATGCTGAAATCTTACATGATAAAAACACCAATAAAGATAACCCACAATACAGCGCCCTATCCGTATACGAGGACGTGAATGGCGGTAATAAAATTGGCGGTTCATTCAAAGCCCTACCATTTGAAAAATTAAAAATTGGTGAGCGCGAGTTAGGCACACGTACATGGTTGAAACCACAAGCAGTTAAAGACGGTTGGCAACATGGTGGTGGCTCTGTATGGGGCTGGTGGCCGTATGATGCTCGTACAAACTTAGTGTATTACGGTGCAGGTAACCCTTCAGTTTGGAACCCAGATGTACGTCCAGGCGACAACAAATGGTCTATGACAGTTACAGCTCGTGACTTAGACACTGGCGTTGCAAAATGGGCTATGCAAATGACTCCACACGATGAGTGGGATTACGACGGCGTGAATGAAGTGATCTTGTTCGATAAAGGTGGTAAAACATACGCATGGCACCATGACCGTAACGGCTTCTTATACACATGGAATGCGGGTACCGGCACTTTGGTTGCAGCGCAAAAAGCCCATCCATTTGTTAACTGGGCAACCGACGTTAATTTGAAAACAGGCGTGCCTAACAAAACAGCTAACGCGTCTACTCACCAAGACTACAATGCTAAAGGCGTTTGTCCAGCTGCTTTGGGTACTAAAGACCAACAACCAGCTGCGTACTCACCAAAAACTGGCTTGGTTTATTCACCGCTTAACCACGTGTGCATGACCTACGAGCCAGTTGAGTCTAAATACGTTGCAGGTCAACCATGGGTTGGTGCTACATTGACCATGTTCCCAGGTCCTGACGGCGTAATGGGTGGTTTCGCTGCTTACGATCCAATGACAAACAAAAAAGTTTGGTACAACAAAGAGAAATTCTCTGCTTGGGGTGGTGCGTTAACTACTGCTTCAGACTTGGTATTCTTCGGTACTTTAGATCGTTGGTTAAAAGCCGTGGATGCACAATCAGGTAAAGAACTATGGAAATTCCAAGTTGGTTCTGGCGTGATTGGCAATGCATTCACTTACGGTAACAAAGGTAAACAATACGTTGGTGTATTCTCAGGCATTGGTGGCTGGGCTGGCGTGGCGATGAACCTTGGTATGACTAACCCAACAGACGCTTTAGGTGCTGCGGGTGGTTATGCTGAATTAACTAAATACAACGCGGCTCCTGGCGGCGGTGGATTGAATGTATTCAGCCTATAATTCACCGTTTTAAAAGTGAATTAGCTAAGAGTTTTCTTAGTATGCAGTAAACAAAAAACCTCGCCTAGGCGAGGTTTTTTGTTTTATAAAATACAAGCTAGCCAAGCAGCACTGGAAACAGACCGCTCATGCCGTGGGCAATAAACTCCACCGCCATCGCCGCCAGTATCAGCCCCATCAAACGGGTCACTATATTGATGCCTATGGTGCCCAATTTGCCGGCGATGTAACTAGACAGCTGCAAGCTTAACCAGACCAGTATAGCCACCACTAAAATCGGCATCAGCAAAGACAGTTGCGCGCCGAATGTCGGGCTATCTTGAGCTGCAATGATCATGCTGCTGATGGCGCCTGGGCCGGCCAGCAAGGGGATGCTGAGCGGAACGATGGCTATCACATCACGCTCTTCCATGGTTTTCGCCTCTTCTGGGGTTTGCTTAGAATGGCTTTGCTTGGCATGCAGCATATTGATGGCGATCAATAGAATTAATATGCCGCCACCGACCTGAAAAGACGGGATAGTGATGCTGAAAAAAGCCAGTATGCCTTCACCGAATAAGGCCGACGCAGCCAGCACCAAGAAAACCGTCAGTGCTACCACGTTGGCGGTGCGCAATTTTTGTTGCCGGTTCCATCCGTCCGTGGCGCTTATGAAGATAGGCACACTGCCTATGGGATTAACAATGGCAAACAACGCTATACCAATCTTAAATAAATAGGCCCAATCCATTTAATCACTCCTTAGGCTTGTTAATCGTTTAAGCCAGTTCGCCATGCTATCTAGGCGGCCTGTTTGGCCAGTAATTTTTGTACGACCAAGCTGCCCACCATATCGCCTTCCACATTAACCGTGGTGCGCAAGGTATCGAGCAGGCGATCTATCGGCAATAAAATGGCGATGGCCTCGGCTGGCAAGCCAACCGATTGCAAGACCATGACCATGGTGACCATGCCGGCACTCGGTATGCCAGGCGCGCCCATGGCAGCAATCATGGCGGTAAAAAACACGATCAGTTGCTGGGCAAAACTCAATTCTATGCCAACTAAATTGGCAATGAATAACGCCGCCGCCGCCTCGTACAAAGCCGTGCCATCCATGTTGATGGTGGCGCCTAAAGGAATCACAAAACCGGCAATGGCCGGCTTAACCTGCAAGTGGTCGTTGGCGCAACGTAAGCTAACCGGCAAGGTTGCCGAGCTGGAGCTGGTGGCGAATGCCGTCATCAAGGCCTCACGCGCACCACGCCAAAACCACAATGGGGTTTTACCGGTAAACAGATAGAGGATTAAAGGCAGCACGATGACGCCGTGCAACAAGGTGGTGCCGACCACCACCGCCACAAATTTAGCCAAGGTGCTGAGCATGGCTAAGTTTTGCATGGCGACCAATTGGATGAGTAAGGCCATGATGCCTAAAGGGGCGATGCGCATGATCCAACCTACCACTTGCATGCACATGGCCAGGCCTTCTTGCAACAGGGCTAACAGGCCTTTGTAGCGCTCGCCACCGATGACCAGTGCTATGCCTAAAATTAGCGCAAAACACACCACCGCCAGCACGTTGCCTTGTGACAAAGCAGCAAAGGGATTAAGGAAAAGACCGTGTAGAAATTGCGCTAAAAATTCTGGCAAGGGCAGTTGCTTGGCTTCGAAGTTTTGCATGGCATGCTCAAACATAGACAGATGCAAGCCTGCCCCAGGCTTAAAGTAATTGCCGGCCAGCAATGCAAGCGTGATAGCAATCGCCATGCTGCTAATAAAAAACACTAAAGTGCTGACCCATACCCTATGCATTTGCTGGTGTTGGCGCAGGTTAGCGATGCCGACCGCAATGGAACAAAACACCAAGGGGATCAAGATCATTTTGAGTAAATCGATGAACAGGGTGCCCAGCAAACTGGCGGCATAGACCCCGCCTTGCGTCACTGGGTGGGATGCACCTAGATCATGAAAATAAGCCCCTAGCGCCACCCCAAACACAGCGCCTAATAAAATTTGCAGGTTGAGGCTAGGCCATTTCATCATGCCATTAAGCCTTGTCGGCTTTTACTTTGACGGCTTTAGCGGGTTTTTTGACTGGTGCTTTTTCCGTGGCCGTGGCTTTTTTGACGGCACTGGTTTTTTTAACGGCAGTGGATTTTTTAACCGTGCTGGCTTTTTTTGGCGCAGCCACTTTTTCCACAGCCGGCGCTTCCGCCACCACGGCACTTGGCGCTGGCACTTGTTTCTCTATCGCTTTCTTCACCGGCGTGTCTGCGGTTTTTTCAAATACGGCCGCGAAGAAGCCGTCGGTCTGGTGCAAATGCGGCAGCAGTTTTAAATAAGGGCCGGTGTCCAAGGCAATTTGCTGTTGGCTCAAAATCTCAGCCGCATTGAGCAAGGTGTAGTCTGGGTGAGCGGCTAAAAAAGCTTGCGCTATCTGTTCGTTTTCGTCGCTTAACAAGCTGCAGGTGGAATAAATTAAACGGCCACCGGCTTTAGTTAACTTGGCCGCACGGGCTAAAATCGCCGCTTGCTTGACGGTTAACTCGGCTAAATCTTGTGGCGTTTGGCGCCATTTTAAATCCGGATTACGGCGCAATGTGCCCAAGCCTGTACAAGGTGCATCGACCAGCACGCGATCAAATTTTCCATTTAAGCGTTTTAATTTAGGGTCATTTTCACCGTTGATGCGCTGCGCATTAAGGTTGCTTAAGCCGGAGCGTTTCAAACGTTGACCTAGGCTGTGCAAGCGTTTTTCCGACACATCAAACGCATACAAACGGCCGGTATTGCGCATCAAGGCGCCCATGGCCAAAGTCTTGCCGCCGGCACCGGCACAGAAATCCGCCACCATCATGCCGCGCTTGGCTGCCACCAAATGCGCAAGGATTTGACTGCCTTCGTCTTGCACTTCGATTTGGCCATCGGTAAACATCACATGACGGCTAATATTTAAGCGCAAAGGCATGCGCAAGCCGATAGGTGAATACGGGGTGGGGGTGATGTTCGCCTCCCCCGTGGTGTTTTCGGCGATAAATTTTGCCAGCACCTCATCGCGCGTGGCTTTGATGGTGTTGACGCGTATATCCAAGGTCGCGCCTTCGTGCATGCTGCGGGCTATGGTCAAGGCCACAGCCTCACCGTATTGCGCCACCAATTTCTCCCACAACCAATCGCGCACATCGGCCTGCACCGCCAACGGTAGGTTTTCTGTGGATTTGGCTTTAATGGTGCGGGCCCATTCGATTTGCTGCTCGCTGAGCATGGGCTCCATTTTTTGTATGCTCATGCCTTGTATGCGTAACATCCAAGCCAAGACCAATTTACGCGCGTCGTCGTTATCGGTGTCGTCGGTGGCGGTGACCGCACTTAAAAAGCGTAAGCGGCGCAATACGCCGTAAACGCTCTCGGCGACAAAGGCGCGTTCTTTGGTGCCCAAATCGCGGTTGTTGCGAAAAAATTCGCTCAGCTTGGCATCCGCCGGGCTATTGAATTCCAGCAGATTGGATAACATTACCGCCGCTTGCCGGATTAAATTTGGGGTCATTTGCTTTTCTTTATAATGTTAATGCGGCCAGCGACTTGCGCTAGACAGGATAGGCTTAGAGAACAAGCGTAGGGGCTTCGCCGGCTTTTTGCGCCCGCACTTGGCCTATGTGAAACACGCTTTCACCCGCCTCAGTTAATAAGTCCATGGCAGCAGCAGCATGCTCTTCGGCCACAATCACGGCCATGCCTATGCCGCAATTAAAGGTTTTATACATTTCCAAATCCGCGACATTGCCTTGGGCTTGCAGCCAAGTGAATAAAGGCGGCATAGGCCAACTGCCCTTTTTAATCTCCGCGGTTAAACCCGCTGGCAAGACACGCGGGATGTTTTCCGTGATGCCGCCACCGGTAATGTGCGCCATGCCTTTTACCGGCAGGGTGGCCAGCAACTGCAACAAGGGCTTAACGTAAATACGCGTGGGCGCCATCACCACGTCTTTAAATGGGCGGCCATGAAAGTCCGATGCAAAATCGATGCCGGATTTGGCTATCAGCTTGCGTATCAATGAATAGCCGTTGGAATGGGCGCCACTGGATGCCAAACCCAACACCACGTCGCCGGCCGCTATGGTGCTGCCATTGATGATGTTTTCTTTATCCACGCAACCCACGGCAAAGCCGGCTAAATCGTATTCACCGGCTGGGTACATGCCCGGCATCTCGGCGGTTTCACCACCAACTAAAGCGCAGCCGGATTGCTCACAGCCGGCAGCAATGCCTTTGATCACTTGGGCGGCCGTGCCCACTTCCAATTTGCCGCAGGCAAAGTAGTCTAGGAAAAATAAGGGCTCAGCACCTTGCACCAAAATATCGTTCACACTCATGGCCACCAAGTCGATGCCCACGGTGTCGTGTTTATTCAATTCAAAGGCCAATTTAAGTTTGGTGCCCACGCCATCGGTGCCGGATACCAATACCGGATTTTTGTATTTCTTAGGCATCTCGAATAGCGAGCCAAAGCCACCGATGCCAGCCAACACTTCAGGGCGCATGGTGCGTTTAGCAAACGGTTTAATTTCTTCAATTAAGGCATCGCCTGCTTCTATGTCTACACCGGCATCGCGGTAGCTGATTGATGTTGTATTAGTAGAGTGGGTAGTCAAAACGGCTCTCGCTTCGTGATCAATAGGGTTTTTTTAATGCAATTCGGGAGTTAAACAGTAATTTAAGTATAATTTTAACCTATATGACGACTGAACCCAAAAAAACTGCAGTAAAAAAACCTAGGCTGCCTACTCTTAACGGCCACCATCATCGAACCCTGTGCAGCATGACACGCTTAGTCAAAATCCGCAGCGCCGCTTAAGTTTCACCTCCCTATTGAAAGCCATGAAGCAACTTCTACTCGACATCAAACCGGCCTCGCCACCTAGCCTGCAAAACTTTATGGCCGGCCGTAATGCCGAGGCATTGGCTAGCTTAAGGGCGGCCGTCTCGCCATCCGGCGCATCCCATTTCATCTACCTTTGGGGTGAAGCCGGTAGCGGCAAAAGCCATTTGCTCAAAGCCTGTGCTGCGCAAAATGTGACGGTGGTGGACGACGTGCATTTATTGAGTGCGGATGCGCAAATCGATTTATTTAATCGCTATAACCAGATAAAAGAAACCCACGGCAGCTTGATCACGGCCGGCTTGCACGCCCCCACGCAAATGGGCTTGCGTGATGATTTGGCCACCCGCTTAGCCTGGGGTTTGGTCTACCAATTGCACGCCTTGAACGACGCAGAAAAATCCTTGGCCCTGCAAAACCATGCCATGGAACGCGGCATGCGCTTACCCAGTGAAGTGGTGGATTATTGCCTGCGTTATTTGCGTCGCGATTTGTCTACCCTCATGGCTACCCTAGACGCGTTAGATGAGTGGTCACTTACTACCAAGAAACCCGTTACGGTTCCTTTATTACGTCAGTTATTGCAATTAAATTAGCGCTGTAAACACGCCCTTACAATTAGGTTAGCCCATGATACGCATCACCGAAATAAAATTAGCCCTGGATCACCACCCCGATGAAATTCGGGCGGCCGTTATAAAAAAACTCGGCATCAATGCGGCCGATTTATTGGATTACGCCATCTTCAAACGCGGCGTCGATGCGCGCAAAGCCAACGCAATTTTATTGGCCTACACCTTGGATGTAACGGTGCAAGGTGAGGCAAAAATTCTCGCTAAATTACGCAAAGACCCGCACGTCAAATTGGCGCCAGACACGTCTTACCATTTCGTGGCGCAAGCGCCCGCCAACTTAACAAAACGGCCGGTCATTATTGGCATGGGCCCATCCGGCTTATTTGCCGCGCTGATATTAGCCCAGTCTGGATTTAAACCCTTGGTATTAGAGCGTGGCAAAGCGGTGCGGGAACGCACCAAAGACACCTTTAATTTTTGGCGTAAAAGCGAATTGAATACCGAATCCAACGTGCAATACGGTGAAGGGGGCGCTGGCACCTTTTCTGACGGCAAGCTATACAGTCAGATTAAAGATCCCAAGCATTATGGTCGTAAAGTGCTGAACGAATTCGTTAAAGCCGGGGCGCCAGAAGAAATTTTATACGTTAGCCACCCGCACATAGGCACTTTCAGATTGGTCAGCATGGTGGAAAAAATGCGTGAAACCATCATCGCCCTCGGCGGTGAGATTCGCTTTCAAAGTCGCGTTGACGACATAGAACTGAGCAGCAACGAACAAGGGCAACATCAAGTGCAAGCCGTCGTGCTGCAAAACGGCGAGCGCATTGCCACCGACCATTTGATTTTAGCGGTGGGCCACAGCGCCCGCGATACCTTTGAGATGCTCTACGAAAGAGGCGTCTTCATCGAAGCCAAGCCTTTTAGCGTAGGCTTCAGAATTGAGCACCCGCAATCCTTAATCGACAGCGCCCGCCACGGCCCAAATGCCCAACACCCTATTTTGGGCGCAGCCGATTATAAATTGGTCCACCATGCCAGCAATGGCCGCAGCGTCTACAGCTTTTGCATGTGCCCAGGCGGCACGGTAGTAGCCTCGGCCTCGGAGGCCGGTTGCGTGGTGACCAATGGCATGAGCCAGTATTCGCGCAACGAACGCAACGCCAACGCCGGCATAGTAGTGGGCATCACCCCAGAAGTGGATTTTCCCGGCCACCCACTAGCCGGCATCGCCTTCCAGCGGCACTGGGAACACCAGGCTTTTCTATTGGGCGGCAGCACCTACCAAGCACCCGGGCAGTTAATAGGCGATTTTCTAGCCAATCAAGCCTCGACCGAATTCGGTCAAGTCATGCCCTCTTACACCCCCAGCGTGCGCTTGGGCAATTTAGACACGGCCTTACCGGAATTTGTCATCAGCGCCATACGCGAAGCCATCCCACAATTTGCCAAACAAATTAAAGGCTTTGATCTGGCCGACGGCATTTTGACTGGCGTAGAAACACGCACTTCCTCGCCTATACGCATCAAGCGCGATGAGGAAAGTTTGCAAAGCATCAACACCCAAGGCTTATACCCCACTGGGGAAGGCGCCGGTTACGCCGGCGGGATTTTATCGGCCGGGGTGGATGGCATACGCATCGCCGAGGCGGTGGCCTTAAGCATGGCCAGCTAAAGCAAACGCCATGCTAATCTGCCATGGGTGTATGATGGTTTGACTAGCCTAGCTAGTGCATTCAAACCCTACTTTATTCAAGGATAAGCATCATGAAAACCAACGTTGGCGGTATCGATAAAATAGTACGTATAGTGGTGGGCATTGCTTTGATCACTTGGGTAAGCGCATTAGGTGGTCCAGTGTGGGCATGGATAGGCATCGCGCCGTTGTTAACCGGTTTGTTCAGCTACTGCCCGGCTTATGCCTTATTTGGCTGCAAAAGCGGTGACTGCTGCAAAAAATAGCATCTGAGTGTATATAAAAAAATAAGGCGATAGCCATGCTATCGCCTTATTTTTTGCTTAGTACAACGGCCAATTATTGCCGTATTAAATAATCAAACGCACCCAATGAGGCTTTGGCGCCTTCGCCCATGGCGATGATGATTTGTTTGTAGGGCACGGTAGTCACGTCGCCTGCAGCAAACACACCGGCCAGTGAAGTTTGGCCGTGTGCGTTCACTTCCACCTCATTGAATTTACTCAAAGCCATGCCGCTGCTTTTTAGCCAATCGGTATTTGGCAACAAGCCTATTTGCACAAACACCCCAGCCAATGTGACGGTTTTCAAGGTGTCGCTGACTCGGTCGCGGTAAATCAAACCGTTGACCTTTTCATCTTCACCGGTGATTTCCTTGGTTTCGGCATTCACTATCACCGTGACATTACTCAAGCTGTGTAATTTATCCTGCAAAATCGCATCAGCAGTCAACTTGTCTCCGTATTGCAATAAGGTAACGTGACTGACAAAGCCAGCCAAATCGATGGCTGCTTCCACACCCGAGTTACCACCGCCTATCACCGCTACGTGCTTGCCTTTGAACAAGGGACCATCGCAATGCGGGCAATAGGCCACGCCTTTACCACGGTAGGCTTGTTCGCCAGGAATGTTGAGCTCTTTCCAACGCGCACCGGTCGCGACAATAACCGCTTTGCTAGATAGGCTTGCGCCGTTTTCCAAGGTCACTTCTATCAAACCACCGGCACCAACTTTAGGCGCCGTTAAGGATAGTGCACGCTGTAAATTCATCACATCGATGTCGTATGTTTTAACGTGCTCTTCGAGCGCTGCGACCAATTTAGGCCCCTCGGTTTCTTTAACAGAAATGAAGTTTTCTATGGCCATGGTATCCATTACTTGGCCACCAAATCGCTCGGCGACGATACCGGTGCGTATGCCCTTGCGGGCTGCATAAATAGCCGCTGCAGCACCGGCTGGGCCGCCGCCAACGATCAATACATCATACGGCGCTTTGGCTGCTAGCTTTTTAGCTTCGCGGGCTTGTGCCCCTTGGTCTAATTTAGGCAAGATTTCATCCACGCCCATGCGACCTGCACCGAACTCCACGCCGTTCAAGAATATGGTCGGCACAGCCATGATTTTGCGCTCGTTCACTTCAGTTTGATACAAGGCACCGTCTACCATGACATGAGTGATATTTGGGTTGATCACCGCCATCAAATTTAAGGCCTGCACCACTTCTGGGCAATTGTGGCAACTTAAAGAGATGAAGGTTTCAAAAGCAAACTGCCCCTCTAATGCAGCAATTTGCGCGATTTTTTCTGCCTCTAATTTCAGCGGGTGACCGCCAACATGCAACAAGGCCAAGACCAAAGAAGTGAATTCATGGCCCATGGGTATGCCCGCAAAACGAATGCCCACTGCCTGCGCCGCGTCTTTGTGCGCCGCACCCCTTTTGACTGAAAAGGACGGCTTACGTGCATGCTCATCAAAGCTTAAGTTGATCTTGTCAGACATGCCGGCCAGCTCTTCCAATAAAGCCAACATTTCTTTTGCGCCTGCGCTGTCGTCTAATGATGCCACCAAGTCGACTGGCTCTTTGAGCATCTGCAAATAGGTTTGTAATTGGGTTTTAATTTGGGTATCTAAGGCCATGGTGCTCTCGTTTTATTAATTTTTTTGTCAAAAAAAGCCTTATCTTTTGGATAAAGCTTAGGTGTTAATGCTGCCCCAAGCTTCTGGCTTAGGGCAGCCATCTAAATCGCTAAATTTAGATTTTGCCTACTAAATCAAGTGATGGCGCCAATGTTTCGCTGCCTGGCGCCCATGATGCTGGGCACACTTCACCTGGATGGCTAGCCACGTATTGCGCGGCTTGCGCCTTACGGATTAGATCCGCAGCAGAACGGCCTATGCCTAAATCGTTTACTTCCATGGCTTTAATCACGCCTTCTGGGTTGATTAAGAAAGTACCGCGTAGTGCCAAACCTTCTTCTTCTATCATCACTTCAAAGTTGCGTGTGATGGTGCCGGTTGGGTCACCTATCATAGGGTATTGAATTTTTTTGATGGTGTCAGACGCATCGTGCCAAGCTTTGTGGGTGAAGTGCGTGTCGGTTGAAACCGCGTAGATTTCCACGCCCATTTTTTGGAATGTGGCGTAGTTATCTGCCAAATCGCCTAATTCAGTTGGGCAAACAAAAGTGAAATCCGCTGGGTAAAATACCACCGCAGACCATTTGCCTTTTAGGCTGGCTTCAGTGACTTCAACAAATTTACCGTTATGGTAGGCCTGTGCTTTGAATGGTTTAATAGTCGTATTAACTAATGACATAATAATTTTCCTTTTAAAAATGGGTTAAACACTAAAAACGTAATGCAATTTGATTGCGTGGGATGAATTATATAGCGCTTTAATAATAAATCTAATACATCGTTCAAATGATATTGATAAATTAAATTTATTGATAAGCTGGCGCAACGGCAGAACCCTAACTACTCAACTTACTTTTTCTTTGCCTCACCTAACATGCGACGCAGTTCTTTTATGCGGGCCTCCACAATCGACGCCTGATAAAAATCGCCATCCTGGGCTTTGCTGGCAATGTCCATTTGCTCAATCGCTCGCACCAAATCGTATTGCCTGAAATAGGCCTCGCCCAAAGCTTGGTGACTGAGTAAGTTTTTATTTTGCATGGCGTAAGCCTTGGCCAACAACTCATACATGAAGGCATCGTAGGGATAGAGGCCTTGTTTTTCCTTGATGAGCTTAATCGCTAGCTCGGGCTGCTTGATGGCTAAAAAATGCTCGGTGTACCCATATATCAAGGCACGGTTATCTGGATACAATTTCAAAGCGGCCGCGTATTGGCTGGCCGCTAATTTTGGGTTGTTGTTCGCCACCTGCCAGCGGGCATGTAAATTTTCTATCATGGCGTGCGGCGCGGCATTTTTCTTTAGCCATAAAATCTCTTGTTCAGCCTTGGCTAAATAGTCTTTTTGCGCGCCTTTGCGCATGTAGGCCACCGCCAAACCATAATGCTCGACCGCCTCATTGCTGTAGCGGCGCTCACGTATGTTTTGCTCAAACACCGCTATCATGGTTTCCGGTACCTCTTTATTGGCCAGCAGTTTTGCCCTTACCAACTGAAAATCCAGGCTGTTCGGCACTTGCCGGTAAGGCATCAATGCCACACGATTGTCGACATCGGCAATACGCTCACTGGTTAAGGGATGGGTACGCAAAAAGCTAGGCGCGCCGCCTTCGGCAAAACGCGTCCCACGTTGCAAGGTGGTAAAAAAAACCGGCATGGCACGCACATCGAAGCCCCCGCTATCCAATATTTGCAGGCCGATACGGTCGGCTTCACGCTCGTGCTCCCTGGTGTAATCCAATTGGCTTTGCACGCCTATGGCTGAAGCCGTGGTCATGGCGCCCCCTGCTAATTGTGGATTGGCGCGCGCCACCAAAATGGCCAAGGCCATGCCGGCAATATTTTTAAAGGTATCGCCTTTTTGCGCCGCCAACATACGCGCCAAATGGTGCTGCGTGACGTGGCCAATTTCATGGCCCAAGACGCTGGCCAATTCCGATTCGCTGTTTGAGGCTAAAATCAAACCGGTGTGCACGCCCACCACGCCGCCTGGCATGGCAAAGGCATTAATGGAATTGTCTTGCACGACAAAGAAATTGAATTTGAGTTGGTTATCTGGACTACTGGACACCAGGCGCATGCCTAGGGCTTGTAAGTAAGCGGTAATTTCTATGTCTTTAACCACATCGTCGCTGACCGCCACATCGCGTAAAATTTGTTCGGCAATCGCCTGCTCTTGAAGAGGCGTTAACACGGTTTGCGACACATCCCCTAGGTCCGGCAAATTGTTTGCCCATGTCACACCCACCAGCAGCGTGGTGGCCAAGCTAAATGCGATTAGACTAATCTTTAATTTCATTGTTATCATGATAACTACTTTACGCGGCGAGTTCAGCTGCCATCATAAAAATAAACCAACGCGGAAACAAGCCATGAGCAAACAAGACAACGGTGCTGACGCACTTACCCATTTTGATCAAAGTGGCCAAGCGCACATGGTGGATGTCGGCAGCAAAGCCCACACAAAAAGAATCGCGGTGGCAAGCGGTCGTATCAGCATGCAAGCCAGCACCTTGCACTTGATTAAACAGGGCGACGCCAAAAAAGGCGACGTACTGGGCATTGCCCGTATTGCCGCCATTCAAGGCGCTAAACGCACGGCCGATTTGATTCCTTTATGTCACCCGATAGCCTTAACAAAAGTATCGGTGGCGTTTGACATAGACGACCAGCAACAGGCGGTGGTCTGCACGGTCACCAGCGAAACCACAGGCCCAACCGGTGTAGAAATGGAAGCGCTTTGCGCCGTTAGCGTAGCCTTATTAACGGTCTATGACATGCTCAAGGCCGCCGACCGCGGCATGATCATAAGTGAGATTAAACTGCTGGAAAAAAGCGGCGGTCAGTCTGGGCTATGGCAGGCAGGCTAGCCTAAATCAGCAACATCCAAGGCCATTCTGGCGTTGGCCATCACATCCGGCGTGTCTTTGAGCACGTAGCCTTTTTCCAGCATGCGGCGCATGTATTGCTTGTTGTATAAAAAAGCAAAAACGATTTGCCACAAACCACAGGTAATCAAGGTAAAGAAGAAGTGCAAAGCCGCGACCCCTAATTCGCCGCGTATTAATGGCACAAACCAACCAAAAAATAAATAGGTCCAACTGAAGCCAAAATAGCCTCTACGGATTAATCCGTTAGTGGGGTTTTGTATCATTACAGAACTAGCCATGCATTTATCCTCAGTCTATTTATATCATTGCAAACATGCATAAGGGCCGGCATCCAGCGCCGGTGTTTCACCCAACATTAAGGCGCTGATTAACGCGGCGCTGGCAGGCGCCATGGTTAAACCGTAGCGGAAATGCCCGGTGTTTAAATACAAATTTTGTATATTGGGATGGGCGCCAATAGTGGGTAAATTTTCTGGGGTGCCGGGCCGCAGACCGCTCCAGTGCTTGATGATGGGCATGCCTTTTAAGGCCGGCATAATGGCCTCTGCTTTAGCGCGAATTTCATCGCGCACTTCACGCGTGACGGCGGCTTCGAAGCCGACGTCCTCCAAGGTGCTGCCGGCCAGCAAATAGCCATCCCGCCGCGGAATCATGTAAAAGCCTTCTCGGTAAACCACCTGTTTAAGATTGTGATCGGGCTTGTACAATAAAATCTGACCGCGCATCGGTTTGATGTTGAGCTTAGCGCTGGTTTCCTTGAGCAATTCAAAGCTCCACGCACCCGAAGTCACGACAAATTGATCGGCTATTAGGGTCTCACCATTGACGGTTTCCCATGTGTTTAACGCCGCGCATTGTTTGAGCGGTTTTAACTCGGTGCGCTCCATCAAGGTCACCTTATTTTGCAACAACCACTGACGCAATGCTTGCATGAAGAAGGGCGGGCGTATTTGGCAGACCGTTGGCAACCAGAGCGCGTCATCGCCACTTAAGGATTGCACCGCAAAATCCGCCGCTTTAACCGACTGTGCCGGCACTTGATTCTTATCGCACCAGGCAAGGGCAGCGGCCACATCAAATTTAGGCAGCAATAAAAAACCGGATTCAAGAAAATCGGAATCGATGCCGGTTTCCGCTAGCAAACGCTGACTTAAGGCACGGTAGCTGTCCGCGCCATGCCGCGTTAATGCATTGACGGCATCGGCGTATTGCCAAGGCAATAAGGGAAAAATAATGCCGCCACCGGCCCAAGAGGATTCACCCGACGTTTGACTGGCAATCTCGTTGCGCTCAACGATGGTGACATCGCAACCACGGCCAACCAAGGCCATGGCCGTCATGCACCCGACTATACCGCCACCTACTATGACTATTTTTTGACTCATGGCAGGCGATTATTTATTGGCAACGCGGCCTATCAGCAATGCGTTTTGTGCGTTACTTAAGCCGGTTGGTTGACCCAGCAAGACAATGACATCGCCCTCGACCAAGGGGCTTTCGTTAGTCGGGACCATGCCATTGGAATTGGGTCGGCGTATGGATTTAATGTGCACATCGAAGTTTTCTAAATGCATGTCCACTAGGCGGCGGCCTATGGCATAGGAACCCGGCGAAATAATCACCGAATGCAAGCGCACTTGTTGGCGCTCCAGTGACTCGTCTTCGGCATCGGAGATACCATGAAAATAGCCTTTGAATAATTGGTAGCGCGCTTCACGAAATAGCCGTATGCGTTTTACCACACGGTGCAAAGGCACACCCAATAACATCAATGCATGCGAGGCTAACATCAAGCTGCCTTCTAAAATTTCCGGCACCACTTCGGTAGCGCCCGCTTCACGTAAAGCTTCCATATTGCTGTCGTCTACCGTACGCACGATAACCGGTAATTGCGGGTATTTTTCTTGCACGATGTGTAAGATTTTCATGGCCGCACGGTTGTCCGCGTAACTGATGATTAACGCCTTAGCCCGAGCAGCGCCAGCAGCTTCCAAGACCACGCGTCTGGCGGCATCGCCAAACATGACGTTTTCACCCGCGGCGGCCGCTTCCAATACCCGCGACGGGTCGATGTCCAGGGCCACAAAAGGGATGCTTTCTTCTTGCAGAAAGCGGCCTAGGTACTGGCCGCTACGGCCATAGCCGCAAATAATGACGTGGTTATGTAAGTGCTTACTCGCATCGTCTATGTCCTGCACAATTTGCCCGCTATTGCGGCTGTAACTGCTTACCAATTTACGCGTAATACGGCCGTTAAATTGAATCATGAATGGCGCCAACACCATGGACAATAAGGCGGCCGCAAGCACTATTTGTAAGGCTGGGCCGCTGATTAAATGCTGCTCCACCCCTAGGGCTAAAATCACAAAACTGAACTCCCCGGCTTGCGCCAAAATCAAGCCGGTGCGTATGGCCACCCCAGCCTCATACTGCATTAAGCGTATGACCAAACTGACAATGGCCGCTTTTAACAAGACGAATGCCAGTAGGATGAGTAAAACCAGTCCTAGGTTAGCGGCAATTTGCTGCAAGTTAAGCAACATGCCCACACTGATAAAAAACAGACCAAGTAAGATGTCTCGGAAAGGCGCAATGTCCGATTCCACTTGGTAGCGGAATTTGGTTTCGGATATCAACATGCCGGCAATAAATGCCCCCAAGGCATAAGACAAACCAGCGGACTTGGTGGCAAAAGCCAATAGCAATGTCACCATCAATACGTTCATGACAAACAGCTCACGCGAACGTTGACCGGCGACGACGTTAAACCATGGATTAATCAACCATTTACCTATGGTGAATAAAAATAAGAGCATGCCCGCCGCTTTGAGCAAAGCCATGCCCAACACATCGGTTAAATTTGCACCGGCCACCCCTAACGCCGGGATGAGCACCAACACCGGCACCACCGCAATGTCCTGAAACAACAACACGCCTATGCTTAAGCGACCGTGCCTGGAATTAAGGTCCACCCGCTCGGCTAAAATTTTAGAGACGATGGCGGTTGATGACATGGCCAAGGCCGCACCGATCACAAAGGCAGCTGGCCAATCCAGACCAGCGACCTTAGCTACCATCATGACCACCGCTAGGGTCAGAAATACTTGCGCGCCACCTAGCCCCAAGACTTTTTTACGCATGGCATACAGCTGCGGTAAGCTGAATTCCAAGCCTATGCTAAACATTAAAAAAACGATGCCAAACTCGGCAAATTCTCGGCTGGCCTCGGTGTCCGGCAGCAAGCCAAAGGTATGCGGTCCCAATAGCATGCCCACCAAAAAATAAGCCAACATGGCGGGCAAACGCAGCCGTCTAAACAAGGCCACAGCGAGCACCGAACTGATGAGCAAGACTAGAATTAAGGGCAAGGTGTCAAACATGAATTAAGGCTTATTTGAATTAAATTTTTATACCCTTATTGTTTCACATCTGCCGTAAAGATACGAAAAAAAATGCTGGGTAGTGGACGCCAACTTAGTGAAAAACGCGAATCAATAGCAAAATTTGTGCCTAAATTAAAAAATTTAGCTATTTTTTCTAAATTTACCTTGATTAGGTCGGTTTTAGACTTTATCACTGCGGGTTTCCCTTTTATACTTGGCGTTCCAGTGTTTTGATTTTAACCCTGCCAAGCACATGCCTTTGTCTGACCATCAACATGCCCAATCTCAAGCAAGCACACTAGCTTGCTTGCAATTAGCGCGCGCCACACTAAGTCACGAAGCCGATGAATTGCAATCGACTGCCAGCCAGTTGGATGGTGTATTTAGCGATGCCGTCAGCCGCATTGTGCATTGCAAAGGCCGCGTGGTGGTGACCGGCATGGGCAAATCCGGTCACCTAGCTGGCAAGATCGCCTCCACCTTCAGCAGCACCGGCACACCGGCTTTTTTTGTCCATCCGCACGACATGAGTCATGGCGACTTAGGCATGGTATGCGAGGACGATATCGTGCTGGCTTTGTCCAACTCCGGTGAAAGCCCAGAAGTGCTGGCCCTAGTTGCGCCTTTGCATCGCATAGGCGCATGCCTCATCGCCATCACCGGCAACAACGCATCCAGCTTAGCCAACGCAGCCAGCATCCATTTAAGCGCGCAAGTCAGCAAAGAAGCCTGCCCGCTTGGCTTGGCACCGACCGCCAGCACCACGGTCGCCTTGGCCTTGGGCGACGCATTGGCCTTATGCGTATTGGATCAACGTGACTTTACTGCCGAACATTTGGCCGAATTGCATGGCGACGGCTCGCTAGTTAATCAAGGCCAGCAGTTTATCCAGGCTGCCACTGCGCCAGGCCATTTTGCTATCCAGACGCAACTCCAAGCCATCAAACTACTGATATTGGATGTCGATGGCGTGATGACCGATGGTGGCCTCAGTTTGGGCGACGACGGTCAAGAATACAAAACCTTTCATGCCCACGATGGCTTAGGCATGAAACTGCTTAAAGCCAGTGGCGTGGAGTTGGCCATCATTACCGGCCGCACCTCTGAGGTGGTTAAAAAACGTGCACTTAGCACCGGGGTGGCGCATTTTTACCAAGGCGCACAAGACAAATTGCTGGCTTTTCAAGCCTTAATAGCAGCCAGTGGCTTGAGGCCAGAGCAGTGCGCTTTCATGGGTGACGACGTAGTCGATTTGCCCGCCATGCTGCAATGCGGCATCGCCTTCGCTGTTCCTAATGCAGCGGATTTGGTATTAGCCCACGCCCATTACGTCACCCGGAAAAAAGGTGGCCATGGCGCGGTGCGCGAGGTGTGCGAATTGATCATGCGCGCTCAAGGCCAATTTGATCAACAAATGGCGCCATTTTTAATTCAGTCTAAACTGTCCAATTGACGCTGCCCTATCATGGCCATCACTAACCGCTCTGCCATCGTCGCCCCACTGATACTGCTAAGCTTGCTAGCGCTCATGACGGCCTGGATTAACCACGTGGTGCAATCCCCCAGCTTTAAGTTAGACGGGCGGCAGCACCACGACGCGGATGTCATAGTTAAAAACTTTGTCACCACGCAAACCGACGACCAAGGGAAGTTGCGCTACAAACTCGCCTCGGTTGAAATGAAGCATTTCCCAGACGACGACAGCACGCACTTAACGCGTCCCCGCTACACGCAATTTGTTGCCAATAAATTTTATACCGAGGTACAAGCCCAACGCGGCTTAGTATCCAGTGACGGCGATAAAGTGCAATTGTTAGACGGGGTAAAAATCACCCGCCGTGGTCGTACCGGCCAAGCAGAATTGACCATCACCAGCCCAGACCTGACCATCCTGCCCAAGCAAGATTTAGTGCAAACCAATAGCCCAGTGGTAATTCGGCAGGCGCCTAACAACGTCATCCAAGCAACCGGCATGGTGTTTGACAAAGAAAAACAAACCCTGACTTTATTGCACCAAGTGCGCGCCCATTACGAAAAAACAAGCCGCGCAGCTAAATCCAGTAAACCGTTCACACCTAAGGCCGCTAATACCAGTGGTAGCAAGGGGTAAATTCGGAGAACCTATGCAGCGAATCACTTTCAGAATGAAAAATCCAGCTTACGCCTGGCTCTTGCCCATGCTACTTCTTGCGTGGGCCATGCCGGGTTACGCCGAGCAAGCAGACCGTGACAAGCCCATCGATTTGGAAGCCGATAGCGTCATCGTCGACGATGCCAAACAAATTAGCACTTACAGCGGTAACGTCATATTAAGCCAAGGCAGCTTGGTCATCCATGCCGATACATTAGTCGTACGCGAAGACAGCGGCGGCTTTCAACACAGCACGGCATTAGGCAATCCGACCGGCTTCAAGCAAAAAATTGAAGGTAAAAATGAATACATGGAGGGCAGTGCCAAGCGCATAGAATACGATGGTCGCATGGATAAAGTGCAGTTGTTTGGCAAGGCCAGCGTCAAACGCGGCGATAACATGATACAAGGCGAATACATCAGCTACGATGCCAATGCAGAATACGCGGAAGTCATGGGCGGCAAAAAAACCCTGGAAGGCGGCCCAAATAGCGGTCGCGTGCGCGCCATTATCCAACCCAAAAACAAAGCGGCCGCGCCCGCTGCCACGGACAGTGCAAAGTCGATTGCGGCCCCGGCTGCCAATAAAGCAACGGCCAAAGACGCGCGCTTGAGTCGCACCCTGCAAGTTAGTCCGGAGTCCAAATAATGAGCGATTTGCTGGTCGAAAATTTACGCAAATCCTACCAATCACGCGATGTCGTGCAAGGCATTTCGCTGCACATAAAAAGCGGCGAGGTGGTGGGATTGTTAGGGCCAAATGGCGCCGGTAAAACCACCACGTTTTACATGATTGTCGGCTTGTTGGCCGCCAATGGCGGACGAATTTTGCTTGATGGCAAAGAGTTAAGTCGCTTACCCATTCACCTAAGAGCTAGGATGGGCTTGTCTTATCTGCCACAAGAGGCATCCATCTTTCGCAAACTGACGGTGGCAGAAAATATTTTAGCGGTGCTGGAATTGCAAGACCTCAACGCCGATGAACGGCAAGAAAAATTAGCCGCCCTGTTAGCAGAACTGCATATCACGCATTTGCGTGACCAGTCGGCGATGAGCTTATCTGGCGGCGAACGGCGACGCGTTGAAATTGCACGATGCCTGGCCACCGACCCGAGTTTTATTTTGTTGGACGAACCCTTTGCTGGCATAGACCCGATCGCCGTGATGGACATCCAAAAGATTATCCGCCAGCTAGCGGCGCGCAATATCGGCGTGCTGATTACCGACCACAACGTGCGAGAAACCTTAGGCATTTGTGACCACGCTTACATAGTGAATGACGGGCGGATTTTTGCTGCCGGTCTGCCCAGCGACATCATAGAAAATCAAAGCGTGCGCGACATTTATTTAGGCAAAAATTTCCGGCTATGAAACAAGGTTTACAACTCCGGTTTTCACAAAACCTCTCGCTCACCCCACAATTGCAACAAGCCATCCGCTTGTTGCAACTCTCCACCTTAGAGCTCAATCAAGAAATAGACTTGCTCATGCAAAGCAACCCCTTGTTAGAAAGAGGCGACGACAGCGAAGACGAATACGGTAACAGCAACGACTTGAGCGAGGACGAAGTCACGCTCAATGCCACTAGCCTTGACGGCGAACTAAACGAGGCCAATAACGCTAGCGGCGAATTCGAGCCGCATTTAAATCAAGAGGAATTCGCCGATGGGCAAGTCGAATTAAGCACTTCTGGCACGGTGGAGTTGGATCAAAATGCCCCAGACTACGCCAATGAATTTAACGGCGATTACGACGACACCAATAATGGCAGTTTGTGGGATGAAAACCCGTCTTCAGGCGACGACGACAGCGAGTACAGACCACAAGAAACCCTGCAAATTAGCTTGCGCGCGCATTTGTTATCTCAGCTCAAACTCATGCCACTCTCCGAGCGCGATCAAACACTGGCACTGCTTTTGGTAGACAGCATCAACGAGGACGGCTATTTGGAAGAATCGATAGCCAGCCTCATCGAACAAATGCCGGCCGAATTGGAATTGGATGAGTTGGAATTGCAAACGGCATTGCACCATATTCAACACCTCGATCCGATTGGGGTTGGTGCCCGTAGCTTGAGCGAATGCTTATCCTTGCAACTATCCGCCCTGCCTAATGACACCCCCTACTTAGGCCTGGCTATGCTTACTGCCGAAAGCCACTTACCGGCCTTGGGTGCCCGTGATTTCGCTAAACTGCGCAAGGCCTTAGGCTGCGACGAAGCCAGCCTCAAGGGCGTGCAACAACTGATCTCCAGCCTCAACCCAAGACCGGGCAATGCCTTTAGCGTGATCGGTTCGGAGCAATACATACAACATGAAGTGATCATCAAGAAAGTCAAAGGGGTGTGGCAGGCCAGCCTAAACGAAAGCGTCATTCCCAAGCTTAAAGTCAATCAACTGTATGCGGGCATTTTGAAGCGCAATCGAGACAGCTCCAACCAATATTTGCAAAGCCAATTGCAAGAAGCAAAATGGATGATAAAAAACATCCAACAACGCTTTGCTACGATTTTGCGCGTGGCACAAGCGATCACCGACAGGCAACGTAATTTCTTGGAATACGGTGAAGTTGCGATGCGCCCTATGGTCCTGCGCGAAATTGCTGAAGAATTGGAATTGCACGAATCGACCATCTCAAGGGTGACCAACAACAAATACATGCTGACCCCACGCGGCGTGTTTGAACTCAAGTATTTCTTTGGCAGTTCGGTAGCCACCGACAGCGGTGGCACGTGCTCAGCTACCGCCATACGCGCCTTGATCAAACAATTGGTCGAACAAGAAAACGTAAAAAAACCGTTTTCGGACAACCAAATAACCGATTTATTGGCCAAGCAAGGCATCGTGGTGGCGCGCCGCACCATAGCCAAATACCGCGAATCACTCAACATAGCCCCGGCCAGCTTAAGAAAAACCCTATAAATCCGCTGCCATTTAGCAAAGAATTCAAGCATGCCAGCCCGGCTGCTTTTTTTAAAAACCCAGCAAAAAAAGGCTCGCTCACCCTAGCGCATCAGCCGGCTAACGGTGTAAACTGAAAGTGTTCGGCAAGTGTTTAGTCTCGCTGAAAACGTCACCATTGCCGGTTTTTAGCAGGGTCGCTTTGCTGAATATTTTAATAAGGAGCAAGTCATGAATTTACAATTAACCGGCCTACATTTAGAAGTCACTCCTGCATTACGCGATTACGTCACCAGTAAATTAACCCGCATCAGCAATCATTTTGATCACGTGATTGATGTCAAAGTGACCATGAGTGTAGAAAAGCTTGCCCAAAAAGTAGAGGCCACTTTGCATGTGCCTGGCAACGATTTACATGCAGCCTGCGAAGGTGAAAACATGTACAGCGCCATTGATATGCTGACCGACAAACTGGATCGCCAAGTGGTCAAACACAAAGAAAAACACGCCGACCACCATAAATCCCATGGCGCCGTTAAACACCAAAATATAGACACGGAAGATTTAAATTAGGCTCCATTCTATTTAATTTGCTAACAATCCAACCTTAATGATGTCAAGTTTGATGATTCCATGGCTCAAATAAACGTCGCCGAGCTATTCAAACAAACCCGCCGTAAGCTAAAAATGCAATGGGTAGCAGGGCTTAACGGCGGGTCCAACACCCTCACTAGCGAAACCGTCACCAAGCCGTCTTTGGCCTTGATCGGCCACTTAAATTTTGTGCACCCCAATCGGGTGCAAGTGCTCGGTTGCGCAGAGATGGATTACCTACGCAGCTTAAAAGCCAAAGAAGCCGCCTCGGCCATAGAAAATTTATTTTCTACCGATTTGGCCGTGGTCATCGTGGCCAATGGCGAAAGCGTGCCGGACACATTACTCGAGGCCGCCAACAGTCATCAAACGCCGCTCTTCACCTCGACCTTAAAGAGCCCTGTGTTGATGGACATCCTCAACCATTTTCTGGCGCATGCGGTGGCTGAATCAATCAGCCTGCACGGCGTATTCATGGAAGTGCAGGGCTTTGGCGCGCTCATTAAAGGCGAAGCGGCGATCGGTAAAAGTGAATTGGCATTGGAGCTTATTTCACGTGGCCACCGTATCATCGCCGACGACATTGTGGACTTTTACCGCATTTCACCCGAGCGCGTAGAAGGCCGCTGCCCACCTTTGCTGCAAGATTTTTTGGAAGTGCGTGGCTTAGGCGTTCTAAACATACGCGCCTTGTTTGGCGACAATGCCGTTAAGCCAACCAAACCTTTGGATTTAATCATCCAATTGGAAATGGCCGACCAAAAAAGCATGCCCTCCTTGGACAGACTCAACACCTCGCTGCAGCAAGAAGAAGTGCTGGGGGTAAAAATAGCCAAAATTAAAATCCCGGTGGCAGCCGGTCGCAACATCGCCGTCTTGGTGGAAGTGGCCATCCGTAACCATGTGCTATTATTGCGTGGCATCAACGCCACCAAACAATTAATGCAACGCCAACAGCGTGAGATGAAAAAGTCCCAACCCACTTAAAATTTAGCATGCCATGAAACAACTGATCATCATCACCGGCTTATCGGGCTCGGGTAAAAGCATCGCTTTGCATGCCTTAGAGGACATCGGCTACTACTGCATAGACAATTTACCGGCCACCATGCTGCCGCAAATCGCCGACCACTTGCGCACTGAAAACCAACGCCCAGGCAGCGTCAACCTGACCAATTTTGATAAAGTGGCAATAAGCATAGACAGCCGCAGTGCGGCCATAGAAACCTTGCCGGCTCACATCGAGCAATTGAAATTGCAAAACGTCAGCACGCAAGTTTTGTTCTTGGAATCCAATGTGGAAACCTTGGTGAAGCGCTTTAGCGAAACCCGGCGTAAACACCCTTTAAGCAAAGACACCACCACGCTGGCAGAAAGCATCGCGTTTGAACGCGAGCTGCTGGGCACCCTAGGCAATTTAGGCCAAGTCATCGATACCAGCCACATCAGCGCCAACAAATTGCGCTCTTGGGTGAAGGATGCCGTGGCCTTGGAGCACACCGGTCTGACCGTGTTATTTACTTCTTTTGGTTTTAAGCATGGCGTGCCGTTGGATGCCGATTTCGTCTTCGACATACGTTGCTTGCCCAACCCGCATTACGACCCTAAATTGCGCGACTTAACCGGCCGCGATGCTCCAGTGCAAGCCTTTTTAGAAAGCCAGCCCAATGTATCAGCCATGTTGAATGACATTCAACATTACATAGAAAAATGGCTACCTAGCTTTGTTGCCGACAACCGCAGTTATTTGACGGTGGCCATAGGTTGCACCGGTGGCCAACACCGGTCGGTGTATTTTGTTGAAACCTTAAGCACTTATTTTAGGCCGCAGCATAAAGTGCTGACTCGGCACCGTGAACTTAAGCAATAAATGCATGGCCAATGATCAAGACAAATAAACAATAACGTAGTTAAGCATTAGGGAAGAGCATGATAGGTATTTTAATTATCGCCCACGGTGGTTTTGGTGAAAGCTTGCTGGAATGCGCCAAGCATGTGATAGGCAATGAGCCTAGGCAGGTGGCTTACCTGGCCGTCACCAACCACGATGATCCGGATCATTTGCTGCCTGTGGCACAAAACTTGGTCGCCAAACTCAATGAGGGCGATGGCGTATTGGTGCTGTCTGACATGTATGGCGCGACACCCTGCAACATCGTCAGCAAATTACTCATCCCTGGCGTGGTCGAAGGCGTGGCCGGCGTCAATATGCCCATGATAGTGCGCACCATGACCTATAGGCACGAATCCTTGATGGCCTTGGTGGAAAAAGCCGTGGCCGGCGGGCGTGAAGGCGTGGTGCACTTTAGCCGTGAATGCTGCGAACGATATGAAGCATAGCATCACTGTGCCTAAGGCTTGTTTTGAAACAAAATCAAACTGGATAATTGCATGACTAGCCTAGAAGTTAAAATCATCAACAAGCTCGGACTGCACGCACGTGCCTCCACCAAGCTGACGCAAACGGCCAGCAAGTTTGCCAGCGAAGTCTGGATTACCCGTAATGGTCGCCGCGTCAATGCCAAGAGCATCATGGGCGTCATGATGTTGGCCGCGTCACAAGGCTCTATGGTGACCTTAGAGGCCAACGGCACGGATGAACAAGACGCCATTGCCGCACTGAGCGCGCTGATTGCCGATTACTTCGGTGAGGGCGAATGATGGCCAAAAGGCAGTCGCATGACTAGTTTTTGCCTACACGGTGTCGGGGTATCCAGCGGCATAGCCATAGGCCACGCGCATTTGGTGTCCAATGCCTTGTTGGAAGTGGTGCATTACCCATTGCCGGCGCATCTAATCGACGCAGAAATAATTCGTTTTAGTGACGCGATCGCAACCGTTAAGCAAGATTTGTTGAAAATTAACAGCAGTTTGCGTAAAAATGCCCCTGCCGAGTTGGCGGCTTTTATCGGCACGCATTTAATGATGCTAGAAGACAAATCGCTAGCAGAAATCCCCAAAGACATCATACGCAACGAATTATGCAATGCCGAGTGGGCGATTAAATTGCAAATGGATGACATCGTTGAGCAATTTGAGCAAATTGAAGACGATTACTTGCGTGAGCGCAAACAAGACGTCATCCAAGTGGTGGAGCGAGTCATCAAAGTCTTACTCGGCCACCCAAGTCAACTCACCACGGAACGGCAAACCAGCGCCTTAAACGAAGAGCGCAAACTGATCCTGGTGGCCCACGACATCTCGCCGGCAGACGCCATCCAATTTAAGCACCACGAATTTGCTGCATTCATTACCGACGTGGGCGGCATCACCTCGCACACCGCCATATTAGCGCGCAGCTTAAACATCCCGTCCATCGTCGCCTTGCAAAAAGCCCGCGATTTAATTCGTGACGGCGAGTTAATCATTGTCGATGGCAGCCAAGGGGTGGTGATTGTTAACCCCGATGTCAGCATCCTCACCGAATACAAATTGCGCCAAGAGCAATGGGAACTTGAGCAACAAAAACTACAGCGCATTAAAACCACCAAAGCCGTCACCTTGGATGGCGTGGCCGTTGAATTATTTGCCAACATTGAAGTGCCAGAAGACGTGGTGGCGGTCAGCGCATCGGGCGCCACCGGCATCGGTTTGTATAGAACGGAATTCCTATTCATGAACAGGCGCGAAATGCCCGACGAAGAGGAGCAATTCCAGGCCTACAAAACCGTCGCCGTGGCCATGAAAGGCTTGCCCGTCATTATTCGCACCTTGGATTTAGGCGCCGACAAACAGATGAACCCCGATACCGTGGTGACCTGCGCCAACCCGGCCTTAGGCTTGCGCGCCATCCGTTATTGCTTAAGCGAACCGCAGATTTTTCATACGCAATTGCGCGCCTTGTTGCGCGCCTCGCAGTTTGGTCAGATCAAAATTTTAATTCCCATGCTGTCCAACCTAGCCGAATTACGTCAGTGCAAATTGCTCTTAGAGCGAGCTAAAATCAGCTTACGTAAACAGAACGTGGCCTTTAATGAAGCTACGCCATTGGGTGGCATGATAGAAATTCCAGCGGCGGCCATCAATGCCGAGGCCTTTGCCAAAGAATTAGACTTTCTGTCCATAGGCACCAACGATTTAATTCAATATACCTTGGCCATCGATCGAACCGATGACGCCGTGGCGCATCTATACAACCCGATACACCCATCGGTGCTAAAGTTAATTACCATGACCATCAAGGCCGGTGAAAAATTAGGTAAATCGGTGTCGGTTTGCGGTGAAATGGCCGGCGACATTAAGCTGACCAAGCTCTTAGTTGGCATGGGCTTAAGGCAATTGTCCATGCACCCCTCGCATATTTTGGGGGTCAAGCAACAAATCTTACGCAGCCAAGCGTCGCAACTTAAGGACCAAGCGCGAAAAATTTTAACGCAAACTGACATAGAAAAAATTGAACCGCTGCTGGCAAAATTAAACAGCAGCCCGCATTTAAAATTGAAATAGCCCTATAAGGATAAACGACCGTGTCGGCCACATCATTAAGCCATAACCCCCTCTTGCACTTCTCGGGTTTACCCAAATTTGACGAAGTGCAAGCGGAGCACATTAGCCCAGCCATGGACCATTTGCTCAGCGAAGCTAGAGCAGCCATAGACAGCTTGGCCACCGCCAGCGAAAAAGTCACGTGGGATAATTTCGCCGCCAAATTGGAAGACATGGAAGAAAAGTTAGCCCGCGCCTGGTCACAAGTCGGCCACATGAATGGCGTGGTCAACAGCCCGGCCCTGCGTGAAGCTTACAACGCCAACTTGTCCAAACTCACTGATTTTTATGCCGACCTCGGCCAAGACGAACGCCTCTACTCAAAATTTCGCAGCCTGCGAGCCGACCCCGCTTACGCCAAATTGACGCCAGCACAACAGAAAATCATAGAAAACGAATTGCGTGATTTTCGCTTAGGCGGTGCCGAATTGGCGCCGGCAGAAAAGACTCGCTTTAAAGCCATACAAGAGGAATTATCCAAACTGGCTTCCAAGTTTGAAGAGAATGTCTTGGACAACACCAACGATTACACACTGGTAATTGAAGACTTCAGCCGCTTAAGCGGTATCCCCGAGGACGTATTGGCCACGGCGCAAGCGGCCGCCCATGAGTCCGGCAAGAACGGCTACCAATTTAGTTTGCATTTCCCGTCTTATTTACCGGTGTTGCAGTACGCCGACAACCGGGAATTGCGCGAAACCCTATACCGCGCTTACGCCACCCGTGCTTCTGAATTTGGTAAAGCAGAATGGGACAACACCCCTATCATTGCGCAAATTTTAAAACTCAAATTGGAAGCAGCGCAATTACTCGGCTTTGCCAATTACGCCGAATTGTCGGTGGCCACCAAAATGGCCGAATCGCCGCAACAAGTGGAAGCGTTCCTGCAGGACTTGGCGGATAAAGCCAAACCCTACGCGCTAAGAGACAATCAAGAGTTAGAAGCCTACGCAAAAAAACTAGGCATCAACGACATGCAAGCATGGGACGTGTCTTATGCCTCAGAAAAATTACGCGAAGAAAAATACGCGTTCTCTGACTTAGAAGTCAAACAGTACTTCCCAGAAGGCAAAGTCTTAAGCGGTTTATTTAAAGTGGTGGAAACCATTTTTGCCGTTAACGTGGTCAAGTCGCACGCCTCTGTCTGGCATGACAGCGCCAGCTTTTACGACATCAAGGATGCGCATGGGCATCTAGTAGGCCAGTTTTATTTGGACTTGTACGCGCGCAACAACAAACGCGGTGGCGCATGGATGGACGAAGCCATTACCCGGCGCAAAGTATTAGACCAAGTGACGACGCCGGTGGCTTTTTTAACCTGCAACTTCTCCGACCCGGTCGGCGATAAACCGGCTTTATTTACCCACGACGAAGTCTTAACCATGTTCCACGAATTTGGCCACGGCATACACCACATGCTGACCAAAGTGGACGATTACAGCGTGTCTGGCATCAAAGGCGTGGAATGGGATGCGGTCGAACTGCCCAGTCAATTCATGGAAAACTTCTGTTGGGAATGGGACGTATTGCGTCACATGACCGCGCACGTCGACACTGGCGAGCAATTGCCGCGCGCCTTATTCGATAAAATGGTGGCAGCGAAAAACTTCCAAGCCGGCATGCAAACCGTGCGGCAAATTGAGTTTTCATTATTTGACATCCGCTTACACGGCTCCTTTGATCCACACGGCAAAAAAACCGCCTTGGACCTCATCGAAGAGGTGCGCGATGAAGTGGCGGTGGTACGCCCACCAAAATGGAACCGCTTTCCAAATAATTTCACCCACATCTTTTCCGGTGGTTACTCGGCCGGTTATTACAGCTATAAATGGGCAGAAGTATTATCGGCCGATGCCTACAGCTTATTTGAAGAAAACGGCGTGCTTTGCCCAGAAACAGGCCAACGCTATTGGCAAGAAATTTTGGCGCAAGGCGGGTCTAGGCCAGCTTTGGAATCGTTCACGGCATTTCGCGGTCGCGCACCAAATATCGACGCCTTATTACGTCACAATGGCATGAATTGATGGCCCAATGAAGTTCGCTACCTGGAATGTCAATTCGTTAAACGTTAGGTTGCCGCATGTCTTGGATTGGCTGCAAAGCAATCAACCCGACGTGTTGTGTTTGCAAGAAACCAAGCAAGAGGACCATAAATTCCCTTACGCCGACTTGCAAGCGATAGGCTATCAAGCGGTCCACATCGGGCAAAAAACCTATAACGGCGTGGCCATCATCAGTCGGCATGCCATGACCGACATCCAACATAACATACCGCATTTTGCCGATGAGCAGCAACGCGTCATCGCTGCCACCATAGCCGGCAAGCGCGTGGTATGCGCCTACATCCCAAATGGCCAAGCCGTCGACTCGGACAAATACCAATACAAATTGCGTTGGCTAACTGCCCTTAACGGCTGGCTAAAAAACGAACTCAGCTTGCACCCAAATTTGTTACTGCTGGGGGATTACAACATTGCACCGGAAGACCGCGATTGCCACGACCCCAGCGCTTGGCTAGGCCAAGTCTTGGTCAGTCCTGCCGAACGGGCAGCGTTTCAAGCGCTGTTGGACTTGGGTCTGCATGACAGCTTTCGGTTGTTTGAACAAGCGGACAAAAGCTTTAGTTGGTGGGATTACCGCATGATGGGATTTAGGCGCAACTTAGGCATGCGCATAGACCACATATTAGTCAGCGACGCGCTCAAATCCCACTGCGCCGCTGCGCACATAGACAAAGCGCCGCGCAAATTGGAACGGCCCTCCGACCACACGCCGGTGGTATTGGAATTAGCCAATTAAGCTTTTATTTTAATGCCCAACTGCTTAAGCTTGCGGTACAAATGGGTGCGTTCTAGGCCGGCAATCTCGGCCAATTTACTCATGTTATGCGCCACCAATTTGATGTGGTGTTCAAAATAGCGTCGCTCAAAGTCGTCGCGAGCCTCGCGCAGCGGTTGATCAAACAAACCGCTGTCCAAACTTAAACTGAACGATTGTTCGCTTTGCACCTGCACGGCCACGGTCAACTCAGTCGCACCCATGACTTGCCTGTCATCAAATTGATGCAAGACGCGTTTCACGTCCTCTAAGCCAATTTTTTCACCCAAACTGGTTTGCAACAAGTTACGAAGCACTGCATCAAGTTGCGCCAAATCCCCAGGCCAATCAGCGTTACGCAAGGCATTTAAGGCCGCTACGTCAAATTCGCGGTAATCCATACCGGCCAATTCCAATTGCAAATGGGTGATGGCCACCACCAAATCCGGGATGTCTTCTTTATGGTCATTCAAGGCCGGCATGCTCAGCGACGATGCCGTTAGCGTTTGGTATAAATTGTAATCAAACAAGCCCTCTGCCTGTAACCTAGGCAGGTTTTCGCTGGTGGCACACACCACGCGCACATGGTATTTGTCGGATTTAGCGATCAACAATAACAAGCCCTTTTGCTCGGCTTTATTGAGCTCGGTCAGCTCCGCGATGAATAACACGCCACCGCGTAGGCCTTCTAATACATCCATGGGCTCATTAGCCAAACGGGCGTAGTCACTTAAGGCCAACCAAGGGCTTTCGGCTTCCTGCAAATAGCGCGCGCATAATTCTGCGCCACTGCCTTTAGGGCCTATCAACAATACCGGCCCAAGGCTGACATTAGCAGCGATTTTATCCAAGCGCTCTTTCAACGCCGTGATGATAGGGCTCTTGCCGAGGCTAGCTAAATTCATGGCCGATTTAGGCCGTTGTTCTCCGTGTTTTAAGGCGGTGCTGACGGTTTTTAACAGTTTTTGTAAGGCAATCGGTTTTTCTAAAAAATCAAACGCACCGATGCGCGTCGCTTCCACCGCCGTGTCTATGGTGCCATGCCCAGACATCATCACCACTGGCATGGTCAACAAGCTGCTATTCACCCACTCTTTAAGCAAGGTGATGCCATCGCAATCGGGCATCCAGATGTCCAACAACACCAAGTCTGGCCGTTCCTGCAACCTGGCTGCGCGAGCGGCAGCGGCATTCTCTGCTAACTGCACGCGATAACCTTCGTCTTGCAAGATATCGCGCAACAATTCGCGTATGCCTATTTCGTCATCGACCACTAATATATGTTTTGCTGCCATGCTGATTCTTTTATTTCTCTATGGTTGTGTTACTAAAATAGCTGCTTAAAATTCAATTGCGGCCTAAGCTCATGCGTCCAATGGCAGGCTGATGGTTACCACCGCCCCGCTGTTGGGACGATCGGCCAAACCGGCATTAAGGTCGCTTAAATTCTCAATTTTGATCCAACCCTTATGCTCTTCTATGATCTTCTTAACGATGGCCAAACCCAAACCGGTACCGTGCGACTTAGTCGTCATGTAAGGCTCAAAGGCATGCGCCAGCATCTCGGCTGGAAAACCGGTGCCGTTATCCGTCACCGTCAATACCAACATGGGGCCTACTGATTTAGTTTGCACTTGGATTAAGGCTTCGCTTTGATCGATTAAGGCATCTTGGGCATTTTGCAGCAAGTTGTGTATCACTTGGCGCAACATGGTGCTGTCGCCCTTAATGGCAGGCGCTTGTTTTTCCAAAGACAAGTGCAATTTCCTGGCCGGCAAATCGTAAAACGACACCACTTCCTGTATGAGTTTATTCAAATCCAGGGCTTGCAATTGCGGCGCGGGCGAGCGGGCATACTCACTGAATTCATTAACCATGCGTTTTAAGGCATCGACTTGATTAACGATGGTGGCGGTCGAGCGCTTCAGCATGTCGGCATCGCTGTCATCCAATTTGTCGACTAATTTATGCGCCATGCGCTCGGCCGACAACTGTATGGGCGTTAATGGGTTTTTAATTTCGTGCGCCAATCGCCTGGCCACTTCCCCCCACGCGGCATCGCGCTGGGCTTGTATCATGGTGGTGGCATCGTCAAACACCGCCACGTAACCGCCATCCGGTAATCGCGTGCCGCGTAAGGTGAGTATTTGCTTTCCTTGACCGCTGAGCAATTCTATCTGGGTAAACAACTCGTCCTTAGTGGTTTCAACAGCCGTGTCTATAGCGGTATCTTCTCCGACGGCATGCTGATTGTGCATGGCGATGGCCAAAAAGAAAGCCTCCAAACGCGGCTGTTTGATGACCATTTCTTCTATGGTCAAGCCGACGAAATGCTGCAACTGCACTGCCAATATATTGTTAGCAGCTTCGTTGAACGTGCGCAATTCACCGCCTTGGTTTAAGGCCATGACGCCGGATGATAAATGCGCCAATATGGTTTCCAAGTAACCCCTGGCCGCCTCTACCCTTGAACGGTTGCGCTCGGCAGCTTTAGTCGCGTCATCAAGTTGCTGAGTCATGCTGTTAAAGGATTGCACCAAGACACCCAATTCGTCTTTACCGTGCGCCGGCAAAACCGTGCTGTAGTCCCCACTGGCAATGGCTTTGGTGCCCTCGGCCAAGACCGTTAAAGGTGCCGATAATTTTCGACTCAAGACAAAAGCCACAGAGACGGCACCTAGCATCGCCAACATCATGACCAAGGTTAAGGTAAGGGCAAACACTTCCCTTAGCGAAGTACGGCTGTAAGACAGTTGTTGGTAGTCTTGGTAAACGTCTTGCACCGCCTCGGCAGTGTTAGCTAGCGCTTTAGGCACCGGTTGCAACAACTGCAATATACGTGTTTCACCGGCGAGATCCTGACCATTCACCGGCACCAATACGCGTAAGTACAGGCCTTTGTTGCTAATCGGCTCTATGCTGCCTAGGATGTGTAAACGCGCTTGCCTTAGTTGGGCGACACTGGGCAATTCCGGCAAGATCGAGGTGGCATCGCTATTCGACACTTCTAAAATTCGGCCTTGCACGGTCAATAAGGTGACGTCCCGAATGCCGCTTTTTTCACGTAAATCGTTCAAGATAGAGCGGCTGTTGGCGGGCTGGAAGGCCAAGGTGCTGGCCATGTTCTCGCCTTTTTCTTTGACGTCCAAGAGCATGATGTCCAAGGCGGTGCGGCCTAGGTTTAAGCCGCCTTCCAGCGCGGCCTCTACTTTGACATTGAACCAAGATTCTATGGATCGGGTTAAAAAATTAACCGACACCAAGTAGACGATTAAGCCAGGAATCAGCGCCATCATGGCAAAGCTCATTAACAATCGACGGGTAAAACGGCTGCCCACTACGCCACTGCGAATCTGCTTGAATAAACGCCACACTTGATAGCCTATGACGCCGATTAGAAAGGCTGCCAATAGAATATTCAACGCCACCAACAAGGAATAGTATTCGCCGGAGGCAGCGGTATTGGCACTGGCGTTTGACAGCAAGTAAAGCAAGAAGGCGCCTAAGGTGGCGCTAAGTAAGACTATGAACTTCATCGTGCCGGCTGTTTCATTTGAATAAAGTCGGTTGCCATTCAAAACGCTGTGTGGTCATGGTCCACTCTTCCGAAACCAGGCCATCGCCCTGCAGTGTTTTGGGTAATTTTTTGGTGTCCAAGCGCATTAAAAAGCCGGCCTTGTAGGACTCGCCTTTTTCTACTTGGGATTTGCTGAATACTTTTAAGTCGCTGATGCTGGACAAGTCATCGATGGCTTCATCCAAACGCACAAAGGTTTTTTGTTGCTCGCCGCGCACCAGCAAAAACTGTCTGGAGAGCGCATGGTAACTTAAGCTAACGCGTTGCGTCACGGTGGCAATTTCGTCATCAAACCAATATTTTCTTGGCGTGGCCAACTGAAACTCGATAATAAAATTTAAGGTATAGCCCTTGCTAATGGCGTCTTCTATCGCGCTGCTAAATTTAATATCGATATCCGCATTAAGCAAATACGCGTCCTCTTGTGCTTTTAATTCGGCACTTTTGACGGACATGCTGCTGGTCGCCGCAAACCCTGCCATGGAAAAAAAGGCAAAGAAAAAGGCAAAGAAAAAGAGCTTAATTTTTTTGCAATAAGGCATAGAAAAAACCATCGTGCGCGGCAGAGGGAATAAGCTGGCCATGCAAATGGGTCACGTTATCGGCACCGCTAACGGCCCTGACATCAACTGCCAATTGCTTGGCATCGGCATTATTTTTTAAAAATGCGTCCACTTGCCCTTGATTTTCTTCATTAAAAACCGAACAGCTTACATAAAGTAATTTACCACCCTTTGCTAACATCTGCCATAAATTGGGCAGAATTTTAGCTTGCTGCGCGACAAAGGAGGCCACGTCGGCTTCGCGGCGCAACCATTTAATGTCGACATGACGGCGTACTATGCCTGAAGCCGTGCAAGGCACATCGGCCAAGATTCGGTCAAACGGCACGCCGTCCCACCAGTCGCTGGAGGCGGCATCGCCCACCATTACCTTGGCTTGCAATTGCAAGCGTTGCAAGTTGCTTTCCACTCGTAACAAGCGACCGGGGTCGCTATCCAAGGCGGTTAAATCGCTGCAGCCTAATTCCAATATGTGGCCGGTTTTACCGCCAGGCGCAGAACACGCATCCAACACCTTGTGCTGCGCTTCTGCAGCCAACAACGGCGCCGCCAATTGCGCACCGTAATCTTGCACCGACACCACGCCGTCGTTAAATCCGGGGATTTTTTCTACCGCCACCGGCCTACTCAAAACCAAGGCTTGGCCACCCAGGCGCTCGGATTCTATGCCTTGTCGAGTTAATAATTGTTGGTAATCCGTCACGCTGATTTTTTTGCAATTGACGCGTAAGGTCATGGGTGGGTGCTGGTTGCCATTAAGCAAAATGCTCTGCCAATGCAAGGGGTATTGCACTTTGAGTTTGTTTATCCACCATTGCGGGTAGGAGTAGGTCGCCGCTTCTTTGCTGGCGACGCGGCTGGCCAACTGGGTTTGTTGCCGTAAAAAATTACGCAAGATGGCATTCACCAAGCCCTTAGCCCAGGCTTTAGGCGCAGGCTTTTTGAGTAGGCTCGCCGCTTGCACGGCTTGATTGACAACGGTAAAGGCATCGGCTTTATCGTGCAGCAATTGGTAGAGTGCCACCAATAAAATGGCATGCACGCGGTCATCGCTTAAGGGCTTTTCCAGCAACTGTATGAGGTAAGCATCGATTTCACCGTAGAAACGCAAGGTGCCGTAACTTAAGTCCTGCGCCGCCCCACGTTGTTGCGCAGTAGCATTGGGATGGCTGTCTAAGGCTGCCGGCAAGGCTAAGGTGAGGTTGCGTCCTGATAGCACGAGATTGACCGCATGGGCCGCAATTTGTTGGGATAGGTACAAAGGACGCTTTCTTGAGTTTAAGTCGGTTAAAGCTTAGCAGATTTTACTTGATAAAGCCTGCACCAGGAACTTAATCCCTGCACAGGCAAAATGGGCGGGCAGTCATGCTAAGCCGTAAAACGATCACCCAACTGCAAATTATGGCCTTGCACGAAAGACGCGGCAGGCATGCGCTTGCCGCCCGGTGCTTGCAATTCGGTGATGCGCAACAAACCCTCGCCGCATCCCACCAGGATGCCATCGTGCACGCCGACGATTTCACCAGGCTGAGCTTGGCCGGCTTCGGCTGTGGCCATCCAAATGCGACAGGTGTGTTCTTTTAGCTGGCTTTGCGCCACTGGAAAAGGGTTAAACGCCCGCACTTGACGAGAAATGGCTGCCGCAGATTGCTGCCAAACTATGGCCGCTTCGGCTTTGTCTAATTTGTGCGCGTAAGTCACCAAACTTTCATCTTGGGCAGTGGCGGCTAAGCCGCCATCTTTTTCCAAGTCGGCCATGGCCGTCACCATCAATGTGGCGCCTATATGACTTAAGGTGTCGTGCAAGCTTTGCGTGGTATCGCTGTCCTTGATCGCCACCACCCCTCGACTGACCATGGCGCCGGCATCCAGGGCTGCCACCACCTCCATAATGGTCACACCGGTTTCTTGATCGCCTGCTAACAAGGAACGGTGTATGGGGGCAGCGCCACGCCAACGCGGCAACAAGGAGGCGTGAATGTTGTAGCATCCATAACGCGTGGCATGCAAGGTGGCGTCGGGAATAATCAAGCCATAGGCCGCGACTATCATGGCATCGGCCTGCACCTCGGCGATGCGCGCCTGCGCTTGCGGGTCTTTTAATGTCAGCGGTTGAAAGACCGTTAAACCATGTTGCTCAGCCAGCACTTTCACTGGGCTGGCTTTCAATTTCATGCCCCGCCCTGCCGGCCTATCCGGCTGAGTTAAGACCATAACAATGTCATGACCGGCGGCGATCAAGGCCGCCAAGGCGGGAACGGCAAAGTCTGGCGTGCCAGCAAAAATGAGTTTCATAGTAGGGGACTTAGGCCTAAAAAATCAGCGATCACGCTGTTGTTTGAGCATTTTATTTTTAATGCGATTGCGTTTTAACGGGGACAAATACTCGATGAATACCTTGCCTAACAGGTGGTCCATTTCATGCTGTATGCAGACGCTGAGCAAGCCCTCGGCCTTTAAGGTAAATGGCTTGCCGTCTCTATCCAAAGCCTGCACCGTGACACGGTCCGCGCGCCTAACCGTGTCGTAGACACCCGGCACAGACAAGCAGCCCTCTTCATAATCTTGTTCGCCACTTCTCTCGGTAATCTTAGGGTTAATCAAAACCAATAAATCGTCTTTGCTTTCACTGATATCAATCAAAATCAGTTGCACGTGGGCGTTTACCTGCGTGGCGGCCAAGCCTATGCCGGGCGCATCGTACATGGTCTGCGCCATGTCATCGATCAAACGCTTGATGCTGGCATCGACGGCTTTGACCGGCTTCGCCACGGTGTGCAATCTAGCATCGGGGTAATGGAGTATGTCTAAAATCGCCATAAAAAACTCTTTTTTCTTTCAAAAATGCCGCCCTGCGCGCACGGGGCTGGCGCTTAAATGGGCGAAATTAAAACCGCTTTTGCTGGTTCAGTGCGGCCATTTAATCGTATACTTGAGCTCACTGTTTTTCATTTAAGGTTGCTCGGTATGCTACGCCACATTATAACGCTGCTGCTGTTTTGTTGCATAAGCTTAACTGCCTTGGCCGATGAAATTCTGTTAAATGAGCAGCATCCTGATCGTCATGTTGTGGTTAAAGGCGACACCTTGTGGGGCATTGCTGGCCAATTCCTAAAAGACCCTTGGCAATGGCCAAAAGTTTGGCAACTTAATCGCAGTGAAATAAAAAACCCACACTTGATTTACCCTGGCAACGTCGTTTACCTAGACATGTCCAGTGGTAGCCCACAATTAAAGTTGCTGCTAGAGAGCGTCACCTTGGAGCCAGGCGTGCAGGTAGAACCACTGGCGCAAGCCGCCATTCCCAGCCTCAACCTAACTGCCATTAAGCCATTTTTAAATCAAGCTACGGTCATCGAAAAAGGCGCCGCAGCTAACTCAGCGCGCATCTTAGCCGCACAAGACGAACGCTTGGTGCTAAGCCCAGGCACGCGCATTTATGTAGACAGCATCATGCCCGAGGATGGGCCAGATTGGCAGATAGTCCGCGACAGCGAAAACCTAATCGACCCAGACAGCAAGGAAGTGTTGGGTCAAGAAGCGCGCTATTTAGGCGAGGCCTTGGTCAAGCAATACGGCACACCGGCCAGCGCAGAAATAGTCTCGGCCAACGAGGAAGTATTCAGTGGCGACAGATTGCTGGTTCGCCCACCTGAGCAAGCACTAACTAACTTCGTGCCGCACGCCCCTGAAACCGCCATTGCTGGACGCATCATCAGCATCTACAGCGGCGTGGAAGAAGCCGGTCCGCTTAGCGTTGTCGCCATCAACCGTGGCGCCGAGGCGGGGCTGGAATTGGGTCACGTGCTAAGCATCAATAGGGCTGGTCGTGCCATCAAAAACCCGCAAGCAAAGCAAGCCAACAAGCAGATACAATTGCCCGATGAGCGCATAGGCGTGCTGATGGTGTTTCGCGTATTTGAACGCGTGTCATACGCGCTCATCATGCAAGCCAGCGAACCGGTCAACAAACTGGACAGCGTGCTTAGCCCAAAGTGAGCTTAGGCCATGGATGACAGCGCCGCCATACTGGAAAAATTACAGTGGCTTAGCTTAAGCCAGATAGAAGGCTTAGGCTGCCAAACATTTTGCCAATTGCTCAAAACCTTTGGCAGTCCAAGTGAAATTTACCGCAAAAAATTCAAAGAATTAAGGGCAGTCGTGTCTGAAAAAATAGCCCTAGAGATAGGGCAAGGGGTCGATCAAACTGGCCTACAAGATACGCTTACTTGGCTAGCGCAAGCCAACAATCACCTGGTCACGCTGGCCGATGCCGACTACCCTAAAGCCTTACTAGAAATCGCCGATCCGCCGCCCTTGCTCTATGCAAAAGGCAATCTCGCCCTACTCAACAAATTAAGCATCGCCATTGTTGGCAGTCGCAATGCCTCGGTACAAGGTGAAAAAAATGCCGAGGCGTTTGCCCAAGGTTTGGCCGAGCACGGGCTATGCATAGTCAGCGGCCTCGCCTTAGGCATAGATGGGGCCGCCCACCGCGGCGCACTCAAAGCCAAGGGCGACACCATCGCCGTGGTGGGCACCGGATTGGACATGGTCTACCCTGCCCAGCACCGAGATCTGGCGCACCAGATTGCTAGCAGTGGATTAATTATTTCTGAATTCCCCCTGGGCACGCTGTCCAAGCCGCAAAATTTCCCCAGGCGCAACCGCCTAATTAGCGGCCTCAGCTTGGGCTGCCTAGTGGTTGAAGCCAACCTAAAAAGCGGCTCGCAAATCACCGCGCGCTTAAGTGCCGAACAAGGTCGCGAAGTGTTCGCCATACCCGGCTCCATTCATTCGCCACTGGCCAAAGGTTGCCACCAACTGATTAAACAAGGGGCGAAATTGGTCGACAGTTTGCAAGACATCGTCGAAGAATTAAATTTAAGCAAAGCCGTCAGCACACCGCTAGCGGAAGCAAATTCACCGACCAACCAGGACCAGCAAAAGCTGTTGGATGCCATGGCGTATGACGCTATTTCTATCGAAACTTTAGTGCAATTGACTGGCTTGACGGTCAGCACACTTTCATCCATGCTCACACTATTGGAATTAGAAGGGAGAATCACTGGCCTAGCTGGCGGACAATACCAACAGATTGTGTAGTTGACGATTTAGTCATTTTAGATGGATGCATAAACCACCTCACTTAATTAAAAAATAACATTTCTTAAGGATCAACATCATGTTTGAAGTATTGGTTTATATGTTTGAAAACTACATAGACACGCAGTTTAGACCTGACCAAGACACCTTATCAAAAGAGCTGTCGGCAGCAGGGTTTGCGGAATACGATATCAACAGTGCGTTCAATTGGTTTAATGAGCTGGAACGCATGACCGAGCAAGGCGACATTTATAGCAAAGCCCAGTCGCATAGCACACGCATTTTTACTGAGGACGAACGCAGAAAAATCAGCGCTGAAAGTTTAGGGCTGGTCGTATTTTTAACCCAAGCCAATATACTCAATACCGCCCAGCGCGAATTGGTGCTGGACCTGGCCATGAACTTGTCGCAACTTAAAATCAATATAGAAGAAATGCGCTGGATCGTACTAATGACGACCTGGGGCGCAGGAAAAACCGGCGCAGATAAAACCAGAGATTACTTGTTTATTGAAGATGCCTTAAACCAAACAGAAAAACCGACCCTGCACTAAGCGCTGGTCGGTTTTTTTATGCCTAACATGCGCAATGGCCGCCTAACAAGGCCGCCATGTGCACTGCTTTAATCGTGCAAATTGCCTATGATGTTGGCAATCACACCGGCACGATTCAAGGTGTAGAAATGCAAACTGGGCGCGCCAAACACCCTTAAGGTTTCACATAAATCCGTCACTACGTCTATGCCAAAGGCCCGCAATGATGGCATGTCATCGCCGTATTCTTCCAAGCGCAGTCTTAACCACCTAGGAATTTCCGCGCCGCACACATTGGAAAAGCGTGCCAGTTGCGTGATGTTGTATATAGGCATGATGCCTGGCACGATAGGCACATTGATACCGGCCGCCGCGCACTGATCGATAAAGTGAAAATAGGCATCGGCATTATAAAAATATTGGGTAATGGCCGAATTGGCACCGGCATCGATCTTACGTTTTAAATTCAATACATCGGCCGCCGGGCTTTTCGCTTCCGGATGAAACTCTGGGTAGGCCGCCACTTCGATGTGAAAATGTTGGCCGGTTTCAGCGCGTATGAAGGCAACCAATTCCGATGCATAGCGAAAGTCACCCGTACTCACTTCACCTGACGGCAGGTCCCCGCGCAAGGCCACCAAACGCTTGATGCCATTGGCTTGGTAAGCTTGCAATAAACCACGAATTTCTTCCTTGCTGGAAGAAATGCAGGAGATATGCGGTGCAGCTGGCAAGCCTTGTTGCTGAATGTCCAACACCGTTTCCATGGTTCGGTCGCGCGTTGAACCGCCCGCCCCAAAGGTCACGGAGAAAAACTCGGGATTGAATTTGGCCAGCTCTGCACGGGCGTCGCGCAAGGTCGCCATGCCTTCTGCAGTCTTAGGCGGGAAAAACTCAAAGCTGTATGCGTAGCTGTTCATTTATTTGTCTTTTTTATCGTCTATCACTATGGCGCCTAACAACCAAGCCAGCACGCTGTATAGCAAAGCACCGATCAAACCGGCGCGTATGGTTTGCACTTCAAAGCCAGGCAAGACATTGCCCACGGCATAAAATAATACGCCGTTTATCAGCAATAAAAATAGCCCTAAAGTGAGCAACGTAATGGGCAAAGTGAGCAGCACCAAGATAGGTCTAAGCAATAGATTGACCAAACCTATGGCCAGCGCTGCCAGCAAAGCCGTAGTAAAATCGGCCACATGAATGTTGGGCACGTAGTAGGCCACGGCTAACAGCGCCAAGGCGTTCAAAATCCAGCCCAACAATAATCTCATGCTAGCACGCCCCTTAATTAATCAGTAAAACCTGATAACAAAACGCTAGCCGAAAATCCGGCTGCGTTTTCTAACCACAACGGGTGATAACAAAACGCTAGCCGAAAATCCGGCTGCGTTTTCTAATAACGGTAAGTGTCCGGTTTAAAAGGACCTTGCTTTTGCACACCGATGTAAGCCGCTTGTTGATCGGTTAGGCTGGTCAATTGGGCATTCAATTTGCGCAATTGCAAGATCGCCACCTTCTCGTCCAAGTGCTTAGGCAAGGTGTACACACCCACCGGGTAATTAGCAGTTTGCGTAAACAATTCAATTTGCGCAATGGTTTGGTTAGCAAAGCTAGAACTCATGACGTAGCTTGGGTGGCCGGTACCGCAACCTAAATTGACCAAGCGACCTTTTGCCAACAGAATAATTTTTTTGCCGTTAGGGAAAATCACGTGATCCACTTGCGGTTTAATTTCATCCCACTCGTATTTTTCCAATGAAGCCACGTCTATCTCGTTATCAAAATGGCCGATGTTACAAACAATGGCTTGGTCTTTCATCTTAGCCATGTGCTCATGGGTAATCACGTGGTAGTTACCGGTTGCGGTGACAAAAATATCAGCGTGTTCCGCGGCGTAATCCATGGTCACCACGCGGTAGCCTTCCATGGCAGCTTGCAAGGCACAAATAGGATCAATCTCGGTCACCCAAACTTGCGCAGACAAGGCGCGCAAAGCTTGTGCAGAACCTTTACCCACATCGCCGTAACCAGCCACTACCGCCACTTTACCGGCGATCATTACGTCCGTAGCACGCTTAATTGCGTCCACTAAGGATTCACGGCAACCGTATAAATTGTCGAATTTGGATTTGGTCACCGAGTCATTCACGTTAATTGCAGGGAAGGCCAATTTGCCTTCTTTATGCATTTGATACAAACGATGCACACCGGTGGTGGTTTCTTCGGTCACGCCTATGATTTTAGCCAAACGCACGGAATACCAAGTTGGATCGACTTTTAGTTTGGCTTTAATGGAATCGAACAAACACACTTCTTCTTCTGAAGTCGGATGCGCTACCAAAGACAAATCTTTTTCGGCGCGGGTGCCTAAATGCAACAACAAAGTCGCGTCGCCACCGTCATCCAAAATCATATTGGTGTAGCCACCGTCGCTCCACTCAAAAATACGGTGGGTGTAATCCCAATAGTCGGCCAAGCTTTCGCCTTTAACCGCAAATACCGGCGTGCCGCCAGCAGCAATCGCTGCCGCAGCGTGGTCTTGGGTAGAATAAATATTGCATGAGGCCCAACGCACTTCCGCGCCTAAATCTTTTAGCGTTTCGATAAGCACGGCGGTTTGTATGGTCATGTGCAAGCTGCCGGTAATGCGCGCGCCTTTAAGCGGTTGAATTAGGGCAAACTCTTCACGAATAGCCATCAAACCTGGCATTTCGGTTTCGGCAATGGCGATTTCTTTACGGCCAAATGCGGCCAAGCCGATATCGGCAATCACGTAATCTTTTACTGTATTTTTAACATCAGCAGTCACAGCATTCATGTTCAATTTCCTTGAATATGTGACCGGAGGGAAAGGGTATTTAATTAGAGAGGCTGTACGCTTATCTCACCCGTATCCCGTGCCCGGCACGGTTAATAAGGTGAGCGTCGTTCTAACCTGTTCCGAGCCTGGGAGAAGGACTCTCGCAACGCTCCTCGGAATGGCTGGCATTATACGAGAGATTGTTTGTCCTTCCAAGCTCATTTTCGCTAACTCATGATTTTCCGTAAAGCCAATAAAAAAGCCTTGCTGCAGCTAGCGGCAAGGCTTTTTACTGTTTCAAACTTAACTTAAAGAGCAGCTTTTAAGGCCGCAGCCTTGTCTATCGCTTCCCAAGTAAACTCCGGTTCGTCACGGCCAAAATGGCCGTAAGCAGCGGTTTTAGTGTAAATAGGACGCAGTAAATCAAGCATCTTCACTATGCCTTTAGGACGCAAATCAAAGTGTTCGCGCACCAAGGCGGTCAGCACTTCATTGGATACCTTACCGGTACCGTAGGTCTCGACCATGATGGAGGTAGGTTGCGCCACCCCAATCGCGTAAGAAATTTGCACTAAGCAACGCGAAGCCAAGCCGGCCGCCACGATATTCTTCGCCACATAACGGCCAGCATACGCCGCAGAACGGTCTACTTTAGAAGGGTCTTTGCCAGAAAAAGCACCGCCGCCATGAGGCGCCGCACCACCGTAAGTATCGACGATAATTTTACGACCGGTTAGACCGCAATCGCCTTGTGGGCCGCCAATCACAAATCGGCCAGTAGGGTTAACCAAGAACTTGATGTCGCCCTTAATCAATTCTTTAGGCAAGGTCGGCTTGATGATTTCTTCTATCACCGCTTCGCGTATGTCTTTTAATTCCATTTCCGGAGCGTGTTGGGTTGACACCACCACGGTATCAATGGCGCTGGCTTTGCCGTCTTGGTATTTGATGGTGACTTGCGATTTGGCGTCCGGACGCAACCAAGGCAAACGGCCGTCTTTACGCAACTGCGCTTGACGCTCCATGATGCGGTGCGACAACCAAATCGGTAATGGCATCAATTGCGGCGTTTCATCGCACGCGTAGCCAAACATCAAGCCCTGATCGCCGGCGCCTTGGTCCAATGGGTCGTCCTGCGCACCGTCCACGCCTTGGGCAATGTCGGGGGATTGTTTGTCGTAAGCCACCAATACCGCACAACCTCTGTAGTCTATGCCGTAGTCGGTGTTGTCGTAGCCTATGCGTTTGATGGTCTCACGCGCTACTTTGATGTAATCCACGTTAGCGGTGGTGGTGATCTCACCTGCCAGCACAATTAAACCGGTGTTGGCTAAGGTTTCTGCTGCAACACGGGCAGTGGGGTCTTGTTCTAATATCGCGTCTAAAATACTGTCGGATACTTGGTCTGCGAGTTTGTCTGGGTGACCTTCAGAAACGGATTCTGAAGTAAAAAGATAGTCGTTCATTTGTGCGCCTTGAAAAGTAAACTAAAAAAAATGAAATGATTTTCATACTAAAGGCTGAAGCATGATCATCAGGTCAATTACCGAGTTAGCATTCTACCTAAGTATTGAATATTAAGACTAAAATATTGCAATAAAAAATAGCCGGCACCCACTATCAATTTATAATAAAGCTTATGAATTCTAAATCCACGCAATTATCTTTTAGCAAAATGCAGGGCGCCGGCAACGACTTCATGGTCATCGATGCCATCCATCAAACCGTGCATCTCAGCCCGCAACAAATCCAACAATTAGCCAATCGCCAATTCGGCGTCGGGTTTGATCAATTGCTATTGGTCGAATCGTCCAGCGTAGCGGATTTTAAATACCGTATTTTTAATGCCGATGGCAGCGAAGTGGCGCAATGCGGCAACGGTGCACGTTGCTTTGTGCGCTTTGTCGCCGAGCAGGGTTTGAGCAACAAAAAAACCATCTCAGTAGAAACCGCCAGCGGCATCATACACCCTTGCTTAGAAGACAATGGCTTGGTCACCGTCAACATGGGCAAGCCTAAATGGGCCCCGTCCGACATCCCTTTTATTGCCGATGCGCAAGCAGTCCAATACGCCCTGCAAGTGGGTGAGCAAACGCTGCAAATAGCCGCCGTGTCCATGGGCAACCCGCATGCGGTTCTGCAAGTGAATAATGTCGACACGGCCGCAGTGGTCGAATTGGGCCTACAAATTGAAGTGCATCCGCGCTTCCCTGAACGCGTCAACGTTGGCTTCATGCAAATCGTTAACCCACAGCAGATTAAATTACGGGTGTTTGAACGCGGCAGTGGCGAAACCTTAGCCTGCGGCACCGGCGCTTGCGCGGCTGTGGTCAGCGGCATCCAATCCGGCCAATTAACATCGCCGGTCAAGGTGAGCGCCCGTGGCGGCGAACTGTCCATTGCCTGGCAAGGCGGCGACTCAGCGGTCATGATGACGGGCCCGGCCGTGACGGTATTTACTGGCAGCATCACAATAAGCTAAAGTAACGACAACCCATTAGCGCTCCTCAAGGACCACCATGCAACAAGATCAAGAAGACCCGTTGTACGCCGAACAAGTCAGCCGCTATTTACGCAGCCACCCGCAATTTTTTGAACAGCACGCGCACTTGCTCACGGAAATGTTTCTTCCCAGCCCACACGGCAATGGCACGATTTCCCTGACCGAACGCCAGCAATTGGCGCAACGCGACAAGATACGGGTGATGGAAAGTAAGATGGGGCAACTGATTGCCTACGCCGAACAAAACGACAAAACCAGCGGTCATGTCCATCAATTTAGCGTTCAGCTGCTTGCCAGCCCTAGCTTAGAGGGCCTAAACAATTTACTGGCGCAAAGCATGCAGGACATCTTTGCCGTGTCGCACAGCCAACTATTAATTTGGCAAGCCCCCAGCGACCCAGCGCTAGCCCAAGATAAATTATTTAGCGCCGTGTCCAGCCCGTTTCAAGACTGGGTCAGCGCATTAAGCCTGCCACATTGCGGTGAAAAGCCAGCATCGGCCGACGGCTTGGTGCCAGAGTCCTTGCAATCTTTCGCCTTTATTCCACTTAGCGATGAAAAACAGGTTTACGGCGTACTCATATTAGCTACAGAAGACCCAGACCGCTTTAAAGCCGACATGGGTTCCTTGTATTTACAACGCATAGGCGATTTGGTCAGTGCGGCTGTGGCCGCTCATCTCTAGCGAGCTGCCACCTGCCAGTGAGTCACCTTAAAGACTACCTGCAACACCTGACTTTTGAGCGCGGGCTCAGCGCACTCACGCTAAAAAGCTACGCCAGAGACCTGCAATTATTGGAGTCTTTACTAGGCGACACCGAGTTAGCGCAAATACAAAGCGCGCACATACGCCGCTTCATCGCCAGCTTGCACAGCCGCGGCTTGAGCGGCAAAAGCATAGCTCGCGCCCTGTCGGCATGGCGTGGCTATTTCAATTACTTAGTCCACCAGCAGGGCTACCAACAAAACCCAGTGATAGGCTTACGCGCACCCAAATCGGCCAAGACTTTGCCGCAAGCCTTGTCCACCGACCAAGCGGTAAAATTTGTAGCCATACAGGGCGACGACTTGCTCGCTCAACGCGATCATGCCATTTTAGAATTGTTCTACTCCTCTGGTTTACGCTTGGCCGAACTGGTCAATTTAGACTGTGCCATGATTGACTACTCCGCCGGCACGGTCACGGTAACCGGTAAAGGCAATAAGACGCGCATCGTGCCCATGGGCAGTCACGCCAGTGAGGCCATCAAAGTTTGGTTAAATCAGCGCGCCAGTCTGCGCATCGCCGACAGCAACGCGGATGCCTTATTTGTCACGCAACAAGGCAAACGAATTAGCCCACGCGCGGTGCAATACCGAGTCAAGCAGTGGTCGATCAAGCAAGGCATGAGCAGCAGCGTGCACCCGCATTTGTTGCGCCACAGTTTTGCCAGCCACGTTTTGCAATCCAGCCAAGATTTACGCGCCGTGCAAGAAATGCTAGGCCACGCCAACATCAGCACCACTCAAGTTTATACCCACTTGGATTTTCAGCATTTGGCCAGCGTCTACGACCAAGCCCACCCGCGTGCCAAGAAAAAATAGCAATACCCTACTAAATTACCCTGTTATTATGGCAAAATAACGCATAGCAATTTTTTACCTAAAAATGACCCTTAAAGGATGAATCATGGAACACAGCTTACCCGCACTGCCTTATGCTAAAACTGCTTTAGCACCGCACATTTCTGAAGAGACCTTGGATTTCCATTACGGCAAACACCACCAAACTTACGTAACCAATTTAAACAACTTGATTAAGGGTACCGAGTTTGAAAATGCCAGCCTAGAAGACATCATCAAAAAATCCAGCGCCGGCATATACAACAACTCTGCACAAATCTGGAACCACACGTTCTTTTGGAACAGCATGAAACCAAACGGCGGCGGCGCACCAAGCGGCGCATTGGCCAATGCCATCAATGCAAAATGGGGTTCGTTTGACGAGTTCAAAAAAGCCTTTCAAGCCTCAGCCGTGGGTAACTTTGGTTCAGGCTGGACTTGGTTAGTGAAAAAAGCCGACGGCTCAGTTGACATCGTCAACATGGGCGCAGCTGGCACCCCATTGACCACAGGCGACAAAGCCTTACTGACCATAGACGTTTGGGAACACGCTTATTACATCGACTACCGCAATGCCCGCGCTAAGTTTGTTGAAGTGTTCTTAGCATCCTTGGCTAACTGGGATTTTGCCTCAGCCAACTTTGCTTAAATGATAAAAGCCGCATCATGGCTAGCTTGGTGCGGCTATAAATTTCATGCAATAATCAACCCATGTTAAAACGTTACGCCGTTCATTTCGCGCTCATCGTCCTGTTTGCTTTTACGCAAATAGGCTTGGCTGCGCACGAAATAAACCATGCCAACGAGTTTAAGCAACACAGTCAACAGGATAAAAAAACCGCCGCCGAGCCATGCGCGCAGTGCTTAAGCTACGCGCAAGTGGCTGGCGCTATAGTCCCAGACGGCATTGTCCTAGCGCACTTTGATGCCAGCTTTAGCCTATACGCCTCCCAGCATTTCAACGCCCTAAGTAAGTCACCTAGCGCTTACGCAGCGCGCGCTCCACCTCAAAAAATCAGCGTTTAATCCTTTAAACCATGGCCAGCCTTTGCTGCTGCCCATGCTGCTGTTTTAATTTTTTGAGGTCCATCATGCATACTATTTACACTGCGCCTAAACGCGCAAAAGCACACCCATTTTTAAGCCCGAATAAACTGGCTTTGGCCATCAGTCTGGCCATGGCATCGGCTTGGGCAGAACCCATCACACAGCGTGAGTTATCCAACGTGGCGGTTACCGGCAACCCACTGGGCGTAAGCTCGGACGCCATGGTCTTACCCGTGTCAATATTAAGCGGACGGGAATTATCCCTTAACCGTGCAGCCACCTTAGGCGAAACCTTGAACAACCTGCCAGGCGTGGCTGCTAGCAGCTTTGGTCCCAACGCATCGCGGCCCGTCATCCGCGGCTTGGACGCAGAACGCGTGCGCATCATGCAAAACGGCGTGGGCATCTTAGACGCCTCCTCATTAAGCTTTGATCACGCCGTGGCCATCGATCCATTGGTGATAGAGCAAATTGATGTGGTGCGCGGACCGGCTGCCCTGCTGTATGGCGGCAGCGCGGTAGGCGGGGTGGTGAATGCCATCGATCACCGCATTCCTACCGAGCCAGTGAACGGCATATTGGGTCGCACCGAAGCACGCGTGGGTGGCCCGGATAATCAGCGCAATGGCGCGGCCGTGGTCGATGTTGGCAACGGTCAGTTCGCCATTCATGCCGATGCTTACAAACGCAAAACCGACGATCTGAACATACCCGGCTTTGCTGTCTCCAACCGCAAAAATCAGGCTGATCCCACTAAGCTTCAAAAAAATCACGGCAAACTCATTAACAGCAGCGCCAGTTCAGACGGCGGCGCATTGGGCGCCTCGCTCACTTTTGATAACGGCTACGTAGGCAGCTCGTATTCAGGCTTTAACAGCGACTACGGCACCGTTGCAGAAGAGGCCGTGCGCATAGACATGAAAAGCCAGCGTTTGGACATCGCTTCCGAGTTTCGTGATTTAAATACCGTCATCAGCCGCATCAAAATGCGTTATGCCCATACCGATTACCAACACCAAGAAATTGACGACGGTACCATAGGCACGACCTTTACCAATAAGGGATCGCAAGCCAGCCTTGAATTAGGCCACGCTAAGTTTGGCGACCTAGAAGGCGTCTTAGGCATGCAGTTGCAAAACAGCCGATTTGCAGCCAATGGCGATGAGGCTTTCGTGCCTAACGTGCACACCAAAAGCCACGCCGTTTACCTGTATGAAGAAATGCCGCTAAAAGCATTGGGCTTAGACCAATTAAAACTCAGCTTAGGTGGCCGGGTTGAGCACACGGCATTGGATGCCAGCGCTTGGGAGGTTAAAAATAAAGCTGCTCAAGCGGCAGACTTTACTGCTTACAGTTATGCCCTAGGCGGCCTATACGCAATAGACAGCCATTGGTCGGTGGCCAGCAACCTGTCCCACAACGAGCGGGCACCAAGCTACTTTGAGCTGTATGCCGATGGCGCGCACATAGCGACTAACCAATACGAGGTAGGCAACCCTAACTTTAAAAAAGAACGCTCCAACGGCGTGGACGCGCAAATCCGTTGGAAGGAAGCTAAAAATTCATTCAGTGTTGGGGCGTATTACACTCGCTTTAATCGCTTCTTAGGCTTGCTCGATACAGGCGAACCCGATAGTGAAACTGATTTACCCATCGCCCAATTCACTGCTTTCGCCGCCAGCTTTAAGGGGCTAGAGGCCGAAGGAAAATTCAATCTAGCGGACTATTGGGATTTAAGCCTACGCGGTGACTACGTGCGTGCCAGCAACCTTGATAACAAAGCTGCCTTGCCGCGCATCACGCCCTTGCGCTTAGGCGCGGGCTTGAATTACCAAAAGAACGCCTTGGGAGCCAGATTAAATGTCACGCAAGCCTTTAAGCAAAACCGCACGGCAGAAAACGAATTGCCCACGGCCGGCTACACCGATGTCAGCGCCATGGCCACTTACAAACTGCCCAGCAAGTTAAACGTGGAATTGTTTGCTAAAGCCAACAACTTGCTTAACCAAGAGATACGCGAGCACACGTCCTTCTTAAAAGACCTGTCCCCAGCAGGCGAACGCTCTGTATTGATAGGCCTGCGGGCGGATTTCTAAATGGGTCGGGCTTAGCCGAATAAGACCAAAGCCCAAACCCCAATGACAATAGCCAGTGCCACGATGACCGAGGCGCTGGCGATGTCTTTTGCGCGCTTAGCCAGTGGGTGCACGTCTATGGAGGTGTGGTCGACTGCGGCCTCGATCGCGGAATTAAATAACTCCACAATCAGCACCAACAACACCACCGATACCAACAAAGCCTTTTCTACGCCGGTTTTACCCAAATAAAGGCCTAATGGCACCAACACCGCTGCCAAAAATAATTCTTGGCGAAACGCATCTTCATTTTTAAATGCCGCCTTAAAGCCATCCACTGAATAGCCGAAAGCGTTAATTAAACGGGGGATGCCGGTTTTACCTTTGAACGGACTTTCTTCTATCTTATTCATATTTTTTAGACTTTATAGTTTAATAAACACGCAATATTAACATGCACACTCGCCGCACTTAACACCATGCGTTATCATAGCGTTTTACATGACTCTTTAAGGCAAGAAAATGGCACGCACAGTAAACTGCATTAAATTAGGCAAAGAAGCCGAGGGCATGGATTTTCCTCCCTACCCAGGCGAACTTGGCAAACGCATTTATGCCCAAGTTTCAAAAGAAGCCTGGGCCGCATGGCTTAAACAACAAACCATGTTGGTTAACGAAAATCGCTTGAGTTTGGCCGATGCCTCCGCACGCAAATACCTAAGCGAACAAACGGAAAAATACTTTTTCGGCGAAGGCGCCGACACGGCAACGGGTTACGTCCCGCAGTAGGCCAATCAAAAGTTAACAATAAAAAAGCGCTGAAAATCAGCGCTTTTTTTATGCCTGGCCCTTCATCAATCAGGCATTATTTCTTAATGGTTTTAACGCCTTCAGCAGTAGCCAACAACAACACATTGGCAGGTCGCGCTGCAAACAAACCGTTGGTCACCACGCCGACGATTTGGTTGATTTTGGCTTCCATGGCAACCGGGTCGCTGATGCTCAAACCGTGCACATCGATAATCACGTTGCCGTTGTCCGTGGTGAAATTACGCAAAGCCGGTTGGCCGCCTAATTTAACCAACTCACGCGCCACGTAACTTTTTGCCATGGGCAACACTTCCACCGGCAAAGGAAACTTACCCAATACCGGCACGTATTTGCTTTCATCGCAGATACAGATAAAGGTTTTAGCGCAAGCCGCCACGATTTTTTCGCGAGTGAGCGCGCCGCCGCCGCCTTTTAACATGTGCATGTGTTCGGTGATTTCATCGGCACCGTCCACATAGATGTCCATGCCATCCACGCTGTTTAGATCAAACACTTCTATGCCATGGCCACGCAAACGCTGAGCCGTCGCTTCTGAACTGGCCACCGCGCCATCAATTTTGTGTTTCACTTTGGCCAACTCTTCAATAAAAAAGTTAGCGGTTGAGCCCGTGCCCACGCCTATGATGCCGCCTTTTACGTATTCCACGGCAGCATTGGCTACTTGTTGTTTTAATTCGTCTTGGGTATAAGCCATTTTAAGTAAATCCTCTGCAATTTCTTTATAATACAAACAATTCAGCATAATACACTGCGACCGTTGTTTTAAAAACAAGCGCCATTTAAAAATAGCCCATGACCATAGATTACAAACATAAAATAGAGCACTCAAAGGTATACGATGTGGCGAAAAAAACGCCATTAGAATTCCAGCCTAATTTATCCGCGCGCATACACAACCGCGTGTTACTCAAACGCGAAGACATGCAACCGGTGTTCTCCTTTAAGCTGCGTGGCGCCTACAATAAAATGGCCAGCCTAGCCAGCGACGTGCTTAAACGCGGCGTCATCGCCGCCTCCGCCGGCAACCACGCACAAGGCGTGGCACTGGCAGCAAAAAAACTAAAATGCCGCGCCATCATCGTCATGCCCACCACCACCCCCGCCATTAAAGTCAATGCGGTTAGAGCGCGCGGCGCTGAAGTGGTGTTGTTTGGTGACAGCTATTCCGATGCCTACGTGAAGGCCTTGGAATTAGAAAAATCCGAACAGCTGACTTTTGTGCACCCATACGATGACCCCGAAGTCATTGCCGGCCAAGGCACCATCGCCATGGAAATCCTCAATGCGCACCCCGAACCGATAGAAGCGATATTTTGCTGCGTCGGTGGTGGCGGTTTGCTCGCTGGAATTGCCGCATACGTTAAAGCGGTGCGCCCGGAAATAAAAGTCATAGGCGTGGAAGCCAAAGACGCCGAAGCCATGACCGAATCGCTCAAGCAAGGCAAACGCGTTATGCTAGAACAAGTCGGTTTATTTGCCGATGGCGCCGCGGTTAAGCAAGTGGGCGAGCACACCTTTGCCTTGGCCCAACAATTTGTCGACGAAATGATCGTGGTGGATAACGATGCCATTTGCGCCGCCATCAAAGACGTGTTTGAAGACACCCGCAGCATCTTAGAACCCGCCGGGGCATTGGCCACCGCTGGCATAAAAGAATACGCCAAGCGCAATGGCTTAAGGGACAAAACCTTAATAGGCATCGCCTCGGGTGCCAACATGAACTTCGACCGCTTACGCTTTATTGCCGAGCGTGCTGAGGTGGGCGAAAAGCGCGAGGCAGTATTGGCGGTGACCATCCCCGAACAAGCCGGCGCCTTTAAAGCCTTTTGCCGCCTGCTTGGCGAGCGCAACATCACCGAATTTAATTACCGCTATTCCGATCCTAAATTTGCCCACATATTTGTCGGCGTGGCCATCGCTGACCCAGCAGAATCCGCTAAATTAGTCAGCGATTTGCAAGCACAAGGCTTACCCACTTTAGACTTAAGCGACAACGAAGTGGCCAAATTGCATTTACGCCACTTGGTTGGCGGCCATGCGCCTCAGGCAAAAAATGAAGTGGTGTTTAGGTTTGAATTCCCGGAAAAACCCGGCGCGCTAATGAAGTTTTTAGACACCATGGGCCACGATTGGAACATCAGCTTGTTCCACTACCGCAACCACGGCGCCGACTTTGGCCGCGTCTTGGTGGGCATGCAAGTTCCGCCTAACGACATGGCGGCTTTTAGTGCCTTTTTAGATAATTTAGGTTACCCACATTGGGATGAAACGCATAACCCAGCTTACAAGCTGTTTCTCGCTTAAAACAGCATGGTGCACATTGAACCATAAGCTTACCGACGTGGACCAACGCTCAGCCATACCCATTGTTTTTTAGGAGAACCACCCATGAAATTAAGCAGCTTGCTTATCGCGACCGCAGTCAGCATGACGCTGGCCGTTCACGCCCACGCCACTGACCGAGGCAAAGCCTACGTATCCAATCAAAAAGGCGGCGTCACCGTCATTGATTTAAACACTTACACAGCCGGTGCCGACATAGACGTGCAAGGCGACGAACCACGCGGCATAGCCATCACCGAAGACGGCAAATTATTGGTCGTGGCCACCCGTGAAAACGGCAGCGTGTCCATTATTGATACCGCCACTAATCAAGTCATCAGCCAAGTGAAAGTCGGACAGAATCCTGAGTTTGTTCGCATTAAAGGCCATTACGCTTTTGTTTCCTACGAGCCCAGCGCCAAAGGTGGCCCACCACCTGCACCTGGCTCAGCCGAAGCACTAGCCGCTGCTAAAGAAGAGGCCGAAGATGACGACAAAGAACCGGCGCGCATCGGTATCATCGATTTAAAATTGGGCAAAAAAATACGCGAAATTACTGGCGGCCCAGAAACCGAAGGCATTGAATTTAGCAAAGATGGCAAACAACTGATTGTGACCAACGAAGCCGACAACACCGTGACTGTGCACAGCATGAAAACTGGCAAATTGTTAAAAACCATTAAAACCCATGAGTACGGTGACAGACCACGCGGCATCAAAGTATCGCCCGACGGTAAAACCTATTTAGCCACACTGGAATACGGTAATAAGTTTTTAGTCATGGATAAAAAATTCAAGGTCTTGCGTACCGTGGACACCGGCGCCACCCCATACGGCATTGCCTATGACCGCAAAGGCGAGCGCATTTATGTGGCCGCCAATAAAGCCAAAACTTTGGAAGTGTATAACGCAAAAACCTATGAAAAAATTAAAGACATTCCTACTGGCAACCGTTGCTGGCACTTTACTTTCACCCCAGACGATAAAGAGATTTTATTGGCTTGCGGTAAATCCGATGCGGTCATGGTGATCGACGCGGACAAACTGGAAGTGACACAACAAATTGAAAACAAAAAGCTGCCTTGGGGCGTGGTCACTTACCCAAAAAGCATGGGCAGTTTAGACACAGCGATTAAGTAAGCCTAAGCCCTTAATCAAAAGCCCCGAGGTGCAAACCTTGGGGCTTTTTTTATGCGCTTAATTTTTCTGAAATAAACGCCCACTCTTTGGGGTCGACCGGGGTAATGGACAATCGGTTGCCGCGTTGCAATATCCGCATGGTGGCCAGTTCTGGGTAGGTGCGCAATTCTTGCAAACTTAACAATCGAGTTTTCTTAACCAATTGCACGTCGACATTCAACCAGCGCGGGGTCTCTGGGGTGGATTTGGCATCGTAATACTTATGCCCTTGAATGAACTGCAGCCTATCTGGGTAAGCCAAACTGCTGACTCGCGCAATACCAGCAATGCCAGGCACATCGCAATTGGAATGGTAAAAAAACACGCCATCGCCTACCTGCATTTGATCGCGCATAAAATTACGCGCTTGGTAATTGCGGATGCCATACCAATCGACGGTTTGATTGGGAAAGCCAGCCAAATCGTCAATCGACACATCGCTGGGCTCGGATTTCATTAGCCAATAACGCATTTATTTTTCCTCAAATTATTTCTCAGTTAGGCCTTATGATAATCTATAAGTCCCATTTAACATCTGAATTTTCGAGGCATAAACGTGGCAAGAGCAAGCGATAAAAACGTATTGGGCACAGCCCTACAATTATGCAGTGCCGATCCACTCACTGGCTTTACCCGCACCGGCTGTTGCGAAACCGGGGCAGACGACAGCGGTAGCCACACCGTTTGCGCGCAAATGACCGATGAATTTTTAGCCTACTCGATGTCTCGCGGCAACGATTTGAGCACGCCACGCCCAGAATACGGTTTTGTTGGATTGATGGCCGGCGACCGCTGGTGCGTGTGCGCAGCACGCTGGTTAGAAGCCTCAGAAGCGGGCTTTGCGCCACCGGTCATATTGGAAGCCTGCCATGAAAAATGCTTGGAAGTGGTCAGTTTAGCGGATTTGAAATACCACGAATTATGCTAGGGTCTGCCTGGATTTCAATGGGGAGTTCTCCACGGACACAGCCTAAGCCAGCATCCTGAACCAAAAAGGCTCAAGTGGTAAAAGCCTAGAATGCATTAGGTACACCCACCAAAACGCTCTTAAAAGAAACGTCAATTTAGGGCGCGCGCACAACACTCGAATGACCAAAACCGATGCTATAAACTAGTTCAAGGAATTATTAGCTTAAACCGCACCGCAGAGAACAAACTTTAAAAACTGTGAATTTTACTTGCGTTTTAACCTTAAAATTTTGCTGCCTTTTAAGGAAAACTATGGAGGGGATTTTACGCTAGATTTAACTTTAGGCTGGGATTATTTGCTGGCACAAACGCCATCAATTTGATCTTGCATTTGGCTGATTCGGCGTTTGATGTCGCCGACATCCACGCTGCCACTTTTGGTATTGAGTAATTCGTGGGCTAAGTTCAAGGCGGCCATAATAGCGATGCGTTCCACCCCTATGATTTTTCCACCATCACGGATATCGCGCATTTTTTTATCTAGAAAATTCACCGCATTGATTAAGCCTGGGCGTTCTTCATCGGTGCAAGACACCGTAAATTCCCTACCCATGATGTTGACATCGACTGCTTTACTTTGGCTCATAGTGGCTTACTTATGCCGCCTTAAGGCAGCGTCTCCATCAAGGCTTCAATGCGATCGCTGGCTTTTGCCATGTTCGCTTTCAATGCCGTCGCATCGCTGACGCTGGCGTTTAAATCTTGGCGCAGCTGTGCGTTTTCAGTGCGCAACTCCGTGCAAAGAGCAATTAAGCCCGTTAGCTTTTTTTCCAGCGCTTTTAAGTCGGCATCCATGCGCCCACTATAATGGAAAAAATTGATTTCCGTCAATACGTAAGGGCTTATTTTCAAAGTAATACAACACCTTGTAAGCCAGCTTAAAATTAAGTTAGCAAGCACTAACTATTGATTTCGAGTTATAGTTTTGCCTGTTGATAGGTGCCTTGTTTGTTTTCTACAAACAAGGTGAAACTGGGAAATAGGTGCGTTTAATACACAATGCCTATGCTGCCCCCGCAACGGTAAGTGCGCTTTTGATTTAATCAAATCGTTTTGCATTACGCCACTGAGTGAAGCCATAGAAAAAGGCAATACTTGGGAAGGCGCAAAACGTTGGGTTTTAAAACCCAAGCTCACCAGCCCGGAGACCGGCCTAAAGACAACGCCTCATTTTGAGGCACGCTAGGAAATGCCGCGGGGTGACGGTAAACAAAGGCTGCGCTTTATGGCGTCGATTTAGGTTGACCGCGCTTTCTTTTTTTATTCATGTCTTCCTTGTATTCCCTAGTTTTATAAAAAACCACATGCGGGGACGCGTGTGATAGGGAGATCATAATGAAAAAAACCATCTTCGCCGGCCTACTGGGCTTGGCATTTTCAAACTTAACTTTTGCTGCAGAAGACATCCAATTAAAGGACGTCATCGTCGTTGCTAGTCGAGTGGCGCAATCCCCTGAAAACGTAATTGGCGATGTCACCGTCATCAACCGTGAAGAAATAGAACGTGCAGGGCAATCCACATTTATTGAACTATTGCAAAAACAACCTGGAGTTGAAATAAGTTCAAATGGCGGAGCAGGTTCACTGGCATCTGTTTATTTGCGAGGGGCTAATGCCAATCAAACAATTGTTCTAATTGATGGCGTTAGAATTAACAGCATTACTGCTGGAACAACCTATTTAAGCAATATTTCACTATCACAAATTGATCGAATTGAGATTTTACGTGGCCCTGCAAGCGGACTTTATGGTCAAGATGCCGTTGGAGGAGTGATTCAAATTTTTACTAAACAAGGTACTGGGACACCGCAATTTAATGCAGCCATTGGTTATGGCAGTTACAACACAAGAACAGCCGAAGCTGGAATGGAAGGCTCTTATAATAGCCTTAACTACTCAATAAACGTTTCGAACAAAGAAACGGACGGGTTTTCAGCTCTAAGAATTAGCAATGATGCCAGAGAGGATAAAGACGGGTATTCAAACCTTTCCGCAAACGGAAGCATTTCATACAATATTAACGAAAGAAATTCCTTTGGAATTCGATTTTTTGATAGCAAGGGTAAGATAGACTACGACTCATCAATTGCATTTAATAACACAAATAAGTCTAAGCAAACCTCATTAAGCCTGTTTAGCAAAAACAAAATTAATGATATTTGGACGAGTAATTTAACCGCCAGTAAGGGTGTCGATCGATACGACGATAAATCGTATTCAGACTGGTTTAATTCATGGTCTGAGTCGTACATAAAATCAATACAAAACCAATATTCTTGGCAAAATAATTTTGAGCTAACTCTGGGCACATTCACATTAGCGTATGACAGGCTTGAGCAAGATTTAAAAACAAGCTATGCGTATCAAGGTAAAAGTCGAGATTCCAATGGCTATTATTTTGGCTATCTCAAAGACATTGGAGCACACTCAATTCAAACAAACTTTCGCCTTGAAGATAGTACTCAGTATGGCAAAAACACTACGGGTTATTTAGGGTACGGATACAGAATCAATCCAAATTGGAGGGCGACAACAAGCTATGGCACTGCATTTAAAGCACCTACTTTTAATGATGTTTATGCTCCATCTGGATGGGGCGCAAACCCAAATATCAACCCTGAAGAATCAGAAAATATTGAAGCAAGCTTGAGATACTCTAATGAAACATCCCTTGCTTCAGTTACCTTGTTTCAAAATAAAATTACAGATTTAATTTTATCAAGCGGTTCGCCCAATTATCAAATGGGCAATATTGGCAAAGCGGAATTAAAGGGAGTCACGATTGCTGCTTCTACCTCCATTAATGGATGGAGCATTAATGGCAATCTAGATATCCAGTCTCCAGAAAATTCTGAAACTAAAAAAATGTTACCTTTTAGAGCGAATAGGCACGGAAGCATAAATCTTGGCAAATATTGGGGCGCCTGGAATTTTAATTCCGAGTTAATTGGATCTTCAGAAAGATACAACAACCCGTCAAATACACAAAAAATGAATGGTTATATGATTGTTAATCTAGTAGCAGATTACAAAATTAACAATGAATGGTCATTGCAAGGCAGAGTCAATAATTTATTTAATAAGGACTATGCACTCGCACTAAATTCAGCGGGAAACCTTCCCTATAACACCCCAGGATCAAACTTATTTGTGAGCTTGGCTTGGCGTGCCAAATAACCAAGTCTTTTGATGAATGCTATAATGCCTAACAATAAATTTAACACTGCCCAAATTCGATACGGAGCAAACCATGCTTTTTAATTTTAAAGATACCTCCAGCAAGCACATAGCCATAGCAGCGGCGATTGCCTTCTTCATGTTGTTAACCCGTGGCAGCCACGTGCTAACCCATGTGGCTTTACCTGACGCCAGTTTGGCATTGCTATTAATAGGTGGTTTGTATTTAAGAAAGGCCGCTTGGTTGGTCTTCTTTGTGGTGCTGGCCACCGCCATCGATTTTAGCGCAGCGGCGATTGATAGTTTGCAGGCTTTTTGCTTAACAATAGGCTATTGGGGCATGCTGCCAACTTACGCTGCCATGTGGTTTGCCGGTGTATGGCTTGGCAAGCAAGCTAATGGATTGGACGTCCTTAAATTTAGCTTGGCCGCACTCGCGTCAACCTTGGTGGCATTCGTTATTTCCACTCAAACCTATTACTTGTTTTCTGGTCGCTTTCCTAACCATGGCCTAGTAGAAACCATGCAATACGGTTGGAACTATCTACCCAGCTACATGGCTTACACCGCCATGTATTTAGTCGGTTTCTGGGCGCTAGCTAAAGCATCCATCAAATTCAATGTCATCAAATCTCCTGCAAGCCACACAGCTTAAAGCCAACTGGGTTTCTTGATTTTTTTGTCACACGCATAAGAAGTTTGCTATAATGCGCGGCTTGCGAATATTTACCGACTTTCGCAAGGCTTAAAAGGTAGTATGGCCGAGTAGCTCAGTCGGTAGAGCAGCGGATTGAAAATCCGCGTGTCACTGGTTCGATTCCAGTCTCGGCCACCAATAAAATCAAGCTCACAGCGATGTGGGCTTTTTTTATGTCTGCGCTACGGGACGCTGGCGGGACAATTCAAATAAATAAACCCCTTTCCACAGCTTTTATATCGCCCTCTAAGCACTAACCATATCGCATTAATTCCCACTAGCCAAGCTGATTAAATTTTAAGCAAAATTGTCCAGAAATCGGCCCATTTTAACCATTATTGCCCCAAAATTGCCCCTTATAAAAATTATACAATCTTATACCATTGATTTAATTATTAAATATTATTTAGATTAGCGGATTATATATCCGCATTGCTATTTATTGTTGCTTCTTGTATTGTGTTGCTTACAGTTAAAAATAGGCGGGCATAATGGCAAGTATTGAGAAACGTATAAGTGAAAACGGCGCTGTATCCTATCGCGTAAAAGTACGCATTAAAGGTCACCCAGTTGAAACAGCAACCTTTGAAAGAAAGACCGACGCCAATACATGGGCAGCTTCTATTGAGAGCGCAATTAAAGAGGGGCGGCACTTCAAAACGACTGAGGCTAAAAAGCACACACTTAAAGATTTAATAGATAGCTACATTAAATATGAATTACCTAAGAAGCCTAAAAATTCAAGAAACCAAAAGCCACAATTATTATGGTGGTCATCTGAAATTGGCAGATATACATTAGCTGACGTATCCCCTTCCTTGATTGCTGAATGTAGAGACACCCTATTGAATGGCTTAACCCCCAATGGCACTAAACGAACAAATGCCACGGTAGTGCGATATCTAGCAGCCTTATCTGTTTGCCTTACCTATGGCGTAAACGAAAAGCAATGGCTAGACGACAGCCCCATGCGGAAAGTCACCAAGCCGGTAGAACCTCGTGGTCGTGTCCGCTTTCTTACTAAAGCAGAACGCACCAAATTATTAGCCTCCTGTAAAGAATCCGCTAACCCTTATCTATATGCCGTCACCGTGCTGGCACTTTCTACAGGTGCGCGCCAAGGTGAAATAATGAATTTAACATGGGACGATGTGGATTTAATAAATGGTCGAGCAATCCTTCACGAAACAAAGAATGGCGAACGCAGAGCCTTGCCCATTACAGGCCATGCGCTAGAAGTATTAAAGGAACTCAACAAGGTACGCAGAATTGACACCAAGCTATTATTTGCTGGCAATAATCCTGACAGCCCCGCTGAGCTGCGTAAACCATGGGTAACAGCTTTAGAAGTAGCAGGAATTACTAACTTTAAGTTTCACGATTTAAGACATAGTGCCGCCAGCGAATTAGCTATGAATGGCGCAACACTAGCCGAGATTGCCGAGATATTAGGCCATAAGACCCTTGCAATGGTGCAACGATATGCCCACTTATCCGAAGGCCACACCACTAGCGTAGTAGAACGCATGAATAAAAAGATATTTGGATAAATGTATATGAATGATGACGATGATTTAATCGTAGCTAGAATTGGCTCCATACTTGATGACATAGAGCATAGAGAGAGTTTGCCATTTAATGGTCTTATGGGCGCGATGCCTTCATGGTTGCCAGAGCCTTTCAAGAATGAATTTAGGCGAACCAGAGATACTTTATTAAATAATTATTCAGAAAATCAAATTATCAAATGGATTAAAGAATATAAGATGATGGTAGATGCCCCCTATGGCGTTAGCACCCCTAACATTTCATATGAAATATCCTTACAGAATCAAATTGAAAGGCTTTTCATACTCAGTCATGCAGTTGAATTAGGTGAAATTGAAGGGCTGAGATATATAGCTGGGGGCTTAGCTGTCATGGGTTCAAGTTATAGCAAAGAGCAAAGCAAGCGTGCTAAAGAGCCAAGAAAATTAACATCATCACAAATACAATCAATAAATGCAGCATATGCTCAAGGAATCAAAGAAGGTAGCGTTTATGGATTGCTTAAACTTTTAGCTAGAGAATATAACGTAACTTCAAAAGCAATATCAAATGTAGTAAAAAAACACAATCTAAAATGAATTAGGAAGTAGCCACGCTTCTTCTAAGTGCATTGAGAAACTGAAACTCCGAATAAACAGGAGAGTTTCACGATGAACTACACAACACCACAAATAAGCTGGCTAACAGTCAAACTGTTATCTCAAGTAATGCCAGCTTTCACCCCCTCTGCAATTCGCAATCTAGTATTTAACGCAGCTGACCGTAAAACATCAAAAGGCATCATTAAAGGCAATGGCCTTGCCCCACATATTCGCAGAGTGGGTGCAAAGGTATTGATTAACCATGCTGGCTTTTTAAGCTGGATTGATACTCAAGAAAGTGAGTCTTAAAATGGCAAAAAGCCCACTTAACACATTGTTATCCTTACTAAAAAAAGTGCAATCTATTGGTAACGGTAGATATAAAGCACTATGCCCAGCCCATGAAGATAAAAGCCCCAGCCTAGCCATTACAGGCGATGACGATAGGGTGTTATTTCATTGCTTTGGTGGGTGTGACCCTGCCGATGTATTGGGCGCAATTGGTTTGACCTTTGCTGACATCATGCCAAATAAATCTTCGGGTAATTTCAAAAAAGATAGGAAGCCCTTCTATGCCATGGATGTTTTAGGCATTATTAAATTTGAAGCCACTCTAGTTTATATATATGCAACCGATATGGCTAAAGGCTTAAAACTCACTAGGACAGATAAAGAAAGACTACTGCTCGCCACTTCACGCATCAATCACGCTTATGAGGTCACAAAAAATGGCTTCTAACTCAAATGTAATAAACGCCTTTGATGCTGACCGAATAGCACAAATAGCACGAGTGCAAGTAGCAATGCCGATAACTGAGAATTGGGATACTCCAGTAAGTTTAATTCCAGAACAAACACCATTTCCTTACCCATTAAATGCATTGCCAAGTGACTTAGGCGATGCGGTTCGTGAGGTGACTGAGTTTGTTCAATGTCCTATAGCTTTAGCTGCTTGTAGTGCATTGTCGGCGTTGTCATTATCTGCACAACACATAGCCAATGTAAGTCGTGCTGAAGGCCTTGCAGGCCCAGTAAGCTTGTTCACCTTAGCCATTGCTGAAAGTGGAGAACGCAAAACCAGTTTAGATAAACATTTCACTAACGCAATTAGTAAATGGGAATCCAATCAAGCCGAGATGGCCAAGCCTGACATTAAGCGCTATCAAGTGGAATACGATTCATGGCTAATGCAATACGAAGGCCATAAGCAAAAGATTAAGGAGACTGCTAAACAGCAAAAATCCACTAGCACATTAACTGCTCAATTATTGCAATTAAAACATGATGAACCGTTGCCAGTCAGAGTGCCAAGGCTTATTTATGGTGATGCAACCCCAGAGCAATTAGGTTATGCGCTTATATCACAATGGCCAAGTGCTGGTGTCTTATCAAGTGAAGCGGGCATTGTCTTTGGTAGTCATGGCATGAGTGGGGATAGTGCTATGCGTAACATGGCCTTGCTGAATGTCTTATGGGATGGCGGAACTCATACTATTGATAGACGCACTAGCGAAAGTTACAGGGTACAAGACGCACGATTAACCATGGGATTGGCTGTCCAAGCCGACACGGTGAGAAGCTTTTTTAACAACTCAAAAGGCTTAGCTAGAGGCACAGGTTTTTTAGCAAGATTCTTAATTGCATGGCCCACCAGCACGCAAGGCACTAGATTATTCAAAGAACCACCTAAAGCATGGCCTAAGCTAAGGTTATTTAATGACCGCATAACTAATCTATTGGATAGGATTCCCTTACTTAATGACGCTAATGGCATCAACCCAATAACCTTGGATTTTAGTAATGATGCAAAACAAGCATGGGTAAATTTTCACAACGATGTCGAAATGGAGCTTAGATTGGGCGGTGATATGGCCGACACTAAGGATGTGGCAAGCAAGGCTGCAGACAATGCGGCTCGCTTAGCTGCATTATTCCATCTCTATGAATGGCAGAGTGAAGGTGTAATCCAAAAAGAGCTTATGGAAGCCGCTATAGAGGTGGTTGCATGGCACTTATACGAAGCTAAACGCTTCCTGAATCAGATTGCTACTCCGGAACATATTAATAGTGCCATTAAGTTAGATGAGTACATTCTGCGTTATTGCCGTGACCATAAAGCCAACATGGTGCAAAAAAACTACCTTAGGCAACATTCATCAATTAGAGATAAAAAGTTACTAAATGATGCGCTTAATGAATTGGTGGATGCAAACCGCATCAAAATTATTTTAGATGACAGAACAAACATAATTAAAGTAAATCCAGGGCTATTGGGGGGTGATTATGTTTAAGCATACTTTAGATAAAGATAACCATGCTACTGCTATTCACGCTACTTATGCTATCCAGATGGCATTAGCCATATCAGGAATAGCACGTATAGCAGGAGTGCATGTAGCAAGTCCTATAAAAATAGTAAATTCAGCTAGTGATGAAGCTGTTTCAAGCTGGTGGCGAATAACGTTTGATGGACTGTCTCCAGCAATATTGAAGATTAATCCCCCATGTACAAAGCAGCTAATGATGTCATTAAATCAAGGTGCATCTGTGTATGAACCAATTGCAGAACCTTTTTATATTGAGGTGCTACCTAATGATTGATTTAAGCGTCACACAAAGCCCTGTAACGGTTGAAAATGCTAGTGGGAAGGTGGTAGCTACCCCCAAGAAAATAGACCTCTCTACGATTAACGATGTGCGGTTGGAGATGGCTAGTGTATACCGCGGGATGCGTAATGGGAGCATAGAGACAAGCGATGGGAGTCGTTTAGTCTATGTGCTGACCCAAGTAGGCAAAATGATAGAAATGCACGACCTGGAGCTAAAAATTAAGTTACTTGAGGAAAAATTCCTATGAAACTACTGGAAAGGCTAAACAGGATTGAAGCCAAAGCACCACTTGAGCAAAAAATTTTAGTAGTTAAATATCAGGTTGAGCTAACTTCGCTTCAATATGGCGATGATAATTACTTACGCCATGATGGTGAAACAGAAGATGAGTTTATTGAACGTACATTGGCTATTGTTAAGAAGAACCCTCATCCTAATGGGTTCTATCTAGTGGGAAATATTTATTAACTATTTTTTACCACAAGCGACTTTTAGCAAAGTCCCTGCAAAACTACCTGGTGGAACCGGCATCCATGCACCTTGCTGTTCTATATATTTTATAATTTTACCTAACCCCATATTTCCTTCATGAATTGTGGAAGTTAGCACTCTAATTTGCTCTTCATTACAGTCAAATTCATTAAACATTTTAACTGATAAAACCATGCCTTCTTTGTAGACCTGTGAGGTCTTGTAGTCATACATAGACCACATTTTAACTTTATTATCTACTTTTCGGATGGTTGATAGTTCTGCGTAAACGATTGGAGAATCAGTTCCTCCAACATCGGTCCATACCGCCATAGCTGTGTTGCTGATGATTGTTAGTGCAATTGTCAAAAATAGTTTTTTCATAGTTTTTACACTTATTTTATATCTACATCCCAACAAATCCCCATAGATGGATTGTAACCTGCGATTCTACTGGTGTAAGTCATAGTATTAACGTCCAACATAAGAACTTTAACTTGAGTTTCAGATTTAGTTTTAGTTGTTAATTTATATTTCAAAATGCCATTTTCAGTTTCTAATGAGGCTTTAGCTTTAGTGCCTACAAGCCAATAAGTATTGCTATAACTTGTTTCTTCAAATGACTTGTATTGATAGTGAGAAGCATAATTTACTATAACGAAATCACCATTTGATGAGGTGTGAATGAAATAATAAAGGTGGCTTTCATTTTGATTAATGTCGGACAAATTAATCTTTTGTGGTCCGCAAGCAGTTACTTTTTCAAAATTAAAATCCTTGCTGAAAGCCCATGAGTTCATGGCAAGTATCATTAACAATCCAAAAGTATATTTTTTCATTTCAATACCCACTTCCATAACCTTATTATAAGTAGCATACTCGTCATTATGACAACTAACAATGAATGGAGAATATTGTGAAATTATTTCTAGCCGCATTAGCACTAATTTTCGCAACGGCAGCTCTTGCAGACACCCACGTTAAGGGCTATTACAAGAAGAATGGCACTTATGTTGAGCCGCACTATAGAAGCTCGCCTAATAGCACCACTAATGATAATTACAGCACTAAAGGCAATGTCAATCCGTATACAGGTAAGGAAGGAACACGCAACCCTGAACCGAATAATCAATATGGCTACCCATCATTGCAACAACAAGAATTAGAGCCATTGCAGCAATATGGTAATTAACAATTCTTGGAGAATGTTATGAAAAACCTAATACTCGCAATTCTAATAATACTGTCATTTAGCGCTACGGCTAAAAACAACTTGTCTGACGACGAGGTAAAGCAGCAGATGATTAACCAATCAATAGCATCATATTTAGGCAGCTGCCCCTGCCCTTACAATACCGCAAGTAATGGAAGTCGTTGTGGTCGCAGGAGTGCTTATACGAAGCCTGGGGGCTATGCGCCATTCTGCTATGACACCGACATAACTTTACAGATGGTTAAACAATATAGAGGTAGGAACGGGCTATGAAAAAACTTTTGGTTGGATTCTTAATGGCATTTAGTTTCAAAGCTTATGCGATAGATATTGCTCAATGCTCTAATCCATCTGGAAAGTCTTACTACCCAGAACTTGGCTTTATTACTAAAAAAGATTCAGGATGGTCGGACGATAAAATTACTGGTGGGCTATTCAAACTATCCAAAATAGGCAAAGACAAATTTGATATAACCTTTGTAGATACAACCAAACGTATTATTTCTTCAGTAGAAGATGGTGGAACTGTTCTATTGTTAAGCAGAGGTGAGACAGACATTTCTTTTCTTGTGGTATATCCGGGTAAAACAGCTGAGATTTATACATTTTTAATCAATAAGTCAGGGAAATCAGAATACATACAAATAACTAGCCGTGCTGGTTCTCAAGTCATGATTGCCAAAGCGACATTAATGCGAGGTGACTGTGAGTATATAAACTTCAATAAGTTGGATAAATGAATTAACTAATCTAATAAATAAAAAGGCTGCATTTTGAAAACAATACTTTTGAGTTTATCAATCTTTCTTTTCTGTAGTAGCTGCTTTGCTGAGCGGCTTCTTCCTGCTGATTTTATTGGGCAGCCACAAATGCTTTTAAAAGATTCAAATGTAAATGCTTGTGGCATAAGATTTATGGGAATTCAGTCCCCATCTGATTCGTCTGACACTGCTGCACCAATATGGATTGCAGATGCATCATTTATGCTTTACAGAAATAATATGGGATTAGTCAAAGCATTGTTTTCAGAGTCAACAGTTGGTGCGTTATCCAAGAATAATAAAAAAGTAAATAAGAAAACATTCAATACCTTTTGGATGAAAGCCGACAATAGTCCAGCTACAAAGCCAATTAAAGGAAATGCTGTAGATGGTGAGGATGCTGGCTCAAAAATATACATTACCGATACTGACCCTCTTATAAGTCTTTATTTAGCGATAATGAGTGGGGAGCAAATAAAATTAGCCTATAAATTTAAGGATGAATCTAAGAACATGATTCTCTATGGCAAAGTTTCTCTTAACGAAGATGACTTTAAGCAAATAAAAAGTTGTATGGGTGAATTAGCCACACTCATAGCAAAAGATACTTTGCCTGAAAACTCAAAATAGATTTACGAAATAATTCTAATATGAAAAAAATAATGGGCTTGTTCGTCCTAGCTATACTGCCGCTTATTTTATCGGTATTAGCCTTTTGCTTATGGCTGTTCAGCTTTACTGTATTTCGTCACTTCTTCAGATTTCCTTTTGGGGATAGCCCCAGCTCATACCCACTATCGTTGCGTGAATTAGTCATATACAACGGTATTCAGTTGCTATTTGTTTGCCTATTATTTCTAGTATCCATCAGCATCTATCGCTGGGCAGCGAATAAGCTCGCTATATGCAAAACAGCTAGGCGAGGAGCATTGGTAACACTATCCATAAGCTGGGTAATTTTCTCATTTTTGGCTTATAGCATGGCGGGATTCTTTTGCTGCCCTGGTCTATTTCCAGAGGTTGCGAATCCCTTATGGTGGTTAACATTGGTTGAATTTGCAGTTTTTGCAATTCTGGGCGCTACCTATGTCAACATCTTCGCACTAGCTAAAATAGAGAAATAAATGAAGTTTAAGAAAACATTTTGGATGAATGTGTTGTTTGCCATACTCTGGATGTTGTTTTGCTTACTAAGCTTTGCTACTGACATAGACTATGTTGAACATACGCTGAAATATAAAATTTTATCTTTGCTTACACAGCTTTTAATTTTAATAACATCAATTGTGACAACCACTCATTTATTTAAAACGAATAAAACGTCGCTAGGCAAAGTAGCCATTCTTGCCAATTACTCCAGCGTTGCTGTTTTAATTGGTTACTTTCTAACTACTTTGTATTTCCAGCCATCCATATTAATTAGTATAGATTTTTTGTATTTATTACTTTTTTATTGGTTCGTCATTACCCCATTTGCTATTAACCTAAAAGTATTAAGAAATAGTTATGATTAATAAAATACCAAGCAAACTTAAAGCAATATTCACCTCCAACTTTGCAAAGTTATTGGGGCATGTTTTTTTGATTATGCTCACCATACACTTTTGGGCAGAGATGAATGACCCTTATGGAAATGTGGAAGAACATGTCAAAGTTGCTAACATGGTTTGGATTATTAGCGTTTGTGTGCTTTATCTAGATAAGCTTGTTATGTCTAAATACAAAACAAAAATAGAACCGCTTTGAGGAGATGGAAAATGCGTAAATTATTAATAGCACTAAGCGCAAGTGTTATCGCTTTATATTGCAATGCACTGCAAGCTGAAATTTATAAAGACTTTGTTCCGTTCATAACCTTAAAGCAGGTTAGGTTAAATTACCCAAATGCCAAATTTGAAGATACTAAGCCCGCCTGGGCAAGTGAAGATGAAGCTTTATTTACAATGACTGGTGAGGGGCTGGCCGGAACTATTGTTCTTAAATTTTCTAAACCTGATAAATATAACAACGAAAAAATAGCTGAATATGAAAAAGATATCTTAAGTGCAACTCAAGAAAACGTGCAAACCATACAATCTATAATTGAAAATTATAAATCAAAGCTAGCATTGCCATTAGAGGAAAAACTCACACTTGATTGGGTGAGGTTTGTTCCAACTGCAGAGATTCCATACGAGAGACTAGTTAGTCGTTATGGAAAAGCAGAAAAATGTGATTATGACCAAAACACTTTTAAACCCTACTGCTCATGGTTATCAAAGGGAATAACAGTAAGTCTCAGCGACAACAAAAAAATGGTTGATACAGTTGAATACTCGTTCACTTTTGAAGAAATGTTTCCAGCACCTAAGCCACAAGCAAAGCCATCTTTAAAGAAAAAACCCACTAAACCAAAAGTGAAAAAAGAGCCGGCTTCATTGTAGTTTTAAAGAACAGTTGAACTCGTTACATGAATATTATGATGCGCTGCTTAATACTTCTAATACTGCTATTTAGTTTCACAGCTGAAGCTAAGCAACATAGAAGCTACAAAGCTAAAGTAGAGTTTAAGCAACAACATCCTTGCCCAGCCAATGGAGCAACTAAAGGGCGATGTGAAGGCTACATCATTGACCACATCATTCCACTAGCTTGTGGAGGCGCAGATAGCCCTGAGAACATGCAATGGCAGACCGAAGAAGAATCTAAGGCTAAAGATAAGTGGGAACGGGCGGATTGTGCAATTTATTCAAACGATTTGCATTAAATAAAAATTAGCTAATTAAGGAGATTTTATGTTTGACCAAATTGTATTTGACCAAGCTTTTTTCTTTATAGTTTTACTATACGGGGTAGCTGTCTATTTTCATGGGCATCAAGCCTCTCATTTAATGTATATGAGAGCAAGGGAGGAATACCTAAACCCAACCATCCACTCTACTCTTGTGCTTTATTCTGCCTCACACATGCCTTGGTTAGTGCTTATTTGGATGTGGTACAAAACAACATGGCATTTCCCTTTGGCAGTTATGCTTTTTGCTCAACTAGTTCGGCTTGCCCTCGTTTCAATTCAAGATAAGCTTAACTTAACCAAAGACGCAGCTGTTATAAGCTTGTTGGGGATTGTCGTAATACCCATTTGTCTGATTAGCATTATTTTAATATTCAACAACATATAACCATCATCAATCCTGCCAATTTAAATTTTATATTTAACTTAAAATTTGCTCAAAGAAGCTAAAGGAATCAAATGTTATTTTATTTTCTACTTTTTACATTAGCAGGCTATTTAATTGGTAAATTTTTTACGCAAGATAAAGGCGTGATTATTATTGTTGTACTTGCAATACTTTGGGGGATATCTTCAGCCCCAGTTTGGGGTTTGGCAAGCCTTGGCGAAATGCTTCTAGGTTTATATCTGTCAAGAATTATTGGCAAGTAATCCATAATGATTTTCTTAAAAAGACTCCTATTTTCAACATTGATGTTTTTACCTGTACCTGCTTTGGCAGCTGTCTGTGAAAGCATCTATGATGGAGATAAAATTGTTTCAAGCGCTCAAGGAACGCCAGAAAATTACATTTTAAATTTTATTAACCGCTCCTCCTCACCAGAGAAAGTTACTCATCAACAACTGCAGGCTGTTTACAATGCGAAAGAAAAGATACAGCGTGTCGTTGGTATTTACCCTAAATTCTTAATTTGCGGCGATGCTGAACCAAATGCGTTTGCTTTTGAACAGCAAGATGGTGCGGTTGTTGGCGTGAGTATTGGCATGGTGAAGTTGCTTAATGGAGATGAGGATATGGCAGCCGCTGTTATTGGGCATGAAATTGCTCATCACACGCAAAATCATAGATTAAGAACTAAGCAAAGTGAATTAATGACAAATATTATCGGCTCACTCATTGGTTTATATATTGAAGCAAGGGTTCAGCAAAGATACAAAATAGCAGGGGTTGGCAGAAGCGTCGCAACAATTGGTTCAGTACTAACCATTTCTAAATTTAGTCGTGACCATGAACGTGAAGCAGATGAAGTCGGCTTTAGATATATGGTTGATGCAGGATATAACCCAGAAGCATCAATTAGGCTTGCTGAGACCTTGCTAAGTAACGGTTCAAATGGAACAGGATTATTTTACGACACGCATCCATCATGGGGAGAGCGTGCCTCCAGGTTTAAAACATTAATTGCAAGAAATTCTAGGGCGCAGCAAATAATAGCTTTTAAAAATTCTGAAAATATAGCCTTGACCAAGAGTAGCTTGCCTGCAGAAACAAACAACAAATATGAATCAATAAGCTCCTCTTTCCAGTTAAATGATTCGCAAAAGAGCCTTAATGAAGGTCTAGTTGCCTTAATTGGTGGCAATACAGTAGAAGCAGTAAAACTTTTCAAAAAGTCATCTTTAAAAGGTAATGTGGAATCTCAAAATATATTAGGAATAATTTACTTATTAGGGCGTGGAGTAACAAAAGATGAAAAAGAAGCTGTAAGATTTTTTCGTTTAGCAGCTGAACAAGGCGACGCAAGAGCGCAAAACTCTTTAGGTCGGATGTACGAGGAAGGAACTGGAGTAATAAAAAATGAAAAGGAAGCATTGCGACTTTTCCAATTATCAGCTGAACAAGGTTTTGTTGAAGCTCAATATATTTTGGGGGAGTATTATCTTCAAGGAATTGGGGTAGCAAAAGATGAGAAGGAGGCGATAAAGTTTTTTCGTTTAGCAGCAGCTCAAGCAAATGTTTCAGCCCAAAATGCTTTAGGCTATATGTACATAAAAGGTTTGGGAGTAGCAAAAAATGAGAAGGAGGCTGTTAAGTTTTTTCAGATAGCATCCGACCAAGGTGATGCCCAAGGTCAAGGTAATTTAGGGGTCATGTACGAAGAAGGGTTGGGTGTAGAAAAAGATGAAAGAGAAGCAATCCGGCTTTATAAATTAGCAGCCAACCAAGGAAATGAAAAAGCGATTTCTCGTTTAAAGAAATTAAACGTTCAACTCAATTAAGGTAGTGGAATGCTAATTAAGCTGGCTATATGCTGGCTTTTTTGTTGCCTAGCAGGCTAATTACAAAACAGGTTATTCCTTGGGACACTAGCGGGACACTCAAAGTTAAAATGAGGCAATGCTGTATAACAACCAACAATAGTTATTTTCTTTCAACGTATTGATTATATTGTTTTACTTTTCTCTGAATTGTTGTAGATTATTAGTGACACCCGATTGAAAATCCGCGTGTCACTGGTTCGATTCCAGTCTCGGCCACCAATAAAATCAACGACTTAAGTTAACTCTAAGTCGTTTTTTTACGTCCATAAAACACTACACACCCACTACACACTTTTACCAAGCAATAAAAAGTATTAACAAATTCTCAATCACAATAATCATTTAACGGGTATATAGTTATAAAAACATTCTTTGACTGGTCTGGTTGCCATGAGAACGCAAAGTCTATTCCACTTCACCAAAAAATTAGACACACTATTTTCCATCCTTGAGAATGGCTTTTGGCCGCAATATTCTTTTGAAGACATTCATTGGGTAAGTGATACCGATTTCTATGGCAATGCCATGGTTTGTTTTTGTGATATTTCGCTATCAAAACTAGACAAGCATACGGCGTTTTATGGTCGCTACGGCATAGGCATGAAAAGAGATTGGGGGATTAAAAAAGGGCTTAATCCTTTGTTATATATCTCCGAGAAATCTTTATTATCGACGTCCTTAAAAGGACTGTTTTCAAACCCAAATGAGCATCGCAACACCAAGTTCTATGTCATGACATCGCTTGCTTTTACTAAGCCACTTAAGGGAAAAATGAAGGTAGGGAATGAAGTATTAGAAAAAGATTTTTACGAAGAATGCGAATGGCGATACGTTGATACTTCGCATGGTGGGATATTGCATGACGAGGCCAACGTCAAAGGGATTGAGCGAAACAATCTACTTTGTCGTTCCAATGCCTTGGAATTTAAACCCGGCGATATTAGATACCTACTTGTTGAGTCGGAGAGTGATTTAACTAAGCTGGTCGATTTTATCTATACAAAAATGAGCCATTTTTCTGCTGATGATCTAAAGCTACTCACGACCAAAATTATTCTACTAAAGGATTTGAAAGAAGATATTTAATCCGCGTGTCACTGGTTCGATTCCAGTCTCGGCCACCAATAAAATCAAGCTCACAGCGATGTGGGCTTTTTTATGGCTGACAACTTCGACAATATTCCTTCTGTTGTTTACCAATAACTAGCTATTGAATCAGCGCCAATGGATTAACACAGACTTTATTTTCCAATGACTCGCCAAATGGTGTCGCCTACATCGTCAGCCACCAGTAAAGCGCCATGCTTATCAATGACCACACCAACTGGCCTTCCATTGGCTTCTCCTGTTTGATTTACAAACCCAGTTAAAACGTTGATAGGTTGACCTGTTGCCATGCCATCAACAAAGGGGATGAATATGACTTTATAGCCGCTTAAAGGCTTACGATTCCAAGAGCCATGCTGACTGACTATCATGCCGTTTTGCAAGTGAGGCGGCAGTGCGTTATCACTTGAGTAGGCCAATCCTAAGGAAGCAGTGTGCGCACCGAGGGCATAATCAGGCACGATGGCTTTGGAAACCAAGCTTGGCTGTTGTGGGCTAACACGTTGATCTACATGTTGACCATAATAACTATACGGCCAACCGTAAAAACCGCCTTCTTTAACCGATGTTAAATAATCCGGTACTAAATCGTGGCCGAGTTCATCTCTTTCATTTACAACTGTCCATAATGTTTTTTTAGTGGGCTCCCACGCCATACCATTGGGGTTTCGTAAGCCGGTGGCGTAAAGCTTATGTGCGGCTGTTTTAACATCAACTTGCCAAATGGCCGCTCGATCCACTTCAATATCGAATCCTTTTTCTGCTACGTTGCTATTGGACCCAACCGTTACGTATAACTTAGTGCCATCTTCACTGGGCATAATATTTTTGGTCCAATGGTGGTTAACTCCACTTGGCAAATCAATTAGCTTAGTCCCAACAAAATTGATGACTTCATCCCCCTCATGATAAGGAAACGCTAAAATCGCATCTGCATTTGCAACGTAAAGTGTTTCTCCTATGAGTGCCATGCCAAATGGCGAGTGTAAGCCCGCAAGAAAAGTTGTGCGTTTGTCAGCCTCACCATCATTATTGGTATCTCGCAATAAAATAATACGATCTGGACTAGGCACGCCAGCCCCTGCTTTTTTCATGACTTTGGCTGCAACCCAAGCACTAACACTAAACCTTCCTTTGGGCTTTGCAGGGCTGTTTGTTTCTGCCACTAACACATCACCATTGGGTAACACATATAGCCATCTTGGATGTTGAAGTTGATTGGCAAATACGTTGACCCGCAAGCCCTTACCCGCAGTTGGTTTTTCGTTATTTGACCATCCGATGGCTTGTGCAATATTCACCGTGGGCACTAGCTCTTTATTAGGGGCAGGCAATACTGGATTGACCCCATAGCCCGCAAGCGACTCTATTTTAGAATTAGAGGTACAAGCACTAAGAAGAAGTAAAGTGCCGACAACAAATAACATTGCCATTTTAAATTGCGACGGGTTTGGAAAGTTTTGCATAGCATTGACTCTACTTATTAAATAACCATTATCGGCGTCAAGACCGATGTTAGGGGGAAATTAATACTGGTCTACCACGACTTAAATAAACATTTAAAACACTTATCGCCTAGATAAGAACAATTCATTAGACGTAACGTTATTTGAATCATAGTATGAGTTTGTTCTAATCTTTTATAAGGTCATTAAAATGAAAAAAACAATAACAGTAGCTGAAATACTTGTAACAAATGTCAACACACAAAATACTAAAGTGTTAGAAGAGAACGACCACAATGCTTTTGTATGCGCTCAAAATGATAACGCCTGTTGGCATAGATATTTATCAGCCATGGGGGATTGTGTATAACTTTTACAATGGTTAGGGCTTATTAATAGTCAATATTTAAACGTCATTAATGGAAACTTGCTATTTAACTAATCAGCACCATTAGTTTATATGCCCAGATTTTTTTATTTGTTGAGGATTTTACCGTTCGATTCAGCCAGGCCATTTACTTTTGCCGCCATAATAAAATCGTTTTCGTGTAGTCCGTTTATTTTGTGCGTCTGAAATTCAACCCGGCAGTAACCCCAGCCAATCCCAAGATCTGCATGATGGCCTTCATCTTCACATAATTGACCAACGTGCTGGGCGAATTGAATTGCATCTTCAAAGTTATTAAATTTGAATGTTCTTTTCAATTTTTGTGCCTTATCAAGCAACTCCCAGCCTTGCACATTGTTTAAATGACTTCGAGCAAGCTCAATCGTCATTGGCGCTATACCCCCTTGGCATGGCGTGCATTTTTTACTGCTTAGCGTAGTGTTGTTCATGATATTTGCTCCGTGTTTTCTAGTTGGAATAGTAGACCAAAATTATGCTGTATAAATCAATATTTTTAGGCGCATTAGTCTATCCTTAAAAATGGCAAGCATTCAGCAGGATGGGTTATCGGAATCCATAGCCCAGAATGTCGTTCAAAAAAATTAGAGAAAGTGACTTGAATTAACCAGCACTATTTCGGTCAAGCGATGATGACTAGAAATTACTCACTACCATTGTTTCCACTGCATTCCATTATTTGCCCTGGTGGGCTGATGCGACTTAGGATTTTTGAACCGCGTTATTTAGACATGGTTAAAAACTGCCTCAGAAACAACAGCGCATTTTGTCTTGTTGCCGCTGCGCCTGAAAAAACAACGCAGCCGAATAACAAGCTGCCTTTTGCCTCCATAGGTATTGTCATGAAGATTAGCCATGCAGACGTGACTAATGTAGGTCTTATGATGATTGATTGTATTGGGCAACACCGCATAAAAATTCATTCGTTTACACAACAAGCGGATGGTTTACTCATTGGCGACATAAGTGACATTAGCAATGACTGTGAAATAGCTATCCCTGACGATTTACAAATCCTCAGCACTCGCTTACAAAACTTGATTGAGTCTTTTGCTGATCAAGGGGTATCGCCTAATGACATTCCTATTGTTAAACCCTATCAATACGATGATGCAGCATGGGTTGCGAATCGTTGGGTGGAGCTTCTAGAACTGCCTTTACTAGAAAAGCAGCGGCTTATGCAATTAGATAGCCCAATTGTCCGGCTGGAACTACTGCACGATCTTTTGGATTTGCCTTAGTGTGACTTGAATACGCTTAATTAAATACTTAGCAGCCATCGCCAATTAGCCAGGCATGTTGCCAACTACCACCACCCATAAGGTCGGCCAAAGCCGCCGCCCCATCCAAAACCTGGGTAAAAGCGATCATAGGCACGGCAGGATTGTTGCTCGCGTTTCAGCTTTTCAACTGCCTCCAATTTTTGCTGCTCTCGTTTATTGATTTCTTCCGCCACGTTATTTTGCACTTTAGCTTCATGGCTAGCATGCATATGCTCCAAGACTTCGCCACTCAAGCCTTGCTGGTTTAGCTTCAAAATCTCTTTTGGCGTTAATGGATAATACGAATTGCTTGCTTTGATTTTTTCGATAATTTCAGCATTTGATAGACCTTGTTTAGATAAGGCCACAATTTCTTCTAAGCTCAAGCTTGCAATTGGACGCAGCATAATGCGCTGTAATTCCTCTTCTGAAATTCGATCGATTTTTGGTTGTTGTAGAGTTGGTGTAGCGCACCCGGCCAATACCAACGAAGCAAAACTTATCATTAAAAAGCATTTGGAATGACCACTGAATTGCATCATCATTGTCCTTTCAAAAATTGTCACTGTTTAGTTTGAGTAACAAAACGCTTGTATGTTCAAGAATCCCGTCTAATTGATTTGCTAGCGCATGCCTGCATTTATTTTGTCATTATCAAATCTTTAATGCGCTGGTTGAACTTCAGCCAAAGGGCTTTATCCTAGTAAGGTACTAAGGTATGATAAATGTAAGTATTGCATAGACTGGAGTCAGCATTGATGAATTCAATCAGATTATTTAGACAAATTATTGCCTTAACTTTTAGCGCCTGTTTGATTAGCCTGGCGTGTAACACTCACGCTGCGTCAATAAGCAATATGCAGGTCTACATCAGTCCCGATGAATACAGCCACCCTATTCTGTTGCAGTTTCCATGGGGGCCTGGAGAATGGGTATACCAAGGCACAACCGTTGAGCCCATTGCAGAAAACATGTTGCAAGATGCATTTGGTGCTGTAGCAATTTGCCAAGGTGTGCAAAAAAGTAAAAGCCTTGTTTGGTTGCGCCCAAGTTTATTTTTTAATCCTCAAGTAGGCGTTTATTACGGCACCGTATTGGCTCATGTTTATGATGGCAAAGGCAAATACATCAACAAGTATGCGGGTGAAAGTAAAGTGCAAGGTAGTTTTTTCTTTAGCCGGCTGGAGAATATTACCGAGAGTTACCGTGTGGCCATGGGGGATTTAATCACAAAACTAAAAGCCGATAACGCTTTAACAGAAACCATTGCAGCCGATTTTGTAAATGGCGAAGAATACGCAAGTTGCAGCCAAGTGCCTAATTTACCGTCCAATCCACCAAACAACGCACTAAAAAAATAAAATTTTGTATCCGTAAATAAAAGCAAAAAACCAAGTGCATTGAACAATCAATTTATAAAAAAAGGGGGCCATGGCTCCCCTTTTTTGCTTCATTTGCAAATGATTAACTAAGGTTTAGTTTTCTAGCTTGTCCTCAATTAATTCTTTGCTGGCTAACACGCATTCCACTTCCCACTTTTTACCGTCGTCACCTTGAATGTCTACATCGGTAATAAGTTGACCCTCTTCAATTTCAACTTCCGTTTCCAGGATGGCGCCAGGGTGTTTTTCTAACGCCAATTTAACGCACTCGTTCATTTGATTGTTATGGTTCGCTGAATCGGCAATAGCAGGTCTAGAGCCGTAATCGTCGTCCCCATATTGCATGAATCCTAAGTAGCCGAGTGCAGATAAACTCAAAATAAGGGCTGCTAAAAGTAATTTGTTCATTGTGTTTCCTTTATAAAAAAGCAAGATTGCTGTGTTAAATATACTCTGTTTAAAAGCTAATTATTACTGCACAAATCAAATATAGGATTGATTAGCAAGCCATCACCTCTACCAGGCAATCGTGTGAAGTAGGGGAATGCCCCATGTCACCAAATGCATTCGAACTCACCGAATTCACCACCCCGTTATTTAGCTGCCGCCAATACCCTAGCGTCGTCACCACTATGCCCTTGTTGACATCGGTTGTGACCTTGGCCACCGCCTCGAAACTGCCTCGGTCATTAAAGACTTTAGCACGTTCACCATCAACCAGGCCTCTGTCCATCGCGTCGGCCGGATGGATCATCACAAACTGCTCGCCTTGGCCCTTAATCTTACTTTCAAAGTTAGCATAGGACGAATTAATAAAGCCATGGCTCTTGGGCGCAAGGATATTTAATGGGTATTTCTTGGCAAGCTCTGGGTTGGCTAATGCCGTTTCCTTGGATGCCACGTAATCAGGCAACTCCGGTATGTCTTCACCGGGTTGGAAGTCTTCGTACATTTGCCTAAATGGCCCCGCCACAAAGTTTTTCGCCCCAACCACTCTAAACTCGCATTTACCCGATGGGGTTGGGAAGTTACCTTCTTTATGAGGCGCACGGTTGTCTTTTGTGCCGACGTTTAATCTAAAGTACCCGTGTTTTTTTAGGTAGTCTAAATTTATGCCATTGCAAGCAGGCGAACTCCAATCCACATAATGCTCCAAGCATTCGGTGTCGTTCCATTTGAAATTTTCTTCTTCAAAACCTAAACGCTTGGCTAAGCGTCTAAAAATTTCATTGTTAGGAATGGCTTCGCCTGGGGATTCTATGCATTTGGTGTTGTAGGTCAGGTACAAATGGCCCCATGACAAAATGATGTCCTCTTGCTCTGCGCCCATCGATGCTGGCAGCAAGATATCTGCGTAGGCTGCCGTATCGGAAATAAAATGCTCAGCCGAAACCATAAACAAATCCTCGCGGCTCAAGCCCTCTAATATTTTTTCTGATTCGGTCGCCTGCGTCACCGGATTGGTGTTCCAACACATCATGGATTTAATCGGCACCGCCAACTTTTGTTCGCCAGTTAACACCCGGCCAAGCTGCAGGTTGTTAACGACTTGGGTGCCTTTAGGAATTAAATCAGGGCGGCAAATCACATCAAATTTGTAAGGGTGTTCCCATACTGGAAACTGAAGTATGCCGCCACCCACATGGCGCCATGCGCCGGTCAAAGCCGGAAGGCTGGTGACCGCGCGTATGGCTTGGCCGCCTCCCCAACTTTTCTCTAAAGCCACGCCTATTCTTATGGCTGACGGTTGCGTTGTTGCATACTCTCTTGCTAACTTGCGAATATCGTCTGCGGGAATGCCGGTGATGGCCTCCGCCCACTCGGGGGTTCTTGTCAGTGCTTTTTCCGCTAATTCAGCATAGCCAACGGTGTAATTATCGACGTAGTCTTGGTCCACTAAGCCTTCGCCTATGATGACGTTCATCATGGCCATGGCCAAGGCGCCATCCGTGCCTGGTTTGGGGCAGACGTGCCAATCGGCTTCTTTGGCTGTTTTGGAGGCATAGGCATCAATCACCACCACCTTAGCGCCATTCTTTTGCGCTTCCTTAATTATGTGCCAATGATGGAGATTGGTACTGACCGAATTGCACGCCCAGATGATGATAAATTTAGAGTGTATAAAGCTTTCAGGATCCACCCCGGCCGTTGGACCAACGGTCAGCAGCCATGCCGTGCAGGAGCCCTCCCCACAAAACGTTCTTTCCGTAACGGTTGCGCCTAGCCTAGCAAAGAAGGCATCGCCCCCATTTAAGCCGTGCACCAATCCCTGATTCCCTAAATAGCTATTAGGCATGATGGCTTGAGGGCCATGCTCTTGGATAATCGCCTGCCATTTATCGACGATGGTATCGAGCGCTTCATCCCATGAAATACGCTCAAATTGTTTTGTGCCTTTGGGCCCAACCCGCTTCATTGGGTACAAAAGGCGATCCGGATGGTAGTGGCGTTTTTCGTAGTCGTTTAATTTGACGCAAAGCCCGCCGCGCGTCATAGGATGATCGGCGTTGCCTTTAACAGCGATAAGCTTTTCGTCTTTAACGTGATACACCATCGAACAGGTGTCTGGGCAATCATGTGGGCAACCCCCATGAAAGGTCTTAATTGCGCTGTCTTTTAAGTCATCCATATGCACTCCATTAGTGTATTTTCAACTACGGCAAACCAAAACAAGGACTAAAATAACATAAATTGTTACTAAATGTAATGCCCAATTTAGCCATGGCCAACTGGCTATCTTGATGTCGACGTTGAGAATATTCGCCAACCGGTGGCACTATTTTTAACACGCATCCTCCAAGCTTGGTCGTTTAATGATTGTAGGTTTAATGCATCCATACCAAGCAAAAATTGCCATCCTAGGGGCAGGCCTAGCCGGCCTTAATTTAGCCAACCTGTTAAAGGCCAACGCTGAAATAGTGCTATTGGAAAAATCCGACAAGCTCGGTGGCAGGATGGCCACCCACCGCTGCAATGGCTTTGAATTTGATCATGGTGCGCAGTATTTTACGGCTAAAGACAACCTCTTTAAAGACTGGGTGGCCCGTCTAGTGGATGCAAACGTCGTAGCAAGTTGGCCCGCGCGCTTTGTGGAGATTGAGCACAGAAGCATGATGAGCCAGCGCACTTGGGACGATGCGTTTCCGCACTACGTAGGCATACCAAGCATGAATGCCATAGCGCACCATTTGGCTGAGGGCTTAGACGTTCGATTTAATCAGCTGATTACTGGCATTAAGCCACAGCGTGCAAAATGGGTATTGGAAACGGCCGATGGCCAATTTGGTGAATTCGATTGGGTGGTGTCCACCTTGCCAGCTGAGCAGGCCAAGGTGATTTTACCCGACTCCTACCAGCAAAAAAAAGCATTGCAAAGCGTGCAAATGCAGCCCTGCTTTACCCTTATGCTGGGCTATGACGGCGACAGGCAAAGTGCTTGGGATGCGGCTTTTATCAGTCAATCCATTTTAAGTTGGGTGTCCGTCAACAGTGCAAAACCAAATAGGGCCAAGCCTTATACCCTGGTGGCGATGAGTCAAAATGCTTGGGCTAGGGACAATTTTGCTAGGCCTGAAGCGCAGATCATCGCTGAGCTGCTGGCTGAGCTTGAAGGCGTGATGGGGGAAAAATTAGGCGACGCCACTTACATTAAACTCAAAAAATGGAAATACGCGAATGCCGACAAACAAGAAACTCAACTGAGTTTTGTTGACCATGCAGCAAAGTTGGCTTGTTGCGGCGATTGGTGCATCAGCGGCCGCATTGAGAGCGCTTTTATGTCGTCCTCGCGGGTGGCAGAAACAATTAAGGCTAGCCTTATTTAATGTTAGCCAATTACGTATTACTCGATTTAGAGACCACCGGCGCCACCCCACTTAGGGACAGAATTACCGAGATAGCCTTAATCCATTTTCAGGATGGCATCGAGGTGGCCCGCTGGCAAACCTTAGTCAACCCAGAAATCAAGATTCCAGATTTCATCCAATCCTTAACCGGCATAAGCAATGAGATGGTAGCGGCGGCGCCAAGCTTTGCTAGGGTTGCAGGTGAATTATTAGACCACCTAGATGGGGCCGTTATGTGTGCGCACAACGTGCGGTTTGATCACGGCTTTTTAAAAGCAGAATTTAAACGCATAGGCATTACTTTCAAACAACGCGTGCTGTGCACGGTTAAGTTGTCACGTAAACTCTACCCTGAGCATAAAAGCCACAGCCTGAGCGCCCTCATAGAGCGATACCGTTTTACTTGCACGCAACGTCACCGGGCCATGGGCGACGTCGAAGTCATGGCGCAATTCATAGCCCTGGCTAAACAGGATCTTGGCCTAAATGCACTGCAAGAGGCCGTGTCTGAACTCTCCAAAAAAACCAGCTTACCATCTGGTTTAGACGAAGAAGCCTTAGACGACATCCCAGAAACATCCGGTGTTTACTTTTTTTATGGTGAAAACAACCTACCCCTTTACATAGGCAAGAGCATTAATTTAAGGGCGCGGGTCATGTCGCATTTCAGCAGCGATCACCGCTCGACTAAAGAAATGCGAATCAGTCAGGAAATCAAACGCATAGATTGGCAGATCACGGCGGGCGAGTTTGGCGCCCTTTTACTGGAGTCAAAATTAGTCAAAGAACGCCAACCCATACATAACCGACAGCTTAGACGGGAAAGGCAGTTATGCGCTTGGCGCTTAGCTAACAATCCCGATGCCATGCCGCTCTTAGACTTGGTGCGTGAGGATGAAATCACCCCAGAAAACATCGGCAGTTTGTTTGGCACCTTTCGCTCAAAAAAACAAGCTGTTGCGGCACTGAGCCACATTGCCGAAGAGCAGGCACTGTGTCTAAAAGCGCTTGGGCTGGAGTCTGGAAAAGGCGCGTGCTTTAGGTCGCAAATTAAACGCTGCAAAGGCGTATGCTGTGGCAAAGAATCCAGCCAATTGCATTATTTAAGGCTGCAACAGGCACTGCTGTCACTCAAGATAAAAAGCTGGGGATTTCCTGGAAAAATAGGCATTAAAGAGCACAACCCCATCACGCAGAAGACCGACTTGCATGTGTTTGAACATTGGTGCCACCTCGCCACCGTTGACGACGAGGGGCAATTGCAAGAGGCCTTGCAATCTAAGTTTGCCTATCAATTTGACTTGGACACCTATAAATTATTACTCAAGGCCTTGAGTAAAAAGAGCACGGTAGTCGTCAAGCTCTGACCCCCTAACATTGGCAATCAATAGCTCAGCTTTTGCGTCTAATAAGTAATTCGATTGTGGCCTACGCCACATAGAAAAAATAGCGTTACAGGCGCCGCCATTGAAATACGCTATAATGTCGACCTTAGGCCGACGTGGTGGAATTGGTAGACACGCAACCTTGAGGTGGTTGTGACTTAGGTCGTAAGAGTTCGAGTCTCTTCGCCGGCACCAAGGACAGTTTTATTAAGTCCAGTAAAAATGAGCTCACAGTGATGTGGGCTTTTTTTATGCCCGGCATTTCCAGTCTCTCGATTTCTTAAACCAAAAAGGGCCGCATTGAGCGACCCTTTTTTGTGGCTAAGCCAACTACTGGCGCTTAGAGCTTGCTGTGTGCGCCATCGCAAAAAGGCGCGTTGGCGCTGACTTTGCAGCCACAGAAATACACCGTTTTATTTTCCGTCGCGTTAAATGCTACCGGTGTGAATGGACTGCCTTGATGCGCGCCATCGCAAAATGGTTGGCTTTTGCTTTTACCGCAAGAGCACCAGTAATAGGTTTTGCCACTTTCCACGGCAACGGCGTAAGGGCTTTTTTGAGCAATTTCAGGTTTCATTTTTTATCTCCATGATGGGTATTCATTGTTTGATGGCTTCAACTGGTATATCAATTCTCACTTCATCACTCACGTAGGGAACGTGCTTGCCCATATTGAAATCGCTGCGTTTAATCACCGTGCTGGCATTGACACCGCAAGCCTCTTTTTTGGCCATGGGATGGGGCATGCATAAAAATGAGTTAATGCTCAACCTTAAGTCTTTGCTAATACCTTTAATGGTTAGCTTGCCATCGATGGATTTGAGTGCGTCGCCCTCAAAATTAAATTGGCTGGACACAAATGTGGCCGTGGGGAATTTGCCCGTATCAAAAAATTCTTCTTTTTGTATGTGCTCATTAAATAAAGCTAAGCCTGTATTCACCGAGGTAGTATCGATAATAACGTTAGCCGATCCTTGCTTGGCCGCCACATCCAATTCGATGGTGCCGCTGGTTTTATCAAACCGACTCAATTGCGTGGAATAGCCGAAATGGCTGTATGAAAACCTTGGAAAAGTGTGCTTGCCATCAATGACGTAGGTTTCTGGGGCAGCCCAGGCCGGCCCCATCAATGCCATTAAACTAAAAGCGACGGCTGTTTTTTTCATTTTTTCAACTTGTCCCTAACAATCCACTAAGGTTTTAGCTAACATCACCATAGCGATGGTAGCAGACAAGATGCCAAATAGCAGCAAACTAAGGTGGCTGGGGATTTTACCGTGCAGCATTCTACCAAGCAGCATACCGACCACTGTCGCTCCAACAAAGGGTAAGGCAATCGGCCATAAAATAGTACCGTTGCCGGCATAAGAGAAAGCGCTGACCATCGACACCAAGCTGATGACGGCCAGTGAGGTGGCCACTATCATTTTACTTTCTAGGTTGCTGATGCTGTGCAGGGTGGGCACAATAATGAAGCCACCGCCTACCCCTAATAGCCCAGACAAAAAGCCAGAAAAACCGCCGGTTAAAATCAAGCGCTTGGTGCAAGGCGCGGTCCAAAATAATTTAGAGGTGGCTGGATTAACCGAGCAGGCCGGTTCGGGTTTTTCATCGTCATCGCAACCGTTAGGGTCGTCGCAATCGTCCCCTATCAAGAGGGTAGGCGTTTTAAATTTTTGAAACGACCGAATCGACACGATCAACAACACCACAGAAAATAAAATCGCCAAGGCTTTTTCAGGTAATTGATGCGCGGCCATCACACCCAGAGGCGCGCACAACACCCCAAAGCTGGCTAACAGTGTCGCTGCTTTATAACGCACTATGCCCAAGCGCAAGCCCAATATGGCGGCTAAACCGGCCGATAAGGTGATGGCCATCAAGGAGATGGGGGCGGCATCAATCATTTTGAGGTTTAGGAAAAACACCAACAGTGGCAAGGAAAGTATCGCCCCGCCGGCACCCGTGATGGCCAAGACAAAGCCGACAAACAGACCGAGCAAAAGGCTTATATGGATAGGATCAAGCACAGATAGTCCTCAAAAAATTAAAGCGCTTTGTCGGCATCAAGCTTAATCGGTTTGGCTAACCACTCCCTGCCCTTGAGCATGGCCCACCAATAAATAGGCGGCAAAATTCGCTCTTTTAAAATCCAGGCTAAACGCGACGGTTGTTGGCTATTGATAAACCACTTAGGAAAACTCGGCATTAAGCGACCGCCAAAACCAAACTCGGCTAAGACAATTTTGCCGCGCTGTACCGTTAATGGGCAAGAGCCGTAGCCATCGTAAGCGGCACGGTGTTGGCCTTTATTAAGATCGAACAAGACGTTAGTGGCGACCACCGGCGCTTGTTTACGCGCCGCTGCTGCGGTTTTTGCATTGGGGCAATTGGTCACGTCACCCAATGCATAAATGCTCGGATAGCGCTTGTGCTGCAAGGTGTCTTGACTGACGTCCACCCAACCGGCGGCATCCACCAAAGAACTGGCACGAATAAAGTCTGGCGCTTGTTGCGGCGGCACCACGTGGATCATGTCAAAGGTGGTCTCCAGCGTCGAAGTGTTGCCGTCGGCATCGCTAACGGTAAACCAGGCTTTTTTAGCTGGACCATCGATTTTTGTTAAGCGGTGGTTAAAGTTTAATTTAGCCCGATAACGCTTCACGTATTCCATTAAAGCCGGCACGTATTCTTTCACGCCAAATAACACTGGGCCGGAATTGTAAAATTCAATATCAACGTCGGCTAAATGGCCACTTCTTAACCAATGGTCAGCTGATAAATACATGGCCTTTTGTGGTGCTCCGGCGCACTTAATAGGCATGGGTGGTTGGGTGAAAACAGCGCGGCCTTTTTTGAATTTTTTAACCAATTCCCAAGTGTATTGCGCTAGGTCATAACGGTAGTTAGAAGTCACGCCATTTTGCCCTAGGGTTTCCACCAAGCCTTCTATGCCATGCCAATTCAACTTTAAGCCTGGGCAGACGATTAAAGCGTCGTAACTAATAGGGCGGCAGCCTTCTAAAATAACTTGTTTCGCATCCGGCTCAAAGCCAGCCACAGCCGCTTGTATCCATTTGGCTTTGGATGGGATGACCGAGGCCATGGTCTTGACCGTGGTAGCCGGTTTAAAAACACCGCCACCTACCATGGTCCAACCCGGTTGGTAATAATGGGTGTCGGCCGGATCAATAATGGCCACATCCAATTTGCTGTTTCGCGACAATAAGCTAGAGGCGACGGCTACCCCTGCGGCGCCACCCCCAATAATGACCACTTCATGGTGGATAACATTGGCATTGGTTGCTTGCGTGCCAACGATGCGTTGCGTTAATCCAGATAAATCAAAACCGGCTTGCTTGCCGGCTTCCAAGGTTTGCGCCAGGCCTAGGCTAGCACCTTGGCTCAAGGCCCAGAGTGAGGCGGCGCGCATGCCTGAACGGCAATAGCCTAATAACGGTTGTTTCGACTCTTTAAACAATTGCGCAAAAGCGCTGACATCGGCGTCAGAAATTTTGCCGCTCACCACAGGCAAATAATGCATTTTGATTTTTAGCTTTTTAGCCGCTTGAGCAATTTCCGCAAAATTCGGCTGATCTGCGCCTTCGCCATCGGGCCTATGGCAAAAGATGGTTTTAATGCCTTGGGCCGCAAGGTCATTTAAATCCTCAGGCAAAATTTGATCTGCAACCAATACGCCTTTTTCTAAATTCGCTAACTTCATTTTCTGCATCCCATCATTATATTATTTAGCCCGCTCTTAGGCGGCTTGTGCAGGCACAACACGGCCACAAGCTTGGTTCGCTGGCAGTGCCACGTCTATGTATTTTGGGTAAGCCAATTTAAGCTCACTCATGATTTTAATAAAGTCCTCACGGCTTCTGTTGTCGCCCAATCGTTTATTGTTTTTGCGCTCGTTGCCCACGGTGGATTGCGTGTTGCCGTTGTAATCGTGGCCAGGGTAAATAATGACGTCGTCAGCCAAACTGAAAATTTGCGCGTGTATGCTGTCGTACAACATACCGGAGTCACCACTTTGAAAGTCCGTGCGGCCGCAACCACCAATTAACAAGGAATCGCCGGTAAATATACGGTCACCGGCAAAGAAACTGATGCAACCGTTGGTGTGGCCTGGGGTATAGCGCACTTCTAAATCCATGCTGCCCACTATCAAGTGCACACCGTCAGTCACTAGCAAATCGCCACACATGGCACCGGCATCGCGGTGCACCACGCTCTTGCTGCCTAGCTTTTGGCGCAAGCTATCGGCCCCAGTCACGTGGTCAGCATGCACATGGGTTTCTAGGGTATAGACCAACTTCAAATCTTGCTCAGCCAGCGCTTGCATATAGGTCGGCACTTCTGCTTCCACGGTATCTATCAAGACCGCTTGCTTGGTTTTTTCACAAGCTAGCAAATAGGTAAAGGTGCAGGTGTCGGGCTCAAAAAATTGTTTAAAAATCATGTTATCTTCCTTTTTTTATTATTAGTTAGCCTGGCTTTTCATGGCTGAAATAAAGGTTTCGTTGGCGGCGGCTTCCGTGCTCATTTGCATGGCCAATTGACCGCAAACCAAAGCACACAAGTCAAAAATCTGCGGGTCTAGTATGCTGTAATAGGCTTTGGTGCCTCTGGCCTCGCGTTGAATTAAATTGGCCGCGCTTAACATGGTGAGGTGCTTGGACACATTGGCTTGCGTGCCACCGGATAACGCCACCAATTCGCTAACGTTTTTCTCGCCATCGCGCAGGCCGTTTAGTATTTTCAGACGCATGGGTTCAGCCAAGAGCTGAAAGTATTTGGCTATACGCGCGTAAGCTTGGTCATCAAGTTGCATCATTCGTCCCCTCAAATAAAACTGTTTGTTTATATTACATGAGTATATAGTTATATAAAAATGTATTTGCTAAAATAATCCTATTTTCACAGAGACCCCACCATGCAACTCACCATTGATTGGCTCCATTTCACCCCAGGCAGCGCCTTAACTGGCGGCTTGATGCTAGGCATAGGCGCCAGTATGTTGCTGTTGTTTAGCGGCAAAATTGCCGGCATTAGCGGCATCCTTGCCTACGTCATTAAACCAACGCATTTATTTAGCCAAGAGGCTGCTTGGCGCGTCCTATTCCTCATAGGCTTAATTAGCGCAGGCACAATTTATCCGTTTATCGCCGCCTTACCGCCGGCCAGCATCGCTGCCAGCAACCCCACTTTGATTATGGCAGGGCTGCTGGTAGGCTTCGGCAGTCGCATGGGATCGGGTTGCACTAGCGGTCACGGCATATGTGGATTAAGCCGCTTATCCTTGCGCTCCATGGTGGCCACCCTTAGCTTTATGACGGCGGGCTTTGTCACTACTTACCTTACCTTGCACGCGAGCTAAACCATGAAAAATACCATCACCTTTTTAGCAGGGCTTATTTTTGGACTGGGCTTGATTGTCTCCGGCATGACCAATCCGGCCAACATCATCGGCTTTTTGGACATCGCGGGTAATTGGAACCCAAGTTTGGTCTTTGTCATGGTGGGCGGCATCAGCATTGCATTTTTTGCTTTCCGTTACATAGCCAATAAAAAACTAACGCTATTCAAGGAATCGGTGCATTTACCCGGCACCACCCACCTTAGCAAAGAGTTGGTAATCGGCAGCCTATTGTTTGGCGCTGGCTGGGCACTAGCCGGCTTTTGCCCAGGACCGGCACTGGTCGCTCTTGGCACGGGATCAAAACAAGCCGGCTTGTTTGTGCTGTCTATGGTGATCGGCATGCTTGCTCACGATAGCTTGTTTAAAAGAAGCGCACACTAAGCGCGCGGCATTAGCTGCGGCCATCATATTTATTTCATATTCAAGCACTACACTAACTAAGCTATAGGACCAGTGGTCCGTGTGATGGGGTTGGAAATGAATAAATGGAACGTATTGGTTTGGATGGTGGAGTGGGGATTCATGCCCTCCCTCATGCTGGTGTATTTGTTATCCATGTTCGCCTAAAGCAGATGAAATAGGATGCAAAAATGAAAAACATATTGATTGCCAACTCCAAGGGTGGGGCAGGCAAAACAACCTTAGCCACCAATCTGGCCTCATACCTAGCCGCTGCAGGGCACAGGGTGCTGCTACACGATTTGGACAGGCAACAATCGTCAACACAATGGCTAAGCAGAAGGCCGGCCGACTTACCCTTGATACACAGCTACAACGCGCACACTAAAGAAAAATCAAACGGCGCCACATGGGTGGTGACTGACACGGCCGCGGGCCTGCGCGATGAAAAGTTGGCCGACGCCGTCAAGCAAGCCGATTGCGTGATTGTGCCTATCCAACCGTCGGCTTTTGACATGGGCGCCAGCAGCGATTTTCTTGATCATTTAGCCGAAGAAAAAGCCGTGCGAAAAAACAAAACCTTTGTTGCCTTGGTCGGCATGCGCGTCAACAGCCGCACCCATGCCGCCGCCACCCTAGCCGATTTCATGGAAGAAACCGGCTTCCCGGTGCTCACTTACCTCAGAAACGCGCAGGTTTATGCCACGGCAGCCGAATTAGGCATAGGCTTGTTTGACATGCGACCTTCCTTGGTTGCCCAAGACATGGAGCAATGGGCACCGCTGATTCATTGGATTAAAGAAACGACCACTGAATAAAAAAGCACCCGCAATAATTTGCCGGTGCTTCATTAAAACGCTCACTTAAAGCCAGTCGATTTGCTGACCGTAGGCTTGGGTTGGCATTAATTTTTTTCTTTATTTAGCTTCTCTGATTTTTGTTTTTCGGCTTTCTCTTTGGCTTCTGCTTCCTTAGCGGCTTTTTTAGCTTCTTTCTCTTTAATAGCAAACATATTCTCGCGCCATTCTGACAACATTTCGTCGTCTATCTCGAGCTGTATGGCCAATGCCTCTAGTGTACTTAGTTTTTTATCTTCTAATTTTCGAGCTGGCTTACCGCGCATTCTGCTCAATAGACGTTGCGATTCTTCTTCGCTTAACTCTTTGGCTTTTTCTAGGTATTCGTCCGCAGCCGGTTTAATTTTCATGCTCACTCCCTTGTTTAGTTATTTCTAACAGGGGTGAGTTTATCGATTTTAATTGCAGCGTAGGTTACACATTTATGACAATAGCCAATCGCCTCTTTTCAATCTTGTACTTTTCATATTGCTGTCATATACAAAATTTAAAATAAGCCTTATCTCTCCTTGAGATAGCATCTCAACTCGGGGCACCTTAAACAGTGCCCCTCTTTTTTGCCTTGCATTAGTCGCTGGTTATTTCCAACAACACTTCGTTACGCCTTAAAAAGGGTAAGGTCCAGGGCGGGTTATAGCGTGCCAACTCTGCTGGACCAGTGCTGGTCATGTGTTTAGCAGTCAGCCAAGCTCTCAGCTCTTTTTCCTTAGCCTGCTTTTTTTCATCGTCCACTAATCCAGAAAAGCGCAACACGGCATAGTGCTTAGATGCGATGGTCTTTATCACCACTAGCGGATTATTGGGTTTAGGAAGCGTCGCTAAGGTGAAGTGACTGGGCATGACAAACCACACACGCCAACCTTTTTGTTCCGACTGTATGGCCACCGGCGCCGTCATGGCTATTTTTTCTGAACGGTTCTCCACCGTTACCGGCGCGGTCATGCTGATTTTTTCGCTTCTACCAGAAGCCGCTGCGTTGTTGCCAAAAATGTAGTCGGCTAATAAGCGAAACCCTGCGCTGGTGGCATCACTCATGTCCCCCTCAACCATGACTTCAGCAATGATTTTGCTCTCGTAGGCACGCACTTCAAATGCGCCGTCTTTTTCGATGAGGGTGTATTTTGCTTCTTCTGTGGCCATGGCCATGTCTGCGCTAAATAATAGGGTGATGACCGATAATAGCACTGCCGCGAATTTCATTTTGCTTACTTTCCTAGCCTCACGGGCTAATAATGGGATTTATTTACGAAATTGCGCAGTGAACTTGGATTGTTTAAGCACCCAAGCATGCGGAAAGGTCAGGGCAGCCAGCCCAATAAACACCATTCTGATCAAGTCTGATTCAAAGGTGCGCGTTGTGGTAAAAAACCAAACAGCGCATGCCATGATGATGACCGCAAGAGTAGGCAAGACCAGTGCCATGATAAATAGACGTACATTTAATTTGCCAAAGAAGGCATGGCTTCTTATTAAATGACGGGCACTGTGCATTAAACAAAAATAAACAGCAAAGGCCAATATAGGCGGCAACAAGGTCATGATGGCTAAGACTGCATACGCATCCAATTTTTCCCTAATGTTTATCTGCCGATTAAATAACAGGATCCCCATTAAAAAAAGAATGGGGTAGGTAAGCCACTGGCTTACGGTCACGATACGCTGAGCCACGCTGGCGTCGACGAATACCGCATACAAGCCAACTAGTGCTTCACCGTGCACGATGCTGGGTAAGCAGATCACTGCGGCCCCATAGCTTAGCTTTATCAGCATATGATTGGGGGTATTTAAGTCGTCTGAAAAATGCAAGGCAGAAAAAATTAAAAAGCCGATAAAAAACCAAACCGGCAACAGCAACCATAGCAAAATGATGCCCATGGCAACCAGCAAATAGGCCATTAAAAAAACGACCCAGGCCATCAGGCTGTTTAGCTCGTATGCACGAAGGGCAAAAAGCACATCCAAAGAGCCGTGCGGCACCCCCAGCAAAACGATGGCACCCAGCGAGATAAGCAACCAGGCAGGTTGCGCTTGCAGGCCCATGCCAATGGCAAAAAAAGCCACTAACAGTCCCACCAATATGAGCAGATTGCTTTGCATGAGCAGCCATTTATTCATTCAATTAGGCCTTAATGTTTGCTTAGCTTGTGCAGCAGATAACGCGGCAAGGATTGGATAAAAAGAAAAGTCGGCAAGGACTTCATGACACAAAAAGCGTCATACAAACTGGCTTGATCCGACATAAATCTTACTAAAGCCGGAAGCGGGCAATGCCTAAACAAGGCCTTAAATAAGCTGCTAGCCATTTTAGGCTGACTTTTAATGACGTATAAAAATAAATCGTCCATGTGCCTTTGTAGCCATTTGTCTTTTGCAAATGGCAGCAATCGATTCTGCTCTACCATGCTCACCGCGCAGGCTTGAGCCCAAGCCTGGATGCGTTGAAAGGCATAACCCGAACTGGGCCGCGCTCCTCCTGCATGCAAACCAGCAAAGACGTAGCTAGGGTCCTGATGAGCCAGTATGCGCTTATTGCCCATAGGCAACACGCCGCACTCCTCCCTTACGACTCGATGCGCCATTTGGCCTGTGTATTGCGCGACCGCCTGCATGAGCAAGGGCTGCAAGGCTTCCTTGTTATAACGATGCTCAGAAAATACCGTGTATTCAATCAGCGCTTGCTTGGCGGATGTGGGTAAAAAGTAGACGAAGGCCAAGCCGCTTGCAAAGCCATCGTCAAAATCCATAAGCACGCATTGATCGGCATCGAAATGGGCCTCATCCAAGGCTATTTCTTGTCCAAAAAAAGACTGCCAAAGAACCGAATCGCTTTCCATCATATCGCGATGTGGGCGGGTATCCACTAGCCATTTAGCCGAGTACTCGCCACTTGCCGTTTTGACCTGCCATGCCTGGTTTACTTTTACGGCTGAGCCTATTATTTCTTCACCTAGCAACAGCTGGGTATTCGAGCAACGATCAATGTCCGCCTGGGCTTGATTATAAAAAACATCACTAGCCAACATCAGGTAGGGGTGCTTTAAGGCATCGTATGCATGCGCTTGCTGCTTATCTTTAATACGGAATGTTGGCCATGCGTGGGTCACCAAAGATTTGCATGCTGCGTTTGCCGTGTCCCAAAAACACCAGGTTCTGTCGTTGCGGTATTGCAGGCGTTGCTCTAGCACCAGCACCTTAGGCACGGCACCAGGCAACTTGGCTAAATTTGAGGCCAAACTCAAACCCGCGCAGCCGCCACCAATAATAATGAGATCGTATGCGCTAGGTGTGGACATAAGGCATCTTTTTAATGGCCAGATGCAAAAATTGTTTGTGAGGATTTTTGTAGTTAAAAAAATCCTTATCCAGCAAGGATGTTATGACAATTTTAAAGCTTAATTTCAGCTTAAGGCTGGGCGATGCAACCGACCTAAAGCGCCAACATTCGTATTGTTCTTTTTTCAAAATAAGGCCTATTTGCCTATACAAGGATGAGGCTATGGCGATGCTCAATCTAGATCTTAGGGTGATAAAACAGAGGCCTTCGTAACCACTCTTGTAGTACTGGTCTGCCAGCTGCAGTAGCGATTTTAATGTGGTCCTTAATTTACCTTGCGTGGCTATGTCCGGATTAATCAGTTGCGCGGGTTCTAAGTTGCCTATCAAGCTGGCTGGTAAATACCGGCGCTTAAGATGGGCGTCTTCCGTGACGTCTCGGCATATATTGGTGATTTGCATGGCTATGCCTAAATCAATGGCATGCGCTAAGGCTCTTGGGTCATTCACATCCAAAATTTTACTCATCATCAAGCCCACCGTCCCCGCTACTTGATAACAATAAACAATTAATTCTTGTTCGTTTTTAATTCTCACTCGCTGCAAATCCGACAGCACCCCTTCAATAAATAGAATGGGGACGCCAACGTCAATTTGGCACTCACTAAACAGTTTAATCGCATCGGCAACGATGGGGTCAGTTGATGCGCCGCTTTTTAAATCCTCAGTTATTTTATCCAAAGCCAGTTTGGCCGATTTTATGCTGGTGTATTCGTCGCCCAAATCGTCTACAAATCGACAAAATCGATACAAGCGAACGGCCCTATTGGCTTGTTTTTTAGTTAATAAAAACTTAGCCCAGGAAAACGTTTTACCCTTATTCGATAAAACCTGGTTGGATTCCTTTAGGTAATCGATTTGCTGATTGGCAAGCTGTGTCATTTAAAATCCACTTCTGCAGGAATAAGCTTATCCAGCACTTTGGCTGAGCACAGCACCCCAGGCAAGCCAGCGCCTGGGTGGGTTCCGGCTCCGGTTAAGTATAAGTGCTTGATGCCCTCGGCCTTGTTATGAAAACGGAACCAAGCCGATTGCCTAAACAAGGGGGCGATGGAAAAACCCGCGCCATGCGTGCTTAAGTAATCTTGCTTAAAGTCTTTAGGCGTCATGAAGAAATCGTCTGTGATGTATTTTTTTAATTCCGGCAATATGGTCTTATCCAGCGCATCAATAATTTTATCTTTTAGTCGCTCGCCCTCTGTGGCCCAATCTATATTGCCTTGTAAATTAGGCACGGGGCAAAGTACGTAAAAACTGTCGCACCCTGCAGGCGCAAAACTGGGGTCAGTGGCAGTGGGCCTATGCAGATAAAGTGAAAAATCCTCGGATAGGATTTTTTTATCAAATATATTTTCCAGTAAAGATTGGTAGGTTTTTCCCAGCCAAATAGTATGGTGCGCCACCTTTGGATATTGGCGGGTAGCGCCAAAGTAAACCACGAATAGGCCCATGGAATAATGCGCCACTTTAAGTTTAATTTTAGAGGACACCGCTACATCTTTTTGATCCACCATGTTTTGATACAGGTAGGTGGCATCGGCATTGGCTACGATTAAATCGGCTGGGTGGTGTTCGCCATTTTCTAACAACAAGCCTGTAACACGGCCTTGCTCAATCATCAATTTTTTAACGGTCGCGTTTAAAACTATGGAAATGCCGTTTCTTTCCATCAGGCCTTTAAGTGCGCTAACTATGGCACCGGTGCCTCCCATGGCAAAAAAGACCCCGTAAGCCCGTTCTAGGTAATGAATTAAGCCATAAATACTGGTGGTTGAAAACGGATTGCCGCCAACCAGCAAGGGTTGTATTGAAAAGGCAAGGCGCAACTTGGCGTGACTTAAATGCCTGGAGACCATTGCCCAAACCGATTCGTAGCTTTTTAATACGATCAACTTGGGGACCAAAGTGAGCATTAAGAAAAATTGGTGAAATGGCCTGGCCGATAATTGGGTAAAGGCTATGTCAAAAATAGCCTGCGAGTGCCGCAGCAGTTTTAAATAACCGGCCTTGTCTTTGGGCTCTATTTTATCTATTTCCGACAGGGTGTCTTCCAAGGTGCCGCCGTAATCAAACGTGGTCTTATCTTGAAAGTAGAAGCGGTACCAAGGAGTCAACGGCACCAGCTTAATGTGTTGTTCAATTTTTTCACCGAACAGTTCAAATAGCTCGGCAAGTAAGAAGGGGGCTGTGATAACTGTTGGGCCAGCATCGTGGGTGTAACCGTTACGCACAAACACTTGCGCGCGACCACCCAACATAGGGCTGCGATCGATGACGGTGACTTGGTAACCTTTTGCTCGTAACCTAAGGGCAGCAGCGATGCCGCCAAATCCAGCGCCGATTACCACGGCTTGTTTAGTCTGTTTTTGCACTTTATGTGATCACTAGACCAGACTGATTAATAGTCATCTTTATGTTGCCCATTTAATTAGCCGCACGGTGGCAGCCTAGTTTATTAATGTTGATTATGCATTGGGCGATAAAATGGCTTGCATCATCCACTGCGAAGCCAAGGCAAGCTTAGCTGACGTTGGTCAACCAGCTGCATTATTTTTGCATAGCGCTAGACTATTTAGCCAAAAAAATGTGGGCACGCATCATTTTGTATTTAACAAAAAAATCCGTGCCCACATGCATGACTACTTAGTCTTGCTTACTATTTTTTTTCACTTTCAGATACAGCTACTGACCAAATGATTACACCGAATGCAATCTTGTTTAAAACGTCAGCAAGGTTGTACACGATATTTAATGCTTTCATGCTGTCTGCAGGATCTGAACCGGTTAGGTAACCGAAGTAGTAACCTAATGGGTAAATTGCCCAACCAATGGTCACAATCCATCTCATCAAACTAAATGCAGATTGCACATTTTTTGGTGCCTGACCGGCGTTAATTTTGCTGGCTTCGCCTGCAAAAATTTCCCAAAGAATGTAGAACCAACCTAGCATACCGATGATGAACGCTGGCATCACTTCTAAGTAGCCTGCTTCACCGGCATAACCACCAACCAACATGACCAAGGTACCTATCATTAGACGCCAGAACACGCCTACTGGCACTTTAGCGATGGCTGCTAAGATTAAGTAGAACTCAATCATTAACAATGGCACCGTAATTAGCCAATCGATGTAGCGATATACGGTTGGCGTTGAACCTGTTGCCACCCAAACGTCGCGCATATAGAAATAATGCACAGCAGCAATAAGGGTAACCAAACCGGATACCGTTAATGATGTTTTCCATTTACCGGCAACGCGATCACGCTCAAGAAAAAAGAACGCGGTTGATGCAATCAACGCCATTGAGATTAGCCAAAACGAAATACCAACAAAATCGCTAGACTGAAGAATGGCAGCACCTTCAGCAAACGCAGGCAATGAGAGACCTAAAAAACCGGCTCCCGCTACCAAACTGGTCTTACTTAAACGCTTTAAATCTTTAATCATTTATTTCTCCTAAAGAGTAATTTTTGAGTTTGACTTACAATTCATTAACTTTTACAGCATGGACACAATAAACCCAAAGTAGGTATACCTACAACCATAAGTTGTTTATGGTTTTACCTCCCCACCAAGCCGTTCCTTCCAATAAAAATCAAACCTTATACAACATTAAGAAGCGCCCAGTATAGCCAATAAAAAAGGAGCCTAACGGCTCCTTAGTTTATGGCTTCTTTAGTAGGGCAGGCCCTATCATTAACCGCATTTGCTCTCGCCACAATTTAGGCAGGTCAAACACCCGTCCATGACAATCGCGGCTTTGGTATTGCATTTAGCACACAATTGCGCGCCCTTAGGAAACCCTTCGGCCGTCACTTCGTCACCGGCTTTAGCGTGCTTTTCTAAGTACTCGGCTTTTTTCTCGTCCACCAATTTTTGTTGGTGTTGATCCAAACCGGCTTTTTTTAACATGCCAATTTCTTGCAAGTGCTGCTCCACCACTTCACCGATTTCAGCCACCAAGCTAGGCACAAATTTGCCGCCTTTTTTGAAGTAGCCGCCACTGGGTTCAAACACGCTTTTTAATTCTTCCACTAAGAAAGTCACGTCGCCACCTTTACGGAAAACGGCGGACATAACGCGCGTGAGTGCCACGATCCATTGAAAGTGCTCCATGTTTTTGGAGTTAATAAAAATCTCAAACGGACGACGGTGTTCTTGCGGCGTGTCTTCGTTCATGATCACGTCGTTAATGGTGATGTACAGCGCGTGCTCGGTTACCGGTGTTTTAATCTTATAGGTGTTGCCCACTAGCTTGTCTGGGCGGCTTAGTGGCTCACCCAATTGCACCACTTTGGTGGCGGCTTTGTGTGCCTCTATTTCTGCTGCTTTTACTTCTGCGTCTTTTTTATCTTGCTCGTTAACCAACGCGTAGCCGACGATTTTCTTTTCAATTTTAGTTGCCATGTTCTTATCCTCTTAATCGGTCTGTATTCTAAAAGTATTGCTTAGAACTTACCGTAATAGCCTTCTTTAAGTGCGTCGTACAGATTGGCCGCAGAGTGAATTTCGCCGTCGTACTCAATCTCTTCGTTGCCTTTCACTTCCAATTCCGTACCGTCGTCCAGAGTGAATTTGTAGGTGGTGTTTTCCAAATCTTTTTCAGTCACCAACACACCTTGGAATGCTTCTGGATTGAACCTAAAGGTGGTGCAACCTTTTAGGCCTTTGTCGTAGGCATACAAATAGATGTTTTTGAAATCTTCAAAATCGTAATCGGTAGGCACGTTAATGGTTTTAGAAATCGAGCTGTCTATCCATTTTTGTGATGCCGCTTGGATATCCACGTGCGCTTTAGCTTGGATGGTAGAAGAGTCCAAAAAGTAGTCCGGTAATTTTTCGTCTTCTAACTCACTAAACGGCATGGCTTTAGCATTGATTAATTCACGGTAAGCCAACAATTCATAAGAGAACACGTCGACTTTCTCTTTGGATTTTTTACCTTCACGGATCACGTTACGGGCGTAATGGTGGGCAAACGATGGCTCAATACCGTTACTGGCGTTGTTCGCCAATGACAAGGAAATGGTGCCGGTAGGCGCAATCGAACTATGGTGCGTAAAGCGTGCGCCCTTAGTGGCGATTTGGTTGCGCAAACCTTCAGGAAACTGCTGCATGTAGCGGCTGTATTTGCCTAACAATACTTTACCGGCAATTTTGCTACCGACTTTGATGCCGTCTGCGGCCATTTCTGGGCGCTTGGCTAGCATGTCTGCCGTCACTTCAAATTTCTCTTCCATGATGGGTGCGGCGCCTTTTTCTGTGGCCAATTGCACAGCCACGTTCCAGCCTTCTTCGGCCATCACGCGCGTCACTTCGTCCGTGAATTTGAGTGAGTCTTCTTCACCGTATTTCATTTTCATCATGGTTAGGCTAGAACCCAGGCCTAAATAGCCCATGCCGTGACGACGTTTACGCATGATTTCATCGCGTTGTTCTTGCAATGGCAAACCATTGATTTCCACTACGTTATCCAACATGCGGGTGAAAATGGCCACTACGTCGCGGTATTCTTTCCAATCAAAAAATGCTTGATCGGTGAACGGGTGCTTAACAAAGCGGGTTAGATTAACCGAGCCCAACAAGCAAGCGCCATACGGTGGCAAGGGTTGCTCGCCACATGGGTTGGTGGTGCGGATGTTTTCACAGAACCAGTTATTGTTCATTTCGTTGACGCGATCGATCAAAATAAAACCCGGCTCAGCAAAGTCGTATGTGCTGGACATAATCACATCCCACAAGCGACGGGCTTTAATGGTTTTATAGACGCGGCAAGCTACTTTACCGGCATCGACGCCGTCGGTTTTAGTTAAATATTTACCTTTAACTGGCCACTCGCGCCACACCACTTGCTCGGCATCGTTCACATTTAAACCATCCACGATGGCTTCTTTTTCTGTCACCGGGAAAGCCAATTTCCATTCGGCATCGGCTTTAACCGCTTCCATGAATTCTTTGGTGATCAAGCAAGACAAATTGAATTGACGCAAACGGCCATTTTCACGCTTGGCTTTAATAAAGTCGGTCACGTCTGGATGGGAAATATCAAAAGTGGCCATTTGCGCACCACGACGGCCACCGGCACTGGACACGGTGAAACACATTTTGTCGTAGATATCCATAAAGGACAATGGGCCGCTGGTGTAAGCGCCGGCACCGGCTACAAACGCGCCTTTAGGACGCAAGGTAGAAAACTCGTAACCTATGCCGCAACCGGCTTTTAGGGTTAAACCGGCTTCGTGCACTTTACCTAAAATGTCGTCCATGCTGTCGGTGATCACGCCGGACACCGTGCAATTGATGGTGGAGGTAGCAGGTTTGTGCTCTAGCGCACCGGCATTAGACGTAATGCGACCAGCTGGAATGGCACCACGGCGCAAGGCCCATAGGAATTTCTCGTGCCATTCAGCACGCTTTTCTTCCGTTGTTTCAACGTCCGCCAATGCCCTTGCCACGCGCGCATAGGAGGCGTCCATGTCGGCATCCACGTGCTCACCGCTTTTGGTTTTTAAACGGTATTTCTTATCCCAGATGTCCAGCGACACAGGCTGTATGGAAATCTCTTTTTCTGAATTTGCCTGCGACGTGCTTGCTGATTCAACTGCTTTAAGCATGGATGCTTCTCCCTAAAACGGATAGCTTAGCGGGTGGCGATACGCCCTCCCACGCTAAGCCCGTGATTTTTAATTAAAAACTTTTATTCTTGACAACGCTATTGGCTGAAAGCACAAGATGTTGTGTCTGAGCCAGCAATTTATGCCTTTATTTTGTGGCCGTCAACCCCAAATTCGATCGCTTTTTTTGCACCATTTTGGTGTGTTTTTTTTCAAATGGCGCCGGTATTTGCATAGCGCCGCAAAGTAGAATCAGTTGCTTATCATTATTAATAAAAAAATAATTAAAATAATTTTCTAGTAAAAGTTTTTAGTTTATGCGTGCCCCACAGTCGAGTAAAACCCGCTTGGGATTTTTGTGAGAAAATGCGCCATGCCCCGTTTTCTTTATAGCGCTTTACTCTATCTGTTGTTGCCCTTGGTGGCCGGCAAGCTAGCTTTGCGCTGCATTAAACAATCGGCGTATCGGCCACATTGGCGTGAGCGCTTTGGCTTCTATAGGCTGCCACGACAATCTGGCGTCATTTGGTTGCACTGTGTGTCGGTGGGCGAAACGCGTGCGGCAGCGCCACTGATCCATGCCTTACTAGCGCAATTCCCCGAACGCAGCCTATTGCTCACCCACAGTAGCCCTAGCGGTCGCGCCACCAGCGAGGGGCTGTTTGGTGATCGCGTGCAACGCGCTTACCTTCCCTACGACTTGCCTTTTGCGGCGCGAGGCTTTTTAAACCATTTTAAACCGGACTTAGGCGTGCTGCTGGAAACGGAAATTTGGTTTAATTTACTCGCCGCTTGCCAACAAAAGCAGATCCCCATGGTACTAGCCAACGCCAGGCTCTCCGAAAAATCCGCGAGAGGCTACGCAAAACTGGGTAAGTTGGCGCAAAACGCGCTACAAAGTTTGCACTTAATTGCCGCGCAAACACCGAATGATGCCAAGCGTTTTCAAGGCCTAGGAGCAAAGCGCGTGGAAACCCTAGGCAATTTAAAATTCGATGCCTTACCGCCTAGCGACACCCTAGCCAAAGCTGAGCAATGGCGTGGCTGGTTTGGTCGGCAGCGGCCGGTATTTTTAGCCGCCAGCACCCGCGAGGGCGAAGAAGAATTAATCTTGGATGCGCTAGCTGCCACGCCCATATTCGATTTGCTGACGGTCATCGTGCCACGACACCCTCAGCGCTTTGGCCCAGTGGAAGCACTACTCAAACGACGTGGCATCGCCTACGAAAAGCGCTCGCAATTAAGCATGGAAATAAAGCGCGCCACCCAAGTGATATTAGGCGACAGCATGGGTGAGATGTATGCCTATTACGCCAGTGCCGACTTGTGTCTAATCGGTGGCAGTTTGTTGCCTTACGGTGGGCAAAACTTGATTGAGGCGATGCGCTTGAGTAAAGCGGTGTTGCTGGGGGCGCATACCCATAACTTTGAGCATGCGTCTAATGAGGCGGTGACCAAGGGCGCCGCTCTGCGCGTTAACAGCGCCCAAGAAATCAGCGCGGCCCTCCTCACCTTAATGAATCAGCCCGACCGGCTAAACGATATGGGCGCAAAAGGCTTAAGCCTGTGCGAGGCCTCGCTTGGTGCCACAGCAAAAACACAAAAGCTAATCACCGCTATACTAAAATCTAAATCGGAGGCTTAAGGCTGCAGACTGATGTTTTTCATGGCCATATCGACCACTTTCTTCGCTAAAGCAGTCAATTCTTGATCGGCATCCGCTTGGTCTCTAAAGCTGTCACTGCTAATGGTTAGCATGGTGGCTTTAAGCAGCTCGCCACTGACGCTATCGCTGACTTTACTTTCAATTAACAGCATGGCGGTTTTTTTGTCTTTGCCTGCGGCTTTAGAGGCCAACTTCAACACCGCCGATACCGGCAAAATGTTTCTCGGCTTAAAGCCCTCACCTGCCACATCAGCACCAGAAATGGATACGTTGACTTTCAGTGTGCCTGGCCCGGCTTTATCGGTTAAGGCAATCACTTTGGCAATTTTTTGTTTTATGCCATCTTCCAAGGTGGCCCTGGTTTTTTCCATGGTGTCTGCGGTAATTTTGTCGTTCACCCCGGACTGGTTAATCAACACACTGTCTATCATCACCGCTTGGTAATTACTGGGATCAAATTTAGTACTGGTGTAACGAAAGGCCTTGGTACCTACCGGGCTATTAACCGGCTGCAATAAACTGGTATCCGCAAAAAATCCGGAGTCCGGTTTGTCTGCTTTAAGTAAATCGCTGGCCGCTTGAGCGCTGACGCCTATCAGAGAGCCGATCAGGAAACCTGAAATAACAAGGGTGCTTTTTAGCCTTAGTTTCATGGATTTTTTCCGAGTAATGAATATGTGTGCCACAATTAAAACACATAACCTGACACAATAAATTTTAGGAGAAAAAAATGTTAGCTAAATTGCTCATGGTCGTGATCGGCTTTTTCGTATTGAGTGTCGCCCAAGCTGAGGACAGTGCTAAGGCCAAGGAAATAACCGCCAAATTTAAGGCTGCGGATAAAAATGCAGACGGGCAATTAAGCTTAGAGGAAGCCAAGGCTGGCATGCCCAGAGTAGCCAAAGGCTTTGATAAGATTGATGTGGAGAAAAAAGGCTACGTCACACTAGAACAAATTATCGCCATGGCCAACTAAGCCTGAGACTAAATTAAGCCTAGTCATAAAAAAAGCGGGCAAGCCCGCTTTTTTAACGTATTAATTGACTGATTTTTTTAAAGGCATCGCCTTCGGCCCTACCCAACCATTCAAACACAATGGATTCGGTGTTGCTAATGATGCAACCGGCCGCGCGCATTCTGGCCACAGCATTGGCTTTATTAGAAGGGCTACGCGAAATAATGGCGTCTTCCGCCACGCAAACTTGCTTACCCGCTGCCATTAAATCCAGTGCCGTTTGCAAAATGCAGATGTGCGCTTCCATGCCTGCCAAGACAATTTGTGAGCGATCGCGGCTAAGTTGACGTTTGACTTTGGCTTCCGCCAAACAAGAAAAAGCAGTTTTTTCCACCGGCAACACATCCGTCAAATGTGCCATCAAGAGGGGATCCGTGTGGCCTAAGCCTTTAGGGTACTGTTCCGTCAAAATAATCGGCACGGCCAACAAGGCGGCCGCTTGCGCCAATATGCCACTTTGCTTTAAGCACGCCGCCATGTCCGCTTCTGGCATGACGCCAATTAAGCGCGTTTGCACGTCCACTATGAGCAGCTGACTTAAGTCCACTTTCAATAGAGTAGGCTGCATGGTTTATTCCAACTGTTGGTTAATATCAACTAAATCAGCCGCCGCCACGACGCCCGCTGCGGCTTTTAAACGGATGATATTGATTAAATAATTGTAGCGCGCTTGCGCCACATCACGTTTTGCGCTGAAAAACTGCTGCTGCGCATTTAACACATCCACACTAGTCCGCACGCCCACTTGGTAGCCTAACTGGGTGGCATCCAATTGGCTTTGGCTGCTGATGACGGCCTGATCCAAGGCCTTTAATTGGGCGATGCTACTGCTTAAGTTCAAGTAAGCACGTTGGGTATCAAGCTCAGTCTGCCGACGAACTGCTGTTAAGTCGTCTTGAGCGCGCTGCTTATTAAGCTGGGCTTGACGCACCCTAGAGCTGACCGCGCCACCTTCGTAAAGTGGGATTTGCAATTGCAAACCTATGCTGCCAACTTGCAGCTCGTTACCGGCGCCAAAACGGGAAATAGTGCCGTTAGCATAAGAGTTGGTGTAGCTGGCCACCGCGTCCAGAGTAGGGAGATGGCCAGCTTGGTTACGGGCAATCTCTTGCTCAGCCAATTTAGCGGTGTCTTGTTGAATTTGTATATTCAGGTTATTGAGCATGGCCAGCTCTTGCCAGGTGGCCATGCTGAGGCTCATTTCATTCGCCTTAAGCTGCAGTTTGACATTGGCTAAACGTTGCGGCAATTGACCGGTAATGGCTTGCACCGCGTGCTTGGCAATTTCAAATTCGTTCAGCGCGGCAATCTCTTGCGCCACCACCAAATCGTAACGCGCTTGCGCTTCATTGGCATCAGTAATGGTGGCGCTGCCCAAGTCAAAATTAGCCTGCGCCTGCGCCAACTGACCAGCAATGGCGGTTTTTTGTGCCACGATTAAATCAATTCTGTCCTGCGCCATTAATACATCGAAGTAGGCTTGCGTGGTACGCAACATCAAGGCTTGTTGGGCCACATTAAGCTGTTTATCGGCAATGCTGACCTGCGTGGTGGCTTGGTCGATTTGGATTAAGTTTTGTTGACGAAAAATCGGTTGACGCGCATCCACCCCGTAACGGTAGTTTTCAAACTGCGACCGATCGGTGGATGAGGTGGATAAATAGTGAAAGCTAGACTTGAGCGCATTGGTCTCGGCATTGAAGTTTACCGTGGGCCGGTACAGCGCTTTCCCTTGCTCGATGATTTCTTGTGCCGCTCGGTTGGTGCTTAAGGCCGATGCCAAGGTCGCATCGTGCGCTAAGGCTTGCTGGTAAACGTCCATCAACTTTAATGGCTGCGCTTGCAAGCTCACCTGATCAGCCGCAAAGGCGGGCATGGGCAGCAGCAATGCCAGCAACAGCCAAACAGCTGAACGCCAAGTCATTTTTTGCAATTGCGTGGGCTTAAAATTCAAATTGACTCGCAATAGGGGCATGCGCCAATAGGGGCAAGCAGGTTTCAAATAGGGTTTCTTGACGGCATGCGCCGTCGGTCACGCGTTGGCTTAAGGTCGCTTGCATAATCGGCAAGTCCCCGTGCACGACAAACATACGACCGCCTATTTTCAGCATTTGTTCAACCGCTACTGGGTATATATGCAAGGAACCGGCAAAGACAATCACATCGTAAGGTGCTTCGGCCGGGTAACCGTTGGCGGCATCGGCCACGATTAAGCTGACGTTGTGTATGCCTTGCTGCTTCAAACGGGCGCCGGCTTGCGCCGACAATTCCGGCACAATTTCAACGGCATACACGTGCGCTGCCTGCTTAGCTAATAACGCGGTTAAGTAGCCACTGCCGGTGCCCACTAGCAAAACCTTATCGGTTTTCTTAACCTGCAAGGCTTGTAAAATGCGGCCTTCGATTTTGGGTGAGAGCATGGATTGCTCATGGCCTATGGGCAACTCAATGTCAGCAAAAGCCAAGCCTTGTTGCGACTCGGCCACAAAGGCTTCGCGAGGCACGGCATTAAACAAATCCAGCACCACGGGATCGAGCACCTCCCAAGTGCGAATTTGCTGCTCTATCATGTTAAATCTAGCCGCATCGTTGGCGCTACTAAATCGGTTGGTTTGGCTTTGTGTCATGGTGCATGCTTCCTAAAATGTAAGCATCATTATAGCGCAGGACGAACAGGGATAAAGGCCAATTGCGCTGCCTTTACTGTTCTTTTGTTGGGGGCATTTTTAAGGCGCCGGTTTTATAAGCACGGCTGGCCGTTTGGTAATACGCTATAGCCTCATCGACCAAGCTAGACTGTGGCTCAATTGGTCTGGACTCAAACCGCTTGCCATCGACGGCATAGGCTTCAACGCGGCGCTTGGGCGACAGCACTATCAGCGTGCCGTTTTTTAAATAACCCAAGGATTGGTAATTGCTAATAAATGCCCGTTCTGGCCATTTTTCTGCATCGGCTTTAAATAAAGACTGCCCGTAAAAATAATCGGCACCCGGCACGCCCAAGGCATCCAACAAGGTTGGCACCACATCAATTTGACTGACCACTCGACTGTGGTGCCCTGCAGGCAAGATTTCGGGTGCATAGAAAAATAAGGGGATGTGGTATTTTGCCACCGGCAATTTGGTTTTACCGGCCACTGCCGCACAATGGTCTGCCACTATCACGAACAAGGTGTCTTTAAACCAAGGTTTGGTTTTGGCCTGGGCGATAAATTGGCCTATGGCGTAGTCGCTGTATTTGACGGCCGCCTCCCTGCTGCCGCCGGGTAAATCAATTTTACCGGCTGGAAAGGTATAGGGGCGGTGATTACTGGTGGTCATGATGTGGGCAAAAAAAGGCTGGCCGCGGGCGTGCTGCGCATCCAAAATTTGCGTGGCATGATTAAACAGGCTTTCGTCGTCCACCCCCCAAACGTTTTCCGACTGCACGGTTTTTTCATCAAAATCGGTGCGGTCGACCACGCGGTAATGGTTGCTGGCAAAGTAGTGGTTCATGTTATCAAACACACCGTAGCCGCCATAAATAAAGTAGGTGGCAAAACCGCGCTCATGCAACAACTCGCCTATGCCGGCCAAACGATCGCTATTGGGCCGGTGCACCACGGCCTGACCTGGGATGGGCGGGATGGCTATCGATAAGGCATCCAAACCGCGCACGGTGCGCGTGCCGGTGGCAAAGGCGCGATCGAACACCACGCTGTCGGTCGCCAATTTATCCAAGTAGGGGGTTAGATTAGCTGGGTTACCGTGCACGCCTAAATACTCGGCCGACAGGCTTTCTACCGAAATCAGCACCACCTGCTTGGGGCGTCGGCTAAATGGCTTAAATGGGGTGACGGCCAGATTAGTGATGGCGGCTTGCTTACTGCTGGCGCTGACCGGCTGGCGATCGGCATGCAAGGCCTGCAATACGACCTTGGCTTGGGCCGGTTCCAACTGCTTATAAAATTTATCGTAATCCAATTCGTTGCGCCTAGCGGCCGCCGCAAAACTGAACAAACCGTTGCCCGCCAATTCATTGGCATAGGCATTGCGACTGAATTCCATTTGATCCACATTGGCCAACTGAAAACTAAGCCAAGGCAAAGCCAGCGCAATCAGCAACAAACGCCCTTTTTGCTTAGCGGACTGTGGCTGATTGGCAAAGCGGCTGGTTTGACTGGCTAGCCATAACAAACCGGCAGCCACTAGCGCTATGCCGAGTAAGATTAACGGCACGGGATAAGATTGGCGAATATTGCCGATGACTTCTTTGGTGTAGATTAAATAATCCACCGCGATGAAATTAAAGCGCGTGCTGAATTCTTGCCAAAAAACCCACTCGGCCACCGCCATAAATAGCAAACCAAATAGCAGCAACCAGGCCATCAAGCGACGGGTGATAGTGAGCCATGCTGCTTGACGCGCCCGCTTGGTCAACAACAGCGAGGCCAATAAAAACGGTATGAGCAGGTAAGACAAGGCATTCAGATCAAACCAAACGCCCCACGCCACCATGCCTAAAGCCTCCGCCCAGGACAAGGGGTTGTGGCCTAAATGAAGCGACAAACTCAACCACAAGATTAGCCGTAAGCCCAGCCAAATAAGCAGCGCACTGACGGCCACAAAGCGCAAAAATGACCAGGCTTTTTTGCGCTCAGAAGAGCTGGGCGTTGGCAAGCCAGCCTGCGGTGGCCAAATAAGGTATTGCGCCAGCAAGAGCATCCACACTAGCCAGGCCGTCCATAAATTGTGCGACATAAAATGCGCACCACGCACCATCTGCGTATACGCCATCACGCTGCCAAACAACAACGCTAGGATCCAACCCCATTTGGCTAAGCGAGCTTGGCTGTCTCTAAAGGCAAAATACACGGCCAGTAAGGCAAACCCGCCACTGGCGTGGCCACCCGGAAAGCAATGGCCCGCAGCCACACCAGCTGGCAAGCTGCCAAACAGCGCGATGTAAGGTTGGGTGCCACCGTATTCTTGTAAATTCCACGGGCAGTCGTGCAGGCTAAAATGCTTTAACACCGACACCACCGTGGTGCTGATCAGCATGCCGACAAACACCCACAACAAAGACCTGCGATGCGCTTTCAGCCAATCAAAGGCAAGCAAAGTAGCTTGCGCGGAAACCCTCGGCCAGCGCTTTAAGCCGTAACCGACCAAGCTGCCCGCTAAAGCGAGCAGACTGAAGATTATCATCAAGTTTCTCAGGCCTTGGTGCAGCACGGCTTCTAATCCGGCATGGTTTCTTAATGGAAAAGTCTGGGTTTGCGCGTCGAAAAATGGCGCTATCCATAGTCTGTCCCAGCCGGTCAAGGGGTAGGCAAAAGCCAGCAGCAGGCCTGCCAACACGTGCACTATCAGGTGCCACAGCCAAAAATGCCAGGCCAAGCTAGGTCGATTTAATTTAAACAATTGGATAACTCTATGCAAATCGCTGCCAACTTAAGCAGCGGTTAAAGGTGGTTCATTATAGCAAAGTCGCGCCGCACTGCCGGCCCTCAGGCCGGAGGGTCGGTCACGCATAAAACTTGCTTTTACTGCCGTTTTAGCGTAATTTTCGTCTATTGCTAGGGGTCTGGTTGGGGTTGCGGTGACGCGGCTTTAATTAGTGAGAAACACCCTTTGAACCTGACGCGGGTCATGCCGCCGTAGGAAAGCATGCAATGCTAAGCCAGCAACATTATCTGGTGTGCATAGGCGGCTTTTCTATGTTGATTACATTATAGGAACGCACCATGAACGCTACTGATAAAAACCTACAAAAAAACCTCACCAAATTCGACAGCGGCACGGCTGAAATTGACCCGGCCACCACGGTGCCTTTTGCCAATTCACGCAAAGTCTACGTGCAAGGCTCACGCCCAGACATACAAGTGCCGTTTCGCGAAATCAGCTTAAGCGATACGCCGTCTAGCTTTGGTGCAGAAAAAAATCCACCGGTCATGGTATATGACACCAGCGGCCCCTACACCGATCCAACGATTGCCATTGACATACGCAGTGGCTTGCCCGCGCTACGCGCAAAATGGATAGAAGAGCGCAACGACACCGAGCAATTGGATGGCCCGAGCTCTACTTTTGGTCAAGCACGCAAGACCGATCCTGAATTAGCCGAAATGCGCTTTAATTTATTGCGCCTGCCGCGCCGTGCCAAAAAAGGCATGAACGTCAGCCAAATGCATTACGCGCGTAAGGGCATCATCACCCCGGAAATGGAATACATCGCCATACGCGAAAATCAACGCCGCGAAAACATGAGCGAGCTCTTGCAAACGCAACACAAAGGCCACGATTTTGGCGCCAGCATCCCTAAAGTGATTACCCCTGAATTTGTTCGTAGCGAAGTGGCCTTAGGCCGCGCAATCATTCCGGTCAACATCAACCACCCAGAAATCGAGCCCATGATCATAGGCCGTAACTTCTTGGTAAAAATTAACGCCAACATCGGCAACTCGGCGTTGGGTTCCTCCATCTCCGAAGAAGTGGAAAAAATGGTCTGGGGTACCCGCTGGGGCGGCGACACCGTGATGGATTTGTCCACCGGCAAAAACATACATGAAACCCGCGAGTGGATTATCCGCAACTCACCGGTGCCTATCGGCACGGTGCCCATCTACCAAGCCTTAGAAAAAGTAAACGGCAAAGCCGAAGACCTCACTTGGGAAATCTTCCGCGACACGCTCATTGAGCAAGCCGAACAAGGGGTGGATTACTTCACCATCCATGCCGGCGTGCGCTTGGCCTACATCCCCATGACCGCAAAACGCATGACTGGTATCGTGTCACGCGGCGGCTCCATCATGGCGAAATGGTGCTTGGCCCATCACAAAGAAAGCTTTTTGTACGAGCACTTTGAAGACATCTGCGAGATCATGAAGCAATACGACGTGGCCTTTAGTTTAGGCGATGGCTTGCGCCCCGGCTCAATTTACGATGCTAACGACGAAGCGCAATTTGCCGAACTTAAAACCTTGGGTGAGCTCACGCAAATTGCCTGGAAACACGACGTGCAATGCATGATAGAAGGCCCAGGTCACGTGCCCATGCACTTAATTAAAGAAAACATGGAGCTGCAATTAGAGCATTGCGGCGAAGCCCCGTTCTACACCTTAGGCCCATTAACCACGGACATCGCGCCGGGTTACGACCACATCACCTCGGGTATCGGGGCCGCCATGATAGGCTGGTACGGTTGCGCCATGCTCTGTTACGTGACACCAAAAGAACACTTGGGCTTGCCAGATAAAGAAGACGTGCGAGTCGGCATCATCACCTACAAAATTGCCGCGCACGCTGCCGATTTGGCTAAAGGTCACCCTGGTGCACAAATTCGCGACAACGCCTTATCCAAAGCGCGTTTTGAATTCCGTTGGGATGACCAATTTAACTTGGGCCTGGATCCAGAAAAAGCCAAGGAATTCCATGACGAAACGCTGCCGCAAGACGGCGCTAAACAAGCGCACTTCTGCTCCATGTGCGGCCCGCATTTCTGCTCCATGAAAATCACCCAAGACGTGCGAGATTACGCGGACAAATTGGGCATCGATGAAAAAGAGGCTTTGCAAAAAGGCATGCAAGAAAAATCCATCGAGTTTGTGAAAAAAGGCAGCGAGGTCTATCAAAAAGTCTAGGGCTACAGCCGCGCACTAGCCATAACAAAACAACAGGCCTTGCGCCTGTTTTTTGTTGCCCATATGGCGTGACCCTGCTTTAATCATTGCCAGTGCTAATAATTACAAGTACTAATAATTACAAGTGCAGCCGTTTATTTTGTTAAAATAGCCTGCATAAAATCCACCATAGCAGACTATTTTGACTACCCTAAAACTCAACAAAAAATCCGACGCCACCCAGCCTAAAGCCAGCAAAGCACCCTTGCGTCGTGGCAGCAGCACCGTGCGCGATCGCTCCGTGTCGGCTGCTAAAGTCATGGCGCCTAGCCCAGAAAAAGCCGCAGCGCCGACTATTGAAAAGTCTACGCAACGCAATCACCGTTTTGATGGCAAAGCGCACGGCAGCCCCTATAGCGAGGATGCGATAGCCCCGGTAAATTCAAACAACGTTAAACCAGCGAAACCGGCAGGGGTAGACACCCGCACCGCACCGCGTCCGGATAGAAATGAACCGCAATACCGGCAAGCGCCACGCCGCGGCGGTAAAGTGCGCGACGGTTACGACAGCTTAGCCACACCCCAATACGGTGCCGCCGCCAAAGCCGCTTACAAATCCACCGCCATCAGCACGGACTTACCGCGTTTGTCTAAAGTCATGGCCGAGCGTGGCATTTGTTCACGCCGCGAAGCCGATGAATGGATAGCCAACAGCTGGGTCATGGTGGACGGTGAAATCATCGACACGTTGGGCACGCGGATTAATCCCGATGCAGAAATTATTATCAGCAGTTACGCGCACGAAGTGCAAAGCGAATCGGTGACCATTATTTTGCATAAGCCAGTTGGCTACGTCAGCGGCCAAGCGGAAGACGATTACGAGCCGGCCATCGTCTTGGTGCACCCGGATAACGAATGGCTGGATGACCCCAATATCAACCCGCAACACCGCAAAGAATTTCAACGCCGATTCTTAACTGGGCTTGCGCCAGCAGGTCGCTTGGACATTGACTCTACCGGTATGTTAGTGCTTACTCAGGATGGCCGCGTGGCGCGCCATTTAATCGGTGAAGATTCCACGGTAGAGAAAGAATACTTGGTGCGGGTGGAAGGCGAATTAAGCGATGCCGACATGCAACGCCTTAACTTTGGTTTGAGCCTAGACGGCGAAAAACTAAAACCGGCCAAAGTCAGTTGGCAGAATGAAGACCAATTGCGCTTTGTCTTACGCGAAGGCAAAAAACGGCAAATTCGTCGCATGTGCGAGATGGTCGGTTTGCATGTCGTGGGTCTAAAACGCGTGCGCATAGGCAGCGTTAATTTAGGTAAATTGCCACCTGGGCAATGGCGTTATTTACGCCACGACGAACGCTTTTAAGCACCCTTAACAATTAGAAAAAGACCCGAGTCAGCATGGACATCCTGTTATTAGTGAAGGCATTTATATTGGGGGTGGTAGAAGGCGCCACCGAATTCCTACCCATCAGCAGCACCGGCCACTTGATCATCGTTGGCGACTACCTGCACTTTAACGACGACAAAGGCAAAGTGTTTGAAATTGTCATCCAACTGGCGGCGATTTTGGCCGTGTGTTGGGAATACCGCCGCAAGCTAATCGATACGGCTTTGCACTTGGGCAGCGAAAGCCAGGCCCAGCAATTTGTCTTGAATTTGTTTTTGGCTTTTCTGCCCGCGGCCATCTTGGGCTTGGCCTTACACAGTACCATCAAACAGTATTTGTTCTCACCCATCACCGTGGCCGTGGCCTTAATAATTGGCGGCTTTGCCATATTGTGGATAGAACGCTTGGCCCTCACAGCCACCACCGTGCACATAGATAAAATCGGCCCTAAGCAAGCCGTGCAAATTGGTTTGGCCCAATCGCTGGCCTTGTTTCCTGGGGTATCCCGCGCCGGCGCCACCATATTAGGCGGCATGCTATTTGGCTTGGATAGAAAAACCGCCACCGAATTTTCCTTTTTCTTGGCCATCCCCATTATGTTTGCTGCCACCATTTTGGATATTTACAAAAGCCGCGACATTTTATCCATCAACGATGCCGGGCTGTTTGCCGTCGGTTTTATTACGGCCTTTTTAGCTGCCTTAATTGCCATCCGCTTTTTATTGCGCTTTGTTGCCAGCCATGATTTCAAAGTGTTTGCTTGGTATCGCATCGTGTTTGGCGTCCTGGTTTTGCTGTATTTCCTTTAAGGGTCAGCTTTGGTCCTTAATGCCAGCTAAAGGCCGCTTAGCATGAAACGTTTTTTTCACACCCTAGCATTGATCCTAGCATTCACCCTTGCTGGCCTGCTCAGCCTGATGCTAGCCGCCTGGCTGACCTTGCTGCTGTGTTTTAATCCGAATGATTACAAGACTACCATCATCAATCTAGTGCAGGAAAAAACCGGTCGCACGCTGACGCTAGACGGCGACATCCGCATGGCGTTTTGGCCAAAGTTAGGGATCGATTTAGGTCGCGTCAGTTTGTCTGAACAAGCCAGCCAAAAACCGTTTGCCGCGGTGGCCGAGGCAAAAGTCTCGCTAGCCATCTTGCCGCTGCTGCAAAAAAAATTAGTGGTGGGCACGGTGTATTTGGATGGCGTGCAGGCGACGCTGATCCAACACGCCGATGGCAGCAACAATTTTGCCGATTTGTTTGACGGCGATTCGAATGCCACGTTTTCATACGACATCGATGGCTTGATCGTTAAAAAAAGTCGCCTGGATTACGTCAATGAAGCCAGCAATCAGCGTATTCAAGTGAGCAATCTGTCCATTAAAACCGGCCGCATTGTGCAAGATCAAGCGGTCGATTTGGCTGCCGATTTTTTGCTTGAGGCCCAAGCGGCCAAATTAAAAACCAAGGTAAATTTGCAAGCACGGCTGTTATACCAGAGCAAGGCGCGTGTTTTTTTAGCAGAGAATTTACGCCTGTCCACACAGGGTGAATTGGCACTGGCCAAGTTAAATGCAACACTGCACGCCAATAAAATGAGCGTTAACAATCAGGGTTTGATTGTCCCCATGATGCAAGCAAATGCCGATCTTAACAGCCCACCGCACGACTTAAAAATGCGCTGGCAGCTAAACGACTTGCTGGCCAATGCTTTAGAATTGAATATTTCTAAATCCAATGCTGACATTACTTACGCTAACGGTAAGCGCTTACTAACTAGCCAATTTTCCACGCCCATCAAGGCGCAATGGTCAACCGCTACTGTGGACATAAGCCAGCTAAACGGACGCATGAATTGGCAGGATCAATCGCACCCATCCGCCGGCTTAAAAGCCGATTTTGAGCTCACGGCTAAAGCCGACTTTAAACACAAAAGCGGTCAAAGTCGCTTTCATTTTGCCAGCGGTGCTGGCCAGTTAGACGGCGACATCCAACTTAGTCAGGCGGCTGGGCCTAACATTAAATTCAATTTGGCCGCGCAAAATTGGGATGCCTATGCTTACCTAGCCCGCCCAAATAAAACTGCCAGGAGCGAGGCCAGCCCTATCGATTTGTCGGCCTTAAGCAAGCTGCAATTAGACGGTCAACTTAAGCTAGCCAACATCAGTTACGCGCCTTACCAATTGCACACTCTCCAAACGCATTTGCTAAGTGATGGCAAAAAATTACGGGCTAAAGGCTTAAAGCTGAAACTGGACGACAGCCAAATTCATGGCGAAGTGGCCATGACCTTGCAAGCCTCGCCGGCATACAAAGTCAATTTAGCCGTCGATAAATTAGATCTTAATCGTTACCAACCTGCAGAAAAAAACAAGCCGGCAAATAAATCCCCATCGGCCCAGCCGCATTGGGACTTAGCCGACCTCGAACACTACAACGCCAGTGGCGACATCCGCATCGGCCAGTTAAGTCTGAACGACACGCTGGCGAAAAACGTGCGCATTAGCCTGCAAGGGCCACCCTGATGTCAGACTTTGCTAACCGCCTGATTGCCTGGCAAAAGCAACACGGCCGACACGATTTGCCCTGGCAAAACACCACCGATGCCTACGCCATCTATGTGTCAGAAATCATGCTGCAGCAGTCGCAGGTGAGCACGGTAATAGGCTATTACCAAAAGTTCATGCAGCGCTTTCCTACCCTAGCGAGCTTGGCTCAAGCCAGCCAAGACGAGGTCTTGCAATATTGGAGCGGCTTGGGCTATTACTCTCGCGCCCGCAATCTACACAAAACCGCGCAGCGCATTGCCACTGACTACGCTGGTGTGTTTCCCGACGATTTTACCGTTATGCAAAGCTTGCCTGGCATAGGCCGCTCCACGGCGGCGGCCATTGCCTCGTTTGCCTTTGGCCAAGTGCAAACCATCTTGGATGGCAATGTAAAACGCGTGCTGGCTAGGCATTTTATGGTGTCGGGTTGGACTGGCTCTAAAAAAGTCGAGCAACAGTTATGGCAGTTAGCCGAATCCTTGTTGCCGCAACAAGGCATGGTGGCCTATACCCAAGGCCTAATGGACTTGGGTGCCACGGTCTGCACCCGCAGCCAACCCAAATGTGCTGCTTGCCCCATGCAAGGCAGTTGCGCGGCCTTGCAAGCAAGCTGCGTAAACACGCTGCCCACGCCTAAACCTAAAAAAACTATTCCGCAAAAACAAACCACCATGCTGGTGTTACGCCATGGTGAGCAGGTCATGCTAGAAAAGCGCCCGTCTAGCGGCATTTGGGGTGGCTTGTGGAGCTTTCCCGAGACCGATGCTGCAGATGACTTAGAGAGCTTGGTGCAAACCCGCTTTGGCTTGAGCGCAAGCAGCCAAGCACCCATGGCCACCATTAGCCATGCCTTCAGTCATTACAAGCTGAGCATAAACGTGCAGCCCATGCACGTAACGCAAGTTCCCAGCCAAGTGAGCGAGCCGCAATTCAGCTGGCTTAGCTTAGAGGAAGCTAACGCGGCCGGCATTCCCACGCCGGTGAGAAAAATCCTGCAACTGCTGTTAGCCGAAGCTGAAACAAAAAAATCGGCCTAAGCCGATTTTTATTGTTGAATCTGCTCAAGCAGGTTTAGCGCGTATTAAATATCGCCCCAGCTTTCTTCCCACATGCAGTGCTTGATTTTATGACGATTGGCGATCAATTCGTCTATGGATGGCTCGTCATTCAAAGCGCGTTTGATGGCTAATTTGGTCGCCTCGTAGTTATTTTTGTACATGTCGGCTTTGTCTAGGTTTTCATCTTTGGCGGCACGCGGGTCTATCCATACCAAGCTGATGATGCACAAATCGTTCACCTGATCTTTAGGGATGATGCCTTCAATAACGCAATCTAAAATCGCATCGGCGGTCGCGGCTTGCACCAAACCACCAAACAATTCAATGTTGGCGCTGTCTTTAAGCGTCACTTTTGGCGCCATCATACAAGCTGGTCGTACCAACTGGTTTAAATCACGCACGGCAAACATGGCGGTATGGCCTTTGCTTTGCGCCATCATGTTGGCAAAAGCGGCGCCTACTGGGCCGTCCACGCTACCAATTAAAATTTCCGGCATGGCTGCACCGGTGTCTTTACCTTCTGTGTAGATAGTGGCTTCGCCGGCTTTAAAAATAATTTTTGACATGTGTCATCCTTGAATAGTGTTGGTTAATTAGCAAATTGTTAACAACGCGATTTTATAGAATAGGCCGCCATTAAGCAATTTAGCTGGCGCCGCTAGACGGGCCAAACTTGCCATGGACTTGCCAATTTAACGGCTTCAGTGCATTATGCAGGCTGCTATTTTTTGTTAATTTTTGAAAAAGGTTACCTCATGCAATGTTATTTCAGCGCGCTAGGCCGCATTTTACTGGCACAAGTTTTTTTACTACAAATCGCCATGTTGATCTTGAGCTTCTTTAGTAATCCAGATGGCTACCTGCAATACCAAGCAGGCCTTGGCAGCTTAGGCTTAGCCAGCATATTCGCGCCCTTAATTATTTTGGTGCAATTGCTTGGTGGCTTGGCTTTGCTACTGGGCTATAAAACCAAGGTGGCTGCCTTAAGCATGGCCATCTATGCCGTGATCATCGCGGTACTATTGCACTTACCGTTATTGCAATACTTAGCCATCGCCGGTGGTTTGTTGATGTTGCATTTAAATCCAGTCACGGCTTGCAGTTTAGATAACTTGAAAAAATAAGCCGCGCTTAATACTAAAAAAGGCACCCTAGGGTGCCTTTTTTATTGCGTGTTAGCGCAAGTTGCTGGTTATTACTCTTGTGTTTCGCCAGCAGGTGGATCTATCAAGGCTTTCATGCTTAGACGCACGCGGCCTTTTTCATCGGCTTCCACCACTTTCACTTTAACCACGTCGCCTTCTTTTAGGAAGTCGCTAACGGCATTCACGCGTTGATGCGCAATTTGTGAAATGTGCAACAAACCGTCTTTGCCTGGAATCAATGAAACGATGGCACCGAAATCCAATAATTTAAGCACGGTACCTTCGTAGACATTGCCGATTTCCACTTCCGCGGTAATCTCAGCAATACGGCGTTGCGCTTCTGCACCTTGCTCGGAGCTGGTGCAAGCAATCTTCACTGTACCGGTGTCATCAATATCGATTGTGGTGCCGGTTTCTTCCGTTAAGGCACGGATCACTGCTCCGCCTTTACCAATTACATCGCGGATTTTTTCCGGATTGATTTTCATGGTAATGATGCGTGGCGCAAATGCGGACATTTCAGTGTTGGCATTGCTCATGGCTGTTTTCATGATGCCTAGAATGTGCGTACGGCCCTCTTTTGCTTGGGCTAAAGCCACTTGCATAATTTGTGCCGTAATGCCGGTGATTTTAATGTCCATTTGCAAAGCAGTGATGCCGTCTTCGGTACCCGCAACTTTAAAGTCCATGTCGCCTAGGTGATCTTCATCGCCTAAGATGTCAGTCAATACCGCTACGCGATTGCCTTCTTTAATCAAACCCATGGCAATACCGGCCACGTGATTTTTCATAGGGACGCCGGCATCAATCAAGGCTAAGCAACCGCCACAAACTGAAGCCATGGAGCTAGAACCGTTGGATTCGGTAATTTCTGATACCACGCGCATGCTGTAATCAAAGTCTTCTTTGTTAGGCAAGGCGGCAATCAAAGCACGTTTGGCTAAACGACCGTGACCAATTTCACGGCGTTTTGGTGTGCCCACGCGGCCTGTTTCACCTGTGGCATACGGAGGCATGTTGTAATGCAACATAAAGTGGTCTTTAAACTCACCTTGCAAGGCATCGATCACTTGCTCATCGCGGCCAGTACCTAAAGTAGCGACAACCAATGCTTGCGTTTCACCACGGGTAAACAAGGCTGAGCCATGGGTGCGTGGCAATACGCCAGTACGGATGCTGATAGGACGCACAGTACGGGTATCACGGCCATCAATACGTGGCTCACCGTTTAAGATTTGGCTACGCACGGTTTTGGCTTCTAAATTAAACAACTCTGTTTTAATTTTGTTGGCTTCAGCAGTAGACGTTTCTTCGGTAACCAATTCGGCCAATACGCGGCTGGTGATTTCACTCAATTTTGCTGAGCGTGCGCCTTTGGCTTTAATTTGGAAGGCGGCGTTGATGTCGTCGGCAGCCAATTTAGTCACTTTTGCAATTAAAGCGGTGTCTGGTTCTGGGGCAACCCAATCCCATGCATCTTTACCTGCTTCGGCTGTTAGCTCATTGATCATGCTGATCACGGCTTGCATTTGCTCGTGGCCATAAACCACTGCACCCAACATGACTTCTTCTGATAATTCTTTGGCTTCGGATTCCACCATCATCACGGCAGTTTCAGTTGCAGCCACGACTAAATCCATTTGAGAAGTTTCTAATTCTGTTTTACTTGGGTTTAGCACGTAAGCGTCATTGATGTAACCCACGCGGGCTGCACCTAATGGACCAAAAAATGGAATGCCAGAAATGGCCATGGCCGCTGAGGCACCAATAATCGCTGGAATGTCTGCATCGATTTCTGGATCGGATGACAACACGGTCGCCACCACTTGCACTTCGTTATAAAACGCTTCTGGGAATAATGGACGCAATGGACGGTCAATTAAACGGCTGGTTAAGGTTTCTTTTTCTGAAGGACGGCCTTCGCGTTTGAAAAAACCGCCTGGGATTTTACCGGCAGCATAGGTTTTTTCCATGTAATCCACGGTCAATGGGAAAAAATCTTGGCCTGGTTTTACTTCGCTTTTACTGGTGACAGCCACCAATACCACGGTATCGCCATAACTAACCATCACGGCCGCATCGGCTTGACGTGAAATTTCACCTGTTTCTAAGGTGAGCGTGTGCGCACCATACTGTATGCTTTTCGTTACTTTATTAAACATTTTTTATCCTTTTCTCTTTTTAATATTCGTTATTCACAACCCAATAACGAACGCACAATATCGATTTATCTCAATACAAATTTGAGGGAAAATCTTTAAAACCATTTTAACAATGGCATAACAAAAAAGCCGAAGTGCTGCTCATGCAGCGCTATCGGCTTATTGTTTTATAGGCAAAACAAAATGCAATGATGCGTAATGTTTTGCGAATAATGGGTAGGTCGCAATTACTTACGAATGCCTAAACGACCAATCAGTGTTTGATAACGTTCTGCGCTTTCACGTTTTAAGTAATCCAACAATTTACGGCGCTGACTTACCAAAGCCAATAAGCCACGACGTGAATGGTGGTCTTTTTTATTGGTTTTGAAATGCTCAGTTAAGTATGTAATGCGGCTGGTTAAAAGCGCAACTTGCACTTCTGGACTACCGGTATCATTCTTAGCTTGTTGAAATTCACTAACGATCTTAGCGCGTTCTGCTGCAGTGGTTGCCATAACTTTATCCTAATATTTAGATGTTTTGCGTCAATGTAAAGGCAGCCTATTTACTAAACCGCCTATGCATTCATTTGCATGAGCCGCGCATTATAGGCATAAACAGATGATTTATCAATCTTTTTTATGCTTTTTTCATGGTTAAAGCGGCTGCACGATTAAGCGTTTTGGGCCTACCTTGCCATCGGGCTGACGCTCACCCAAACCGAGAAATAACTTTTGCGGATTGTATAAGCGAATCAGCCCCTCTGGAATCAAGCCACTTTGCCAAACGGCCTGACCTTGGCTTAAATAAAATGCGCTGTCCGCATCCAATTCTATGGCCGGCAAATAGGCCACGGCACTGTCTGACGGCAGCAGTTTGGCTAACTGCTGTTCGGCCGACAGGGCGACAAATTCGTCCAGACTGATGCTTTGTTCTATCTGGTAATTGGCCGTGGCAGTGCGGCGTAAACCGATTAAATGGGCACCGCAACCTAGCCTGGCGCCTATGTCTTCAGCCAAAGTGCGAATGTATGTGCCTTTGCTGCACTTCACCCTGATGTTGGCCACATCGCCAGCAAAATCCATTACGTCTATGCTGTGTATGGTCACAGCACGGGCGTTGCGGGGGATTTCAACGCCTGCTCTGGCGTACTCGTAGAGGGCTTTGCCTTCGTGTTTTAAGGCTGAATACATGGGGGGCACTTGGCTGATTTCACCTAAAAACTGCAGGCAAACGGCGCTGAATTGTTCTGCGCTGACTGCCACCGCCTGCTCAGATAAAACCCGGCCTTCGGCGTCACCGGTGTCGGTCGTGATGCCTAACTTTAAGGTGGCCTCATAGACTTTGTCGGCTTCGGTTAGATAGTGGGCAAACTTCGTGGCTTCGCCAAAACACAAGGGCAGCAAACCGGTCGCCAAAGGGTCCAGTGTGCCGGTATGGCCAGCTTTGGCGGCCTGTAATAGGTGTTTGACTTGTTGCAAGGCTTGATTGGATGAGTAGCCTAAGGGCTTATCCAATAGCAGCACACCACTGATGTTTTTTTTGGCTCGTCTAAACTGCAAGGGCGCTGCTTTGTGAGGGGAATTAGCTAGGATCTGAACCGGTTGCCAAGGCTTGGTCTATCAATTTAGACATCATCATGCCGTTGTCTATCGATGCATCGTAAACAAAATGCAGTTGCGGCACGGTGCGCAACAACATGCGTTTTGCCAACTGCGTGCGCAGGAAACCGGCTGATTTTTCTAAGCCTTGTTGCAAGGAATCACTGGGCTTGCTGGCACTGTAGAATATTTTGGCGTGCGCCATGTCACCGGTGACTTCAACAGCGGTAATCGTCACCATGGACACGCGCGGGTCTTTCACTTCAAACTGCAATAGATCGGCCAACTCGCGTTGCATTTGCTCGGCAACGCGATGACTTCTAGAAAACTCTTTGGCCATTATAAAGTACGTGCCACTTCAACGATTTCGTAGACTTCCAAGATGTCGCCCACTTCGATGTCGTTGAAATTTTTCAATGACAAGCCGCATTCGAAGCTGTTTTTCACTTCTTTTACGTCGTCTTTAAAGCGTTTTAAGGAGTCCAACTCACCGCTATGGATGATGACGTTATTGCGCAATACACGCACGTGTGAATTGCGTTTAATCATACCGTCTTGTACATAACAACCGGCAATCGCACCCACTTTAGAAATACGGAATACTTCACGAATTTCCACGGTACCTATCATGCTTTCTTTTTGCTCTGGGGCCAACATGCCACCTAAAGCCGCTTTAATTTCATCCACGGCTTCGTAAATAATGTTGTAGTAACGCACGTCCACACCCAAGGTTTCGATGAGTTTGCGCGCGCCTGAATCGGCACGCACGTTGAAGCCTATCAATACGCCTTTGGACGCTGCCGCCAAGTTGACGTCGGATTCGCTGATCGCACCGACACCGGTGTGGATAACGTTAACCTTAACTTCTGATGTAGAAAGTTTTTGTAGGCTGGTAGACAGCGCTTCGTAAGAACCCTGTACGTCGGATTTAATGATTAATCCTAAGGTTTGCGCAACGCCTTCACCCATTTGATCAAACATGTTTTCCAACTTAGCCGCTTGTTGTTTAGCCAATTTCGTGTCGCGGAATTTACCTTGACGGAAGTTGGCAATTTCACGGGCTTTGCGCTCATCGTTAAGCACGATCATCTCTTCACCGGCGCTAGGCACATCGGATAAGCCTTGAATTTCAACTGGCATAGACGGGCCGGCTTCTTGTATGTCTTTACCGGACTCGTCCAACATGGCACGCACTTTACCAAAGGTATTGCCGGCTAAAATCATGTCGCCGCGTTTTAAGGTGCCGGACGTCACCAAGATGGTCGCCACGGAACCGCGGCCTTTATCTAAACGGCCTTCTATCACCAAGCCTTTGGCCGGTGTGTTTTTAGGGGCTTTTAGCTCCAATATTTCCGCTTGCAATAGCACGGCTTCTAGAAGCTCGTCTATGCCTTGGCCGGTTTTGGCCGACACGGCTCTAAACATCACGTCGCCACCAAATTCTTCTGGCACCACTTCTTGTGACACCAATTCCATTTTGACGCGCTCAGGCTCGGCACCCGGCTTGTCTATCTTATTGATTGCTACAACCAAGGGCACGCCAGCCGCTTTTGCATGGTGGATGGCTTCTATGGTTTGTGGCATGACGCCGTCATCGGCAGACACCACCAATATCACGACGTCGGTGGCTTTTGCACCGCGGGCACGCATGGCGGTAAACGCCTCATGGCCCGGGGTATCAAGGAAGGTCACCATGCCGCGCGGGGTTTCCACGTGGTAGGCACCGATGTGTTGGGTAATGCCACCGGCTTCACCGGAAGCCACGCGACTGCGGCGTATGTAATCCAGCAAGGAGGTTTTACCGTGGTCCACGTGGCCCATCACCGTCACCACCGGTGGGCGTGGCTCTAACACTGCCGCCGCATGCTCGGCTTCTTCTAGGAAAATTTCTGGGTCATTTGGCGCCGCGGCCGATGCTTTATGGCCCATTTCTTCGACGATAATGATGGCCGTTTCTTGGTCCAATACTTGGTTGATGGTTACCATCATGCCCATGCCCATCAGCGCTTTAATCACTTCACCGGATTTGACCGCCATCTTATGTGCTAACTCAGCCACAGTGATGGTTTCTGGCACCAATACCTCGTGCACAATGGCCTCGGTTGGGGCATTGAATGCATGTTGTGCATCGTCATCGCCCTGGTGTTTGTGTTTGCCTTTAGGCGCGCGCCAGCCAGGCTTGCCGGTCGTGATGTCACCGCGTGTTTTTAATCCGCGTTTTTTATTTTCTGCGTCCGTCCATTCTTTGTTGTTGCCTTTGCCTTTTTTGGCATCTTTACCCAATGCCGGTTTTGCCGCGCCATCTTTGGCCACGGGTTTATGCAAGGTGCCTTCAGATAATTTAGCGGCTTTTTCTTTAGCTAACTCGGCTTCGGCCACACGCTTGGCTTCTTCCTCCAAACGCTTTTGCGCTAATTCTTGTTTTTTACGTCGGTCATCGGCTTGCATGGCCGCCAAAGTTGAATGCCTTTTGGCTTCTTGCTCACGCAAGGCAATTTCATCGGCACCGAGCAAATCTTTGCGGTTGATGGTTTTAACTGGGGCTTCGGCAACCACCGGTTCTTCTTCAGGCGCGATTTCCGCAAGCTCGGGCTCTACTTCAGGCACAAGCTCCATTTCGACGGCTGGCGCTTCTTCCTCAACTAGCGCAGCGGCATTGGCTGCCTCTGTGGCTGCCGCTTCCATGGCCGCGCTATCTAAAGGCTGTTCAATGACGCGTTTTTTTCTGATTTCAACCTGGATGGTACGGGCCTTACCGGTATTGTCGGTTTTTTTAATTTCCGAGCTGGATTTACGCGTTAAGGTGATTTTATTTTTTGGCGCCAACGTACCGTGCTCTTTACGCAAGTGATCCAGCAAGGCGGTTTTATCCGCTTCGCTTAACTGATCTTCCGCAAGGGATTTATTTACTCCAGCACTTTTTAGCTGCTCTAATAACAGTGCTGTTGGCAATTTTAATTCGCCAGCAAATTGTTCTACGGTTGTTTGTGCCATCTTCTTACTCCAGTGTTCTTTTTCTGCGCTTAATTGCCCAGTATTACTGCTTACTTCTTTAAGCGCTTATGCAAACCAAGGTGCGCGAGCGGTCATAATCAAGGTTTTGGCGCGCTCCGCATCCATCGCGGTTAACTCCACCAATTCATCCACGGCCAATTCCGCTAATGCGTCCATGGTGGCAATGCCTTTTGATGCAAGCAAATGCGCCGTCGCTTCATCCATGCCGTCCATGCCTAACAAATCAGCCGACGCTTCATCCACGCCTTCTTCTTTAGCGATGGCTTCGGTCAACAAAGCCGCACGAGCGCGTTTACGCAATTCTTCAATGGTGTCTTCGTCAAAGGCTTCGATTTCATTCATCTCAGCCAATGGCACGTAGGCAATTTCTTCCAAGGTGCTGAAGCCTTCTTGCACTAAAATTTCCGCTACTTCGGCATCCACATCCAGTTTTTGCATGAACAACTGGCTAACGCCAGAAAACTCATCTTGGCTCTTCTGTTCAGCTTGATCCACCGTCAAGATATTCAAGGTCCAACCAGTTAATTCGGAAGCCAAGCGCACGTTCTGACCGTTACGACCAATGGCCAGCGCCAATTGTTCTTCGTCCACGACTACGTCCATGCTATGCGTGTCTTCGTCCACCACGATGCTGGTGACTTCAGCCGGTGACATGGCATTAATCACAAACTGAGCCGGTTCTATGCTCCACAACACGATGTCCACGCGCTCGCCGGCTAATTCAGCTGTAACGGCTTGTACGCGTGAACCACGCATACCCACGCAGGTACCCACTGGATCGATACGTTGATCGTTTGATTTAACGGCAATTTTTGAACGCAAACCAGGATCACGCGCAGCAGCACGGATTTCCAATAAACCTTCTTCTATTTCTGGCACTTCTAATTCAAACAAGCGCACTAAAAAGTCCGGTGTAATACGGGATAAAATCAATTGTGGGCCACGGCCACCACGCTCGATACGAGATAGGTAAGCGCGCACGCGATCGCCCACGCGTAAGTTCTCTTTTGGGATCATTTGCTCACGTGGCAATAGCGATTCTATGCGACCTACTTCTATGATGGCATTGCCTTTTTCCATGCGCTTAATCACGCCGGTGACCATTTTTTCATCGCGTGCCAAGAAGTCTTCTAGGATTTGCTCGCGCTCTGCTTCACGGACTTTTTGCAAGATCACTTGCTTAGCCGCTTGCGCGCCGATGCGACCAAATTCAATGTTTTCTAATGGCTCTTCGTAGTAATCGCCTATGTTTAAGCCTTTAGCATGCTCGCTCTCTTCGTCGATTTGATAATTGGAGTTCTCCAACAAATCGTACTCAACGTATTGCCAGCGTCTATAGGTTTTGTATTCACCGGTTTCCCGGTCAATTTGCACGCGCACATCGGCGTCATCATGGTGTTTTTTCTTGGTAGCAGAAGCCAACGCCAATTCAAGCGCGATAAATATCACTTCTTCAGTCACATTTTTTTCATGCGCTAACGCATCAACCAATAATAAAATTTCACGACTCATGTTGCTCTCCGACTGTCAATTTGCAGGCTAAGCTGCATTCATTAAATTAAATATTTCTTACTTCTAGACCACTGTGGCAATGATTTCCGCCATTAAAATACTGGGCTTAAACGCGACTTATCGATATTACTGATCGCGATTTTTTGCATCACACCGTCGCACTCAAGCAGCAACTGGCCTGCTTCTACGCCACGCAGTATGCCTAAAAAATTCTTTTTACTGACTGTTTCTTCTTTCTTGTCTTTTGCATTCACCTGCACTTCAGTTAAAGCCACACGCAGTTTTACCGTAGCGCGTTCACCGATGAAGCGCATAAAATTGGCTTCGGTCTTTAACACCCGATCCATGCCCGGTGACGACACTTCTAATCTGTCGTAATCGATGTCGTTTTCTACCGCCAATAGATTACCCAATTGGTTGCTAACCAGGCTGCAATCGTCAATGTTGACGCTGTCTTTTATATCGACAGGATTAAGCTTATCGATAAAAACGCGCAGTAGTTTGCCGCGATTGGAAATTTCCAAATCGACTAATTCGAAGCCCAGCTGCTCAACCGCAGTCGTTATCAATGTAGGCAAATCTTGCATTTTAAAACCCTTAAATCACCGCTTAACTTAAAACACTTGCACATAAGTTGCAGAAACAAAAAATGGGCACAAAGCCCATCGAAAAATTCTGCGTTCATTATACCAATGAATTCAATGAATTGGAACAACTCAGTGCAATTCATTGCCCTGCTGCGAAGGTAATCACCTTCCCTAAAACTAAAAACCCCCGCTATTTTCATAGAGGGGGTTTAGCCGACCGCACGAGGGCAGTCTGTATAAATAGCTTGGCAGTGACCTACTTTCGCATGCAAGAAGCATACTATCATTGGCGCTGGTTCGTTTCACGGCCCTGTTCGAGATGGGAAGGGGTGGGTCCAAACCGCTATGGCCGCCAAGCATAACCGGTAACACTCATGACCCTTAACTTTTCAAAAAGGCTCACAAGCAGATATGCTGTGCGCTCAATCCCATTTGCATGGAATCAGCGTCTTAAACTTACATTCATTCATTTTCTCAAACGAATCAATGCAGATTTTAACAAACAGAAGAAGTAAAGTTTAATGGCGTAATCATTGATTACATTGTCTTAACCTAAGTCACTTATAAAACACCCACCACTGTCACCTAAATCACACTTAACGTGCTATCAGGCTCAAGTTTTAAGGTTATAGGATCAAGCCTCACGAGCAATTAGTAACGGTCAGCTTAATGCATTACTGCACTTCCACATCCGTCCTATCAACGTCCTGGTCTCGAACGACTCTTTAGGGGGGTTAAACCCCCAGGGAAATCTCATCTCAAGGCGAGTTTCACGCTTAGATGCTTTCAGCGTTTATCTCTTCCGTATTTAGCTACCCGGCTATACCATTGGCATGATAACCGGTCCACCAGAGATACGTCCACTCCGGTCCTCTCGTACTAGGAGCAGGTCCCTTCAAATTTCCAGCGCCCACGGCAGATAGGGACCAAACTGTCTCACGACGTTTTAAACCCAGCTCACGTACCACTTTAAATGGCGAACAGCCATACCCTTGGGACCGGCTACAGCCCCAGGATGTGATGAGCCGACATCGAGGTGCCAAACTCCCCCGTCGATATGAACTCTTGGGAGGAATCAGCCTGTTATCCCCAGAGTACCTTTTATCCGTTGAGCGATGGCCCTTCCATACAGAACCACCGGATCACTATGACCTGCTTTCGCACCTGCTCGACCTGTCCGTCTCGCAGTCAAGCAACCTTATGCCATTGCACTATCAGTACGATTTCCGACCGTACCTAGGTTACCTTCGCACTCCTCCGTTACTCTTTGGGAGGAGACCGCCCCAGTCAAACTGCCCACCATACACGGTCCCCAGTCCGGATTACGGACCTAGGTTAGAACCTCAACAACATCAGGGTGGTATTTCAAGGTTGACTCCACGACATCTAGCGACGCCGCTTCATAGTCTCCCACCTATCCTACACAAATCTTGTCAAAGTCCAATGTAAAGCTACAGTAAAGGTTCATGGGGTCTTTCCGTCTAGCCGCGGGTAGATTGCATCTTCACAAACATTTCAACTTCGCTGAGTCCCGAGAGGAGACAGTGTGGCCATCGTTACGCCATTCGTGCGGGTCGGAACTTACCCGACAAGGAATTTCGCTACCTTAGGACCGTTATAGTTACGGCCGCCGTTTACTGGGACTTCAATCAAGAGCTTGCACCCCATCATTTAATCTTCCAGCACCGGGCAGGCGTCACACCCTATACGTCCACTTTCGTGTTTGCAGAGTGCTGTGTTTTTATTAAACAGTCGCAGCCACCTTTTCACTGCAACCCTCTTCAGCTCCACGAGCAAGTCGCTTCACCTACAAAGGGCGCACCTTCTCCCGAAGTTACGGTGCTAATTTGCCGAGTTCCTTCTCCCGGGTTCTCTCAAGCGCCTTAGAATTCTCATCCTGCCCACCTGTGTCGGTTTGCGGTACGGTTCTAATATAACTGAAGCTTAGTGGCTTTTCTTGGAAGCTTGGTATCAATCACTTCAGCACCGAAGTGCCTCGTTATCACGCCTCAGAATTGACCTCCCGGATTTGCCTAAGAGATCTCCCTACACGCTTGAACCACCTATTCCAACAGATGGCTGACCTAACCTTCTCCGTCCCCACATCGCATTATATTAAAGTACAGGAATATTAACCTGTTTCCCATCAGCTACGCATCTCTGCCTCACCTTAGGGGCCGACTCACCCTGCGCCGATGAACGTTGCGCAGGAAACCTTGGGCTTTCGGCGAGGGAGCTTTTCACTCCCTTTATCGCTACTCATGTCAGCATTCGCACTTCTGATACCTCCAGCAACCCTCACAGATTGCCTTCGCAGGCCTACAGAACGCTCTCCTACCATGCATACACTATAAATAGTGCAGCATCCGAAGCTTCGGTTACGTGCTTAGCCCCGTTACATCTTCCGCGCAGGACGACTCGACCAGTGAGCTATTACGCTTTCTTTAAATGATGGCTGCTTCTAAGCCAACATCCTGGCTGTCTATGCCTTCCCACTTCGTTTTCCACTTAGCACGTCATTTGGGACCTTAGCTGTCGGTCTGGGTTGTTTCCCTCTTGACCACGGACGTTAGCACCCATGGTCTGTCTCCCGTAATTGCATTTCTCAGTATTCGGAGTTTGCAATGAGTTGGTAAGATCTTATGATCCCCCTAGTCATAACAGTGCTCTACCCCCGAGAATGATATACGAGGCACTACCTAAATAGTTTTCGGAGAGAACCAGCTATTTCCAAGTTTGTTTAGCCTTTCACCCCTATCCACAGCTCATCCCCAAATTTTTCAACATTTGTGGGTTCGGACCTCCAGTACCTGTTACGGCACCTTCATCCTGGCCATGGATAGATCACTTGGTTTCGGGTCTACACCCAGCAACTAGACGCCCTATTCGGACTCGCTTTCGCTACGCCTCCCCTATCGGTTAAGCTTGCTACTGAATGTAAGTCGCTGACCCATTATACAAAAGGTACGCAGTCACGGAACAAGTCCGCTCCCACTGTTTGTATGCATACGGTTTCAGGATCTATTTCACTCCCCTCCCGGGGTTCTTTTCGCCTTTCCCTCACGGTACTAGTTCACTATCGGTCGATTACGAGTATTTAGCCTTGGAGGATGGTCCCCCCATGTTCAGACAAGGTTTCTCGTGCCCCGCCCTACTTGTCGTTATCCTAGTTCCACACACGGGATTTCGTATAAGGGGCTATCACCCTCTATGGCCGGACTTTCCATTCCGTTCTACTATCGCATGTGCTAAAAATAACAGGCTATTCCATGTTCGCTCGCCACTACTTACGGAATCTCGGTTGATTTCTTTTCCTCGAGCTACTTAGATGTTTCAGTTCACTCGGTTCGCCACCATGTCCCTATATATTCAGGACCGGTTACCCTTGCGGGTGGGTTTCCCCATTCGGACACTTCCGGATCAAAGCTTGTTTGCCAGCTCCCCGAAATTTTACGCAGGCTACCACGTCCTTCATCGCCTGTAATCGCCAAGGCATCCACCATATGCACTTATTCGCTTGATCCTATAACTTTAAAACCTGAACCCTTTTAAATATTCAGATCCCACAACGCATGAGTACGTCAGCTATAGGTGTTTCTAAAGCAACTTTTCTCAACCTGCAAGGTTGTACAGATTGAGATGGTTTTTTTGTTTCATTTATTTCTAGGTTATTTCGTGTGTAAACGTTATCGCTAACATTCACTACACTATCTAACCGGAACTAAACAAAGCAAAATGTTTCGATTTTGCAATCAATTACTACCCATTTGAACACACACCCTCATCACAAAGGCATGTGCTCACTTTACTTCTTCCATTTTGTTAAAGAACAGTCTAGTTAAAAACTAGAAGCAAACACTCATACCTAAGCACTTGCTTCTAACTTCTGACTATCGTCACAACATCAAAGTAATTGGTGGAGAATGTCGGGATCGAACCGACGACCCCCTGCTTGCAAAGCAGGTGCTCTCCCAGCTGAGCTAATCCCCCATTTGTCTAACAGGTTTACTATGGAATCTGGTGGGTCTGGATGGACTCGAACCATCGACCCCCGCCTTATCAAGACGGTGCTCTAACCAGCTGAGCTACAGACCCGCTTTCTTTGATGTTGCTTTGGTCTAACAACTGATAAGTGTGAATGCTTGCAGAATCGGTCTATCTCTAGAAAGGAGGTGATCCAGCCGCACCTTCCGATACGGCTACCTTGTTACGACTTCACCCCAGTCATGAATACTACCGTGGTAAGCGTCCTCCCGAAGGTTAGACTACCTACTTCTGGTAAAACCCACTCCCATGGTGTGACGGGCGGTGTGTACAAGGCCCGGGAACGTATTCACCGCGACATGCTGATCCGCGATTACTAGCGATTCCGACTTCATGTAGTCGAGTTGCAGACTACAATCCGGACTACGATCGGCTTTCTGGGATTGGCTCCACCTCGCGGCTTGGCAACCCTCTGTACCGACCATTGTATTACGTGTGAAGCCCTGGCCATAAGGGCCATGAGGACTTGACGTCATCCCCACCTTCCTCCGGTTTGTCACCGGCAGTCCCATTAAAGTGCCCAACTAAATGATGGCAATTAATGGCAAGGGTTGCGCTCGTTGCGGGACTTAACCCAACATCTCACGACACGAGCTGACGACAGCCATGCAGCACCTGTGTTAACGCTCTCTTTCGAGCACCAATCCATCTCTGGAAAGTTCGTTACATGTCAAGGCCAGGTAAGGTTTTTCGCGTTGCATCGAATTAATCCACATAATCCACCGCTTGTGCGGGCCCCCGTCAATTCATTTGAGTTTTAATCTTGCGACCGTACTCCCCAGGCGGTCTACTTCACGCGTTAGCTGCGTTACTCATGGATTTTACTCCACCAACAACTAGTAGACATCGTTTAGGGCGTGGACTACCAGGGTATCTAATCCTGTTTGCTCCCCACGCTTTCGTGCATGAGCGTCAATATTATCCCAGGGGGCTGCCTTCGCCATTGGTATTCCTCCACATCTCTACGCATTTCACTGCTACACGTGGAATTCTACCCCCCTCTGACATATTCTAGCCTTGTAGTTTCAAACGCAGTTCCCAAGTTGAGCTCGGGGATTTCACATCTGACTTACAAAGCCGCCTGCGCACGCTTTACGCCCAGTAATTCCGATTAACGCTCGCACCCTACGTATTACCGCGGCTGCTGGCACGTAGTTAGCCGGTGCTTCTTATCAAGGTACCGTCAACCTCACTCTTTATTAAAAAGTAAGTTTTCTTCCCTTGCGAAAGAGCTTTACAACCCGAAGGCCTTCTTCACTCACGCGGAATGGCTGGATCAGGCTTGCGCCCATTGTCCAAAATTCCCCACTGCTGCCTCCCGTAGGAGTCTGGACCGTGTCTCAGTTCCAGTGTGGCTGGTCGTCCTCTCAGACCAGCTACTGATCGTCGCCTTGGTGAGCCTTTACCTCACCAACTAGCTAATCAGATATCAGCCGCTCCATTAACGCAAGGTCCGAAGATCCCCTGCTTTCCCCCGTAGGGCGTATGCGGTATTAGCCAACCTTTCGATTAGTTATCCCCCATTATTGGATACGTTCCGATATGTTACTCACCCGTTCGCCACTCGCCACCAGACCGAAGTCCGTGCTGCCGTTCGACTTGCATGTGTAAAGCATTCCGCCAGCGTTCAATCTGAGCCATGATCAAACTCTTCAGTTTAATGTATGACTATTACTTTTTCCTCTTTCGAGGTGGTATTTCGCTTTTGCTTTACTTACTTATTGCTAAGTAAGTGACTCAAATTCATTTCAAGGTGTGTTTCGTATCCAGCTATTACTAACTGGATCCTGTTACATACTTGTCATAAATTTAAGTGTAAGCACTTGTTTTCTGAGGTCAACATAAACCAAACCACCACGTTAAATTGCAAACGGATAAATCCATCTGCAACAAGGTAATGGCGTCTATGCCAACTTGCCTCAACCACAAGCACCCACACTTATCAGTTGTTAAATTGTTAAAGAACTAAGGACCGAAAAAACAGCGTTTCTTGCAGTCACTCGCTAGCGCTTTGCGTTAACGAGGTGCGCATTATACAGACCTTTTAAGACCCGTCAATGATAAAGTTGATTTGTTTCGCGTTTATTATTGATTTAATACGGCTACCGATTTTTGCCGGCTTGCTTCGCTGTTTTTTAGCGAAGCCGCGCATTTTACATTAGCGAGGCGTTTGGTCAAGGCATAAACGCGAGAGTTACAAAATTGTTACATTTGCGAATTTACGCTTGCCCACTTGAGCGACTACGCTCTGGCCTTTAGCTAATTGTAACTGCCTGTCGCTGACTTTTTCACTGTCGATTTTGACGCCGCCCTGCTCCATGGCGCGATAGGCTTCCGAGGTGCTTTCTACTAGACCGGCCATTTTAAGTAGCTGGGCTATGCCTATGCTGTCGCCTTCTATAGTCAAACTTACTTCTGGCACGTCATCGGGGATGCCGCCTTTAGCCCTGGTTTGAAAATCGGTCAGGGCTTTTTCTGCATCGGCGACGCTATGAAAACGGGCGACAATTTCTTGGGCAAACTGCACTTTAATGTCACGTGGATTTTGACCGGCTGCCACGTCCGCCTTCCATTTGGCAATGGCTTCCAATGATGCAAAAGACAGCAATTCAATGTAACGCCACATCAACTCGTCTGAAATCGACATGATTTTGGCGAATATTACTTCCGGCGCTTCGGCTATGCCTATGTAATTACCTAAAGATTTAGACATCTTATTCACGCCATCCAAGCCTTCTAGCAATGGCATGGTCAACACACATTGCTGGGCCATGCCGGCTTGTTTTTGCAATTCACGACCCATCAATAGGTTGAATTTTTGATCGGTGCCGCCCAATTCGACATCGGCTTTTAAGGCCACCGAATCGTAGCCTTGCAACAAGGGGTATAAGAATTCGTGTATCGCAATCGGTTGATTGGATTTGTAGCGCTTGGAAAAATCATCGCGTTCCAACATGCGCGCCACGGTATGGCTGGCAGCCAATTTGAGCATGCCGGCCGCGCCCAATTCGCTCAACCATTTGGAGTTGAACACCACTTCGGTTTGTTCCGGCTTGAGGATTTTAAACACTTGTGCGGTATAAGACTTGGCATTTTCTGCAACCTGCTCGGCGGTTAAGGGAGGGCGCGTTGCGCTCTTGCCGGTCGGGTCGCCTATCATGCCGGTGAAGTCACCGATTAGAAATAAGACCTGATGCCCTAAATCTTGGAATTGGCGTAATTTATTAATGAGCACGGTGTGACCGAGGTGCAGATCCGGCGCGGTTGGATCAAAGCCAGCCTTAATTCTTAAAGGCTGCCCTTTTTTTAACTTTTCTAACAATTCCGCTTCTATCAGCAGCTCGTCTGCACCACGCTTGATGATGGCCAATTGTTGTTTGATGTCGGTATTCACGTATTCTTATCCTTAATGAGGAAGGAAAACAGGCCTGCTTAGGGTGCATTTAGTTGTTCTAATTGCGTTTTCTGTTACCATCCAATAGCGCACTGTATTAAGCAATCAGGCTGACCGCCCAGTGCTTAAGAAGCCGCTATTTTAACGCAAATTGAGGTCGTATTGCCTCATTAGATTAACTTCCAGTCGAACGCATCACCTAAAACACATGACGCGCAAACTTTTTATAGGACTCATGTCTGGCACTAGCCTAGACGGCGTCGACGTTGCATTGGTCGGGTTTGAAGATGAAAAACCGCAGCCACTGCTGACGCATTTTTTAGCCTACCCAGCGACACTGCGCCAGGCTGTTTTAGCCCTGCAGCACCCCACCGCCAACGAGCTGGAAGAGACCGCGCTGATTAGCAATGCGCTGGCCAAATTGTATGCGCTGGCCATTGAAGAATTGTTAAGCAAAGCCCAGCTAAAGCCTAGCGACATCACGGCTGTGGGTTGCCATGGCCAAACCATAAGGCATAGGCCGGGTTTTAGCGATGGCATAGGCTTCACCATGCAAATAGGCAACGCCGCTTTATTAACGGAACTGTGCCAAATTACCGTGGTGTCGGATTTTAGAAGTCGCGACGTGGCAGCGGGCGGACAAGGTGCACCCTTGGTGCCAGCCTTTCACCAAGCTGTGTTTGCCGATCCAAGCCTGAATCGGGCCATCATCAATTTAGGCGGCATCGCCAACATCACTTACCTTAGCCGCACGGAAAATTCACTGGGTGCCAAGCAAGGTAGCGTGGTGGGGTTCGACTCTGGGCCAGGCAATATGCTATTGGATGCTTGGATCAAACAGCAGCTTGGGCAAGATTACGACGCGAACGGCGATTGGGCCAGCTCCGGGCAAACCATCCCCAGCCTGCTGGCGCGCTTATTGCAAGAGGAATTTTTCGCAGCACCGCCACCCAAGAGCACCGGCCGAGATTTATTTAACCTGACTTGGTTAGAAGAAAGTCTGCAAGCCGTGGCCTCCTTCAACCCCGCCATGCCAGCGCAAGACGTGGCGCACACCTTGGTGGATTTAAGTGCGGAATCGGTCTACGCGGCCCTAAAAACACACTGCCCAGCAGTGGATGAAGTCTACCTATGCGGCGGCGGTGCGCACAATCAACTGTTAGTCAAAAAATTGCAAACTCTGCTTGGCCCTATCCCATGCAAACTAACAGACAGCTTGGGCATAGGCGTGGACTGGGTAGAAGCAATTGCCTTTGCCTGGCTAGCCAAACAATGTTTGGAGAAAAAAACCGCGAATCTAGCGCCCGTCACTGGTGCAAGCGGTGCACGAATTTTGGGCGCGATTTATCAGCATTAATCGGGCAAAAGCCAACTAAATCAAGCTTGGGCAGTTTTCCCTATGCAAGTAAGCCTGCGATTACAGTATAATTATTTTGACCAAATAACCTGCAAGAATTCATCTCATGACCAAACCGACTAAAGCCACGATTACTTTCGACAACGGTGCTGCGCCCATTGAACTGCCTATGCTGTCGGGCAGCTTGGGCAATGACGTGATAGACATACGCAGCCTAGGTAAGCACGGCGTGTTCACTTATGACCCAGGCTTTATGTCAACGGCGGCCTGCAACTCGGACATCACCTTTATTGATGGGGAAAAAGGCCTGCTTTACTACCGCGGCTACCCCATTGAACAACTGGCCGAACATTGCAACTTCATGGAAGTGTCTTATTTGCTGTTGCACGGTGAACTGCCCAATGCCGAGCAAAAACAGCAATTCACCAACACCATCAATGGCAGCACCATGCTGCACGATCAGCTCAGCAATATTTTTCGCGGCTTTAGGCGCGATGCCCACCCTATGGCGGTTATGGTTGGGGTGGTGGGTTCCTTGTCGGCGTTTTACTTTGATGCCATGGATATCCGCGATGCTAAACACCGTGAAATTTCCGCGCATCGGCTGTTGGCTAAAGTGCCCACCATAGCCGCGTGGAGCTTTAAATACAATTTGGGTCAGCCGTTTATGTACCCGCAAAATCATTTGAATTACGCCGAAAACTTCATGCATATGATGTTTGCTACACCCTGCGAAAAATACGTGCCTAACCCAGTTTTGGCCAAGGCATTTGAGCGCATTCTGATTTTGCATGCCGACCACGAACAAAATGCCTCGACCAGTACCGTGCGTTTAGTGGGGTCCAGTGGCGCCAATCCTTACGCCTGCATCTCAGCCGGCATCGCCTCACTTTGGGGGCCCGCCCACGGCGGTGCCAATGAGGCAACACTAACCATGCTAGAAGAAATAGGCGACGTGTCACGTATAGGTGAATTCATCAAACGGGCAAAAGATAAGAACGACACCTTCCGCCTGATGGGCTTTGGCCACCGCGTTTACCGCAACATGGACCCGCGCGCCAAAATCATGCGCACCACCTGCCACGAGGTGCTTGATGAGTTAGGCTTGAACGATGACCCCATGTTTAAACTGGCCATGGAGCTGGAAAAAATCGCGCTGGAAGACGAATACTTTGTTTCACGTAAGCTCTATCCAAACGTGGATTTCTACAGCGGCATCGTCATGCGCGCCATGGGCATACCCAACTCCATGTTTACTGCCATTTTTGCTCTGGCCAGAACCGCCGGCTGGATAGCCCAATGGTCAGAAATGATATCCGACGAAGAGCATAAAATTGGACGCCCTAGGCAACTTTATAAAGGCGCCATTCGACGCGACCTGCTGCCTATAGAACAACGCTAGAATGACAGACAATAAAAAGCCAAGCATTGCTTGGCTTTTTTATTGATGCGCTGTTTTAAACTGAAAAAGAAGAACCACAACCGCAAGTCGTGGTGGCTTGTGGGTTACGAATAACAAATTGCGACCCTTGCAAACTGTCTTGGTAATCAATTTCCGCACCCATTAAATATTGCAAACTCATGGGGTCAATTAATAAAGTCACGCTGTCTTTTTGCACTTGCGTGTCGTCGTCGTTCACTTCTTCTTCAAAGGTGAAACCGTATTGAAAGCCTGAGCATCCGCCGCCGCTAACAAACACACGCAATTTAAGATCAGGCGAACCTTCTTCTTCTATCAACTCTTTTACTTTTTTGGCCGCGTTGTCAGTAAAAACCAATGGGGCAGGCATTTGTGCCATGTCTACTTCTTGCATATCCGTTACTGTGTTCATCTCGTACTCCTAAATTTCTCAATAAGCTAAATTCTAAATCAATCGAGGCCTCAAGCACTAGCCTACTCTTTTGCCACGACTAGTGGCCAACGTCTTCCAATACCGGCAGGTGCTCACCCAAATACACCAACTTACCTTCTATTACTGCGCCGGTGTGCATTTCCAAGGACTTATAAATCACGTCCCCTTTGATGCTGGCCTTGGCTTGCAGTTCAATAAACTGAGCGGCTTTAACATTGCCTATGACTTTACCATTGATGACAATTTTTGAAGCGGTCACCGATCCCTCTATGCTGCCGTGTTCACTTAAAATAAGTGTGCTGGCTTGATCGGCCGGCTCGGTCACATTGCCTTTAATCTGGCCGTCTACGCGCAAGCCGCCGGAAAAATGGATGTCGCCCTCAACCCGCGTATCGGCACCAATTAAGGTATCAATGCTATTTTGTACCCGATTACTTTTCTTAAAAAACATAGTCTATTCCTATTTTAATCACTTAAGCTTAGTTTAATGGCATGCTTATCACACGGCTACCTAAAGCGCTTTTTATTTCCCAGCATGTTTTTATAAAACAATAAGTCTTCTTTAACCTTCATGTTTTCATCTTGCACAAGATTTAACTCTTTATCAAGGTTACGTTGGGCCGCTTGTTCAATTTGCAACTGCCGCTCCAATTGGATGACTTTGGTTTGCAAACTTTGGTTGTCAAAATTAGTCTGCTTTAACTTCTCGGCTAAATTTTCCCCGGCAGTAAATTGCCGGTACGCCACAAAATAACCCAATCCTATAAATAAAGCCGCCAAAGCCCATTGAAAATACCATGGTCGCTGTGAGCGAACCGCCACTTGTTTGGCGGTTAAGCCAAAATGCCTACGAATTTTTCTTCTAACCGGTTTCATGGATGAGACGACCAAACTACGGTAACAGCGGCACAACGGCCAAGCCGGTGTGCTCAGGCAAGTCAAACATGATGTTCATGTTTTGTATGGCTTGACCCGCCGCCCCTTTAACCAAGTTATCTTGTACCACAACCAGCGTCAAATAACCTGCATCCGACTGTTTATGCAGTGCAATGCGAATTTGATTGGAGCCCCTGACCGACCGCGTTTCCGGTAACACCCCAGCTGGCAACACATCGACAAAACGCTCATCCTGATAACGTTTTTCAAACAGCGCTTGCAAATCCAAAGACCGTGCTGACTCAGACAGTTTAACGTAAAGGGTGGTGAGCATGCCCCGTATCATGGGAATTAAATGCGGCACGAATATAAATTGTGGCGCTTGGTCAGCCAAGTGAGTGAGTTGCGCGTGAATTTCCGGATGATGCCTATGGCCACTTAAGCCATAGGCCTTCATGTTATCACTGGATTCTGCGAACAAGGTGGCCACTTCGGCTTTTCTACCGGCACCCGACACACCGGATTTGGCATCGGCGATGATGGGGGCGTTAAGATCAAGCAAGCCCTGCTCCAATAAAGGCGCTAACCCAAGCAAGACCGTAGTTGGGTAACAGCCTGGGTTGCCTATGATGTTGGCCGACTTAATTTTTTCCCGGTACAACTCCGGCAGGCCATACACCGCTTCTTTAAGAAGGGTTGGGCAACCGTGTGGCATCTTGTACCAGTGTTCAAACACCGCCGTGTCTTGCAAACGGAAATCGGCCGCCAGGTCGATGACTTTAACCTTGGCATCCAATAAGGCCTGCGCTTGACTCATGGCCACGCCGTGAGGTGTGGCAAAGAACACCACATCGCACTGATCTAAATTGGCTTGCGCTGGGTCAGAAAAACACAAATCCACGTAACCGCGCAAACTAGGAAACATATCGGCAACCGCAAGCCCTGCGTCACCCCTGGAGGTGATGGCGGTGAGGCTGACATTGGGGTGCACGCTTAATAGCCTTAGCAATTCAACACCGGTATAACCGGTGCCACCAACGATGCCTATTTTTAATTTTTTATTGCTCACTTTTATCTCGCTCATAGCGCCATGATAACAAATCTTGTTGTCAAACAAACCGCTCCACTAAAAATTGTCCGTAAAATAGAAAAGGCCGCTAACGCGGCCTTTTCTATTCTTAAGCGCTGAATATAAATATTAGCGTTTAGAGAATTGTTTACGACGACGCGCTTTGCGGAAGCCGACTTTTTTACGCTCAACTTCACGGGCATCGCGTGTTACGAAGCCAGCGTTTGATAAGGCGCTTTTTAAGTTAGCATCAAAATCGATTAGGGCGCGAGTGATGCCATGACGAACTGCACCAGCTTGGCCAGACTCACCACCGCCAATTACGTTTACCATAATATCGAAACTGCTTAGATTGTTAGTCAACTCCAATGGTTGACGTAAAATCATACGTGCAGTCACGCGAGAGAAATACTCATCAACAGGTTTATCGTTAACAACGATGTTGCCTTTGCCTGTTTTCAAAAACACGCGCGCCACTGAACTCTTGCGGCGGCCTGTACCATAATTATATTTACCGATCATCTTTATACCCTTAGATTTTCAATTCTTGCGGTTGTTGTGCCGCGTGGTCATGCGTGCTGCCTGCATAAACCTTCATTTTTTTGATCATTGCATAACCTAAAGGACCCTTAGGTAACATGCCTTTTACTGCTTTCTCTAAAGCACGGCCTGGGAAACGGTCTTGCATTTTTGCAAAAGTAGTGGTGCTGATGCCGCCTGGATAACCAGAGTGGCTGTGGTAAAGCTTACCGTCTGCTTTGTTACCCGTCACTTTTAATTTGTCGGCATTAATCACAACAATGTAATCACCGGTATCAACGTGAGGCGTATAAATAGTTTTATGTTTACCGCGTAAACGGTGCGCAACTGCGCTGGCTAAACGGCCTAGCACTAGATCCGTGGCATCAACCACAAACCAATCGCGCTTCACTTCATGAGATTTTGCTGAGAAGGTTTTCATTGTCTTATCAATACTATGGCTAAAAAAATTAAGAGGCGGATTTTATGCTGAAGCAAAGCAGTTTGTCAAACATTATATGCAGCACAAACAGGAATAATTTCAATTAGCTTTAATACATGAAGTATTCTGCCGCCATTTTACCCTAAAGCCCATGTCAAATTAAGAATAATGCGCTAGGCAACGAAATGTAAATATGGCAAGACCCTTTTAAATAAAAGAATAGTGGACTACCAGTCCTACAAACACGGCCAAACCAAACCAATTATTGTGTAAAAAAGCTTGGAAACACCGCGTTTTATCACGCCGCCGTATTAAAAAATAATGGCGCAAGGCCACGCCCGCAGCTACTAGCAAACCCAAATAATACAAATAGCCTAAGTGCGTCATCAGCCCTGCACTAGCCAGCAGCAGCAAACTCAGCGCGTAACAAATCATGACGGCGAAGACATCGAAGCGGCCAAAAGTAATGGCCGATGAGCGTAGACCAATTTTCAAATCGTCATCACGGTCCACCATGGCGTACTCGGTGTCGTAAGCAATCGCCCAACAGACATTGGCCAACAACAATACCCAAGCCACGTCAGGGATGCTGTTGCTGGTAGCGGCAAAGGCCATGGGAATGCCCCAGGCGAAAGCGATGCCTAAATACGCTTGCGGGATGGCAAAAAAGCGTTTGGTTAACGGGTAGCTTATGGCCAAAAACAAGGCGACCAAAGACAAAGCAATGGTGTAGCGATTTAATGCGCAAACCAAGGCAAACGCCACTATGCTCAAAGCCGCCGCCAACAACATGGCTTCTTTCTTGCTCACTTCTTGTTTGGCTAAGGGCCGGTTTTGCGTGCGTTCAACCAAGCCATCGTATTGGCTGTCCGCCACGTCGTTCATCACGCAACCGGCACTGCGCATCAGCACCGTGCCAGCCACAAAGACTATGAGTAATCGCCAATCTGGCCGACCTTGACCGGCTATCCACAAAGCCCATAATGTCGGCCACAACAACAGCAATATGCCTATGGGTTTATCCAAGCGCATTAGCCGTTCGTAGGCATCCAGTTTTTTTACTAATGCATCGCTGATTAGCTTCATTTGGCCGCCACCATTTCGGGTAAAAACACCTCGGTCACCATAATATTCGCCTTATGCAAATGAAACACAGAACGACGCGCCCATAAGTAACAAGGCTTAGGGTCGATATCCGCCACCGCTTGCTGATATAAGGCATGCTGCGCATGCAGTTTTTGGAAACGTAAGGCCGTGCGTTTAACTTGGGGATTGGCAAACAAGGCCTCGCCCAAGGGCTGGCTGCCTAATTGACGCAAGCCTAACCAAGGCCCACGCAAACTGGTCAAGGGCAGCACGCTGTGCGCAAACACCACGGCTTGCCGGTTACCCAACAACAGCACATTGCGTATTAATGCGGCTTGGCGAAAAGTCAGACCTAAGGCCGGCATTTCATCTAAGTAGGCCCGGCCATGGCTGACCGATAAGGGCTGCACGGCAAAATCGGCAAAGCGCGCTTTCAAACGCGTGGTCAATGAACCGCGGTCGCTTAATGCCGGACGGTAGGGGCCACTTAATAGCGGTTTTTTTAGCCATCGGGCGCGCTTATTTTGCATGGTAGGGTTGGAAAGGTAGACGGTACACGGTAAAAAATTATGACACAGAATCGCCGTAATGCCCCGACACCACCAAGCAAACAGCCCGCATGAGATTAAACTTTAACCAATTCATCGGCATGGCCTAACCAGCGATCAAGGTGCTGCTCCACCGCACTGGGGTAGTCATTTAACAAGGCCTCGGCCTGATTCTTGGCGTATTCTAATAAATCGGTATCGCGATTCAAATCGGCTATTTTCAGCATGGGCACCCCGCTTTGGCGTAAACCTAAAAACTCGCCTGGGCCGCGTAAATTTAAGTCAGCCTGGGCGATGGCAAACCCATCGCTGCTCTCGAAGATGACTTTTAATCGGGCGCTGGCCATTTCTGATAGCTTGTTTTGATAAAGTAATATGCAGGTGCTTTTAGCCGCCCCTCGGCCGACGCGGCCACGCAGTTGATGAAGTTGGCTCAAGCCCATGCGTTCGGCGTGCTCTATGACCATTAAATTCGCGTTGGGCACGTCCACGCCCACCTCCACAACGGTAGTGGCCACCAGCAGCTGTATGCGACCAGCACTAAACTCAGTCATTACCGCCTGTTTTTCTGCTGATTTAAGTCGGCCGTGCACCAAGCCTATGGCCAATTCCGGGAAAATAGTTTGCATCAAGGCGAAGGTGTCGTTAGCGGTAACCAATTGCAAGGCTTCCGATTCTTCAATTAATGGGCAGACCCAATAGGCTTGGTGGCCTTGCGCGCAAGATTCCCGAACGCGCTGCAAAATTTCGTCGCGGCGTGCCTCGGATACTAATTTGGTGACGATGGGGGTGCGCCCAGGGGGCAATTCGTCTATCACCGACACGTCTAAATCCGCGTAATAACTCATGGATAAGGTGCGAGGAATGGGCGTGGCAGTCATCATTAATTGATGAGGTTCCGGCTGGGCTTTTTGACGCAAAGCCAAGCGTTGCTGCACGCCAAAACGGTGTTGCTCATCAATAATTGCCAAGCCTAATTGCTTAAATTGCACCGCCTCTTGAAATAAAGCATGGGTGCCCACCGCTAATTGCGCGCTGCCGTTTGCAATAGCCTGCATGGCCAGCTCACGTTCTTTTTTTGATTGGCTGCCGGTTAACCAGGCAGTTTGTATGCCAAGTGGCTTAAGCCAACCCAGCATTTTTCGATAATGCTGTTCCGCTAAAATTTCCGTGGGCGCCATCAGCGCCACTTGCCAACCGTTTTCTATGGCTTGCAAGGCGGCCATGCAGGCCACAATGGTTTTACCGCTGCCCACGTCACCTTGTAATAGGCGCTGCATAGGATGGGCCTGAGTTAAATCACGCTCGATTTCCAAGGCGACTTTTTGTTGGGCTGCCGTTAGGGCAAAGGGCAAGCTTTTGAGTAAAGCCGAGACCCATTTTTTGGATGGCATAAACCTAGGCGCATCGACACTGCGGCGGCGCGCATAATGTTTGCGCATGGACAGTTGTTGCGCTAACAATTCGTCCAAGGCTAAGCGCCGACTGTGTGGCGTGGTTTTATCCGACAAAGCCACGACGTCGGCATTGGCGGCCGGGTTATGCAAGGCCTGCAAACTGTCAGCAAAACTGGGTAAATTTAAGGCTTGATAGATACTGGCTGGCAGCGTCTCTGCCCATACCTGATGACTTAAGGCGAGGCCAATGGCTTTACGCAAACTGGATTGGCTTAAGCCGGCGACGGTCGGATAAACCGGCGTAAGGGTTTTTGCAACGACGCTGGTTTCGCCTACTGCCTTGCAGTTCGGGTGCACCATTTCGTATCCAAAGAAACCGCTGCGCACTTCACCGTAAACCCTCAGTTTTTTACCCACTTTTAAGGCGGCTATTTGGCTAGGATAAAAATGCAAAAAACGTAAAGTAAGTTGACCGCTGGTGTCTTCCAATCTGGCCATCAAGGCTTTTCTTGGTTTGTAACTGACCTCGGCATGTACAATCTCGCCTTCCACTTGCACCGATTCCCCGACGCGCAAATCCCGCACGGCTGTTATGTGGGTTTCGTCGATATAACGCAGCGGCAGATGCAACAACAAACTCTGCAAAGACTGAATGCCAAGTTTACTTAAGTTGCTAATAAGAGGCTTGCTGAAGGCGGAGATGGAGCTAAGCGGGGTCATAAAAAACGGCGTCTAAAACAAGTGGCCAAAGCCAATTAGCTGACGGATTTACCATCGTGCGTCGCTGGGTTGCCCTTGCTTCGATTGATGCGCACCACATCGGGAATTTTTCGTAAACCGCGCATGAGCTCAGCCAAATGAATCCGATTTTTTACTTGCACGGTAAAGTAAAGGTTAGCGTAACTGCTACCATCCGGCTCTTCCACGCTGACGTTGTCAATATTGGAGCCGGCGTCGGCTATGCCGCTGGCAATTTTAGCCAGCATGCCCGGTTGGTTAGCCACGGTTAAATTAAGGTTGGCTTTATATAGGTGTTCGCTTTCTGGCTCCCACTCCACGTCCAGCCATTTTTCTGGATCCAAACGGAATTTACGTATAGCCGGGCAATCGTGGGTGTGCACCACCAAACCCTTGTCCTTATTAATAAAGCCCAATATTGGGTCACCCGGTATGGGACGGCAACACGGGGCAAACTGCACCGCCATGCCCTCTGATCCGCGTATGGTGATGGTGTCCAAAGGCTTGCTGGGTTTACGGAAAATTTTACCCAGTAATTTTCCCAAGCCGCCTTCAGGAGGCAGGTCCAAGATCTCGCCCATGGCTAATAACTGATGCGCCACCATGACATTTTGCCGTTTGCCTAAACCTATGTCGGTCAGTATTTCCGATTTCTTCTTCAGACCGTAATCGCGTATCAGTTTTTGCCAATGCGCTTCCGTCACTTGATTGGGTTCAATGTGCATGGCGCGCAGCGCCTGGTTCAACATGCGCTCGCCTAGGTGCGCGGACTCGGTAGAGTGTTGCGATTTGAGAAAATGCCGTATGTGCGCTCTGGCGCGGCCGGTCACCACGTAATTGAGCCAAGCCGGATTCGGTTTAGCCAGGGATCCGGTGATGATTTCCACGTGATCGCCATTATGCAATTCGGTGCGCAATGGCGCTAAATCTTGATTAATCCTCACCGCCACGCAGCTGTTGCCTATGTCAGAATGCACGGCGTAAGCGAAATCAACTGAGGTGGCCCCCTTAGGCAAGGCTAAAATTTTTCCTTTAGGGGTAAACACATAGACCTCGTCTGGGAACAGATCGATCTTCAAATGCTCGAGGAAGTCCAGCGAATCGGCACTGTCACTTTGTATTTCCAACAGACGCTGCAACCATTGGTGGGTCTTTTGCTGCAAGGCCGTCAACTGGGCGTCACTGGATTTATACAACCAATGGGCGGCCACACCAGCGGCAGCAATATTATGCATCTCGTTACTGCGTATTTGCACTTCTATGGGCGTGCCAAACGGGCCAAATAAAGTGGTGTGCAAAGATTGGTAGCCGTTGGCCTTGGGGATAGCGATGTAGTCTTTGAATTTACTGGTAATGGGTTTATACAAACCATGCAGTGCGCCCAAAGCTGAATAACAACTGGCCAAGTCTTTGACCACCACGCGAAAACCGTAAATGTCGTAAATTTGCGAAAAAGAGGTCGTTTTGCCACTCATCTTCTTGTAAATGCTGTAAAGATGCTTTTCTCGGCCCGACACTTCAGCCTCAATTTTCATGCCAGCAAGCTGATGTTTAATCGATTCCAGTATCTTGCTGACCACTTCTTTGCGGTTACCACGGGCTGCCTTCACCGCGTTAGCGATAGCGTTGTAACGCATGGGGTGGAGGTATTTAAAGCTTAGGTCTTCCAGTTCTTGGTAAATCTCGTTTAGGCCCAAGCGATTGGCAATCGGCGCGTAGATGTCCAAGGTTTCTTTAGCGATGAGCTTTTGCTTTTCTAGGCGCATGCCTTCCAGCGTTTGCATGTTATGCAATCTATCGGCCAATTTCACTAAAATCACGCGCACGTCTTGCGACATGGCCAAGAGCATTTTGCGGAAATTTTCCGCTTGCGCCACGCTGGCGCTTTGAAATTCGATTTTGTCTAACTTGGTCACGCCATCGACCAATTCGGCCACTTGCTGACCAAACTTTTCTTTGATGTCGCCGGTGCTGATGTCGGTGTCTTCCACCACATCGTGCAACAAGGCTGCCATGATGGTGGGCAAATCCATGTGCATATCGGCCAAAATACAGGCCACCGACACCGGGTGGCTGATGTAAGGCTCACCGGTTTTACGCACCACGCCCTGATGGGCTTGGTCGGCATAACGGTATGCCTCCCAAACCTGGGTGATGTCTTCGGATTTAAGGTAGTGTTTTAAGCGTGAGCTTAAGGCTGAATCGTCGCGGTCTGCCGGCAATAACAATTCGGCAGCGAGTGGATTGGCATGCGTACTAGACGATGCGGTTTTATGTGCAGTAGCCGGTTTAGGCATGAGGAGGTCACCGCCTAGGCAGGGAAATTAAACGCGAGTTAAAATTTCCACGCCCACTTTACCGGCTGCAATTTCACGCAAGGCCAACACGGTTGGTTTGTCACGCAAACCTTGCACATTGATTAATGGCTCAGACCCATTGTGCAATTGGCGGGCACGGTAGGCCGCCACTAAAGTTAATTGAAAACGGTTAGGAATTTGATCTAAACAATCGTCTACAGTAATACGGGCCATGGTGGTGTTTCCTATTGAGCGCCTGGCTAATGCCAGGCAGATTAAGATATTAAGTGAGCGTTTTAATCAAACCAGCATGCCGCTGCATTTGAATTGAACCGACTAAGCGTTCTGCTCGAAATATGGCCGCTATGTCTTGCAAGGCCACATCGAAATTATCGTTAATTGTAACATAATCGAACTCGCCCACGTGGGCCATTTCCGAGCGGGCTGCCGCCACGCGCTTGGCGATGACTTCGGCCGCATCTTGGCCACGACCATTGAGTCGTTGCTCCAAGGTCTCTATCGATGGCGGCAAGATAAATATGCTGATGGCTTGCGGGTACAAACGCCGCACTTGTGCCGCGCCTTGCCAGTCGATTTCTAAAATCACATCGAAGCCCGCAGCCAGTTGTTGGTCCACTCCGGCTTGCGAAGTGCCATAGCGCGCCTCGTGCACCAGTGCACTTTCTAAAAACTGCGCCTCACCTAGCATGCGAATGAAGCTGGCGTCGTCGACAAAATGGTAATCCACCCCGTCCACTTCGGATGGCCTAGGCTTGCGCGTGGTGTGAGAAATGGACAGCTTCAATTGCGGGTCGTTGGCCAGCAAGGCTTTAATTAAACTGGTTTTGCCTGCGCCAGAAGCCGCGGTGATAATAAATAAGTTAGCCATGGTCATGTCTTTTTTGGGTTCGTTTAGCTAATTTAGCACCAATCTGGATTAGGCAAGCCACTAAAAACGGCTTTCAAGCCGTCGCCCCAGCCTTGCCGTATCTGCAAATAATAGGGGTCATTTTCGGTGATGCGTTGATAGCAATCGGCATGCAAGGTATCGGATCGGTATAACAATAAATCAATCGGCGCTGCCACCGACACATTACTGCGTATGGTGGAATCAAAGGAAATCAACAAGCATTTAACCGCGTCCATCATCTCGGTATGGTATTTCACCACGCGGTCTATGATGGGTTTGCCGTACTTGGTTTCGCCTATTTGGAAATACGGGGTTTCGCTGCAAGTCTCGATAAAATTACCGGCCGCGTAGACATTAAACAAGCGGGGCTTTTCACCTTTGATCTGACCACCTAGCAAGATGGTCGCATTAAAATCGATGTTGTGGTTTTTTAGAAATTCGGCATCGCGTTCAAACGCCGCGCGCAACTCGGCACCCACTAAACCGGCCGCCTCGAATAAGCTCTTCACATTATGCAGGTGCTTGGCACCTTTTTTGTTGGCTTCTATGGCGGCGCGCAAATGCCCGACCACGGCTTGGGTGATGGCTAAATTGCCTGCCGTCATCAAGACAATAACGCGGTCACCCTTAACTTCAAACACGTGCATTTTGGGGGAAATAGCGACTTGATCTACTCCGGCGTTGGTGCGCGTATCCGAGGCAAATACCAAACCTTGTTTTAACAATAAACCAACACAATAGGTCATAACTAACTCTAAGATAAAGGTGAATTAAGCGAGCTCAAATCATACCATTAGGCCGCCCTAGCGACCATGTAAATCTTGTCTGTGGCGGGTAATCACCTCTTGCGAGGCCAGGATGATTTCCCTTAAAAAACACAGTAAGCCAAAAATCAGGGAGACCATGGCGGTAATAAAAGTCATCAACACAAAATTCGACAAATGGATATTAATCGCCACGCCGACGAATATGGCGGCAATCGCCAAGGACACACACAAGCCGGCAAAGATAAACAAACCCACCGACCAGCGCATCCACGCTGTGCGCACGACGATGATGTCCAACTCTTCTAAAAACAACTTGCGCTGATCGGCACTGAGGCCGTTTAAATTTCTGGCGCGATCTATGGCGCGACCCAAACGGTTAACCAACACACCCAAAATGGAACCTATGCCGGTTAACAAAAACACCGGGGCTACCGCATCGCGAATGGCCTCCGATACGTCACGAATATCAGATGGGGAATTAAATAACATAGGGTCTCAATCGCATTGCTTATAGATAAATTATTGCTGGGCTTGCTGATTTTGTCGCATTAACTCGGCATGCTTGACCAATGCGGCCGTGTCTATGCGTCGCTGATCGACAAGCGCCACGCCGGCTTGATTAACGATCACGCTGCTGGCCATGCCTTCTATGCCACCACCAGAGCGCATGCCGCTGACCGGGCTGGCACTGCGATAATCCAAACCGGTTGCCAAGCGCACGTGGGTTTCACCTGCACGGCAACCGTTGGACACATCGAAACTTTGCCATCCGCTGTCGCTTAAATACACATCGGCCCAGGCATGCGTTTGCATCAAGCTGCCGTCGGCGGTGAATAGATAGCCACTGACGTAGCGCGCCGGTAAACCCATGTTACGGCAACAGGCAATAAAAATGTGCGCGTGGTCTTGGCATACACCTTGCCCCAGTTCAAAGGCTTCCATCGCCGAGGTGTTGACTTGGGTGGCGCCACTTAAGTATTTCACCCTAACCAACAGCGCATGCATCATGGCCGACAAAGCCGAACTTTGCTGGTGCGGCGCCGCTTTAAATTGCTCGGCAAAATCACGCATGGCCGCATTGCTCAGCGTTAAGGGCGTGTCTCGCAAATAAATAGAAAGCGGCAAGCTCTGGTGTTGCGTCATCACCTCCAAGCCAGTTTCGATTTCTCCCTGCGCCACGATCAATATTTCCTGGTGCGGCTTATCTATGACCAAGGTGTGCGTGCTATTGCCATAGGCATCTTCAGTGGGATGCAGGGCGCCCGCTACTTTGATGTCCCAGCGCTTGACGTGCTGACCAAAGCCATTTTGCGGGCTTAAGCGCAGTTGCTGTATGGTGTAGTTAACCGATTCGCTGTACACATAACGGGTGTGGTGCTCGATGTTGAGTAACATAATTAACGGGTCGCAATGCTGAAAAAGGTGTTGTGCACTTCGGCACCCAGTCTGTTGTTGGCTTTAACAAAGTCATCAAGAAACTCATGCAGGCCATGCTGAAAAATACTGCGCATTTTGCCGAAGCGTAATTTGGCGTGCAATTCACCGGCCAAGCGTTTGCATTCGCTTTGGCGTGAGCCAGACAACTGCTCTAAAATCTGCGTGATTTCGTCAAAACAGGCGTGCAAGGAGCGCGGCATGTCGCGTCTTAAGACCAAGAGCTCGGCCACTCGCCACGGTTCTATCGAATCGCTGTAGATTTTTTGGTAGGCTTGAAACGCCGAAACCGAACGCAATACCGCGCTCCATTCGTAATAATCCACGGCGCCGCCCACCTCTTCTTGTTCCGGCAACAGCAAATGGTATTTCACGTCCAGCAAGCGGGCAGTGTTATCGGCTCGCTCAATAAAGGTGCCTAAACGCACGAAACTGAAGGCGTCGTCGCGTAACATGGTGCCAAAACACACGCCACGGAATAAATGCGAACGGGCTTTTACCCAATCACAAAACTCACGCAAACCGTTTTTAGCCAAGTCTTGGCCTATGAATTGGCTAAATTCCAACCACAAGGCATTGATGTTTTCCCAGGTTTCCGAGGTCATGGCCACCCGCACCGCATGGGCGTTTTCTCTAGCACTGCGCAACGCGTTGTAGATGCTTGAGGGGTTGTTTTCATCCATGGCTAAATAATGGATCACCCCGGCGGCGGTGTATTCATCGCCGTCTTTTTTGAAATAATCGCGCTCGTAGGCATCGACATTGCCGGAGATGTCTAAAGCCGTGACCCAAAGGGCAGCCTCGCTTTCAGCGGCGTTGGGCACCAAGGACATGTTATAGGTCACGTCCAAAACGCGCGCCATGTTTTCTGCCCGCTCGATGTAACGCGCCATCCAATACAAATGATCTGCTGTCCGACTTAACATGCTGCCTCCTCGTCTATGCCGCTGGCTTCCAACTTACCATCCGCGCTATCGCTGCTTGCGTCTTGCAACACCCAGGTGTCTTTGGTGCCACCGCCTTGCGAGGAATTCACCACCAGCGAGCCTTCCTTCATGGCCACCCGACACAAGGCGCCAGGCACCAAGCTGACAGTTTTCCCAGACAACACAAACGGCCGTAAATCGACGTGGCGTGGCGCAATGCCAGCCTCAACCAAGGTTGGGCAGGTGGACAAAGCCAAGGTCGGCTGCGCAATGTAATTAGCCGGATTAGCCTCTATGCGTAGCTTGAAATCGGCCAACTCTTTTTTGCTGGCCGCCGGGCCAACCAACATGCCGTAGCCGCCCGAGCCCTGTACTTCTTTCACCACCAATTCAGGCAAATGCGCCAGGGTGTAGGCTAGGTCGTCGGGTTTGCTTAATTCGTAAGTGGGCACGTTTTCTAGCAGCGCTTCCTCACCCAAATAGAATTTGATCATGGCCGGCACATGGATGTAGGTGGCCTTATCGTCGGCCACGCCGGTGCCCACCGCATTGGCCAAGGTCACGCCGCCGTTACGGTAAACCGACAACAAGCCAGGCACGCCTAACATGGAGTCGGCGTTAAATACCAGTGGGTCGATGTAATCGTCGTCTATGCGCCGATAAATGACGTCGACTTTTTGCGGGCCTTGGGTGGTGCGCATGTAGACCGCGTTATTGCGCACAAATAAATCCGGCCCTTCGACCAACTCCACGCCCATTTGCTGCGCCAGAAATGCGTGCTCAAAATAAGCACTGTTGTAAGCACCGGGCGTCAACACCACCACGGTCGGCTCGTGCACACCGGCTTGCGCCACGGCGCGTAAATTTTTTAACAAAACTTGCGGGTAATGATCGACCGGCGCCACCGAATAGCGCCTGAATAATTCTGGGAATAAACGCATCATCATTTTGCGGTCTTCCAGCATGTAAGAAACGCCTGACGGGGTGCGCAAATTGTCTTCCAACACATAGAATTGCGACTCGCTGGTGCGCACCAAATCAATACCGGCGATGTGCGCATAAATTTGATTGGGCACGTCCACGCCAAACATCTCTGGGCGGTATTGGGCATTGGCTAAAATACTGGCTGGCACGATGCCGGCTTGTACGATTTCTTGAGCGTGGTAGATGTCGTGCAAAAACATATTGAGTGCGCGCACGCGCTGTATGGCACCGTCAGACAATTTTGCCCATTCTTTGGCCGCCAAAATGCGTGGCAGCACATCAAATGGAATCAGGCGCTCGGCACCGTCGTCGTCACCGTATACGTTAAAGGTAATGCCCACTCGGCGAAACAGCAACTCGGCTTCTTGGCGCTTGCTGTTGAGTTGATGATGCGGCACGCCTTTAAGCCAAGCATCATAGGCGGCGTAAATGTCACGGACACTGCTGTCCGCGTGGATATGCATCTCATCAAAAAATGCGGCGGCGGTGTTTTTCATGGCCTTGCTTTCTTTTATAGGTATAAAAGACTAAGCAAAACCCATACCAAATTTTTATTGTTTTAAATCAATTAGTTAAAATTATAAAATCCGCGCAAAGCAATTTACGCACAGGTGCGGTGCATTAATCCGCTTAGGGCAAAGACCCATGCCTTTATTAAGTGCGCGCCAACACAAAAGGGGATTGGGATGAGAGAGGTAAAAGCTAAATAACCACTATGCTTACTCTATATTTTGAATTTGCTCGCGCATCTGCTCGATGAGGACTTTCAATTCCATGGACACTTTTGTGGTTTCCACCGCCACCGATTTGGAGCCCAAGGTATTGGCTTCGCGGTTTAATTCTTGCATTAAAAAATCCAAGCGTTTGCCAGCCGGTGCATCGCTATTGAGGATGCGTTTCACCTCGCTTATGTGAGCGGTTAATCTGCTTAGTTCTTCGTCCACATCAATGCGCTGAGCGAACAACACCAACTCTTGCGCCAACCTTTCCGGGTCTAAGTTTTTTAAGCTGTCGTTTAATTTGGCCTCTAACTTGGCTTGGTATTCTTGGGTTAAAGTTGGCAGCAAAGGTTTAACGGTTTCCACTAGCTGCTCAATTTGCGCTAAGCGCTCTAAGATCAAGGCTTTGAGTTTTTCCCCTTCGCGCGCGCGTGAGGCGTTGAGTGCTTGCAAGCCTTCTTGCAACAAAGCTTTCACCTCCTCCGCCAACTGGCTTTCAGCACCCGCTTCACTGATGAGCGCGCCGGGCCAACGCAAAATGTCGGCCACGCTTAGCTCGCGACTTTGCGGAAAATGCTTCTTCGCGGTGGCTTGCATGGCCGCTAATTGTTGCAACATGGCTGGGTCGATTTGTGCCGCTTGGAGCGTGGTAGTGCGTGCCATTAAATTGAGTTTGCATTCGATTTTGCCGCGGCTTAATTGCTCGCCTATCCGCTCACGCATGAGCGGTTCTAGGCTGCGCAAATTGTCATCGAGCTTAAAATGCAAATCCAAGTAGCGGCTGTTTACTGCGCGCAGTTCCAATATCAAGGTGGCGTTATCCAAGCTTTTTTCTTGGGCGGCGTAGCCTGTCATGCTAAAAATCATAGGGGCACTTTCTAGTGTGATGCGATTAAAATTAGTGCCATGTTATCAAATACGGCTGATTTCATGCCAAAATAAAGCCCTTAATTAGGAAGACAACTATGCAAACCCATCAACGGCCTAGTGGCCGACTCCATAATCAATTACGCGATGTGGCCATCATTCGCCATTACACCAAGCACGCCGAAGGCTCGGTGTTGGTTAAATTTGGTGACACCCATGTGCTGTGCACGGCCAGCGTGGAAGAGCGCGTGCCTGGCTTTCTCAAGGGCAAAGGCCAGGGTTGGGTCACGGCCGAATACGGCATGCTGCCACGCTCTACCGGTAGCCGCATGGACAGGGAAGCAGCCAAGGGCAAACAGTCTGGTCGCACCCAAGAAATTCAACGCTTAATTGGCCGTTCACTCAGGGCCATTATTGATTTAGAAAAATTAGGCGAACGCAGCATACAAATCGATTGTGACGTCATCCAAGCCGACGGCGGCACCCGCACGGCCAGCATCACCGGAGCCTACGTGGCTTTGCACGATGCGATTGCCACCTTATTAAAAAGCGGCGCCATCAGCGAAAGCCCACTCATCCAAGGCATGGCCGCCATTTCGGTTGGCGTTTACCAAGGCCAAGCGGTATTGGATTTAGACTATATTGAGGATTCGGATTGCGACACCGACATGAACGTAGTGATGACTGCCGATGGTGGCTTTGTCGAAGTGCAAGGCACGGCAGAAGGTCAACCGTTTAGCCGCGTGGCCATGAATGCGATGCTGGACCTGGCCTCACACGGCATCAAGCAACTGCTGGCCAAGCAAAAAGAGGCACTCGGTGTTTAACAAACTCGTCATTGCATCGGGCAACAAAGGCAAGTTACGTGAAATTGCCCACCTGCTAGCGCCACTCAACATAGACATCGTTGCGCAAGCCGAACTTCATGTGAGCGAGTGCGAGGAACCCTATTGCACCTTCATAGAAAATGCCTTGGCCAAAGCGCGCCATGCCAGCCGACAAACCGGCCTGCCGGCCTTGGCGGACGATTCTGGCTTGTGCGTGGATGCGCTGCAAGGCGCACCTGGCGTGCTCTCCGCGCGCTATGCCGGCGAGCCTAAATCCGATCAAGCGAATAACGAAAAACTGCTGAGCGTGCTGGCTGCTGAAAAAAATCGGCAGGCGCATTTTTACTGCGTCATCGTTTTGGTGCGCCATGCGGACGATCCCGAACCCTTGATTGCGGAAGGCCGCTGGGCAGGCGAAATATTGAGCGAATTTCGTGGGCAAGATGGCTTTGGCTACGACCCGCTTTTCTTGGATGCGAAAACCGGTAAAACCGTGGCCGAATTGCCATTGGAAATCAAAAGTCGCATCAGTCACCGCGGCCATGCCATGGCCAAATTGCTGCTGCAGTTAGAGAGGCTTAACCATGTCTAAGAGCACTTGGCCTAAGTGGTTGCGCGACGACGAAAGCATCGTGGCCTGCACAGAAAAAATAAAAGTCATGAACGAAAATTTTGATGAGATCAAACAAATCGCTCAAGATGCTTTGGAAGACGGCTTGCTCATGGAAGTCAGTGAAACGCAAATGCGCAGCGCCTTGCATGCGCTGGTTGATGCCTTAATCAATCCGTATAAAAGGTAAGCCAGATTAAAAAAGTCATCCCCATAAAAGCCGACACGGCATACTCCAACAAGCCCATCAACACGATCGCACCGCTTGCCGGCGAAGCCACCTTATCCGGCTTAAGCAACCCACCGCCGCTTTCCTTATATATACACATCCCTTGGTGCGTCAAAAAATGTCCTTATTGCGATTTTAATTCGCATGAACATCGCGATAAAAATGACGGCATTCCTGAAAGCGCTTACATAGACGCCTTGATTGCTGACTTGGAATTAGCGACACCCAAAGTGTGGGGTCGCAAAGTGGGCTCGGTGTTTTTTGGCGGCGGCACGCCCAGCTTATTTTCAGCCGAAAGCATAGACCGAATTTTAAGCAAGGTGCGCATGCTCACGCCCTTGGAATACGATGCCGAAATCACCCTAGAAGCCAACCCCGGCACGGTCGATGCCGCCAATTTTATAGGCTATAAACAAGCCGGCGTGACACGCTTGTCGTTGGGCATACAAAGTTTTAACGATGCCCACCTGCAAGCCTTAGGCCGCATACACGATAGCGAGCAAGCCTTGGCGGCGATTGCTTTGGCCATGCAAACCTTTGAACAGGTGAATTTGGATTTGATGTACGGCTTGCCCGAGCAAAGTTTGGCCCAAGCCATGCAAGATGCGCAAAAAGCCGTGCAATTCCAGCCCAGCCATTTGTCTTTTTACCATTTAAGCTTGGAACCCAATACGCCTTTCTACCGCACGCCGCCCAGTTTGCCAGACGACGACAGCAGCGCGGAAATGCAAATTGCCATCGAAGCCTTGTTAGCCGAGCACGGCTATGGCCATTATGAAACCTCGGCCTTTGCCAAACCAGGCAAACAAGCTAGGCACAATTTAAATTATTGGCAATTTGGGGATTACTTAGGCATAGGTGCCGGTGCGCACAGCAAGCTGAGTTACCACGATAAAATTTGTCGGGAAGTGCGGGCTAAGCACCCTAAAGCCTACATGGAAAAAGCCTTGGCTTGCCAGGCGGTCGAACGGGAATGGCTGATTGAAAAAGACGAATTGGGCTTTGAATTCATGATGAACGCGCTGCGCTTAATAGACGGCGTGCCACTCAATTTATTTCAAGCGCGCAGCGGTTTAAGCTTAGACAGTTTGAGTGTTGCCATCAAAAAAGCCCAAGACAAAGGCCTGTTGTTGGTGGAAAACCAAACCTTAAAACCGACCTTGCTGGGCCAACGCTTTTTGAACGACTTGCTGGAACTGTTCTTAAATTAAGCGGCTTATTTTAGCGTAGCGCGCATTCTGGCGATGGCGGCTTTCACTTGCACAGGCGCCGTGCCACCGATGTGATTGCGGCTATTGAGCGAGCCTTCTAAAGTTAATACCGCATACACGTCATCACTGATGCTGCTAGAGAATTGCTGCAAGGTGGCCAATGGCAAATCGCTTAAATCGACTTTTTTATCCACGGCGTAACGCACCGCCAAAGCCACCACTTCATGAGCATCCCTAAACGGCATGCCTTTTTTTACCAAGTAATCGGCTAAATCGGTGGCGGTGGCAAAGCCTTCGCTGGCGGCTTGGCGCATGTTGTCTTTATTCACGGTGATGCCACGCATCATGTCGGCGTAAATTTCCAGTGTCACCAATAAGGTATCCACGGTATCAAATAAAGGCTCTTTGTCTTCTTGGTTGTCTTTGTTGTAGGCCAGCGGTTGGCCCTTCATTAAGGTGAGCAAGGCGGTTAAATGACCATACACACGGCCGGTTTTACCGCGCACCAATTCCGGCACATCGGGGTTCTTTTTTTGCGGCATGATGGACGAGCCAGTGCAAAAGCGATCGGCAATATCTATGAATGCAAAACGCGGTGAGCTCCACAAAATAAGCTCTTCGGACAAGCGCGATAAATGCGTCATGACCAAGGAAGCCGCGAAGGTAAACTCGATGGCAAAATCCCGATCGGATACGGCATCCAAGGAGTTTTCACACACGCCATCAAAGCCTAATTTTTTTGCCACCAACTCGCGGTCTATTGGGTAGCTGGTGCCGGCTAAAGCAGCGGCGCCCAAAGGCAAACGATTGATGCGGCGACGGCAATCGGCAAAACGTTGTGCGTCACGGCTGAGCATTTCCACGTAGGCCATTAAGTGGTGGCCCAAGGTCACCGGTTGCGCCACTTGCAAATGCGTGAAGCCGGGCATGACGGTATCAAAGTGCGCTTCGGCTAAATCCAATAAACTCAATTGCAGTTTTTTTAAAGCGGCGCCAACATGATCGGCGCTGGCCCTAAGCCATAACCTAACATCGGTGGCCACTTGGTCGTTACGGCTTCTGCCAGTGTGTAAACGCTTACCTGCATCGCCGATTTTATCGGTTAAGCGCTTCTCTATGTTTAAGTGCACGTCCTCTAAATCCAAGAGCCACTCAAACTGCCCGGCCTCAATTTCTTTTGCAATGTCAGCCAAGCCTTGCTCGATGGCTTTAACGTCATCTTGGCTAATTATTTTTTGCGCACCCAACATTTGCGCGTGCGCAATCGAGCCTTGAATATCGTAAGCGGCCAAGCGGTAATCGAAACCAATTGAGGCCGTGTATTTTTTTACCAGCTCGGCCACCGGCTCATTGAACCGTCCGGACCAGCTGGTGTTTTTAGTATTCAATGCACTTGTTTTTTGGGTCACGATGATGTCTCTTTTACGGGTCAATTCGGCTTAGTCACTAATTTACTTGGCCACTTTATATATTTTTAACCGGCTAGCTAAATAGTGTTTAATAATACACTTGTACGGCTTGATTATAACTGCGGTCATTATAATGCAAAACACCAAAGCTAAAGATGCCCCATCATTCCAACGGCAGCCATGAAAAAAACCCAACGCCTGCTTAATTGCCGTAACTTAGGCGTCAATTTACGCATATTAATCATCGTCAATCTCGGTTTGATATTGGCGGCGGTTTTATTAAGCACGGACTTAAATTCTTTTTTTGCGCAACTGCTGCGTCTATCGGCCATCGCCCAACCCATGCTGCTGTTAAGCTTATTGCTGTTGTACCTAAGCTACCCGGCATTGAACAAACTGCCGCACGGCATCGGTCTTATTGCCGTGCTAGGCGTGATCAACCTAGCCTGCTTAAGCGTGCTGGCCTTGCTGACGCCTGTATTTAGTGTAGAAGCCATCCCCAGCACCAGTCGTGTGGTTTTTTTCAGCAGTTTAATTAGCGCTGTCACCTTGTATTACTTTCATTTGCAGCATCGCGCCTACTCGCCCGCCATCGATGAAGCGAGGCTGCAAGTCTTGCAAGCGCGCATACAACCGCATTTTTTATTCAACTGCATCAACGCCGTGTTATCGCTGATACGCAGCCAACCCAAGCAAGCCGAAACGGCATTGGAAGACATGGCCGATTTATTTCGCGTGCTCATGGCCGACAACCGAGATTTGGTCACGCTGGCTGACGAAATCGCTTTATGTCGGCAATATTTAGCCCTAGAAAAATTACGTTTAGGCGACCGATTGAACGTGCAATGGCAGATAGATGGCATGCCAGCCCGAGCGCTGATTCCCCCCTTGGTTTTGCAACCGCTGCTGGAAAATGCCGTGCACCATGGCATAGAACCGATGGCGGATGGCGGCACCATTGTGTTAAAAATTGTCAGCAACAAAAATGAGCTGCACTTGCTCATCACCAACCCATACCAAGCCGGCCTAAGCCGGCATTTTGGTAACAACATGGCACTGAAAAACATACAAGAACGGCTGACCTTGCATTTCGATCTGGAAGCCTCGCTGCGCAGTCGGCAGGCGGATGGGCTATACCAAGTGCACATTATTTTGCCCCACACCACAGCATGAAGCCCTGCATCAAAATTTTAATCGCCGATGACGAAGCCCCAGCGCGCAATCGTTTGCGTGAATTATTGGCGGAGCTCGCTGATGTGGAAGTCATTGCGGAAGCTAAAAATGGCCAAGAGGCGATCGATTGTTGCCAGCGGCAGCAACCCGATATCGCCATATTGGACATCAGCATGCCAGGGCAAAATGGCATAGACGCAGCGCAAGCCATGCAGCAAATGGCCATGCCCCCGGCAATTATTTTTAGCACCGCGTTTGACCGCTACGCCATGCAGGCCTTTGACATACAGGCGGCAGACTACTTATTAAAACCGATACGCTTGGAGCGCTTGCAAGCGGCCATAGATAAAGCCCTCAGCTTGCGACCCAAGACCCAAGCCTCAGCGCAGAGCAAACCGCAACGCAAGCATTTAAGTATCAGTGAGCGCGGCAGCATTCTCTTGGTGCCCATCGAGGACGTCATTTATCTGCGCGCTGAACTCAAATACACCACCGTGCGGACGGCGACCAAAGAATACGTATTGGAAGAATCGCTCAACAATTTAGAACACGAATTTGACGGCCTGTTTCTGCGTTTGCATCGCAATTGCTTGGTCGCTAAATCCGCCATAGTGGGCTATGAAAAACGCCCGATTTATCCTGTTGCAGAGGCTGATCACGCCAGCACTAACGACAAGCAATGGGTGGCCATTTTAAAAAACATTCCGGACACGGTGGTGGTGAGTCGCCGGCAACAACACTTAATCCGAGCCAGCTAAAGCCAGCCTTTATGCTTGTGTTAAAATGCCAGCTCGAAACCCTATTTTTAGCCTAAGCCTAGACCATGAATACGCAATCCCAATCTGCCCCTGCTGACTTTATCCCGCCCAAAAAATTAGTCATTGCTAGCCGTGAAAGTCCATTGGCGATGTGGCAAGCGCTGCACATACAAAGTCGCTTGCAAGCCTTGTACCCAACCACCACTGTAGACATATTGGGCATGACCACCACCGGCGATCAAATTTTAGACACGCCCTTAGCGTTAGTGGGTGGCAAAGGTTTGTTTGTAAAAGAATTGGAAACAGCTTTGGCCGATGGCCGCGCCGATTTGGCCGTGCACAGTATGAAAGACGTGCCCATGAATTTACCGGATGGCTTCATGTTGGTGGCCACCGGTGAACGCGAAGACCCCAGGGATGCCTTTGTTTCAAACGACTTTGCTTGCCTAGAAGACCTGCCGGCCGGCAGCGTGGTGGGCACCTCCAGCTTGCGCCGGCAAAGTCAATTGCAAGCGCGTTTACCCCAGCTAAAAATTGAATCCTTGCGTGGCAACCTACAAACACGCCTACGCAAACTGGACGAAGGCCAATACGCGGCGATTATTTTGGCCGCCGCCGGCTTAATTCGGCTGGGCTTGCAAACGCGCATACGCAGCGTGATTGCGCCGGAACTGAGCATACCGGCGGTAGGCCAAGGCGCCTTAGGCATAGAAATCAGCAGCAATCGGCCGGACTTGCATGCCGTGTTAGCACCGCTTAACCATGCCGACACGCAAGCTTGCGTGGAAGCAGAACGCGCCATGAGTCGCGCGTTGGCTGGCAGTTGCACGGTGCCGTTGGGCGCCTACGCCACCTGCCAGGGCGACGATCTGTCCATCACCGGTTTTGTTGGCAGCGTGGACGGCAAACAAATGTTGGTAGAAAAAGCAACCGCCAAACGCCATCAAGCCGATGCACTGGGTAAGCAATTGGCAGCGCAATTGGTTGCCAAAGGCGCTGACCGCATTTTGGCTGCTTTAGACGGGCACAAGTAACGCTGTTTACCCCATGGCCAATAACGCACTAAAAGGTCTGCATGTCGCCGTCACCAGGCCTAGCGAACAGGCAGCTGAGTTGTGCCTAGCCTTGGCTGCGCAAGGTGCCACCGCCATTGCGTTTCCACTACTGGGCATTGCCCCCTTGGACGATTACAGCGCTTTTGATTTAGCCATCGCGCCGCTTGAACAGGCTGACTGGGCGATTTTTATCAGCAGCAACGCGGTGGACCAAGCCATGCCGCGCGTCATCAAAAGATTTGGCCTAGTCCCCAAGCAATTGCAATTCGCTGCCATAGGCCCACAAACGGCTGAGCACCTTGGGCAATTTGGCGTCACACGGGTGCTGATACCGCAAGCGCGCTTTGACACCGAGTCTTTATTGGCGCTGGCGCCCATGCAATCGGTTGCCGGTAAACGCATCGTTATTTTTCGTGGCCAAGGTGGCCGCGAGGTCCTGGCTGAAACCTTGCAAGCCCGTGGTGCGCAGGTCAGCTTTGCCGAATCCTATCGCCGATTTAACCCGCAAACAAACAGCCTATTGCTCGAACAAAAATGGCAACAAGGCCAACTGGATGCGGTGGTGGTGACCAGCAGCGAAGCCATGCGCCATTTGATTGCACTGGCCGCTCAGGCCAACTGGATAAAACAGGTCAGCTTGTGCGTCAACCACCCCAGAATTGCCGAATTGCCCAAGAGCCTAGGCTTTAAGGTATTGGTGGCCGACGCGCCTGGCGACGTGGCGATGCTAGCTTGTTTGTCACGGCTTTATGGCCAACTTAAAAAACGTATAATCTAGCTACTCAGCTTGAGGAAAGATAAACATGACCGAGCCTGCATCCACCGAAATTTCCTACGACGACCCTAAACGTCATGCCATGGCCAACCGCTCCACTTGGGTGAGCGTGGCGGTCAACAGCTTATTAACTGCGGCACAAATAGCGGCCGGCTTTATGGCGCATTCGCAAAGTTTGATCGCCGATGGCATGCACTCCTTGTCCGACTTGGTCTGCGATTTTTTAGTGTTAATCGCCAGCCATCACAGCAAAAATCCAGCCGACGAAGGCCACCCTTATGGCCACGGACGCGTTGAAACGGCCGCTTCTTTTGTCTTAGGCGCAATATTGGTGGCGACCGGCGGCACCATCATGGTGACGGCCGCCATCAAATTACAAAACATAGAGCAGTTACCGGCAGTGGCGCCCTTGGCACTATGGGTGGCCTTGATTGCGCTGTTGTGCAAAGAATTGTTGTTCCGTTACATGTTGGGTGTGGGCGAAAAGCTGCGCTCGCCCATGCTGATTGCCAACGCTTGGCATGCTAGATCGGATGCCGCTTCCTCGCTGGTGGTGGCGGTGGGCATAGGCGCCAACCTCATGGGCTTTATCTATGCCGACTCCATCGCGGCGATTTTGGTTGGCTTTATGATCGTGCGCATGGGCATCGTCTTCGCCTGGGATGCGTTTCAAGAATTAATCGATGCCGGCTTGTCATTAGAAGAAGTCGACAGCATTAGGCAAACGCTGATTGATACCCAAGGCGTGGTCAGCTTGCATGAACTGCGCACCAGGCGCATGGCGCACCGCGCCTTGGTCGATGCGCACATATTGGTGGACCCACGCATCAGCGTTTCGGAAGGCCACAGCATCGCCGAGCACGCCCGCGAACGGGTGCTAAAAAGTCACCAAATGGTGTCAGAAGTGTTGGTGCACGTTGATCCAGAAGAAGACATGGAACACGACAGCAATGCAATGCGCATGCCAGGCCGAGAAGCCTTATTGGAAAAGCTGGCGCCGCTTACCGCAGAATTGGGGCCATCCAAGCGGGTGGTGTTTCATTACATCGCGGGCAAAATTGAAGCGGAGCTGTACTTGGCGCATGACGCGTTTAAAACCAGTACGGCCCTTAAAAAAGCCCAAGCAAAATTAGATAAACAGCTTATCGGGCACGCTTATTTCAGCGCCATCACCCTGCACTGCACGGCGGTAAACTAGTTAGCCTGTGCTCTTTCCCGTCGGCTTTGCGTAATTGAAAGCATCGGAGAAAAAGGCATCGTCGCTTAAACCGGCCGCAACAAAGTCGGCATGCGCCACTTCCACCATGGCTGGCGCACCACAACAATAGACTTCGTAGTCGGCGAGGCCGCTTTGGGCAAAATCATCCAACACCGCTTGGTGGACAAAGCCGGTGCGGCCTTGCCAATTATCCGTTGCCAGTGGGTTGGATAAAACTGGAATGTAATGAATGTGATCGTGCGCTGCCGCCCACGCTTGGGCCAACGCCGTCATATACAAATCTTGCTGCGCATGGGCACCCCAATACAAGCTAATTGGACGCTTGATGTTGTTATGCAGCATGTGCTCTATGATGCCCTTAATCGGCGCAAAGCCGGTGCCGCCTGCCACCATGATGATGGGCTTGCTGGAGTCTTCTCGCAAAAAGAAACTGCCAAATGGCGCTTCTATGCGCAATATGGCTTTTTCCGGCATTTCATTAAAAACGTATTCGGTAAACTGACCGCCGGGGATTAAGCGCAAATGCAGTTCCAATAGTGCGTTGGCGTGCGGTGCGTTGGCCAAAGAAAAGGCGCGGCGCTTGCCGTCTTTTAATATGATTTCCAGGTATTGGCCAGCCATGAATTTTAATTGCTCGCCGCTGGGTAATTTTAAAAACAAAGCCATGATATCCGGCGCCAGCTGTTCCTTACGCTCTACCCGCGCCGGTAATATGCGTGGCGGGATAATGTCCGCCCGAATTTCACGGCAAGCCAAGCTCAAATCAGACAGGGGGTAGGCGCAGCAAAACAAAGCTTTGCCCGCAGCCAGTTCGGCCTCCGTCAATGCGCCAGCGGCATAATCTTCGTGGTGCACGGAACCGCTGAGGATGTCGCCTTTGCAACTGCCGCACGTGCCATTGCGGCAACTGTAAGGCAGGTTAACCCCGGCGGCGATGGCCGACTCGAGTAAGTTGTTTGAGGCTTTGGCGCTAAATTGGTGGCCGCTAGCGGGTATGCTAATTTGGTAAGTCATGCCTTAATCTTCTCTATGAAATTCGCCTTCGATGACGTCGTCATTGGCGGCACTGGCCTGCTGATTAGGCCGCGATTGCGCCGTGGCATTAACCGGGATCAATAACAGAATAGCAGCCAGGATATCGGTCATGATGCCAGGAATGATCAGCAACACGCCGGCCATAATATTGCTTGCACTGCCGAACAAGGCTTTAATGGGATTGCCGCCCGCGCTTAAGTGTTGCATCATGCGCCCAGAAAACGACTGTTTTTCATCGCGAATAAGCCGCAGGCCTAGCAGGGTAATGACCAGTAAATAGAGGATGAGCCAGCCACCGTATTGCTCGGCCAAATCCATTAAAATCCAAATTTCAGCCACTGGAAAAGCCAGTATGGCCAAGAAAAAAATAATGCGCATGCGCTTAACTACCTTTAACAATGGAACGTATGATAACCCTAGCCTATCAAAAACCAGGCTAAATAAAAATGAGCTGGTCTTAATAACAGGCACTTGGTCTTTTGTGGTGCCGGTATTCTATAATGACAAGTACCCAGCATGCCATTTGTTAAAACTATTTTCCATGGAAACACCGCTACGTGAAAAAATTATTGTTGCACCGTCTGTCTAATTTCAGCATCGCCGCATTGGCCGCGCTGATTTTTTCTTGCGGCTTTTTTAATCCTGCGATTGCCGAGAACAGCAGCACATTGACTCGTTTATTCAGCAGCAATAGCGACCCCGTGTTAGCGCCTGAAGTGGCATTTCAACTGCAATTAAACCCGCTGGATAAACAAACCTTGCAATCGCATTTTAGCATTGCACCTGGCCATTATTTATACCGTGAGCGCATCCAATTTAGCGTGCTTTCCCCAAGCAACATTACATTAACCGACATTCAATTGCCTGCTGGGGAAATCAAAGAAGACGCTAACTTTGGCAAACAAGAAGTCTATCACCGTGATTTTCGAGCCAGCCTAAAACTAAGCGCACCCACTGAAACGCTTACGCTGCTTGCCAGCTACCAAGGTTGCAGCGAAAAAGGCTTATGCTACGCCCCGATCAAAAACACCCTCAACGTGACTTTTGATGCTATCGCCACCACCGCACCAAGCACACCGGCCACCCCGACCAGCCTTAACAATGAAACCGACAGCAGCACGCAATTATTAAAATCCGGCCAAGTTTGGTTGGCCATAACCGGCTTCTTTTTTGCCGGCTTGTTGTTGTCTATGACGCCTTGTGTGTTGCCCATGATCCCGATTTTATCGAGCATCATTGTTGGCCAACACCGCGTGAACAATGCCGCGGCCAAATGGCACGGCTTTAGTTTATCTCTGGCCTATGTGTTGGGCATGGCCTTGAGTTATGCCTTAGCCGGGGTGGCAGCCGGCCTCACTGGCAATTTAATCAGCCAGGCCTTGCAAAATCCCTGGGTCTTAGGCAGCACCGCCGTGTTGTTTGTGTTGCTGGCTGGCTCCATGTTTGGCCTATATGAGTTAAAGCTGCCGCAGCGCTTTGAAGATCAAATGCTGCAGACCACCAACAAAATTAAAGGCGGGCGCTTTATCGGCGTGTTTGTCATGGGCGCTTTATCGGCCCTAATCGTCAGCCCGTGTGTGGCCGCCCCACTAGCCGGCGCTCTGATTTACATAGGGCAAACCCACGACGTGTTATTGGGTGGCCTGGGCTTGTTTGCGCTAGGGCTAGGCATGGGCGTGCCACTGTTATTGATAGGCGCCTCTGCCGGCAGCTTGTTACCAAAAACCGGTGACTGGATGAACGGCGTTCGCCATTTCTTTGGCCTGGTGATGCTGGCCATGGCCATATGGCTAATCAGCCCCTTGCTCAGCATGGCATGGCAGTTAGGCCTTTGGTCCATCTTGATTATTATTACGGCGGTTTACCACAAGGCCTTGGATCGCCTAGCTGAGCACGCCAGCCATGCCGCTAGGTTGAGCAAAGGCGTGGCGGTTATTTTGCTATTGCTAGGCATGGCACTATTAATTGGCGCCCTATCTGGGGCCAAATCAATGACTCAACCGCTTGATGGTTTGTTTAACAAAAGCGCATCAAACCATGCCCTTGTTTTCGAACGCGTCAAATCCGTGGCCGAATTAGAGGCAAGATTGGCCAACAGCCAAGGCCAGCCAGTGATGTTGGATTTTTATGCAGACTGGTGCGTGGCTTGCAAGGAGTTGGAACAATTTACTTTTAGCGATAAGAAAGTGCAGCAACTGTTAAAAGACACCGTGTTATTGCAAGCCGATGTCACGGCGAATTCTGATGCGGACCGCGCGTTGTTAAAACGCTTTGGCTTATACGGCCCACCCGGTATAGCCTTTTTTAATGGGCGCGGCCAAGAAATGCCTAGCCTAAAAACCGTCGGCTTTCAAAATGCCGAGCGCTTTAGCCGCACCTTGCAGCAGCGTGATGGCTGCTTAACCGACGCGAACAATCAAGGAGCAATGCCATGCTAACTAAATTACGCGCCAATGCCATTTACTTTGTCCTTATGTTTGGCTTGGGCTTTGCTATTTATTACTTTGCCCTTAACCCCAACTCGCCACTGAAGCAATCCAATCCGCCTAGCGTTTCGACCGCGGCTTTTTTTAATAGCCAATTAGTCAACGAAGACGGCATACGCCAAGATTTAAAGCAGTACCAAGGTAAAATTGTTGTGCTTAATTTTTGGGCAACCTGGTGCCCTCCCTGCCGCGAAGAAATGCCGGAGCTCAGCGAATTGCACACGCAATACCAAACTAAAAACGTGGTGGTAGTGGGCTTGGCGGTTGACGAATTAGCATTAGTTAAAGAGTTTGCGCTGGCCACCCCGGTTAGCTACCCCTTATTGGCGGCCGAAGACGAAGGCATGCAATTGGCCAGTGAGCTTGGGAACAGCCAAGGTGTGCTACCTTATACCGTCATCATAGACAAAGACGGCGTGGTGCAAAAAAACTTCTTTGGCCGTATCTCAAAAGCCCTAATAAGCGAGGCTTTAGAGCCCCTAATTCAGGACTAATCTAAGCAAAATAACGGCGACGTTTTTAAGCTAACGATATCAAGTACTTAAATCATGGATGCGGTGTAATTTCGCTTATTTGCTGTAAATTTGCTGGACAAAACCGGCTAACTTCGGCAAACTTGCAATTATGAAGTTGCCCAAATTTTCGCTTATTAGTGTTAAAAAAGACCACGCGTATGCCTGCTAAATCCATTTTAGTCATTCATGGTCCCAACCTCAATATGTTGGGTTTACGTGAACCTGAACATTATGGCAAAGCGACCCTTGCCAGCATCAATCAAACCTTGGTGGAAATGGCAAAAAATGCTGGGGTAGCTTTAGAAACGTTTCAAAGCAATGCCGAAGCCGAATTGGTAACTAAAATTCAATCGCTGGCGACCAGTAAAGTGGATTTTGTCATTATCAATCCTGCCGCCTTTACTCACACATCGGTGGCCATGCGCGATGCTCTTTCTGCAGTAAAGGTGCCCTTTATAGAAGTGCACTTATCCAATGTGTATGCCAGAGAAGCCTTCCGTCATCATTCGTATTTTACCGACATCGCAGTTGGTGTGATTAGCGGCTTAGGTGCACAAGGTTACGCACTGGCGCTTGATTACGCAATCAAGCATAACGATCAAGCTTAAAAAGCTATTCTCAATTAATTAAATTATTCCTGAATTTCTAGAGGTTATTATGGACTTACGCAAACTTAAAAAATTAATCGATCTTGTTGAAGAATCAGGCATAGCCGAACTCGAGCTAACCGAAGACGGTGAAAAAGTGCGCATTAGCCGTAACTTCACTGCCAATGCCAACGCCGCACCTCAACAATACAGCAACTACGCGCCACCTCAGCATTACACTGCTAGTGCCCCGGCTGCGCCAGCAGCAGCCGCTCCCGCCGCCGCAGACGCACCGGTGGTTGAAGAAGGCCATTCGGTTAATTCGCCTATGGTCGGTACTTTCTACCGTTCGGCCTCACCGGATTCCAAACCATTTGTAGAAGTGGGCGACACGGTAGAAGTAGGCGACACCTTATGCATTATCGAAGCGATGAAATTATTAAATGAGATTGAATCGGATAAAGCCGGTGTGGTGAAAAAAATCTTGCTTGATAATGGCTTAGCAGTGGAATACGGCGAACCTCTTTTCATTATTGCTTAATTACGGGGTTTTAATTACATGGCTATGTTTGACAAAATCTTAATTGCTAACCGAGGCGAAATTGCCTTACGCGTTCAGCGCGCCTGCCGCGAGTTGGGCATCAAAACCGTTGCAGTTCATTCTGAAGCAGACCGTGAAGCTAAGTACGTAAAATTAGCTGACGAATCCGTTTGCATAGGCCCAGCGCCTTCTGGTCAAAGTTATTTAAACATACCCGCCGTTATCAGTGCGGCTGAAGTAACCGATGCGCAAGCCATCCATCCTGGTTATGGCTTTTTATCGGAAAACGCCGATTTCGCTGAACGGGTGGAACAAAGCGGCTTTGTCTTTATTGGCCCTAGAGCCGAAACCATTCGTTTAATGGGCGACAAAGTGTCAGCCAAAAATGCCATGAAAAAAGCCGGTGTGCCATGCGTACCAGGCTCAGATGGGGCGCTTTCAGACGACCCAATTGAAATCATTAAAACCGCCAAACAAGTAGGTTACCCGGTGATCATTAAAGCAGCTGGCGGCGGAGGCGGCCGTGGTATGCGCGTGGTGCACACGGAAGCGGCCCTGATCGCATCGGTTAACATGACCAAAGCCGAAGCCCAAGCGGCGTTTGGCAACCCCGTGGTTTACATGGAAAAATACTTAGAGAAACCACGCCACATCGAAATTCAAGTATTAGCCGATCAACACGGCAATGCGGTGTATTTAGGTGACCGTGATTGCTCTATGCAACGCCGTCATCAAAAAATTATTGAAGAAGCGCCGGCACCTCTATTAAATCCAAGATTGCGCGACAAAATTGGTGAGCGTTGCGCCGAAGCCTGTCGCAAAATTAATTACCGTGGTGCCGGTACTTTTGAATTTTTGTATGAAAATAATGAGTTTTACTTCATCGAAATGAATACCCGCTTGCAAGTGGAGCATACGGTCACGGAAATGGTCACGGGCTTTGATTTAGTGCAGCAACAAATTTTCGTGGCTGCCGGTGAAAAACTAAAGTTTCGTCAAAAAGACGTGGTATTGAAAGGCCACGCCATCGAATGTCGGATTAACGCCGAGGACGCTTACAGCTTTGTGCCTTCCCCTGGCAAAATCAGCGCCTTTCACATGCCTGGTGGCCCAGGCGTGCGCATAGACACCCACGCCTATGCTGGGTACACGGTACCAGCGCACTACGATTCGATGATAGGTAAACTGATTACCTATGGCGACACCCGCAACCAAGCGATTGCCCGTATGCGTATTGCTTTATCTGAAATGATGATCTCTGGCATTAACACCAACATACCATTGCACGCTGATTTAATGGCTGATGCGTCGTTTCATAGCGGCGGCACCAGCATTCATTACCTTGAGCAAAAACTGGGTATTTATAATAAATAATGTTTAGCAATAAGCATGTTCAATAGATGGGTTTAGCATGGCATGGTTATCGTTAAAAATTGCAGCACAAGACAAAACGGCGGATTTAATTAGCGACACATTGATGGAACAAGGCGCATTGTCCGCCATCATTGAAGACGCTAATGCCGACACGCTAGACGAGCAACCCATCTTTGGTGAACCGGGCGATCCGCCACCCGGTATCTGGCAACAAAATATGGTCAGCGCCCTGTTTGATGAAGGGGTGGATGTACCTAAAGTCATGGCCGATTTAGAGCGACTAACTAAACTACCGTCCTTGCACTACAGCACCGAAGTCATACAAGAACAAGACTGGGTGCGCGCCACCCAATCGCAGTTTGACCCAATCAAAATTACCGATGATTTATGGATAGTGCCAACTTGGCACAGCGCGCCTAATGCCAATGCGATTAATATCGTACTGGACCCCGGCCTAGCGTTTGGCACCGGCAGCCACCCAACCACGCATTTGTGTTTGGCTTGGCTTAGCCAAACCGTAAAAAAAGACCAGACCGTATTGGATTACGGTTGCGGTTCTGGCATTCTCGCTATCGCTGCTAAAAAATTAGGCGCGTCTAAAGTAGTGGGGACCGACATCGACGCCCAAGCCATACAGGCCAGCTTGTATAACGCCGAGCAAAACACCGTGCAAGCGAGCTTTTATCATGCTAACGACTACCAAACAGAACAGTACGACATCGTAGTGGCCAACATTTTGTCTAGCGCGCTGAGCGTTTTGGCACCGGCCTTGGCTAAATCCTGCAAGCCCGGCGGTAAAATTGCCTTGTCGGGCATTTTGAAGGAACAAGCCGAGGCCGTATCGGCCATTTATGCGCCGTGGTTTGATATGAAGGCGCCGGTTTACATGGATGCCTGGGTCTTGTTAACGGGCAGAAAAAAATGATAGTAAGCTTGGATTGCCCATCCTGCCAAAGCCGTTTTAAGGTAGCAGAGGATCAAATAAAACAGCACCAAGGCCTGGTTTGTTGCGGTCATTGTTTCACCCTGTTTAACGCGCAAGGCCATACTCAGGTTAATGCAAAAGACACCAAGGACAGCGCCGCCAATTCAAGCAAAAGTACAACAAAATCCATATGTAAAAATAGCCTGGCTGTTTTTATGCTGCTACTTTTATTGTTGAGCGCGGTGCTGCAAACAATTTATTTCTTGCGTGCCGAAATCAGCTGGCGCTACCCCAGCAGCCAAACATACTTAAAGCTAGCCTGTAAAAAAATTGGCTGCGACATTGCCTTGGCCAAACAAATTAATTTGCTGGTGCTAGATGACACGGATTTGTTAGAGGACGAGCAACGCCTTGGCTTAATTTATTTATCCAGCTCCATCGTCAATCAAGCTCCGTTTAGTCAGGCCTACCCAACGATAGAATTAATCCTGACCGATATCGAGGATAGAGCTAAATACACGCGTCAATTTAGCCCGCATGAATATTTAGATCACGGGGATGATGCTAAATTAGGATTGGCGCCTGGGCAATCGCTTAAACTGAGGCTGCCTTTAGCCAATCCAGATCAAAGCATAGCTGGGTACCGAGTACGCTTATTTTATTAGCGCTGCGCCTAAGTCTATCTAATGAAAATCATTAGCCGAATTTAGTCCGTTTACATAGCGTTGTCTTAACTTCCCCCTGTAATATAACTCCATAAGTTGTGTACAACTTAATTAATTAATTAATGACTAGGAGATTTACCATGTGGACTACACCAGCAGCTACTGAAATGCGTTTTGGTTTTGAAGTAACCATGTACGTAATGAACAAATAATTTTTGAACCCTTAAGTTCAAATAAAAAAAGGACGCCTAGGCGTCCTTTTTTTATTTGCCTTGCTTAGTAATACGGTTTTAATTGATTAAGTGCAAACAAGGCGATTTAATTTCCTTAATGGCGTCGCATATGGCGTTAACCGCCATTTCTCTGGCATAACTTTTACGCCATGCTAAGGCAATTCGCCTAACTGGAACCGGCGCAGAAAAAGGTATCACCTTTACCAAAGGATTCACATAACGTTCTGTGGCCGCACTGCATGGCAGCACGGTGATACCTAAATTGGATGCCACCATATTGCGTATGGTTTCCAATGAGTTGCCTTGTAACACCTGCCCTTTTTTTGATAAATCTGGGCAAGCCGCCAAAACCTGATGGCTATAACAATGGCCACTATTAAGCAACAAGACATTTTCATCAACCAAATCGTCCGCCACTATGCTAACTTTGTTCGCCCAGGCATGGCTAATAGGCACCATCACCACGAATTCCTCGTCATATAAAGCTTGGGTTTTAATACCGGGTACATCAAAAGGCAAGGCCACGATGGCGGCGTCTATGGCCCCACTTTTAAGCTGCGCTTCCAACTGTACCGTTAGGTTTTCTTCTATGTCCAATGGCATCTCAGCACACATGCGACGCAAAATCGGAATGATTTCTGGGAGCAAATAAGGTCCAACCGAATAGATCAAGCCCAAACGAAACGGCCCAGCCAATTGGTTATTACCTTGCTTAGCGATTTCCCTTATGTGCGCCACTTCTTCTAGGGCTCGGGTGGCTTGTTCTATAATTTTTTGGCCAACCACTGTAGGACTGATATCGGTATGGCTGCGCTCAAAAATAAGCACGCCCAGATCGTCTTCTAATTTTTTAATAGCCAAACTTAGCGCCGGCTGACTTACGAAACATTTTTCTGAGGCTTTTCTAAAATTTCGTTCTTTCGCCAACGCCACCACAAAACGCAATTCGTTTAAGGTCATGCCGCCACCCCTACAATGATTAGTATTACTTATAGCATTTAGTTTCTTGATAAGTTTAACACAAGGAGTTTGCTTTTAATTTGAATCCAATCGGGGCGCTCTGGAGCGCCTAAGTTAAACGGGCCTAGAGTATCCCATGTAAATTTACTTTTAAGTGCTAGCAGGCCCATTAACGCAGTTATGTGTCGCTTTTTACAGGCATTAAAAAAGCCCCGCAGGGCTTTTTTAATTGGGTGGGTCTAAACTGACGATTAAACGTCTAAGTTGCTTGCACCCAAGGCATTGCTTTCAATAAAGGCACGTCTTGGTTCAACGTTGTCGCCCATTAGGGTAGTGAAAATTTCATCCGCGGCAATGGCGTCATCAATTTGTACTTTTAACAAACGACGCACGGTTGGATCCATAGTGGTTTCCCATAGTTGCGACGGGTTCATTTCACCCAACCCTTTATAGCGTTGAATATTGAGATTGTGTTTGGCTTCTTCTAATAACCAATCCAAGGCTTGTTTAAATGTAGTGACCGCTAATTCTTTTTCACCGCGTTTAATTAATGCCCCTTCGCCTAATAAGCCTTGCAGCATGTTGGACATTTTGCTGATTTGTCGGTAATCGCCAGAGCCTAAAAATTCAGCATTGATCACGCAACATTGCAAATTACCGTGCACAAATTTGTTTACTTCTAAACGGTATTCGTTAGCCTCGGCATCAAAACCAACGATCACTTCGCTGCCTATTGCGCCTAATATTGGACGTAATTTTTCTGCGGCTTTTTCTGTGCTTTCTTTAGTGGCTAAGCTTAATTCCCCTAAATCTTGCATGGCACGCAATACGCTTTCATCGTAATGCGAAGCAATGCGGCGTATGACGGCTTCTGTTAATACCATTTGTTTAGCGATTTCTGTTAATGGGGCATCGCTGAGGGTATCGCCGTTGGTTTTTGTAATCAGCTCCGCGCCTTTTAGTGCCGATTGCAGTAAATATTGATCCAATTCTTGTTGGTCTTTTAAGTAGCGTTCGTCTTTACCTTGCTTAACTTTATACAAGGGTGGTTGCGCAATATATATGTGACCACCCTCAACTAATTCAGTCATCTGACGGTAGAAGAAGGTGAGCAGCAAAGTTCGAATGTGGGCGCCATCGACGTCCGCATCGGTCATGATGATAATGCGGTGGTAGCGTAATTTTTCTACATTAAAATCCGCTTTACCTATACTGGTGCCCAGCGCAGTAATTAAGGTCGCGATCTCTTGTGAGCCAATTAATTTATCGAACCTGGCTTTTTCTACGTTTAAAATTTTACCCTTCAACGGCAATATGGCTTGGAATTTACGATCCCGGCCTTGCTTAGCAGACCCGCCCGCGGAGTCACCCTCAACCAAGTATATTTCGCATTTTGCTGGATCGCGTTCCTGACAGTCGGCTAATTTACCTGGCAAGCCCATGGTGTCCATGACGCCCTTACGACGGGTAATTTCACGTGCCTTACGCGCCGCCTCTCGTGCTCGTGCCGCATCAACGATTTTACCAACGATGATTTTCGCATCGGCTGGATTCTCTTGTAAAAATTCTGCCAATTTTGCTGCCACCACTTCTGAGACCACGGGTTGCACCTCTGAAGACACCAATTTATCTTTGGTTTGTGATGAAAACTTCGGGTCAGGCACTTTGACTGACAACACGCAACAAATGCCTTCTCGCATGTCGTCACCAGTGGTTTCAACTTTGGCTTTTTTTGCCATGTCGGTTTGTTCAATGTACTGATTAAGCGTACGCGTCATGGCTGTGCGTAAACCCGTTAAATGGGTACCGCCATCTCGTTGCGGAATGTTGTTGGTAAAACACTGTACGGTTTCACTGTAGGAATCATTCCACTGCATGGCCACTTCTATGGTCATGCCGTCTTTTTCACCCATAGCATAAAATGTTTTTGGGTGCAGCACGGATTTGGTTCGGTTCATGTACTCAACGAAGCCTTTAATGCCACCTGAATAGGCAAAGTTTTCACTTTTACCACTGCGTTGATCGATAAGCTCAATTTTTACACCGTTATTGAGGAAAGACAGCTCGCGTATGCGTTTAGCCAATATGTCAAAGTGGTATTCAACCAAGACAAAAGTTTCCACCGAAGCCAAGAAATGCACTTCCGTGCCACGCTTCTCTGTTTTGCCCATCATCGCTAAGGGTGCCATGGCTACGCCACGCTGGAATTCCATTTGGTGTATTTCGCCGTTACGGTAAATTTTCAATCGCAACCAGTCAGACAAGGCGTTTACAACCGACACCCCTACACCATGTAAACCACCAGAAACCTTGTAAGAGTTTTGGTCAAACTTACCGCCGGCATGCAGTTCAGTCATGACGATTTCAGCCGCCGAACGTTTAACCGATTTAATGTCATCGTATTTAATGTCGGTAGGAATTCCCCTACCGTTATCGGTCACGCTGATGGAATTATCTAAATGAATGGTGACTTTAATTTCATTACAGTGACCGGCTAAGGCTTCATCAATTGCGTTATCCAAAACTTCAAACACCATGTGATGCAATCCTGATCCATCCGAGGTATCGCCGATGTACATACCCGGGCGCTTACGGACGGCGTCTAAACCTTCAAGAATTTTAATACTGGAAGAATCGTAATCAGGTGTAACTTTTTTATTTTCAGCCATACTCGTTTTCTTTAATTAAGTGTTTGTTGATTTGGTTAATGCTTTTTTATTATTGTTTCACGTGAAACATAAGGCTTTTTTAAATACGCATAGGCATAACAACGTATTTGTAATTTGGGTTATTTGGAATGGTAATTAAACAACTGCTGTTGGCGTCTGCAAAAGAAAAGTTTGCTTGATCACTGTTGGTGTTGTTTAGCACATCAATTAAGTAGGTGACGTTAAATCCAATATCCAATGCATCACCACTGTAATTTATTTCCATTTCTTCTTCTGCTTCCTCTTGATCACTATTGGTGCTGATCAATTTTAAATTATTATTACTCAACACCATACGTATGCCGCGGTATTTTTCATTAGATAAAATGGATGCGCGTTGCATAGCCAACAATACGTTTAATCTTTCTACGCTAAAGGTGTTTTGATGGCCAACTGGAATGACGCGGTTGTAATCAGGGAATTTACCATCTATTACTTTTGAAATGAGTTTTAAATTAGCAAAACTAAAATTAACCTGATTGCTGGCCAATTCTATTTGCACTTCATCCTCACTGTCATCTAGTAGCTTAATTAATTCAACCACCGTCTTTCTAGGCAATATGACATCTTGTTTTTCATAGTTTTGTTTTAATTCGGTTGATGTGAAACTCAATCTGTGGCCATCTGTTCCCACTATATTTAATTTATTTGCTGCTATTTCAAACAATAAGCCATTCAAATAATAGCGAATGTCTTGCTGTGCCATAGCAAATTCAACTTGCTTTAATAAGTCTTTTAACTCTCGTTGTGCTAAAACAACCAAGGTTGAGTTAGCTTGTGTTTTTGTCATTACTGGGTAGTCCGCAGCCGGTAATGTTTGCAAATTAAATCGGCTTTTTGCCGCTTTTAATGTAATACGGCTTTCCGCCGTGCTCATATTGATTTCTGCGTTATCTGGAAGAGAGCGGCAGATATCCAATAGTTTTTTTGCGGATAATGTGGTGGAAAAATCACCACTGGTAGCACTGTCAACGGTTAGCGAAATCTGCATCTCTAAATCGGTCGCCGTTAAATGAATTTTATTTTGTTTTACTTCCAATAATAGATTGGAGAGTATAGGCAGCGTATGCCTTTTTTCAACAATGCTGGTGACGGATGTTAAAGGTTTTAACAGGGTTTCACGGTTGATTTGTATATTCATCTTTATAACCTAAATAATATATATATAAATAATAACAATAATAATGGTGCAGTATTTTGTGGATAACGGTTTATTTTTTTAAATAAATCAATAGTTTAATTAAATTAAAAACACCTTAGTTTAAGCATATTCTACTGTGGGCAATTTGTTGATAAAAAATTTGCCATATCAAATTAGTGTCTTTATCCGCAATTCACCCACAGTTAATTCATAGTGTAACAAGTGGTTAATCTCGGATTACTTGGATTAAAAAACCAATGTCACGCGTAAAAGACGGATCATTTTTTCTTAATAAATCAATTTCATCGCATGCATGCATAACGGTTGTGTGGTGACGACCACCAAATGCCTCACCAATTTCTGGAAAGCTGTGATTAGTCAGTTCGCGAGATAAGGCCATGGCTATCTGCCTGGGCCGGGCAAAATTACGCGTGCGTTTCTTACTGTACATTTCCGCCACTTTTATTTTGTAGTAATCGGCCACGGTTTTTTGGATATTTTCCATGGTCACTTGCCTACCTCTGACTGCTATTAAATCACGAAGTGCATCTTTTGCTAAATGCACGTCTATGGCATGGCCGGTAAATTTTGCCATGGCAATAATACGATTTAGCGCGCCCTCTAATTCTCTAACACTAGAGCGTATTTGTTTAGCAATAAAAAAGGCCACCTCTTCTGGTAAGTTCAAATTAACCGCTTCAGCCTTTTTTAACAAAATGGCCACGCGCATTTCCAATTCAGGTGGTTCGACTGCTACGGTTAAACCCCAACTAAAGCGGGTTCTTAGACGCTCATCGACATCCATGATTTCTTTGGGATAGGTATCGCAAGTGATGATAATTTGCTTTTTAGCCTCAATCAAGGAATTGAAAGCATAGAAAAACTCCTCTTGAGTCCGGGTTTTCTTAGCAAAAAACTGGATGTCGTCAATTAATAGCAAATCCAATGAATGGTATTGCCGTTTAAATTCGTCAAACGCTTTATTTTCGTAGGCTTTAACCACATCACTTACATAGCGCTCAGCATGCAGGTAACGAATTTTGGCATCCGGTTTGTGTTTTTTTAATTCATTGCCTATGGCTTGCAGTAGATGCGTTTTACCTAAACCCACGCCACCGTATATGAACAAAGGGTTGTAAGCAGCACCAGGATTCTCTGCTACCTGTATGGCAGCGGCACGGGCTAACTGATTGGCTCGACCGGTTACGTAGTTATCAAAATTAAACGCACTGTTTAAACCAGACACAACTTTAGTGGCTTCCACTGTCTTTTTGCCTGCGGGTTTGGCATCTAATGAATTGGCAGCCATCTTACTCAGCTCAGTTTGAATTTTGGCGCTTAGCTTTTCACTTGCTTTGTCATCTTGGTCCGCTTCGATGTTTGCAATAACAAAATCAATTTGTATGTCATTTAATTGCAACTCACGGGCAAACTGTTCAATCTTTTTATTAAACCGATCTTTTACCCACTGTAAAACAAAGCGATTTGGCGCAACCAATCTGAGTTCATTGCCATTGACTTCGGCAACGAGCGGTTTAATCCAAGTGTTGTATTGTTGCTTCGACAACTCTTGTTCAAAACGACTTAGACAGGTAGACCAGAAATTTTCCAT